>CAVYYD010000001.1:0-138753 GCA_963772645.1 uncultured Actinomycetota bacterium
CGTCACCGCCCTTTGCAGTCGCGGCGATGAAGCGGAAGCCTTCCAGCCGCCCGACAAGTGGCCTTCGACCGAGATTTCACCATCGTCGGCGACCGCCGCGTTCATGCCCGCGGGCGCGCAGGCCCGGACCAGGACGGCGGTGCGCCGGTCGACGAAGCGCTGGGTCAGGCGCTCGTGCAGCGCGTCGGACAGCCGGTCCTCGATGGCGCGGGTGCGCTCCTGCCAGGGCGGCATCGTCCAGCCAGGCCCTGGTGGGCGACGTAGGTCCAGGTGCGGATGTGGGCGATGCGCGTGCATCAGGCGTGTCGATGTCGCCGTCGGTGCGGTTGAGCCGGTCCACCTGCCGGGCGACCCAGTCGGTCGGGCAGCCGTCCCGTCTCGATCCGGCGAGATGGCGGTAGATCCGGCCAGCAGGCGGGCATGGCCATCGCTCATCGACCTTGCGCGAAGTCGGGGATCTGGCAGACGTCCCACAGCAGCCCGACTGCGTCGGCGCCGCGCGCGCAGCGCGGCGATGTCGCGATCTGGCGCGAGAGCGCCGCAGCGCCATCTCGTCGTCGGCCTCGCGGGCGCGCACCAGGCCGGGCCGTGCCGAGGGCCGCGTCCAGGCTGCGCAGAGCGCCCCGAGGGAGGTGAAGTCGCAGGCTGGCGTTGCGCCAGAAGACGCGCGCAGCGGCGTGGAAACGGTGGTTCTCGATCGCTCGACCAGTCTCGGGGTCCAGCGTCGCCCGACTTCGGCCGTGGTGCCGAAGGTGCCGTCGTTCATGTGGCGTCCGGCGCGCCCGGCGATCTGCGCCATCTCGGCCGCGGTGAGCAGCCGGCGGCGCGCGGCCGTCGAACTTGCGCAGCGCGGCGAAGGCGACATGGTCGACATCCATGTTGAGGCCCATGCCGATGGCGTCGGTCGCGACCAGGTAGTCGACCTCGCCAGCCTGGTACATCGCGACCTGGGCATTGCGGGTGCGCGGGCTGAGCGCGCCGAGCACCACCGCGGCGCCGCCGCGCTGGCGGCGGATCAGCTCGGCGATGGCATAGACGTCGGCGGCCGAGAAGGCGACGACGGCGGTGCGCGCGCGGCAGACGGGTGAGCTTGCGCGAGCCGGCGTAGGTGAGCGTGGAGAAGCGCGGCCGGGTGATGAACTCGGCGTCGGGCACCAGCCGCGCGGATCAGCGGCGCGCATGGTGTCGGCGCCCAGGAGCATGGTCTCGCGCCGTGCCGCGGGCGTGCAGCAGCCGGTCGGTGAAGACATGGCCGCGCTCGGGATCGGCGCACAGCTGGATCTCGTCGATGGCGAGGAAGGCGACCTCGCGCGTCGAGCGGCATGGATTCGACGGTGCAGAGGAAATAGCGCGGCGTCGGGCGGCACGATCTTCTCCTCGCCGGTGACCAGCGCGACCTGGCGCGCGCCCTTGATCGCGACGACGCGTTCGTAGTTCTCGCGCGCCAGCAGGCGCAGCGGAAAGCCGATCATGCCGGAGCGCGTGGCCGAGCATGCGCTCGATGGCGAGATACGTCTTGCCGGTGTTGGTCGGCCCGAGGACGGCGGTGACGCGCCCGCCCGCCCGCGCCCCGAAACGGGGGCCGGATGCTGCCGGAGGGAAGCCGTCGGTCATCAGCGGTGGCGTGTTCGCGGCCCGCGCGGTGCGGTGCGGAGCTTACTGATGGCCGAGCTTGGAAAGGTGCTCATGGGCGCGGCGCTCGAGGGCCTCGAACGCATCGCGCATGGCAACGTAGACATCCTCGTGGGCGTGGTCGCCCTTGTCGCCCTGGTGCACCACGACCTCGCCCTTGGGCATCATCAGCTCCAGGGTGAACTGGTAGAGCTGCCCCTTGTGGCTCGGTCCCTGGCTGCGGGCATGCGGCGCGGACACGATCACATGCAGCGACGTGGCGCGCTCGGCGAACTTGGCAAGCCGCTCGGCGCGCTCCCGGATCCTGGCCTCGACGGCATCGCTCTGGGGGATGTCTCGGAAGGTGATCTGAACGGGAATGGCCATGGGAACCTCCTGCAACAGCGCGTACGGGAACAACAAAACAAGGATAGCGCCTGCGCCGGGCAGTTCGCCGGCGGGTGCCCTGGGAACGCGAGGAGGTCACGAAATCATTTGCGGAAGCTCGGACGGCAAGCCAGGAATGCAGTCGGGGTGCCAGCTGCCATGGGATGGCAGCAGCGGCAAGGATGGGACCAGTGCCGTCCACCTGCACCAGGATGGCGCAGTTCTGGTAGCCCTCGCGCAGCTCCTCGGCGACGTCGACGGTGATGCTCGTGGCCTTGCCGACAGCTCCCGACCGCGCGCACATCGCGCACGACTGACGTAGCTGACGTGCGCCCGCCGTTCTCGCCGGCGCCGACCCTCGTGGTGTGGCGGTTATCGAACGCGACCCACCACACCGTCGCCTTGCCCGTGAACGGCGCGGCGCCGACCGAGACCGTGAGCTTGCCACCCGCCTGAGACAGCGCGACCTCGGGCCCGCCGCCGGCCTTGGCACGGGCCGCGGCGATCAGGCGCGCCACGGTGGCGCGCTCCGAGCCGACCGCGTCCTTGCGGCCGGCCACGATCATCTCCGGGGTATAGACGTAGTGGCCGCCGAGGGAGCGGGCATAGGCGCGCTGGCGCGCCGTGACCTCGGCGCTGGAATAGGGATCGGGCCAGCCGAGCCCGTTCCAGTAATCGATATGCATGGAAAGCGCGAGGATGTCGGGCTGCTTCGCGAGCTCGTCGAGATAGGCATCGGCGGGCGGGCACGACGAGCAGCCCTGCGAGGTAAACAGCTCCACCACCACGGCGGGGCGGGCGGGCACGCCTGCGCGCGCGGGCGCCGCGGAAAGGACGGCGGCGAACAGGGCAAGCGCGGCGAGGCGCACAAGAGACATGGCGGCTTTTGTCATGACGTGAACATAGGCCCGTACCCGGCCGGCTCCCAATCAAACGGCTTCACGCTTTGGTGAGGGCGCGTTCCGGCGCGGCCCCCAAAGCAGCCGCCCCTAGAATCCGAAAGTATGGTCCAGCGAAAACGCCCCGTCGGCGCGCGCGAGCCCGTGGTAGCCGAACAAGCGGCAGGTGGTGTCGCGGACGATGACGTAGCCGCCTTCCAGGCCTTGCGCGCGTCCTCGCCGAACAGGCCGCCCATGCGCCAGAACAGGCTGCCCCCGCACGGGATCGCGACGTCGTGCGATGCCACCTCGCGGCCGTCCGCGGCGAACGCGGTGATGCGGGTTTGCGACCTGGGATGCCACGGCAGGCTCGCCGGGTAGATCAGGTGGCAGAGCGCGTCGAGCCCGTCGCGGCCAAGCTGCAGGAACAGCCGCGTCGACAGGCCGGGCGGGCGCGTGTTGTAGCTCTGCGGCTCGTCGCGGTAGACCAGCGCGGTGTTGTAGATATGGGCGCCGAAGGTGGTCTCGGTGATATGGCCGCCGTCACGCGCCTCGAAGCGCGCAAGCGCATGCAGCCAGCCGTCGGCCTCGCCGCCCTCGCGGAAGTCGTACATCAGCTCGGCATGGCCGTAGCCCGCCGGCAGCGCGGCACCGGCCTCGGCCAGCAGCTCGTCCACCGCAACCGCAGTGCTGGAGCGGCGCGGCACGCGGCCGAGGAATCGGCGCGCCACCTCGGTGCCGTCGGCGTCATAGAGCGCGACCGCGATCGGCAGCTCCTGCTGGGCCGTGGTCATGGGCGTCGGCAGGATGGTGGCCCGGTAATGGGCCACCGGCAGGACCGGCAAGGGCAGGATATAGCCCTTGCCGAGACTGTCGCCGAGACGCGGGATGTTGGGGTCGGGCGACAGGTCGGTGCGCTCGACGTTGACGTGGCAGAAGCGGACGCGCCCCGAGGCCTCCTCGATCTCGTAGCGTGGGCGCACGAAGTAGCGCCCGGCACGGACCTCGATCTGGTCGGGGCCAGCGCGCCTCGGGCAGCAGCTCGGCGATGTCGATACGGTGGCAGCCGAACGCCGGCACCTCGTCCTCGAGGCGGCGGATGTCCTGGGACCCCATGATGTTGACGCCTACTTCGCCCGCCGGGATGGCGACCGGGTGACTGTTCTGGATCCACAGCCGGACGCGCTCGCCGTCGTCGGGCGCGGGCAGCCCGGCGTAGAGGTCGGCCGGCCACGGATTGGCGTCGTGGGTACCCGACAGGTGCGGCGCCCCCTCGCCGTAGGTATCGACGGCGTATTTCATGATGTCGTGGCCGGCAACCCGGATCGCATGCATGAACAGCGAGCCCGCGAACGGGCCGAGGCCGAAGCGCGCGCGCACCTCCGCCGAATTGATCGCGAAGGCGGCGCCGGGGCCGGGCAGGTCTTCGGTCCATTCGGCGAGCGCGCGGCCGTCGGCATCGAACAGCTTGAGCCACATGGCCGGCTTCTTTGCGCCGTAGCTGCCCCAGTAGTTGACGGAGGTGATGCGCGTGTGGTGATCGTCGCTTTCGCTCAGGAATCGAAATTGGTGACGAAGTTGAGAGGCGCGAGGTACTCGCGCGTGTTGGTCAGCATGTCGTCGGGCAGGCGGAACGCATCGAAGCTCGCGATCTCGACGCCGTCCGGAACGAGATGGCGGATGTGCTCGATGGGCTTGGCGGCATCGAACGCGCACACCAGTACCGTGCGGCAGTCGGTATCCGCGAGCTCGGTGACCGGCTGCGCCGGACGGCCCAGTACCGGCTTGTCGATGTCGGCGAGGTTCTGGACGAGCACGCCCGCGATATCGAGGGCACCCAGGTTGTAGAAACTGTCGCAGTGCCCGACCTGGCCGTAGGGATCATAGATCGCGACCGGGCCGCGCTTGGCGATCTCGACCAACGTCGCGCGAGCGCGCGCCGCGGTCATGGGATGGCCGAGCGCCTTGAACAGGGTCGAGCCGCCGGCATTGTTGCCGGGCCGCCAGCCCTTGTTGGTGAAGGTTTCGATATTGAGCGCCATACTCGTTCCGTGGCCGTAGATTGGCCGTGCTGCCACCCTTTCTATCAAGGGGGCCGCGGCCTTGCCAGCCCCACTCTACCCAAAATCCCGGCCCCGTGGCATCCTGCTACCGCGCGGCAGGGGACCGCGTTTCCACCGATGGGTGCGCCCATGAAAATCCTGCTTGTGATGACGGTCGTCATGATGGCGCTTGCCGCGCCGGCCCATGCGGTCAAGGGCGAGATCCGGTTCGGGGGGCAGCAGCATTATGCGATCCCCCTGCCGGGGGGAAACTGGGACATCGCCACGGACGAGGAGCTTCCCATGTTCGGCGATCAGATGATCGCCATGAAGACGCTCTATCTGGCGCGGGTCTCGAACGGGAAAGTCACCGGCATCGTCTATGTTCTTGCGAACCTCGACGTCGCCAGGATGAACCACTTCGCCGTCCTCGACATCTGCGACAGGAAGAAAAAGAGCGGCTACGTCAGGACCGAGACGCCCCCCGCCGGGCCGGGAACCTGGTGCTGGCGGCAGACGCGCCTGAAGATCAACGATCCCGGCGACGCGTCGTCGCCCTATGCGACGTTCTATCACTGGATGCAGAAGAAGGCCCTGGCGATCCCGCCGCTGGTCCGCACGGTTAAATACGTACGGTTCGACAACAACCAGCTCCTCATCGTCGACTACATGTTTCCGATGCAGGGCGAAGGTACCGTGGGCCGTATAACGCTCCGGAAATGGGCGCGGGACTGGGCATCCAGGCTCGGCAACGGGTCCGACAGGAACCGCCCCTAGAGCGGGTCGGTTCTCTTAGCGCGGCACGTGATATCATGCGCGCCGCAACCCCGTTTTCCGAGGCGATCCATGACCGATTCCCGCTTCCCCGTCGCGCTCAACGCCGCCGACGTGGCACCTCGCACCCGGCCCACAAATTATCCCTCACCGTTCGCCGAGCGCATGGCGGGACGCGAGAAGCGCGCCCTCGGCGACGCCTTCGGTCTCGGCAATTTCGGGGTCAACCTGACCCATATCAAACCCGGCGGCGAAAGCGCGCTGCGCCACGCCCATAGCCGGCAGGACGAGCTGGTCTATATTCTCGAAGGCACAGCAACACTGATCACCGACGCGGGCGAGACAGCGCTCGTGCCCGGCATGTGCGCGGGCTTCCGCGCCGGCACCGGCGACGGTCATCACATCGTCAACCGCGGCGATGCGGATTTCGTCTATCTGGAGATCGGCGACCGCACCAGGGGCGACGAGGGCAGCTATCCCGACGACGACATCAAGGCGGTGATGGGCGAAGACGGCAAATGGCGCTTCACCCGCAAGGACGGAACGCCCTACTAGGCGATGCCGCGCCGCGAACGGTAGCGGCGCGCGATCTCGTCGGCCGTCGTCTCGATTTCGTGGAGCGGCACCGGCCGCCAGTCGAAATCGATCGTGCCGTCGAACGGGCGCGCGTGATTGCGCGTGCGCATGGCGGCGTGGAACGCATCGAACCGCGCCGAGGTGCCGGGATACATGACGACGTAAACGGGCCGCTCGCTCGCCGCCGCCTCGCATACCATGTTGACCAAATCGCAGGTTACGATAAGCGCGTCGGCGAGGCCGATCAGGGCGAGATAGGGATTGGCGTCACTGCCGTCCCACACGTAGCCGCCGGGGCGGTCGAGACGTTCCTTGAGCAGCGCCACGTTGGCAGCACCGGTGCGGCGCGACGGCACCACGGCGAGGCCGCAACCGGTCGTCTGCCGCAACGCCCCGAGCCGGTCGGCGAGCGCCGCGATCTCGCGCGCGCCGATGCCGTAGGCGCGATTGGCGCCGCCTACCAGCACGGTCACGAGCGGGCGCGGCAGGCGCGCGAAGCGGGCCCGCATGACCTCCGCCTCGGCCGAAAGGCGGGCGCGGGTCAGACCGTGGACCGAACCGAGGCAGGTCACCACGTTGGGACCGTCGATCCCGTCATGGGCCGGGATCACGAGCACATCGAAACGATCGCGGGCCACGAGCGGGTTCTGGATATGGATCAGGAAGGTGCCGGGCCCGCCACGGCGCCGGCTCGCACGCCCGATGGCGAGCGCCGGGGGCACGCTGCGCCGCCCGCAGGTGATCAGCACGTCGGGAAACGGCGGCACGAGTTCGGCACCACGCGCGTTGGCGACGGCCAGCGGACGGGGCCACAGGGTGCCCGGGAGCCACGACCACAGGCGCGGGGCAGGCGCGCGCTTGACCACGGGATCAAGCCCGAGCGCCACGGCTAGCGCCCGGGTCTGGGTCTCCATCCCGACGTGGCCCTCGGTCAGGGTCCAAGCGGTGAGGCCCTCGAGACGCGGGCCCTGTGGAACGCCCCCGGCCATTACGATGCCGCGCGAAACGGCTGCGTCAGGCGGCCATCATGCCGCGCAGGACGTAGGGCAGGATGCCGCCGTGGCGGTAGTAGTCCGCCTCGTCGAGGGTATCGATGCGGCACTTGCACTCGATGGTCTCCGTCTTGCCGCCGGCGCGATGGATCGGCGAGCGGCAGCATCATGCCCGGCTTGATCCCCTTCTCGATGCCGGCGATGTCGAAGGTCTCCGTGCCGTCGAGCTTGAGGGAGTCTGCGCGGGTCACGCCTTCCGGCAGCACCAGCGGCAGGATGCCCATGCCGACCAGGTTGGAGCGATGGATGCGCTCGAACAATTCGGCGACCACCGCGCGCACGCCCAGGAGGTTCGGCCCCTTCGCCGCCCAATCGCGCGACGAACCGGTGCCGTATTCCTTGCCGGCGACGATGATCAGCGGCGTGCCTTCCTTCTCGTAAAGCTCGGCCGCCTCGAAGATCGACATCTCCTTGCCGTCGGGCATGTGGCGGGTGACGCCGCCCTCGGTGCCCGGCGCCAGCTCGTTGCGCAGGCGAATGTTGGCGAAGGTGCCGCGCACCATCACCTCGTGGTTGCCGCGGCGCGAGCCGTAGGAGTTGAAGTCCTGCACGCCGACCTGGTGGCGGATCAGGTACTGGCCGGCGGGGCCGTCCTTCTTGATCGAGCCCGCGGGCGAGATGTGGTCGGTCGTGATCAAATCCGATCGGCTACCGCACCATCGACGACCACTCGCGGGCCACCTCCCAGCAGGCCTTCCTGCGCAACGTCCACCGGGGCGAGGCCTACCAGGCGGAGGCGCCCGGGCTGTGGGACGTCACCTTCCAGACCGCGGTCGCCCAGGCCGAGCTCGAGGCCCGCGACTACCCGGGCCACTACCACCGGGTCGCCTTCCACGGCCCCGACGGCCCGGTGTACATCGAGACCACCCGGCCCGAGCTCATCCCCAGCTGCGTCGCCCTCATCGCCCACCCCGACGACGAGCGCTACCAGCCGCTCTTCGGGTCCAGGCGTGCGCACCCCGCTCTTCGACGTCGAGGTGCCGGTGCTGCGCGCACCCGGCCGCCGAGATGGACAAGGGGGCCGGGATCGCGATGTGCTGCACCTTCGGCGACCTCACCGACGTCCTGTGGTGGCGGGAGCTGCGGCTGCCGACCCGCTCGCTGGTCACCCGTACCGGCCGGCTCCAGGCCGAGGTGCCCGAGTGGCTCGAGCACCTGCCCGGCAAGCGGCTCTACGAGGACGAGGTCGCCGGCCGCACCGCGTCTTCGGCGCGCGCGAGGCCGGTCGTCGCGGCGCTGCGTGCCTCGGGCGACCTCGACGGCGAGCCCACCCCACCCAGCGCAAGGCGAACTTCTACGAGCGGGGCGAGAAGCCGCTCGAGATCGTCACGACCCGCCAGTGGTACATCCGCAACGGTGGGCGCGAGGCGCGACCTCAACGAGAAGCTGGTCTCCCGGGGGCAGGCCATCGACTTCCACCCCCCGTTCATGCGCTCCCGCTACGCGAACTGGGTCGAAGGGCTCAACGGCGACTGGCTCGTCTCCCGCCAGCGCTTCTTCGGCGTGCCGATCCCGGTCTGGTACCCGGTGGACGCCGACGGCGAGCCCGACGTCGAGCACCCGATCCTGCCCGAGGAGTCCGAGCTGCCGGTGGACCCCGCGGCGAACCCGCCCGCCGGCTACACCGAGGACCAGCGAGGCGTGGCCGGTGGGTTCGTCGGCGACCCGGACGTCCTCGACACGTGGGCGACGTCCTCGCTGAGCCCGCAGATCGCCGGCAACTGGCGCGGTGACGGCACCGGGCAGCCCGACCCCCTCTTCGCCAAGGTCTTCCCGATGGACCTGCGCCCGCAGGCGCACGACATCATCCGGACCTGGCTCTTCGCGACCATCGTCCGGGCCTTCTACGAGCACGGCACCGTGCCGTGGACCAACGCCGCGATCTCGGGCTGGATCCTCGACCCCGACCGCAAGAAGATGAGCAAGTCCAAGGGCAACGTCGTCACCCCCGAGGACGTCGTCAAGGAGCACAGCGCCGACGCCGTGCGCTACTGGGCGGCCAGCGGCCGGCTCGGCACCGACGCCGCGTACGACATCGGCCAGATGAAGGTCGGCCGGAGGCTGGCGATCAAGGTCCTCAACGCGAGCCGGTTCGCGCTGTCCTTCGGAGAGCGTGGCGGGCGACCTCGCCGAGCAGGTCGGCGACCCGCTCGACCGGTCGGTGCTCGCCGCGCTGCACGAGGTCGTGCAGAAGGCGACCACCGGGTTCGAGGCCTGGGACTACACCCGTTCGCTCGAGGTGACCGAGACGTTCTTCTGGACCTTCTGCGACGACTACCTCGAGCTCGTCAAGGACCGGGCCTACGGCTCGCGGGGCGAGGAGGCGGCCGCGTCCGCGCGGGCCACGCTGCGGATCGTCCTCGACGTCGTCCTGCGGCTCCTCGCGCCGGTCCTGCCCTACGTCACCGAGGAGGTGTGGTCCTGGACCCACGACGGGTCGGTGCACCGTGCCGCGTGGCCGACCGTCGACGAGGTCCCGGCCGGGGGCGACCCGGGCCTGCTCAGCGCGGTCGGGGCCGCGCTGGCCGTCGTCCGGAAGGCCAAGTCGGAGGCCAAGGTCGGGATGCGTGCCGAGGTCCCGTCGATGACGCTCGTCGGGCCGGCGGAGGTCCTCGAGCACGTCCGCACCGGCGAGTCCGACCTGCGGGCCGCGGGCCGGCTCACCGGTGCCCTCGAGTACGCCGAGGGTGCCGATGTCGCGGCCCGCGACGTCGAGCTCGTCCCGGTCGCCAAGCCGGCCCGCTGAGGGCCGCCCCCGGCCGGGCGGCCCCGGGTCCGGGTCAGCGGGGGGTCACCACGAGGGTGACCGGGATGTCCACGGTCACCAGCACCGTGCCGAGCTCCGGGATGTCCTCGGGGCCGCTGATCGAGACGGTGCACGCCTTCGCGCCCGGCTGCGCCTGCGAGCTGCCCTTGACGCCGCCCCACCCCTCGTCGAAGGAGTCGATGAGGGCGCCGTCGACGAGGCTGTGCAGCTCGATGTGCGCGGTCCCCCAGGCGAGCGGGATCAGGACGGCGTTGCTGCCCAGGTCGTGGGCCACCGCGAACTGCGCACTACGGTCGGGCGCGGTCACCTCGTAGGTCGAGCCGTCGGCGCAGCCGACCGTGGCCGTGCTGGTCATCCGGTTGACGGGGTCGGCCCAGGCGCTCGGGCCGAGCGCGGCGACGGCACCGGCGACGAGGACTGAGGTGGCGGTTCCGGCGACGGCGCGGTGGATACGGTGCATGGTGACCTCCTGGTCGGTCTGGGTCCGGCCCCGGTCTGGCGCCGCGGCTCCACGCTCCCGCCGCCGCCGGCGCGCGCACATCGTCGCCACCCCCGGACCGGGTCCCGGTGCCAGCACGGAGGCGGCCCCGGTCCGCGCGCCCTATCCTCGGCGCATGCGCTGGCCCCGCGCGACGACGCTGGCGGCCTCCGGTGTCGCGGCACTGCTCGTCGCGGTCGAGGTCGTCCTCACCGTGCGCCACCGGGCACTGCTCGGCGCGTCCCTGGGCCAGGCGGTGTTCGTCCTCTCGGGTCTTCGCCGTCGTCGCCGCGGTCGCGCTCGGTGCGGCCCTCGTCGTCAGCCGGCACGCCCCGCGCAACGCGGTGGGTCCGGTCCTGGCGCTGCTCGGGGTCGAGGCGGTGCTCTTCGGGGCGGTCTCGGTCCCGGCGCCCGTCGAGCCGCAGCCCGCGGCCCTGGTGGCCCTCCTCGACGGCTCGTGGATGTGGTTCTACGTCCCGGTGGGCCTCCTGCTCGCCGTCTTCCCGGACGGTCGGCCGGCCAACCGTCCCGGCCGGGTCGCACTGGCCGGCCTGCCCACCGTGGCCCTGGCCTTCCAGGTGCTCGCCGCGCTCGGTGACGGCGGCCCGGCCGCGGTCCTCGCGCTGGCCCTGCTGCCGGTCCTGCTCGCGCTCCTCGTCGCGGCCGCCGCCTCGGTCGCGCTGCGCTACCGGCGGGGTGACCGCGTGCTGCGGGCGCAGGTCCGGTGGCTCGCGCTGGTCGGGTGGGGGCTGCCGCTCACCCTCCTCGTCGGCTGGCTGGCCTACTTCGTCACCGGCGGCTCCGGCGTCGTCGTCACCGTCTCCTTCGGGCTCCTGTACGCCGCGCTGCCCGTCGTCACCGGCATCGCCGTGCTCCGGCACCGGCTCTACGACGTCGACGACGCCCTCGTCGCCACCGTCGCCTACGCCCTGATGGCCGTCGGCCTGCTGCTCGCCCTGCTCGCCGTGTCCGCGGTGTCCGGCCTGCTCCTGGGGCGCAGCTCGGTGCTGGCGGCGGTCCTCGTCGCGGCGGCCGGGGCGTTCGTGCTGGGCACCGCCCGCGGACGGGTCCAGTCACTCGTCGCGCGCGCGCTCTTCCCGGCGCGGGAGCGGGCACTGCACCGGCTCGCGGCGCTCCACGGGCGGGTCCGCGCCGGCGTCGCCGGCCCCGAGGAGGTGCTCGACGTGCTGCGGAGCGGCCTGCGCGACCCCGGGCTCGCCGTGACCTGGCCGGGCAGCCCCGCCGACGACGGCTCGGGGACCCCGGCCGTGCTCGGCGGCGCGGTCGTCGCGCACCTGCACGCCGGGCCGGGCGCGACGCGGGAGCCACCGCGCGAGGTGGCCCGGGCCGCCGCCCTGCTCCTGGAGAGCGTGCGGCTGCGCGGCGACCTCGCCGCCGCGTTGCGCGAGGCCGAGGAGAGCCGGGAACGGCTGCTCGTCGCCGGGTACACCGAGCGCCGCCTGCTCGAGCGCGACCTGCACGACGGCGCGCAGCAGCGTCTCGTCTCCCTCGGTCTGCGGCTGCGGGTGCTCCAGCGCTCGCTGGGGGCCGACGCCGGGGCCGTCGCCGACGAGCTGGACACCGCGGTCGCGCAGGTGTCGACGACGGTGGCCGAGCTGCGCCGGCTCGCGCACGGCATCCGGCCCAGCAGCCTCGACGACGGGCTCGGTGCCGCACTGGCGAACCTGTCCCGCACCGCGGCGCTCCCCCTCGAGCTCGAGGTGGACCAGGGGCTGGACGGCGAGGACGGGCTCCCGGACGTGATCGCGACGACGGCCTACTTCGTCGCCGCCGAGGCGGTGACCAACGCCGTGCGGCACAGCGGCGGCCGCCGCATCCGGGTCCAGCTCGGCCGGGTCGGGCCGGACCTCGTCCTGCGGGTCGCCGACGACGGGCGCGGTGGCGCACGGGTCCGGCCCGGCTCGGGGCTCGCCGGGCTGCACGACCGGGTCGGTGCGGTCGGCGGGCGGCTCGAGCTCTCCAGCCGGGCCGGTGCCGGCACCGTCGTGGAGGCGAGGCTGCCGTGCGGGTCGTGATCGGCGAGGACTCCGCCCTCTTCCGCGAGGGGGTCGCCGCGCTGCTCACCTCGAGCGGGTACGAGGTCGTCGGGACCGCGGCGGACGCCGACGCCCTGCTCGACGTCGTCCGACGGACCGGCCCGGACATCGCGGTCGTCGACATCCGGATGCCGCCGGAGCGCACGGACGACGGGGCGCGGGCGGCGGCCACGATGCGGCGGGAGCGGCCCGGGCTGCCCGTCCTCCTGCTGTCCGCCCACGTCGAGACGCGGCATTCGGTGGCGCTCGTCTCGCAGGGGGCCTTCGGCTACCTGCTCAAGGACCGCGTCCTGGACGTCGACGACTTCCTCGCCACCATCGAGCGGGTCGCGGCCGGCGGCTCGGCGCTCGACCCGGAGGTCGTCGGCCGGCTGCTGGCGAGCCGCAGCGGCTCCGCGCTGTCCGCCCTGACCCCGCGTGAGCACGACGTGCTGGCCCTGATGGCCGAGGGACGGACCAACCTGGGCATCAGCCGACGGCTCTGGCTCACCGAGCGAACCGTCGAGACCCACGTCAGCAGCATCCTGGCCAAGCTCGACCTCGCGCCCGACGAGGACGGCCACCGCCGGGTGCTCGCGGTGCTGGCCTACCTGGAGGCGCACCGGCCACCGGCCTGAGCGGCGCCTCGGTGGCGGCGCTCAGGCCGGGGCCGGCCCGAGGTCGACGGCCAGCCGGCGCTCCTCGACCCGGCGCAGCCCCGCCGGCCGCACCGCCATCCACGGGACGTCCCAGCCGGACAGGCGCATCCTGCGTTCGACGACCGCGTCCCGGCGCAGGTGGTCGACCCGGCCCGAGCCGGGGTCGTAGACGTCGAGGTTGCGGTCCCCGTCGCCGGGCAGGACGAGCACGACGTGCCGGGGCGCGAGCCCGTTGCCGATGTAGAGCAACCCGGGCTCGCCCTCCGCGACGACGTCGACGAGGGTGTCGAAGTCCTCGACGAGCCCCCCGGGCGACTCGTGCCGCCAGAGGTCGACCGTGTAGCTGGTCCCGCGGCGGGATGCGCCGAACTCCAGCTCGTGCTTGGCGCCCCACGGCGGGGTGCCGAGCGCCCGCGGCCACGGCGCGTTGAGCCGGTGGCCGCCCGCGAGCAGCCCGTTGGTCCGGCCCATGACGACACGCTCGTAGGCGGCGAACCGCTCCTCGGCGGTCTCCCCGGCCGGGGCACCGGGCGGGTGCGGGTCGCCGGTGCGCACCCAGGACGCGAAGACCGGGTCGACGAGCATCCGCGCCACGGTCAGGCAGGCCGACCCGCAGGTGACCGGAGACTGCTGGACCGGTCCGCGGTCGCCGGCCCGGAGCCGGAAGGTCGTCGTCACGGACCAATCGTTACCACCTCGGGCTACCGACGCCAGCATCGATCTGGTTGTGTGTCCCCGTGCCGTCCCGTCCCACCGCCCGTCCGCAGCCGGGCCGGCGCCCCCGGGTGCTGGCCACGGCCGCCGTCGCGGGCCTGCTCCTGCTCTGGGCAGCGGCCGCGCCGCGCCCCCCGGTGCGGCTGCCGGGCCTCCCCCCGCCGGCCGAGCTCGTCATCAGCCCGCCCGACCAGGGGGTGCGCAACCACCCCCTGCAGGTCCTCGGCTGGGACATCACCTACTCCTCCGCCTGGGTCGACGACCGGCTGGCCGCCGTCCTCGCCTGGCTGCTCGTCGTCGTCGTCGCCGCTGCCGTCACGCTGCTCGCGGTCATCATCGTGCGCGCCCTGCTGCGGACCTGGCGCGACCGCCGCGTGCCGCCACCCGAGGACCCCACGACCGCCGGGGTCGTCCCCGCGGCCGTGCTCGCCGACCAGGGCGAGCGCCTCGCCGCCCTCGGCGCCGGCACCCCGCGGGAGGGCATCGTCGCCGCGTGGGCACGCCTGGAGGCGAGCATCGCCATCGCCGGGGTGCCGCTCCTGCGCTCGCGCACCTCCACCGAGGTCGTCCTGGCGACCCTGCGCAGCCACGACGTCTCCGCCGACGCCCTCGAGGACCTCGCCGCGCTGTTCCGTGAGGCCCGGTACAGCCCGCACGAGCTCACCGAGGCCGACCGGCAGCGCGCCGAGGCGGCCCACCGGCGGGTCGACGCCGAGCTCGAGCGCCACCTGGGGCTCGCCGAGGCCATGGGGGGTCCGCGTGGGTGACCCGGGGCGCCGCCGCTGGCTCCTCGTCGGCGGTGTCGTCCTCGTCGTGCTGCTCGCCGTCCTGCGCGGGCCGGTCGTCCTCGCGGCCGCGAGCGCGCTGGTCCTCGCGGTCGCCGCGTACCGGGCGGCCGAGACCCTGCACCCGAACCGGCCGGACTGGGCCTGGGGCCAGCGGGCCGAGCCACCGGTGGAGTACGAGGGACGGATGGGGACCCTGGCCGCCCTCGTCGACCCGCAGGGCCGCGACCCGGACAGCCCGGCCCGGCTCCAGCGGTGGTTCCGGGAGGTCGCCGGACCCCACCGCCCCCACCACGGGGCGGACCCGGCATCATCGTCTCCGCTCGGGGACTACCTCCTGGGCCCACCCCGGCGCCTCACCCGGGCCGAGGTGGAGCGCCTGCTCACCGAGCTCGACCCCCGCTGACCCACCATCCCCGACCACCCGAGCGGGCCCGACCGGCCCGAGCGGCCCCGACCGAAGGAGACCGATGGACCTCGAGACCACCCGCGAGCTCGCCACGGAGGTGCTCGACGCCGTCGACGGCGTCGTCGTCGGCAAGCGCAGCGCCACCGAGGTGGTGCTCGCCGGCATCCTCGCGGGCGGCCACGTCCTCATGGAGGACTACCCGGGCCTCGGCAAGACTCTCGCGGCGCGCACCTTCGCCCAGGCCCTCGGCCTGGACTTCGCCCGTGCCCAGTTCACCCCCGACCTGCTCCCGGCCGACCTCACCGGCTCCTTCGTCTACGACCAGGGCACCTCGAGCTTCGAGTTCCGCCGGGGCCCGGTCTTCACCGGGCTGCTCCTCGCCGACGAGATCAACCGGACCCCGCCGAAGACCCAGTCCGCGCTCCTCGAGGCGATGCAGGAACGGCAGGTCACCGTCGAGGGCCAGACCTTCCCGCTGGAGCGGCCCTTCCACGTCCTCGCCACCGCCAACCCGGTCGAGTACGAGGGCACCTACCCGCTGCCGGAGGCCCAGCTCGACCGCTTCCTCGTCCGGGTCGCCTTCGGCTACCCCACCCAGCTCGAGGAGTGGGAGGTGCTGCGCCGCCGGATGACACGGCGCCGCGAGGAGCAGTCCATCCCGCGGGTCGTCGACGCCGAGGGCCTGATGGCGATGCAGGACGCCATCGAGGACGTCGCCGTCGACCCGGAGGTCGGCCGGTACTGCGTCTCGCTCGTCACAGCCACCCGGGAGCACGAGCAGGTGCTGCTCGGTGCCTCGCCGCGCGGCTCGCTCGCGCTGCTCCTCGTCGGCCGGGCGCTACGCGGCGATCAAGGGCCGGGACTTCCTCGCCCCGGACGACGTCAAGGCCGTGGCCGGGGCGGTCCTGGAGCACCGGGTCATGGTCCGCCCGGAGCTGTGGATGAGCGAGGTCACCTCCGCGAGCGTCGTCAGCGACCTCCTGCGCACCGTCCCGACGCCGCGCACGGTGTCCGCCGGCCGGTGACCGGGTCCTGGCGCCCCACGCCCTCCCTCAGCCGGGCCGTCGTCGTCGGCCTGGCGGCCGCGGTCTACGCCGTCGTCGCGGGCGACGGCGCCCTCGCGGTCGTCGCCCTGCCGCTCGTCGCGGCCGGCGTCTGGGCGGCGCTGACCCGCCCGACCCGGCGCCCCTCGATCTCGATGCAGGTGCCGACGCCGGTGTCGGCGGTGGGCTCCAGGCTGCGCTGGCAGATCGACGTCGACGCCACGCCCGGCCTGCGCGACCTCGTCGCGATCCTCCCCACCGACCCGGACATCGCCTCGACCCCGGAGCACGGCCACGTCGCCGCGGCCGCGGTCCGCGGGGCCCGCACCGTCGCGGTCGCGGTCGAGGGCAGGCTCGAACGGTGGGGTCCGCGGCGGCTCGGGCCGGCCCAGGTCGCCGCGTTCGGGGACCTCCAGGCCTGGATGTGGCAACCCGAGACGACCCTCGGCTGCCGGGTGGCGGCGCTGCCCGAGCCGGACACCTTCTCCTCCGGCGCCCCGTTGCCGCACCCGGTCGGCCTGGTCGGCAGCCACCGTTCGGCCCGGCCGGGCGAGGGCAGCGAGCTCGCCGACATCCGCCCGTTCCAGACCGGGGACCGGCTGCGCCGGATCCACTGGCCGGTCTCCCTGCGCACGGGCACCCTGCACGTGACGACGACCTACGCCGACCACGACACCGAGGTGCGGATCCTCCTCGACGCCTCGACCGACGCCCGCGGCCCGGCGAAGGAGCGCGGCTCCCGCGGCAGCGTCGACCTCGGGGTGGCCGTCGCCGGGGCCATCGCGGCCCACTACCTGCGCGCCGGGGACCGGGTCGGCCTCAACGTGCACGCCGCGGCGATCCGGGAGGTGCCGGCGCTCGGCGGCCGCCAGCACCTGCACCGGCTGCTCGCCGCCCTGGCCCTGACCGAGCCCGGCGTGGGCACCGTGCGCCGGGTGCGCACCCTGCGGGCCCGGATGGCGCGCGGGCTGCGCCCCGGTGCGGTCGTCATCGTCCTGTCCCCCATCCTCGAGCGGGACCTGCTCGGGCACGCGATCCACCTCTCCCGCACCGGGCACCACGTCATCGTCATCGACACCCTGCCCGCCGCCCTCCTCGAGCCCGAGCCGGCGCCCGAGCTGCTCGCGGCCCTCGCCCCGAAGCTGCCGGCGGACACCGCGCGCCTGGCGTGGCGGATGCGGCTCGCCGAGCGGGCGGCGGAGGAGCGACGGTGCGAGTCGGCCGGGGTCCCGGTGGTCCGCTGGGTGGGGCCCGGCTCCCTCGATGCCGTGCTGCGCGCCCTCGGCCGGCGCGGCCGGGCGCCCTCGGCGGTGTCCCGGTGATCCCGGCGACCCGGTGGCGCCGGCTCGCGTTCTCCGTCGTCGTCCTCGCCGACCTGCTCGTCGTCCTCGTCCTCGCCCTGGCCGGCCCCGACGTCCTGCCCCTGGCCGTGCCGCTCCTCGTGGTCTTCACCGCGCGGGCCGTCTTCGCCCCGGAGGGGTGGGCCCCGCACCTGCTCGTCCTCGCCCAGGTGGGCTCCTACGCGATGGTCTCCTCGACCCCGGCCGCGGTGCTCGACTGGGCCGTCGTCGTGCTCACCGCGCTCGCGGTCCTCGCGACCCACCTCGCCCTCAGCCTGCTCGCGGCCTGGCCGCCACGGGCCGCGCTGCCGTCGGCCACGGCCGGGCGCACCGCCACCGCGTTCGCCTCGCTCGGGGGGCTGGCGGTGGCCGGCGGCCTGGCCGGGGCCCTCGCCGGCCGGACACCGGACACCTGGGCCGGCTGGCTCGTCCCGGCCGCGGTGGCCGCGACAGCGGGGCTGCTGTGGGTGCTGCGCAGCGCGTACCGCCCCGGCGTGGGCCGGTAGCCGGCACGAGGGGGGCCCGGGCGGCCTCGGAGCGCCGGCCCCTCGGCGCGATCAGGCGGAGCGCTTGCGGGGCGCGCGCTTGCGGGTGGTCTCCGCGTCGTGCCGGACGATCGTCGGGTTGACGTTCTTGAGCACGACGTCGCGGGTCAGCAGGACCTTGGCGATCTCGTCGTCGCTCGGCACGTCGAACATGACCGGGAGGAGGACCTCCTCCATGATCGCCCGCAGGCCGCGGGCGCCGGTGCCGCGGGCCAGTGCCTGCTCGGCGACCGCCTCGACCGCGTCCTCGGAGAACTCGAGCTCGACCCCGTCGATCTCGAACATCTTCTGGTACTGCTTGACGAGGGCGTTGCGCGGCTCGGTGAGGATCTGGACGAGCGAGGCGGTGTCGAGCGGGCTGACCGTCGTGATGACCGGCAGGCGCCCGATGAACTCGGGGATGAGCCCGAACTTCATGAGGTCCTCGGGCATGACGTCGTGGATCGACTCCGCGAGGTCCTTGGGGGTGTGCAGCTCGGAGCCGAAGCCGAGGCCCTTCTTCCCGTTGCGCGACTCGATGAGCTTCTCCAGCCCGGCGAACGCCCCGCCGACGATGAACAGGACGTTCGTCGTGTCGATCTGGATGAACTCCTGGTGCGGGTGCTTGCGCCCGCCCTGCGGTGGCACCGAGGCCGTCGTGCCCTCGAGGATCTTGAGCAGGGCCTGCTGCACCCCCTCGCCGGAGACGTCGCGGGTGATCGACGGGTTCTCGCTCTTGCGGGCGATCTTGTCGACCTCGTCGATGTAGATGATGCCGGTCTCGGCCTTCTTGACGTCGTAGTCGGCGGCCTGGATCAGCTTCAGGAGGATGTTCTCGACGTCCTCCCCGACGTAGCCGGCCTCGGTGAGCGCGGTGGCGTCGGCGATCGCGAACGGCACGTTGAGCATCTTCGCGAGGGTCTGGGCGAGGTAGGTCTTGCCGCAGCCGGTCGGGCCGATGAGCAGGATGTTGGACTTGGCGATGTCGACGTGGTCGGGGTCCCGCTTGCCCGAGGCGGCCTCGCCGGCCTGGATCCGCTTGTAGTGGTTGTAGACGGCGACGGCCAGGGCCTTCTTCGCGACGTCCTGGCCGATGACGTACTGCTCGAGGAAGTCGAAGATCTCCTTCGGCTTCGGCAGCTCGTCGAGCCCCAGCTCACCGGACTCGGCGAGCTCCTCCTCGATGATCTCGTTGCACAGGTCGATGCACTCGTCACAGATGTAGACGCCGGGACCGGCGATGAGCTTCTTGACCTGCTTCTGCGACTTGCCGCAGAAGGAGCACTTCAGCAGGTCGCTGGTCTCTCCCACGCGTGCCACGAATGCACCCTTCCCTCGGCTCGAGCAACGACCCCGACGCTACCTGCCGCCGGGTCCTGCCGCACCCATTGAAGCCCGCCCCGGCGCGGCGCGTCGCGCCTGTCCGCTGACAGCGGAACCGGCCCGCCCCGGCCGCACCGGACCGAGCGATGCCGCCCGCTCCCTGCGGAGCGGGCGGCATCCGGGCTGTGCTCGGCCGGGGCTCGTCGGCTCAGGCCGAGGCCTTGCGCGAGGCGAGGACCTCGTCGATGAGGCCGTACTCCTTGGCCCCCTCCGCGGAGAGGATCTTGTCGCGCTCGATGTCCCTGCGGACGTCCTCGACCGGTCGCTTGCTGTGCTTGGCGATGGTGTCCTCGAGCCACCCGCGCATCCGGATGATCTCGTTGGCCTGGATCTCCAGGTCGGAGGCCATGCCCCCGGTGCCCTCGATGGCGGGCTGGTGGATCAGCACCCGCGCGTTCGGCAGCGCGAACCGCTTGCCCTGGGCGCCGGCGCCGAGGAGCACCGCCGCGGCCGAGGCGGCCTGGCCGATGCAGTAGGTCTGCACGTCGGGGCGGACGTACTGCATCGTGTCGTAGATCGCCGTCATCGCCGTGAACGATCCGCCGGGGCTGTTGATGTACATGAGGATGTCGCGGTCGGGGTCCTGGGACTCCAGGACGATGAGCTGGGCGATGACGTCGTCGGCGGAGGCGTCGTCGACCTGCACCCCGAGGAAGATGATCCGGTCCTCGAAGAGCTTGGTGTAGGGGTCCAGCCGCTTCATGCCGTACGAGGTCCGCTCCTCGAACTGCGGCATGATGTAGCGGTTGCTCGGGGCCGGCTGGTGGAGGCGGCCGGTGATGTTGGCGTCCATGTCTCTCTCTCGGGTCGTCTCGGCCGGGTCAGTCGGAGGTCACCGGGTTGTCGCTGCGCCGGCCCGCCATGTCGGCCTTCCTGATGACGTGGTCGACGAAGCCGTACTCCTTGGCCTCCGCGGCGGTGAACCACCGGTCGCGGTCGGAGTCCTTCTCGATCTGGTCGATCGTCTGGCCGGTGTGCTCGGCGATCAGCTCGGCCATCTGCTTCTTGATGTGGATGAGCTGCTCGGCCTGGATCTTGATGTCCGAGGCGGTCCCGCCGATGCCGCCGGACGGCTGGTGCATCATCACCCGGGCGTGCGGGGTGGCGTAGCGCTTGCCGGGAGTGCCGGCCGACAGGAGGAACTGGCCCATCGAGGCGGCCATCCCCATCGCCACCGTCGCGACGTCGTTGGGGACCCACTGCATGGTGTCGAAGATCGCCATGCCGGCGGTCACCGAGCCGCCCGGGGAGTTGATGTAGAGCCAGATGTCCTTCTCCGGGTCCTCGGCGGCGAGGAGCAGCATCTGCGCGCAGATCGCGTTCGCGTTGTCGTCGCGGACGTCGGAGCCGAGGAAGATGATCCGCTCCTTGAGGAGGCGGTTGTAGATGTTGTCGTCGAGGCCGGCCTTCTGGCCGTCTCCCGCGGCGACGATCTCGCTGCTGGTCACGCTGGGTCGCTCCTCCGTCTCGGGGTGCTTGGCTGTCAGTGACCCTAACGCGCGGTCCCGCCGGGCGAGTCCCCCGCCCGCCTCGTGTTCGCCGTGAGCACAACGGCCCGGCCGGGGCGGTCCGCGACCGGTCTCAGCCGACCGGCGAGCCCTGCTGCGGCCGCCGGGACGCCGCCCGGGGACGGCCGTCCGGCTCGCGCACCGACGAGACGACGGACAGGGCGAGCAGGGCCAGGGCCCCGACGACGAGGAGGGAGTGCAGCACGCCCACGCGGTCCCCGAGGAAGCCGAGCAGCGGCGGGCCGGCGAGGAAGGCGCCGTAGCCGATCGTCGCGACGACCGACATCCGCGCCGCGGCCCTGGCCGGGTCGTCGGCCGAGGCGCTCATCCCCACCGGGAAGCCGAGAGCCGCCCCGACCCCCCAGACGGCGGCGCCGCCGAAGGCCAGCGCGGGCGACCCCCAGACGACGAGGGCGGCACCGAGGACCGCCAGCCCGAAGCCGACCCGCAGGACGGGGACCCGGCCGTGCCGGTCGAGCAGCCCCGTGCCGAGCACCCGGCCGACGGTCATGAAGGTGAGGAAGGTCGCGAAGCCGAGGACCCCGGTCCAGGCGGGCAGGTCGTGGCCGTCGACGAACGCGACGGCCAGCCAGTCGTTGGCGGTGCCCTCGGTGAAGGCCGCGGCGAAGACGACGACCCCGATGAGCACGGTGCGCGGCTCGAGCCACGCGGAGCGCTGCCGGGCCCGGGGCGCCGGCCCGTCGCCCTCGTCGACCTCGGCCTCGACCGCCCGGGGCAGGAAGCGGCGGACGGCCCAGCCGGCGAGGACGGCGGTCACCGCGACGGCGCCCGCGAAGTGCACGGTCAGCGGGACGTGCGCCCAGGACATCCCCGAGCCGACCAGGGCGGAGAGGACCGTCCCGCCGCTGAACGAGGCGTGGAAGTGCGGCATCACCGAGGCGTCGAGCGCGTGCTCGACGGCCGCTCCCTCGAGGTTCATCGCGACGTCCCAGAGCCCGACCCCCAGCCCGACGAGGAAGAGCCCGGCGGCCAGGACCAGCCGCGGCCCGCGCAGGTCGACGACCGCGCCGACCGCGACCAGCCCGGTGAGCGAGAGGGACATCCCGAGCGCGACGGTCCGGGCGGCGCCCAGCCGGTCGCTCACCCGCCCGGCGAGCGGCAGGCCGGTGACCGACCCCAGGCTCGCCGCGAGCAGCGTCGCCCCGAGCTCGCCGGGGGTCAGCCCGAGCGCGGCCTTGGTGTCGGCGATCCGCGAGGCCCACGAGGCGAAGACGAGACCGGCCAGCGCGAAGACGACGAACACCGCCAACCGGGCCCGGATCGCGCGCTGGCGGGGAAGGGTGGTCGGCGGGGGCACGGTGGCGCTCACGGGCTCTCTCGGCGGGGGCGGACGGCGGGGTCGAATCGATTCGATCGAATCGATTCGATATTGTCGTCCGCATGGGCGCAGCAGGTCAAGCCGGCCCCGGTGGCCGCCGGGCCACGCTGCGCGACGTCGCCGACCGGGCCGGGGTCTCGACGTCGACCGCATCCCTGGTCTTCAGCGGGAAGGGTCCGGTCGCCGACCGGACCGCGGGCCGGGTCCGGGCGGCCGCGGACGAGCTCGGGTTCAGCGGGCCGGACCCGCTCGCCTCGTCGCTGCGCCGCGGCCGGGTCGGCACGGTGGCGGTCGTCGTCGACGGCCCGCTGCGGCTCGCCTTCCGCGACCCCTTCGCCCTGGCCGTCCTCGACGGCCTGGCCGAGGAGCTCGACGCCGCCGGACGGACCATGCTCCTCGTCGCCCAGCCCCCCGAGGACCCGCGGCGCGCGGTGGCGCAGCTGGCGACGCAGGCCGTCGACGCCGTCGTCTTCCCGCTGTGCGGGGCACACGAGAACCCCCTGGTCGACGCGCTGCACGCGCGCGGGGTGGTCCTGGTCGGCAGCGGCGCCCCGCTCGACCCGCGGGTGCACCACGTCCGGACCGACGAGGCGGCAGCCATCCGGCTGACCACCGCTCACGTCCTCGGGCTCGGCCACCGCCGCGTCGCACACCTGGCGATGCACCTCTCCCCCGGGGCGGGGACCCGGCGGGTCGGTCCGGCCGACCTCGACGGCGCGACCTATCCCGACGCCGCCGGCCGGCTGCGCGGGTTCCTCGACCTCGCCGGGCCGGGCGCCCTCGCGGTCGCGGCGGAGGACCTCAGCGTGGGCTCCGGGGAACGGGCGGCCCGGATGCTCCTCGACGCCCCCGAGCACCGCCGGCCGACCGCGGTCGTCGCGCAGGCCGACCTGCTCGCCGCCGGGGCCGTCCGGGCGGCCGAGTCGCTCGGGCTTCGGGTCCCCGAGGACGTCTCGGTCACCGGGTTCGACGGGGTCGACCTGCCCTGGCTCGACCACACCCTGACCACCGTCCTGCAGCCGGGGGCCGAGAAGGGCAGGCGGCTCGGCCGGCTGGTCCGCCGCGCGCTGGACGGCGAACCGGTCTCGGACGAGCCGTTCCCGGTCTCGCTGCGGGTCGGGACGACGACGGCCCGTCCCCCGGCCTGAGCGGGCGCCCCCGGCTCCGGACGCACGAGTCGCCCGCGCCCCCGGGGGGCGTGGGCGACTCGTCCTGCGGTGCCCGAGGCCTCAGGCCCGGGCGCCGGCTTCGTCGGCGGTGGCGGCCTCGTCGGCGATGGCCTCCTCCTCGGAGGCCTCCTGGTCCGGGACGAGCGCGTCGAGGTCGACCTCGGCGCCGGCGGTGTCGGTGACCTTGGCGTCGTCGAGGACGGTGGCCAGCGCCTTGCGGCGGGCGACCTCCTGGACCATCGCCGGGATCTGGTTCTGCTGCTCGATGGCCTGCGCGAACTGGTTGGGGTCCATGCCGTACTGCTGGGCGCTCATGATGAGGTACTCGATCAGCTCGGGCTGCTCGACCTGGAGCTCGAGCTTCTCGGCGATGGCGTCGAGGAGGAACTGGGCCCGCAGCGCCCGGCGGGTCGACTCGTCGACCTCGGCCCGGTGCTCCTCGTCCTCCAGCCGGTTCTCGCCCTCGAGGTGGGTGTGCACCTCGGCCTCGACGAGGCCGTCGGGCACGGCGACCTCGACCATCTCGAGCAGCTTCTCGAGGAGGCGGTCACGGGCCTGGACGCCCTGCTCGTAGCGCTTGGCCTGCTCGGCCTGGGTGACGACGTCGGCGCGCAGCTCCTCGAGGGTGTCGAACTCGGAGGCGAGCTGGGCGAAGTCGTCGTCGAGCGCGGGGAGCTCGCGGACCTTGACCGACTGCACGGTCACCGTGCAGTCGGCCTCCTGGCCCTCCCGGTCGCCGCCGGCCAGGGGCGCGGTGAAGTCCTTGCTGTCCCCGGCCGCCATGCCGACCAGCGCCTCGTCCATGCCCTCGAGCATGGTGCCGGAGCCGACCTCGTAGGAGACGCCGGAGACGGTGTCGATCTCCTCGCCGTCGATCTGGGCGGAGAGGTCGACCGAGACGTGGTCGCCCTCCTCGACGGCGCGGTCGACGCCGACCAGCGTGCCGAAGCGCTCGCGGAGGGCGGTGAGCCGCTCCTCCACGTCCTCGTCGGTGACCTCGACGGTGTCGACCTCGACCGCGATGCCCGCGAGGTCGGGCAGCTCGATGGTGGGGCGCACGTCGGTCTCGACGGTGAACTCGAGGTCCTGGCCGTCCTCGAGCGGGACCGCGGTGACGTCGACGTCCGGCTGGCCGATGGCGCGCACGTCCTCGGCCTCCACCGCCTCGGCGAAGAACTTCGGCAGCGCCTCGTTGACGGCCTCCTGGACGACCGCACCGCGGCCGACGCGCTGGTCGATGATGCGGCTCGGCACCTTGCCCCGGCGGAACCCCGGCACCTGGATCTGCGCACCGATCGTCCGGTAGGCCTGGTCGAGCATCGGCCTCAGCTCCTCGAACGGGACCTCGACGGTCAGCTTGACCCGGGTCGGGCTGAGGGTCTCGACGGCACTCTTCACTTCAGGCACTCCACGCGGTGGTGTCGGGGGCAAGGGGTGGGGCCGGGGCCGGGTGGACCGGAGGGCCCGGGCTCGCGCGATGGCGTGACCCGGTCGGCACCAAGGACCCATGCTAGCGCCCGGCCACGGCGGGGCCGAATCCGCGCGCGACCCCCGGCCACGGCCTCCGGCGGGGGTCCTAGTCCAGGTTGCTGAAGCGCTCGACCTTGGCGCGCTCCCCCGAGACGATGATCAGGTCGCCCTCGTGCGCCACCGAGTCCGGGAGGGCGTAGGTGAAGTCCTTGCCCCGGGTCTTGATGCCGACGATCGTCACGCCGTGCTGGGAGCGGACCCCGGCGTCGGCGAGGGTCTTGCCGAGGATGCTGCGCGGGGGGGTGGTCTTGACGATCGCGTAGCCGTCGTCGAACTCGATGTAGTCGATCATCTTGCCGCGTACCAGGTGGGCGACCCGGCGGCCCATGTCGTGCTCGGGCCGGACGATGTGGCCGACCCCGACCTGCTCGAGGATCTTGCCCTGGGACTCGCTGACTGCCTTGGCCCAGATGTTGCGCACCCCGAGGCTGCGCAGCACGAAGGCGGTGAGGACGCTGGCCTCGAGGTCGCTGCCGATGCCGATGACGGCCCGGCCGAACTCGCCGACCGACAGCTGGCGCATCGCCTCGACGTCGGTGCTGTCGGCCTGGACCACGTGGGTCAGCCGGCCGGCGAGGTCCTGGACCCGCTTGCCGTCGCGCTCGACTCCGAGCACCTCGATACCGTCCCGTTCCAGCTCCAGGGCGAGGGACTTGCCGAACCGGCCGAGGCCGAGGACGACGACGCCCCCGGCATCCGCGATGTTCCTAGCCAATGAGGGGTGCTCCTTCCGGGAGGGAGTAGCGGCGGGTCCGCTCACGCAGGGCGAGGGCGGAGACCAGGGTGATCGGCCCGAGCCGGCCGACGAACATCAGGGCGATGAGGACGAGCTTGCCCGGCACCCCCATGTTCGGGGTCAGCCCGGTCGAGAGGCCGACGGTCGAGAAGGCGGAGGTGGCCTCGAACATGACGTCCGGGATCGAGAAGTCGGTGAGCTCGGTGAGCAGCATCGTCGACCCGACGACGGCGGCCACTCCGAGCAGCGCGACGGTGAGCGCCTGGCGGATGACCCGCGGCTCGAGCCGCCGGTCGAACGCCGAGGCCTGCGGCTCACCCCGCACCTCGGCGATGATGACGAAGAGCAGCAGGACGAAGGTGGTCACCTTGAGGCCGCCCGCGGTGCCCGCCGACCCGCCGCCGACGAACATCAGCAGGATCGTGCCGAGCTTGGTCTCCTGGGTGATCTCGGAGTAGTCCCAGACGTTGAAGCCCGCGGTCCGCGGCTGGACGGCGCCGAAGAACCCGCCGAGCACCTTGTGGGCCGCGTCGAGGGTCCCGATGGTCCGCTGGTTGTCCCACTCGCTGATGGTGACGAAGATCGTCCCGCCGACGAGGAGGATCGCGGTCATCGTCAGGGTGAGCTTGGTGTGCAGGCTCCACCGCCGGGGGCGGGTCCGCCGGCTCAGCTCGAGGATGACGGGGAACCCGATCCCGCCGACGATGACCGCGAGGCAGACCGGGACGAGGATCCAGCCGTCGGTGAGGAAGCGGGTCAGGTTGTCGCTGAAGAGCGAGAACCCGGCGTTGTTGAAGGCCGAGACGGCGTGGAAGACCCCGAGCCAGGCGGCCCGGGCCGGTGGCTGGCCGTCGGTGAGGAAGCGGCCGGTGAGGACGGCCGCGGTCACGCCCTCGACGACGACGGTGATCGCGAACACCCCCCGCAGGACGGTGCGGACGTCGCCGATGCCGACGCTCTTGGTCTCGGCGGCGGCGGTGACCCGGGTGCGCAGACCCAGCCGTCGTGAGACGAAGAGGGCGAGCAGCGAGGCCAGGGTCATGATCCCGAAGCCGCCGATCTGGATGAGGGCGAGGATGACGACCTGCCCCGCCGGGCTCCAGTACTTCTCGGTGTCGACCACGGTGAGCCCGGTGACGCAGATCGCGCTCGTCGCGGTGAAGAGGGCGCTGAGGACGTCGGTGCGCTGGCCCTCGGCCTGGCAGACCGGCAGGACCAGCAGGACCGTCCCGGCGGCCACGGCCCCGGCGAACGCCGCGACGACGATCTGCGCCGGGTGCCGGAACCGGTGCCGGCCCAGGCCGGTCGGGCGTCGGTCCACCGAGGTCACCGCCCCAGCATGGCAGGAGCGGTCGGCCCGGCGACGGACCTGCTGCGGCACACTGACGACGTGCTGTCGCTGCGCGTGTCCGTCCCGGCAGGGTTGACCGACGACGTCCTCGAGGTGCTGCGCGCGGCGGAGGGGGTCAGCGGGCTGGCCGTGGCGCGGGGCACCTCGCTGCTCCCCGTGGGCGACGTCGTGATGGCCGACGTGGCCCGGGAGGGGACGAACGCCGTCGTCGACGCGCTGCGCGACCTGGGGGTACACGAGGAGGGCACGATCCGGGTCCAGCCGGTCGACACCTGGATCTCCCGGCCGGCCTACCGGGCGGAGAAGGAGGCGCCGGGCGCGAGCGCCGACGCCGTCGTCTGGGCCGAGGTGGCGCACCGGGCGTACGCGGAGTCCGAGCTGAACTGGACCTACCTGTCGTTCATGACCCTGGCCACCCTCATCGCCGGGGTGGCGATCGTCCAGGACTCCCCGATCCTCGTCGTCGCCGCGATGGTCCTCGGCCCGGAGTTCGGTCCGATCGCCGCGATCGGGCTCTCGCTCGTGCGCCGGCGCGTGCACCTGCTGCGCTTCGCCACCCGCACCCTCGTCCTCGGCTTCGCCGCGGGCATCGTCGTCACCGTGCTCCTCGGGCTCGTGGCGCGCGCGGTGGGCTGGCTCTCGTACTCCGAGCTCGTCCGCGGGCGGACCCAGACCGCGTTCATCGACCACCCCGACCACTGGAACCTCGTCGTCGCCGTCATCGCGGCGGCGGCCGGGGTGCTGTCCCTGACATCGGGGCGCACGTCCAACCTCGCCGGGGTGTTCATCTCGGTGACGACGGTGCCGGCGGCCGGCAACATCGCGCTCGGGGTGGCGGTCGGGGCGTGGGGTGAGGTCGGGCGGTCAGCGGCGCAGCTCGGCATCAACGTCGCCGGGATGGCGGTCGCCGGCTGGCTGACCCTGCTGCTCCAGCGGGCGCTGTGGTCGCGGGTCAGCGTCCGCCGTCCACGGATGCTGGGCCGCCCGCACTACTGACGAAGAGGGCCCTGGCCGGACCGCGGCATCCGGTGGTGGAGCGGGCGACGGGAATCGAACCCGCATGGCCAGCTTGGAAGGCTGGGGCTCTGCCATTGAGCTACGCCCGCGCACCTCGTCGGCGTGCACCGCGAGGGCAGCGCTAGCCTATGGGGCGCGCTCGCGGGAACAGAAATCACCCCGACCGGGGTCCGGCGTGCCGCGGGGTATGGCGCAGCTTGGTAGCGCGTCCGCTTTGGGAGCGGAAGGCCGCCGGTTCGAATCCGGCTACCCCGACCATCAGGCGGGAAAGTGGGGCGGGTCAGCGGAGGGTGCAGCGGAGCTCGGTGACGGTGCGGCCGGCGCGCAGGCCCTTGGCCTCGAACCCGTCCCGCGGTCGCCAGCCCGGCCGCTCCCCCTCGACCACGTCCCAGCGACCGTGGTGGTCCAGCTGCACGCGGCAGTGCGCGGCGTAGGCGTCGATGTCGGTGGCGATCCGCAGCACCCCGCCGGGCACCAGCCGCGAGGCGAGCAGCTCGAGGCTGTGCTGCTGGACGAAGCGCCGCTTGGCGTGCCGCTGCTTCGGCCACGGGTCGGGGAAGAAGAGGTGCACCGCGGCCAGCGACGCCGCCGGGACCCGCTCGGTGAGCAGGGGCACGGCATCCCCGGGGTGCACCCAGAGGTTGGGGACCTCGGCCTCCTCGGCGGCCGCCAGCATGCGCGCCACGCCGGGCACGTGGACCTCGACGGCGACGACGTCGGCCTCGGGGTGTGCGGCGGCGCAGGCGATCGCGGCGGCCCCGTGGCCGGACCCGATCTCGAGCACCACCGGGGAGCGCCGGCCGGTCACCGCCTCCCAGTCCAGCGGGCCGTCGGGCAGGGCGCGGCCCGGCAGCAGCGTCGCCATCCGGGCGTCGGTCAGCGCGCTGTTGCGCCAGCGGGGGGTGAAGGTGCGCACGCCCTCGCGGGGCGCGTGGTCGAGCACCGGGCGGGTGGCCACGGCAGGTCCTCCGGGGGTCGGTTCGGTCTCAGAGCCGGCGCAAGGACAGCGCGGCCCGGTCGTCATCCTCTCCCGAACGGGCCGCCTCGCACACGTCGCGGGCGACGTCGCCGTCCCGCAGCACCGACAGCGCCGCGATACCGAGCATCCGGTCGATGCCGTCGGTGAGGTCGCGGTCGCGCGCCTCGACGACGCCGTCGGAGTAGATCAGCAGCGCGTCGCCCGGGGCCAGGGAGCCGCTCTGCCGGGGGAAGGTGACGTCCGGGAGCAGCCCGAGGAGCGGGCCGCGGCCGGCGTCGAGGACGGTCCAGCGCCCCCGGCCCGAGGTGAACCGGGCCGGCGAGGGGTGCCCGGCGTTCGCGACCGAGTAGTCGCCGGTCTGCAGGTCGATGTCGACGTGCACGGCGGTGGCGAAGCCCTCGTCCCAGCCCTGGCGGACCAGGTAGTCGTTGGCCGCGCGGAGGAAGTCCGCGGACGGCACGGCGCCCAGGAGGCCGCCGAGCGCCCCGGAGAGCAGCAGCGAGCGGGTGCCCGCCCCGGTGCCCTTGCCGCTGACGTCGACCAGCGCGAGCTCGAGCCGGTGGCCCGACGGGTGCAGGTGCACGACGACGAAGTCACCGGAGAAGCGGTCGCCGTGGGCGGAGAGGATGCACGAGGTCGCCTGCCAGCCCTCTGGCAGGCCGGGGACCTGGCCCGCCGAGGCGATCCGGTCGCGCAGCTCGGCGAACATCCGGTCGCCGCTGAAGCCCCGGGTCCCGACGAGCGCCCGGGAGCGGGCGAGGACGACCGCCATCCCCATGACGAGGAGCAGGGAGACGATGACCCCGAGCGCGCGTTCGGCCGAGATGTGCGAGTTCGGCGCCCAGACGAGCACCGCGGCCAGCGAGCCGCCGAGGACCGCCGCGAGCTGGCGCGGCCGCACCGTGATGCCGGCGGCCACCGTGATCGGGAAGAGCAGCGAGACGGGGACCAGCGTCGGCGAGGTGAACACCCCGACCCCGACGAGGACGACGAGCAGGAGCAGCCCCGCGGTGATGACGCGCTCGACGTCGAGCCCCGCGAAGCGGTTGGTGAAGACCTGCCGCCGTGCGGACTCACCGTCCGCGATCAGCGCGCCGGAGCGGTGGGCATCAGTGGCCATGCTCCCCTCCTGCGCGTCTGTGAGCCGGGCACACAGTAGTGCTCAGGATGCGGGACCGCCACAGGTTCGCCGCCCGCCGAACCGCGCCGCGAGGGTCCGGCCCGTCGCGTGCGGGTCAGGGAAGGGGCGGCAGGGTGCCGTCCTCCTCGTAGGAGCGCACCATCGCGATCCGTCGGGCGTGCCGCGGGTCGCCGCTGAACGGGGTCCCGAGGAAGGTCCGCACCATCGAGCGCGCCTCCTCCACGGTGCACATCCGCGCGCCGATCGCGATGACCTGCGCGTCGTTGTGCTCGCGGGCGAGCCGGGCCAGCTCGTCGGAGTAGCAGAGGGCGGCCCGGATGCCGGTGACCTTGTTCGCCGCCATCTGCTCGCCGTTGCCCGACCCGCCGAGGACGACGCCGAACGAGCCGGGGTCGGCGGCGACCGCCTCGGCGGCGCGCAGGCAGAACACCGGGTAGTCGTCGAGCGGGTCGTACCCGTGGGCCCCGTGGTCGGTGACCTCGTGGCCCTCCGCGCGGAGGACCTCGACGAGGTCGACGAGCAGCTCGTAGGCGGCGTGGTCGCCGCCGAGGTGGACCCGGGCCATCGGTCAGCCCTCGGTGTCGAAGATCGGCCCCACGGTGCGGGAGCGCTTCAGCTCGTAGAAGCCGGGGGTCTGGGCGACGAGGAGGCAGCCGTCCCAGAGGCGGCCGGCGTCCTCACCGGACGGGGCCGGGGTGACCACCGGCCCGAAGAACGCGGTGTCGGCGATGGCGACGACCGGGGTGCCCACCTCGTCCCCGACCAGGTCCATCGCCCGCTGGTGGCTGGCCCGCAGGGCCTCGTCCCGCTCGTCGCTCGTCGCCGCCTCGGCGAGCTCGGCCGGCAGCCCGACCTCGTCCAGCGCCTCACGGATGACGGTGGCACGGTCCTCGACGCCGCGGTGGTGGATGCGTTCCCCCATGGCGTCGTAGAGGGGCTTGACGACGTGGTCGCCGTGCGCCTCGCGCGCGGCGACGATGACCCGGACCGGGCCCCACGCCTCGTCGAGGAAGGCCCGGTAGTCGGCCGGCAGGTCACGACCCTCGTTGAGGACCGCCAGGCTCATCACCGACCAGGTGACCTCGAGGTTGCGGACCTTCTCGACCTCCCCGATCCATCGCGAGGAGAGCCAGGCCCAGGGGCAGGCGGGGTCGAAGAAGAACTCGGCACGCTCGGCCGAGCCGTCGGCGGGGGCGTTGGCGGTGGAGGCGGTCATCACCCCATCGTGCCATCGCCTCCGCCCCGGCCGGGCCGCCGGGGCCCGCCGTGAAAGGATGGCCCGGCGCCCGACGGGGCGCCCCCCTTCCCGCCCAGCACCCACTCCGAGGAGAACCCGTGCCCGGCACGAACCTGACCCGCGAGGAGGCCGCGACCCGGTCCGCCCTCGTGGTCGTGGACCGCCATGACGTCGAGCTCGACCTGACCACCAGCGAGCGGACGTTCGCGACGACGAGCACCATCCGGTTCCGCTGCGCCCGGCCCGGCGAGGAGACCTTCCTCGACTTCGTCGGCGAGTCCGTGGACGCGCTCACCGTCAACGGCGTCGACCTCGACCCGGCGACGCACTACGCCGACAGCCGGGTCCGGCTACCCGACCTGGCCGCGGAGAACGTCGTCACCGTCGCGGCGACCGGCCGGTTCACCAACACCGGCGAGGGCCTGCACCGCTTCGTCGACCCGGTCGACGACGAGGTCTACCTCTACAGCCAGTTCGAGGTGCCGGACAGCCGGCGGATGTACCCGGTGTTCGAGCAGCCCGACCTCAAGGCGAGCTTCGCCTTCACGGTCACCGCGCCCGCGCACTGGCAGGTCGTCTCGAACGCGCCCACCCCCGAGCCGGAGCCGGCGCCCGCCGGCAGCGCCACCTGGCGCTTCGCCCCGACCCAGCGGATCTCCAGCTACGTCACCGCGCTCGTCGCCGGCCCCTACGACGTCGTCCGCGACTCGGTCACGACCCGGGCCGGCGAGGTCCCCCTCGGGCTCTTCTGCCGCAAGAGCCTTCGCCCCTACCTCGACGCCGACAACCTCTTCGACCTCACCAAGCGCGGCTTCGCCTTCTTCGAGGCGGAGTTCGACCAGCCCTACCCCTTCGAGAAGTACGACCAGCTCTTCTCGCCGGAGTACAACATGGGCGCGATGGAGAACGCCGGCTGCGTCACGATCAGCGAGATCTACGTCTTCCGCTCCCGGGTCACCGAGGCGCTGGTCGAGCGGCGCGCCCTGACCGTGCTCCACGAGCTGGCCCACATGTGGTTCGGCGACCTGGTGACGATGCGGTGGTGGAACGACCTGTGGCTCAACGAGTCCTTCGCCGAGTGGGCCTCGACCACGGCGCAGGCGGAGGCCACCGAGTGGGTCGACGCGTGGACCACCTTCGGCACCTACGAGAAGGACTGGGCCTACACCCAGGACGAGCTGAGCACCACCCACCCGATCGTCGCCGAGATCCGCGACCTCGAGGACGTCGAGGTGAACTTCGACGGCATCACCTACGCCAAGGGCGCCTCGGTGCTCAAGCAGCTCGTCGCCTACGTGGGGCGCGAGGCGTTCCGGGACGGCCTGCGCGCCTACTTCGCCCGGCACGCCTGGGGGAACACCACCCTGGACGACCTGCTCACCGAGCTCGAGCGGACCTCGGGGCGCGACCTGCGCACCTGGTCGGCCCTCTGGCTCGAGACCTGGGGTCAACCTCCTGCGCCCGGTCGTCGAGGTCGACGAGTACGGCCGGATCACCAGCGCGACCATCGAGCAGACCCGCGGAACCCTGCGGCCCCACCGGCTGGCGCTCGGCCTCTACGAGGTCCGCGACCAGGCGCTGGTGCGCGCCGACCGCATCGAGCTCGACGTCGCCGGCGAGCGCACCGAGGTGCCACAGCTCGTCGGCCGCGACCAGCCCGACCTGCTCCTCGTCAACGACGACGACCTCACCTACGCCAAGCTGCGCCTCGACCCGCGGTCGCTGGCCACCGCGCTCACCCACGCCCGCGACTTCACGCACTCGCTGCCGCGGGCCCTGGTCCTCGCCTCCGCCTGGGACATGATGCGCGAGGCAGAGATGGGTGCGCGCTCCTTCGTCGACCTCGTCCTCGGCGTGCTGCCCGGTGAGGGCGACTCGACCCTGCTGCGCACCCTGATCTCGCACCTGCAGGTCGCCGTCTTCCGCTTCTCCGACCCGGCCAGCCGCGAGGAGACGCGGCGTGCGGCGCGGCAGCGGCTGTGGGAGGTGGCCGTCGCTGCCGTGCCCGGCAGCGACGGCCAGCTCCAGCTCGTCACGGCCTGGGCGACCTTCACGACCGTCGGCGACGACCCGGCGCCGGTGCGCGCGCTGCTCGACGGCACCGAGACGCTCGAGGGCCTGTCCGTCGACTTCGAGATGCGGTGGACGCTGCTCACGGCGCTGGCCGCCTCGGGCCACGCCGACGTCGACGAGATCGACGCCGAGCGCGCCCGCGAGGACACCGCCACCGGCCGCGAGCGCGCGGCTCGCGCGAGGGCCGCGCGGCCCACCCCGCAGGCCAAGGCCGAGGCGTGGGGCGCCGGGGTCGAGGACGACTCGCTGCCCAACGCCGTCGTCGAGGCGGTGGCCGCCGGCTTCACCCGCGCCGGGACACCGCCGGAACTGCTCCAGCCCTACGTCGGGCGCTACCACGACGCGTTGCTGCCGCTGTCGCGGTCCCGGTCCCACGCCCTCGTCGAGGCGATCGTCCTCGGCTTCTACCCGCGCTCGCTCGCCGACCGCGGCCTCGCGGACGCCACCCAGGCCTGGCTCGACGAGCACCCGGGCGCCTCGCCGGCGTTGCGCCGGCTCGTCCAGGAGAACCGCGACCCGGTGCTCCGGGCCCTCGCCGCCCAGGCCCGTGATGCCCGTGACTGACCTGCTCACGCTGCCCGCGATCTCCCCCATGGCGGTGATGGGGATCCTCCAGGACGCCCAGCGGTGGTTCCTCGCCACCGGCGTGCGGATCCTCGTGACGATCGCCCTGGCCCTGGTCGCCCGCTGGGCCCTGAACCGGGTCATCCGGCGGGTCGTCGCGACGATGACGGCGCGCTCGACCCAGCGGGCCTCGGAGACCGACGCGCGGGGCAACATCCTCGCGACGACCACGGGGCTCTCCGGGGAGCGGCAGCGGGCCCGGGTGCAGACCGTCGGCTCGCTGCTGCGGAGCGTGTCGACCTTCGTCGTCGGCGTCGTCGCCACCCTCACCGTGATGGGGCTGCTCGAGATCCCGCTCGGGCCGCTCCTGGCGTCCGCCGGCGTCGGGGGCGTCGCCATCGGCTTCGGCGCCCAGAGCCTGGTGAAGGACTTCCTCTCCGGGATCTTCATGATCTTCGAGGACCAGTACGGGGTCGGCGACGTCGTCGACACCGGCTCGGCCATCGGGACCATCGAGGAGGTCTCGCTGCGGATCACCCGGCTGCGCGACTTCGACGGCATCGTCTGGTACGTGCGCAACGGCGAGATCGTCCGGATCGGCAACCGGTCGCAGGGCTACGGCGCCGCGTGGGTCGACATGCCGGTCTCCTACCGGGAGGACATCCAGGACGTGCTCAGGATCGTCCGCGAGGTGTGCGAGTCCTTCGCCGCCGACCCGGAGTGGGAGGGCAAGCTCATCGAGGCCCCCAACGTCCTCGGCGTCGACTCGATCGCCGGCCAGACGGTCACGGTGAAGATCCTCGCCAAGTGCCTGGCCGGGGAGAACTTCGCGGTGCAGCGCGAGCTGCGGGCGCGGATCAAGGCCGCGTTCGACGCCAACGGCATCCAGGGGCCGCCGCTGCCCCCGCTCCAGGGGGCCCAGCCGTGAGCCTCTACGACGAGGTCGGCGGCGCACCGGTCTTCGAGCGCCTGGTCCACGCCTTCTACGCCGGGGTCGCGGCCGACCCGCCGCTGCGGGCGCTCTACCCGGACGCGGACCTCGCCGCGGCCGAGCGCCGGCTGCGGATGTTCCTCGAGCAGTACTTCGGCGGGCCGAAGACCTACCAGGAGGAGCGTGGCCACCCACGGCTGCGGATGCGGCACGCGCCGTTCCCGGTGACGATGGACATGCACGACCGGTGGCTGCGGCACATGCTCACGGCGCTGGAGTCCCTCGACCTCCCGCCGGCCCAGGCCGAGCAGATGCACGAGTACTTCCTGCGTGCCGCCGAGATGCTCGTCAACACCGCGGGGGGCCACGGCGCCGACGACCACGTCGCCGGGGAGCGCGGCACCGGGTGAGCGAGGCACCCGGTTTCGCCGCACCGACCGGGTACGGAAACATGGAGCCGGTGAGCGACGAGACCCCCGCGACCGTGACCGAGCCCGGCACCCCCGTCCACCTCCCCGACTCCCCCGACGCCCCGTGGTGGCGCGACGCCGTCATCTACCAGGTCTACCCCCGCTCCTGGGCCGACCGGGACGGCGACGGCGTCGGCGACCTCGCCGGCGTCACCGCCCGGCTCCCCTACCTGCGCGACCTGGGGGTCGACGCGGTGTGGCTGAGCCCGTTCTACGTCTCGCCGATGAACGACGCCGGCTACGACGTCGCCGCCTACCGGGACGTGGACCCGGTCTTCGGCGCCCTCCGTGACGCCGACGAGATGATCGCGACGGCGCACTCCCTCGGCCTCAAGGTCCTCGTCGACCTGGTCCCCAACCACACGAGCAGCGAGCACCGCTGGTTCCAGGAGGCGCTCGCCTCGCCACCGGGCAGCCCCGCGCGGGACCGGTACATGTTCCGCGAGGGCCGCGGCCCGGACGGCGACCAGCCGCCGAACAACTGGCCCTCCGTCTTCGGCGGCCGCGGCTGGAGCCGGGTCACCGAGGCCGACGGCCGTCCCGGCCAGTGGTACCTGCACCTCTTCGACGTCACCCAGCCCGACCTCAACTGGCAGAACCCCGAGGTCCGCGAGGAGTTCCACTCGATCCTCCGGTTCTGGGTCGACCGCGGGGTCGACGGCTTCCGGGTCGACGTCGCCCACGGGCTGGTCAAGAAGGAGGGGCTGCCCGACTGGCACGGCCCGGTCGGCCTCTACGACACGGTCGACGCCGACGCCGGGCCCACCGGGCAGGGGCGCGACGCCGACGGCCACGGGTCCGCCCGGGCGGACGGGCAGGAGCCCACCACCGTCCTGGACCACACCGCGACCGGCTCCTCGCCGATGTGGGACCAGGACGGCGTCCACGAGATCTACCGGGGCTGGCGCAAGGTGCTCGACGCCTACGGCGAGCCGGACCGCATCCTCTGCGCCGAGGCCTGGGTCAAGCCGCTGGAGCGGCTGGCCCGCTACGTGCGACCCGACGAGATGCACCAGGCCTTCAACTTCGAGTTCCTCGACTGCCACTGGGACGCCGACGGGCTGCGCGCCGTCGTCGAGGCCTCGCTGCGCACCAACGACGAGGTCGGCGCGCCCACCACGTGGGTGCTCTCCAACCACGACGTCGTCCGGCACGCCTCGCGCCTCGGCCTCGACCAGTCCCTCCCCCGGCCCAACGGCATCCGGGCCGGCGACCCGCAGCCCGACGCCGCCCTCGGCCTCAAGCGGGCCCGCGCCGCGACGGCGATGATGCTCGGCCTGCCCGGTGGGGCCTACATCTACTACGGCGAGGAGCTCGGGCTGCCCGAGCACACGACGATGCCGGACCGCTTCCGCCAGGACCCGACGTTCCACCGCACCAACGGCAAGGTCACCGGCCGGGACGGGTGCCGGGTGCCGATGCCGTGGGCCAAGGCCGAGCCGAGCTTCGGCTTCGGCCCCGGCGACAGCCCCTGGCTGCCGCAGCCGGAGGTCTACGGCGACCTCGCCGTCGACCAGCAGGCCGGGGTCGCCGGCTCGACCCTCGAGCTGTACCGCACCCTGCTCGACTACCGGCGCCGGCACCGGTTCGGCCACGGCGGCCTCGCCTGGGACGAGCGCTGCTCCGACACCGTGGTCGCCTACCGCAACCTCGCCGGCGACGGCGCCCGCACCCTGCTCGTCGTGACGAACACCGGCCCGGCGCCGGTGCCGCTGCCCGAGGGCGAGGTGGTCATCGCCTCCGGCCCGCTCACCGACGACGGCGCGGTGCCGCGGGACACCACCGCCTGGGTGCGCCTGCCGGTGGGCGCGGGCCGCTGACGTGCGGGCCGAGGACCACCCGTACCTCTCCGACCCCACCCCCGTCGCGCTCGCGCACCGGGGTGGGGCCGCCTACGGCCCGAACGTCGGCCTGGAGAACACGATGGCGGCGTTCGGGCGCGCGGTCGGGATGGGCTACCGCTACATCGAGACCGACGTCCACGCCACCCGTGACGGCCGCCCGGTCGCGTTCCACGACAGCGTGCTCGACCGGGTCACCGACGGGTCCGGCCCCGTCGCCGCCCTGCCCTGGTCCGTGGTCCGGCAGGCCCGGGTGGGTGGCCGCGAGCCGGTGCCGCTGCTCGCCGAGATCCTCGAGGCCTGGCCGCAGGTGCGGGTCAACATCGACGTCAAGTCCGACGCGGCCCTCGGACCGACGATCCGCGAGGTGCAGCGCCAGGGGGCCGCCGACCGCATCTGCATCGGCTCCTTCTCCGAGCGTCGGCTGCGGGCCGCCCGCCGCGCCCTCGGGCCGAACGTCGCCACCGCCGCGGGCCAGGTGGGCACCGCGCTGCTGCGGTTCACCCCCTCCGCCCTGAGCCGGATGCTGCACACCCCCGCGCCGGTGCTCCAGATCCCCGCGCGGCACCGGGTCGCCGGCCGCACCGTGACCCTGGTGACCCCCGGGCTGCTCGAGCGGGCCCACGGGCTGGGCAAGCACGTCCACGTCTGGTTCCACCCCTGGTCGCGGGAGGACGCCGCGGAGATGCACCGGCTCCTCGACCTCGGCGCCGACGGCATCGTCACCGACCACATCGACGTGCTGCGCGACGTGCTCGCCGAGCGCGGCACGCCCCTTCCCGGTCCGGGGTCGCCCTAGAGTGGAACGGATGCCCGAGGACACGACGACACCGAGCCCGGGGGGGCCGCTGAGCCGGCCGTACCTCGAGGTCACCCTCGCCGTCCTCGCGCTCGTCACGATCGTCGCGTTCGAGTCGATGGCCGTCTCCACCGCGATGCCGACGGTCGCCCGCGAGCTGCACGCGGTGCGCTCCTACGGGTTGGCCTTCTCGGTGATGCTCACCGCGCAGCTGCTCGGCATCGTCCTCGCCGGGGTGTGGACCGACCGATCGGGGCCGCTGCCCGGCACGTTCGTCGGTCAGGCGCTCCTGGCCGGCGGCGCCGCGACCTGCGGCTCCGCCACCCGCCTCGACGTCTTCCTCGCCGGCCGGGCGCTGACCGGTCTCGGCGGTGGCCTGCTCGTCGTCATGCTCTACGTCATCGCCGGTCGGGTCTACCCGGAGTCGCTCCGACCGAGGCTCTTCACCTACATCTCGGCGGCCTGGGTGCTGCCCTCCCTCCTCGGCCCCCCGATCTCGGCGGTCCTCACCGAGCACCTGACCTGGCGGCTCGGTCTTCTGGGTCGTCGTCGTGCCGGTCGTGGTCACGATGGCCGTCCTCGTCCACGCCTCTCGCCGGGTCGACACCTCCCAGCTCAGCGTCGCCGTGAGCCGCCGCGACCACACGGCCCACGTCCGGGCGGCGTGGGCGGGCCTGGGCATCGCGCTCGCCGCCGGCGCCCTCCAGTACGGCACCCACGACCTGGACCTCACCTGGTCCCCGAAGACCGCGGTCGGGGCCGTCGGCCTCGTCGGCGTCGTCCTCGTCGCCCCCCTGCTCGTCCCGCGCGGGACCTGGGCCATGGCCCCCGGGCTGCCCTCGGTGGTCCTCTCCCGGGCGCTGTACTGCGCCGCCTTCTACGCCGGCATCACCTACGTCCCGCTCTTCCTCGTCGGGCAGCGGCACGCGAGCCTGCAGGTGGCCGGCCTCGCGCTCGCCGTCGGGGCCATCGGGTGGGCCGCCGGTGCCTGGTACCAGGGGACCGACCGGCTGCGGCTGCCGCGCCACCGGCTCATCGAGGTCGGCGGGCTGTCCTGACGGCCGGGCTGGTGGCGCTCTCCCTCATCGCGTGGCTCAACATCCCGGGCTGGGTCAGCGTCTTCGCGCTCCTGCTCACCGGGCTGGCCATGGGCACCGGGGTCACCACGACGACCATCCTCGGCCTCGAGCTGACCCCGCTCGAGCAGCACGGGGAGGCGTCCTCGGCGCTCCAGCTCTCCGACGTCCTCGGCAGCGTCCTCGGCATCGCGGCGGCCACCGCGGTCTTCGCCGCGTTCCACGTCCGCGGCGAGGACAACCCGCTCTTCGGCAAGATCTTCCTCGGCCTGGCCGTCGTCGCGGCCGTCGTCGTCCCGGCCGGCCAGCGGATCATGGGCGGCCGGCAGGCCGAGGTGTCGGGCGAGGGTCAGCGCATCACGACGTGACCGCCCACGGCGGTCAGCCGGGTCCAGCGTCCCGAGCGGAGCACCGAGACCACCGACCCGGGGCGCAGGAAACCCAGCGAGTACGCGGCCAGCGCCCCGCCCGCCCGCACCCCGGGGGGCGCCTCGGCGGCCCAGACCCGGTCCCGGACGAGCCCGGCGGCCGAGCCACGCTCCCGGACCGCGGCGGACACCTGCGCGACCCCCTGCCGGGCGGACTCGGCGAGGACGTCGGCGGCCACCTCCCCGGCGGCCTCCCAGCCCACCCGCGGCGGGCTGACCGCCGACCACGCGGCCAGCGCGCGGGTCGCCGGGACCTGCAGCTCGCCGGACCCGCTGGGCCGCGCGGTCCGGTCGGTGACCGCCGACAGCGGGACGACGGCGTCGCACTCGGCCGGCTCGAGCAGGGCGAAGGTGCGCAGCCCGAGAACGGTGCCCTCGCCGAGGATCCCGCGGCCGGGCAGCACCCCGACCCATGCGGCGAGCACCCACCCGGCGGCCTGCAGCCGCATCGCCCCGTCGGTGTCGACCGCCCGGGCACGGGTGGCGAACCGGCCGAGGTCGGTCAGGGCCGCCGCGCCGGCGAGCCGCAGCACCGGGGCTGGGGGCTCGCTCACCGGCCGGCCCAGCGGAGGGCCACCGGCCCACCCCGGTGCGGCTCGAGCGCCTCCCGGGCCGAGGGCGGCAGCCGGCGCGGCCTGGCCTGCGCGAAGTCGTAGAGCGCGAGGCCGGTCTCGGCCACGGCGTACACCCCGTCGCCGACCACCTCGGGGTCACGCACGACGTAGCCGAGGTCGAATCCCGCACCGTGCAGGCGCGTGACCCACATGTCGACCTCGACCGGCGCCGGCCGGTAGGTGAGCGGGGACCGGTACTCGATGACATGGCGCGTGACGATGATGCCCTCCTCGAGCATCGAGCCCTCCGGGTACCACTCCCGGAAGCCGATGACGCGGGCGTCCTCGAGCAGGCGCAGGTACTGGACGTTGTTGACGTGCCCGTAGGCGTCCATGTCCGACCAGCGCAGCGGCACCTCGACGACATAGGGGCGGGTCATGGCCCTCATCCTCCCAGCCGCCGGCGCCCGGCGCGGGCCTAGGGTGTGCCGGTGACCGTCCAGCCGAGCACCGCCGCCCGCCTCGACCAGCTCCTCGCCCGCGCCCAGCACGACGGTCGGGTCCCCTCCCTCGCCGCCGGGGTGGTGCGGGGCGGCTCGCTCGTGTGGAGCGGCGCGGTCGGCACCCTCGACGGGCGTGCCGGCGGGGAGCCGGCCGACGAGGACACCCAGTACCGGATGGGCTCGGTCACCAAGACCTTCGTCGCGGTGTGCGTCCTGCGGCTGCGCGACGCCGGGCGGCTCGAGCTGACCGACCGGTTCGGCGCGCACGTACCGGGCACCGCCCTGGACGAGGTGACCCTCGAACAGCTGCTCAGCCACGCAGCCGGGGTCCAGGCGGAGACGAACGGGCCGTGGTGGGAGCGGACCCCGGGCGGCGGCTGGGACTCCCTCGCCGGCTCCCGGGTCGGGCAGCGCTTCCGGGCCGGGCGCCGGTTCCACTACTCCAACGTCGGCTACGCGGCCCTCGGCCGGCTGCTCGAGGTGCAGCACGGGGCCTCCTGGTTCGACGTCGTGCTCAGCGAGCTCCTCGAGCCGCTCCGGATGGGCCGCACCACGCCGCGGCCACAGGGCCGGGCCGCTCCGGGTCTGGCGGTGCACCCGTTCGCCGACGTCCTGCTGCCCGAACCCGAGCACGACGCGGGGGCGATGGGCCCGGCCGGCCAGCTGTGGACCACCGTCCCAGACCTCGCCCGATGGGCGGCCCTCCTCGGCGGGGACACCGCCGGGCTGCTGTCGGCCGGCACCCTCGCCGAGATGCTCGAGCCGCACCACGTCGTGGACGAGCCCGGGCAGGCGTGGACGGGGGCCCACGGCCTGGGGTGGCAGGTGTGGAACGTCGACGGGGTCCGGTACGCCGGCCACGGCGGGTCGATGCCCGGGTTCCTCGCCGGCCTGCGGGTACGCCTGTCCGAGGGCGACGGCGCCCGGCCAGGCGCCGCGTGCGGGGACGGCGTGGTGACGTTGGCCAACACCACCTCGACGACGGTCCTGCGCTCGCTGGGCGAGGACCTGCTGGGCGCGCTGGCGGAGTCGGAACCGGCCCCCGTGCAGCCGTGGTCGGCGGCGGGCGACGCCCGCCTCCTCGAGCTCGTCGGCGCGTGGCACTGGGGCCCGTCGACGGCGACCGCCTCGGTGCGCGGGGAGCACCTGGTCCTCGGCGAGCCCGGGACGGCCCGCGGTTCCCGGTTCGCCCGGGTGGGCGCGGACGAGTGGGTCGGCCTCGACGGCTACCACACCGGTGAGCCGCTGCGGGTGGTGCGCCGCCGCGACGGCACCGTCTCCCACCTCGACCTCGCCTCCTTCCGCTTCACCCGCACGCCCTACGACCCGGAGGGCGACGTCCCCGGCGGCGTCGACGACGCCGGGTGGGCCTGAGCACGACCGCGGATGTCATCCTGCGGGATGACGCACGTCCTCCCGTGGGCCGATGTGTGCTCGCGGGCCGCCGACCTAGCGTCGTCCCCACGCCCCGGCACCAGGCCGGGGTCCTGAACAGGGGAGACAGCACTGATGAGCACACACCGACGCGTGACCGGCCGGACCTGGCGGCGGACGATGGGGTCCTTCGCCGCCGCGGGCGCCGTGGTGGCCGGAGCGGGCTTCGCCGCCGCGCCTGCCTTCGCCGACAACACCTCGGTCGAGTACTTCGACTGCGGCGGGACGCCGACCGCCATCCAGGTCCACGAGACCCACAGCGAGACCACCTGGGGTGCCGGCAAGGTCGTCGAGGGCGGCTCCGGCACCCTGATCCCGACCTCGTTCGGCCAGAGCGCCTTCGACGACACGAAGGAGCACTCCCTCTTCCAGCAGATGGCCATCGGCAAGGGTGGCGGGCACGCCAACCAGCAGCAGGACCAGATCACCTGCACCCAGAGCTTCCAGGCGACGCTCGGCGACCTCCTCGCGGACGGCCCGCCGCCGGTCGAGCTCCCGACCTGGGCGGAGGACAGCGACCTGGTCACGGTGACCTTCTCGGTCACCGCGGTGCGGGTGCCCTGAGCCGGAGGGGCGGGGCGGCCGCCGGGAGCGCCCGGCGGCCGCCCCTCGCGTGCTCGCGGCGTGAGGCGCCGACCGGGGCGCGCGGCGGGAGGCGTTCGTCCGGGTCCCGTGGTTCGCTGGCCCCATGAACGACATGTGGGCCCCGCCCCCGGACGACCCCAGGACCTTCGGCGCGCCGGTCGGTGAGCTCGCGACCTACCGCGAGTACCTCTCCAACTACCGGCTCACGATCCGGATGAAGTGCGACGACCTCGACGCCGAGCAGCTGGCGAGGAGGTCGGTGCCCCCGAGCTCGATGAGCCTGCTCGGGCTGGTCCGGCACCTGGCAGGTGTCGAGGCGCACTGGTTCCGCCGGGTCCTGGACGAGCACCCCGAGCTGCCGCAGATGTTCGAGCGCGGGAAGGGGACGGACGAGGACTTCGACGGCGCGGTCGCCGACCCGACGGTGGTCCGCGAGGCCTTCTCGGCGTGGGAGGCGGAGGTCGCGTTCGCGGATGCCTGGATCGACGCGATCGACGACTCCGACCTCGGTCGGCAGGTGGCCCACCACGGGGCGAGCGTCGCGGTCCGCGACGTCGTCGTGCACCTCATCGAGGAGTACGCGCGGCACGCCGGGCACGCCGACCTCCTGCGCGAGGCGATCGACGGCCGCACCGGCCAGTAGCCGCACGAGCACGTGGCGGTCGTGGAGGTCCCCACCGCTCGCCGGGCGCGACGCCGGCCCCCCTCGCGCGGGCGTCAGACGATGCTCGGCGAGGCGGCGGGTGGCGCCGCTGCGGCCGCCCGGGACGGCCGCAGGACCAGCCACGTGCCGAGCAGCAGCGCCCACAGGACGAAGACGACGTAGGTGAAGAACAGCGGTGCGCTGATGCCGCCGAGCGCGCCGAGCACGGTGACCACCCGCAGCCACGGGGCCATCGGGTACCTCGCGGCGAGCACGAGGGCCAGCGCCCCGAGGGCGAAGGCCGGGGCGCACACCGCGAGCAGGTTGCCCATTCCCCGACGCGTAGGCGACCGGGCTGGGCAGCCCCGTGCCATCCCGGCTCCGCCCTCCACGAGGGCGATGACAGCCCAGCGTGCGCGGTGCCGCCGACGCGTCGCGGCCGTGCCGATGAGAGCCGAGATCATGGGCGAGCTCCCCGGAGTCGCCGCCGAGCACCGCACGCGCGTGCTGGCCCACCGGGAGCAGCACGCGCCACCCGACGCCGAGGCCACCCGAGGAGGACGGGGCCGGTGTGGCCGCCCGCGAGGAAGGCGGTGATCTTGTCCGGCTCGTAGTCGCCTCCGGGTACTCCCGTGCCGGCGAAGGCGACGAAGGTGAAGGGCATAGCCGCCGAGCGCCAGCCCGGCGGTGCGTCGTGTCGTCATGGTGAACTCCTGTCGGTCGTGGTCGCCGCTCGGATCCCGAGCCGGTACGACGACGCTAGGGACGGCGGACCTGCCGTCATCGTGCCACCGGGCGATTTCCCGGCTCGTCCCGGAGGGCGAGGACGGGGGCGCGCAGTCCTCCCGCGGGATGACGACGCCGGCCGCTGGCGGCTACCGTCGGTCCATGACCAGGCGGTCGTGGGCGCTCGACGCGGGCGTGGCCCTCGTCGTGCTCGTGCTCGGCCAGCTCGAGGTCTTCGCGGGCGTGGGTGCGACTCACCGGCAGGGTCCCGCGTGGGCCCAGGCGCTGGTGCTACGGGGTGGGCGCGCTCTGCCTTGTGGCCCGACGCATCAGGCCGGTGGAGGCGCTGGCGGCCATGACCCCGTCGCCGGCGTGGAGTTCGCCCTCGTCGGTTCCCCCGAGGGCAGGGCGTGCGCTCCCCTTCTGGTCGCCGCCTACTCGGTGGCGCGGTGGGAGCGCCGGCACCCGCCGTGGTGGGGGCTGGCCTCCTGGCGGCGTCTCGGCGCTGCTGGATGCGGCTCGACCCCGTGAACCGGACGTGGGCCCAGCGGGCCGGCGGCACCGCCTGGGTCTCGACGACGATCGTCAGCCTGGCTGCTCGGCGCGCTGGTGCGCAGCCGGCGCCAGAACGCCGAGCAGCGCCGGGAGCGCGCGAGGAGCGGGCCGAGCGGGCCGTCGCCGAGGAGCGCAACCGGATCGCGAGGGAGCTGCACGACGTCATCGGGCACAGCGTGAGCGTCATGACCGTCCAGGCGGCGGCGGTGCGGCGGCGGCTCACCCCGGAGCAGGCCGCCGAGCGGGAGGCCCTCGAGAGCGTCGAGGCGGTCGGGCGGGAGGCGCTCACCGAGATGCGCCGGATGGTCGGCGTGCTGCGCCGCAGCGGGGACGCCGACGGGCGCGAGCCGCCGCCCACCCTCGCGGACGTGACCCGGCTGGTGGGCAAGTTCCGGGACGCCGGCCTGCCCGTCGACCTGAGCGTCACCGGCGACCCCCGCACCCTCGCGCCCGGCCTCGACCTCACGGCGTACCGGCTGGTGCAGGAGGGGCTCGACCAACACCCTGCGGCACGCCACCGGCCACCGCCGGGCGGAGGTGTCATCGCCTACACCGCCGACGCCCTCCACGTCGCCGTGCGCGACGACGGCGAACCGGTCGCGGCCGGCGCGGAGCCGGGGCACGGGCTGCTCGGCCTGCGGGAGCGGGTGGGCGTCTACGGCGGGGACCTCCTGGCCCGCCCGCGGCCGGAGGGGGGCTTCGAGCTGCTCGCGACGATCCCGGTGGTGTCCACGTGAGCACGCGGATCGTCATCGCCGACGACCAGGGGCTCGTGCGCCGGGGTTTCCGGATGGTCGTCGAGATCGAGCCCGACCTCGAGGTCGTCGGCGAGGCGGCGGACGGCGAGCAGGCCCTGGAGCGGGTGCGGGAGCTGCGGCCGGACGTCGTCCTCATGGACGTGCGGATGCCGGGCACGGACGGGATCGAGGCCACCCGCCGGATCACCGCGGACCCGGACTGCGGGACGCGCGTCATCATGCTCACGACGTTCGACATGGACGAGTACGTCTACGAGGCCCTCGAGGCCGGTGCGAGCGGGTTCCTGCTCAAGGACATCGAGCCCGAGCTCCTCGTCGCCGGCATCCACGCCGTCCACGCCGGCGACTCGCTGCTCGCCCCGCGGGTGACCCGGCGGCTCATCGAGTCCTTCCTCGAGCAGCGGCCGGCGGACCGCCGCACCCCCACCGGCACCGAACGGCTGACCGCGCGCGAGGCCCAGGTGCTCGAGCTGGTGGCGCGTGGGCTGAGCAACGGCGAGATCGCCGCCCGGCTGGTCGTCTCGGAGACGACGGTCAAGACGCACGTCGGCCGCATCCTGGCCAAGCTCGGCGCCCGCGACCGGGTGCACGCCGTCATCTACGCCTACGAGCACGGGGTTGTCGGGCCGGCGCGCGCCCCGGGGTCCTGAGCCGCCCAGTGCTGCTGTCGCCGGGTCGGCATACGGTGGGCGGATCATGACGACGCCGACGGATGCCGCCCCACCCGCCCCCGCACCTGCCTCCCCCGCGCTCGCCGACGCCGCCCGCGCCTCCCTGCGCCGGCTCGTCGGGCGCGACGACGCCGACTTCCGGGAGGGCCAGCTCGAGGCCGTCGCCGCGCTCGTCGAGGGCCGATCGCGGGTCCTCGTCGTGCAGCGCACCGGGTGGGGGAAGTCGGCGGTCTACTTCGTCGCCACCGCGCTGCGCCGGGCGGAGGGGGCCGGCCCCACCGTGATCATCAGCCCCCTGCTGGCCCTGATGCGCGACCAGATCGCGGCGGCCGAGCGGGCCGGCATCCGCGCCGTCACGATGAACTCGGCCAACGCCCAGGACTGGGACGCGGTGCGCGCCGCGCTCGCCGGCGACGCCGTCGACGTGCTCCTCGTCAGCCCGGAACGGCTCAACAACCCGCGCTTCCGCGACGAGCAGCTGCCCGACCTGGCCCGACGCTGCGGCCTGCTCGTCGTCGACGAGGCGCACTGCGTCAGCGACTGGGGCCACGACTTCCGCCCCGACTACCGCCGCATCCGCGACCTGCTCGGCGGCCTCCCCGACGACACGCCGGTCCTGGCGACCACGGCGACGGCCAACGCCCGGGTGGTCCACGACGTCGTGGAGCAGCTGGGCGTCGGCGGCGCCCGGTGCTCACGGTGCGCGGCGGGCTGGCCCGCGACTCGCTGCGCCTGGGCGTGCTGCGCTCGATGTCACCCGAGCAGCGGCTCGGCTGGCTCGTCGCCCACCTCGGCGCGCTGCCGGGTCCGGCATCGTCTACACCCTCACGGTGTCGGCCGCCGAGGACGTCGCCGCGGCGCTGCAGCGAGGCCGGCCACGAGGTCGCCGCCTACACCGGCCGCACCGACCCGGCCGACCGCGAGCGCCTCGAGGACGCACTGCGCCGCAACGGGTCAAGGCGCTCGTCGCGACGTCCGCGCTCGGCATGGGCTTCGACAAGCCCGACCTCGGCTTCGTCGTCCACCTCGGGGCCCCCGCCGCCCGGTCGCCTACTACCAGCAGGTGGGCCGCGCCGGGCGGGCCACCGAGCGCGCCGACGTCCTGCTGCTGCCCGGGCCGGAGGACCGTGACATCTGGCGGTACTTCGCCAGCGTGTCGATGCCGCGCGAGGAGCAGGCCGATGCGGTGCTCCCGCCCTGGCCGAGGCGGGGCGCCCGCTGTCGACCGCGGCGCTCGAGACGGCCGTCGACGTCCGCCGGACCCGGCTCGAGCTGCTCCTCAAGGTCCTCGACGTCGACGGGGCGGTCCGCCGGGTGACCGGCGGCTGGATGGCCACCGGGGTCCCGTGGGAGTACGACGCCGAGCGGTACGACCGCGTCGCCACCGCCCGCTCGGACGAGCAGCAGGCTCATGGTCGAGTACGAGCGCGCCGACGGGTGCCGGATGGCCTTCCTCCAGGCGACCCTCGACGACCCCTCGGCCCGGCCCTGCGGGCGGTGCGACGGGTGCACCGGCCCGTGGTACCCGACCGAGGTCCCCGACCGGGTCGTCGGCGCCGCCCGGGAGCGGCTGGCCCGGGTCGGCGTCCCGCTCGACCCGCGCGCCCAGTGGCCCACCGGGATGGACCGGCTCGGGGTACCGTCAAGGGCCGGATCCCGGTGGAGGAGTCGGTCCTGCCCGGGCGCGCCCTGGCCCGCCTCTCCGACCTCGGGTGGGGGCAGCGGCTGCGCGAGCTCCTGCGCGCGGACGCACCCGCCTCGCCCCGAGCTGCTCCGGGCCTGCGTACCGGTGCTCGCCGAGTGGGGCTGGGCGCAGCGGCCGGTCGGGGTCGTCGCGATGCCGTCCCTGGCCCACCCCCAGCTCGTCGGCTCGCTCGCGTCGGGCATCGCCGAGATCGGCCGGCTCCCCCTGCTCGGCACCCTCGAGCTGGCGCACGGGGGTCCCACCGGCGAGATGGGCGGCAACAGCGCCTACCGGCTGGCCGGCGTCTGGGAGCGCCTCGTCGTCGGGCCCGAGCTCACCACCGCGCTCGCCACCGTCGACGGGCCGGTCCTCCTCGTCGACGACCTCGTCTCCTCCCGGTGGACGATGACGGTCGCCGGTCGGGCGCTTCGTCTGGCCGGCGCAGACGGCGTCCTCCCGCTCGCGCTCGCCGTCGACGGCTGACCGGCCTGCCTCGTCCGCCACAACACGCTGGCGGGCCCGTGCCCGGCGCGGGACCATGAGCGTGGAGGCGCCGATGTCGAACCGAGTGCTCATGGCCTGCTTGGCCGTCCTGCTCGCGGGCGCGGCGAGCTGCTCGACCCCGGGCGGCGGCACCTCACGCCCGCCCGTGCCGACGCCCTCCGCCACCGCGACGGCGACGAGCGGCACGGACTCGGCCACCCCCACACCGAGCACCACGCCGTCCGTGCCGACCCCCACGGCGCCGACCGGCACGGCGACGCGCACCGTGACCCCGTCGGCGGCGCCGACGACAGCGGCTCCCACCCCGACACGAACAACGACGGTGACACCCACGCCCACCACGCCACCCCCGGTGACAAGCGCCTGCGCCCTGACCGCCGAGTACCTCGGGAAGGACCTCGAGGCGGTCCCGACGACCTCGCGGGTGGCGGTGCTCACCTTCGACGGCGGTGGCAGCAGCGCCGGCGTCGCGTCGATCCTGTCGACCCTGAGGGCCAAGGGGGCCACGGCGACGTTCTTCCTCACGGGCGACTTCGCCCGGCGGTACCCGAGCGCGGCGAGGACGATCTCCGGCACCTACCCCGTGGGCAACCACACCAACACCCATCCGGACCTCACGACGCTGCCGTCGACGGCCGTCGTCGACGAGGTCCGCAAGGGAGCGGCCGCCATCCGTACCGCGACCGGGCGCGCCCCCGGGCCGTGGTTCCGCTTCCCCTTCGGGGCGCGCGACTCCCGCACCATCCACCTCGTCAACGAGGAGTGCTACGTCGCGGTCCGCTGGACCGTCGACAGCCTGGGCTGGAAGGGAACGAGCGGCGGGATGACCGTGGCCTCGGTCCGTGACCGCGTGCTCGCCGCCGCCCGTCCGGGGATGATCGTCCTCATGCACCTGGGCGCCAACCCCACCGACGGGACCACCCTCGACGCCGCGGCCCTCCCGGCGATCATCGACGGCCTGCGGGCGCGGGGCTACCGGTTCCTCACCCTCGCGCAGGCCCTCTGACGAGGTCGGGCCGGGGCGCCGCGCCCGCGCCCGGGCCCGCGCCGGGGCCGCGCCGAACCTTCGGCGCCGCCCGGCACGGCGTGCGGCTCCCCGCCGGCGGAGGGCGCAGAGCGCCTAGCGTGGTCGGGTGAGCCAGGAGACCCAGGAGCGCGCCGAGACCGAGCGGCACCGGCCCGACCCGCGACGCTGGCGCGTCCTGGGCGTCACCCTGACCGTGGGCTTCATGGTGCTGCTCGACGTGACGATCGTGAACGTCGCGATCCCCTCGATGCAGCAGGGTCTCGAGACGGGGCCGGGGACCATCCAGTGGGTCGTCTCCGGGTACGCGCTGGCCCTGGGCCTCACCCTCGTCACCGGCGGCCGCCTCGGGGACGCCCACGGGCGCCGGATGATGATGCTCATCGGGCTCGGCGGGTTCATCGCGGCGAGCGCGACCGCCGGGCTGGCCCCGCACGTCGCGGTGCTCATCACGGCCCGCCTCGTCCAGGGCTTCGCGGCGGGGCTGCTGACCCCGCAGAGCTCCGGGCTCATCCAGACCCTCTTCCGCGGCGCCGAGCGCGGCGTCGCGTTCGGCCTCTTCGGGTTCACCGTCTCGGTCTCCTCCGCGATCGGGCCGGTGCTCGGGGGCCTGCTCATCAACGCGTTCGGCGAGGAGAACGGGTGGCGGTGGATCTTCCTCGTCAACGTCCCGATCGGCCTCGTGCTCCTCGTGGCCATCGCCCGGCTCGTGCCCGGACGGACCGCCGACTCCGACCCCGACACCCGGCTCGACCTCGTCGGCGCGGTGCTGCTCGGGGCCACGGTCCTGGCCCTCCTCTTCCCGGTGGTCAGCCTCGAGCGGGGCCAGCGCCTGCCCCTCGTCGGGCTGGCCCTCGTGCCGCTGCTCGCCCTCGGCTTCGTCCACTGGGAGCGGCGGGTCGTCCGCCGCGACGGGGCGCCGCTGCTCGACCTCGGGCTGTTGCGCACGGTGCCGGGCTACCGCACCGGCATCCTCATCGGGACCCTGTACTTCACCGGCTTCACCGGCGTCTTCCTCGTCCTGTCGGTCTTCCTCCAGAACGGGCTGCACTTCACGCCGCTGCACGCCGGCCTCCTCCTCACCCCGTTCGCGCTCGGCTCGGCGGTCGCCTCGCCGGTCGCCGGGCGGATCGTGCCCCGGGTGGGCCGGCCGCTCACCGTCGCCGCCCTGGTCGTCATGATGGTCGGCCTCGTCGGGGTCGCCGTCGTCGTGCCCCTCATGGAGGGCAGCGACCGGTTGTGGGTGGGGCTGGTCCTGCCGCTGCTCGTCGCCGGCCTCGGCGGCGGCGCCGTCGTGTCCCCCAACATCACCCTGTCGCTCAACGAGGTGCCGACCTCGATGGGTGGCGCGGCGGGCGGGGCGCTGCAGACCGGCCAGCGGATCGGGGCGGCCGTCGGCGCCGCCCTCGTGATGACCGCCTACCAGCTGGCGCTGTCGCAGACCGACGCGCCGGGCACCGGCCTGCGCTGGGCGCTGGGTACCTCGCTCGTGCTGCTCGCCGCCGCGCTCGGGGCCGCCGTGTGGTCCTGGCGGCACGACCCGCCGTTCTCCGGGTAGGCCCGGACGGCCCGCGGCGGCACCCGGACGGTGAGCCGCGGCAGGAGGAGCTGGACGACCGGGCCGATGAGCAGGGCGTAGGCGACGGTCCCGACGCCGACCACCCCTCCGAGGGTCCAGCCGAGGACCACGACGCCGACCTCGAGGCAGGTCCGCACCAGCCGCACCGACCGGCCGGTGCGCCGGGACAGGCCGGTCATCAGGCCGTCGCGGGGGCCGGGGCCGAGCTGGCTGCCGATGTACAGCGCTCCGGCCACCCCGTTCCCGACGACCCCGGCGAGCAGGACGAGCAGCCGCCACCCCAGCCCGCGCACCGGTGGAACGACGGCGAGCGTCGCGTCGGTGGCCAGCCCGATGACGACGGCGTTGAGCAGCGTCCCGAGACCGGGCCACTGCCGCAGCGGCACCCAGAGGAGGAGCACGACGAACGAGGTCGCGATGACCATCTCGCCGTACGTCAGCGGGACGTGCTGGACCAGTCCGTAGGTGAGCACCCCCCACGGCTCCAGCCCGAGCCCGGCCCGCACGAGGAGTGCCATGGTGACCCCGAAGAGGACCAGCCCGAGGAGCAGCTGGGCCACCCGGTGCGGCAGCCGGCCGGCCCGGAGCTGCTCGAGCGGGTTCATCGGGACGAGGTCGACGCGTCGGCGCACCCCGCGCCGCGCCAGCTCGATCGGGGTCATGCCCGCGATCCTGGACCACAAGTGGCATGGCAATCGAGGGCCAATCATGCGAGAGTGGCCCGGTGCCGGCAGCCGCTCCCTCGGTCAGCGCCGCCCGGACGGCCCGCCTCGTCGGCGACCTGTCCGGCGCCCGCCCCGCCTACCGGGCGCTCGCCGACGCCCTGCGCGTCGCGGTCGCGGACGGACGGGTGGCCGTCGGCACGCGGCTGCCGAGCGAGCGCGAGCTGACCGGCGCCCTCGGCCTCAGCCGCACGACCGTGAGCCGGGCCTACGAGCTGCTCCGGGAGAGCGGGTACCTGGTCTCCCGGCGCGGCTCCGGGTCGGTGACCACGCTGCCGCCCACCGCCCGACGCCGCACCGCGACCTCCTCGCTCTTCCCCGTCGACCCCGAGGACGGGGTCATCGACCTGACCTGCGCGGCGACCCGGGCGCCGGTCGGGGTCGTCGAGGCCTACGAGCGGGCGGTGGCGCTGCTCCCCCGCTACCTCACCGGCGCCGGCTACCTCACGCTCGGCGTGCCGGCCCTGCGGGAGGCGATCGCCGCCCGCTACCTCGAGCGCGGGCTGCCGACCGACCCCGAGGACGTCATCGTCACCTCCGGCGCGGTCGCCGGGATCAACGTCGTCATCCGCTCCCTGCTCGGGCACGGCGAGCGGGTCGTCGTCGAGAACCCGGGCTACCCCAACACCCTCGACGCGCTGCGCCGGTCGGGGGCCCGCCCCACGGCGCTACCGATGGACCCGGGGGGCTGGGACGTCGACGGCGCCGCGCGGGTGGTCCGCTCGGCGGCGGCCCGTGCGGCGGTGCTCGTCCCCGACTTCCAGAACCCCACCGGGGCGCTGATGGCCGACGAGGACCGCGCCCGCCTGGCCGCCGCACTGCGGGCCGCCGGGACGGTCCCGGTGGTCGACGAGACGGTCGTCGAGATCGACCTCGAGGGCGGCCCGATGCCGTTGCCGTTCGCCGCCCACGCCCCGGCCACGGTGACCGTCGGCAGCGCCTCGAAGTCGCACTGGGGCGGCCTGCGGACCGGCTGGGTGCGGGCCCCACGGGGCGCCGTCGGCGTGCTCGTGGAGTCCCGGGCGGCGAGCGACCTCGGGGCGCCGGTGCTCGAGCAGCTCGTCCTCCTCGAGCTGATGCGGGTGGCCCCCGGACTCACCGAGGAGCGGCGCGCCGACCTCCTCGCCTCCCGGGAGGCCGCCGCGGTCGCCCTCACCGAGCAGCTGCCCGAGGTCGCGTTCCGCCCGGCCCGCGGGGGTCTGTCGCTGTGGTGCGGGCTGCCGCCGGACCTCGCCGCGAGCACGCTCGCGGTGGCGGCCGAGGAGGAGGGACTGCTCGTCGCTGCCGGGCCTCGCTTCGCCGTGCACGGCGGCCTGGAGCGGTGGCTGCGGCTGCCGCACGTGCTCCCCCCGGACGCGATGGCCGACGCCGTGGGGCGGCTGGCCCGGGCGGCCGGGCGGGTCCGCGCCGGCCGGGTCCCGAGCGCCGGGCGTCCCACCCGCCGGCGCCGGAGCCGGCTCGTGGCCTGACCGGCGGCGGCACGGCCCCGGCCTTCACACCCGCAGCCGCCGGACGTACCCTGCGCAGAGGAGGACACCATCCACGCGCCGCCGGTCCGGACAGGGAGCACACCCATGAGACGACCGATGACCATCGCGGCCCTCGCCGCCGCAGCCATCCTCTCCGGGCCGACGACGGCCGCCTGGGCGGGCGCTCCCATCCTCGACGTCCGGGCCAACGACCCGCAGGTGCAGGGCCAGCCCAGCTCCACCACCGACGCGGTCTTCCCGACGAACAAGCAGAACGAGCCGACCATCGCCGTCGACCCGACCGACCCGAACCTGCTCGTCGCCGGGGCCAACGACGAGCAGCGCCAGCCCGGCTGCGGTGCCGGGGCAACCCGCGGCGAGGTCCCCGCCACCGACTGCTCGTTCGTCCCGCAGGTCGGCACCTCGGGCGTCTACCGCTCCGAGGACGGGGGCCGGACCTGGACGAACACCGGCCTGCTCGACGACCAGGGCACCTGGGCCGGTACCGGCATCGTCAGCGACGGCGACCCGGTCGTCGCCTTCGGCCCGAAGCCCGACGGCCACGGCGGCTTCTCCTACGCCGACGGCGCCCGGGCCTACTACTCGACCCTGGCCACCATTCCGAGCGCCAAGGGCTTCGAGCACATCGTCGTTGCGTTCTCCGACGACGACGGCCGCACCTGGTCGGCACCGGTCATCGGCTCGACGAAGACGAGCACCGCGCAGTTCAACGACAAGAACTGGGTCACCGTCGACGACCACCCGGGCAGCCCGTACTTCGGCCGTGTCTACCTGTCCTGGACGGCCTTCCGCTCCGCCACGGTCACCGGGTACGGCAACGAGCCGGTGATGGTCTCGGTGAGCACCGACGGAGGCGCGTCCTTCGGCCCGCGCACCCAGCTCTCACCCGCCGGGAACAACGGGACGGACAACGGCCGGCAGGGCACGTCGAGCACGACCGGGCCCGACGGCACGGTGTACGTCGCCTTCGAGCAGGGCGCCGCGCAGGTCGCCGTGGTCTCCCGGGACGGCGGCCGGTCGTGGACCCGGCCGAGCAGGATCGGGCCGGTCACCGACATCGCCGACCCGATCCCCGGGGCGAACTTCCGCACCGACAGCTTCCCGGTCGTCGCGGCCGACCCCCGGCCGGGGAGCACGACGGTGCACGCCGCGTGGAGCACCCGCACCCCCGAGGGCGGCCGGATGGTCGTCGCGTCCTCCACCGACCGCGGGCGGACGTGGAGCCACCCGCGGACCGTGAGCACGGCCGAGCAGGGCTACGCGTTCTTCCCGGGGATGGACGTCGCGCCCACCGGCCGGGTCGACCTCGCCTTCCAGGGCCTGCGCGCGGAGGACCCGGCGACCTTCGGCACCGGCAACGCCGCCATCGACGCGTGGTACCTCTCCTCCGCCGACGGGACCACGTGGTCGGCGCCGACCACGGTGTCGAGCGCGTCGAGCGACCCCGCGGCCAGCGCGCAGAACGACCTGCAGCGCCAGTTCTGGGGCGACTACTCCACGCTCGTCTCCTCGGCCGACACCGCGTGGTTCATCTACACCGACTCCCGCGACGGCACCGGGTGCCCCGCGGTCGACGAGTACCAGACCTACCTCGCCGACCACGGTCTCGCCCGGGACGAGGAGTGGCAGGGCACTGCCGACCAGGGCGAGCCGGACACCGGGCTGTCCGACCCGAGCGACCCGTCGGAGAAGCCCGCGCCGCCGATCGAGTGCGACTCCGGCTTCGGCAACACCGACGTGCACGTCTCCGTCGTCCCCGCCGGGACCGGCAGCTGACCGCCGGCCCGAGCGGCAGGGCGGCCGGGGCCGGTACCCGTCGTGGCTAGGGTGAGCCCGTGAGCAGCGAGCAGCCCGACCCCCTCGTCGACCTCCTCGAGACCCTCGACCTCGAGGAGCTCGGGTCGGCCCAGGTGAGCGTTCAGCCGCGGACACCCCCGAGCGACCCCGACCTCGTCCTGCCCGAGACCTTCGCCGAGGACATCACCCTGTTCCGGGGCAGCAGCCAGAAGCAGCCGCACGGGCGTGTCTTCGGCGGCCAGGTGCTCGCCCAGGGTGTCGTCGCCTCGGGGCGCACCGTCCGCGGCGTCCCCGGCGAGCCGCGCCGCCTGCACCGCATCCACGCGTACTTCATGCGGCCGGGCGACGACACCCAGCCGATCACCTTCAGCGTCGAGCGGATGCGGGACGGCCGCTCCTTCTCCACCCGGCGCGTCCACGCCATCCAGCACGGCGAGCCGATCCTCTCGATGAGCGCCTCGTTCCAGGTCGCCGACGGTGGGCTGGACCACCAGGACCAGATGCCCACGGCGCCCGACCCGCTGTCCGTCCCCTCGCTGCGCGACCTCTTCGGCGGCGCGGAGGACCCGCGGGCCCAGCACCTGGCCGGCCGGGCCATCGAGCTCCGACACGTGGAGGGCAGCCTCTTCACCGGGCCGGGCCCCGAGGAGGTCGCCGACCAGATGGTGTGGCTGCGCGCCGTCGGGGAGCTCCCCCTCGACCCGCTGGTCCACGAGGCGGTGCTCGCCTACGCCTCCGACTACTCCCTCCTCGAGCCGATCCTGCGCCGGCACGGCCGGTCCTGGGCCGACCGCGACCTGCGGATGGCGAGCCTGGACCACGCGATGTGGTTCCACCGGCCGGCCCGGGCCGACGAGTGGGTGCTCTACGCGCAGCACTCACCCTCGGCGCAGGGCGGCCGGGGGCTCGGCATCGGCCGGATGTTCGCCGCGGACGGCACCCTCGTCGCCACCGTGGCCCAGGAGGGCATGGTGCGGCTCCCCGGCGTCTGAGCCGCCCGTCGGCCCGGCGCGCGCGGGGCCCGGTGACGGCACCTCCGGTGACTGGTCAGCCGGCGAGCTCGCCGTCGACCAGCTCGAGCACCCGGTCGGCCAGCTCGATCAGGGCCGGGTCGTGCGTGGTGACCAGCGCGGTCATCGTCTCCTCCTGGCGTGCCGGGCGCAGCAGGTCCATGATGTAGCGGCCGGTCTCGGAGTCGAGCTGGCCGGTCGGCTCGTCGGCGAGGAGCAGTCGGGCCGGCGCCAGCGCCCGGGCCAGCGCCACCCGCTGCTGCTGGCCGCCGGACAGCTCGTCGGGCGGTGCCGGCCGTGGCCGCCGAGCCCGACGAGCTCCAGCAGCCTCCGCCACCCGCTGCTCCCGCTCCGCCGGGTCACCTCGCGCCAGCCGCAGCGGCACCCCGACGTTCTCCGCCGCGGAGAGGATCGGCACCAGGCCGAAGGTCTGGAAGACGAAGGCGACGTGCGCGCGGCGCAGCCCAGCAGCCCCGCTCGCCGATCGCGGTGACCTCCCGCCGTCGACCAGGACCGGCCCGGGGTCCGGCCGGTCCAGGCCGCCGATGACGTTGAGCAGGCGTGGTCTTGCCGCGAGCCGGAGCGGCCCCGGACGGCGACCAGCTCGCCCCGGCGCGGCGGTGAGCGAGACGTCCCGCAGGGCGTGTACGGCGTGCGTCCCCGCTGCCGAAGGTGCGGCTCACCCCGTGACCTCGACCAGGTGCGTGGCTGACCGTCCCCGTCGCCGGTGACGCGCTCGGTCCTGCCTCGCTCGTCGCGTCGCCGGCCTCGTCCGCGGCTCGTCGGGCCAGCACCCCGATGTGGTCGGTCTCCAGGTCCAGCCGGACCCGGTCGCGCAGGTCGCAGCGCCGTCGTGAACGCCGCGGGGCAGCTGGATGCGACCGGCCCGGTCGAGGACCGCGTACTCCTCGGCGACCAGCCGGTCGTCGCCGTCGGCGCCGACGCGCGGTCACGGCGCAGCACCTCCGAGGAGGTCCGGCCGTCGCGGATGCCGACGGTCCGCGCGACCTGCTCGCTGACGAGCGGGTCGTGGGTGACGACGAGCGACGGTGGTGCCCAGCTCGGCGTTGGCCGGCCGCATGCGCGGCGAACACCTCGTCGCTGCTCGCGCGCGTCCAGCTCGCCGGTCGGCTCGTCGGCGAGGAGCACCCGCGGGGCGTTGGCGACGCGCGACGGCGAGCGCCACCCGCTGCTGCTGGCCGCCGGAGAGCTCGGCGGGCCGCCGGTCGGCGCAGTCGGCGACGCCGAGGACCTCGAGGGTCGCGCGGGCGCGGGCCGCTCGCTCGCCGGCGGGGACCGCCGGGCCAGCACCATCGGCAGCTCGACGTTCTCGACGGCGGTGAGGTAGGGCAGCAGGTTGCGGTCGGCCTGCTGGAAGAGGAACCCCACCGTGGCCGCCGGTAGGCCAGCCGCTGGCGCGCGACGTCATCGAGCGAGGTCCCGGCCGGCGACCCGGGCGGTCCCGGCGCTCGGGGTGTCGAGCCCGGACAGGATGCCGAGCAGCGTCGACTTGCCCGAGCCGGAGGCCCCGACGAGGGCCACCAGCTCGCCGGGCGGCGACCTCGAGGTCGAGGCCCTGGAGGGCGACCACCTCGATCCCCTCGGCGCTGTAGATGCGCACGAGGTTGTCGCAGAGGATGTCCGGCTCGACGGTTCGTGCGGGCCGGGGTGCGGTGGGGGCGGTCATCCGGTGGCTCCTCTGCGCAGGTGTTCGGCGAGCCGGCCCCGGCGGGCGGCCATGGCATCGGTCAGGAGGGCGAGGGCGCCGAGGGCGACGACCGCCGCGACGACGGCGAGCGCGAGCAGCGGGCGCGGGTCGACGACGAGCCGCTGCACGGCACCGGTGAAGGGGGCGAGGTCGAGGGCGTCGGCGACGAGCCACGGCGCGAGGGCTCCGACCAGCCCACCGACGACGGCGGCGACGGTGACGACCGGCAGCACCTCGGTCCAGGCCAGGGCCCGCTCGGCACCGCGTGGGAGGCCGAGGGTGCGCAGCCGCAGCACGAGCGTCGAGCGCTCGTCGTGGGTGGCGGCGAGGACCAGGAGCACCGCGAGCAGGGTGAGGACGGCGGCGATCAGCCCGGCCACGCGGTAGGTGGTCGAGACGAGCGACGGCAGGGCCAGGCCGCGGACGTGGTCGGCCATCCCCGCAGCGGTGGTCACCCCGGTGACGAGGCTGCCGGGGGTCAGGTCGCGCACCGGCGCCGCGGCCAGGGCCGCCGCCGCGTCCGGCCCGGCCGCGACGAACGCCACGTCCGGCTGGGCCGAGGACACGACCCGTTGCAGCGCGTCGAGCGGGACGAGGACCACGGGGAGGGCGGCACCTCCCGCGACCCGGTCGAGTCCGCTCACCACGCGGACCGGCTGGAGCGGCACCTCGGCGCGGTGCACCGTGAGCACCGCGCCGTCGGCGAGGCCGAGTGCCGGGCTCGCCGCGGCCGGCAGCGCCGTCGCCGACCCGGGCGTCGCCGACCCGGGCGTCGCCCACCACGCCGCCGTCGGCAGGTCGGCGGCGAGGGGGGTCCCGCGGAGCACCTCGGTGTACCGCGCCGGGTCGACGGCGACGAGGAGGACCGAACGGGTCCCGTCCGGGGTCCGCACCGTGGCCCCGGCGTCGGTGTAGGCGGCCGCGACCGCCCGCACGCCGGGACGGGCCGCGATGGCGCGGACGTCGGCGGGGTCGAGCCGGACCGCGTCCACCCGGGCGTCGGCGCCCACCGCCCGGTAGGCGGCGAGCACCCGCTGGTCCGCGACCGTCGCCGACGTCGCGGCGAGCAGGCCGAGCACGGTGGCACCGACGACGAGCGTGGCGACCGGCAGGACGGCGGTGGCCCCGGTGCGCGCGGCCCGGGCGAGGCCGACGAAGACGACCAGGCCACGGCCGCGGCCGGCGCGCCCGGCGAGCAGCCGCAGGGCCGCGGGGACGACCCGGATGACGAGGACGGAGGCGGCCAGGGCGACGAGGGTGGGGGCCAGCGCGGCGTACCAGTCCGTCGTCCCGGCAGTGATCGCGGCGCCCCGGCTGCGCACGGTCGTCACGGCGAGCACCGCGACGGCGACGACCGCCAGCTCGACGACGACCCGGCGGACCCGCCGCAGAAGGGCCGCGGTCTCGGCATCGGCGGCCACCGGTCGGTCGACGGCCCGCACCCGCCAGGCGGCCCCGAGGACGACGATGAGCAGGGGCACGAGCACCACGACCACGGCCTCGACCCACGCGGATGCCGGTGCCTGGCCCGGGACGAGGAGGAGCACGAGGAGCAGGCCGAGCACGGCGACCGGGACGACGACGAGCGCGACCTCCACCGCGACGAGCGCGCTGACGACGCCGAGCGAGGCGCCGCGGGCCCGCAGCATCCGCACCTCCTCGGAGCGTCGGGACACCCCGACCAGGGCGGTGAGGGCGAGGACCAGCACCGCGAGCGCGCCGACGCCGACCGTGGCGAACGAGGTCATCACGGCGGTGGTCGCCACGGAGCCCTCGTACCGGTCGAGGATGCCGCCGAGCCCGGTGGTGACCCGCACCGGCTGCGGCAGCACCTCCCGGAGACGGGCGTCGCCGTCGAGTCGGACCAGGAAGGCGCGCAGTGCGTCGACGTCGGCGGCGGTGAGCCGCGCGGGATCGAACGCGTAGCGCCAGGAGTGCAGCAGCGCGGGCGACCCCGCGCCGTCGTCGGTGCCCGGCCGGACCCGCCAGAGGGCGTCGCTGACCGCCGGGTAGGCGTCGGGAGCGGCGACGAGGGCGGACTCCTGGACGACCCCGCCGAGGGGGTCGGGGATGGCGGCGATCCCGGACAGCCGCGGCTCGACCGCCCAGAACCCGTCGGCGGGGTCGAGCGGCTCGTAGGTGCCACTGACGACGACGGCAGCCGTGGGGTACGCCCGGTCGGGCGCCAGGTCGAGGCGGTCGCCGACCGCGAGGCCCCAGCGCTCTGCGGTGCGCGCGGAGACGGCCACCGGGACGACGCGCACGGCCCGGGCGCCGCCCGCATCCGGCAGGTTTCGGGTTCTTCCCTCCGGCGCGCCGGGGGCCGAGCCGGAGACCCAGCGCACCCGCTCGTCGAGACCGGACTGGACCCGCAGCAGCACCTGGAGGGTGTCGGTGCTCACCGGCCGGCCCGAGGACCGGGTCAGCCGCAGCGGCTCGCTCGTCGCGGCCCACGACGAGGAGCCGACCAGGGGCTCCACCCGCGGCCCCATGACGGCGCGGACGGCGGCGTCGACCCGCTCGAACGGCGCGGTGGCGCCGGGGCCCGGCTGCTCGTCGATGGTCGGGGCGCCGAGCGCCTTGGGCCGGATCGACAGGCCGACCTCCCGGGCGTGGACGCTGGCCGCGGAGACGGCGTCGCCGAGTGCCGCGTCGACCGCGACCGACGCGTGCCGGGGTACGGCGACCACGTAGGCAGCGGCGAGCCCGGCGACGAGGGCGAGCAGCACGGCGACGAGACGCCCCTGCCCGAAGGAACGGCGGACGAGCTGGCCGGGGGTCATGGGGCGTCCCCCTCGCGCAGCTCGCCCGAGAGGTCGCGGCTGGTGCTGCGCAGCACGAGGACGCCGACGAGCGAGAGGACGCCGGTGACGACCGCGGCGAGGACGAGCAGCGGCAGGGCCGGCACCTGGACCAGGACCGGGGGCACCTGCGGGTGGCCGTCGCCGCCGACGAGGAGCGGGACGACGGTCAGGGCCGCGAGGACCCCGAGGGCGACCCCGACGAGGACGGTGACGACGGTGACGAGGACCCGTTCGAGGACGAGCACGGTCCGGATGCGCCGCGGGGGCATCCCCAGTGCGAGCAGGACGGCGTTCTCGTGGCGGCGGGCCCGGCCCAGCGCCGCGGTGGTGGCGGCGAAGCCGACCGCGGCGAGGAGGACCGAGGCGACGGTGACCAGGGCCATCGCGGCCCGCATGCCCGCGTTGACCGGGTTGGTCAGCCGCCCCGCCTCGACGTCGGCACGGACGAGGACGGTCGTCCCGTGCGGCGCACCGGCCCGCACCGCGGCGGCCGCCGCGGCGACGTGGACCGGGTCGGCCCACCACTCCCCCGGCGCCACGACGGCCCAGGGCCGCACGCCCTGCTGCGCGAGCGCCCCCAGGGTCGGCAGGTCGACGAGGACCCCGCGGGTCGGCCGGGCCGCGGTGGGCAGCACGTCGAGGACGCCGGCCACGGTGACCGGCACGTCGACGGTGCCGAGCTGGAGGACCACCGGGCCACCTCCGGCGGCCCGGACGGCGTCGGCCACCTGGCGGGTCACGATCGCCGGTACCGCGGCCAGCCGGCCCGGCGGCGGGGCGTACCAGAGCCCCGGGGAGACGCGGTGCTCCCGGAACGTCGAGTGCTCGACCGGGGTGCCGTCGGCCTCGACCCGGCCGACGTCGATCCCGTCGACGGGGGTGGCGGTGAAGAAGTGGACCCACTCCGGGATCGGGACGAAGACCCCGACGAGGGTCAGCCGGCCGGTGAGCCCGGCACCGGCGAGGTCGGCCGTCAGGGTCGTCTCCTCGGGCGAGACCAGGCCGAGCGGGACCGTCGTGACGAGGCCGCGTGCGTCCCGCACGTGGAGCGTGGCGGGGAAGCTCAGCCGGCCCGAGGTGGCCTCGGAGCGCAGCCTCGCCTCCACGGTGAGGTGTCTGGTGCCGTCCGGGAGCGCCGCGCCGCCGCCGAGGTCCCGGGCGCGGGCCAGCCTGCCGACGAGGTCGGTCCAGCTGCCGCCGTGCACCGTGTCGGGGCGGGGGTCCATGACCCGCCCGGCGGTGGCGGTGTCCGCGGCGAGCACCGTGACGTCCTCGAGGTCGCCGATGGCGATGCTCGAGCGCCAGGCGGGCATCACCCGGCCGGCCCCTCCGCTCGCGCTGCGGGTGAGCGCGGTCATCGCCGTGGGGTCCGCGGCGGCGTCGGCCCGGACGACCCGCAGCGGGGCGCCGCTGTCGAACGCCGACTGGTCGGTCACCGCGCGCTCGGCCGTCGCGGAGTGGCCGAGGGCGACGGTGCCGACCCCCACCGCGAGGAGGACGAGCAGGAGGGTGCCGGCCTGTCCGGAGGCGCGCCGCGCGAACTGCCAGGAGCCCCACGCCAGGTCGAGGCCGCGCCGCGGCACGGCCAGCCCGGCGACGCCACGGGCCAGGACCGGGATGAGGCGGAGACTGAGGACGGCCAGGCCGGCGATCACCAGGACCGGGGCGGCCGTGGTCAGCGGGTCCACGCCGGTCGCCGCCGCCGCGTCGTAGCGTCGCAGCTGGACCGCGGCGAGCGCCGCGAGGACGACGAGGACCACGTCGACCCCCGAGCCCACCGCGACCCGCAGCATCCGCCCGCGGGTGCCACCGGACCCGGTCCCCGGCGTGCGGCCCACCCACACCGAGGTCGAGACCGAGACGACGACGGCCAGGACCGCCAGCGGGACCGCGGTGGTCCACACCCGGCCGGCGGGGGCGCCGCCCGCGCCGGCGACGAAGGAGCCCGCGACCGCCCGCGCCACCGCGGGGGCGACGAGCACGGTGCCGGCGAGCCCGAGGAGGGTGACGAAGGTCGACTCGCCGAGGGCCAGGCCGGCGAGCTGCGCGGTGGAGGCGCCGCGGGTGCGCAGCAGCCGGGTCTCGGCCGCGCGCAGGGAGGCGAGCAGGGCCGCGGCGACGACGAGCGAGACGGTGCCGAGGACGGTGAGGAGGACCGACGGCACGAGCAGCGCCACCCCGATCCGCTGCGCGACGAGGACGGCGTGCGCGAGGAGGTCGGGCAGCGGGGCCCGCACCCGGATGCTGCGCAGGTCGAGGGTGGCGAGCGTCCTGGCGGTCTGCGCGGCCCGCCGCTGCGCCCCGGGCAGGTCCTCGGTGGTGAGGCCGGCCAGCGGGGGGACCGCCCGCCAGGTGGCGCCCGAGGACCCGACGAGGGGTCCGTCGAGGGTGCCCGTCGCCAGGACGAAGGGGCCGTAGGAGGTGAAGTCCGAGCGCTCCACCCCGGAGACGGCCAGCGGGAGGTCGGCCCAGACCGGTGCGCTCGGGTCGGCCACGGTGAAGATGCCGCTGACCCGCACCGCCTGGTTCGGCGCCTGGCTGTCGACGAGGTCGACCAGCGAGAGCCGGTCGCCGACCGCGACCCCCAGCCCGGCCGCGGCCGGCTCCGGCAGCGCGACGTCGACCACCCCTCCGCCCGGCTCGGCGGCGGCGCCGGCCGGGGCCGTTGGCCAGGCGCCGTCGACGAGCTCGGCGACCGAGGCGAGGCCGTCGACCTCGGCGAGCACGGCCCGGTCGGTGTCGGCACGACCGGCGATGCCGCGCGAGGTCGCCGTCGGCCGGACCCGGGAGACCGGCGGAGGTCTCCGAGGGGGGCCAGCGCGGAGCGGACCGCACGGTCGGCCGGGTCGAGCTCACCCGGCCGCAGCGACGCCGAGACGGCGAACGAACGCTCCCCGGGCGGGACGGCGAGGGCCGAGCGGACGCCCGCGTCGGCGATGTCGGCCGAGAGCAGCCGCAGCGCCGTGACGACGACCAGCGACATGAGGACCGAGGTGACGATGGCGGCGACGGCGACGGGGTGGGTGAGCAGCCGCCGCCGGAGCAGGTGGGCCACCCCCATCCGCACCTCCTGCCGCAACCCTGTGGACCGGGTCACCCTAGCGTCGCCGCGCGGGCGGACCGTCAGCGGGCCGCCAGGTCCACGACGGCGACCGCCCGGGCGGGCACCCGGACCCCGGCCGCCGTGCGCGCCGTGTGCTCGGGCTCCCAGGCGAGGAGCAGCGCGCCCACCCCGTCGAGCGGCACCTCGCACGGGTCCGGGCCCAGGTTGGCGAGGACGGCGTAGGCCCGTCCGCGCTCCGGGCGCCGGGCCAGGGTGAACCAGCGGGCGCCGTCGTCGAACGCCGCGGTGGTGTCCGCCAGGCGGGTGGGACCGCCCCCGACCAGCTCACGCCGCAGCCTCGTGCACGCGGTGTACCAGGCCAGCATCCTCGCGTGACCCTCACGCCCGGGCTCGGACCAGTCGAGCACCGAGCGGTCCCGGGTGGCGCGGTCCTGGGGGTCGGGGACGTGCTCGGCGACCCAGCCGTGCCCGCCGAACTCCGCGCGCCGGCCGTTGCGCACCGCGTCGACCAGCCAGTCCTCCTCGAAGCTCGTGAAGAACTGCCACGGCGTGGACGCGGCCCACTCCTCCCCCATGAAGAGCATCGGCGTCGTCGGCGCCAGGAGGTAGAGCGCCGCGCCGGTGGCCTGCAGCCCCGGGTCGGCGACGAGGGCGGAGATCCGCTCCCCGGTGGCCCGGTTGCCGACCTGGTCGTGGGTCTGGAGGTAGCCGAGGAGGCGCCGGGCGTCGAGGTGCACGGCGTCGACCGGCGCGCCCCAGTTCCGGCCGCGGAAGCTCGACCACGACCCGTCGTGGAGGAACCCGTGGGTCAGGACCTTGGCCAGGACCGCGAGCGGGGTCCGCTCCGGGGTGCCGGAGGTCCCGCCGAAGTCGGCGTAGTAGCCCTGGGTCTCCCCGGTGAGGGCCACGTGCAGGGCGTGGTGGACGTCGTCGTTCCACTGCGCCGTCATCCCCCGGCCGCCCTCGGCGGTGGGGGCCACCATCGTCGTGTCGTTGAGGTCGGACTCGGCGACGAGGTCCAGCGGCCGGCCGAGGTCCGCGGCGAGGGCGCTGACGACGTCGGAGAGCTCGGCGAGGTAGTGCCGGGGGGAGTCGTCCTTGAGCTGGTGGACGGCGTCGAGCCGCAGCGCGTCGACGTGGAAGTCGCGGAACCAGCGCCGGACGCTGTCGAGGAGGAAGCCGCGGACGACCCCGGACCCGTCGTGGTCGAGGTTGACCGCCGGCCCCCACGGGGTCTCGTGCGCCTCGGTGAAGTAGGGGCCGAACCGGGCCAGGTAGTTGCCGCTGGCGCCGAGGTGGTTGTGGACGACGTCGAGGCACACCCCGAGCCCCCGGGCGTGGCAGGCGTCGACGAACCGGGCGAGCCCGGCCGGGCCCCCGTAGGACTCCTGGACCGCGTAGAGCCCGACGCCGTCGTAGCCCCACCCCCGGTCGGTGGGGAACGCAGCGACCGGCATGAGCTCGACGACGTCGACGCCGAGCGCGACGAGGTGGTCCAGGTGCGCGGCCGCGGCGTCGAAGGTGCCCTCCGCGGTGAAGGTGCCGACGTGCAGCTCGTAGAAGAGGGCGCCGAGAGAACCGGCACCGTCGCGGGGGCCGCGCCAGGCGCCGTCGGTCCACGGGAAGGCCGAGGTGTCGAGGGTGCGGCTCGGGCCGTGCACCGACGACGGCAGCCACGCGCTGCGGGGGTCCGGCAGTGCGGGCTCCTCTCCGTCGAGGACGAACGCGTAGTCGACCTGCGCGACGCCGCTCGGCAGCTCCCAGCGCCACCACCCTCCGGGCAGGACCGTCATCGGCTCCCGGCGCGCCCCGGTGGCCGCACCGACCGGGGACCACTGGATCTCGACCCGGCCCGGGTCCGGGGCCCACACCTCGATGGCCGGGGCGCTCACGACCGACTCCCGGTCGACGGGCGCGTCGGAGAGGTCGCCCGCGGGCTCCTCGTCCTGCCGCACGAGCAGCGCCACCGGGCGGTCGGCGAGCAGCTCGGCGAGCGCCACCGTGGCGTCGCCGGCCTGCTCCCGCCCGGAGAGCACCTCGCGCCACCGCCCCGGCGGGACGGCGACGGCGGCGTCGCCGAAGCCCCCCGCCTCGGCGAGCCGGCCCGCGGCTCGGGTGACCACGGTCAGCGCCCGGGGGCCGTCGGCGTCGCCCCGGGCGAAGGCGAGGGCGTGCTCGGTGCCGGTGGCCACGGGGGTGTACTCGGCGCCCTCGCCGACGAAGGCCTCAGGGTGCTCGCGCCGTAGCCGAAGGGCGAGCGCGGTGACCCGTATCTTGTCGTCGTCGAGGTCGAAGCATGGCTCGTCCTCGAGGACCCGGGAGAGCCGCAACGCCCGGTCGGCCCAGTCGACCGGCCGCCGGTTGTCGGGGTCGACGACGGCGAGCCGGCCGATCTCGCAGCCCTGGAAGACGTCGGGGACGCCGGGCATCGTCAGCTGGACCAGCTTCTGGCCGAGGATGGTGGCCCGGACCGACGGCTCGTGCGGCACGGTCCAGGCGTCGAGGTGGGCGTGCACCGCGAGGTCCCGCCCGACCGCGCGGGCGAAGGCGACGACCTCCTCCTCGTACTCGGAGTCCCCGTCGATCCACGCGGTGTGCACCTTGGCCTCGCGGACGGCCTTGAGGAGGTACTGCTCGAGCCGGGCGCCGGTGATCGGCCAGGTGCCGACGAGGGTCTGCCAGACGAGGTACTCGGTGACGGGGTCGACCCGGGGGGTGCGGTGCGGGTCGGCGAGCCGGCGGGCCTGCTCGAGCCAGCGCTCCCAACCCTCGGCGTCCTCGGCGAGGACCATGAGACGGGCCCGAGTGTCCTCGGAGCGCTTGGTGTCGTGGGTTGTCAGGGTCGTCATCGACGTCGGCCACTCGGCCTGCTGGCGCAGGCACCAGGCGTGGAAGGCCTCGACGTCGATCGACGGCTGCTGCGGGTGGCCGCCGACCTCGTTGGCCCCGGCGAGCCGGAACCAGCGGTAGAACGCCGTGTCCTCGATGCCCTTGGCCATGACCGGGCCGCAGGTCTGCTCGAAGCGGCGCATGAACTCCTCGCGCAGCGCGTTGGTGTCGACGACCTGGTCCGGCAGGGGCCCGCCGACGACGAGGCGGTGGATGACCTCGAGGGAGTCCTCGTCGCTGGGGGCGAGCAGCCGCCGGGCCCGCTCGGCCGCGGCGTCGACGACGGCCACCTGCGCGGGGTCCCCGCCGCTCGCCGAGACGTAGGCCCGGTACCGGTCCATGGAGACGAGGAGCGCCTCGAGGGCTCGCCGCAGGGAACCGGCGTTCTCGGCGGTGACGATCCGGGTGACCAGGCGCATGAGCCGGTCGACCTCGGCCGCCTGGACGTCGTCGACGACGAGCCGCTTGCTCGCCGTCACGACGTCGTCGAGGTCGACGAGGTCGGGGGCGACCTCGGCCCAGAGCCGGTCCAGGGTGCCGGTCCGGTCCGGCGGGGTCAGCACCTGCTGGACCCGCAGGAGGGCGTCGTAGCCGGTGGTCCCCGCGCAGCGCCAGGAGTCCGGGAGCCGCTCCTGCCCCTCGAGGATCTTCTCGACGACGACCCACGCGTCGCCGGTGGACTCGGCGAGGCGGGCGAGGTAGCCGCCGGGGTCGGCGAGGCCGTCGGGGTGGTCGATCCGGAAGCCGTCGACCTCACCGTGCCCGTGCAGGGCGAGGAGCAGGGCGTGGGTGGCGGTGAAGACGACGGGGTCCTCGACCCGGACCGCGACGAGCGAGGTGACGTCGAAGAAGCGCCGGTAGTTGAGGGCGTCGCCCTCGCGCCAGCTGGACAGCCGGTAGGCCTGGGCCTCGACGAGCTCGGTGAGCGGGAGGGACTCGGTGCCGGGCATGACGGGGAACTCGTGGTCGTAGTAGCGCAGCACGTGCTCGGTCGCGTTGGGTCCGCCGTCGTCGGCGAGGACCAGCTCGCCGCGCTCGAGGACCCGCTCGAGGGTGGCGCCGAGCACCGGCATGAGGATCCGCTCGTCCTCCGCCAGCCAGTCGACGTCGAACCAGCCGGCGTACGGGGAGCGGCGGCCCTCGCGCAGCAGCGCCCAGAAGGGGGCGTTGAGGTGCTCGGGCGACGGGACGGCCATGTGGTTCGGCACGACGTCGACGACCAGTCCGAGCCCGTGCTCGCGGCAGGCCTCGACGAGCCGCTGGAAGCCGGCCCTCCCCCCGGCCTCCTCGCTGATCCGGGTGTGGTCGAGGACGTCGTACCCGTGCGTCGAGCCCGGGGCGGGCTGGAGCACCGGCGAGAGGTAGACGTGCGAGACGCCGAGGTCGGCCAGGTACGGGACCCGCTCGGCGGCATCCTCGAACCCGAACCCGCCGTGGACCTGCAGGCGGTAGGTGGCCGTCGGGACCACGCGGGCGGGATCGGGTCGGTGCGTGCCCACCAGCATCAGCTCCGGGTCGGGATGGCGGCGGAGGTCCCCGCGGCCGGGATCGCCGACTCGCGCGGGTTGCGCAGGACGACGACCGAGCGGGCCTGGACCGGAAGGGTCGCGCCGGCCTCGTGGTAGTGGGTGTCGACGGCATCGACCGCGGTGTCGATCTCGACGCACCACTCCTCGCCGTACTCCGGCCCGGGCAGGACGAAGTCGTGGTCCTTGCCGTCGGCGTTGAAGAGGACGAGGAAGTCGTCGTCGACGACCCGCCGGCCGTGGGCGTCCGGGCTGGGGATGGCATCGCCGTTGAGGAAGACCGTCATCATCCGGGCCGCGCCGTCTGACCAGTCACGCTCCTCCATCGGCTCGCCGCCGGGGTGGAACCAGGCGATGTCGCCCATCTCGGACTGGCCACCGTGGTCGGCGCTGCCGGCGAAGAAGCGGCGACGGCGGAAGACCGGGTGCTCCCGGCGGATGTCGGCGACCGCGGCGGTGAAGGCGAAGAGCCGCCGCTGGGAGTCCTCGAGGTCCCAGTCGACCCAGGCGATCTCGTTGTCCTGGCAGTAGACGTTGTTGTTGCCGCCCTGGGTGCGGCCGATCTCGTCACCGTGCGCGATCATCGGGACGCCCTGGCTGAGCAGCAGCGTGGTGAGGAAGTTGCGCTGCTGGCGGATCCGCAGGGCGGAGACCTCGGGGTCATCGCTCGGCCCCTCCACCCCGCAGTTCCACGAGCGGTTGTGCGACTCACCGTCGCGGCCGTCCTCGCCGTTGGCCTCGTTGTGCTTGTCGTTGTAGGAGACCAGGTCGCGCAGCGTGAAGCCGTCGTGGGCGGTGACGAAGTTGATCGAGGCGATCGGCTTGCGGCCGTTGTGCTCGTAGAGGTCGCTCGAACCGGTGATGCGAGAGGCGAACTCGGCGAGGGTGCTCGGCTCGCCGCGCCAGAAGTCGCGCACCGTGTCGCGGTACTTGCCGTTCCACTCGGTCCACAGCGGCGGGAAGCCGCCGACCTGGTAGCCGCCGTCGCCGACGTCCCACGGCTCGGCGATCAGCTTGACCTGGGAGATCACCGGGTCCTGCTGGATGAGGTCGAAGAACGCCGAGAGCTTGTCGACCTCGTGGAACTGGCGGGCGAGGGTGGCGGCGAGGTCGAACCGGAAGCCGTCGACGTGCATCTCGGTGACCCAGTACCGCAGGCTGTCCATGATGAGCTGGAGCACGTGCGGGTGGCGCATCAGGAGGCTGTTGCCGGTGCCCGTCGTGTCGTAGTAGTGCTCCTTGGCGTCGTCGACGAGCCGGTAGTAGGAGGCGTTGTCGATGCCGCGGAAGCAGATGGTCGGGCCCATCTCGTTGCCCTCGGCCGTGTGGTTGTAGACGACGTCGAGGATGACCTCGATGTTCGCGTCGTGCAGCGCCTTGACCATCGCCTTGAACTCGGTGACCTGCTCGCCGCGGTCGGCGCGGGCGTAGCCGTTGTGCGGGGCGAGGAACCCGATCGTGTTGTAGCCCCAGTAGTTGGACAGGCCCTTGGCCTGGAGCGAGGTGTCCTGGACGTACTGGTGCACCGGCATCAGCTCGATGGCGGTGATGCCGAGCCGGCTCAGGTGCTCCACGACCGCGGGGTGGGCGATCGCCGAGTACGTGCCGCGGATCTCCTCGGGGATCTCGGGGTGGGTCATCGTCAGGCCCTTGACGTGGGCCTCGTAGATGACGGTGTCGTGGTACTCGTGCCGCGGCGGACGGTCGTGGCCCCAGTCGAAGTAGGGGTTGGTGACGACGCCGAGCATGGTCTTGCCGAGGCTGTCCTCGGTGTTGCGCTTCGTCGGGTCGTCGAAGTCGTAGGAGAACAGCGCCGGGTCGTTGGCGAGCTGGCCCTCGACGGCCTTGGCGTACGGGTCGAGGAGCAGCTTGCTCGGGTCGCAGCGGTGCCCGTTCTCCGGGTCGTACGGCCCGTGGACCCGGTAACCGTAGCGCTGGCCGGGCTGCACCGTGGGGGCGTAGCCGTGCCAGACGAAGCCGTCGACCTCGGGCAGGTCGATGCGGGTCTCCGCGCCGTCGTCGTCGATCAGGCACAGCTCGACCCGCTCGGCCACCTCGCTGAACAGGGCGAAGTTGACGCCCGTCCCGTCGTAGGTGGCGCCGAGGGGGTACGCCGTTCCAGGCCAGATCTCCACTGGTTGCCTTCCGTGTGTGTCACCGCGGTCCAGCGCCCTTGCTGGCTCGCGCGGCCCCGGGACCGCGCGGTGGATGGCTCAACCTACCCGGCGCCGATACCGCGGGGGAAAACCTGAGCACCGGTCGACAGCGGCCGGTGGGCCCACGGCGGCCCAGCCTTGCGGGTGATCGGCTGGTCCCGCGGCCTCACCGGGCGCTCCCCGTCGAGGATGTGCGCACCAGCGCGATAACCTCCCCTCCACGATGACCGAGGACAACCGAGACTTCGTGCACCGACGTGCCCCCCGAGGGTCGTCCCGGGCTCTCGGCCGGTGAAGCGCATGCCGGCCCGGGGCCAGTCGGCCACGTCGGCCGCGGCCCGATCGGCGGCCCGGCCCACAGCCCGCGAACCGGCTGCCGACATCGGGCGTGGGATCGCCATCCTGGCGATCGTCCTGGGGCACGTCCTGCGAGGCGATGCGGCAGCCGGCCTGGTCAGCGGCAGGTCCCCGCTCTTCAGCGAGCTCGACGCGGCGCTCTACCTCTGGCACCTGCCGGTGTTCGCCGTGCTGGCCGGGGTCTTCGTGGGTCCCGCGGTGGAGCGGCACGGGACGGGTCCCTTCCTTCGCCGCCGCACCGTGCTGTTCGGGTGGCTCTACCTCGTCTGGAGCCTCGTCCAGGGGACGGTGAAGCTCCTCACCGGCTCCCTGGTCAACACCCCGACCTCGCCGACGCAGGTGCTCGTCGGCCTCGTCACTCCCGACTCCCAGCTCTGGTGGCTGCCGTTCCTCCTGCTCGTCTCGGCCGCCGCAGCGGTGACCCGCCCGTGGCGGGGCGGGCGGCGCCTCTGGGCGACGGGGGCAGGGGCCCTGGTGGTGAGCCTCGTGGCGTGGGGCCACCAGGGCTCGGTGATCTTCCTCCAGGGCCTCGGGCTCACCGCCTTCTTCTGGCTGGGAGCCGCTGCCGGACGGGCCGGATGGGATGGTTTGCGCGCGCGCGCACTGCCGGTTCTGGTCCTGGGCGGTGCGGTTGCCGTCGCGCTGGCCGCGACGGGGGATCCGATGCCACCCACGACCTGGGATGGAGGACCGGTTCCTTCCGCTGAGGTCCTCGGAGTCGTCGCCGCGGCCACGTCGACCGCCGCGGCGCTCTCGGCGTCCGTGATGCTCGTCCGGACGGGGCTCGGTCGACCGTTGGCCGCGCTGGGCCGCCGCAGCCTGGAGGTCTTCCTGGCGCACATCGTCGCGACCGCCGGAATCCGGATCGTGCTTCTCCACCTGGGGGTGACGGAAGTGACGACCCACCTCGTCCTCGGCACGACCGCCGGCGTGGCCTTCCCACTCGCCCTGTGGTGGGCTGGAGAGCGCGTGCGTGCGCCATGGCTGTTCCGGCCGCCGTCGCGTCTCAACCGGGCGGCATCGTCCGGGCGGGAGTGAACCGGACCACCGGCAGCTGCTCGACCAGCCGGCGGCGTTGCTCCGGCGTGCCCTCGTAGCGCCACCCCACCATGGCGCTGAGCGCCCGGCGGAGGACCGGGGTCGCGAGCCGGTTGCGTCGCTCGTAGAGGGCGACGACCTGTTCGGCCTCGTCGAGCGGGAGCACCTCGTGGGTGGCGAGCCGCGGACCGCGTCCGAGGTCGACCGCCACCGGGCCCCCGGCCGTGACGTTGCGGAACCAGTCGGCGCGCCGGCCGAACCCGGAGACGACGGTCACGGCGCCGGTGGCTGGGTCGTGGTCGACCACCTCGAGGACGGTGTGCAGCTCACGACCCGAGCGCCGGCCGGTGTGGGTGAGCCGGAGGAACCGGCCGCCCAGTACCCGGCCGAGCCCGGCGTCGTAGAGCCGGTTGGGCGCGCGGAAGAGCACACGCAGCCAGCGCGGCATCTCCTGAGAGCGGACGCCGGTCACGGCATTCCGCCTCAGAGGCCGAGGTCGCGGCCGATGAGCTCCTTCATGATCTCGTTCGAGCCGGCCCAGATCTTCGAGACCCGGGCGTCGCGCCACGCGCGGGCGACCCGGTACTCGTTCATGAACCCGTAGCCACCGTGCAGTTGGACGCACTCGTCGAGGACGTGGTTCTGCACCTGCGCCGAGTACCACTTGGCCTTCGCGGCGTCGACCGGGGTCAGCGTGCCCTCGGCGTGGGCGGCGACGCAGTCGTCGACGTAGGCCTGGGTGACCTCGAGCTCGGTGAGCAGCTCGGCCATCTTGAACTTGTTGTGCTGGAAGCTGCCGACCGGCTGGCCGAACGCCTTGCGCTCCTTGGTGTACTCGACCGTCTCGCGGAAGATCTGGAAGGCGTGCGCCGTGTTGGCCACGGCCGCGCCGATCCGCTCCTGGGGCAGCCGCTGCATCATCGCGACGAAGCCCATGCCCTCCTCGCCGAGCCGGTTGGCGTCCGGCACCCGGACGTCCTCGAAGAACAGCTCGGAGGTGTCGGCCTCCTCCTGTCCCACCTTGTCGAGCTTGCGGCCTCGGCTGAACCCCTCCATGCCGTCCTCGACGACGAAGAGGGTGATGCCCTTGGCGCCCTTGCTCGGGTCGGTGCGGGCGGCGACGATGACCAGGTCGGCCTGGTAGCCGTTGGTGATGAAGGTCTTGCTGCCGTTGAGCACCCAGTGGTCGCCGTCGCGGACCGCGGTGGTCCTCAGGGCCGCGAGGTCGGAGCCGCCGGACGGCTCGGTCATCGCGATCGCGGCGATGAGCTCGCCGTTGGCCATGCCGGGCAGCCAGCGCTGCTTCTGCTCCTCGGTGCCCAGGTCGACGATGTAGGGCGGGCAGACGTCGGAGTGGATGCCGAAGCACGAGGAGACGGCGAAGTTGAACCCGGCGATGACCTCGGCCGCGACCGCGTTGAAGCGGTAGTCCCCGGCGCCCATGCCGCCGTACTGCTCGGGGATGTCGAGGCCGAAGAGGCCCTGTGCGCCCGCCTCCTTCCACAGGTCGCGCTCGACCGACTTGACCTCGATCATCTGTGCGGCACGCGGCTTCAGCGTGCGCTCGACGAACTCCTGCACCGAGGCGCGGAAGTCCTCGTGCTCTGCGGCGTAGACGTTGCGGGGCATCGAACTCCTCGTGGCGGTGGGTCGCGGCGGGCCGTGCGGGGCCACGCAGCGACGTTGACTAAGCGCTTGCTTAGTGTCACCCGGATGCGGCATGCTGTCAACCGTGCCGAGCACCCCGCCCACCGAGAGCGACGTCCTCGACGCCCTCGCACCCGAGGGCGGTCGGCGGGAGCGCGTCGGCGACGTCGCGGACACCGCCGTGCGGATCATGCTGGCCGCCGCGGACGCGTTCGCCGAGCACGGCTTCCCGTCGACGACGACGCGGGACATCGCCTCCAGGGCCGGCCTCTCCCCCGCCGGTGTCTACGTGCACTTCGCCTCGAAGGAGGTGCTGCTCTTCGAGCTCAGCCGGCGCGGCCACGCCCGGGCACGCGACCTGCTCGTCGAGGCGGCCCGCTCGGCGGGCAACCCCACCGAGGCGCTGCGCTCGATCATCGGCGGCTTCTCCCGGTGGCACGCCGAGCACCACCAGCTCGGGCGGATCGTCCAGTTCGAGTTCCGGCACCTCAGTCCCGAGCACCGCGACGAGGTGCTCACCCTGCGCAAGGAGATCGACCGGGTGGTCGCCGGGGTGCTCGCAGACGGGGTCGAGACCGGGGAGTTCACCGTCGAGGACGTGCCCGGCACGTCCCTGGCCCTGCTCTCGATGGCCGTCGACGTCTCGCGCTGGTACATCCCGGGGGTGCGCCGCGCGCCCGAGGACATCGAGCGGCTCTACGGCGACCTGGCCGTCCGGCTCGTGCGCGCCCCCCGCTGACACCGGCAGACCGGACGGAGGCTGCCCGGAAACGAGCCGAACCGCCGGGGAGCCGTTGTTAGCATGAGCGCGTCCCGGTCGGCCGGCGGGACCAGGCACGCACCGCGAGGGGACGATGGACTCGACGACTCGCCCCCTGGTCGGCAGCGGGGCCGTGCTCGACCCCGACGCGCCGGGCGCCGACAATCCCCAGACCCTCGCCGAGCGGTTTCGCACCCTCGCGAGTGAGCCCACCCGCCTGCTCGACTTCGTCCTCGGAGCGGCCGTTCTCTTCCCGTGGACGCCACCGGGGTTCCCCGACTTCCTCTACCTGGGGCTGGCCGCGAGCGCCGGGCTCGTTCTTCTGGCCAGCCTCCGCCGTCCCTGGTGCGGGTTCTCCACCGTCCGTTGGCTGCTGCCTGCCCTCGCGGTCGTCATCTTCTACGTCGTGGCGCTCTCCTTCCTCACCCCCGACACCTCTCTGTTCGGGTGGCCCAAGCGTGCCCTGAGGCTGGTCCTCGTCGCCCTGCTGCTGCTCTCGGTGCTCAGCGCTCGGGTGCACTTCCCGTCCATCGTGCGGGGCGCGGGGACCGCGATCGTCGCCAACGCCGTCCTGTTCTTCGGCGGGTTGGCGCCTCGACCGTACGGCGACTTCCTCTCCGGGTTCCTGATGGACAAGAACGTCGCCGGGCTCGTCATCGCGGTCATCGGCCTCCTCCTGGCTGGACTGCAGGCCACGTCCCGACGGCGGGCCCTGGTCCTCCTCGGGTCGTTCGGGCTCCTGTGGGCGACCGGCTCACGGACGTCCCTGGCGGCCTTCGCGTGCGGCGTCGCCTGGTTCCTCCTCCGGCCGCGTCTCGGCGTGCTCGGCCGGCTGCTGCTGGCCGGAGCCCTCGCCTACGTCGTGCGCCTGCTCGAGGTCGCGTTCGCCCGGGTGGGCGTCTTCGCCGAGCGCGAGGGGACGGACGCGCTCCGGGCCAGGATCGACGCCGCGTCGCAGGTGAAGCTCAACCTGACGCCCTGGTACGGCTCTGGGCTCGGCGACGCCTTCGTGCACATGCGAGACGGCACCTTCTTCTTCCACAACTCGTACTGGTCCGCTCTCGTCGAGGGCGGCTGGGTCCTTCTCGTCGCCTACCTCGTCGTCACGGTGTGGTTCGGCGTCGGGCCGCTGCGTTCCGGCCCACCGGTGGCGCCGTGGGCCACGGCGGCCGAGGCGGCCAACGTCGCGGTGCTCGTCTGTGCGCTGAGGCTCGGCGAGGTGTTCGGCACCACCACGGCGGTGCTCGCCCTCGCTGCCGGCCTCATGGGGTATGCCGCCCACAAGGTCTCGGTCGCCGCAAACCCGCCGCCCCCGGCGGCCGTCGCGCCGGCCGCTCACGGGGCCCATCTCGCGCCACCGGCCGGCGACGTGGCGCCCCTGTCGCGCGGGTAGCCTGACGCGGTGACTGCCGCCCCGGGCCACGGAGGGTCCCCGTCGATCGCGGCGCCCGACTACTGGTGGTACGTCGCCCGGAGCCGTCTGCTCGAGGCCGCACTCCGCGACCTGGTCGAGGGCGCGGCCCTCGCGCTCGACCTCGGCAGCGCCGACGGCCCGAGCGCCGGCTGGTTCCGTGAGGCCACCGCGCACACGGTCGCCCTCGACATCGACACCCGGGGCCTCGGTGCCGGCGGCGTCTGTGGGTCGGCGCTCGCCCTGCCCTTCGCCGACGGCACCTTCGACGCGGTCGCCGCCTTCGACGTCATCGAGCACTGCGACCCCCAGGAGATGGCGCTCGGTGAGGTGGCCCGAGTGCTGCGGCCCGGCGGCCGCTTCCTCATGTCGGTCCCGGCCTACCAGTGGGCGTGGAGCGACTTCGACGTGGCCAACGGCCACCACCGCCGCTACACGCGAGGACGGGCCGTGGCCGCGGTCGAGGCCTCCGGGCTGCGCGTCGACCGGGCCACCTACGGGTTCGCCTCGGTGTTCCCGTTCTTCGCCGCCGAACGCACCCTCCGAAAGGTCACCGGCCGGCACGCCCACGGACCGCACGACGTCGTCGACGTGCCCCGGGTCCCACGGGCGGTCAACACGGCGCTGACCCGCCTCTCGCGCGTGGACGCGGCCGTCCTGCGCCGGGCCGACCTGCCGTTCGGGTCCTCGGTCTTCGTCGCGGCCACCCGGCCGGGCTGACCGCTCAGCGGTCGAGCGGGCCGCCGGCCACCACCCGGGCGCGCACGTCGGCGGCCGTCGCCGCGAGCCCGGCGGCGAGCGTCGTCGTGGCGAGGGCGTCGAGCTCGGGCCAGCGCACCGACCCCATCCGTAGGTCGAGGACCTGCCCGCGGCCCCCCGGCCCCGGGATGGTGCGCAGCGGTCGGTGGAACACCCGGCGCGCCTCGCCGATGAGGTGGCCGACCGTGACCGGCGTCCCGGAGGCGATGACCTTGACGGCCACGGTGCCGGGCGGCTCGTCCCGCACGAGCTCGACGGCCCGGCGCGCCATCCGGGCAGCGTCGCCCGCGTGGACGTAGTCGCGGAGGGTGTCCATCGAGACGAACACCGGCAGTGGGGACCCGGTCGCGTCGGCGAGGCACAGCTGCGAGAGCAGCCCCTGCGGCTTGCCGAGCGCCTGACCCGGGCCGTAGACGTTGGCCAGCCGCCCGAGGACCGTGCGCACGCCGGTGCGAGCCGCGAGCGTGCGGACCCGCTCCTCCATCGCGAGCTTGGTGCGGCCGTAGGGCACGAGGGGGCGCGGCTCGGTGTGCTCGGTGAACGGGGGGCCGGAGGACCCCGCGTAGAGGCCGCCCGCCGAGGAGGCGAGGAAGAACGCGCCGTCCTCGGAACCGGCGACCGACCCAGCGAGGGCGTCGACGGCCGCGGTGAAGACCCGCAGCTCGGCGCCGAGCGCATCCTCCCCGGTCGCGACGACGCCCGCGCCGGCGCACCAGGCCAGCAGCCACCGGCGGCCCGCACGCTCCTGCCGGAAGCGTTCCGCCTCCGCGAGGAGCGTGCCGACCGCGGCTGCCTCGTCCGACCACGGCACGCGAGAGGTCATCACCTCGTGCCCTGCGACGCGCAGCTCGGCCGCGAGGTGCCGCCCGACGAGGCCGCCGGCCCCCACGACCCAGGTGAGGGGCGCGGTGGTGCTCACCGCCGGTCCCGCCCCAGCGGACCGTCGGCGCGGTCGCGCACCGGCAGGTAGAGCGGCTTGCCCATCGCCATGTTGACCGCCATGCCGACGTACTCGGCGATCACCCCGAGGGCGAAGAGGATGGCGCCGGTCGTCACCATGAGCAGGATCATCGTCGAGGTCCAGCCGGGGACGCTCCACCGGTTGGTCGCTCGGCCGACGACGAGGACGAGGGCGACGACGGGAGCCAGCCCCAGCGCGGCCGCTCCGGCGACACTGACCCAGCGCAGCGGCGTCGTCCCGCTGGAGAGGACGAGCCGCCAGAAGTGGGAGAGCAGCCGGCGCAGGTCGTAGCCCGACGGCCGGTCGCCCTCGGCGCGCATCGGCACGGCTGCCGTCGTCGTGCGGCGGGCGACCCAGGAGATCGCGACGTCGAGGTAGATGCCGGGCCCGGCGTAGGCGGCGACGGAGCGGGCGACCTCGCCGAGGACCAGGCGGTAACTGTTGAAGTCGGCGGCGGCGGCACCGCGTGCCAGCTTCGCCACCAGCCATTTCGCCGCCTGCGAGGCGAGGTTGCGCCCGGCGCCGTGCGGCGGTGCGTTCGACGGCTTCGCGTAGACGACGTCGGCCTGGGCGTCGAGGGCGGCGTCGAGGAGGGTGCCGATGTGGCCGGGGTCGTGCTGGCCGTCCTCGTCCATCGTCACGACCCACTCGCTGCCCGAGGCCGCGATGCCTGCCAGGGTGGCGGCGTGCTGTCCGAAGTTCCTGCTGAGCCACACCGGCCGGACCCAGTCGTACGCGTGGGCCAGCTCACGGATCACCGCGTCCGACCCGTCCGGGCCGCAGTCGTCGACGAGGACGACCTCGGTGACCCGGTAGTAGCGACCACCGGGAGAGGCCTGCGTCCCGGTCAGCCGCCGCAAGCTCACCGACGAACCCCGGGAGGGTCCGCGCCCTGGTACACCGGGACGACGACGGAGACCAGGTGCGGGGTGTTCGTCGGGAACCACGGCAAGACCCTAGCGACGGCCTATGCCACAGATACCACCGCGGGAGGCGGACACGTGCTCCAGATCCTCCCGTTCGTCGCGATCGCGGCCCTCTGGCTCGTGGACGGCATCCCGCCTGGCTCAGTCGCAGTCCTCCTGCTGTGGCACGGCGTCACCGCGGCCTCCGGCTTGGTCGTCTGGCGCCTAGCGGTGCGGACCCGGATCCCGCTGGTCTTCGAGGTCGGTCTGGCGTACGGGATCGGTCTGGCGCTTCACGTCCCCACGATGCTCGCGGTGCCCGGTCAGTGGTGGCAGCCCTGGGCCGCGCCGGGTCTTGTGTTGTGCATCGCCCTTGTCGTCCCTCGCTGGCGGCGACGAGCACTGCGAATCTCACCACGCCTGACCCTTGGCCAACGCGCTACGACAGCAATCGCTTTGTGGGTCGTCGTGGCGCTGGCCTGGTCAGAGAGTATGCGGTCCGCTCCCGTCTCCATCGAGAAGCCCGTCCCCATCAATATCGACGCCCTCTTCGCCTTGGCCCTGGCTCGGAGGAGCCAGGTCCAGCTGCCGATGTCCTCTCCGTTCGTGGCCGGCGACGACCTGCCCTACCACTGGTTCGCATCAGCGGACATCGGCCTCACCGGCACCGCCACGGGTGTGGACCCCTGGGTTGTGTTGGCCCAGGTCTGGTATCCGGTGGTCCTCGCCCTCGCCGCTCTCGCTGTCGGTGGGCTGACGTGCATCCTCTCCCGCCGGCTGTGGGCTGGACCGCTGGCCACCCTGACGGCAGGCGCAGTGAGCTCACTCAGAGGCCTGTCGTTCTCCTCCCGGCCGCTGCTCATCATGAACCACGACCTGTGGCAAAGCCCGACGATGGTTCACGGGCTCCTCATGACAAGCACGTTGCTGGCTTTGCTCCTCGCATTGCTGCGGGCACGCAGGTACCCGGGAACGATGCTGGTGGTCTCCGTCGCTACCTGCACGGCGACATTGGTGGTGACGAAGTCGACCCAGGTTCCACTCATCGTCGCGGGTCTGGCGACGGCCGCAGGGGCGGCAGCGCTTCATCGCAGGTGGTCTCGGGCGCTGCGCTTGGCTGCCGTCACCTTGGGTACCGCTCTGGTGGGAGGCGTGATGTCGTGGTGGGCCTTCCACGGGTCGACGGATGGGCTCTCGGTACACCCTCGCAGCGTCATCCCCCTCCACACCTACGCTCAGCGGGACCCAGGACTCGCCGCTTCGATGCTTGGCCTGCCGGATGCGGGGCCCGGCTTCTCTACAGGCGACTACGTCCTGGTAGGGGGCGTCCTGCTCATTGGACTCTTCTCAGCGACGCTGTACCCCTTGCTGGCGCCTCTGGTGGCTTGGCGTCGCCTACCCCCGGGTGACCCGATGGTCCCAGCCCTGGGCGGCTCGATCGTCGCGGGCCTGGCCGCCACGCTCGTTCTTCGCCATCCCGGGGGTAGCGAGATCTACTTTCTCGTCGGCACATGGCCAATGGTCGCGGCACTCGGAAGCTGGGGGGTGGTGCTGCTGCTGCGACCAACCGCGATGTCTCTAACCACCGTGGCACTGGGCCTGGCTGTCGGCGCCACCTCCGCTGGAGCTGCCGTCGTCGTGCACGCCCTCCTGCCGACCCGCGGGTGGGTCCTTCGGGCGCTCGTGGTGGCCGGGGCACCGACTCTCGTGGTGCTGAGCGTCCTAACGGGCGCTGTGCTCCTGGCGGCCGCGAGGCCGGGAGCCGGAGCGGCCGTCCTCGTCGGTGGGCTCGCCTTCGGGGGCCTCGTTTCCACGGGCCTCACCCTTGCTCCTCTACCCCGGGCCGGAATCTCCAACCGCGGCCAAGCGGACCTGCCGGACGGAACCAGACCCAAGGACCTTCGGCCCGCATTGGTATCTCCGGATCTCGTCCGTGCGGCGCGCTTCGTTGCGAGCGAGTCCGAGCCCAATGCGGTCATCGCGACGAACCGCCACTGTTCCGCTGGTGGGTCCCTGCCCCAGACCGGGGAACCGTCGTGCGCGCCCGATGACGTTGTCCTGGCTGCCTTCACGGGCCGCGCGATGCTTGTCGAGGGCTGGATGTTCGAACGAAGCACGGTCTCGAGGGCGGGTCAGACCTTCCAGAATCTGTCGACCATCCCCTTTGCGGACCAGGGAGTCCTGGCCGCCAATGACTTGGCGTTCACACACCCTGACGATGCGACGCGTGCTGGCCTGTGCGCTCTCGGCACCCGGTGGGCAGTGGTGGACCACACGGTGCGCGGGACGGCGTCGCATACTGACACGCTGGGAGATGTGGTCATGCGCTTCGGTAGTGTCGACGTCATCCGCCTGCACTGCGGGCAGCGCTGAACTTCGTTCGCGGATCGGGCCCACCCGTCAGTCGCGGGTGAGCTTGCGGTAGGTGACCCGGTGCGGGCGGGCCGCCTCCTCGCCGAGCCGCTCGATCTTGTTCTGCTCGTAGGACTCGAAGTTGCCCTCGAACCAGTACCACTTCGCCGGGTCCTCGGCGTCGCCCTCGTAGGCGAGGATGTGCGTCACGACGCGGTCGAGGAACCACCGGTCGTGGCTGATCACGACGGCGCAGCCGGGGAAGTCGAGGAGGGCGTTCTCGAGCGAACCGAGCGTCTCGACGTCGAGGTCGTTGGTCGGCTCGTCGAGCAGGAGCAGGTTGCCCCCCTCCTTGAGGGTGAGCGCGAGGTTGAGCCGGTTCCGCTCTCCCCCGGAGAGCACCCCGGCCTTCTTCTGCTGGTCCGGGCCCTTGAAGCCGAACTGGCTGACGTAGGCGCGCGAGGGGATCTCGACGTGGCCGACCTGGATGTAGTCGTGGCCGCCGGACACCGTCTCCCAGAGGTTCTTGTTCGGGTCGAGGCCGCCTCGGCTCTGGTCGACGTAGGAGATCGAGACCGTATCGCCGATGTCGACGACGCCGGCATCCGGCTCCTCGAGGCCGACGATCGTCTTGAACAGGGTCGTCTTGCCGACACCGTTCGGCCCGATGACGCCGACGATCCCGTTGCGGGGCAACGTGAAGGACAGGTCGTTGATGAGGATGCGGTCACCGAAGCCCTTGCGCAGTCCGCGCACCTCGATGACCTTGCTGCCCAACCGTGGGCCCGGGGGGATCTGGATCTCCTCGAAGTCGAGCTTGCGGGTGCGGTCGGCCTCGGCGGCCATCTCCTCGTAGCGCTGGAGGCGGGCCTTGGACTTGGTCTGCTTGGCCTTGGCGTTGCTGCGGACCCAGTCCAGCTCCTCGGCGAGGCGCTTGGCGAGCTTGGCGTCCTTCTTGCCCTGGACCTCCAGGCGGGCCTGCTTCTTCTCCAGGTAGGTCGAATAGTTCCCCTCGTACGGGTAGGCACGGCCCCGGTCGAGCTCGAGGATCCAGCCGGCGACGTTGTCCATGAAGTAACGGTCGTGGGTCACCGCGACGACGGCTCCGTGGTAGCTGGCGAGGTGCTGCTCGAGCCAGAGCACCGACTCGGCGTCCAGGTGGTTGGTCGGCTCGTCGAGGAGGAGCAGGTCGGGCTTCTGGAGGAGCAGCTTGCACAGGGCGACGCGCCGACGCTCACCGCCGGACAGCACCCTGACGTCGGCGTCCGGCGGCGGGCAGCGCAGCGCATCCATCGCCTGCTCGAGCTGGGAGTCCAGGTCCCAGGCGTCGGCCGCGTCGATCGCCTCCTGAAGGTGGCCCATCTCGGCCATGAGCGCGTCGAAGTCGGCGTCGGGCTCGGCCATCTCCGCGGAGATCTCGTTGTAGCGGTCGAGCTTGGCCTTGATCTCCCCGGCGCCCTGCTCGACGTTCCCCAGGACCGTCGTGGTCTCGTCGAGCTCGGGCTCCTGCATGAGGATGCCGACCGAGTAGCCCGGGGTCAGCCGTGCGTCACCGTTGGACGGCTGGTCCAGGCCGGCCATGATCTTCAGGACCGAGGACTTCCCCGCGCCGTTCGGGCCGACGACGCCGATCTTCGCGCCGGGCATGAACGAGAGGGTGACGTCGTCGAGGATGACCTTGTCGCCGTGCGCCTTGCGGGCACGCGACATCACGTAGATGAACTCGGGCATACCCCCAAGGCTAACGAGCGCTGGGCCCCTGCCCCGAATCGGCGGCTGCGCGCCCTCAGGCGGCGCTCGGCTCGCCGTCCGGGCGCACGAGCGGCCCTGCGTCGGCGGACGAGCCGTTCGACCTTGCCTCACCCTCCTCGACGACGTAGGCGTCGTGTTCCGGGTCCCCGCCGCCGACGGGGCCGCCGGCCGCATCGCCGGCCGGCACGGACGGCTCGAGGTCTCCGTTGCGGGTGAACGCGGTGCATCCCCAGCGCAGGTCGTGACCGAGGGCGTACGCCTCGATCTCGGTGCGCGCCCCGTAGGAGCCGTCCGGGCGCTGGAAGGCGCGGACCCGCTGCTTGCCGTGGACGACGACGGGGTGGCCCCTCCGCAAGGAGCGGGCCGCGTTGGCTCCGGGGCCGCGGAAGACCGAGACGTCGTAGTAGCTGGGTTCCGACTCTGTCCACTGGCCGGGCTCACCCCGGGCCGGGCGGCGCTCGGACTGGGCGACCCGGAACGTGGTGAACGGCGCTCCGTCGCGCGAGCGCTTGACGACGGGGTCCGCCACGAGGCGGCCCTGGACGGTGACATGGGTCTCGTACATCGGTGGTTCTTCCTCCCTCGGCCCGACCGGTGGGGCCACGGGACCACCGTGCCGCCCGGCGTGGCTGACGGAAAGAACATGGCGAGAGCCTGTGGACGAGCGGTGCCGCGGCCCTCGAGTGTGGAGGACCCCGAGAAGAGTGCGGGCCGGCCCGGGTGCAGGGGTTCCCGGGCCAGGCCCACGGATGACGTTAGGGGACACCACTTCAGTCACACCGGCATCAGGGGGGACATCAGCCGTTCGGCGGCGGGAACCGGCCGAACGGAGGGTGTGTCGCGCTGGCGGCCGAGCCCCGCCCCGCCACGGCGCCCGGAGGACGATCAGGTGTCCGCCGCGCGGGCCAACGCCTCACGGGTGGCAGCGTGCCGCTCGAGCACGCGGCGCACCGGGGCGAGCACCTCGTCGTCGGCGACCGTCGCGATCGCCTCGCGAAGCCGACGGTCGACGGCCCGGCCACGGCGCCGCGCCCCCACCGCGGCGAGCCACGCCGACACGAGGGCGAGGAGCACCCCGAGCAGCAGGCCGCCGGCGAGCAGGACGAAGGGGACGGGCAGCACGCCGACGGTCGGCGGCTCCGGCACGACGGTGTCCAGCTGCAACCAGCCGACGACGGCGTACACGGCGAGCCAGCCGACCCCGGCCACCGCGGCGAGCGCCAGCGCGAGCTGCAGGGCACCGACGAGGCGCCACCACACCGGGGGCCGGCCGTGCACCGGGGTCCCGACCACCGCCCGGTCGAGGGCGTCGCCGAGATGAGCCTCGGTCGGCGCCGCCGCCCGCTCCACGGCATCCGCCCACGGGGTGGGCAGGTCGGTGGCCGCCTGGTCGGCGACCCGACGGGTGGCGAGGCTCACCGCGGCCCGAGCTGCCGGCGACGGAGGTGGCAGGGAGCTGCGCCCGAGCACCGAGCGCACGTCGGTCGTCGTGACCTCGACCGACCGGTCGTCGAGGCGGAGCCGGCGCAGCGGGCGGGCCCGCAGCCGGTGCACCCAGCGGGTGAACGGCCACCCCGTGCGGGTCGCCGCCTCGAGCCGGTGGTCGCGCACGACGGCGTCGACGACGACGGGCACGCCGGCGGCCCGAGCGAGGGCGTCGACCAGCTCGGCCCGGCGCTCATCGGCGACCACCGGCTCGCGGTCGGCCACGTGCTCGCCCAGGGCGACCGCGACCGAGCGCACGTCGGCGGCCAACCGGGAGCGGGCCGCGGTCCGGGCGGCCACCGTGTTCGCCAGTCGCTGCCTCAGCTCGTCGACCCCGGACCCGGTGAGCGCGGAGGTCGCCAGCACCGTGGCCCGGGGGATGCCGTCGCGTTCCATGAGGCGCACGAGGTCGGTGCGGCACACGTCGACCTCGGCGGGACGCAGCCGGTCGACCTGGTTGAGGACGACCATCGTCACCGCCCCGTGCTCGGCCAGGGCGCGCACGTGGTCGTCGTGCAGGCGGGCGTCGGCGTACTTCTGCGGGTCGGTGACCCAGACGAAGAGGTCGACGAGCTCGAGCACCCGCAGCGCCTCGGCCCTGTGGGACAGCTCGCGGGAGTCGAGGTCGGGCAGGTCGAGGAGGACCAGGCCGTCGAGGGTGCCGATCGCCCCGTCGACGGTGTCGTCCACGTGGTGCCGGGTACCGACGGCGAGCCAGTCGAGCAGCTCGCCGGCGGGTTGGCCGCCCCACACCGCGGCGGTCGGCGTCGAGGTCGTCGGCCGGCGCACACCGACCGCCGCCACGTCGGCGCCGACGAGGGCGTTGAAGAGTGAGGACTTGCCGCTGCCGGTGGCACCGGCGAGGGCGACGACGGTGCGACCGCCGACCAGCGCTGTCCGCTGCTCGACCTTGGCGGCCACGTCACCGGCGCGCTCCCTGAGGGGGGCCGGCAGCTCCTCGCCTCCCGCGGCGGTGGCCGCCTCGAGCGCCGCCGCCGCGGCGGCGAGCTCCTCGGGGGAGACCACCGCACCCCGCGCGGTGCCCATCCGCAGCGGGCTCACGGGGTCGCCGCCTGGAGCTGCTCGGCGACCGATCGCAGGCGATCGGCCTGGCCGTCCGGGGCGGCGTGTCCCGCGAGCACCCGGTCGTAGCGCCCCCGCTCGTGTGCGTACAGCTCGTCGGTGAGCTCGAGGAGGCGGCGCCGCGCCTTCACCGACATCTCGCGCACCGCCTGGTCGCCGAAGATCGCCTCGAGGACCCGCTGCGCCAGGACCGCCGTGCCGCCGGCGATGCCCACCTCGGCGCCGACCAGGCCACCGGTGTGCGCGAGGGCGACGAGCATGAGGAACAGGCCGATGCCGTTGACGCCGTAGGCGGCGATCCGCGCGTTCGTGCGGCGACCACGCCCCTCGGTCCGCACGAGGTCGAGGACCTCGCCCTGCCAGTCTCGGACCATCCGCTCGACCCGCTCGGCGGACTCGCTCGACGGGCGGGCCAGCCCCGGGGCGGCGGCGACGAGCTCGGGGCCTCCCGGCAGGCGCCGCCAGGCCCGGGCGGTGTCGGACGTCGCCGTCTCCAGGTTGGCGACGACGAGGGCGGCCACCCCGGTGTGCAGCGCCTCGCCGAGGGTGCGCGGGGGAGGCGGTGCGCCGGTGACGGCGGAGGTGAGGCGATCCCGCCAGCGGCCGATCGTCGTCTCGACGTTGCGGAAGAACTCGCCGGTGCCGACGAACTCCTGCCAGCGGGCGAGCACCTCTCCCCGCAGCAGCGACCCGTCGCTCATGCCGTCGGCCACCCGCTGGTGTGCCGCCGTGAAGGACTCGGCGACCGCCGCGGCGAGGGCCTGCTCGGCCTCCTCCTGCTCCCGGCTGGCACCGACCAGCTCGGTGGTGCGTCCGGACAGCGAGGCGACGGCCCCGCGCAGCGTCTGACCCACGACGATGTCCCGGGCCCGGGCGTCGCCGGCGAGCGCCTCCAGCCACGCGCGAAGCCGGCTCAGCGCCTCGTCGGGCAGCCGTCCCGCGGCGTCGAGGTCCGTCTCCGGCACGGTGAACACGGGGGCGGTGGGCAGTCCCTGCTCCCGCAGCATGCCGGTCAGGTGCGGACGGATGTCGGCGACCGCGTCGGGCGCCACCCGGTCGAGCACCACCGCGACCGCCGTCCCCCGCTCGGCCGCGGTGCGCAGCAGGTCCCACGGCACCGCATCGGCGTACCGCGCGGCGGTGGTGACGAAGAGCCACAGGTCGGCGGCGGCGAGGAGCTGGGTGGCGAGCACGCGGTTGGCCGAGACGACGGAGTCGATGTCAGGGGCATCGAGCAGCGCCATCCCCGGCGGGAGCGCCGCCGACGCCACCAGCCGCACCGTCCCGGGCTGCTCCTCGTCGGTGCGGCGTCCGGTGACCCTGGCGAGCCCCGGCAGGATGCGGTCGCCGTCGAACCAGTGGAGGTCCTCGGGGTGGTGGACGAGCACCGGGGAGGTCGTCGTGGGGCGCAGCACGCCCGCGCGGCTCACCTCGTCGCCGACGATGCTGTTGACCAGCGTCGACTTGCCGGCGCCGGTCGAGCCGCCGACGACGGCGAGCAGGGGCGCGTCGATCGACCGGAGGCGGGGCAGGACGTAGTCGTCGAGCTGGTGGAGCAACCGGTCACGCGCCGCCGCGGCCTGGTCCCGGCCGGACACCTCCAGCGGCAGCACGGTGGCGTCGACCGTCTCGCGGAGCGTCTCGACCGCACCGACGAGCGCCCCCACGTCCCGGTCGGCCACCACGCCCCAAGCCTAACGACCGCACCACCGGCCACAGTGCGCCGCGCCCGGGCCTCGGCTCATGATGTCCCCGTGCGCCTCTTCGTCGCCGTCGTCCCCCCCGACGAGGTCCGTGCCGACCTCGAGGACTTCCTCGAGCCGCGGCGTCACGTCGCCGGCCCCCGGTGGTCCGGGCCCGAGCAGTGGCACCTGACGCTGGCCTTCGTCGCGGCCGCACCGGAGCGGGTCGTCGAGGCGCTCGTCGACCGGCTCGGCGAGGTGGTGTCCCGGTGCACAACCGCTGAGCTGGCCATCGAGGGCGGCGGATGCTTCCCCGACGTGACCCGGGCCCGGGTGCTGTGGGCCGGGGTGCGCGGCGGCGTGGGCCTCGACCCCCTGGCCCGGGCGGCACGGTCCGCCTGCGCGGTCGTGGGGGCTCCGCCGGACGGCGGCCCGTTCCGCCCCCACCTCACGCTGGCCCGGTTCACGCGGCCGACGGAGGCCACCCGCTGGGTGCGCCTGCTCGATTCCTACCGCGGACCCGCGTGGCGGGCCGAGGAGGTCGTGCTCGTCGAGTCGCACCTGCCCCGGGAGCGGGGGCGCCGGCCGCGCCACGAGGTGCTGGCCCGTATCGGGCTGCCGGGTTAGGGCTCGACTGCCGCCCGGCAGGCGTCCAGGGCGACGGTGGCCCACCGCTCCCAGGACAGCTGATCCCGCCCCCGGCGGGTGGCCGCCACGGAGAACCGCTGCAGGTCGCCGGGTCGGAGAGCCGCTGCACGGCATCAGCGGACGCAGGCACGAGGGCCTCGGGGGGAACGAGGATGCCGGTGACGCCGTCGTCGACGATGTCCGGAACCCCCCCGGTGCGGGTGGCGACCACGGGGAGGCCGGATGCGGTGGCGTCGGTGAGCGTGACCCCACCGGCGTTCGCCGTCGCGGTCTCGAGGAGCACGTCGTGCGTGGCGTATACCTCCCCCATGCGCTCCCGCGGCACGCGGCCGAGGCTCCGCACCCCGGCAGGGAGGTGGCGCTCGGGCCCGACGACCGTCAGCTCGACGTCGACGCCACGGGCATGCAGCTCAGCGAGGACACCGAGGGCGGCGTCGCCCCCCTTGCGTACCCAGTCGCTGCCGACGAAGAGCAGCCGGAGCCGCCGTCGGGCCTCCGGCCCCGCGGGTGGGTGTCCGGCGACCACTGCCGGCCCGAACGGCGCCAGTCGAACGTGGTCCCGCGCGACGCCGTAGTCCTCGCACAGCGAGGTCGCGGCCCACCGCGACGAGACGACGAACCCGGACGCCCGGCGAGCTGTTCGCCTGGCGAGTAGCTCGCCCTGCCATCGGGCGACGGCGGGCAGGCCGCTGAACAGGGGGTAGTAGTTGGTGACGAGACCGAAGGTGGTGTCCCCGACCTCCACCACCGGGACGGCCAGGTGGCTGTAGGCATGCTCGGTGGAGGCCGCGACCGAGAGCACGGCGTCGGCCTCGAGGCTTCGCAGGGACCTCGAGACCGCTCGTGAGCGCTTCCGGCTCGTGGCGATCGCGTGTCCCGGGAGGTAGCTACGTCCCAGCGAGCCGAACGCACGCGCAGCGGCGCGGTCGACGAGGTGGTGCCGACCTTCGGGCACAACCACCGGCACGACGTCGGTGACCGCAGCGAGTGACTCGTACATCGGACGCACGACCCCCGACCATCCCGCGGGGTCATCTACCCGCCACGGGCTGAGGAACGCGATGCGCACGGGGTCCTCCACGGTCGTACGTCGGTGCGGTGGGTCGGCGTCAGTCCCGCCAGGCCCAGACGGTGCCGTGACCCCAGTAGTTGGAGCGACCGTAGCCGACGTGGAAACCTGAGGCCTCGAGCAACCGCTCGGCCGAGGCCCTTGCCGGGAGGGACGGAGCACCGACGCGGTGGTACTCCATGACGAGGACCAGCGGACCCACGCCGGCGAGCCGGGGGTCTGCGAGGATCGGCCACTCCCCTCCCTCGATGTCCATCTTGACGAGATCGGCGTCCTCGACCAGCGGGGGGAAGTCGACCATCGGCACGGTGGTCGTCGCCTCCCCGGCACCGGAGCCAGCCAGGTGGGAGCCAGCCCCCCAGTCCTCGACGAACGCCGCCTGGCCGACCTCGGTACCGACAGCCGCGGCGATGACTTCGACCATGGGGTCGTCGGCTGTGACGCGCCGCAGCACGCGGAGGTTCTCGGGCGCGGGCTCGACCGCGACGACCTGGGCCTCCGGCCACCGGCCCCTGGCCCACGAGGTGAACATCCCCACGTTCGCCCCGACGTCGACGATCCGCCGCACCCGGGCCGGGTCGAGCCGGCTCGCGAGCTCCGCGGGCGGCTCGTACTCGCCGGCCGCGAACACCTCGTAGAGCGCCTCGAGGTCTCGTCCGTGCTGCAGCGAGACCTCCCGACCCGTCCCGCGGATCCGGTACGTGCCCACCGATCCGCGCCGCGTCATCTCTCCACGATCACCGTGACCGGGCTCGTCGTCCGGAACGCCACCGCCAGGAAGCGCAGCGCGAGGACCGACGCGACACCGCGGCGCACTGCGGGTCGGAGCAGGACCGCCCGGACCCCGGGCAGCGACGCGATGCGTCGCAGGTGGTTCATCATGCGCCCCCGGCAGGACTCGAACCTGCGACCTCGAGATTAGAAGTCTCTTGCTCTGTCCAGCTGAGCTACGAGGGCCAGGACGCCGAAGCGCCGCGGCCAGTCTAGGAGGAGGCCCGACCCGCAGACGCCGATCCGGTGCGGCGCAGGGCGAGCTCCGCGAGCGCGGCCGCGACGTCGGGGACGACCGCATCGTCGAAGGCTGCGCGCGGGGAGTGGTTGTCCTCCGCCTGCTCGTGGTCGGCCACCGCGCACGCGCTGACGAAGAGGTAGGCGCCCGGGACCTCCTCGAGGACGAACGACATGTCCTCGGACCCCATCTCCGGGAACGGCATGTCCGCCCACCGCGCCGGACCGAAGAGGTCCGTCACCGCCTCTCGCGCGACGGCGAACTCGGCCTCGTCGTTGACCGTCACGGGGTAGCCGTGGTCCACCACCACCTCCGCCGTGAGCGCGTGGGCGCCGGCCACGCCGTCGCAGACCCGCCGGATGACGTCGAGGGCGAGCGTCCGGTGCTCCGCCGAGAGCGCGCGTACCGTCAGCTCGATCTCCGCCCGGTCGGGGATGATGTTGTTCCTCGTCCCGGCCGCGATGCGCCCCGCGGTGACGACGACCGGGTCGAAGACGTCGAAACGACGGGTCACCGCGCTCTGCAGCGCGAGGACGATCTCGCAGGCCACGGGTACCGGGTCCAGGGCCCGGTGCGGCGCGGACCCGTGCCCCCCGCGGCCCCTGACCGTGACGTGTACCTCGTCGGCCGAGGCCATGATCGGTCCCGGCCGCCCCCACCAGACGCCGAACGGGTGCTCCGCCGACGACACGTGGATCGCGTACGCCGCGTCGACCCTGCGTCCCGCAACCTTGAGCAGGCCCTCCCGGAGCATCGGCTCCGCTCCCCCGGGGCCCTCCTCCGCCGGCTGGAACATCAGGACGACGTCGCCGGCCAGCTCGGCCCGGCGCTCGGTCAGGATGCGGGCCGCGCCCACGAGTGCAGCGACATGGAGGTCGTGCCCGCACGCGTGCATCGTCCCCGGTCGCTGCGAGGCATAGTCGACGTCGACCTCCTCGGTGACGGGCAGGGCATCCATGTCGGCGCGCAGCAGAACCACGGGTCGCTCGCCCGCGGTACCCCCACCGGATGCCCCGCGGACGACCGCCACGACCGAGCTCAGCGACTCCGACGTCGTGACCTCGAGGTCGAGCCCGGAGAGCGACTCGAGCACGGCGGCCCGGGTGCCCGGGAGGTGTAGCCCGACCTCCGGCGCGCGGTGGAGGCGCCGCCGCAGGGACACCAGGTCGGGAGCGATGCGGTGGGCGATCTCGATCGAGCCGGTCATGCCCCGGATCCTCGCATCCGGGCCAGGGGCGGCAGCGGCTCGACGCACCGGCGGCCCGACCGGCCCCTCGACAGGGCCCCGAGCGCGCTCGACGGGGGGAGCCGTGAGGGCCCATCTTGGGCGGTGACCCGCGTCGCATGTGCACGAAGCCGGGCCGGTCCGCCGGAGCCGCGCTTAGCATGTCCGAATGTCCTCCCCCTCCAGCGACCGCGCGCTCACCGACCGCATCGTCTGGATCGACTGCGAGATGACCGGGCTCTCGCTCGAGCACGACGCACTGGTCGAGGTCGCCGCCCTCGTCACCGACTTCGAGCTCAACGTCCTCGGGGAGGGCGTCGATGTCGTCATCCGGCCGCCACGAGAGGCTCTGGACCAGATGGGCGACTTCGTCCGGGAGATGCACACGACCTCCGGCCTGCTCGAGGAGATGGAGAGCGGGGTCAGCCTCGAGGAGGCGGAGCGGCTCGTGCTGGAGTACGTCCGTGAGTGGGTTCCCGAGGCGGGCAAGGCCCCGCTCGGCGGGAACACCGTGGCCACCGACCGGGCGTTCCTCCTGCGGGACATGCCCGAGCTCGAGGCTCACCTGCACTACCGGATCATCGACGTCTCCTCCATCAAGGAGCTCTCCCGGCGCTGGTACCCGCGGGCGTACTTCGCCGCCCCGACCAAGACCGGGGGGCACCGGGCCCTCGCCGACATCCGTGAGTCGATCGCCGAGCTGCGCTACTACCGCGAGGCCGTCTTCCTCGAGTCGCCGGGCCGGCCCACCGACGAGCTCCGCAGCCTCGCGGCCCGGCACGTCGTCGACCACGGGTCCCTGCCGGCTGGGGACCGGGTCCGAGCGGGCGGCGGCGACGACGGGGAGGCGGTCCGGAGCACCACCTCGTAACGGGTACGATGGTCCGCGCTGCGGGCGCACGACATCCACGAGATGGCATGCGCCCGCCGCGGTGGGTGTAGCTCAGCTGGTAGAGCACCTGGTTGTGGTCCAGGGGGCCGCGGGTTCAAGTCCCGTCACTCACCCCACCTCCGCCCCCGGCCTCTGGCCGGGGGCGGGCCGCCCGAACTCACCGGCCGACGAGCTCGCGAACCGCCTCCCGCACGTCGGTCCACATCCCCGGGTAGGCGAACTGCTGCACCACGGTCCGGCGCGCCTCGGCGCCGACCCGGTTCCGCAGGTCCTCGTCGCTCAGGGCGCGGGCGAGCACCTCTGCCACCCCTGCCGGGTCCGACAGCGGCATCGTCAGCGCCGTCCGGCCGGGATCCACGTAGTCGCGCATCGCCGGGGTGTCCGTGACGGCCACGCACGCGCCGGCCGCGGACGCCTCGAGCAGGACGCTCTGACCCGTCGGATAGGCGAGCTCGTAGGTGGGTACCGCCACCACTCGGGCCGAGCGCAACCAGCGCACGTAGTCGTCGCCATGCGCCATCGGCTCGAGACGGACGTTCGGTGGCAGGCTCGCGGGGTCAAGGCGACCCGGCGTCGTGAGGATGTGGAAGGCGGCATCCGGGAGCTGTCGGGCGGCCTCGAGCAGGGTCACGAAGTCGCGTCCACGGTCCAGACCGATCGCGACGACGTCCTGGTCGCGCGGTACCTCGGGGTCGGGACTGCACCACCGCGCGTCCACCGAGAACCGCAGCGGTTGCACGCGCTCCGCCGGGATACCGTGCTCGTCGAAGATCTCGACCTGGTTGCGGCTGAGCACGAACAGCCGATCCATGCCTGCGGCATCGCGGCGGATGCGGTCCCGCTGCTCTCGGGTCCCCGTCCGCAGCTCCTCCGCCCACCAGCAGGAGAGGACGAGCAGGGGCGTGCCGCGCATCGGCCAGAGCCCGCCGGCGCGTAGTCGCGATGCGAAGGCACCCTCCCGTTCGAGGAAGGCGAAGACCGCATCGGCCGATGCTGCGGCGCGCGCTGCACGCACAGTTCGGTCGACCGCCAGACCGCTGCGGTGCTCGACGACGTCCCGGACCTTGCGGTGCACTCGACTCCGCGCCGGCTCCACGCGCAGGAGCTGCAGGCCGTCACCGTGGAGGAACTCGGCGCCGTAAGCGAGCGGATGCCGCGGAGAGTCCCCCCGCACGCTTCGGTGGCCACCCTCGTCGCCATTCTCGAAGAGCCCGAGCACGCGGATCGACATACCGCAAACCTAGCGGCGGGCCCGGGCGCCCCGGCGCCCCGGCCCAGGCCCCGCAAGAGCGAAAGGGCTTGTTTGGGAGGATGGGAACATGCGTCCTCGCCGAAGCGTCCTCGCCGTCCTCGCCTGCGTGGTGGCAGCCCTGGCGTCCGCCACTGGCGCGGTGCCGGCAGGGGCGGCCGTCCCGACGCACGCCCAGCTCGTCTCGACAACCCCGGGCGACGGGGACACGGTCGAGTCCGTCGCCGCGGTCACCCTGACCTTCAGCGAGGACATCAACGGCAAGTTCCTCCAGGTCCGGGTCGAGGGCCAGGACGGCTCGGAGACGGACGGCAGCCCGACCGCCGACGGGCACGTCGTGACCCAGCCGCTGGCCGCCGACCTGCCCGCCGGTGAGCACCAGGTCACCTACCGGGTCGTCAGCGTGGACGGGCATCCCGTGTCCGGCACGTTCACGTTCACGACGACCCAGTCACCGAGTGCGACGCAGACCTCCACCGCGCCCACCCCGTCGGCGAGCTCCTCGACCACCCCACCCGCCGTCTCCAGCCCCGGCCCGAGCCCCTCGCCCGTGTCCACGGCCACCGCGTCCGAGGGCGTCCCCAGCTGGGTGGTGCCCGCCGTCATCGGGCTGCTCGTCCTGGTCCTGGTCGCGGCCGGCTTCCTGCTCGCGCGCCCCCGCCGCGGTCCCGACGAGGGCTCTGCCGGCTGACCGGCCGGAGATTTCACGCGAGGCCCGCGGGGCTGATAGCGTCTTCCCTCGCGCGCCATTAGCTCAATTGGCAGAGCAGCTGACTCTTAATCAGCGGGTTCGGGGTTCGAGTCCCTGATGGCGCACCACCGCTCACCGAGCACGAGGCTCCCCGACGACGGGGAGCCTCTCCCGTCTCCGGACCGCCGCACGGGAGGGACCATGGAGCAACCGCGACCGCGGGCCTCCGTCGTCGTCCCCTCGCGCGGCGGCGCGTCCCGGCTCCCGCGGCTCCTCGGTCTTCTCGCGGCCCAGGACGAACCCGACTTCGAGGTGGTGGTCGTGGTCGACGGCGACGTCGACGGGTCCGCTCAGGTCCTGGCCGCGGATGGCCACGACCTGCGCCTGGTCACCGAGGTCTTCCCGGAGAACCGCGGCCGCTCGGCGGCTCTCAACGCGGGGTTCGCCCTGGCCTCGGGCGAGCTCCTCATCCGCTGCGACGACGACCTCGAACCGGCGTCCGACTTCGTCTCCGGGCACCTCGCGGGCCACGACGGTCGCGACGTCGGCGTCGTGGGGCTGTACCGCAACGTCTTCCCCGACACCGCGTACGCCACCGCCTATGGACGGCGCGCGGACCGGTCGTTCCGTGGCGAGGCGTATGCCGTCGACCCGTCCACGCGGTGGAGGTACTGGGCCGGGAACGTCTCGGTCACCCGGGAGGCCTACCACGAGGTGGGCCCCTACGACACCCGCTACCGCGCGTACGGGTGGGAGGACGTCGACTGGGGGTACCGCCTCCACCGCACCGGGCGCGCCGTCGTGCTGGACGAGGGGCTCGAGACGACCCACCGGCTCGTCGCGACGACGACGCGCTCCCGGGTGCAACGCGCGTTCTACAGCGGGGCAGCGAAGTGCCTCTTCGACGCCAAGCACGGTGCGGGCGTGCTGCCGGCAGCCGATCCGGCAGGCCCATGGGGCCTGGCGGTCCGCTCCACCGGCCGGCTCCTCGGCGAGGGTGGCCTCGGGCGGGCCGCCGGCCTCGTCGACCGCACGCTGCCGTTGCTCCCAGAGCCGGTAGGGCGCAAGGCGGTGGCGCTGCTCGTGGAGTCGGGACAGCTCGCCGGCCACCGGGTGGCGTCGGTGTCGGATCCCGAGTCGCTCTGATCGCTGGTCAGAGGTAGAGCCCGGTGTTGCCCTCCTGGACACGCGACGCCGCCACGGCGTGCAGGTCGCGCTCGCGGAGCAGCACATAGTCCTTGACGCCGATCTCGACCTCGGCCCGGTCCTCGGGGTCGAACAGGACCCGGTCGCCGACCTCCACCTGGCGGACGTTGGGTCCGGTCGCGACGACCCCACCCCACGAGAGACGCTTGCCGACGCTCGCGGTGGCCGGGATGACGATGCCGCCGCCGGAGCGGCGTTCCCCCGACTCGCCCTCGAGGCTCACGAGGACACGGTCGTGCAGCATCCGGATCGGGAGGCGGCTGCGCGGCTCCCTGGCGGCCTCCCGCACCTCAGTGCCGGCGCAGGCGCCGGTAGAGGACGAACCCTCCGACGACGGCGACGACGGCGATGACCGCGGCCAGCCGCTCGACACGCAGCTCGCCCTCGGGTGTGGTGGCCACGTCGGCGAACCGGGCCTTGGCGGCCTCCGTCTGGCGCTGGAGGAGGGCCTTGGGGCTGGCCCGCTCGACGAGCTCGTCGATGGTGCTCGCCAAGCGCTCGCGCCGGGCGGTCAGCTCGGCGTCGAGATCCTGGATCGAGGGGGTGGCCGTGCTCGCGGGGGTGTTCTGGCTCATGAGGTCCTCACTGGAGTCCGAGGTCGCGGCGGAGCTTGGCGACGTGTCCCGTGGCCTTGACGTTGTACCAGGCGTGGCTCACCGTGCCGTACTCGTCGACCACGACCGTGCTGCGGATGACCCCCTGAACCGTCTTGCCGTACAGCTTCTTCTCACCGAACGCACCCCACGCTGACAGGACCGACCTGTCGGTGTCGGAGAGCAGCGGGATCCGCAGGTGGTCGCGCTCACGGAACTTCGCGAGCTTGGCCGGTGTGTCGGGAGAGATACCGAGCACGGTGTAGCCGTCCCGCTCGAGGGAGTCCAGCGACTCGCTGAAGTCGCAGGCCTGCGTCGTGCAGCCGGGGGTCATGGCAGCCGGGTAGAAGTAGACGATCACCTTCCGGCCGCGCAGTTCGCCGAGCGTGACATTCTTCCCGGTGTCGTCGGGCAGCGTGAAGTCTGGGGCGGCGTCGCCCGGCTCAAGCCGGTCACCCACGGCATCCTCCTCGTCTCGGTGGTGGTACCGCCAACCTACCGTGATGGGTACCGGAGTGGTCGGGCGCAGTGCGCCGGGGAGAGTGCGCAAGGCGGGACTCGAACCCGCACACCCGAAGGCACCAGGACCTAAACCTGGCGCGTCTGCCAGTTCCGCCACTTGCGCTGGTAGGGCCCTACTGTAGTGGCGTGCCCCTGATCGCCGACGCGAAGGCCAAGGTGCTGGGGGTCGTCCGACGGGGGCCCCGCACCATCCTATGGACTATCCGAACCACGGAGTCGGCAACATCCTGTACGGATGGATGCAAGCTCACCTTCGCCATGCCCAGGGATCAGACTGCCGAGCCCTGTTGACCTCGACAGGTCGTCGATGGCTGCCCCTATTGGGCGGAAGAGGAGACACACTGGTCCTCGACGAGCGGCAGGCAGGCTGACCGACCGGCGCGAGCTCGGCGACTACTTCGCCTTCGGTGTCCACTACAGTCCGGCGGATCTTGAACGTTTCCTCGACGAAGTCGTGCTGCCGTCGCCGCTGTGCGACGAGAACGGGGCGACCCTCGTTCGGCGAGGACGACGTCGTGATCGTCGATTCGAGGGGTGACTATTGGTCGGTGCCGGCGTTCCGCCACCGATACGCCTTCGACGTCAACGCCTATCTGCGAGAGGCGTTGGCTGCTCAGCGCGAGCAGTCGGGGCCCACGCCCCGGGTGCACGTCAGTATCGGACGGCACGACTGGTGCCGCGACCATCTGGGTTGGATCGAGGCCGATGGCGCGCGGCTTACCTACGCTGAGCCCCGATCAGACTGCCCGCGACCACTTCGCGACGATGGCAGCGCGCGCCGCATCGTCGCGACGAACACCAGCTTCGGCTACTGGGGGGCTATGCAGGCCGACAGCGGCACATGGGGCCCGACCCATCGTTGTGGCGCCCGGTTTCACGCACGCGGACTGCCGGCGGCGAGGACGCCACTCCGTGGATGCCCGCTGGACGATCGCGAGCCGATCCCTGGGGCATGGGCGGCGCCTATCTCGTTCCGATGGCGTCGTGCTGGGACCGTCTCGGCAAGAGGACGGATTGGCAAGGCAGCAGCTCAGGAGACGAGTTGGGCACGCAGGGCACGACGGAGGGCGCGAAAGGCGGAGCCTCGGTGCGAGATCGCGTTCTTCTCCTCATCGCTGAGCTCCGCCAGCGTCCGCGTGTCCCCGTCAGGGACGAACACGGGGTCGTAGCCGAACCCGTTGCTCCCTCGGGGGACCCGGACAATGCGCCCGCTGACCCGGCCCTCGGCCGCCTCGACGCGTCCGTCCGGCATGGCGAGCACGGCCGCGCAGACGAACGCGGCCCGTCGGTGCTCGTCCGGGACGTCGGCGATCTGCTCGAGGAGCAGCCTCAGGTTGGCTCGGTCGACCGCCTCCCGGCTCGCGCCCGGACCCGCATGGGACCCCGACCACATCGCCGAGAACACCCCCGGCGAGCCGCCGAGCACCTCGACGGCAAGCCCCGAGTCATCGGCCACCGCAGGGAGCCCGGTGGCCCTGGCCAGGGCGACCGCCTTGAGCGTGGCGTTCCCGCGGAAGGTCACCTCGGTCTCGGGCACCTCCGGCGCCCCCTCGACGTCGGCGGCCCCGACGACCTCGAGATCGAGCTCGTCGACGACGTCGGCGAGGATCTGGCGCAGCTCGTGGACCTTGTGCTCGTTGCGGGTCGCGAGGACGAGCCGCCGGCTCACCGCGTCCGCTCCCGAGCCGGCGCCTCCAGGGCGGCGTGCTGCATCCGGGTGAGCTCGGCGCAGCCCGTTGCCGCGAGGTCGAGGAGGGAGCCGAGGAGCACACGATCGAACGGTTCGCCCTCGGCGGTGCCCTGGACCTCGACGAAGCGCCCGTCCCCGGTCATGACGACGTTCATGTCGGTCGCCGCCGTGGAGTCCTCCGGGTAGTCGAGGTCGAGTACGGCCTCGCCGGCGACGACACCCACGCTGACTGCCGCGATCGACCCGGTCAGCGGTTGGGCGTCGGCGTGCAGCAGGCCCCGCTGCTTTCCGTCGGCGACGGCGTCGGCGAGCGCGACCCATGCTCCGGTGATCGCCGCGGTCCGGGTGCCACCATCCGCTTGGAGGACGTCACAGTCGAGGACGATCGTGTTCTCGCCGAGCGCCCGGGTGTCGATGGCAGCGCGCAGGCTGCGGCCCACGAGCCGCGAGATCTCGTGCGTGCGACCCCCGACCTTGCCCCTGCGGGACTCCCGGTCGCTGCGGGTGTTCGTCGAGCGGGGGAGCATCTCGTACTCGGCGGTGACCCACCCGACCCCCTTGCCCTTGAGCCACCGCGGGACGCCCTCGGTGAAGGAGGCGGCGCACAGCACCCGGGTCCTCCCGAACTCGACGAGGACGCTTCCCTCGGCGTGGTCGAGCCAGTTGCGGGTGAGTCGCACGTCGCGCAGCTGGTCAGGGGCGCGCCCGTCGTGGCGCGTGGTGATCTCCGGCATGGCGCAAGGCTACGGGGTCAGCCATCGGCCTCTCCGAGGACCAGACCACCGAGAACCGCTCGAAGCAGACCTCGAGCTCGTCGGAGAAGTCGATGCCGAGGCGCTCGCACTCCCGGCGGAAGTAGTGCCGGTGGCCGGCAACCCAGCTCTCCAGCGTCCGGTCGCCCTCACCCTCGTCCAACGCGAACTGCGCGTCGACGCTCGACAGCGGTCCGACCCGGAGCTCGGTCGTGCGCAGGACCGCCCGAGGCTTGCCGGAGCCGTCGCAGGCCACCCAGTGCGCACCGACCCGCGGCAGCGGCTGCCCCTCTGCGGCGTACGTGGCCACGAGACCAGCGGTCGCCCGCTTCGGCCCGTCCAGCACGTAGGCGATGAGCTCGTCGGCGAGCTGCGGGCTGTCCCCGAAGTGCTCGACCACGGGCTCGTCCTCCGGGGGGAGGCCCGGGTTCGCGGCGAGGTACTCACGCCACATCCGCCGTCCCGCCGCGACGTCCACGAGGACGCCGCCCACGCCGGGAAGGTCACCGACCTCGTAGGTGCGGCCGGCCACCGCGACCTCCACCTCACCGGGCCACACCCGCGCCGCCTGGGCCCGGCACGCCTCAGGGTCGTTCCACGACGGCAGGTGAGTGAGCAGGAGCCGCCGGACGTCCCCCGCTCGGACCGCGGCCGCGGCAGCCCGGGAGGCCGTGAGGTGGATGCCGCGGGTCGTGTCGCGCCCGTCCACGAAGGCGCTGTCGGTGAGCGCGATGTCGGCGCCGGCGAGCAGGGGGTCCAGGCCCGGGCAGTCGTCGGTGTCCCCGGTGAAGGCCAGGACCGAGTCGCCGGCCTCGACGCGGTAGCCGTAGGCCTCGACCGGGTGGTTGACCGCGTACGGGGTGATGGTGAAGGGCCCGACCCGCACCGGCTCGGCGTCCCGCACCGTGGCGACGTCGAACTCGCGGACCAGCCCGCCGTCCTCGAGCCCGTGGTACATCAGGTCCAGGCGCGCCAAGGTCCCCTCGGGCCCGTGGACCGGCAGCCGCCGCGTCGGCCGGTGCTGCGGTCGGTAGTGGCGCATGACGTACAGCCCGAGCAGGTCCACGCAGTGGTCCGGGTGCAGGTGGGTCAGGAAGACCGCGTCCAGGTCGGTGACCGGGTCCAGGTGGTGCTGCAGGGCGCCGAGCGCGCCGCTGCCGAGGTCGAGGAGGACCGACCAGGTGCGGCCCTCGTGCTCGGCCCGGACGAGGTAGCTGGACGCCGGCGAGTCCGGGCCGGCGAAGGAGCCCGAGCAGCCGACGACGGTGAGCTTCACGCCATCACCGCCCGCGCGACGAGCGGTGGGGAGGCGAAGACGGGTCCGACGTGCGAGCCCACGCCGAGGAAACGGGTGGCGAGCCGACGGAACTCCTCGGGGTCCCCGGTGGTCGTGAAGCCGTGCCCGGGTGGGGGGAGCGCGTCGGGCCGGAGCAGCCCGCGGTCGGCGAGCACGCGGTAGACGTCCTTGGCCGTCTCCTCGGCCGAGGAGACGAGGGTGACCTCCTCCCCCATGACGTAGGAGATCACCCCGGTGAGCAGCGGGTAGTGCGTGCAGCCCAGGACCACGGTGTCGACGCCCCGGTCGCGCAACGAGTCGAGGTACTCGTGGGCGACACCGACCAGCTCGTCACCGCCGGTGATACCGGCCTCGACGAACTCGACGAACCGGGGGCAGGGGGTGCTCGTGACCTCGAGGTGCGGCGCCGCGGCGAAGGCGTCGAGGTAGGCCCCCGACTGGTGGGTGCCCGTGGTCGAGATGACGGCGACCCTCCGGTTGCGGGTCGCAGCCGCGGCCCGGCGCACCGCGGGCCGGATGACCTCGACGACCGGGACGTCGTACCGCTCCCGGGCGTCGTGGAGGACCGCCGCACTGGCCGTGTTGCACGCGATGACGAGCATCTTCACGCCGTGGTCGACGAGCCGGTCGAGGCACTGGAGGGCGAACTCGCGGGTCTGGGCGATGGGCCGGGGCCCGTACGGCGCCCGGGCGGTGTCACCGAAGTAGGCGACCGACTCGTGGGGCAGTTGGTCGAGGATCGCCCGCATGACGGTCAGGCCGCCGTAGCCGGAGTCGAAGACCCCGATCGGTGAGTCGGTCACCGAACAAGGGTAGGCGTGCTGCCTCACTGGTACACCGTGCCTGGGCGTTAAGCGCGTCACGCGATGGGATGGTCCTGACGGGCTTGCTCCGCCTCGTTGGCATCGAGGACTGCGAGCGCCACGAGCTCGGCGAACTCCTCGTTCTGCCGGCGCACCTCCTCGAAGGACCCCGAGGCGCGTACCACGCCCTGATCGAGGAAGGCGAGCTGGTCGGCATCCCGGACCGTTGACAGTCGGTGCGCCACTACGAACACCGTGATATCCCCCGAGAGCTCGCTGATCGTGCGCGTGATCGAACGCTCGGTCTTGTTGTCAAGCGCAGACGTGGCCTCGTCAAGGACCAGAACCCGTGGCCGACGGTAGAGCGCGCGTGCGATGCCGACCCGCTGACGCTGCCCGCCGGACAGTCGCGCGCCACGCTCACCGACCCAGGTGCCCAGGCCGTTCGGGAGCTCGGCGACGAGGTGGGCAAGGTTCGCCCGCTCGACACATTCGAGCACGAGGTCGTGGTCGACCTGCTCCGGCCGGTCGCCGAAGGCGATGTTCGCGCTCAACGAGGCGTCGGCGAGGTACACGTCCTGTGGAACCACGGCCAGGGTGGACTGCCACCCCGTGAGGTTGTCGAAGATGTCGCGCCCACCAGCCGTGATGCGCCCCCCGGTGGGTTCGTGCAGTCCGAGGAGCACGTCCACGAATGTGCTCTTCCCAGCGCCGCTCGATCCGACGATGGCGAGCGAACTGCCGGCCGGGACCTCGAGCGAAAGGCCGCGCAGTACGTCGACGCCAGAGCCGGGGTAGCGGAACCACAGGTCCTCGACCCGGATGTCACCGACTGGGACGGGTCCGTCGTGGCGCGCCCGGGACGATAGCTCCAGAGCACTCTGGTCGAGGGCCGCCAGATCGTGGAGAACCAGCTCGAGGGGGCGGTGCGCTACCCGGACCGTGCCGACCGAACCGAGGAGGCGCACGACGCTCGGAAGCAGCCGGCTTCCGGCAGCAACGAAGAGTCCCAGAATCACAAGGGGCTGACCATCTCCGAAGGCGAAGAGTCCAGCCGCGAGAAGGGCGACTCCGACGACGAAGATGACGTCGAAGACGTACTTCGGCATCTCGGAATAGACCACTCCTTCCGCGCCGGCCCTGGCCGAACGACGCCGCGCCTCGAGGTAACGGTCGGCGAAGTCGTCCGCGGACCCCCGGAGCTTGATCTCCTTGACCGCGCTCAGCGACTGCAGGGCGAGGCGGTAGGCGTCGGTCGCAGCGTCGATCACCCGTTGCCCCGAGAGGGTGAGCCGCTTGCGGGTGAATGCCTGCAGGGCGAACCCGAGGAGGCTGAAGTACACCAGGGTGAACAGGGCGGACCAGGGCGCCACGAGCATCAACGCCCCCATGACGAACAGGATGTTGAAGGACTCGATGACGACCTGGAGCGCTGCGGTCACGCCGGTATAGGTCATCGCGATGCCGTCGTTGACCGTGCGGAGAAGCTCCGCAGGGGTGCGCTGGAGGTGGAAGGCGAAGGGAGCCGCGAGGAACCTTCGCAGCACCCAGGCCGAGGTCTGGGCCTGCTGCTCGGCGAGGAAGCCGACGAGCCACCGGCGGAACAGGAAGGCCAGGGTGGACTTGGTGACGAACACCCCGACGATGAAGGCGCACACCACCACGATGAGTTGGTGGGTGTCGACGATCCCCGTGACGTCGGCGACCCGCCCGAGCGCACCCTTGTCGGCCGGCACCCCGGCGACGACCTGGAAGAGGGGCAGGGTCGCGATGACCCCCACCATGTCGAGCAGCGAGAGCCCGACCGAGCCGATACCTGCGAGGACCAACCGACGGCGTGTCGACCGTGAGAACAGGGCTCCCAGCCCGGTGGGCAGGCGAAGAGACATGTTCGCCTCCGCTCCTGTCCGCCACGGGAGGCGACCCCGGAGCGGCGACCTACGCGCGAGCCTCGAGGCGCCTCTGCTGTCCTCGCGATGTTAACAACCCCAGCCATCACCGGATGACAGGATGGCGACATGAACCATCCCGGGGGCGTGTGCGTCGTCCTACCGCACCACGGTGCCGCTGGACCGACCCGCGGCGTGGTCCGTGGGCTGCAGCGCCAGGCGCGCGGATGCGAGGTGCAGATCGTCGTGGTGGACGACTGCTCCCCGGTGCCGTTCCCCGAGGTGGAGGGTGTGGAGGTCGTCCGCCGGAACGTCAACGGAGGGTTCGGTGCCGCCGTCAACAGCGGCGCGGCCCGGGCCCGGCATCCGTGGCTGCTCATTCTCAACAGCGACGTCGAGCTGCACCCGACGTTCGTGCGCGACCTCATCACCGCAGCCGAGCCGTGGCAGCCCGCAGTCGTCGGACCGCACGTCCGCCGCCCCGACGGGACGCCTGAGTGGAGCGCGAGGCACTTCCCAACCACCGCGCACCAGGTCACCGAGTGGCTCACTCCGCTGGCCAGGTTCCGCCACCACCGCAGCCTCCACGAGGCGGTCGGACACGACACCCGAGCCGTGGCCGGGGTGGTCGTCCCGGTCGACTGGCTCGTCGGTGCAGCCCTGCTCCTGCCCACCGACCTGTTCCGCGCGGTCGGGGGCTTCGACGAGGACTACTTCATGAACTCCGAGGAGGTCGACCTCCAGCGGCGGCTGCGCGCGCGGGGGGTTCCCTCGGTGTTCGTCGGGACCGTCTCCCTGACCCACCTCGGCGGCGGCTCCTCCGACCCCGGACGCCGGCGGCAGTGGCTCGTCGACTCCCGGATGCGGTATGCGTCGACCTGGGGCGGGCGACGCCGGCTGGCTGCGGGACTGACGGCGGCAACGGCCCTCAACGCCGCAGTGAACACCGGGCGCCGGCTGGCGGGACGGGACGTGCACCCCCTGACCACGGCCCGGAAGGAGCTCACCCTGATCCGGCAGGCCTCGGAGCGCGCGGCGAGGGGCGCGTCCAGCCCCCGATGACGCGCCACTGGTCCATCCTGCTCGTCGGCCCGGTCTTCCACGGCTACACCGAGTCCATCGCCGAGACCCTCAGCGCCCGCGGGCACCGGGTGCAGACTCACCTCTACGACGCACGCCAGGGGGCACTGCCGAAGGCGCGGACCAAGCTCGTCGAGGAGCTCCCGGAACGGCTCGGCCGGTCGACGTGGGCGACGACCCGTCGTCGGGCGACCGAGGCGGCCATCGCGGTGCTGGAGACCTCGCGACCCGACGTCGTGCTGGCCGTCAAGGCCGACGTCCTGGCGGTGGAGTTCTGGGCCGAGGCCTCCGCAGCCGGAGCCCTGACCCACCTGTGGCTCTACGACGAGCTGCGCCGGATGCGGGTCGACCCCGGCGTCCTCGGCTCGGTCGACCTGCTCACGTCGTACTCGGCCGCGGACACCCGGGACCTCGTGGCCCGCGGCCTGGACGCCACTCACGTGGCGAACGGCTTCGACGCCCGGCTTCCCTGGCTGGCCCGCCCGTCCGACGAGGTCGTCTTCGTCGGGGCGCGCTACCCCAACCGCGAGCGCCTGCTCGTCGACCTCGCCCGGAGCGGGGTGCCGGTTCGCGCCTACGGCCGCGACTGGTCCACCCACCCCTGGGACCGCCTGCGGACCTGGGACCCGAGGCGCCCCCAGGTTCCCGGCGCTCGCGACGTGCCGCGCTCGGAGAGCTACGGGATCATGGCCGGCGCCGCGGCCAGCCTCAACGTGCACTTCGACCAGGACGGCTTCACGATGCGTACCTTCGAGATCCCCGGCACGGGGGGGCTGCAGCTGGTCGACCGGGCCGACGTCGAGGGCCTCTACGATCCCGGCACCGAGGTGCTCGCCTTCCGCGACACCGACGAGGCGGCCGAGCTCGCGTCGCGGGCCCTCGCCGACCGGGCCTGGGCGCGTCGCATCGGCGAGGCCGGTCGTCGCCGCACCCTCGCGGAGCACACGATGGACCACCGGGTCGCCGAGCTGGAGCGGCTGTGGGGCTGAACCACGCCGACGACCTCGACGCCTGGCGGCGGTGGCAGCACTCGCAGCAGCCCCTCACCCGGCGGCTGCGCGCCACCGCCGAGCGGGCTCGACGACACGTCGGGAACCCACCGGCGCTGCTCTCCCTCGGCGGCTCGCGTCCCCGCGTCGTCGTCGCCCTCGACGCGCGGACCCCCACGGCGGTCCGGGCCCTGCTGGGTCCGGTGTCACACCTGCCACACGAGGACGTCGCGGTCCTGTCTCCCTTCCCCGTCGGCGACCTCCTCCCCGGACACTGGACGCAGACGCACGGCACCGCCGGCCCCCTGCTCGCCGGGCTCGTCGACCGCTCGAGCGTCCTGGTCGGCCTCGGGCCGTACCTCGCTCTCGGCGCGGCCGCCGATGCGGCCGCGCGACGGGCCGGCGCACGGTTCGTCACCGTCCAGCACGGGCTGCTCACTCCGCACGCCCCACCGCTGGCCGCCGGGACCACCCTCCTCGCGTGGAGCGAGGCCGACGCCGAGTTCTGGCGATCCGGCCGCACCGACGTCACCACCCGGGTCGTCGGCTCGCAGCTGCTCTGGGACGCCGCTGAGCAGCCGGCGCCGCCCGTGCCCCTCGAGGCCACCCCCGTCTTCCTCGGCCAGCTCCACGGTGCCGAGCTGCCCCGTCGCGTCGTCGCCGATGCGGCCGAGGGCTTCTGCCGCGACACCGGCGCCACCTACCGACCCCACCCCGCCGAGGTCGACCGCCGCTCCCGCGCCACGCACCGCCGCTGGGAGGCGGCCGGCATCACCGTCGACCGCTCCGGCGTCCCGCTGCGCGAGCTGGGCCGGCCGGTGGTCAGCGTCTTCTCCACCGGCGTCCTCGAGGCCGCTGCCGCGGGGGTCCCCTCCTGGGTGCACCTACCCGACCCGCCGGACTGGATCCGCGAGTTCTGGACCCGGTACCGGCTCTCCCCGTGGGGCGGGGCGCCCACGCCATCCCCCGAACGGCCCGGCGCCGAGCCGTCGGTGGCGGTCGCCGCCGCCGTCCGGGAGATGATGGAGGGGTGAGGATCCTCTGCGTCGTCCCCGCCCGCGGCGGCTCCAAGGGCGTGCGTCGCAAGAACCTGCGCGAGGTCGCCGGCAAGCCCCTCGTCACCTGGACCGTCGAGCAGGCGCTGGCCGCCCGCCCGGCCATGGACGTGGTCGTCTCGACCGACGACGAGGAGATCGCCGCCGTCGCCCGCGCCGCCGGAGCGCTCGTACCCTTCCTGCGGCCCCCCGAGCTCGCGCAGGACACCACCCCCACCGAGCCGGTCGTCCGGCACGCCATCGCCGCGGCCCGGGCCGCCGACGCCGCCCCCGACGCCGTGATGCTGCTCCAGGCCACCTCCCCGGTACGCCTCCCCCGCACCATCGACCGCGCCATCGCCCAGTTCACGGCGACCGGGGTGGACTCCCTCGTCGGTGTCGTGCCGCAGGCCCCCTTCCTGTGGACCGGCGGCGAGCAGCCCGCCGCCGCCTACGACGTCGACGCCCGCCCGCGCCGGCAGGACCTCACCCCGCAGGACCTTCGCTACCGCGAGACCGGCTCGCTCTACCTGACCCGACCGTGGGTCTACGACGAGCTGGACAACCGGATCGGCGGACGGGTCGGACTGTTCGTCATGGACGAGGTCGAGGGCACCGACATCGACACCGAGCTCGACCTGCTCGTCGCCGAGCGGGTCCTGCACGGCCTGGCCGCCCCGACCGGCGGGAGCGTCCGGTGATCATCGAGCGCGCCGTCACCCCGTTCGTCGTCTACGCCGAGGACCCGTTGCTGCGGGCCCTGGAGAAGATCACCGCGAACCGGGCCCGGATCGTCTTCTGCGTCACCGAGCACGGCCGCCTCCTCGGCTCCCTCACCGACGGCGACGTCCGACGGTGGATCGCCGGCCACGAGGACGTAGACCTCACCCGGCCCTGCGTCGAGGCCGCCAACACCGGGGTGGTCTCGGCCCCGGTCATCGGCGGCCCCCTCGGAGGTCCGGCGGCTCTTCGCCGGCGCCGTCGACCACGTGCCGCTCCTCGACGAGCGGGGCCGGCTGGCGGCGGTGGCCGTCAACCGCAACGACGCCTTCCGGGTCGGCCGGCACGACGTGGGACGCGGCAACCCGACCTTCCTCATCGCCGAGATCGGCAACAACCACAACGGGTCCGTCGAGCTCGCCAAGGAGCTCGTCGACCGGGCCCGGGCCGCCGGCGCGGATGCGGTGAAGTTCCAGCTGCGCGACATGGACGCGCTCTACCGGGGCGGCACCGCCGGCGCCGGTGAGGACCTCGGGCCGCAGTACACCCTCGACCTCCTCGCCCGCGTCAACCTGCCGGCCGAGAAGCTGCTCGGTGTCTTCGACCACGCCCGCGCCTCCGGCATCGACGTCATGTGCACGCCGTGGGACGCCCCGAGCGTCGACGCCCTCGTCGAGTGGGGCGTGCCCGCGCTGAAGATCGCCTCGGCGGACCTCACCAACCACACCCTCCTGCGCCACGCGGCGGCCTCGGGGACCCCGCTGGTCGTCTCGACCGGGATGTCCACCGAGACCGAGATCCGGGAGACCGTCGCGCTCCTGCGCTCCACCGGGACGCCCTACGCACTGCTGCACGCCCAGTCGACCTACCCGGCACCGTTCAAGGACGTCAACCTGCGCTACCTCACCCGCCTCGCCGAGATCGGCGACTGCCCGGTCGGGTACTCCGGGCACGAGCGCGGCTACCACGTGCCGCTCGCCGCCGTCTCGCTCGGCGCGACCATCATCGAGAAGCACTTCACCGTCGACCGGTCGATGGAGGGCAACGACCACAAGGTCTCGCTCCTGCCCGAGGAGTTCACCGAGATGGTGGTGCGGGTCCGCGAGCTGGAGCAGGCCCTGGGCTCCGACGAGCCCCGCGTCGTGTCCACCGGCGAGATGATGAACCGGGTCAACCTCGCCAAGAGCCTCGTCGCGGCGCGCGACATCGCCCCGGGCGAGCTCATCGACCGGGCGGCGGTCGACGTCAAGAGCCCCGGGCGGGGACTGCAGCCGAACGCCCTGGACCGGCTCGTGGGGCGCACCGCCAACCGGGGCCTGGCCGCCGGCGACTTCTTCTTCGCCACCGACCTCACCGACGCCGCGCCCAAGGCACGGCAGTACTCGTTCCGGCGGCCGTGGGGCGTGCCCGTCCGCTACCACGACTGGGCCCGCCTCGTCGCCGACACCCGGCCGGACTTCCTCGAGTTCCACTTCTCGTACAAGGACCTCGACCTCGACCCGGCGCCCTTCTTCGGCGACCTGCCGCAGCACTGCACCGAGGATGGGGAGCGCCTCTCGATGGCGTTCACGACGCACCTGCCCGACCTGTTCTCCGGCGACTTCATCGTCGACCTCGCCTCCCCCGACGACGAGACGTGGGAACGCTCGCTCCGTGAGCTGCAGCGGACGATCGACGCGACCCGGGCACTGACCCGCTGGTTCACCCTGGAGCAGGAGCCGATCGTCGTCGCGACGATGGGCGGGTTCACCTCCGACCGCCACCTGGACCCCTCGGAGCGGCCGCGCCGCTACGAGCGGGTGGCCGCCGCCGTCGACCGCGTGGACACCGGCGGCGTCCGGCTGACCGCCCAGACCCTTCCGCCGTACCCCTGGCTCATCGGCGGCCAGCACTTCCACAACCTCTTCCTCGACCCCGAGGACACCGCGGAGTGGTCCCGCTCCACCGGCGTGCCGCTCACCCTCGACACCTCGCACACCAAGCTCGCGGCCAACTTCCTCGGCCGTTCCTTCGCCGAGGTCACCGAGCTGCTCGCGCCGCTGACCCTGCACCTCCACCTCGTCGACGCGATGGGGGTGGACGGCGAGGGGCCGCAGGTCGGCGAGGGCGAGATCGACTGGCCGGTCCTCGCCGAGCAGCTGGACCGCCTGGCGCCGGGCGTGTCGTTCATCCCGGAGATCTGGCAGGGCCACGTCAACGACGGCGAGGGGTTCTGGACCGCGCTGGAGCGGCTCGAGCAGTGGTTCTGAGCGCCGAGGACGCGCGGCGGGCTGTGCCGGACGCACTCACCGCTCCCCCCACCGCGCTGTGGGTGGTCCCCGTCCCCGACCTCGCCGGCGTGGCCCGCCACGTCCTCGACGTCGTCGCGGTCGGCCTGCCGGGGTGGCGGCTCGTCGTCCTCTGCCCGCCGGGCCCACTGGCCGACCGGCTGCGCGGGGCCGGTGCCGCCGTGACCACCGGCCCGGTCGGGCCGCCCGATGGCCTCCGCGCCTCGCTCGCAACCGTCCGCCACGTCGTCCGGACCCTGCACCCGGCCGTCGTCCACTCCCACCTCAGCTGGGCCGACGTCGTCTGCGCGGCCGCCACCGTCGGCCGGCCGGTCGCGCTGGTCAGCACGGAGCACGGCATCGCCGACGACGACCTCGTCTACCACGGAACCGCCTGGCGGTCCCGGCTCAAGGCGCTGGCCCACACGGCGCGCCTGCGCCGGGCCGATGCCGTGATCGCCGTCTCGGAGGCCACCGAACGCAGCATCCTGGCCAAGTGGCATCCCTCCCGGTCCACCCCGGTGCGGGTCATCCGCAACGGCGTGGACCCGCTCGACCCGCCGCCCCCGCGCGGGCCCGGGCTGCACGTGGCCTCGATCGCCCGGCTGGCCCCGGAGAAGCGGGTCGACCACGTGCTGCGGGCCTTCGCCGCGCTCCGGGCGCGTCACCCGTCCGCTCGCCTCACGGTGGCCGGGACGGGGCCGGAGGAGGCACCGCTGCGGCGCCTAGCGGCCGACCTCGGGCTGGGTGACGCGGCCCGTTTCGTCGGGCACGTCGAGCCGGGGCCCCTGCTCGAGGAGGCCGACGTCCTCGTCCAGCTCTCGGTCTGGGAGAACACCTCCTACTCGCTGCTCGACGCGCTCGTCCACGGCGCCGGGGTCGTGGCGACCCCGGTCGGTGGCAACCCGGAGATCCTGCCGCCCGAGGCGCTGGCCCGGCACGACGACCACGCCGGTATCGCGGCCCTCGTCGCCGCCCAGGGACTCGACCCCTCGCTGCGTCCCCGCCTGCCCGCGGGCTGGCCGAGCCGTCGGGAGATGGCGGCCGCGGTCACCGAGGTCTACGCGGGGGTGGTCCGGTGAGCATCGTCCTCGCCGCGAACAACGGTGACGTGGGCGGCGGCGAGGTGATGCTCCTGCAGACCGCGAAGGCGCTGCGCGACCTCGACGTCGACGTGCACGTCGTCGGGCCCGGCGCACCGGACGGGGTGGTCGCCCGTGCCGAGGCGCTCGGAATGCCGACGACGACTATGGCCGCCGGACGGAAGCGGTACCTGCGCGAGCTGCGTCGATGGGCGGCCGGCCACGACGGATGGCTGTGGTGCCACGGCCTCGTACCCGCGACGGCCACCGCGCTGCGGCACCGTCGGGTCGTCCACCTCCACCAGGTCCCCGCGGCACGGCACCGACCGGCCGCCCGGCTGGCCCGGGCCGGGGCCGCGGTCACCCTCGTTCCGAGCCGCTCGACAGCCTCGGCGGTGCCCGGGGCGCAGGTGCTGTGGAACTGGTCCGAGCCGGTCGAGACCGTCCCGGCGGCTCGCGGCGGCCCGCTACGGGTCGGTTTCATCGGGCGACACTCCACCGACAAGGGCCTCGACGTGCTCGCCCGAGCCCTGCGCGTACCTCGGCAACGGCCGACCGGGACGGCTGGCGGCTCGTGCTGGCCGGCGACGACCGTTTCGTCCCCGAGAGGCAGCGGACCCGGGTAGCGGACGCGCTCGACCCGGTGGCGTCCCTGACCGACCGGTTGGGGTGGTGCGATCCCGGCTCGGTTCCTCGGCCAGGTCGATGTGGTCGCCGTGCCCTCGGCGTGGCCGGAGCCCTTCGGCGCTCGTGGTCCGACCGAGGGCTTCGATGCGGCGCCCGAGGTACCCGTCGTCGTCACCGAGTGCGGGCGCACTCCGCCGAGGTCGTGGGCCCGGAGCACCCGTGGGTCGCTCGAGCCGGCGACGCCGCGGCGACCTCGCCCGGGCCCTGTCCGGCGTGGGCCCGGTGCCGCGGCCGAGGCGGCGCTCGGCGTCGTCGACGCCGGGCACCAGCGCTGGTCGGAGCACTTCTCCCCGGATGCCGGACGCGATCCGGGTCCGAGCGACCCTCGTCGAGTCGGCCTGGGCCTCGAGGTCGGCGCGATGACGCACCGGCTCCCTGACGGGCGGACCGTCGGCATCGCCCACGACTACGTCACCCAGCGCGGTGGCGCCGAGCGGGTCGTCCTCGCCCTGGCCCGGGCCTTCCCCGGGGCACCGGTCCACACCACGCTCTACGACCCGGCCGGCACCTTCCCCGAGTTCGCCGAGCTCGACGTTCGGCGGTCCGCGCTCGACGTGGTCGGTCCGTTGCGCCGCTCGCACCGCGCCGCGCTGCCGCTGCTGCCGCTCGCGGCCCGGACGGTGCGCCCCGCCGAGGACGTCGTCGTCGCGTCGACGAGCGGCTGGGCGCACGGCTTCCACGCCTCCGGCGACGTCGTCGCCTACTGCCACGCCCCGGCCCGCTGGCTCTACCAGAGCGAGACCTACCTCGGCGGCCCGCTCTGGCGCTCACCGAAGGGGGTGACCCTCGGCCTGCTCCGTCCCGCGCTGCGCCGTTGGGACACCCGGGCCGCGCGCCGGCCGGTGCGCTACCTCGCCAACTCTCGGGTGGTGCGCGACCGCATCCGGGCCGCCTACGGCGTCGAGGCAGAGGTGGTCCCGGCCCCGCACGGCACCGACCCCACCGGACCCCGCGAGCCGGTCCCCGCGCTGGCGGACTGGGCGGACGACGGGGGCTTCCTGCTCGTCGTCTCCCGGCTCCTGCCGTACAAGAACGTCGACGTCCTCCTCGAGGCGGTGCGGGCATCGAGCGACCGGCTCGTCGTCGTCGGTGCCGGCCCGGAGCGTGAGCGGCTCCTCGCCGCCGCCCCGGCGAACACCCGGTTCGTCCAGGACCTCGACGACGCCCAGCTCCGGTGGGTCTACGCCTCCGCACGCCTGCTCCTCGCGCCGAGCATCGAGGACTACGGTCTCACCCCGCTCGAGGCGGCGGCCTTCGGGGTCCCCAGCCTCTCGCTGCGGGCCGGGGGCTACCTCGACACCGTCGACGAGGGGGTCACCGGGCTGCACGTGGGCTCCGCCGAGCCCGAGGCGTTCCGGCGCGGCGTCCGGGAGGGCCTGGCGCACGACTGGGACCGGGCGGCGATCCGGCGGCACGCGGCAGCGTTCTCCGAGCGGCGGTTCGGGGAACGCATCCGGGGTGTGCTGGCCGACCTGGGGCACGGACGCTGAGAGTTCGGCGTCCCGTCCCGGCTCGGCGCGGTCATCCGAACGGGTGGCAATCCCCCGGGCCGCAGGACGACAGCGCACGTCGGGGGCCATACTGGTGCACCGGCCCGGTGCTGCGGGCCCACGCAGTCCGGTACGGCAGGGGAAGAGACGTGATCGTCAACGAGGAGCCCACGACGACGGTCAGCGCACCGGCCGTCCACTGGGGGCATCTCCTCCCCTCGGCGGCCGCGGTCGTCGTCGACCTGCTCGTCATGTCCCTCGTCGTCGTTCTCGCGGCCCTCGGCCGCGCGTCGCTGCCGGTCTTCACCGCGGCCGGCGACGTCGACACCCTCGTCGCCCTCGTCGGCGTCCCGATCGTCGTCGGCTGGGTCGTCGTCATCGCGCTCCACGGTGGCTACGCCGCGCACGTCTTCGGCGCCGGGACCCTGGAGTACAAGCTCGTGGTCCGGGGGACCCTCGTCGCCGCCGGGGCCACCGGCATCGTCTCGTTCCTCGCCCGCTTCCAGTTCTCGCGGGGCTTCTTCTTCCTCCTCATCATCCTGGGCCTTCCGCTCCTGGTCCTCGGCCGCTTCGTCCTGCGCCGGGCGCTGCACGCGACCCGACGGCGCGGGCACCTCAACCAGCGGGTCGTCGTCGCCGGCTCCACGGCACAGGTCGACGAGGTGGCCCGGGTCCTCTCCCGTGAGCGGTGGCTGGGCTACCGGGTGGTGGGCGCCCTGCTGCCCCGCTCCGAGGTGGCGCCCGAGACCCCCGGCGGGGTCCCGGTCCTCGGCAGCACCACCCGCACCCGCGAGGTCGTCGAGGAGGTCGGCTGCGACATCGTCCTCTTCGCCGGCGGAGCGGTCGACTCGGCGCGCCAGATGCGGAGAGCGGCCTGGGAGCTGGCCTCGAGCGACGTCCAGATCATGCTCGTCCCGAGCCTGACCGACGTCTCCGGCGACCGGGTCCGCACCCGGCCCGCCGCCGGCCTCCAGCTGATGGAGCTCGAGGGCCCGCGGGCGCACCGGGCCAGCCGCGTCTCCAAGCGGGTGTTCGACCTCCTGGGAGCCGGAGCGCTCCTGGTCGCCCTGAGCCCGGTGCTCGCCGTCACGGCGATCGCCATCCGCCGCCACGACGGCGGGCCGGTGCTCTTCCGGCAGCAACGGGTGGGCCGCGACGGCGAGGTGTTCGACTGCCTGAAGTTCCGCTCGATGGTCATCGACGCCCACGACGTCGTCACCGACGTGCCGAACATGCACGACGCGGACCACGTCCTGTTCAAGTCGGCCGTCGACCCGCGGGTCACCCCGCCCGGCCGGGTCATCCGCCGTTACTCCATCGACGAGATGCCGCAGTTCGTCAACGTCCTGCGCGGCGACATGAGCCTCGTCGGCCCGCGGCCGCCGCTGCCCTCGGAGGTGGAGCGCTACTCGGCGGAGATGCGCCAGCGGCTCGCGGTCCGGCCGGGCATGACCGGCCTGTGGCAGGTCTCCGGTCGCTCGGACCTGTCCTGGGAGGACTCGGTGCGCCTGGACCTGTACTACGTCGACAACTGGTCGATCGTGCAGGACCTGACCATCCTCGCCCGGACCCTCTCGGCCGTACTCTCGGCCCGCGGCGCCTACTGAGGTTCGGGGGCGGCGCGACCGGCGGGTCTCCAGTGGTGGCAGGAAGTCGCCGTCGCCGTCGACGTTGGAGAACTCCAGCACCTCCGAGGCGGCGACCTCGTACCGGCGGCGGCTCGCGTAGTCGGAGGAGTACCCCCCGTACCCGGCGACCGTAGTGGACCCCGGCGATGCCCCGGCGCGGCGCGAAGTTGAGGACGACCCCGAGGACCCGGCCGTCGACCTGGGCCATGGTCCGGGCGGCCAGCCGGGCCTGTTCCTTGTGGGTACGTCCGACCGCGAAGACGAGCAGGGCGCCGTCGCACCGCGGGGCCAGCACGACGGCGTCGGTGACCGGCAGCAGCGGAGGCGCGTCGAGGATGACGACGTGGTCGCGGCTCAGGTGCTCGACGAGCTGGCGCATCCGGGTCGAGCCGAGCAGCTCACTGGGGTTCGGCGGCGTGCGACCGGCCGGGATGAGGCGCACGTTGGCCTGGTCGGTCTCGCGCAGGACGTCGCGCAGCGAGACCTGGCCGGTGAGCAGCTGGGAGAGCCCCACCCGCCCGTCGGTCTCGAAGATCGTCGAGAGGGTCGGGCGGCGCAGGTCGGCGTCGATGACGACGACGGACTGCCCGGCCTCGCCGAGGACCCGGGCGAGGGTCGCCGCGACCGTCGACTTGCCCTCGTGGGCGTTCGCGCTGGTCACGACGATGCTGCGGGGCGGGTCGTCGACGCCGACGAAGCGCAGGTTGGTCCGGATCTGCCGGAACGACTCCGAGGCCGAGCCGAGCTGGTCGAGCCGGCCTCGGCCCTCCTCGCCCTTGAGCTCGCGGACCGCCGGGACCACCCCGAGCACGCTCGCGCCGGTGAGCTCCTCGACGTCGGGGACGGTGCGCAGCCGGGTGTCGAGCTGGCGCCGCGCGAGGACGAGGAGGTAGGCGACCCCGAGCCCGACGACCCCGCCGACGAGGACGTTCTGGCGCAGGTTCGGGGCGATCTTCACCCCGGGCAGCGCGGACTCGATCGGGACGATCTGCACGAGCGCCTTCGTCGTGCCGGTCCCGGCGGTCTCGATCCGGTTCGCCTCCTCGGCGGTCGCGGAGATCACGGCGTCGGCGAGGACCCGTGCCTCGTCGGGCGACGGGCCGGTGGCGGTGACCTCGAGGATCACCGAGTTGGGGGCGACGCTCGCCGTCACCCGGCCGGCGACCTCCGACGGCGACGCGGAGATGCCGGTCTGCTCGATGGCCCGCTGGGCGACGGCCCGGCTGGTGACCAGCGGGAGGTAGGAGTCGGCCTTGCTGCCCGAGAGGGTGGCGGCGGCGATGCCCTCACCGGTGGAGGCCGTCGAGCCGCTGACCCGGACGTAGCCGCTCGCGTCGGCCCGGTAGACCTGCGGCATCCGGGTGGTCAGGACGTAGGCGCCCGCCACCCCGGCGGCCGTGAGGACGAGGATCATCCACACGTTCGCGCGCGTGAGGCGGACGAAGTCGAGCAGGGTCACGGTGGCGGTTCCTCGGGGTCGTCGCGGAGTCGACCCCCGCGCTCCGCAGATTCTAGGCGCCCATCGGCGGCATCCACCGCAGGACGCCGCCGGGCGCCACCTACAGTGGGGCCCGTGTCCGAGGGCCGCGCCGTGCCGCTCCCCGTGCGGGTCGAGCTGGCGCACGCCGCCGTCGAGTGGCTGGCCCGCCGCAGCGGAGTCGACGTCCTGCACATCAAGGGCCCGGCGGTCGCCCCCGGGCTGCGCACCCGCGCGAGCACCGGCTCGGACGTCGACGTCATCGTCCGGCCGGACGGCGTCCCGGCCCTGATGGCGGCGCTCGCCGAGCACGGGTGGAAGGTGGAGACCACCTTCGACGCCGGGTCGGCCTTCGACCACGCCGCCAACCTCTACCACCCGAGCTGGGGCCTGCTCGACGTCCACCGGCACTACCCGGGGATGGACCGCGACCCGACGCACGCCTTCGAGGTGCTCTGGGCGCGGCGCACCACCATCGAGCTCGGCCACGTCCGCTGCGCGGTCCCTGACCCGCTCGCCCAGTCGCTCGTCCTCCTCCTCCACGCCGCCCGGACCCCGCACGGCGACGGCAACCACCCGGACGTCGCGCCCAACTGGACCGACCGAAGCGAGTCCGACCGGGACGCGCTCCGCGCCCTCGCCGCGCAGACCGGCGCCACGGTGGGCCTGGCCGCGGCCACCGGTACGCTCGCCGAGTACGCCGGCGACCCGGAGGCCGCCCTCTGGGAGGTGTTCGCCCACCCCGGCGACCGGCTCGACGAATGGCACGCCCGGTGGCGCGCCGCCCGCGGGCCCGGCGCCAAGGTCTCGGTCGCGGCACGCTCACTGGGGGTCAACCGCTACTACCTGCGCCAGCGCCTGGGTCACGAGCCGACCCGCCCGGAGGTGGCCCGCGAGTTCGGGCGCCGCCTCGGCCAGGCGGGCGCCGAGCTGGCCCGCCGGGCCGGCGCGCGTCTCGCCCGCGGGATGCGGCGGTGACCCGGCTGCGCGTCGCGGACGCGTGCGGCTGGGTCGAGCACTCCGGCACCGTCTACGTCGCCGCGCTGCCCGACGGCCCGCCCCTCGTCCTCGAGGGCTCCGGAGCGCTGGTGTGGGCGGCGGTCCTGCCCGGCGGGACGCTCGAGGAGGTCGTCGCACGGGTCGCCGGCGGCGCCGGGCAGTCAGCGGCGGTCGTCGGCCCGGGGGTCGGCGGCTTCGTCGACGGCCTCGTCGCGGCCGGCGTCGTCGTCGTGGACGAGCGCTGACGCCAGCACGGCACCCACCGCGGCGCCGGCCGTGTTGCACGCGAGGTCGGCCAGGCTGGCCTGGCGGCCGAGCCCTGGCCACAGCTGGGCGGTCTCGACGAGGGCGCTCGCCGCCGCGAGCACGGCGACGACCAGCACCGGGCTCCGGCGCAGTGCGGAGACCCCGAGCCACCCCAGCGGGACGAAGGCGAGGACGTTGAGCGCGGTGGCGTAGTCGTCCGGCGTCACCGCCCGTGGCACCCCGAGGTCGAGGAAGAACACGTAGATCCGCACGACGAGCCGGTTGACCGCCCACCCGTCGGGCCAGAGCAGCACGCCCCCGAGGGCGACGGCGACCACGGCCGCGACGACGGTGCCGACCCGCCGCGGCATCGGCCTCAGTCCCCGAGGAGCGCCGAGGCCAGCGTCTCCTGCAGCCAGGTGAGGAAGTCGTACAGCGCGACGACGTGGACGACCGGGTCCTCGGGGTCGAGGGAGCGGGCGAGCTCCTCGAGCAGGTCGAGGTCCTCGTCGGTGCGCAGCTGGAGCCGTTCGCCGAGGACGAGCCGGACGTCTGTGAGGGCGGTGAGGAAGGTGCGCGCGCCGGCCTCGTCGAGCCGGACCCGGTCCTCGCCGCGCAGCACCGACACGGCGTCGTCGAGGGCGCGTGCCTTGCGTTGGCGCAGCCCGGTCTCGGTGAGCCGGCGGAACTCTGCGGCCGCCTCGTCGTCCTCCCGGTTGCCGGTGGGCAGCAGCCGGTCGAGCGCGGGATCGCGCTCGACGGGGACCTGCTCGGGGTCGCCCGCCGCGGCGTCGCCGCGCACGGCAGCGAGCGGGTTGCCGCGCCCGATGCCGAGCCCGGCGACGATGCCGGCGAACTCGTCGTCGCCGTGGTCCCCCGCCTCGGGCGCCTCGAGCAGGGCCCGCACCTGCTCCATGAGCGAGGCGACCACCTCACGCTCGTCGGCGTCGAGCTCGGCGACGAACCTGGCCCGGTCCCCGGACCCTCGACGTCGGAAGGCCCGCGCCATCAGGCGTCCTTCTGGAACGTCGCCCACAGGCCGTACCCCTGGAGGGCCTCGGTGTCGGCCTCCATCGCCTCGCGGGGGCCGTGCGCGACGACGGCGCGGCCCTCGGTGTGGACCCGCATCATCAGCTTCTCCGCCTTGGCCCGCGAGTACCGGAAGTGGGACTGCAGCACGTAGGTGACGTAGGACATGAGGTTGACCGGGTCGTTCCAGACGATCGTGACCCACGGCACGTCGGCAGCGACGTCACCCTCGGGGGTGACGACCTCCTCGATCGTGGGTGCGAGCGACACGGTGCAAGGATAGGTGCCGGTGACTGCGGCATCGGCCCGGCTCAGCGCCGGGCGCGGTTCCAGGAGCCCGCGTACCTTCCGTCGTCGCAGGCGCGGCCGCCCTCGCCGAGCTCGAGCGGCCGGAACGTGTCGACCATGACCGCGAGCTCGTCGAAGTACTCCTTGCCCAGGCTCGCCTCGGCGGCGCCCGGCTGGGGGCCGTGGGCGTGTCCTCCGGGATGGAGCGTGACCGAGCCCTTCGTGATGCCCGAGCCCTTGCGCGCCTCGTAGTCACCGTCGACGTAGAACATCACCTCGTCGGAGTCGACGTTGGAGTGGTAGTACGGCACCGGGATCGCGAGCGGGTGGTAGTCGACCTTGCGGGGGACGAAGTTGCAGACGACGAAGTTCCAGCCCTCGAAGACCTGGTGGGACGGCGGCGGCTGGTGGATGCGGCCGGTGATCGGCTCGTAGTCGCGGACGTTGAACACGTACGGGTAGAGGCAGCCGTCCCAGCCGACGACGTCGAGCGGGTGGAAGGGCAGCACGTGCACGGTGCCGACGACGCCGCCGCTGCTGTTCGGCCCGCTCCCCCGGTGCTTGATGAGAACCTCGGTCTCGGCATCGGCCTTCTCGCCGACGTCCTCGGCGAGCAGGGGCCCGTCCGGCGCCCGCAGGTCGCGCTCGCAGTACGGGCTGTGCTCGAGGAACTGTCCGTACCTGCTGAGGTACCGCTTCGGCGGGGCGATGTGGCTGGCCGCCTCGATGCAGATGGTGCGCAACGGGTCCTTGCGCGAGCGGACCGGGAGCCAGCGGTGCGTCGTGGCCCGCGGGAGGACGAGGTAGTCGCCCTCGGCGACGTCGACGGCGCCGAAGACGGTCTCGACCCGGGCCGCTCCGCGCTCGACGTAGACGACCTCGTCGCCGATGCCGTTGCGGTACCACGGGCTCGGCGCGCCGGCGACCGCGTAGGAGATGCGCACGTCGGAGTTGCCGAGGAGGAGCCGGCGCCCGGTGACGACGTCGGTGTCCTTGACGACCTTGTCGGGGAAGAGGCTGTGCGGGGCGAGGTGCCGCGGCAGGAGCGGGTGGTTCGCGGTGGTCGACAGGTCGCCGACGGTCCACTCGCGGTACTCGGCGACCGTCGAGGGGATGTTGCGGTGGTAGAGCAGGCTCGAGTCGGAGCTGAAGCCCTCCTCCCCCATGAGCTCCTCGTAGTAGAGCTCGCCGACCTTGTTCCGGCCGCGGCCGGCCGGTCGCCGGTGCTGGGTGTGCCGCTTCGGGGGGATGGTGCCCATCGCCTGGTAGTGCGCCACGGTTGGTCGTCCACCTCGCTGTGGTCGGTTCGTCGGGTTCCCGTCAGGGTAGGCGCTGGGCCGCCGGGTTGGCATCCCTGCACCCCGTCGGTGGGGTCGGCGATCATGGGGGCATGGCCGCCCGCGCCTTCCCGTTCGTGCTGCACGTCGACCTCGACCAGTTCATCGCCGCGGTCGAGGTGCTGCGCCACCCCGAGCTGGCCGGGCGGGAGGTCGTCGTCGGCGGCCGCGGCGACCCCACCGAGCGGGCCGTCGTCTCGACGGCCAGCTACGAGGCGCGCGAGCGGGGGGTCCGCTCCGGGATGCCGCTGCGCGTCGCCGCCCGCCGGGCACCGGAGGCCGTGTTCCTGCCTGTCGACGCGCCGCACTACCTCGAGGCCTCCGCCGAGGTCGTGGCGGCCGTTCGCGGGCTCGGGCTCGTCGTCGAGGTCCTCGGCTGGGACGAGGTGTTCGTCGGCGCGGCCACCGACGACGACCCCGAGGCCCTGGCCCGCGCCATCCAGGCCGCCGTCCTCGCCCGGACCGACCTGCACTGCTCGGTCGGGGTCGGCGACAACCGGGTCCGCGCGAAGATCGCCACCGACTTCGGCAAGCCACGAGGGGTGTACCGGCTGACGGCGGAGAACTGGGTCGAGGTCATGGGGCACCGGCCGACAGCGGACCTCTGGGGCGTCGGCAGCCGGGTGTCGGCCCGGCTGGAGCGGCACGGCATCCACACCGTCACCGAGCTGGGCGCCGCCGACGAGGCCCTGCTCGTCGCCGAGTTCGGACCGCGGATGGGTACCTGGTACGGCTCGCTCGGGCGTGGGGAGGGCAGCGCCGTCGTCGACGACAGCCCCTGGGTCGCCCGCGGCCACAGCCGGGAGACCACCTACCAGGAGAACCTCACCGCCCGCGACGACGTCACCGAGGCGGTGCGGGTGCTGACCGACCAGGTGCTCGACGACGTCCGGGCCGAGGGTCGCCCGGTGTGGCGGATCGGGCTGAAGATCCGGTACGCGCCGTTCTTCACCGTGAACCGCAGCCGCAAGCTGCCGGCGGCCACCCTCGACGCGGCCACGCTCCACGGGTCGGTCCAGCGTCTGCTCGAGGACCACCTCGAGGAGGGCCGGGAGGTCCGACTGCTCGGGGTGCGCGCCGAGATGCTCACGCCCGAGGACGGCGACGAGGTCGGGCGCACCCCCGTCCGCGGGCGGGTCTGAGGCCGGGGTCTCACGAGGGGGCGGCGCCCCAGGCCGCGCGGGGTTCACGAGCCGGGCCCTTCGTGCCGGTGGGCATGGTTCCACCTCGCGATAGGTTGGCGGCATGTCGACGCCGGTGCCGGAGCTGTTCCGCGCCCTCGTCGACGACGCCGCGGTGTTCCCTCCCGGCAACAGCCCCCTCCCGGACGCCGTCACCGGCCACGCGCAGCACCGCGCCGCCTGGTACGGCGGGTGCGTCGGGCCGCTGCTCGTCCCGGCCGCCTCCGGTGGCGAGGTCCTCGCCGTGCTCGACGCCGGCCGGTGGACCGGGCCGGACCTCCTCGACCTCGCCGTCGTCGCGCGACCCGGCACCGACCCCTCCGTCCTCGCCGAGGGAGTCGCCGTCCTCACCGCCGACCCGCGGGTCCACGTCGCGGGGGTCGAGCTCGGCTGGAGCGAGGGCTGGCGACGGCTGGGCCTGCCCGGCCACCTCCCGCTCGCACTCGAGGTACCCCGTGACGGTGCCGCGCAGCGCGCGTCCGTCGACGACATCCGGGCCTCGGTCGCCGAGGGCGACGCCGTCGTCGCGAAGTACCGCACCGGCCCGACCCCGCACTGGCCGTGGCCCGACGAGGCCGAGCTCGCCGCCTTCCTCGGGCTCGCCACCGGGGCGCCGGTGCCGTTCAAGCTCACCGGCGGCCTGCACCACGCCGTGCGGGGGGTCTACCAGGTGTCCGGGGTGGCCGAGGAGAACCACGGCGTGCTCAACGTCCTCGTCGCCACCGCCGCGGCCCTGGACGGGGCCGGCGCCGAGGAGGTGCAAGGACTGCTCGCGATCCGCGACGGCGCCGCCCTCGCCGGCGTCGTCGGCGCGTGGACGCACGCGACCGACCAGCGGGTCCGCGCCGCGCTGACCTCCTACGGCTGCTGCACCGTCACCGACCCGCTCCTCGAGCTCGCCGCCCTCGGGCTCCTCCCCTCCCCCTGACCCCCCCGCGCCGGCTCGCCGGCCCGACGACGGAAGGACCGCCATGACCTGGCTCGACCTGCCCGCCGACCACCCCTTCGGCGTCCACAACCTGCCCTACGGGGTCTACTCGGCGGATGGCGGCGAGCGCCGCGTCGGGGTGCGCGTCGGCGACGACGTGCTCGACGTGGCCGGGCTCGCCGAGCGGGTCGGGATGGAGTCGGCCACGGTCTGGCGCACCGGCTCGCTCACCGCGTTCCTCGCCGAGCCGCGGGCCGCCTGGGCCGCCGCCCGGGAGTGGCTCACCGAGCAGCTGACCAACGAGGCCCACCGAGCCGAGGTCGAGGCGCACCTGACCCCGGTGGCCGGCGTCACGATGCACCTGCCGTTCGAGGTCGCCGACTACGTCGACTTCTACGCGAGCGAGCACCATGCCAGCAACGTCGGGCGGATCTTCCGCCCCGACTCCGAGCCGCTCACCCCGAACTGGAGGCACCTGCCGATCGGCTACCACGGGCGCTCCGGGACGGTCGTGGTCTCCGGCACCGAGGTCGTGCGCCCCTGCGGGCAGCGCAAGGCGCCGGCGGACCCCGCCCCCAGCTTCGGCCCGAGCCGTCGGCTCGACATCGAGGCCGAGCTCGGGTTCGTCGTCGGCGGCGGCACCCGCCTCGGTCGAGCCGGTGCCGTTGGCGGATGCCGACGACCACCTCTTCGGGGTCGTCCTGCTCAACGACTGGTCGGCCCGGGACCTCCAGGCCTGGGAGTACGTGCCGCTCGGCCCGTTCCTCGGCAAGTCCTTCGCGACGTCGATCTCCCCGTGGGTCGTCACGACGGAGGCCCTGCGGGCCGCCCGGGTCGCGCTGCCCGGGCAGGACCCCGAGCCGCTGCCCTACCTGCGCGGCAGCGGGGACGGCCCGGGCAGCGCGTACGGGCTCGACATCGACCTCGAGGTCCGCTGGAACGGCACCGTCGTCTCCCGCCCCCGGTTCCGGGACATGTACTGGTCGCCGACCCAGATGCTCGCCCACATGACCGTCAACGGAGCCACCCTGCGCCCCGGCGACCTGGTCGGGTCCGGCACCGTCAGCGGCCCGGGCCGCGACACCCGCGGCTCGTTCCTCGAGCTGACCTGGAGCGGTCAGGAGCCGCTGACCCTCGACGACGGCTCACACCGCGGCTTCCTCGAGGACGGCGACACCGTGGTGCTGCGGGCCACCGCCCCGGGACCGGACGGCGCGGTCGTCGGTTTCGGCGAGTGCGTGGGCACGGTGCGAGCGGCCACCTGCTGACGGCGGCCCGACCGTCGCGGCCGGCCCCCGGTGGGGGCCGACCGCGGCGTCACCTGCGGGCGAGGACGACGACGGTGTCGGCGACCTTGTCGTGCAGTGCCTGCCGCTTCGGGTCCCAGAGCAGCCACGCCGGGTCGATGATGCTGAGCATCGTGCCGGCGATCCCGACGAGCGGCACGAACCCGACGACGTCGGCGGCGACCGTGAGCAGCTGGCGCTTCAGCGCGTCGACGAGCCCGATCCCGCCGGCCCGACCGACCCGGCGGACGGTGGTGCCGAAGAGCATCTTGCCCGGGGTCGCGGAGCGCCAGACGAGGAAGACGGTCTCGTAGAGCACCGTCACGGCGAGGCTGATCAGGCTGATCGGGAGCGCCGCCTCGGTGATCGCGCTGGTGAACGCCGTGGTGTCGGGGGCGCCTCCCTGCTGGGCCTGCCGCATCGCGTCCTGGAAGTAGGTGTCGAACGCGCTGATCAGCCGCTGGAGGAACGGCCAGGCGAGCAGCGTCGTGATGACGCCGACGAGCACCCAGTCGACGATCCGGGCGACGAGCCGGCGCCACCACTCCGCGAGGACCGCACCGTCCGGCAGGACGTCGCGGCGGCCCTGCCACTGGGCGCCGCCGGTCACCGGTGGTGCGGCCCACGGGTTTCCGGACTGCCCGGACTGCGAGCCCCGGTGGCCCGAGGACCCGGACTGGCCGGGTTGCGAGCGGGTGCCCGCGGCCGGAGTGGGGTAGGCGTGACCGATGGTCGACGAGGCAGCGGTCGGCGAGACCCGCGGGGTGGTGTGCGCGGTCCAGACGATGCCGTCGAAGTAGCGCAGCTGGTCCGGTTCGTCCGGATCGTCGTACCAACCGGCGGTGGCGGGATTCGTCATGCAGGCAGCATCCCACGGCGACCTGCGGGTTCCACCCAGCGACCCGTCACCCGAGGACGGGTCTCAGGCCCGGGCGGCCCTCAGAGGTTGCCGCGCTTGTCCTGCTCGCGCTCGATCGACTCGAAGAGGGCCTTGAAGTTGCCCTTGCCGAAACCGAGCGATCCGTGTCGCTCGATGATCTCGAAGAAGACGGTGGGCCGGTCGCCGAGCGGCCGGGTGAAGATCTGCAGGAGGTAGCCGTCCTCGTCGCGGTCCACGAGGATGCCGCGTCGCTGCAGCTCCTCGATCGGGACCCGCACCTCGCCGATCCGGGCGCGCAGCTCGGCGTCCTCGTAATACGCGTCGGGGGTCGCGAGGAACTCCACACCCTCGCGGCGCAGCTCGTCGACGGTGCGCAGGATGTCGTTCGTCGCCAGCGCCAGGTGCTGGGCCCCCGGGCCGCCGTAGAACTCGAGGTACTCGTCGATCTGGCTCTTCTTCTTCGCGACGGCCGGCTCGTTGAGCGGGAACTTGACCCGGTGGTTGCCGTTCGCGACGACCTTGGACATCAGCGCCGAGTACTCGGTCGCGATGTCGTCGCCGATGAACTCTGCCATGTTCACGAAGCCCATGACCCGGTTGTAGAACCCGACCCACTCGTCCATCCGGCCGAGCTCGACGTTGCCGACGACGTGGTCGAGGGCCTGGAAGAGCCGAGTCGGAGCCCCGTCGCGCTTCTCGAAGGTCGACTCCGCCGGCTGGAAGCCCGGCAGGTAGGGGCCGGTGTACACGACGCCGTCGACCTCGCGCTGGACGAGGCTGTGGACGGTCTCGCCGTAGGTACCGATCGCCGCGACCCGCACCGAGCCGTACTCGTCGGAGACGGTGGTGGGCTCCTGGACGATCCGGGCGCCGGCGCCGCGTGCCTGCTCGACGCACCGGTCGACGTCGGGCACCTCGAGCGAGATGTCGACGACGCCGTCGCCGTGCCGTGCGTGGTGGGTGATCAGCGGGCTGTCGGGGCTCACCGCGCCCTTGAGGACGAACCGGATCGAGCCGGACTTCAGGACGAACGCCTTGTGGTCGCGGGTGCCGTTCTCGGGGCCGGCGTAGGCGACGAGCTCCATCCCCCAGGCGCTCTGGAAGTAGTGCGCGGCCTGGGTCGCGTTGCCGACGACGAAGACGACGGCGTCCCAGCCGGTGACCGGGAACGGGTCGGTGCTCTCGTCGTAGTCGACGAGACCGACGAGCTGCTTGAGCTGCTCCAGGTCGAGGTCGGCCGCGCGCTCCTGCTCGGTGAGGTCGATGTGGCTGCCGGACGTCGTTGTCGTGTCAGTCATCCGGCCACTGTCGCTCGGGAGGGCAGGATGTGCAACCTCACCCTCACGCGGTGGTCAGCGTGCGCATGGTGTTGCCTCCAGGCCCCTCTCCGCTGGACGATGTGACCATGGCCCGCCACGACGGGGTCGACGACCTCGACGCCCGCATCATCGCCCTCTTCACCGATGACCCCCACATCGGGGTGCTCGGCGCCTCCCGCGCCCTCGGCGTCGCCCGCGGGACGGTCCAGGCCCGGCTCGACCGCCTCCAGCGCCGCGGGGTCATCCACTCCTTCGCCCCCCAGGTCGACCCCGCTGCCCTCGGCTACCCGGTGACGGCGTTCTGCACGCTCGAGATCCGCCAGCGGCAGGGGCACGGGCCGGTGGTCGCCCACCTCTCGGCCATCCCGGAGGTGCTGGAGATCCACTCCATCACCGGCGTCGGCGACCTCGTCGTCCGGGTGGCGGCCCGCGACAACGCCGACCTCGGACGGGTCATCGACGAGATCATCGACGACGTCCACGTGCTGCGCGCCAACACAGCCATCTGCCTGGTCACCCACCTCGGCCACCGGACCGGCCCCCTCGTCCGCGCCGCGGCGGCGGACGAGGGGTGACCCGGCGGACGAGGGGGTGACCCGGCGGCGCTCAGTCGGTGATCTGGACGTCGACGCCCTTCGCCGTGAGCTTCCAGTCGACCGACGCGAACGTCGTCGGGTCGATGACCTTCTCGGCAGTCACCCAGTCGATGATCAGCTGACGGATCTCCTCCTGGCGACCGTAGACGATCGGCGCGGTCGTCACGTGGGGAAACCCGCCACCACCGGACTGCCGGTAGTTGTTGATGGCGACGACGAAGGGGTCCCCGTCCTTGACCTCCGCGCCGCCGTACTCGAGGTCCTTGATCCGGGCACCCGGGGGCTGGGCGATGTCGATCTTGTAGGTCAGCGGCGCGTCGAGGCCGCCCAGGATGTCGTAGTTGTAGTCCGGGGTGCCGCCGGGTGCGGTCGCGGTCTTCGCGTTGGTCACCTGGTCCGGGAAGAACGGACCCTCGTCGGGGACCTGCTGGAAGTAGGTCGCCGACTTCTCGAGGTAGTCCTTGACCTGCGCACCGGTCAGGGTGATGCCGAAGAGGGTGTTGTCGTAGATGTACAGGCCGGCGACGTCGCGCACGGTGACCTCGCCGGCCGGGATCAGCGCGGTGCTGCTGAACGGCGCCGCGATCGACAGCACCGGCGTCGTCGCGTGCTCGGTGCCCTCGAGGCCCTTCTTGACCGCCTGGGCCTGCACGAAGTTGATGAAGTCGACCGCGGCCGTGTCCTCGTACCGTGAGGCGGCCCCGGACATCGTCTCGGTGCACCTGCCGATGACGCTGTTGACGTACTCGAGCACCTTCTGGTGCGCCGGTGCGACGAGGGCCGCGATGGCCGCGTCCTCCGGGACGGTGTTGGCGTTGAGCGTCGTCGCCTGCGACCGCAGGACGCGCCAACCGTGGCCGGCGCGGACCAGGTCGAGGTCCATGACGCTGACCCGCATGCCCCAGTACAGCGGCTCGCTGAGCAGCACCTCACGACCGGTCACCGCGTTGGTGACCTTCAGCTCGGGCACCTCGACGTGTGCGTGCCCGACGAGGACGGCGTCGATGTCGGGCACCTGCTCGGCGAGCAGGCGGCTCGCGTTCTCCGGGTAGGGCAGGGCGTCGCCGTAGCTCGACGAGGTGGTCGCGCCCGAGTGGCAGGACACGATGACGACGTCGGCGCCGTCGGCCTTCATCCGCGGGACCATGACCGTCGCCTGTTCGACGATCCCCTGGAACGACACCCTTCCGTCCACGTTCGCCTGGTCCCAGATGGCGACCCCGGGGGTGACCAGACCGAGGATGCCGACCCGCACCGGCCCGCTCGGCAGGTCGATCGTCGTGATGACGTACGGGCGGAAGGCCGGCTCACCGCTGTCCCAGTCCAGCGCGTTGGCCGAGAGGAGCGGGTGCTCGCACTGCTCCTCGAAGGCGCGGAGGGTGTCGAGTCCGTAGTTGAACTCGTGGTTGCCGAGCGCGGCGGCGTCGTAGCCGATCGCGTTCATCGCGGTGGCCATCGGGTGGGTGGCGCTGCCGGTGATCGGGTCGACCTTCGCGTAGTAGTACGCCAGCGGCGTGCCCTGGATGGTGTCGCCGGCGTCGAGGGTGATGCAGCGGTCGGCGCCGCGCTCCTCACGCATCATCCGGATCAGGGTCGCCGCCTTGGCCACGCCGATGTCGTTGGCAGCGCGGTCGTCGTACTCCTTGTTGCGGAAGTAGTCCCAGTTGTAGACGTTGCCGTGCAGGTCGGTCGTTCCGAGGACGGTGATGCGCAACGGGTGGCCGCCCTTGGGTGGGGTGACGCCGGCGGCCGAGGCGGCGGGCGCGGTGAAGAGGCCGGCGCCGCCGACGACGGCCATGGCGAGGATCTGACGACGTGAGGCGGGGGTTTCGATGGTCACGACGCGGGACCCTAGCCCCGAACACCGGCCCCCGCATGTCGAGAGGAATGCGGGCGCGTGAGGGGCGGGTGAACGGCTCGGCGCACCGTCCGGACGCGCCGCGCGGCGGCTCAGCGGCGGCCGACGAACCAGCGTCGGATGCGCTCGATCCGCTCGGTGACCTGCTCCCCCGTCGCCGCGGCGAGCTCGGGGCCGCCACAGGCCCGGCGCAGCTCGAGGTGCACGGTGGCGTGCGGGGTGCCGGTCTTGCTCGAGTACGCGGCGACGAGCTTGTTGAGCTCCTTGCGCTGCGCGGCGAGGGCCCGGTGCGCGGCCACCGGCGACGGGCCGCCCCGACCGGGGGCCGCGCCTCCCCCGGAGCGCGCCTGCCGGGTCTGCCGCTCGTGGAGCAGCACGGCGACCTGGTCGGGCTCGAGCAGGCCGGGCAGCCCCAGGTAGTCCTGCTCCTCCGCCGACCCCACGGCCGCGTGCAGCCCGAACTGGCGCGAGTCGAAGAGCACGTGGTCGAAGTGCGCGTCGGACTCCAGCGCCTCGAAGCCCAGCTCGTCCTCGAGCCCGGGGGCGCGCTCGGTGCGGTTCGCCGCCGCCAGCATCCCCTCCTCCTCCGCCCAGATCGAGGCCTCGGACTCCTCGCTCGTCGGCCGGTCCAGGGCGTGGTCGCGCTCCTCCTCCATCGACCCGGCGTGGGCGAGGATCACCGGCACCGACGGCAGGAACACCGACGCGGTCTCGCCGCGCCTGCGGACCCGGACGAACCGGCCGACCGCCTGGGCGAAGAAGAGCGGGGTCGACGTCGACGTCGCGTAGACCCCCACCGCGAGGCGGGGGACGTCCACCCCCTCGGAGACCATCCGCACCGCGACCATCCAGCGGGAGTCGCCGGTCGCGAACCGCTCGATCCGGGCGCTGGCGCCGGGGTCGTCGGACAGGACGACCGTGGCCTCCTCACCGGTCAGCGCGTGGAGGAGGCGGGCGTAGGCCCGCGCCGCGGTCCGGTTCGAGGCGATGACCAGGCCGCCGGCGTCCGGGACGTGGCGCCGCACCTCGGAGAGCCGCTTGTCGGCGGCCGAGAGGACCGAGGGGATCCACTCCCCCTTGGGGTCCAGCGCGGTTCGCCAGGCCTGCGCCGTCTGGTCCTTGGTCAGCGGCTCGCCGAGCCGGGCGGCCACCTCGTCGCCGGCCCGGGTGCGCCAGCGCATCGCCCCGCCGTACGCGAGGAACAGCACCGGGCGCACCACCCCGTCACGCAGCGCCGCCGCGTACCCGTAGGTGTAGTCGGAGGCGGAGCGGAGGATGCCGTCCTGGCCCATCTCGTAGCGGACGAACGGGATCGGGTTGGTGTCGGAGCGGAACGGCGTGCCGGTGAGCGACAGGCGGCGGACGGCGGGGGTGAACGCCTCGCGGATGCCGTCACCCCAGGACCGGGCGTCGCCGCCGTGGTGGATCTCGTCGAGGATGACCAGGGTGGGCTCGGCCTCGGTGCGGCGCCGGTGCAGCAGCGGGTTCGTCGCCACCTGGGCGTAGGTGACGGCGACCCCGTCGTACTCGCTGGACTGCACCTCGGCGGAGTTGGAGAACGACGGGTTGAGCTGGATGCCGACCCGGCCGGCTGCGTCGGCCCACTGGGTCTTCAGGTGCTCGGTGGGGGCGACGACGGTGACCGCACCGACGAGCCCGCGGTCGAGCAGCTCGGTGGCGATCCGCAGGGCGTAGGTCGTCTTGCCCGCGCCGGGGGTGGCGACCGCGAGGAAGTCGCGGTCGCCGCGGGCGAGGTATGCGGCGAGCGCCTCCTCCTGCCAGGCGCGCAGCTTGTCCGCGGTCCCCCAGGCGGCGCGCTCGGGGTAGGCGGGGGGCAGGTGTCCGGCGGCTGAGGTACTCATGGGCGGGCGCCACGATAACCGGCCCGCCGCCGACATGCCGAGGGCCCCGAACCAACCGGTCGGGACCCTCGGGCTGTGCTAGGGCGAGGAGGCCCCGCCGCCCCGGCTCAGGCGGCCCGGTAGGCCAGCCAGGCCGCCTGCATCCGCGAGGTCTGGCCCGCGGTGAACTCGAACATGCAGCCGTCGTCGGTGTAGTCCATGAAGTTGTGGATCGGGTCCGTCCCGGCCGAGCGACGACAGGTGTCGGTGCTGTCGGGCGGGCACCCGTAGGCCGGCGCTCCGCTCGGCGGGGGTGTCGTCGACGTAGTCGCCGGAGCCGTTACAGCCGCCCTGGAAGGTGTGGTACAGCCCGACCCAGTGCCCGACCTCGTGGGTCGCGGTGTCGCCCTCGTTGTACGGCGCGGCCGTGCCCCCCGGCAGGCTCTGGTCGAGCATGACGACACCGTCCATCGGGTCGACGGTCGAGCTCGGGAAGGTCGCCCAGCCGAGCAGGTTGTTGCCGAGGTCGGCCGTGTAGAGGTTGAGGTCGGCCTTGCCGCCCCGGTGCAGGGCGTTCTTCATGGCGCGCTCGGCGGTCGAGCCGTTCGTCAGGCCGTTGTACCAGGTGGGGTTGTCCGTGTAGTCCGTGCCCGCGACGGTGAAGGTGAACCCCGAGGCCTGGTAGGCCGCGTTGAGCACCGAGATCTGGCTGTTGAGCATCGACGAGGACAGGGCGCCCTTCGACCCGTCGGTGATGACGTGCCAGTACACGTTGACCGTCGCGCCGGTGAACGTGCCGCCGGTGCCACCCCCACCGCCGCCGCCACCACCACCGGGCTTGCCCTTCATCTGGACGGTGCCGCGTGAGTCGATGCTGATGCCCTTGGCCCTCATCGCGGCCCTGAGCGCCGCATCCATCGCCGCGGCCTTGGCGTCGCTGAGCTCGTGCGGGTCGAACCTCGCGTTCGGGTGCCGGCCCGAGGTGGCGTCGGTGCGGGTGACGCACGCGGACGCGACCGAGTCGGTGCTCGCCATCGGCCGGGCCGAGGCCGAGGTGGCGGGGACCGCGACGGCGGAGAGGCCCAGGGTGAGCGCGGCGAGGGTGGTCAGGGAGCGTGGGCGCATGGCAGGGACCCTCCGAGTCGGGCCGCGCCCCTCCGGCACGGCTGCTCGGAAGGTTAGGGGTGGGATGGTCAGCGGCGGGCCTGAATCGGGCAAAGGAACCGTAAGGGCCGCATCGCGGGCACCTCACCCGGCGGCCGCCGGTGGCGCGTGCCCCGCTGCCGGGCGCACGGCCCGGACCCGACGGCGCGCGGTGGCGCCTACTCGCCGCCGTCCTCCGGCGGACGCAGCCCCTCGTAGATCTCCTTGCACGTGGGGCAGACCGGGAACCGGTCCGGGTCACGGCCGGGCACCCAGACCTTGCCGCACAGCGCGGTGACCGGCTCGCCGGAGAGCGCGCTCTCGAGGATCTTCTCCTTGCGCACGTAGTGGGCGAACCGCTCGTGGTCGCCCGGCTCGGTGACCTCCGGGACGGTCTCGGTGCGTTCGAGCACGGCCGTCTGGGTCTGCGGCTGCTGCCCCGGGGCGTTGGGGTCATCCAGCGGCGGCGTCGTCTCGCTCATGACCGGCAAGCCTACGCCGCCGGCCTCAGTTGAGCTCGGGGTCCGGGGGGTACCAGGCGACCCAGCGCAGCGGCTCGGGCTGGCGGCGCAGGACCCGCCGCCAGAGGTCGTCCGGGTCGTCGGTGAACACGTCGCCGCCCTCGGTGTCGACGACGAACCACGACCCGGTGACGACCTCCTGCTCGAGCTGGCCGGGTGACCACCCGGCGTAGCCGGCGAAGATCCGCAGGCCGGCCACCTCGGGGACGACGAGCAGCGGCGGGGTGTCGAGGTCGACGAGCGCGACCGACCCGAAGAGCCGCCGCACGCCGGCGGGCTCGGGAGAGTCACCGGGCACGGCGACGAGCCCGAGGGCGGAGTCCAGCTGCACCGGGCCGCCCTGGAACACCTTGGCCGGGCGGCTCGCGTGCTCCTCCCAGCCGGGCAGGACGGCGTCGATGTCGGCGTCGATGGGCCGGTTGAGGACCAGCCCCTGGGCGCCGTCGTCGCCGTGGTGGAGCATGAGGACCACACTGCGCCGGAAGACGCCCTCCTCGATCTGCGGGCTGGCGACGAGGAGCCGTCCGGTGGTGTGGCTGGGGCTCACGCGCCCATTCTGCCCCCGGCGGACCCGCCACGTCCGGAGCCCGGGCGAGCGGCCCGCCCGGTCCGGCTCGGGCCAGCGCGACGCGGGCCGCCGCGCCCCTGCGCCCCGCGGCCGCGCTGGCCCTCCAGCACCGGGCGCCACACCTCGTCGGGCACCGGGACCCCGCTCGGGGCGCGACCCCCGATGGCGGTCACGGTGGCGTCGCCCGGCGAGACCCGGGCGGTGGATGCGTCGGCCCCCGCCCCCTCGATGATGCGGGTGACCATTCGCCGCTGGTGCGGCAGCGCGAGCATGACGACCGCGCCGTGCTCCCCGGCCCGGGCGGTGCGCCCGGCCCGGTGGAGGTAGTCCTTGTGGTCCCGCGGCGGGTCGACCTGCACGACGAGCCCGACGTCGTCGACATGGATGCCGCGGGCGGCGACGTCGGTGGCGACGAGCACCGGCATCCGGCCGTCCCGGAAGGCGCCGAGGACCCGGTTGCGGACCGACTGGGTGAGCCCACCGTGCAGCGAGGCGGCGAGCACCCCCTTGGAGCGCAGTTCCCCGGCGACCCGGTCGGCGCCGAGCTGGGTCCGCGCGAAGACGATGACCCGGCCCTCCCGGCCGGCGAGCTCGGTCGTCAGGGCCTTCTTGTCCTGGGGGTCGACGAGCAGCACGTGGTGGCTCATCGTGGTCACCGCGGCCTGGGCCTCGTCGGTGGAGTGCGTCACCGGGTCGACGAGGTAGCGGGCGACGAGGTCGTCGACGCCGCGGTCGAGGGTCGCGGAGAACAGCAGCCGCTGGCCCCCCTCGGGCAGGGCGTCGAGGATCGCGGTGACCTCCGGGAGGAAGCCCATGTCGGCCATGTGGTCGGCCTCGTCGAGCACCGCGACCTCGACCTCGCCGAGCTCGACCGCGCCGCGCTCCATGAGGTCCTTCAGCCGGCCCGGCGTGGCGACGAGGAGGTCGACCCCGCGGGCCAGCGACGAGATCTGCGGCTCGTACGACAGGCCACCGGCGACCAGGCGGTGCCGCAGCCCGGTGACGTGGACGAACGGCTCCAGGGCGTCGCTGACCTGCATGGCGAGCTCGCGGGTCGGCACGAGAACCAGCGCCCGGGGGCGGCGGCTGGCGGGCTTGGTGCGGCCGGCGAGCCGGGTGATCGTCGGCAGGCCGAACGCGAGGGTCTTGCCCGACCCGGTGCGTCCCCGGCCGAGGACGTCACGGCCGGCCAGGGCGTCCGGGATCGTGGCGGCCTGGATCGGGAAGGGCTCGGTGATGCCGTCTCGCGCCAGCCGCTCCACCAGCCGCTCGGCGAGCCCGAGGGCCGCGAAGCCGTTGTCGGACGTGACCTCCTTCGGGCCTCCGGAGGAGGCGGAGGAGTACCGGGTCCAGGTGTCGGCCTCGGCGCGCAGCGCCTCGGCCTCCTGGAACGTCGGCGGGTGCTCCGCGTGGCGGCCCTCGTGCCGGTCGCGACGGACCGGGTCGGCCACCCGAGGGGCACGGTCGCGCACGGGTCGGTCCCCGCGCTCGCGGCGGGGGCGGGTGTCGTGGGGCCGGTGCACGGGTCGGTCCTCGCGGCGACGCTCCTCCCGCGGAGCACGACGGTCCTCCCGTGGCTCCCACCGCTGCTCGCGACGCTCCTCGCCGCGGCGGTCGTCCCGGCGGTCGGCGTACCGCTGGTCACCGCGGCGGTCCGCCCCGCGGCGGTCCTCGGCACGGCCGGCGCCGGGGCGGTCCTCGGCACGGCCGGCGCGGGGGCGGTCCTCGGCACGGCCGGCGCGGGGGCGGTCCTCGGCACGGCCGGCGCCGGGGCGCCGGGCGTCGCGCTCCGGGCGGGGGACCCGGCGCGGGTCCTCGCGGTCCCAGCGCGGCGAACGCTCGTCGCGGGGACGCTTGGCGCGGGGGGCCTCGTCGGACCCGCTGCGGCTGGCGCGCCGCGCGGCGGGGTCGGCCTGGCCGCGGTGCGGCTTCTTCGTGGGCTTGCGGGCCTCGGCCTTCTGGGCAGCGGTCCAGCGGGCCTTCGGCCCGGATGCCTTCTTGGGCATGGGGATGTTCACCTGTGCTTCGTCGGGATGGCGTTCAGACAGACACGTCGTCGGCCGGTGGCGAAGCAGCGAGATCAACGAGTCTCCGGACCAGCAGTGGTCCTCGGTGGCCGGATCGACAGGGGTGTCACCGGCGCCACCGGGTGGGTTCGTGCCGGGCCGCGACGTGCGGCCCAGGGGGCACAGCCAAGCGCCCGGTCACCTCGGTGGAGGAGCCAGTCTACCAGCGGACCGGGGTCGCCCCGGACCGCACGAGGTGCCACGACGCCCAGCCGAGCGCGACCCCGCAGACGTCGGCGAGCGCGTCGAGCACGTCACCGGACCGGTCCGGCAGCCACGCCCCCTGGACGATCTCGCTCGCCCCGGCGTGCAGCACGAGCAGCGGGACGACGAGCCGGGGCGAACCACCGGCGAGGATGAGGACCAGGGCCGGGACGGCGAAGACCAGCAGGTGGACGACCTTGTCGGCGCCCGGGACGAGCGGGGGCCCCGGCACCGAGGGGGCGTAGAGGACGACGAGCTGGACGGCCACGAGGAACACCGCGAGGGCGCGCCACACCAGCCGGGCGGTCCACGGCGCCCCGGCCGCGCCGCTCACGCGCGGTCCTCGGCCTCGGCCCACTCCAGGTCGGCACGCTGGGCGGCGGCCTGCACGGCCTCGGCGACGACCGTCGCCACGTCGGGGTGGAAGACGCTCGGGATGATGTAGGTCGCGTTCAGCTCCTCGTCGGAGACGACGTCGGCCAGCGCGTCGGCGGCGGCGAGGAGGACGTCGACGGTCACCTGGCGGACACCCGCGTCGATGAGGCCCCGGAACACCCCGGGGAAGACGAGGACGTTGTTGATCTGGTTCGCGAAGTCGGACCGGCCGGTCGCGACCACCGCTGCGTGCCTGGCGGCGACCTCCGGCTCGATCTCCGGGGTCGGGTTGGCCAGCGCGAAGACCACGCTGCCCGGGGCCATCGAGGCGACGGCCTCCTCGCTGAGGATGTGCGGGGCGGAGACACCGAGGAAGACGTCGGCGCCGCGCATGGCGTCCGCGAGCGCGCCGGTGACGCCCTCGGGGTTGGTGTGCCGGGCGATCCACTCCTGGTTCGGGGCCTCACCCGAGACGACGTCGCCCCGCCCGGCGTGGATCACCCCGGCGACGTCGGCGACGACGACGTGCCGGACGCCCGCGTGCAGCAGGAGCCGGAGGATGGCCGAGCCCGCCGCCCCCGCCCCGGACATCACGAGCCGCACCTCCTCGATCCGCTTGCCGACGACCCTCAGCGCGTTCCGCAGCGCGGCCAGGACGACGATCGCCGTCCCGTGCTGGTCGTCGTGGAAGACCGGGATGTCGAGCTCCTCGCGCAGCCGGGCCTCGATGTCGAAGCAGCGCGGCGCCGAGATGTCCTCGAGGTTGATGCCGGCGAACCCGGGGGCGATCGCCTTGACGGTGCGGACGATCTCGTCGGCGTCGGTGGTGTCGAGGCAGATCGGGAAGGCGTCGATGTCGGCGAAGCGCTTGAAGAGGGCCGCCTTGCCCTCCATGACGGGCAGCGCCGCGAGCGGCCCGATGTCACCGAGGCCGAGCACAGCCGTCCCGTCGGTGACGACGGCGACCGTGTTGCGCTTGATGGTCAGCCGCCGGGCGTCCTCGGGGTTCTGTGCGATCGCGGTGCAAACCCGGGCCACCCCGGGCGTGTAGATGAGCGAGAGGTCGTCGCGGGTGCGGATCGGCACCTTCGACTCGACGGTCAGCTTCCCCCCGAGGTGCAGGAGGAAGGTGCGGTCGGAGACCTTCCCGATCTCCACGCCCTCGACCTGGCGCATCCGGTCGACGATCTCCTCCGCGTGGTCCGGGTCGCGGGTGAGCATCGTGAGGTCGACCCGCATCCGGGCGTGCCCGGAGCCGGTGACGTCGAGGCCGGTGACCACGCCCCCCACCGACTCGATGAGGCTCGTCATCTCGCTCACGGCGGTGGGTCGGGCCGGGAGGATGAGCCGGACGGTGACGGAGTTGGCGATCGACGGAGCGGAGGGCATGGGGTCGATTCAACCCCGTACCCGCGGGTCACCGGAACCTCGGCACCTCCCCGGCAACGGGCCCTACGCTGTCGGCCATGACCGACCACGTCGTCGTCACCGGAACCGGCAGCGCGGCGACGGTGCCCGACGTCGTCGTCGTCAGCGTCCGGGTCCACGTCGAGCAGCCCGACGCCTCCCAAGCCCTGGCGCACGCCGGCGACGCCGCCCGTGCCGTGCTCGACGCGGCCGCGGGCCACGGGGTCGCGCCGGTGGACCGGCACACCACCGGGCTCGGGCTCGGCACCCGCTGGGACCACGACCGCGTCGTCGGGTACACCGCCCACCAGCGGCTGCGGCTGCGGGTCCGCGAGACCGCGGTGGTCGGCGCGCTGCTCACCGCGCTGGCCGATGCCGTGGGCGACGCCCTCGGCATCGACGGGGTGGCCTTCGAGGTCGCCGACCCTGCGCCGCTGCACGTCCGTGCCCGCGAGGCGGCGTTTGCGGACGCCCGCGCTCGGGCCGAGCAGTACGCGGCCCTCGCGGGCCGGCGGCTCGGCCAGGTGCTGCGCGTCGTGGAGGCCGACGGCGAGGGGCCGGCCCCGGTCGGGCGGGGCATGGCGCTGGCCGCCGACGTGGCCGGCTCGATGCCGCTCGAGGGCGGCCGGTCGAGCGTCGAGGCGCGGGTCACGGTGCGCTTCGCCCTCGACCGCAGCTAGCGGCGGACCCCCGCGCGGGACCCCGCCCGGCACGGGGTGAGTGGAACGCGTCACGTCCCGGCCCGTGTGACGCCTCAGATACCCCAGGCGGGTATCTTTCGGTACTACGCTACGTAGTACACGTTCCGACTCCGAGGAGGCAGTCCCATGGCCCAGCTGGTCCACGATTTCGAAAGTGGCAACAAGGACATGAAGGACCTCCTCGGAGGCAAGGGGGCCAACCTCGCGGAGATGACGAACCTCGGCATCCCGGTGCCCCCGGGGTTCACGATCACGACCCACGCGTGCCGCGCCTACCTCGAGGCCGGCTCCGCACCCGAGGGGCTATGGGCCGAGGTCGACGCGCACCTCGAGACCCTCGAGGAGCGGATGGGCCGCCGGCTCGGCGACGGCGAGGACCCGCTGCTCGTCTCGGTCCGCTCGGGCGCCAAGTTCTCCATGCCCGGGATGATGGAGACGGTCCTGAACATCGGTCTGGGGGACGAGTCGGTGGCCGGCCTCGCCCGCCAGACCGGAAACCCGCGGTTCGCCTGGGACTCCTACCGCCGGCTGCTGCAGATGTACGGCAGGACAGTCCTGGACCTCGACGGTGACCTCTTCGAGGACGCCATCGAGGCGGCGAAGCGCTCCAAGGGCGTCACCGCCGACGTCGACCTCGACACCGACGACCTGCGCGCCCTGGTCCAGACGTTCAAGAAGGTCATCGAGGACGGCTCCGGGGCGCCCTTCCCCCAGGACCCCCGGGACCAGCTGCGCACGGCCGTGGTCGCGGTCTTCGACTCGTGGAACGCCGACCGGGCAGTCCTCTACCGGCGCCGTGAGCGCATCCCTGCCGACCTGGGCACCGCGGTCAACGTCCAGGCCATGGCCTTCGGCAACCGCGGCTCGGCCTCCGGGTCCGGCGTCGCCTTCACCCGCGACCCGGCCACCGGCGAGGTCGGCGTCTACGGCGACTACCTCACCGACGCCCAGGGCGAGGACGTCGTCGCGGGCATCCGCAACACCCTCTCGCTCACCGAGCTCGAGGCCCTGGACCCGAAGAGCTACCACGAACTGCTCGACATCATGGCGCGCCTCGAGCGCCACTACCGCGATATGTGCGACATCGAGTTCACGATCGAGGACGGCAGGCTGTGGATGCTGCAGACCCGGGTGGGCAAGCGCACCGCCGAGGCCGCGTTCCGCATCGCCACCGCGCTCGTCGACGAGGGCATCATCTCCGAGGAGGAGGCGCTCGAGCGGGTCACCGGCGCCCAGCTTGCGCAGCTGATGTTCCCCCACTTCGTCAACGACGGCCTGGTCAAGCCGGCCGCGCGCGGCATGGCTGCGTCACCGGGTGCGGCGGTCGGCGAGGCCGTCTTCGACTCCGACACCGCCGTGCGGCTCGCCGAGGAGGGCCGCCCGGTCATCCTCGTGCGCCGCGAGACCAACCCCGACGACCTGCACGGGATGGTCGCGGCACGCGGCATCCTCACCAGCCGCGGCGGCAAGACCTCGCACGCCGCCGTCGTCGCCCGCGGCATGGGTCGCACCTGCGTGTGCGGCGCCGAGGCCCTCGACGTCGACACCAAGGCCTCGTGCTTCACCCTCCCCGACGGCACGACCGTCAAGGAGGGCGACACGATCTCGATCGACGGCTCCACCGGCGAGATCTTCCTCGGCGAGGTGGCGGTCAGCCCCTCGCCCGTCGTCCGCTACTTCGAGGGCGAGATCGACCCCGAGGACGCCGAGGTCGAGCCGGTGGTCCGCTCCGTGCACCGCCTCATGGCGGTGGCCGACCGGGTCCGCCGGCTGCGGGTGCGCACCAACGCCGACAACGCGGCCGACGCCGACCGCGCCCGCCGGTTCGGCGCCGAGGGCATCGGCCTGACCCGCACCGAGCACATGTTCCTCGGCGAGCGCCGAGAGATGGTCGAGCACCTCATCCTCGCCGAGAACGAGGACGAGCGCCAGAAGGTCTTCGCCGAGCTGCTGCCCCTCCAGCGGGCCGACTTCGTCGAGATCTTCGAGGCGATGCAGGGCCGGCCGGTCACCGTCCGCCTGCTCGACCCGCCGCTGCACGAGTTCCTCCCCGACCTCACCGAGCTGTCGGTCAAGGTGGCCTTGGAGGACGAACGGGGCGAGCACTCCGACCGCGACGCCGAGCTGCTCCACGCGGTGCTGCGCCTCCACGAGCAGAACCCGATGCTCGGCCTGCGCGGCGTCCGGCTCGGCCTGGCCATCCCCGGGCTGTTCGCGATGCAGGCCCGGGCGGTGCTCGAGGCGGCCGCGCTCGTCATCGAGGCCGGCGGCCAGGCCCACCCGGAGATCATGGTGCCGCTGGTCGGGGCCGTCCAGGAGCTCACCGCCATCCGCGAGGAGATCGACGCCGAGGCCCACGAGGTCCGCGTCGAGCACTCGGTCCACCTCGACCACAAGGTCGGGACGATGATCGAGCTGCCCCGCGCCGCCCTCACCGCCGGAGACATCGCCGGCGCGGCCGACTTCTTCTCCTTCGGCACCAACGACCTGACCCAGACGGTGTGGGGCTTCTCTCGCGACGACGTCGAGTCCTCGTTCTTCTCGCGGTACCTGGAGAAGGGCATCTTCGGGGTCTCGCCGTTCGAGACGATCGACCGCGGCGGGGTCGGGCGGCTCGTGCAGATCGCCTCCTGGGAGGGCCGCGAGGCTCGGCCCGGGCTCAAGCTCGGGGTCTGCGGCGAGCACGGCGGCGACCCCGAGTCGATCCACTTCTTCCACAACTCCGGGCTCGACTACGTCTCCTGCTCACCCTTCCGGGTCCCCGTGGCGCGGCTCGAGGCGGGGCGGGCCGCCCTGGCGACCGACTGACCCGGCGCCGGGGGTGGCCACGCCCGGCCGCCCCGGCGCTGCTCACTCCGGCGTGCGCCGCGAGGGTCACCTGGATCCGGTGGGCGGTGACGACGGTGACCAGCCAGCCCAGCCCGATCAGCCAACCGGCGACGACGTCGGTGAGCCAGTGGTGGCCCAGGTAGACCCGCGACAGGCCGATCCCCAGGACGAAGACGGTGGCGACGCCGGCGACGAGGGCACGGACCCACAGCCGGGCACCGCCGAGGACGAGGAGGTAGGCCGCCATCCCGATGAGGACGGTGGCGTTCAGCGTGTGACCGGACGGGAAGGAGGGCGAACTCTCCAGCGGCGGGACCGCCAGCGCCGAGGGCGGCCGGGCCCGCCCGACCAGGTCCTTGCCGGCGACCGTCATGAGCACCGACCCGGCGCCGGCGATCCCCATCAGGACCACCGGGGTCCAGGACCGGCGGGCCAGCGCGAGCGCCGCGGTGATCAGCGTCGCAATGACGGTCATCCCGAGGACGCCACCGAGGTTGGTGAACGCGTTGACCGCGGCGTCGCGGCCGGGGGACCGCAGCCCGACCACCGTGTCGAGCACCGGGCGGTCGAGGGTCTGCAGCCCCTCCCCCTCGGAGACGGCGTCGTAGACGCGGGCCGCGAGGAGGTCCAGCCCGAAGACGACCACTGCCCCGACCAGGACGGTGACGACGAGCGCGGTGTTGGCGCGCCTCCAGCGGAGCAGCCCTGCGAGCGCCGTCGCGGCCCGACCCACGAGCTCGACGAGGTGACGGCCCGCCGCACTCGGCCAGTGCGCGAGGTCGCGTTGCCCGATGCGTTCCTCGCCGGGGTGGGACGCGGGTCGGTGGCTCGGGTCGTCGCGGTGCGGGGGGGCGGGCATCACCGCATTCAAGCACGGCGGCCCGGCCCCGCCGGGCGGGACCGGGCCACAGCTCGGACGCGTGGGAGTGAGCGCGGT
>CAVYYD010000002.1:0-215348 GCA_963772645.1 uncultured Actinomycetota bacterium
ACCAGTCGAGGCTGAAGCCCAGCCGCCGGAAGAGCGACTCGAATGCCTCCTCGTCCTTGACGGTCAGCTCGTCGCACAGCTCGATGAAGTTCTGCCGGGACACGGGCAGCTCGTCGGCGGCCCTGGTGCTCCGGGCGTCGCCCCGGAAGGGCGGGGTGAAGCCCGGGTCGTAGGGCAGGGAGGCGTCGCCGCGGACCCCGTAGTAGTTCTGGACCCGCTTCTCGGTCGGCAGGCCGTTGTCGTCCCAGCCGATCGGGTAGAAGACGTTGAACCCGGCCATCCGCTTGTACCGGGCCATGCAGTCGGTGTGCGTGTAGCTGAAGACGTGCCCCATGTGCAGCGACCCGCTCGCCGTGGGCGGCGGGGTGTCGATGGAGAAGACCTGGCCGCGCTCGCCGGCGAGGGCGGCCTCGCGGTCGAAGGAGTAGGTCCCCTGCTCCTGCCATACCGCGCCCCACTTCTCCTCCAGGCCGTCCAGGGACGGCCGGTCCGGGATGGAGGCAGCGCGGGATGGGGAGAGGTCCTCGGTCATGCGGCCATTCTCACAGACCCCGCGGGCCCTCCTCATCCCGGTTCGGGCCGGGGGGACGAGGCGTGCCGTGCTGGCCTAGGGTGAGCCCATGGAGCCGCTGTACCGGTCGGTCATCGGGGTCGCGCGCACCCTCTTCCTCGCCCAGGGCACCCGGTTCACGCTCGTCGGCGAGGACAACGTCCCGCGCGAGGGCGGGGCCGTCATGGCGGTCAACCACACGTCCTACCTCGACTTCACCTACGCCGGGCTCGCGGCGCGCAAGCACGGGCGGTACGTCCGGTTCATGGCCAAGCAGTCGATCTTCCGGCACCGGGTCGCCGGCCCGCTGATGCGCGGCATGCACCACATCCCCGTCGACCGGCAGCGCGGCGGCGCCGCGTTCTCGGACGCGATCAGGGCGCTGCGGGCCGGGGAGATCGTCGGGGTGTTCCCCGAGGCGACGGTGTCCCGGTCCTTCGAGCTCAAGGAGTTCAAGCCCGGCGCGGTGAAGATGGCCCAGGTCGCCGGCGTGCCCATCCTGCCGACCACCATCTGGGGCGGCCACCGGGTGTGGACCAAGGACCTGCCCCGCCGGATGGGCCGCGCGAACATCCCGGTGCACGTCACGGTCGGTGAGCCGATCCAGGTCGAGCGGCGCGAGGACGTCACGGCGGCCACGGCCCGGCTCAAGGCCGTGATGCAGGCCCAGCTCGAGGCCCAGCAGGCCGCCTACCCCGAGCTGACCGGCGAGGAGCGGCGCTGGCTGCCGGCCCGCCTCGGTGGCCTGGCCCCCACCCCGGAGCAGGCGTACGCGGCCGAGCACCGCGACATGACCCGCCGCACCGACGGCTTCGGCTGAGCGGCGCGCCCGGTCAGACCGCGTGCCCGAGGTGCGCCAGCGCCTGGCGCAACAGGACGCCGTGACCGCGGTCCATCTCGGCCTGGACCGACGGGTCGAGCGCCTGGTCCGGGGTCAGCCAGGTGAGGTCGAGGGCGTCGTTCTGGGGCGCGCAGTCGCCGGCCACGGGCACGACGAAGGCCAGCGACACCGCGTGCTGCCGGGGGTCGTGGAACGGGGTCACCCCACGGGTCGGGAAGTACTCGGCGACCGTGAACGGCTGCGGGCTGACCGGGACGCGGGGCAGCGCCATCGGACCGAGGTCCTTCTCGAGGTGGCGCAGCAGCGCGTCCCGGACCCGCTCGTGGTGCAGCACCCGCCCGGAGACGAGCTCGCGGCAGACCTTGCCCTCGCCGTCGAGCCGGAGCAGGACACCGAGGGCACTCACCTCGCCGCGGTCGTCGACCCGGACCGGGACGGCGTCGACGTAGAGGATGGGTAGCTTCGCCCGGGCCGCGTCGAGCTCCTCGCGGCTCAGCCAGGCGTGGTCGCGGTCCAGCTCCAGCGGGTTCATGGTGGCGATTGTGCCAAGTCCGCCGGCTCCGGTCGGGCCGGGCTCGCCGCGTCCACGAACCGGACCGGCGCCTCGAACGCCGCCCGGCGGGCGGCGCGTCGCAGCGCACCGAGGACGGCCCGGCCGGTGAGGAGCACGAGGACGGCGGTCGTGACCGCCCGCCCGATGTCCCAGCCCAGGCTCGTCGCGAGGCTGAAGGCGAGGAAGCGGTGCAGGTTCTCCCCGACCGGAGCGCCGGGCACGAGCGACAGGTCGCCGGCCAGGCCGGTGGCGAACGGCCAGAACGAGAGGTTGAGCAGGACGCCGTAGCCGAGCCCGGCGAGCGCGCCGTAGCCGGCGAGGATCGCGACCTCACGGCGGCCCCGCGCCGTCGGGAGCAGGCCGGCCCCCCAGCCGACCCACGCGGCACCGAGCATCTGGAACGGCAGCCAGGGCCCCACCCCGCCGGTGACCAACGCGGACGCGAGCAGGGTCACCGCGCCCTGGACGAAACCGAACCCGGCGCCGAAGACCCGGCCGCCCAGAACGAGGAGGAAGAAGACGGTCTCGAGCCCCGCGGTGCCGGCGCCGAGCGGCCGCAGCGCCGCCCCGACGGCCGAGAGGACCCCGAGCATGGCCACCGCCTTGACGTCCATCCCGCCCTCGGACAGCTCGGCGAGGACGACCGCGAGGAGCAGCGGCAGGACGACCGCGAACACCAGCGGCGCCTCGGTGCCGTGGGCCAGCCCCGAGCCGGCGGTGAGCACGAGGGGCCAGCAGAAGGCGAGCACGCCGGCGACGCTGACCAGGGCGACGGCCACCGTCGAGCGGGGCTGCAGCCGGATGGCCCGCAGCCGGCCGCCCGCCGCGCCGGCGCTCACCGCGGCACCCCCTCGAGGGCGGCGGTGACGTCGGCGACGGTGAGCCACGGGCCGGGGGAGAGGACCTTGGCGACCTGGGGGGCGAAGGCCGGCGAGGCGACGACGACGTCGGCGGTGGGCCCGTCGGCGACGACCTCGCCGGTGGCGAGGACGACCACCCGGTCGGCGCACTCGGCGACGAACTCGACGTCGTGGGTCGAGACGACGACGGAGCGGCCCCGCGCCGCGAGCCCCCGCAGCACCGCGGTGAGGGCCCGCTTGGCCCCCGGGTCGAGGCCGCGGGTCGGCTCGTCGAGGAGCAGCACCGGTGGGTCGGCGGTGAGCTGGACGGCGAGGACGAGGGCGAGCCGCTGCCCCTCGGAGAGGTCGCGGGGGTGGCGATCGGCCGGGATGCCGGGGGCGATCCGGGCGAGGAGCCACGCGCAGGTCCCCGGTTGCGCGCCGCTCTCGGCGTCGGCACGCCCGCACTCGGCGGCCACCGTGTCGAGGTAGAGCAGGTCGGAGGCGGTCTGCGGCACCAGCCCGACCCGGGACCGGCGCTCGGCCGGCGGCAGGTCGTGGGTGGCGACCGGCCGGCCACCGGCGCCGTCGAGCTCGGCCCGGCCGGCGGTCAGGGTCCCGCTGCCCTGGAGCGCCCAGAGCAGCGAGGACTTCCCCGAGCCGTTGCGGCCCATCAGGGCGGTGACCTGCCCGGCGGCGAGGTCGAGGTCGACCCCGGCGACGGCGATGACGTCGCCGGGGTACCGGACGACGACCCCCCGGGCGCGCAGCACCGCCCGCGCGGGGTCCGGGGCCTCCACCGTCGCCGGCAGCGGCGCGCCGGCGAGCCGGCGGCGCAGCTCGACGGAGGCGCGCCGAGCCTCGCGCACCGACAGGGGCAGCGGCGTCCACCCGGCCCAGCGACCGAGCTCGACGACGGGCGGGGCGATGTCGCTCGTCGTCATCGCCGCAGCCGGGGGAGCGGCGGTGACGATCCCCTCCGGGCCGACGTGGACGACCCGGTCGGCATGGTGCAGCACCCGCTCGACGCGGTGCTCCGCGACGACGACGGTGACGGCGAGGTCGTGGACGAGCCGGGTGATCGTCGCGAGGACCTCGTCGGCCCCGGTCGGGTCGAGCGCCGAGGTCGGCTCGTCGAGGAGGATGACGTCAGGGTGCGCCGTGAGGACCGAGCCGATGGCGACGCGCTGCTGCTGGCCGCCGGAGAGCTCGCGCAGCGGCACCCCGCGCAGCTCCGCGATGCCGAGCAGGTCCAGGGTCTCCTCGACCCGCTTGCGCATCGTCGCGGCCGGCAGGCCGAGCTGCTCCATCCCGTAGGCCAGCTCCTCCTCGACCGTGTCGGTGACGAACCCCGCGAGCGGGTCCTGGCCGACGACGCCGACGACGTCGGCCAGGTCACGTGGACGGTGCGCGCGGGTGTCCCGTCCCCGGACGAGGACCCGGCCGTGGAGGGTGCCGCCGGTGAAGTGCGGGACCCGCCCGCACATCGCCCCGAGCAGGGTGGACTTGCCGCTGCCGGTGCGCCCGACGACCAGCGCGAGCTCGCCCTCCTCGATCGATAGCGAGACGTCGCGCAGGACCGGCCCGCGGCCGTCGGGCAGCCGGACGGTCACCGCCTCGAGGAGGATCGCGGGCTCAGCCACGGGGGACCACCCCCCGGGCCCCGCGGACCGGCGTGCGGGTCGCCGGCACCGGCGGGGCGGGGGTGAGCACGGCCGGAAGGGCGGCGACGAGCAGGCCGAGCACCGCGGGCAGCGGCAGCGCCGGCACCGCGAGCGGCGCCAGCGGCATCGTCAGGACCGTGGGGTCGGTGCGGGACAGCACGGTGAGGGTGGCGGCCGCCGCGACGCCGCAGCCGAGGGTGACCCACTCCGGCGCCCGCCACGGGTCGCGGCGGTACGTCGTGCGAGTGACCGGCCGGCCGCCGAGCCACAGGCCGGCCGCCGAGAGCGCCAGCCCGGTCAGGAGGGTCGGGGTCCCCATGAGGGCGGGGGTGGAGGCGTCGAGGACGCCGTAGAGGCCGACGACGCTGGCGAGCAGGCCGAGCAGCGTCACTGCTCCGACGGCGCGCCGGCGGGCCGCGGGCACCGCGCCGGCGCGCCCGTACCCCCGCGAGTCCATCGCGGCGGCGAGCAGGAGCGAGCGCTCGAGGGTGTCCTCGAGGACGGGCAGGGCCACCGCGGGCACGGCCCGCAGGCCGCGGGCGGAGTCTCCCCGCAGCTGCCGGGCCCGGCGCACCCGGTGCGCCGACTCGGCGAGCTGGGGCGCCACCGAGACCGACACGACGACCGCGGCCCCGACCTCGTGCAGGGCGTTCGGCATCGCCCGCAGCAGGCGCTTGGGGTTGGCCAGGGCGTTGGCGGCCCCGACGCAGGCGATGATCACCGCCAGCCGCAGCCCCTGGACCGCGGCTCCGAGCAGGCCCTCGAGGTGGACCGTGCCCCCGAGCTGGATGCCGGCGGCCCACGACGGCAGCCTCACCTGCGGCAGCGGGAGCACGACGACGGTGCCGTACTTCAGCCCGACGAGGACGTGGAGCACGAGCCGGAGGACGACGATGGCGAGGCCCAGCCAGAGGTAGAGGCGGAAGGCCCGGGCCCAGGGTGAGGAGCCGCGCCGGGCCGCGACGACGAGTGCCGTGACGGCGAGCAGGACGAGGAGAAGCAGCGGGTTGGTCGTCGCGCTCGCCGCGACGGCGAGACCGAGCGCCCAGGCCCACCACGCCGCGGGGTGCACGGTACGGGGAAGCAGGACGCCCACGGGTCGGCTCACCGGACCCGTCGCCGCCGGGCCACCCAGCCGGCGCCGCCGCCGAGCAGGGCGAGGAGCGCTGCGGCGGTCCACAGCGCCGCGGTGCCGCCCGAGCCCGGCGTCGAGGTCGGCGCGGAGGCCGGCTGCGCGGCGAGCGCGCTCGGCCCGGCCGGCGGTCCGGCCGCCGTCGCCGGGGCGGTGGTCGTCGTCGGTGGGGTGGCCGGCGAGGTGCCCGCCGCCGACGGCGAGGGCGAGCCGGCGACCGTGCTGTGCGCCGGTCCCGCGCCGCCCGCGGTCGAGGACCCGGTGGTGGCCGGCGCGGTCGGGCCGGCCGCACCGCCGGAGGTGCCCGAGGTGCCGGTGCCGGCCGAGGTCGTCGGCCCCGCCGTGGTGCTCCGCGGCGAGGTCGTCGCCGACGGCGAGCCGGCCGGCAGGGCCGCCGGTGGCGGGACGCTCGGTGCCTGCCCGGACCCGAAGGCGACACCGATGACGGTGCCGGCCGCCGGGTCGTAGCTCGCGGTGCCGGCCGAGCTGTACGTCCACGAGCCGCCGCGCGCGGCGTGGAAGAACGCCCAGTACGCGGAGGCGGGAGGAGTCCGGACGCACGAGGTGGCGGGGAAGCCGTCGATCTGGCAGATGAAGCCGGGCTGGGTCTGTACCTGCGTCACGGTGGCCACCGCGGACAGCGCCGCCAGGGCGGACGCCGGGTCGCCGGCCGCGCACCGCGTGCTCACCGCGGAGCCGGTGTCGATGACGACCGTGACCCCGGAGGTCGTCGAGCAGGCGGCGGCCGCCGCCGTCGGCGCGGCGGCGGCGAGCCCGGCGCCGACGACCGCGGCGGCCACGGCGCCGTGGACGGCACGCGCCAGGAGGGCCCGCATCAGGCGTGCGCCCCCCGGCGGCGCGAGCCCCACACGGCGAGGGCGCCGAGCGCCAGCAGCACGAGCCCGGCGAGGACCGCGCCACGGACGTCGGAGCCGGTCTGGGCGAGCCGTCCTGTCGGGCCAGCAGCGGTGGTGCTCGGGTCGTCGGTCGTCGCGGCCGCGGCGGCCGCGGTCGTGCTCCCCGGGTCGGACGGGGCGGCCGGGGCCGTCGTCGAGCCGGCCGGGGCCGAGCCGGGGGTCGAGGTCGTGGTCCCGCTCGAGCCGCCCGCCGAGGTCGAGGTGGAGGTCGAGCTGGACGAGGCGGTCGAGGACGTCGAGGTCGGGGTCGTCGTGGATGTCGAGGTCGGCGTCGGGCAGGCGAACGCCGGCAGCGCGTCGGCAGAGCCCTCGGAGGTCACCGAGAGCAGCGACCGTCCGGCGAGGCCGAGCGCCGCCTGGGGGGTGGCGCGCAGGTCGGAGTCGCTGACCGTCGAGGTCGAGCGGGTGGACGGCGAGTAGGCGATGCCCCACCGCAGCGGCGGCGCGGCCGAGCAGTCGTACTGGAGGGAGGCGAGGTAGGCCTGGCCGGCGGCCGCGGCCGCCGGCCGACCGGCGGCGAGGAACGCCTGGACCGCCACGCCGGTCGTGTTGGCGTTCTCGGCAGCCCCGTCGCCGGCGAGGCCGCCGTCGGCGCCCTGGTGGGCGACGAGCCAGCCGGCCGGACCGGACGCCGCGGCCGACCCCACCGCCACGAGGGCCTGGGTCGCGAACGCGGTGGCGTCGGCGTCGCTCGTGCAGCCGCCGGCGGTCGGGTCGTTGCGGAAGCCGCCGTCCGGGCACTGCTGGCTGAGCAGGTAGGTCGTCGCGTCGGCACCGACTGCGGCCCCGGCACGGGTCAGCGCGACCATCGCCAGGGACTGGCCGATGGTGTTCGAGTAGTCGCACTGGCTGTAGCCGCACCCGGTGACCGGCAGGTCGGAGAAGCGACCGGGCTCGGCCGCGCCGTAGGTGGCCTGCAGCCGTGCCACGAGGTCGGCTCCGCCGAAGCTCGTCGGGTCGCCCCCGTGCGCGGTGACGGCGAGCAACGTCTTGGCCGTCGCGCCCGCGTAGGTCGAGGAGTAGTCGGTGCCGGTGTAGAGCCCGACGTTGGCCGCGAGGTAGGCCATCGCGGCGTCGGCCGTCGCCGACCCCACCCCCGCACCGTCGAGGGCGAGCACCGCGTCGATGGTGTTGCCGCCGTCGAGGTACGTGCTCGACGGGTAGTCGTAGTGGGTGCCGTCGACGAGGGTCGCGGCGATGAACCCGCCGGCCAGGCCGGCGCGATCGGTGCTCGACGTCGGGGCGTCGGCCGCGGTGGCGGTGGTGACCACCGCGGGCGCGAGGACCAGCACGGCGCCGGCGGCGACGGTGGTGACGGTCCGGGCGAGCAGCCCGGAACGGGTGGTGGACATCGGGTCCCTCTCTGAGCGGTTCGAGACGATGGACCCGAACCGCCGGGAGCCCGGCGCACTCGGGCTCCGGTCCCGCGTTCCTCGACGGTGTGGTGGAGCCGCTCGCACCTGCCGGGCATTCCGACTCGCCGCGACGTGGCGTCGCGGCCCACGGCTGCGGGACAGTGCCGGACTTCGACCGGCTTCCCCCGACAGGTGCGTGTGGGTGCCGCCCCCTCGGGCGACGGCCCGACTCTACCCCTGCCGCAATCCGGTCGGAACCTCGCGCGGGTGGCCGTTATCATCGTCACCACAGGCGTTCGAGCCGTCATCAGCGGCGAGCCTCCGGAAGAACGGGATGCCACCCGAGGTGTCTCCACTAGACCCGGACGTCGGGGTCACGTCACGACCTGGTGCAAGAGCGGCCGCCCCCCGGGCGGCAAGCGAGGTGGTACCGCGGTGGTGCCCCGGTCACGAGCCGGGAGCCGTCGTCCTCGTGGACACGAGCCGACGACCCGCAGGAGCAGCCCGCCATGACGTACCCGAAGGTGTCGACCACCGGCGACCACACCGGCGCCGCGTTCGGCGTCCCCGCGAGCCCCCGCTTCCCGCAGATCGAGGAGGCGGTCCTGGCCCACTGGGCGGCCGACGACACCTTCCGGGCGTCGGTGGAGAACCGCCCGGCCGGGACCGACGGCGACAACGAGTTCGTCTTCTACGACGGACCCCCGTTCGCCAACGGCCTGCCGCACTACGGGCACCTGCTCACCGGCTACGTCAAGGACATCGTCCCCCGCTTCGAGACGATGCGCGGGCGCCGCGTGGAGCGCCGCTTCGGCTGGGACACCCACGGGCTCCCGGCGGAGCTCGAGGCGATGAGCCAGCTCGGCATCAAGACCAAGGAGGAGATCCTCGAGCTGGGGATCGAGACCTTCAACGCCAAGTGCCGCGACTCGGTGATGAAGTACACCGACGAGTGGCGCGCGTACGTCACCCGCCAGGCCCGGTGGGTCGACTTCGACAACGACTACAAGACGCTGAACAGCACGTTCATGGAGTCGGTCCTCTGGGCCTTCAAGTCGCTCTTCGACAAGGGCCTGGTCTACCAGGGCTTCCGGTGCCTGCCCTACTGCTGGAACGACCAGACGCCGCTGAGCAACCACGAGCTGAGGATGGACGAGGAGGTCTACCGCAACCGCCAGGACCCCGCGGTGACGGTCGGCTACCGCCTCGAGTCCGGTGAGCTGGCCCTGGTCTGGACCACGACCCCGTGGACCCTGCCGAGCAACCTCGCGATGGCGGTGCGCGAGGACATCGACTACGTCGTCGTCGAGTCCGAGGGCCCGACCGGCGCCACCGAGCGGTACCTGCTGGCCGAGGCCCGGCTGCCCGCCTACGCCCGTGAGCTCGGCGAGGACGCCGCCGACCGCGTCGTCGAGCGGGTCAAGGGCTCCGAGCTGGTGGGCCGGCGCTACACGCCGCCGTTCTCCTACTACCTCGGCCACCCCAGGTCGCACGTCGTGCTCTCCGCCGACTACGTCACGACCGAGGACGGCACCGGCATCGTCCACATCGCCCCGGCCTTCGGCGAGGAGGACAAGCAGCTCACCGACCAGTACGGCATCCGGCCGGTGGTGCCCGTCGGCCCGGACGGGCGGTTCACCTTCCCGGTCGCCGACTACGAGGGCCTGCACGTCTTCGACGCCAACCCGCTCGTCATCGAGCACCTCAAGGCGGCGACCCACGGCGAGGGCGACCGCGGCTCGGTCACGGACGGGACGGTGCTCGTCCGGCGGGAGACCTACGACCACTCCTACCCGCACTGCTGGCGCTGCCGGGAGCCGCTGATCTACATGGCGGTCTCCTCGTGGTTCGTCGAGGTGACGAGGTTCAAGGACCGGATGGTCGAGCTGAACCAGGAGATCACCTGGGTGCCCGAGCACGTCAAGGACGGCCAGTTCGGCAAGTGGCTGGAGAACGCCAGGGACTGGTCGATCTCGCGGAACCGGTTCTGGGGGAGCCCGATCCCGGTGTGGACGTCGGACAACCCGGAGTATCCGCGGATCGACGTCTACGGCTCCTTCGCCGAGCTGGAGCGCGACTTCGGGCGGCTCCCGGTCAACGAGCGGGGAGAGCCGGACCTGCACCGGCCGTTCGTCGACCACCTGACCCGGCCCAACCCGGACGACCCCAGCGGGAACTCGACGATGCGGCGGGTCGAGGACGTCCTCGACGTGTGGTTCGACTCCGGGTCGATGAGCTTCGCGCAGGTGCACTACCCGTTCGAGAACGCGGAGTGGTTCGAGCACCACTTCCCGGGTGACTTCATCGTCGAGTACATCGGCCAGACCCGCGGCTGGTTCTACACCCTGCACGTGCTGGCGACGGCGCTCTTCGACCGGCCGGCGTTCTCCTCGTGCGTCAGCCACGGCATCGTCCTGGGCAGCGACGGCCAGAAGATGTCCAAGTCGCTGCGGAACTACCCTGACGTCACCGAGGTGTTCACCCGCGACGGCGCCGACGCGATGCGCTGGTTCCTCATGTCGAGCTCCATCCTGCGCGGCAGCAACCTGGTCGTCACCGAGGAGGGCATCCGCGAGGGGGTGCGACAGGTCATCATCCCGCTGTGGAGCAGCTGGTACTTCTTCAGCCTCTACGCCAACGCGATGCACGGCGGGGCGGGCTACGACGCGAGGTGGTCCACCGCCTCCAGGGACCCGCTCGACCGGTACCTGCTGGCCAAGCTGCGCGACCTGGTCCGCACCGTCACCGGGCAGCTCGACGCCTACGACATCCCGGGCGCGAGCGAGTCGGTGCGCGGATTCGTCGACGTGCTCACCAACTGGTACATCCGCCGCTCCCGGGAACGGTTCTGGGACACCGGCCCGGGCGGCTCGTCGGCGGCCGAGGCCGCCTTCGACACCCTGTACACCACCCTCGAGGTGCTCACCCGGGTGGCCGCGCCGCTGCTCCCGCTGGTCACCGAGGAGGTGTGGCGGGGCCTGACCGGGGGCCGCTCGGTGCACCTGGCCGACTGGCCGGCCCCGGGCGACCTTTCCGCCGACGACGCCCTCGTCGCCGCGATGGACCAGGTCCGCGCGGTGTGCTCGGTCGGTTCCTCGCTGCGCAAGGCCGAGGGGCTGCGGGTCCGCCTGCCGCTCGCCGGGATGACCGTGGTCACCACCGACCCCGGCGGCCTGGCGCCGTTCGCCTCGATCGTCGCCGACGAGCTCAACGTCAAGGAGGTCACCGTCCTCGACGTCGCCGCCGCCCACGAGTCCGACTTCGGCATCACCCCACGGCTCACCGTCAACGCCCGGGCCGCCGGCCCCCGTCTGGGCCGGGACGTCCAGGCCGCCATCCGCGGGTCGAAGAGCGGGGACTGGTCGGTGGACGACTCCGGCACGGTCACCGCGGGCGGCATCGCCCTCCTCGAGGGCGAGTACGTGCTCGACACGGTCGTCGGGCAGGGGGCGGAGGGCTCCCACGCCACGGCGATGCTGCCCGGCGGCGGGTTCGTCGTCCTCGACACCGCGACCACCCCCGAGCTCGAGCGCGAGGGCCTGGCCCGCGACCTGGTCCGCGCCGTCCAGCAGGCCCGCAAGGACGCCGGCCTCGACGTCGCCGACCGCATCGTGCTCGCCGTCGGCGGGGACCCGGCGGTCGCCGCAGCGCTCGCGGCGAACCGCCAGCTCGTGGCCGGGGAGACCCTCGCGGTCGAGGTCGGGCCGCTGCCGGCCGACGCTGACGGTGCCACCGAGGTCGTCGTCGGTGACGGCGCCCGGGCCCGCCTCCGGGTCGTCCGCGCGTGAGGGCGAGGAGGAGGATGGCGCGGTGAGTCCTGCACCCGACGCCGCCCAGCGCGAGGCCGCGCGCCAGCTCGAGCTCCGCAAGCGGATGCGCGAGGTCGAGGAGTCGATCCTGGCCCGTGCCCCCGAGCACGACCTGCAGCCCTCCCTCGAGCGCATCCGCGGCGTCATGGACCTGCTCGGCGACCCGCAGCGGACCTTCCCCGTCATCCACGTCACCGGCACCAACGGCAAGACGAGCACGGCCCGGATCGCCGAGGCCGTGCTGCGCGAGCTGGGGCTGAAGACCGGCCGCTTCACCAGCCCGCACCTGCACTCGATGCTCGAGCGGATCGCGATCGGGGGCGCCCCGATCGAAGCCGAGCGGTTCCTCGCCGCCTACGACGAGGTCATCCCGTTCGTCGACGTCGTCGACGCCCGGTCGACGGCGGAGGGCGGACCCCGGATGACCTACTTCGAGGTCCTCGTCGCGGTCGCCTACGCGGCCTTCGCGGACCTGCCCGTCGACGTCGCCGTCGTCGAGGTGGGGATGGGCGGGGCCTGGGACGCGACGAACGTCGTCGACGCGCCGGTCGCGGTGGTCACCCCGATCGACGTGGACCACCGGCACTTCCTCGGCTCGACGCCGGCGGAGATCGCCGAGGAGAAGGCCGGCATCATCAAGCCGGACGCGATCACGGTGAGCGGGCTCCAGGAGGACCGCGACGCCGCCGAGGTGCTCCGCGAGCGCGCCGAGCAGGTCGGGGCACGGATCGTGCTCGAGGGCAGCGACTTCGGGGTCACCGCGCGGGACGTCGCGGTCGGCGGGCAGCAGGTGTCGCTGCGTGGCCTCGCCGCGGAGTACCCGGACCTCTTCCTCCCGCTGCACGGCAGCCACCAGGTGCAGAACGCGGCCGTGGCCGTGGCCGCGGTCGAGGCCTTCGTCGGGGGCGGCGAGCAGGCGCTCGACCTCGACGTGCTGCGTACCGCGCTGGCCTCGGTGGCGTCGCCGGGACGGCTCGAGGTGGTCCGGCGCAGCCCCACCGTGCTCGTGGACGCCGCGCACAACCCGGCCGGGGCGCGGGCGCTGCGCCAGGCACTCTCGGACTCCTTCACCTTCGTCAAGCTCGTCGGCGTCGTCGCGGTGATGAGGGACAAGGACGCGACCGAGATGCTGGAGGCCCTCGAGCCCGCGCTCGACGAGGTCGTCGTCACCCGCAGCTCCTCGCCGCGCTCGATGTCCCCGAGCGAGCTCGGGGCGATCGCGGCCGACGTCTTCGGCGAGCACCGGGTCACGGTGGTCCAGGAGATGCCCGACGCCCTCGACCAGGCGGCCGGGCTCGCCGACGAGGGCGGGGTCGGCGGCGGGGTGATCGCCACCGGCTCGGTCGTCACGGCGGCCGACGTGCGGATGCTGCTGGGGGTCACCGACGTCTGAGCGGGCCGTGCCGCTAGAGCCAGCCGGCCTCGCGGGCGACCCGTACCGCGTCGGCTCGGTTGCGGGCCGTCGTCTTCCCGATGACCGAGCTGAGGTGGTTGCGCACCGTCCCCTCGGACAGGTGCAGTGTCGCCGCGAGCTGGGCCACGGTTGCCCCGGTGGCGGCGGCCCGGAGCACCTCGGTCTCCCGCGCGGTCAGCGGGGAGTCCCCGAGCATCAGCGAGTCCGCGGCCAGGGCGGGGTCGACGACCCGCAACCCGGCGTGGGCGCGGCGCACCGCGTCGGCGAGGGTGCTGGCCGGGGTGTCCTTGACGACGAACCCGCACGCCCCGGCCTGCATCGCCCGGCGCAGGTAGCCGGGGCGGCCGAAGGTGGTGACGACGAGGACCCGTACCGACGGGTGCCGCTCGCGCAGCCGGCGGGTGGCCTCGATGCCGTCCGTGACCGGCATCTCGACGTCCATGAGGACGACGTCCGGGGCGGTCTCGGCGACGACCCGCAGCACCTCCTCGCCGTCCTCGGCCTGCCCGACCACCTCGAGGTCGGGTTCGAGGTCGAGCAGGGCCGCGAGGGCGCCCCGGACCAGGGCCTGGTCGTCGGCCAGGACGATGCGCACGCTCACGGCGCGTCGTTGGGGCCAGGCCGGTCGGCGACGAGGACGAGCTCGAAGCCGCGTGGCTCGGTGCGCCGGGCACTGAGCGTGGCGCCGGCCGAGCGGGCCCGCTCGGCGAGCCCCTGGAGCCCGTGCCCGGCGAACCTGCCGGCCGGCCCGGGCAGCGCGACCCGGCCGTCGTCGGACAGCCGCAGCCCGCACTCGTCGATGGTCACCGAGCACACCCTGGCCCCGCTGTGCCGGATCACGTTGGTGACCCCCTCGCGCACGGTCCAGGCGTAGAGCTCGCGCAGGCCGGCGTCGATGGTGTCCACCCGGCGCGGCAGCCGCGCCTCGATACCGGCCGCCGCGAGTGCCTCGCGGGCGCGCGCCAGCTCGGCGGACAGTGAGATCTCCCGGAAGCCCTCGACGGCGCCACGCACGTCGGCGAGGGCGTCGCGGGCCAGCGCCTCCACCTGCTCGGCCTCGGTGCGGGCCCGGGCCGGGTCGATCTCGACGAGCCGGGCGGCGAGCTCGGCCTTGACCCGGATGACGGTGAGCGAGTGGCCGAGGATGTCGTGCAGGTCGCGGGCGACCCGGTTCCGCTCCTCCTCGACGGCCAGCCGGGCGTTCTCGCGCCGGGCGTCGGCGAGGTCCCGCGCGCGGCGGCCGGCGAGCATGATGCCGGTGACCGCGAGCACGGCGAGGCCGAGGGCGATGCTCAGGCTGTCGTCGCGCCGCCAGGTGTCGGCCCGCCGGGCCAGCACCTCGTAGAGGACGATGAGGGCGACCGCGATGGCGTACGGCAGCCACCGCCGGAAGGTCCACAGCCCGGAGATGGCCAGGAAGACCCAGGTGACGGCCGACTCCTGGCCCAGGAGGACGGTGCTGGCGACGGCCAGCGCGGCGAGGCCGGCGTAGCGGGCCTGGGCCGGCCACGGCGCCCGCGGACCCTCGTAGCCCTCGACCCAGGCCAGCCGCAGCGGCCGGGTGGCCAGGAAGTGCCAGACGTAGAGGACGGTGAAGGCCACCACCGCGAGCAGGCCGAGCGCGCCACCGGGGGTGTCCCTCGCCCGCCAGCCGACGACCCAGGCCTGGGCGAGGTAGGCGAGCCAGAGGAGCACGAGGACCCGGCCGAGGACGAAGTCGGACGGGGGTGCGAGGAGCTCACCGTCGTCCTGGACCGGTCCGCGCAGCGTCCACCTCCGCACGGAGCACAGCCTGTCAGAGACGGGGGCGCCTGTGGCGCTTCAGACCCGAGCGGTGTCCCGCCGGAACCGCCACACGGCCCCGGCGACGAACACCAGCCCCCAGCCGACGAGGTTGACCACCCACGCGGCCTCGAACGGCGCGTGGGTGCCGTCGGTCCTCAGGGTCAGCGGCCAGTGGACCATCTGGTTGAGCCCGTAGATCGGGGTGAACTGGGCGACCTTCCCGAAGAGGGTGTCGGGGGACAGCGGGCCGGAGAAGAGACCCCCGAGGATGGCCAGGACCGCCAGGACGAAGCCGAGCAGCTGCATCGCGCTCTCGGCCGGCAGCAGGTAGCCCATGAAGAGCCCGAACGCGGCGAACACGAGGGCGCCGAGGACGATGAGGAGCCCCATCTGCCACCACAGCGCCGGGTCACCCGGGTGGGCGATGCCGGTGACGGCCCCGGTGGTGAAGGAGACGGCCGTCGCGAGGATGCCCAGGACCACCGCGACGATGACCTTGACGGCGACGTGGCTGACCGGCCGGAGCGGGGTCAGCCGCAGCTGGCGGCTCCACCCGGCGGCGCGCTCGACGGAGACCGACGCGCCGGTCGTCGTCGTCGCGACGACGGCGCCGTACGTGGCCATGCTCGCCATGATGTAGGCGCCGGCGTCGGCGACGGTTCCCGGCCCGAGCGAGGCGTCCTGGCCGCCCAGCTGCGAGCCGATGAGGACGATCATCAGGGCCGGGAAGACGAAGGTGAAGACCATCGAGCGCCGGTTGCGGAACAGCCGCCGCAGCTCGAGACGCAGCACCGTCGGGTTGACCAGGCGCGGCCGTGGTGCCGGACGGCCCACCGCGGCATTGGAGGGCCACGTCATCGGGGCCCTCCCTCCGGTCCGTACCGGTGCTCGGCGGACGGGGCGCCTGCACCGGTCAGGGCGAGGAAGGTGTCCTCGAGGCTGCGCCCGGTGACCTCGAGGTCGTGGGCGCCGGTCCGGGTGAGCAGGTGGCGCACGACGGCGTCGCTCTCGGTCGTGACGAGCCAGACCCGGTGCTCGCCGACCTCGACCTCGAGGACTCCGGGCAGCGCGCGCAGCTCCTCGGGGTCGGCACCGGCAAGCTGGGCACGCACGACGCGTCCTGCCGTCATCGCCCCGAGCTGGGCGGGGGTGCCGTCGGCGACGATGCGGCCCTCGCGGACCACGACGACCCGGTCGGCGTGCGCCTCGGCCTCCTCGAGGTAGTGGGTGGCGAAGAGGACGGTCCGGCCCAGGGCGGCGTCCGCGCGGATCGTGGCCCAGAAGGCCCGGCGGGCCGCGACGTCCATCCCCGTCGTCGGCTCGTCGAGGATGACGAGCTCGGGGTCGGGGACCAGGGCCATGGCGAACCGAGTGCGCTGCTGCTCACCGCCCGAGCAGTCCTTGACCCGGCGGTCGGCGACACCGGTGAGCCCGGCCGCCTCGAGGGCCTCGTCGACCGGCCGGGCGTACTCGAAGAGGGCCGCGGTGTACTCGACGGTCTCGCGCACGGTGAGGTCGCGCAGTAGGCCGCCACCCTGGAGCACCGCGGCGACCAGCCCCCGCTCGACCGCCTCGCGCGGGGTCATCCCGAAGACCGACACCTCGCCTGCGCTCGACGTGGCGAGCCCGAGGACCATGTCGATCGTCGTCGTCTTGCCCGCGCCGTTGGGCCCGAGGAACGCGACGACCTCGCCCTGGCCGACCCGGAGGTCGATGCCGCGCACCGCCTCCACCCGGCCGTAGTGCTTGGTGACGCCGCGCAGCCTGATCGCGTCCATGTACCCAGCCTGCCGGGGGGCCGGGCCCGCTCTCCCGGACGGTCGTCACCCGGTGGCCATGAGGTCCGCGCAGGTGCACCCGTGACGGATGTCATCCCCAGCCGGAGGCGCTCACTCCAGCGGCTCGCCGGCCAGGGCCCGGGCCGCCAGCCTCTCCTCGCCTGCGAGCCGCCAGACCTCGACGGCCGCGGTGCCGTTGAGCAGCACGATGCCCACCCCGAGCACGATGTCGGGCCACCCCGAGCCGGTCCAGGCGGTGACCCCGGCGACGGCGACGATGGCGAGGTCGACGGCGACGTCGTTGCGGGCCGAGAGGAACGCGGCCCGGCCCAGCGACCCGCCGTGGTGGCGCACCCGGACCAGGAGCAGGGCGGCGACCCCGTTGACCACCGCGGCCCCGCCCGCGGTGAGGGCGAGGACCGTGACGTCCGGCGGGACCGGGTCGCCGACCTTGCCCACCGCCTCCCATGCCGCGGCGAGGGCGGGCACCAGGATGACCGCGGCCATCACCCGCCCGACCCGGGCCCGGTGCGCGAGCGGCCAGCCCAGGGCCAGGGCGATGAGCAGGTTGACGGCCGTGTCCTCGAGGAAGTCGACGGAGTCGGCGACGAGGGAGACGGAGCCGATGGCGAACGCGACGACGACCTCGACCGCGAACCCGGCGAGGTTGAGGCCCGCGACGGCGAGGACCGTCCGCCGCACCCGAGCCTGCTCCGCACCGACCACGTCCCCATCCCAGCAGACCGGGGAGCGCACCGGGGAACCGCGGACCCGCCCGGTCCGGCCGAGCACCTAGGCTGGGCGCATGATCCTCAAGGTGCTGCTGCTCCTGGCGGTGCTGGCCGTCCTCTGGTGGGTCGTGACGTCCGTGCGGAACGCCGGCGGAGGCTCCGAGGTCGCTTTCACGCCGGTCGAGGAGCTGCGCCCCGAGGTCCGCGCGACCATCGACGCGGCCCTGGGCCGCGGCGAGCTCGGGGCGGCGGTCGAGCACTACCGGGCGGCCACCGGCGCGGGTCTCCGGCCGGCCAGGGCCGCGGTCGAGACCCGCCGCTGGAAGGCCTCGGGGGAAGCAGGGTGAGCGCGCTGCCCCTCTACGGGCGGCAGGGGAGGTTCACCTTCCGCCTGCTCGCGATCGCCCTGTTCGGGCAGGCAGTCATCCTCTCCTTCTTCGCGCTCGTGGCCCGCGCCAACGCCATCGCCGCCGACCGGGCCGACGACGGGTCCACCCTGCTGTGGGTGGGGATGGGGCTCGCGGCGCTCTCGCTCCTGGCCGCCGGGCTGATGCGGATGCCGTTCGGCATCAGCCTCGGCTGGCTCGTCCAGCTGCTCACCTGGCTGAGCGCCGTCGTGGTGCCGGTCATGGCCGGGGTCGGGGTCGTCTTCACCGGCCTGTGGGTGCTCCTGCTGGTCCAGGGCCGGACGGTGGACCGCGCCGCGGCCGAGCGGGAGGCCGCCGCCGGGGCGGAGGAACCGGCGGCCGCCGACTAGGGTGGGCCGGTGACCACCGAACGCTCGCTCGTCCTCGTCAAGCCCGACGGCTACGCCCGTGGCCTCACCGGAGAGGTGCTGCGTCGGGTCGAGGCCAAGGGGTACCGGCTGCTCGCCCTCAAGGTGGTGAGCGCGGACACCGAGATGCTCCACCGGCACTACGCCGAGCACGAGGGCAAGTCCTTCTTCGAGCCGCTCGTGGCCTTCATGTCCTCCGGGCCGGTCGCCGCGGTCGTCATCGAGGGCGAGCGCTGCATCGAGGGGTTCCGCGCGCTGGCCGGTGCCACCGACCCGACGGGCGCGGCGCCCGGCAGCATCCGCGGCGACCTCGGGCGCGACTGGGGCGAGGACGTCCAGAAGAACATCGTCCACGGCTCGGACTCCGCCGAGTCGGCGGCGCGCGAGATCGCCATCTGGTTCCCCGAGCTCTGAGCGCGGCCCCTCCCACGCGGGTCGCCGCACCAGCACCTCTGGACGCACCCGCACCATCGGTCACGCACCGGCGGTGCCGGTCCGTCGCCCGGCGGCGTTGCCTGCGCGGATGCGGGGCGGAGCCGACCTAACCTCGGCTCATGAGTCGGTGGTGGGCCGGGTGGTTGCGCGGGCGCGACCTCGCCATCGACCTCGGCACCGCCAACACCGTCGTCTACGAACGGGGCCGGGGGGTCGTCCTCGACGAGCCGTCGGTCGTCGCGGTCCGGTCCGGGACGAGCCAGCTCCTCGCCGCCGGCAGCCGGGCCAAGGAGATGCTCGGCCGGACCCCGGAGTCGGTGCACGCGGTCCGGCCGCTGCGCGACGGGGTCATCTCCGACGCCGACGTCACCGAGCGGATGATCCGCTGGTTCGTCGACCGGGTCTCGCCCTCCCGGCTGATCCGTCCGCGGGTCGTGGTCTGCGTCCCCAGCGACATCACGAGCGTCGAGCGCCGGGCCCTCGAGGACGCGACCCTGCGCTCGGGGGCCCGCCGGGTCTACGTCATCGAGGAGACGATGGCGGCGGCCATCGGCGCGGGCCTGCCGGTCGAGGAGACCCAGGGCTGCATGGTCGTCGACGTCGGCGGCGGGACCACCGACGTCGCGGTGCTCAGCCTCGGAGGCATCGTCACCTCGCGGACCGTGCGGATCGGTGGCGACGAGATCGACGAGGCCATCGTCGCCCACGTCAAGAGCGAGTACGGGCTGCTCCTCGGCGAGAGCAGCGCCGAGCGGCTCAAGATCGCCGCCGGGTCGGCCTTCCCGCTCCTCGAGGAGGTCACCGAACGGGTCCGCGGCCGCGACCTGGTCACCGGCCTGCCCACGAGCGTGACCATCGGCTCGGCCGAGGTGCGCCGCGCCATCGAGGCCCCCGTCGTGCAGATCGTCGAACTGGTGCGGGCGGTGCTCGACGTCTGCCCGCCCGAGCTGGCCGGCGACGTCGTCGACCGGGGCATCGCGCTCACCGGGGGTGGCGCGCTGCTCCGCGGGCTCGACGAGCGGCTGAGCCACGAGCTGGGGGTCCCGGTGCGCACCGCCGAGGACCCGTTGCGCGCCGTCGCGCGTGGGGCCGGCCGGTGCGTCGAGGAGTTCTCGACCCTCTCCCGGGTCCTCGTCGACAACCGGCGGCCATGACCCGGCGGCTCGTCGGTGCCGCGGTGGTCCTCACCGCGCTCGCCCTCGTCCTCGACCTCTCCGGGCTCGTCGACCTCGGGCGGGTCCGCGGCACGGCGGCCGCCGCCCTCGGGCCGATCGAGCGGGCACTCGGCCCGCGCGAGGACGTCGTGTCCGCCCTGCAGGGCGACCGGACCCGGCTGTCCGCCCAGCTCGCGGGCGCGCGGCGGCGGCTGGGGGAGTCCACGGCAGTGGACTCGCTGCTCGCCGACCCGACCCTGACGAGCCGTCCCCTCGTCCTGGCCCGGGTGGTCGCCGTCGGGGCGTCCGGTCCGGCCGGCCCGGAGCGGGTGACGATCGACGCCGGTTCCCGGGACGGGGTCGAGGTGGACCGCACCGTGGTCGCCGCCGAGGGGCTCGTCGGCCGGGTCGTCAGCGTCGCGCCGTGGACCAGCGACGTCCTGGTCCTCGGCGCACCGGGGCTCGCGGTCGGGGTGCGCGTGGGCGGCGTGCTCGGTGAGGCGTCGGGTGCGGCGGTGTCCGGCGCCCCCGCGCCCCGGCCGGGCCGGCTCTCGCTCGCCCTCGTCGAGCGCGGGACGATGTCCCGCGGGGACGTGGTCACCACCCTGGGCAGCGTCGACGGGCGGCCGTTCGTCGCCGGGGTGCGGGTCGGGCGGGTCGAGGCGGTCGAGCGGTCCGCGGCCCGGCTCGCCGAGACCGGGACCGTGGCCCCTGCCGTCGACACCACCGCCCTCGACGTGGTCGCCGTCGTCCTCGACCCGGCGCGCAGCACGCCCCGGCCGGTCGTGACCGGGGGCCGCCCGGTGCCCGGAGCCGGCGGATGACGCGCCTGGCACCGCCGGTCCGGGTGCTGGCCCTCGTCGCGGCGGCCGTCCTCGCCGTCGCGCTGACGGCGCGGCACCTGGCCCCGGTGCCCGACCTCGTCCTCGTCCTCGTCGTCGCCTGGGGCCTGCTGCGCGGCCCGGTCCTCGGCGCGCTGGCCGGCCTGGCGGCCGGGTGGCTGCTCGACCTCGTCCCGCCCGGGTCCGCCCTCCTCGGCGCCCAGGCCCTCACGTATGCCGTGGCCGGGCTGCTCGCCGGCCGGTTCCGCGCGCCGGGTCCGGCCCCGGCCCCTCGGGTCGCGCTCGTGGCGCTCGCGGCCGCCGTGGTCGTCGAGGGTGCCGGGGTGCTCCGGGCACTCGCAGTCTCGGCACCCGTCGACCCCGCGCTCGTCGGCCTGCGCTGCCTCCTGACGGCGACGACCGCCGCGCTGCTCGTCCCGCTCGTGGTCCGCGCCGAACGGGCGGTGCTCCGCCGGCGGTTCGGGTGAGGCGGCGCTCGCCGCACCACGGCCGGCTCCTCGGGCTGGCCCTCGTCGTCGCGCTCGCGTTCGCCGGCCTCCTCGGACGGCTCGGGCAGGTGCAGCTCGTCGGGGTCGGCGACCTCGAGGCGGCGACCGGGGTGCTGGACACCCGGACGATCGTCGTGCCGGCGCTCCGCGGGCGCATCCTCGACCGGACGGGGCGCGTCCTCGCCGACAACCGCAGCGCGACCGTGGTGACGATCGAGCGTCGCGTCATCGTCGGCAGTCGCGACCATGCCGAGGCGGAGGTGCGTGCCGTCGCGGCCGTCCTCGGCCTCCCCGCCGACCGGCTCCTCGGCCGCACCTGGCTCTGCGGCGAGGAGGGTGCCCCGGGGCCACCGGCCTGCTGGGCCGGCTCCGCGCAGGTCCCGGTGCCGCTCGCTGAGGACGTCGACCCGGCCAGGGCGCTGACCCTGGTCGAGCGGCCCGGCCGTTTCCCCGGCATCGCGGTCGGCGCCTCGCCGGTGCGGGTCTACCCGCGCCCCGAGGGGATCTCCGCCGCGCACGCGATCGGCTACCTCGGGCAGGTCACCGCGGACGAGGTCGCCGCCTCCGACACGCTCGTCGCCGACGACCTCGTCGGACGCGCCGGGCTCGAGGCTGAGTACGACGCCGTGCTCCGCGGCACGCCGGGGCGGACCGTGGTGGCGGTCGATGCGCGCGGCCTGGTCACCGGGGTGGTCTCACGCACCGACCCGGTCCCCGGCCGTGACCTCGTCACCTCCCTCGACGTCACCGTCCAGGCCGCGGCCGAGCGCTCGCTCGCCCGGGAGATGGCGGCCGCCCGCCGGTCCGCCCAGCGGTGGCCGGCGGACTCCGGTGCCGTCGTCGTCCTCGACGTCACCTCGGGCGCCGTCCTCGCCCTCGCCAGCGCCCCCGACTACGACCCGAACATGTGGACCGGCGGCATCACGGCGACGGACTACGCGGCGCTGACCGACTCCCGGGCCGGGACCCCGCTGCTGTCCCGCGCCGTCGGCGTCGGCTTCGCCCCGGCGAGCACCATCAAGCCCTCCTCGGTCGTCGCCGCGGTGCGGGCCGGGAACCCGCTCGACGGCCGCTACCCGTGCCCGGCGGTCACGACCATCGGCGACCACGCCTTCCACAACTACGAGACGACCTCCCGCGGGCTGATCAGCCTGCGCCGGGCCGTCGAGCTGTCCTGCGACACGGTCTTCTACCGCCTGGCCTACGAGGCCTGGCAGGCCGAGGGCGGGGTCGCCGCCCGCACCGAGGCCCCCGACCCGTTCGCGGCGGCGGCCAGGGGGTTCGGCCTGGGCCGGCCCACCGGCATCGACCTGCCCGGCGAGTCCGCCGGGCGCGTCCCGGACCGGGCCTGGAAGCAGGCGACGTGGGAGGCCACGAGGGCCCAGACCTGCGACCGGGCTCACCGCGGGTACCCCGAGGTGAAGGACGCGCAGCGCCGCGCGTACCTCGCCGAGGTCGCGAAGGAGAACTGCGCGTCCGGGTGGCAGCTACGGGCCGGGGACGCCGCCAACCTCTCCATCGGCCAGGGCGACGTCCTCGCCACCCCCCTCCAGATGGCGGTGATGTACGCCGCGATCGCCAACGGGGGCACCGTCCCCACCCCCCGGGTCGGTGCCCAGGTCCTCGACCGATCGACCGGGGCGGAGGAGGCGGTGGCGGCGGGGGAGGGCCACAGGGCCCCGCTCTCGCCCGAGCTCGACCGCTACCTGCGCCGGGCGCTGCGCGGCGTCGTCACCGACGGCACGGGCGCCTCGGCCTTCGGCTCGATGCCGAAGGACTGGCCGGTCGCCGGGAAGACCGGCACCGGGGAGGTGCTCGGCAAGCGCGACACCTCGTGGTTCGTCTCGTACGCCCCGGCCGACCACCCGAGGTACGTCGTAGCCGTCGTCGTCGCCCAGGGCGGCCACGGCAGCGACACCGCGGCCCCGGTGGCCGAGGCGGTGCACCTCACCCTGCGCGGGCTGCGCTGAGGGAAGACGGGGGATGTCCCCCACGGCGCTGCCGATAGGCTGACGGCATGGCTGACTTCGACGTCGTGGTGCTCGGTGCAGGTCCTGGTGGTTACGTCTCGGCGATCCGAGCCGCGCAGCTCGGCAAGAAGGTCGCGGTCGTCGAGAAGAAGTACTGGGGCGGGGTCTGCCTCAACGTCGGCTGCATCCCCTCCAAGGCGCTCATCAAGAACGCCGAGCTGGCGCACACCCTCCAGCACGAGAAGGACCTCTACGGCATCGAGGGTGAGGCGACCATGGCGTTCGGCCCCACCCACAAGCGTTCCCGTGAGGTCTCGGCCCGGATCGTCAAGGGCGTCCACTTCCTCATGAAGAAGAACGGGATCACCGAGGTCGACGGCTGGGGGACGCTGACCAGCGCCACGTCGATGGACGTCGCGCTCAACGACGGTGAGAGCCGGTCCCTCACCTTCGACCACCTGGTCCTGGCCACCGGGGCGACCACCCGGATGCTGCCCGGCGTCGAGGTCTCCGAGAACGTCGTCACCTACGAGGAGCAGATCCTCGACGAGAACCTGCCGGGCTCGATCATCATCGCCGGGTCCGGCGCCATCGGCGTCGAGTTCGCGTACGTCATGACCAACTTCGGGGTCGACGTCACGATCGTGGAGTTCCTCGACCGGATGGTGCCCACCGAGGACGAGGAGGTCTCCAAGGAGCTCCTCAAGCAGTACAAGAAGCTCGGCGTGAAGGTCATGCTCGGCACGAAGGTCGAGGGCGTCGAGGACACCGGGTCGGGCGTACGGGTGACCGTCTCCCCGGCCAAGGGGGGCGACCAGCAGGTGCTCGAGGCCGACCGGCTGCTCTCAGCCATCGGGTTCGCCCCGCGGGTCGAGGGCTTCGGGCTCGAGTCCACCGGCGTCGAGCTCACCGAGCGTGGCGCCATCGCCATCGACGAGTACTGCCGCACCAACGTCGAGAACGTCTACGCGATCGGCGACTGCACGGCCAAGCTCATGCTCGCCCACGTGGCCGAGGCGATGGGGGTGGTCGCCGCCGAGCACCTCGCCGGCGCCGAGACGATGCCGGTGGAGTACGACTTCATCCCGCGGGCCACGTACTGCCACCCGCAGATCGGCTCCTTCGGGTACTCCGAGGCCCAGGCGAAGGAGCGGGGCTACGAGGTGACGACCGCGAAGTTCCCGTTCAGCGCCAACGGCAAGGCGATGGGGCTCGGCGACGGCGTGGGCTTCGTCAAGGTCGTCGCGGACGCGACGCACCACGAGATCATCGGGGCGCACCTGGTCGGCCCGGACGTCACCGAGCTGCTGCCGGTGCTCACCCTCGCCCAGAAGTGGGACCTCACCGCGGACGAGGTGGCGCGCAACGTCTTCGCGCACCCGACGCTCTCCGAGGCGGTCAAGGAGGCCGTCGAGGGCATCGCCGGCCACATGATCAACCTCTGACGCCGTGACCCGTCCCGACGCCGTCGACCTCGCGGAGAAGCTGTCGCTCGTCTCCGAGCACTGGTCGCCCAAGGTCGTCGCCGAGCTCAACGACTACGAGGTCAAGGTCGTCCGGATCACGGGTGAGTTCGTCTGGCACACGCACGACCACACCGACGAGCTGTTCCTCGTCGTCGACGGCGAGCTCACCGTCCGGCTTCGCGACCGCGACGTCGTGCTCGGTCCCGGGCAGCTGTTCGTCGTGCCCCGGGGTGTGGAGCACTGCCCCCGGGCCGACGGGGAGGTCACCGCGGTGCTCATCGAGCCTCGTGGGGTCGTCAACACCGGGGACGCCGGGGGTCCGCTCACCGCCAGGGTCGAGCGGATCTGAACCTGACGACGGGGGCCGCCGCCGCGGCGCGCTGCCCGTCGGGAGGAAGCCGGTCAGGCCCTGGCCCCGATGTTGAGGATGTTGCCGTCCGGGTCGCTGAACCAGACGGCCCGGGAGCCGTCCGGCATCGACGCCACCCCGTCGTCCCACGTGAGGTCCTCGGCCTCGAAGGTCTGCAGGTGCACGCCCTTCTCGCGCAGCGTCGCGAGCTCTGTGTCGAACGCGTCGGCCGGGAGCAGCCAGGTGGCGGCGGTGGCCCGGTTGGTGCCGGCGTACTGCGACGGGTAGACGAAGACGGTGCCCGACCCGGCGCTGTAGAGCACCCCGCCCTCGTTCTCCTCCTGGACCGACAGGCCGAGGACCTGCTCGTAGAAGCCGCGGCCGGCCGCCAGGTCCGCGACGGCCAGGGTGGGTGCTGGGGTGTGGTCGCTGAGCATCATGTCTCCCGCGCGGACCGGGCGACCGTCGTCCGGTCGGCGTTCCAGTCTCCGCTCGCCAGCGGGCAGGGGTCAATGGACCGGCCGGGGCCGGGCCACCACGGCCGAGCACAATGGCGGACATGACCCCCGAGGAGTTCCGCGCCGCCGGCCACGCGCTCATCGACTGGATCGCCGACCACCGCGAGCGCGTCCCGGACCTGCCCGTGGCGGCCAGGGTTCGGCCGGGCGAGGTGCGCGCGGCCCTGCCGGCGCACGCCCCGGGGGCTCCGGAGCCGTTCGCCGACGTGCTCGCCGACCTCGAGCGGGTCGTCGTCCCGGGTGTCACCCAGACCCAGCACCCCGGGTTCTACGGCTGGTTCCCGAGCAACGCCAGCCTCGCCTCGGTGCTCGGTGACATCGCGTCCGGCGGCATCGGGGCGCTCGGCATCACCTGGCAGTCGGCCCCGGCGCTCACCGAGGTCGAGCAGGTCGTCACCGACTGGCTGCGCGAGCTGTGCGGGCTCTCCGAGCAGTGGCGAGGCGCCATCCAGGACACCGCCTCGACCGCCTGCCTCGTCGCCCTGCTCGCCGCCCGTGAGCGGGCCAGCGACGGGTCGGAGCACCGCGGGGGGCTCCAGTCCCTCGAGGCCCCGCTCGTGGCGTACTCCTCGCCGCACGCCCACAGCTCGGTGCCCAAGGCGGTGCTGCTCGCCGGGTTCGGCGCCGACAACCTGCGCTACGTCGACGTCGACCCGGTCAGCTACGCGATGGACCCGGAGGCGCTGCGCCGCGCGATGGCCGAGGACGTCGCGGCGGGCCGGGTGCCCGCGGTGGTCGTCGCCGCGGTGGGCACCACCGGCACGACCGCGATGGACCCGGTGCGCCCCATCGTCGAGGTGGCCCGCGAGCGCGGCGCGTGGGTGCACGTCGACGCGGCGATGGCCGGGTCGGCGATGCTGCTGCCCGAGATGCGCCACCTGTTCGACGGTGTGGACGAGGCGGACTCGCTCGCGTGGAACCCGCACAAGTGGATGGGCACGATCCTGGACACCTCGCTGCTCTACGTCCGCGACGTCGACCACCTCGTCTCGGTGATGTCGACGACGCCGAGCTACCTGCGCGCCAGCACCGACGAGGAGGTCGTCCAGTACAAGGACTGGGGGATCCCGCTCGGACGGCGGTTCCGCGCCCTCAAGCTGTGGTTCCACCTGCGGCTCGACGGGGTCGAGTCGATCCGGGCTCGGCTGCGGCGCGACCTGGCGAACGCGCGGTGGCTCGCCGAGCAGGTCGAGGCCGAGCCGGGGTGGCGGGTCCTGGCCCCGGTCGCGCTGCAGACGGTCTGCATCCGCCACGAGCCGGAGGGGCTGGAGGGGGAGGCGCTCGACGCGCACACCCTGGCCTGGGTCGAGGCGGTCAACGCGAGCGGGCGCGCGTTCCTCGGGGCGAGCCAGCTCGACGGCGCCTGGATGGTGCGGGTCTCGGTCGGCGCGGAGGCGACCGAGCGCCAGGACGTCGCCGCCCTGTGGGACCAGCTGCGCGAGGCGGTGACCTCGGCCTGAGCCGGCGGGCCGGCCAGAGCCGGCGTCCCGCCACCGCTCAGGGCGCGGGCTCGAGGACGAAGACCCGAAGGCTCCGCCCGGTGATCCGCCGGCGGTACGCGCGGTACCCGACGTAGCGTCCCTCGGCGGCGTCGAGGACCTCCTCCCGCTCGCCCGGCCCCGCCGGGCGGGCCAGCACGGCGAGGGTGCGTCCGCGGTAGGACACCGCGGCCCGGGCGTCGGCCTCGAGGTTGAGGACCCACGCGGGGGTGGCCGGCTGCCCGAAGTTGGTCCCGACGAGCGCGAGCCGGTCCCGGTACGGGATCGCGACGAGGTGCGAGGTGCGCGGCTGCCCGCTGCGGCGGCCCGTCGTCGTCACCTGGAGCACCGGCAGCCCGACCACGAGGTGGGCCAGGGTGTGCCGTCCCCCGGTGAGCCGCTGGGTCAGGGTGTCCAGCGGGGCGACGGTCCGTGCCGCCAGCCACGCCGCCGGCCGGGTCGCGACGAGCGACCGGAGGCCCCGACGGACCGCCCCGGCCCGGGGGAACCGGTATCCCAGGTCCTCCGCGACGCCCATCACCCGCTCCGTTCCCGCTCCGTTCCCGCGCCGTCCCGCGGCGGGGAGCGCTCGGGCCAGTGTCGGCTCCCGGACCGCGCCGGTCAACGACCCGGCCGGTGACCGGGCCGCGGCACCGGCGTGCACCGCGCGCCCCGCACGGGCGAGCGGGCTGGCAGGCTCGAGAGGGTGTCTGGCACCGGCCGCCGCCCCGCGCTCCCCGCCCTGACCGGGCTGCGGGCGCTCGCGGCGCTCTGGGTGGTCCTCTTCCACTACCGCCACGACCTGCTGACCCTCGAACCGGGCCTCGCCCCGCTCGACACCTTCATGAGCGCCGGGTACCTCGGCGTCGACCTGTTCTTCCCGCTCAGCGGCTTCGTGCTGGCCTACACCTACGCCGACGCGATGCGCTCGTTCCGGTGGCGGGACACCGGTCGGTTCGTCCGCAACCGGCTCGCCCGGGTCTGGCCTGTGCACGTGCTGACGCTGAACGTCGACCTCGTCCTCGCGGCGGCCCTGGGCACCCTCGGGGTGGCGGCGGACGGCCTGCGACGGACACCCGCGGCCTACGTCGAGAACCTCGCCATGGTCCAGTCGTGGTGGAACGACCGGCCGAGCTTCAATTCGCCGGCCTGGTCGATCAGCTCGGAGTGGTTCGCCTACCTCTGCGCCCCGATGCTCTTCGTCCTCGCCGCCCGCCTCCGGCGGGCCGGCACCGCGCTCCTCCTCGCCGCGGGCTCCTACGCGGCCATGCTCACGGTGTTCGCGACGATGGCCCTGCCGAACGGAAACCTCAGCCACATGTTCTACGTGCGGGTCATGGGCGAGTTCGTCGGCGGGATGCTGCTCTGCCTGGCCTGGCTGCGCGGCCGGGCCGGGCTGGGCCACCTCGTGGCCGTGCTGCCGCTGACCCTCCTCGTCGCCGCGGCCTGGCCGGCGGCCTCCGACCACCACTACTGGGCGGCCCCCGCGCTCGGCCTCGGCGTCGCGGCCCTGGCCGCCTCGGACGGCGTGGTGTCCCGGGCGCTGTCCTGGCGCCCGGTCGTCGTCGCCGGTGAGCTGTCCTACGCGCTCTACCTGACGCACGTGCTCGTCCGACCGGTCGTCGAGAACGCCGTCGGCTGGGCGGCGGGGTCGCCGTGGCGTTCCGCGGTCGTCGTCGCCGGGCTGGTGCTCACCCTCGCCGGGGCGGCATGGGTGGTGCACCGGTTCGTCGAGCAGCCGGCGCGTCGCTGGCTCCAGCACCCGCACCTGCCCCGGCTCCGCGCCGAGTGGCGCCACGACCCGGCGGAGCGGAACCCGCGGGCGGCGGGCCTGGTCCGGATGCCCGTCTGAGCGCGGGCAGCCCCGGAGCGGTCACCCGGCGAGCGCTGCGGGCAGCGGCTCGGCGTGGACGACGGTGAGCCCGGAGACGGCCCGGGTCAGGACGACGTACAGCCGCCGCAGGCCGGTGCGCTCGTCCGGCTCGGCGGCGGCGATCGCGGCGGGCTCGACGACGACGACCCGGTCGAACTCCAGGCCCTTGGCGATGCTCGAGGGGACGAGCTCGACCTGGCGGTCCTCGTCGTCCCCGTGGTCGGCGTCCAGCCGGCCGTGCGGGATGCCGGCCCGGGCGAGGGCCGCGCCGAGGTGCGGCAGGTCGGCATCCGCCGCGATGACGCCGACCGACCCCGGCTCGGCGGTGGCGGCGGCGACGGCGTCGACGACCGCCGCGGTGCGCTCGCTCGCCGGAACGCCGACGAGGTCGAGGTGCCCCGGGTTGTCGCGCACCGACAGCGGCGCGTCGAGGCCGGGGGCCATCGAGGGCAGCAGGCGGGCCGCGAAGTCGATGACGAGCCCGGGGACGCGGAAGCCGCGGTCGAGGACGACCTGCTGGCGCTCGGGGCGGCCGAGGTGGCACATCGCGTCGTCCCACGACCCGGTGGCCCACGGCGTGGTGCCCTGGGCGATGTCCCCGAGGACCGTGAGCGACCCGGTCGAGGCCCTCCGCCCGACCGCTCGCAGCTGCATCGGGGAGAGGTCCTGGGCCTCGTCGAGGACGACGTGCCCGAGGCTCGGGGTGCGCTCGAGGAGGTCGGCGACCTCGTCGAGGAGGGCCATGTCGGCGCGGGTCCACCGCGCGGCGCCCTTGGTCCGTGGTGGGCTCTGCCAGCACAGCATCCGCTGCTCCTCGGCGGTGAGGTCGTCCTCGGCCGCCGCTGCCAGTGCCTGCGGGTCGGACAGCAGGCCGAAGAGGACGCCGGCCGGGTCCAGCTCCGGCCAGAGGCCCCTGACGTGGGCCCGCACCGGTGCCGACCGTGCGACCGCGTCCTGGACCCGGTCGTCGGGGGAGTCGCCGCTGCGTTCCATCCGGACCAGCACGTGGTGCGCGAGGCGCTGCGGGAGCAGCGCCCGGGCTGCGGAGTAGCGCACGCCCCGGGACCTCAGCTCGTCGAGCACGTCCTGGACCTGGTAGGACGGGACCCGCCACTTGCGGACGCCACGCGGGACCACGAGCGCCTCGGTCGGCCGGCCGACGTGGGACCAGACCGCGCGGCGGAGCACGGAGGCGAGCCGGGCGTCGCCCTTGAGGACGGCGACGTCGGGCGGGTCCGTGGCCCGCACGCGTCCACGGTCCAGGAGGTCGTCGATCGTCGTGTGCCGGACCCGGATCTCGCCGAGCGAGGGCAGCACCGCGCCGATGTGGTCGAGGAAGGCACGGTTCGGCCCGACGACGAGCACGCCGGAGCGCTCCAGGGCCGCCCGGAACGAGTAGAGCAGCCACGCCGCGCGGTGCAGGCCGACGGCGGTCTTTCCGGTGCCCGGAGCGCCCTGCACGCAGATGCTCGTCGACAGGTCGGAGCGCACGATGGCGTCCTGCTCGGGTTGGATGGTCGAGACGATGTCGCGCATCGGGCCCGAGCGGGGTCGCTCGATCTCGGCGGAGAGGATCTCGCTGCGGGCGCCGGGGACCTCCCCCGCGAGGAGCCGCTCGTCCTCGTACGCGGTGAGCCGGCCCCGGTCGACGCCGAATCGACGGCGCAGGTGCACGCCCATCGGCTCGGTGGGGGAGGCGCGGTAGAAGGCGGTCGAGATGGGGGCGCGCCAGTCGACGACCACGGGGTCGCCGCGGTCGTCGCTGACGTGGCGGCGGCCGATGTGGAAGGTCTCCTCGCCGACCTCGGTGGTGCAGTCGATCCGGCCGAAGAACAGGGTCGTGTGCGGGTCGTCGTGCAACGACGCGACGCGGCGGGCGAGGACGTGGCTGAGCAGGGCCGCGTTGAGCGGGTCGCTGGCCCTGGCCGCGTCGAGGCCGTCGGTGGCCTCCCGCATCCGGCGCAGCTGGTCACGGGCCCGGTCCAGGTGCGCCTGTTCGCGGGCCAGGACGTCGTCGGTCGGGCGTGCCGACGGCTCGGCGGTCTGCGTGGGCACGGCGGGACCGTCTCCTGTCCTCGGGGTGGGTCGCGGGTCGATGTCCTCGAGTCGGCTCATACCGGCGAACTGACGATCGTACACCCGGTGGGAGGCCCCGTGTGGCCCCCCGGCCAGTGGGTACCGGTGGGTCGTGACCCCTTCGCACCGCGACACCGTGCGCGCCCTGCTCGAGGAGCAGGGCCGCACCTACGCCGACGAGGCCGGCATCACGCTGCGGGACCGGCCGGCTCCGCTCTTCCAGCTCCTCGTCCTCAGCCTGCTGTCCTCCACCCGGATCTCGGCGCGGATCGCGGCCGCCTCCGCACGCCAGCTCTGGGCCGCTGGCTGGCGCACGCCCCACCGGATGCTCGACACGACGTGGCAGGAGCGGGTCGACGCCCTCGGCCGGGGCGGCTACCGCCGCTACGACGAGAGCACGGCCGGCAGGCTCGGGGAGATGGCCGAGCGGGTCATCGACGAGCACGGGGGCGACCTGCGCCGGCTGCGGCCGCGGACCCGCGAGGACGTGGATCGGGTGCGTGACGGCGTCACCGCGTTCACCGGCATCGGGCTCACCGGGGCCGACATCTTCTGCCGGGAGGTGCAGGTCGTCTGGCCTGCGGTGGAGCCGTTCCTGGACCGCCGTTCGCTGATCGGCGCGCGCTCGGTCGGCCTGCCCGACGACCCGGAGCGGCTCGCCGCCCTGGCACCCCCCGGACGGGTCGCCGAGCTGGCCGCCGCGCTCGTCCGGGTCAGTAGTCGAGGATGACGGGGTGGCCGGCCGCCGCGGCCCAGCGCACCAGCGGGAGCATGGCGGCCAGGCCGAACCGGCCCCAGTTCCACGGGTCCCCGTCCGGCGGGGGACCGTACCGGCGGACGTCCTGGAGGTGGTCGTCGTCGAGGCCGTAACGCTCCCGGAGCGCCTCGAGCTCGAGGAGCAGCATCGCCACGGTGCCCACCCTCGCCTCCGGCCCGGCCGGCCGCGCGGCGACGAAGGTGGAGACGTCCTTCGGGACCGGGAGCCACCACTCGGCGTGGTGGAGGAGGTTCGAGAACCGGATCGCCCCCTCGGCCTGCGCGGCGAGGTAGGCGGGCGCCGCCGTGAAGGTCGTCACCGAGTCCGGTGCGCCCGGCGGGGCCGACCGCCGGGGGTCGAGGTGGGGACGCTCGTCGTAGGCCGCGAGGAGCAGGACCCCGGCGTACCCGTCGAGGCCCGGCTTGTCGGTCGCGTAGGGGGCAGTGGGGTCGTCGCTCCAGTGGACGTCGTCGCGGCCCAGCTGCCGGGCGACGGCGCCCTGCCAGCGCAGCGCCGCCGCGTGGGACTCGGCCGCCGTCATCGCCGGTCCGGTGTCCGGGCGGAGCACGAGGGCCGGTCGCCCGGAGGCCTCGGCCGACTGCTCGACGAGGGTCGCCCAGTCGCCGGCCAGGTAGCGGCTCAGCGGCCCGGCGTACACGTCCATCCCCACCGGGCCATCGTGCCCCATGGCGCGGGTCGCGTGGGCGGGTCGGGGGAACCCGCCGGAGCGTCCGCGCCGCCGCGGCGGCGGCCGGCGGCGACCGTTCAGACCGTACGCGGCACCCTGCCGGTGAGCGTGAACAGCCGGCACATCACGTGGTGCCCCCCGTCGCCCTCGGGGTGGAACATGATCGGACAGCCGCCGTCGATGACGGTCAGCCCGTGCTCGCGTCCCCAGGCGGTGGCCGCGGGCGACACCGAACCCTTGCCCAGCGAGCGGTGCATCCAGACCTCGTGGATGCCGAGCTCGGCCGCCTCCTCCATCGTCGCCTGGGCGTGCTCGGGAGCCGTGGCGATGACGACGGCCTCGACGCCACCGGGGATGGCCTGCAGGCTCGGGTAGGCCCGGTCACCCTCGACCTCCTCGACGGTCGGGTTGACGGCGAACACCTCGTACCCGTGCTCGCGCATCCATGTGTACACGGTGTTGCTCCCGTGGCCCTTCGGCGCGTGGGACACCCCCGTCACGGCGATGCGGTGGTGGTCGAGGAACGTCCTCGCGGCTTCCTTCGTCGTGGTCATGGCGCCTTCTCCTTCACTCCACGCCGATGCTTCCACCGTCCCCCGTCCACCGGTATTCCGCCGGTCACACCGTGGCCGGTCCGGCGGCGGTACGGTCGAGGGGTCGGACCCCACCGAGCGCACCGAGGAGGAATGTCACGTGGCAGACAGCCGGCCCACTGGTCTCGAGGAGCCGATGCGTCCCGAGGACGACGTGGTCGAGGAGGCCCTCGAGCAGGTCGACCGCGACGACGAGGCGGTCGCCACCGACGACCCCTCGCTCCCCGACGAGGCGAACGAGGCCGATGTCCTCGAGCAGCGCGAGCAGGTCCCCGAGGACGAGGAGGAGGAGTACGACCTCGACGGGTGAACCCGTGGAGGTCGCCGGCCCCCGCGCCCGAGAAGGTCCGGCGTGTCGGTGCTCGGCGGCACACTCTCGCCATGGACCGCTCCACCCACCCGTTCCAGGTCGTCGTCGACTGCACCGACCCCGCCACGCTCGCGGCGTTCTGGGAGGCGGCGCTCGCCGGGCGCGGATACCGCCTGCCCGACCCGCCCGGGGGCTTTCCCGACTGGCCCTCCTTCCTCGCCGACCAGGGCGTGCCCGAGGAGCGCTGGAACGACGCCTCGGCGCTCGAGGCCGAGGGCCACCCGCGGCTCTTCTTCCAGAGGGTGCCGGAGCGGAAGACGGCGAAGAACCGGGTGCACGTCGACCTGCTCGCCGGCGGTGGGCCGTCCGTCCCCGTCGAGGACCAGCGGCGGCGCGTGGGCGCCGAGGTCGCCCGCCTCGAGGCCCTCGGTGCCACCCGCGTCGAGGAGCACACGGAGATGGGGGTGCACTGGGTCGTCCTTCGCGACCCGGAGGGCAACGAGTTCTGCGCCTGACCTCGGGTCGGTGCCGACCCGCCCCGGGGTCAGGGCCGGCCGGCCGTGGCGGTTCGCAGCCCGGCGGCGGCCCGTGCGAGCACCGGGTCCACGCGCGGGTCGCCGGCGTCCACGAGCCGGAGCAGCTCCAGGCGCATCCTCGGCTCCCAGAACTTCGCGATGTGCGCGGCCACCGCAGAGGCGGCCGCCTGCGGCCCCTGCCACGAGAAGTTCCGCACGAGGTCCTCGCCGAGCCGCAGGACCGGAGGCAGGGAGTCGTTCATCGGTGCCGGGCCATCGCGTCGGTGGCCGTGCCGAGGACCTCGTCCTCGGGCTGGACCGCGCCCTCGGCGGTGGCCCCGGCGGCCGCCCGGGTCGCCTCGGTCGCGACCGTCACCTGGACCGCCGTCACCTTGTACTCGGGGCAGTTCGTCGCCCAGTCCGAGTTCTCGGTGGTCACGACGTTGGCCCCGGTGACGGGGTGGTGGAAGGTCGTGTAGACGACGCCGGGGGGCATCCGCTCCGAGACCAGCGCCGTGAGCCGGGTGGCACCCACCCGCGAGGCGAGCTCGACGACGTCGCCGGTCGCAGATGCCCCGCAGCTCGGCATCGGAGGGGTGGATCTCGAGGACGTCCTCGGGGTGCCAGGTGTCGTTCGGGGTGCGCCGGGTCTGGGCGCCGACGTTGTACTGGGTGAGGATGCGGCCGGTCGTGAGGACGAGGGGGAAGGGCCGGTTCGTGCGCTCGGTCGTCGGGACGTACACGGTCGGGGTCAGCTGGCCCAGGCCGCGGACGAACGAGCCGACGTGCATCGTCGGCGTCCCGTTGGGGGCGGCGTCGGTGACCGGCCACTGCATCGAGCCCTCGGTGTCGAGCCGGTCGAAGGTGACGCCCGCGAAGGTCGGGGTCGTCGCGGCGATCTCCTCCATGATCTGCGCCGGCGAGTCGTACGACATCGGGTATCCCATCGCGGTCGCGACGTCGCAGACCACCTGCCACTCGTCCTTCCCGGCCCGGCGCGGCATCACCGGCCGGACCCGGTTCGACCGGCGCTCGGCGTTGGTGAAGGTGCCGTCCTTCTCGAGGAAGGAGGTCCCGGGGAGGAAGACGTGGGCGAAGCGGGCGGTCTCGTTGAGGAAGAGGTCCTGGACGACGACGAGCTCCATCGCGCGCAGCGCCGCCTCGACGTGCCGGGTGTTCGGGTCGGACTGGGCGATGTCCTCGCCCTGCACGTAGAGGCCCCGGAACGAGCCGCCGATCGCCGCGTCGAACATGTTCGGGATCCGCAGCCCCGGCTCCGGCTGGATGCTGACGCCCCACCGCGACTCGAAGATCTCGCGCACCTCGGGGCGCGACACGTGGCGGTAGCCGGGCAGCTCGTGCGGGAAGGAGCCCATGTCGCAGGAGCCCTGGACGTTGTTCTGGCCGCGCAGCGGGTTGACGCCGACACCCTCGCGCCCGAGGTTGCCGGTGATCATCGCGAGGTTGGCCATCCCCATGACCATCGTCGAGCCCTGGCTGTGCTCGGTGACGCCGAGGCCGTAGTAGATCGCCGAGTTCGGGCCGGCCGCGTAGAGCCGGGCGCGCCGCCTCAGGTCGGCGGCGGGGATGCCGGTGACCTCCTCGGTCGCCTCCGGGGAGTGCTCGGGGCCGGCGATGAACTCGAGGAACTCCTCGCCGCCCTCGGTGCGGGTGCGGACGAACTCCTCGTCGAGGAGCCCCTCGGTGACGATGACGTGGCACATCGCGTTGACGAAGGCGACGTTCGTGCCCGGCCGCACCGGCAGGTGGAACGCGGCCTCGACGTGCGGGCTGCGGACCAGGTCGATCCGCCGCGGGTCGGCGACGACGATCCGCGCGCCCTCCCGGATCCGCCGCTTCATCCGGGAGGCGAAGACCGGGTGCGCGTCGGTGGGGTTGGCGCCGATGAGGAGGATGACGTCGGCCTGCTCGACCGAGGCGAAGTCCTGGGTGCCGGCCGAGGTGCCGAAGGCGTGGTTGAGGCCGTACCCGGTGGGGGAGTGGCAGACCCGGGCGCAGGTGTCGACGTTGTTGTTGCCGAACGCGGCGCGCACCATCTTCTGGACGACGTAGACCTCCTCGTTGGTGCACCGCGAGGAGGAGATGCCGCCGATGGCGCCGACGCCGTGCCGTGCCTGGATCGCGCGGAAGCCGTCCGCGACCGCGGCGATCGCCTCCTCCCACGAGACGACCCGCCACGGCTCGTCGATGCCGTCGCGGACCATCGGCTCGAGCTGCCGGTCCGCGTGGTTGGTGTACCCGTAGGCGAACCGGCCCTTGACGCACGAGTGGCCCTCGTTCGCGCCACCGTCCTTCCACGGCACCATCCGCACCACCCGGGTCTCCTCGCCCTCGCCCTCCACCTCGGCCCGGAACGAGCAGCCGACGCCGCAGTAGGCGCACGTCGTGAGCACCGCGCGGGTCGGCATCCCGAGCTCGACGACCGACCGCTCGGTGAGGGCGTCGGTGGGGCAGGCCTGGACGCACGCGCCGCACGAGACGCACTCGGAGTGGAGGAAGTCCGGGCCACCGGTCGTGACCCGGGAGTCGAACCCGCGGCCCTCGACGGTGAGGGCGAAGGTGCCCTGGACCTCGCCGCAGGCCCGCACGCAGCGGGAGCAGACGATGCACGCGGCCGGGTCGTAGTCGAAGTACGGGTTGGAGCGGTCGGGGGCCTCGTCGAGGTGGTGGGCCCCGGCGAGGCCGTAGCGCACCTCGGCGACGCCGGTCTCGCCGGGCGAGCGCCTGCATCTCGCAGGTGCCGCGGGCGCAGCCGTCGCAGTCCTGCGGGGTGGTCGGAGAGGTAGAGCTCCATGACGTTGCGGCGCAGGTCCCGGACCTGCTCGGTCCGGGTGTCGACGACCATGCCGTCGGTGCAGGGCGTCGTGCACGAGGCGGGGGTCCCCGTGCCGCCCTCGACCTCGACGAGGCAGAGCCGGCAGCTGACCGAAGGCCGCGAGGGAGTCGGTGGCGCACAGCTTCGGGATGCTGATGCCCGCCTCGGCGGCGGCGCGCATCACCGACGTGCCGGCGGGGACGGTCACCTCGCGGCCGTCGACGGTGACCGTGACGGCCTCGTCCGCGGTCACCGCCGGGGTGCCGTGGTCCGTCTCCTCGATGATGGTCATGGCCGGGCTCCTCCGTCGGTGCTCGTGGCGGGCTCGGGCGCGGCGTCGACCACCGCGGCGGTGGCCGGGGCGAGGCCGAAGTCCTCCGGGAAGTGCGCCAGGGCGCTGCGGACGGGCGTCGGGGTCAGGCCGCCCATGGCGCACAGCGAGCCCTTCGTCATCGTGGTGCAGAGGTCGTCGAGGAGGGTGAGGTTGGTCTCCCGGTCCGTTCCGGCCCGGATCCGGTCGATCACCTCGACGCCGCGGGTGGAGCCGAGCCGGCACGGCGTGCACTTGCCGCACGACTCCTTGGCGCAGAACTCCATCGCGAAGCGGGCCATCGCACCGGCGTCCATCGTGTCGTCGAAGACGACGACGCCGCCGTGCCCGACCATCGCCCCGGCCTCGGCGAACGCCTCGTAGTCCATCGGGAGGTCGAACCGCTCCGGCGGCAGGTACGCCCCCAGCGGGCCCCCCACCTGGACCGCCTTGACCGGTCGGCCCGACGCCGTTCCCCCGCCGTAGCCCTCGACGAGCTCGCGCAGCGAGAGGCCGAAGTCGGCCTCGACGACGCCGCCGCGGGCGACGTTGCCCGCCAGCTGGAAGACCTGGGTGCCGCGGGAGCGCCCGGTGCCGAGCGCGGCGTAGGCCGCCCCGCCGTCGGCGAGGACCATCGGGACGGCGGCGAGGGTGAGGACGTTGTTGACGACGGTCGGCGCCCCGAACAGCCCGTGCAGCGCAGGGATCGGGGGCTTGGCCCGGACCTCACCCCGCTTGCCCTCGAGCGAGTCGAGCATCGAGGTCTCCTCGCCGCAGATGTAGGCGCCGGCACCGACCCGGACGTCGAGGTCGAACCGGCGTCCGCCGCCGAGGACCGAGGCGCCGAGGATGCCGTGGGCGTAGGCGATGTCGATGGCCCGGCGCAGGGTGCGCATGGCGTCGGGGTACTCGCTGCGCAGGTAGACCAGGCCCTCGGTGGCTCCGGTGGCCACTGCGGCGATCGCCATCCCCTCGACGAGGGTGAACGGGTCGCCCTCGATGAGCATCCGGTCGGCGAAGGTGCCGGAGTCCCCCTCGTCGGCGTTGCAGACCACGAACTTCGTGTCGGACGCGGCGGTGCGCACGGTCTCCCACTTGATGCCGGCCGGGAAGCCGGCGCCGCCGCGGCCGCGCAGACCTGAGGTGGTGACCTCGCGGACGACGTCGGCGGGGTCGAGGGCGAGGGCCCGCTCGAGCCCGACGAGGCCGCCGTGGGCCCGGTACCCGGCGAGGTCGGTCGGCTCGATGACGCCCACGCGGACGAAGGAGACCCGGTGCTGGCTCGCCAGCCACGGATGCTGCTCGACCGGCCCGAGGGCCCGCCCGGTGTCGTCCAGCCCGCCGGCCAGGAGCGCCTCGACGTCCTCGGGCGTGACGTTCGGGTAGCCGTGGCGGGTGCCGTCGTCGGCCTCGAGCTCGACGAGCGGCTCGAGCCACAGCATCCCTCGTGAGCCGTTGCGGCGGACGGTGGCACCGGCCGCCTCGAGCGCCGCAGCGACCTCGTCGGCGCCCACCGACCGCGCGGCGGCGTCGCACGGGACCCAGGCGGTCGTCATCGCGGCCACCGCTCGGTGAGCTCGGCGAGCCGGGTGGGGGTGAGCCGGCCGTGCAGCCGGCCGTCGAGCGTGCCCGACGGGCCCAGCGCGCAGTTGCCGAGGCAGAAGACCTCGCCGACCTCGACCTCGGCGGATCCGGCCCACCGGTCGGCCGCCGCGGTGTACGTGGCCTCGGCGCCACGCGCCTGGCAGGCCTCGGCCCGGCAGAGCGCGACGCGGTGCGCGGGCGGGGGAGTGCGGCGGAAGTCGTGGTAGAAGCTGACGACGCCGAGGACGTCGGCCCGGCTGAGGTTGAGGACGTCGGCGATGACCGGGAGGTCGTCGTCGTCGACGTACCCGTGGGTCGCGAGGACCTCGTGGAGGACCGGCATCAAGGGCCCGCGCACCGCTGACAGCCCCTCCGCGATGGCGCGCACCGACGCTGCGCGGCCGGGGTCGGCGGGGGTGGGCACGGGGGCGGGGCCGGGGCCGCGCTGGGGCACGTCGAGATCCTCTCCACGGTGAGTGGGACCGTCCGCTCGACTCTACGCCCGGCGGCTCCGCCCGGGTGAGGAGGTCAGAGGCGAACGGGGTACACGGTCTCCGGCACCTCGGGGCGGAGCCGCTCCTCGACGAAGATCCCGTGCCAGAGCAGGACGACGAGCAGCGTCCACACCTTGCGGGAGTAGTCGTGCGGACCGGCCCGGTGGGCCTCGAGGAGGCGCAGCACGGCGTCCTTGTCGACGAGCGCGTCGGCCTGGGACTCGGTGATGATCCCGCGCGCCCAGTCGTACATCTCGTCCTTGAGCCAGTGCCGGATCGGCACCGGGAAGCCGAGCTTGGGCCGGTTCAGCACGTGCGGCGGGACGATGAGCTCCATCGCCCGGCGCAGCGCGTACTTCGTCGTCTCCCGGGTGACCTTCTGCTCGACCGGGATGCCGGAGGCGACGGCGAAGACCTCGGTGTCGAGGAACGGCACGCGCAGCTCGAGGCTGTTCGCCATCGTCATCTTGTCGGCCTTGACCAGGATGTCGCCGCGCAGCCAGGTGAAGAGGTCGACGTACTGCATCCGGGTCGGGTCCTCGAGGTGGCGGGTCGCGGCGTAGAGCTCGCGGGTGACGTCGGTGTGGCTCACGGCGGGGTCGTAGCCCTTGAGGAAGCCCATCTCCTCCGGGCGGAAGATCCGCGCGTTGCCGTAGTAGCGCTCCTCGATGCCGATCGAGCCCCGGCGCAGCAGGTCCTTGCCCCGGGTCCCCTCCGGGATCCGCTCCGAGAGCCTGCCGAGGCCCCGTCGCATCGGCGCCGGCACCTTCTCGAACGCGGCCAGCGAGAGCGGCTCGCGGTAGATGGCGTAGCCGCCGAACAGCTCGTCGGCGCCCTCACCGGAGAGGACGACCTTGACGTGCTTGCGGGCCTCGCGGGCGATGAAGTACAGCGGGACCAGGGCCGGGTCGGCGACCGGGTCGTCGAGGTACCAGACGATGAGGGGGAGGGCCTCCATCATCTCCTGCGCGGTCACGACCTTGGTGATGTGCTCGACCCCGATGGCCCGGGCCGACTCCGCCGCGACGTCGATCTCGGAGTAGCCCCGGCGCTCGAAGCCGGTGGTGAAGGTGAGCAGGTCGGGGTTGTGCCGCTTGGCGAGCGCGGCGATCGCGGTGGAGTCGATACCCCCGGAGAGGAAGGAGCCGACGGTGACGTCGGCCCGCATGTGCTTCTCGACCGAGTCCTCCATCGCGGCGGCGATGTCGCGGTAGAGCCGGTCCGGGTCGTTGACCGGCCGCGGGGTGAAGTCCGGGTGGAAGTAGCGGTGCAGGCGCAGCGGCTCGCCCGGCCGCATCGTGAAGTACGTTCCCGACTCGACCCGGCGGATGTTCGCGTGCAGGGTCGCCGGCTCGGGAACGTACTGGAGGGTCAGGTAGTGCTGGAGGGCCCGCTCGTCGACCGCGCCGGGGTCGGTCGCCACGTCGAGGAGCGACTTCTTCTCGCTGGAGAAGAACGTGCCGCGCTCGTCGGTCATCGTGAACAGCGGCTTGATGCCGAACCAGTCCCGGGCGCCGAAGAGGACCCGCTCCTCGGCGTCCCAGACGAGGAAGGCGAACATGCCGCGCAGCTCGCGGACGACCTCGGCGCCGAGGTAGTGGTAGCCGGCGACGATCGTCTCGCTGTCGCCCTCGGTCTCGAAGGTCGCGCCGAACTCTCGGGTCAGCCGCTCCCGCAGCTCGACGTAGTTGTAGATCTCGCCGTTGAAGATCAGGTGGTAGCGGCCACCCATCCAGGGCAGCGGCTGGTGGGAGTGCTCGATGTCGATGATCGAGAGCCGGCGGAACCCGATGACGACGTCGTCGTCGGACCACGTCCCCCCCTCGTCCGGGCCGCGGTGGTGCATGTCGACGAGGGAGCCGTCGACGGCGTCGCGCAGGGCGGGGGCGGTGCCGTCGTTCGAGAGGAAGCCGATGAGTCCGCACACGCCGGCCATCATGTCAGTGCCGCTCCACCCGGAACGTGTGTGACAACCGGCGTCAGGGCCGCCGGCTTTCACACACGTTGCCGATTAGGCGGCTCCCACGCCCGCTGGTAATCTTGACGACTGCCGTCCGATCGGCCGCGGATCCAGAGAGCCCCGGTGAACCAGCCCGGGAGCGCCGCGCAGCATCATCCACGAAGGAGAGTCGTCGCCCCATGCCGCTGAGCACCGACGTCAAGCAGCAGATCATGACCGAGTACGCCACGTCCGAGGGCGACACCGGCTCCCCCGAGGTGCAGGTCGCGCTGCTCACCCAGCGCATCAAGGACCTCACCGAGCACGCCCGTGAGCACAAGCACGACCACCACAGCCGTCGTGGCCTGCTGCTCCTGGTCGGCCGCCGCCGCCGGCTCCTGCGCTACCTCGAGAGCGTCGACGTCGAGCGCTACCGCTCGCTCATCAAGCGCCTCGGCCTGCGCCGTTGAGACTTCCGTCGAGGGGCGGTCCTCACACCTGGTGAGGGCCGCCCCTCGACGCATGGCCGGGCAGCCCCCGGCCTGGAGAACCCACAACTGAACACCGGCAGTACCCGGTGCCGCGCGCGGCACCACCTGAAGGACGCCCGTGCACAACGACGATGCGCGGCGCGCACATGAGAACCACAGAAAAGGAGGGCCCATGGAGGGTCCCGAGATCACTGCGACCGAGGCCGTCATCGACAACGGCAGCTTCGGCACCCGAACGGTCCGGTTCGAGACCGGACGCCTGGCCAAGCAGGCCGGAGGCGCAGTCGCCGCCTACCTGGACGAGGACACGATGCTCCTGTCCACCACCACCGCGGGGAAGCACCCGCGCGAGGGGTTCGACTTCTTCCCGCTGACCGTCGACGTCGAGGAGCGGATGTACGCCGCGGGCAAGATCCCCGGCTCGTTCTTCCGTCGCGAGGGCCGCCCGTCCACCGACGCGATCCTCACCTGCCGTCTCATCGACCGACCGCTGCGCCCCACCTTCACCAAGGGCCTGCGCAACGAGGTCCAGGTCGTCATCACGGTCCTCTCGCTCAACCCGGACCACCAGTACGACGTCCTCGCCATCAACGCGGCGAGCGCGTCCACCCAGATCTCCGGCCTGCCGTTCTCCGGCCCGATCGGCGGGGTCCGCGTGGCGCTCGTCGACGGCCAGTGGGTCGCCTTCCCGAACTTCAGCGACAGCGAGCGCTCGACGTTCGACATGGTCGTCGCGGGCCGCATCGCCGGTGACGACGTCGCGATCATGATGGTCGAGGCCGAGGCCACCGACGCCACCTGGAACCTCGTGAAGAACGAGGGCAAGCAGGCCCCGACCGAGGAGGTCGTGGCCGAGGGCCTCGAGGCGAGCAAGAAGTTCATCAAGGTCCTCTGCCAGGCCCAGAGCGAGCTCGCCGAGCGGGCCGCCAAGCCGGTCGAGGAGTTCCCGATCTTCCTCGACCACGAGGACGACGCCTACCAGGCCGTCGAGCAGGCCACCGCCGCCGACCTGGCCTCCGCCCTCCAGGTCGCCGGCAAGCAGGAGCGTGAGGAGCGGATCGACGCCATCAAGGCGTCGATGAAGGCCTCCCTCGCCGAGCGATTCCAGGGTCGGGACAAGGAGCTGTCGGCCGCCTTCCGCTCGGTGCAGAAGAAGCTCGTCCGCGAGCGCATCCTGCGCGACAAGGTGCGCATCGACGGCCGGGGGCTCGCGGACATCCGCGCCCTCTCGGCCGAGGTCGAGGTGCTGCCGCGCACCCACGGCTCGGCCATCTTCGAGCGTGGCGAGACCCAGATCATGGGGGTCACGACGCTGAACATGCTCCGGATGGAGCAGCAGCTCGACACCCTGTCGCCGGTGTCCCGCAAGCGCTACATGCACAACTACAACTTCCCGCCCTACTCGACCGGTGAGACCGGCCGGGTCGGGTCACCGAAGCGCCGCGAGATCGGCCACGGCGCGCTCGCCGAGCGGGCCCTGATGCCGGTCCTGCCGACGCGCGAGGAGTTCCCCTACGCGATCCGGCAGGTCTCCGAGGCGCTCGGCTCGAACGGCTCGACCTCGATGGGCTCGGTCTGCGCGTCCACCCTCTCGATGCTCAACGCCGGGGTGCCGCTGCGCGCGCCGGTCGCCGGCATCGCGATGGGCCTGGTCTCCGCGGAGGTCGACGGTCAGACGCAGTACGCCGCGCTCACCGACATCCTCGGCGCCGAGGACGCGTTCGGCGACATGGACTTCAAGGTCGCCGGCACGCGGGAGTTCGTCACGGCCATCCAGCTCGACACCAAGCTCGACGGCATCCCCGCCGACGTGCTCGCCGGTGCGCTGACCCAGGCCCGCGACGCCCGATTCCACATCCTCGACGTGATGAACGAGGCGATCGACGCCCCGGACGAGATGAGCCCCTACGCCCCGCGGGTGATCTCGGTGACCGTCCCGGTCGACAAGATCGGCGAGGTCATCGGCCCGAAGGGCAAGATGATCAACCAGATCCAGGACGACACCGGCGCCCAGATCTCGATCGAGGACGACGGCACCATCTACATCGGTGCCACCGACGGGCCCTCCGCCGAGGCGGCCCGGGCCGCGATCAACGCGATCGCCAACCCGCAGATGCCGGAGGTCGGCGAGCGCTTCCTCGGAACCGTCGTGAAGACGACGACCTTCGGGGCGTTCATCTCGCTGCTGCCCGGCAAGGACGGCCTGCTGCACATCTCCGAGGTGCGCAAGCTCGTCGGCGGCAAGCGGATCGACGCCGTCGAGGACGTCCTCGCCGTGGGCCAGAAGATCCAGGTCGAGCTCAAGGAGATCGACCCGCGCGGCAAGCTGAGCCTCGCCGCGGTGATCGCCGACGGCGACCACGGGTCGGATGCCGGGGAGCCGGCAGTGGCCGCCCAGCCGGCGGCCCCCGCGGAGCACGCGGCGACCGTGGACGCCGACGACGCGTCCGAGGACGACCCCGACGGCTCGGGCGACGACGCCGAGGGCTCGGGCGAGGACCGTGGCGAGCGCCGGGCCCGGCGTCGCCGCCGTGGCGGCCGCGGCCGGGGCGAGCGCTCCGACGAGGGCGCGCCGAGCGACGCCTGACGGTCACCGCACCGACGACGGGGCCCGCACCACGTGGTGGTGCGGGCCCCGTCGTCGTGCCGCCTCGGCCGGCGGAGCGCGGTGCCGCCTCAGGCGGCGGAGCGCTTCCGCAGCGCGGGCGGCGCGCTCCAGCGCATCTCCATCCGGGTGCGACCGTCAGGGCCGACGACCGGGACCCAGCGGACTGCCAGGCCGGTGTCGGTGGTGCGGGTGACGACCTTCTTCATCGCTGGCCCCCTGTCGTTCGGCGGGTGTTCATCTTCCGTTCACCTCTAGGGTACGCCACTGAGCCGACCAAGGTGAACAGGAGGTGAACGAGGGTGTCCGAACGGACGACCCCGCGCCTCGCTAGGGTGGCGCCATGAGCACGAGAGTGGCCGTCATCGGCGCCGCCGGGCGGATGGGGTCGACCGTCTGCCGGGCCGTGGAGGACACCGAGGGGCTCGAGCTGGTCGGGCGCTTCGACGAGGGCGACGACCTCGGCGACCTCGACGGCGCCGACGTGGCCGTCGAGTTCAGCGTCCCGGACGCCTCGCCCGCGAACGTCAGGCACTGCGTCGAGCAGGGGGTGCACACCGTCGTCGGGACGACCGGGTGGTCCGCGGAGCGGCTCGCGGCGCTGCGCGACCAGCTCGGGGACCGGCCGCGGGTGGGGGTGCTCGTCGCCCCGAACTTCGCCGTCGGAGCGGTGCTCATGATGGCGTTCGCGCGCCGCGCGGCCCGTTTCTACGAGTCGGTGGAGGTCGTCGAGCTGCACCACCCGGACAAGGTCGACGCGCCCTCGGGGACCGCGGCGCGGACCGCCGGCCTCGTCGCTGCGGCACGGGAGGAGGCCGGGCTCGGTCCGGTCCCCGACGCCACCCGGCACGACCCGGACGGTGCCCGGGGGGCGCGCGTGCACGGCATCCCGGTCCACTCGGTGCGGCTGCGCGGGCTCGTGGCCCACCAGGAGGTCCTCCTCGGCGGCCCGGGTGAGATGCTCACGATCCGCCACGACTCCTTCGACCGGGTCTCCTTCATGTCCGGGGTGATCCACGCCGTCCGGGGGGTCGCCGACCACCCCGGCCTGACCGTCGGGCTCGAGCACTACCTCGGGCTCGACGACTGAGGCCGCGGGTCAGCCCCAACCGACCGCGCGCAGCACGCCGGCGACGACGGCGGCCCCGACGACGACGACGAGGAAGTTGGCCCGCAGCAGCAGCAGCACCACCGCCGCCGCCAGGGCGGCGGCTCGGGCGTCCAGGGTGAGCCGCCCCGCGGTGCCGACGACGCTCTGGACGGTCACGAGCGCAGCGAGCAGCGCCACCGGCAGCAGCGTCGTGACCCGGGAGCGCCGCTCGCCCTCGACCCACCGCTCCGGGACCAGGTAGCCGGCGAGCTTGAGCAGGTAGGCGAGGGCGCAGGCGAGGAGGACGGTGACCCAGGTGCTCACGGGAGGGGGTCCGATCCGGGCAGCCGGCCGTCCTCGCCCTCGAGGGCGTGCTCGTGCCGGCCCGGCCGCCGCATCCCGACCACCAGAGCCGCGACGGCGGCGAGGATGACGGGGACCCCCGCCGGCAGGAACGGGCTGCCCGCGAGGGCGACGAATACGGCGAGGACGGCCGTGGCCGCGGCGTCGCCGCTGCGCAGCCGGGGCCAGAGGAGGGCCGCGAAGGCGGCCGCTGCGGCGGCGTCCAGGCCCCATCGGCGGGGGTCGCCGAGCGCGTTGCCGACGAGGGCGCCGACCAGGGTCATCAGGTTCCAGCCGAGGAACACCGCGACGCCGGTGACCCAGAACCCGAGGCGCTGCGCGGGGGCCTCGCCCTGGGCGACCCCGACCGCCGTGGACTCGTCGATGGTGACCTGGGCCGCGGCGAGCCGGCGGACGCCGGCCACGCCGAGGAAGCGGGAGGTCTGCAGGGCGTAGAGCCCGTTGCGGACCCCGAGCAGCGTCGAGGTGGCGACCGCCGCGGCACCGCTGCCGCCCGCCCCCAGGATGCCGACGACGGCGAACTGCGAGCCCCCGCTGAACAGCAGCAGGCTGAGGGCCTGGGTCTGCCAGACGTCGAGCCCCGAGGCGACCGAGAGCGCACCGAAGGAGATGCCGTAGGCCCCCGTGGCACCGCCGACGTACAGGGAGGTCCGCAGCACCTCGCGGCGCCGGCCGGCGGGCAGGGCCGACGCCCCCGCCGGCTGCTCCGCCGCTGCCGCGCTCATTCGTCCCCGGCGGTGCCGACGACCGCGGTGAGCCTGACCTCCCGGAGCGTCTGGCCGTCGGGGGAGACCACGCGGTCGCGGAAGGCGCCGTCCGGGCCGAACCCGGAGGCCGCGAGGAACGCCCGGCCGGCCTCGTCGTCGGCGAGCAGCCAGGTGGCGACCGCCTCCGCCCCGGCGTCGCGGAGCACGTCGACGCTCGCGTTGAGCAGCCGTGACCCGTGGCCCTGGCGGCGGGCCTCGGGGTGGACGGCGAGGAGGGTCACCTCGGCCGTGGTGGGGCCGGCGTCCGGGTCCTGGCTGGGGCCGACCGCGGCCACGCCGACGACCTGCTCGCCGGCGCAGGCCACGAGCAGCCGGTGCACCCCCGCGGGCGGGGCGGTGAGGCTCTCGCGCCAGGCCCGGGCGAACGGCTCGGGCTCGAAGAGCTCGACCACCTGGTCCGGGACGCGCCCGGTGTAGGCCTCGCGGAAGACGGTGGCCTGGACCCGCCCGACGGCCGGGGCGTCGTTGGGCCGGGCCGCCCGGACGCTGGCGTCGGCGAGCGGGCCCGGGCCGTGGTCGTGCCGGTGCTCGCTCATCAGCGCCCCCGGAACGTCGGCTCGCGCCGCTCGCGGAACGCGGCGCGTCCCTCGGCGAGGTCGTCGCTGCGCCAGGCGCGGGCGAAGGCCGCCTCGTAGCGGGCGACCTCGGCGTGGTTGTCGTGGTGGGCCTCGAAGCCGGTCTTCGACCCGGCCTGGCTGAGCGGGGCCAGGGCCGCGGCGCGGGTCGCCACCGCGACCGCCTCCTCGAGGCCGCCACGGGCCTGCGCGAAGCCGAGGCGCCAGGCGTCGTCGGCGTCCAGGACCGCGGCGGTGAGGACCAGGTGCCGCGCCGCGCCCTCACCCCAGGCCCGGGCCAGCCGGTCGAGGGTCCAGTGGTCGACCATGAGCCCGAGGCGGGCGACCGGCACCGCGAAGCGAGCCGAGTCGGCGACGACCCGCACGTCGCAGGCCAGGGCGAGCTGCATCCCCAACCCCATGCACGAGCCCTCGACGGCGGCGACGGTGACGACCGGGGCCGCCGCGAGGTGCTCGAGCACCTCGGCGAGCCGCTGGGTGAACGAGACGTCCTCCAGCTCGGTGAGGTCCGCCCCCGCGCAGAAGTGCCCCTCGGCGCCGGTGAGGACCACCGCCCGGGCGCCGCCCTGCAGCGCCTCGCCCACGGCCGTGTGCAGCAGGTCGAGGGACTCGAGGTTCAGGGCGTTGCGGCGGTGCGGGCGCTCGATGGTGACGACGGCGACGTCGCCGGTGCGGCGGGAGTGGATCGGCACGACCCGACCCTACCCAGCCGTGGACAGGAGCCCCCCACGGTGCCCACGATGGCCCATGACCTACTCGATCGTCGCGCGCTGCCCCGACACCGGGGTGCTCGGCATCGCCATCGCCACCTGCCTGCCCGCCGTCGGCAGGATCGCCCGATTCGTCGAGCCCGGGACCGGGGTCGTCGCCTCCCAGGCCCGGCTCCTGCCGGCGCACGGCACCCGGGTGCTCGAGGGGATGCGCGGTGGAGCCTCCCCGGCCGACGCGCTCGCGGCCTCGCTCGCTGCCGACGAGGATGCGGCCCACCGCCAGGTCGGGGTCGTCGCGGCGGACGGGACGGCGGCGGCGCACACCGGCCCGAGCTGCATCCCGCACGCCGGCCACGTCACCGGCGACGGGTTCTCGGCCCAGGCGAACATGATGGCCTCTCCCGGGGTCCCGGAGGCGATGGCCGCGGCCTACTCCGGGGCCCGCGGGCAGCACCTCGCGCTGCGGCTGCTCGACGCCCTCGACGCCGCCGAGCGGCTCGGCGGCGACATCCGGGGCCGCCAGTCCGCCGCCCTGCACGTCCGGGGGCCGGCGGGCTCCGGTGACCTGCTCGCCGGCGTGCTCGCCGAGGTGCGGGTCGACGACGACCCCGAGCCCCTCGTGCCGCTGCGTCGGCTCGTCGGGCTCGAGCTCGGCTGGGCTGAGGGCTCCGCGGCGGCGGAGCTGGCCGGGGCCGGGGACCTCGCCGCGGCCGACCGCCGCCACCGCGAGGCGCTGGGGCTGGCGCCGCAGGACCCGCAGCCGACGTTCTGGTACGCCGTCTCCCTCGCCGGGCACGGCCATCCCGAGGAGGGGGCGGCGGCGTGGGCCCGGCTCGCCGGGCACGGTGGCGTCGGGCGGTGGGTCGACCTGCTCGAGCGGATGCTGGGCGCCGGCCTAGTGCCGGAGGCGGCGGGAAGCCTGCTAGCGCGCGGTCAGACCCGGTCGTAGACGACCCGGGTCCACCCCTCGTGGACCTCGCGGGACTCCTCGCGCCACGCCGACCGGTCCCACTCGGGGAAGAGGGTGTCCCCGTCGGGAGATCCGTCGACCTCGGTGATGACCAGCCGGTGGGCGTACGGCAGCGCCTCGCGGTACACCTGCGCGCCGCCGACCACGAACACCTCGTCGGCCGGCCCGGCCAGCGCGACCGCCTCCGGGAAGGAGTGGGCGGACTCGACGCCGGGGTGGTGCCACTGCGGGTCGCGGGTCAGCACGATGGTCCGGCGCCCCGGGAGGGCGCGGCCGATGCCCTCGAAGGTCCGCCGTCCCATGACGAGTGGGTGACCCATCGTCGTGGCCTTGAAGTGCTGGAGCTCCTCGGGCAGGTGCCACGGCATCCCGCCGTCGCGCCCGATGACGCCGTTGCTCGCGACGGCGGCGATGATGCTGATCCTGGTCATACGGCGATCGGCGCCCTGATCGAGGGGTGGGCCTGGTAGCCGACGAGCTCGAAGTCCTCGAGCTCGTACTCGTCGATGGAACCCCTGGGCCGGATCCGCATCGTCGGCAGGGCCATCGGCTCGCGGCCCAGCTGGGTCCGGGCCTGGTCGAGGTGGTTGAGGTAGAGGTGGGCGTCGCCGAGGGTGTGGACGAGCTCGCCGGCCCGCAGGTCCGTCTGCTGGGCGGCCATCATCGTGAGCAGCGCGTAGCTGGCGATGTTGAACGGCACCCCGAGGAAGACGTCGGCGCTGCGCTGGTAGAGCTGGCAGTCGAGGAAGGCGGCCCCGCCGTCCGCGGCAGGGCGCACGTAGAACTGGAACATCGTGTGGCACGGAGGCAGGGCCATCGCGTCGACCTCGGCGACGTTCCAGGCGGACACGACGTGTCGGCGGGAGTCCGGGGTCGTCCGGATCGACTGCAGGACCCGGGCGATCTGGTCGATGTGCCGGCCGTCGGGGGTGGGCCAGGAGCGCCACTGGTGGCCGTAGACCGGGCCGAGGTCGCCCAGCTCGTCGGCCCACTCGTCCCAGATGGTGATGCCGCGCTCCTGGAGCCAGCGGACGTTCGTGTCGCCGCGGAGGAACCACAGCAGCTCGCCGATGATCGAGCGCAGGTGCAGCCGCTTCGTCGTCAGCACCGGGAAGCCCGCGCCGAGGTCGAAGCGCATCTGGTACCCGAAGACGCTGCGCGTACCGGTGCCGGTGCGGTCGGACTTCTCGACCCCGTGCGTCATGACGTGGTCGAGCAGGTCGAGGTACTGGCGCACGCCGCGAGCCTACCGGGGGGGACCCGTACCGTCGCCACTGCCGCGGCCGGGGGGCCCGCGACTACGCTGGCGCGCATGACGCCCTCCCCGTTCGGCCGTGTCCTCACCGCGATGGTGACCCCGATGTCCCCCGGTGGAGCGGTCGACGAGAGGGGGGTGGACGCCCTCGTCGACCACCTCCTCGGGCTCGGCCACGACGGGATCGTCGTCAACGGCACGACCGGGGAGTCGGCCACCCTCTCCGACGACGAGTCGGTCGAGATGGTCCGCCGGGTCACGGAGCGGGTCGGCGGGCGGGCCGCGGTGGTGGCCGGGGTCGGCTCGAACGACACCGCCCACTCGGTGCGCATGGCCGGCCGGGCCCTCGAGGCCGGCGCAGACGCGCTCCTCCTCGTCTCGCCGTACTACAACAAGCCGACCCAGGCCGGTGTCATCGCCCACTGCCGCGCCGTCGCCGACACCACCGACCTGCCGGTGATGCTCTACGACATCCCCGGGCGCACCGGCATCCCGTTCACCACCGAGACCCTCCTGACGCTGGCCGAGCACCCGAACATCCGGGCGGTCAAGGACGCCAAGGGGGACCCGTGGTCGGCGACCAAGGTGATGGCGGCCACCGACCTGCTGTGGTTCAGCGGTGACGACCAGGCCAACCTCCTGCTGCTCGCGCTCGGCGCGACCGGTGTGGTCTCCGTCGTCGGGCACGTCGCCGGCGACCACTACCGGGCGATGGTCGAGGCGGTCGACCGCGGCGACCTCGGCCGGGCCCGCCGCATCCACGCCGCCCTCGTCCCGGTCGTCGAGGCGATCATGACGACCTCGCAGGGTGCGATCATGGCCAAGGCGGCGCTCGTCGAGCTCGGTGTCATCGACTCCGCGGTCGTCCGGCTCCCGCTCGTCGAGTCGCCGGCGGAGCACCTCGAGCTGCTCCGCTCGGCGCTGGCGACGATGCCCGGCCGATGAGCCACCCCCACCCCGACCTCGGGGAGCCGGCACCGCTCGCGCGGGGCGGGGTCCGGGTCGTCCCGCTCGGCGGGCTCGGCGAGGTGGGCCGCAACATGACGGTGATCGAGCACGACGGCCAGCTCCTCGTCATCGACTGCGGCGTGCTCTTCCCCGACGACCACCACCCGGGCATCGACCTGATCCTCCCCGACTTCAGCTACATCGAGGACCGGCTCGACGACGTCCAGGCGCTCGTCCTCACCCACGGCCACGAGGACCACATCGGCGCCGTCCCGTACCTGCTGCGGCTCAAGCCGGACATCCCGGTCGTCGGTTCGCAGCTGACCCTCGCGCTCGTCGAGGCCAAGCTCAAGGAGCACCGCATCACCCCGTACACGCTCGGCGTGCGCGAGGGGGACCGCGAGCGGCTGGGCGTCTTCGACTGCGAGTTCGTCGCCGTCAACCACTCGATCCCCGACGCGCTCGCCGTCTGCGTCCGCACGCCGGGCGGGACGCTGCTGCACACCGGCGACTTCAAGATGGACCAGCTCCCGCTCGACGGCCGGCTCACCGACCTGCGGGCCTTCGCCCGGCTCGGGGAGGAGGGGGTCGACCTCTTCCTCGTCGACTCGACGAACGCGGAGGTCCCCGGGTTCACCACCCCGGAACGGGACATCGCCTCGGCCATCGACAAGGTCTTCCGGCACGCGGAGCGGCGGATCATCGTCGCCTGCTTCTCCTCGCACGTCCACCGGGTCCAACAGGTGCTCGACGCCGCCGAGAAGGCCGGGCGCAAGGTCGCGCTGATCGGCCGGTCGATGGTCCGCACGATGGGCATCGCCGCCGACCTCGGCTACCTCCACGTCCCCGACGGCGTCCTCGTGGACCTCAGGGCCCTCGACGACCTGCCCGACGACAAGGTCGTCCTCGTCTCCACCGGCTCCCAGGGCGAGCCGATGGCCGCGCTGTCGCGGATGGCCAGCCGCGACCACCGGATCGAGGTCGGCTCGGGCGACACCGTGCTCCTGGCCTCCTCGCTCATCCCGGGGAACGAGAACGCCGTCTACCGGGTCATCAACGGGCTGATGCGGCTCGGCGCCACCGTGGTGCACAAGGGGAACGCCGAGGTGCACGTCTCCGGCCACGCCAGCGCGGGCGAGCTGCTCTACGCGTACAACATCGTCAAGCCGCGCAACGTCATGCCGGTGCACGGCGAGTGGCGCCACCTCGTCGCCAACGCCGAGCTCGCCCTGCGGACCGGGGTCCCGCGCCGGGGCGTCGTCATCGCCGAGGACGGCATCGTCGTCGACCTCGTCGACGGCCGGGTGTCGGTCGCCGGGGCGGTCGACTGCGGGTACGTCTACGTCGACGGCTCGTCGGTGGGTGCGGCCGACGAGACCCTCCTGAAGGACCGCCGCATCCTGCGCGACGAGGGCTTCATCTCGGTCGTCGTCGTCGTCGACTCGATGACCGGCAAGGTCGTCGCGGGCCCGGAGATCACCGCCCGTGGCTTCGTCGAGGACGACGAGGTGTTCGAGGAGGTCCGGCCCCAGATCGAGCGGGCGCTCGACGACGCCGCGGCGCAGGGGGTCACCGACTCCTACCAGCTCCAGCAGCTGATCCGGCGGACCGTCGGGAGCTGGGTCGGGCGCGAGATCCGGCGCCGGCCGATGATCATCCCCACCGTCATCGAGGCCTGAGCGCCTCATCGCGGTTTACGCGCGCGCCGCGTGTGACGCGTGAGTCCGGTGTGACTCTCGCGTAGCCTGCGACCATGGCGACTCGCACGTCCACGACGTCCCGCGCGCGTGGTCGGTCCACCCGGCCCGCGAACCGCAGGGGGACGACGCGCGCCCGCACGAGCACCGGGCGTGCCCGCGCCGGCGGCCTGCCGCTGCCGCTGCGCGCCGCCCGGACGACGTGGATGGGCCTGGCCCACGCCACCGGGGCCGTGGCCCGCAAGGTCGGCGACACCGGCCGCGACCTCGAGCCCGAGCACCGGCGCGACGGCGTCGGCCTCCTCCTCATCGCGCTCGCCGTCGTCGTCGCCGCCCGGGAGTGGTGGGGGATGCCGGGCGCGGTCGGGATCGTCGTCCACGCCGTCGTCGCCGGCACCCTCGGCAAGGTCGGCTACGCCGCCCCGATCGTCCTCCTCCTCTTCGGCCTGCGCGTCCTGCGCGCCCCTCAGGAGGAGTCCGCGACCTCCCGGATGGCCGTCGGCACCACCGCCCTGGCGTTCGCGGCGTGCGGCCTCGTGCACGTCGCCAACGACCTGCCGACCCCACCGATGGGTGCCGAGGCGATGCGTGCGGCGGGCGGCATCATCGGGTTCCTCGCCTCCAGCCCGCTCGTCGCGGCGGTCTCGGTCTACGGCACCGTGCCACTCCTCGTCCTCCTCGGGGCCTTCGGCGTGCTCGTCCTCACCGCGACCCCCGTGCACCAGGTGCCGGCCCGGGCCCGTGAGCTCGTCGACCGGCTCACCGGGCACCAGCCGGAGCCGGTTGCCGAGCCCGAGGGTGGCCCGGCCCCGCGCCGCCGGCGCCGCGGCGCCGGGGCGCACGGTCCGGGGGAGGGGGACTGGACACCCGAGGACCGGGAGGCCTTCGAGCAGGCCGCGCTCGTCGACCCCCGCACCGGCAAGCGGCTGCGTCCGGGCCAGAAGCGGCCGACCGGGCCGACGCCCGGGGCCGCCGAGACCTCGCCCGCCGTCGTCACCGACGCGCCCCCCACCGGGGTCGGCGGTTCCGCACCGGCGAGGGCCACGCTCGAGGCGCCACCGACGAGCGCCCTGCCCCAGCGCGTCGAGCAGCTCTCGCTCACCGGCGACGTCACCTACACCCTCCCCGACGCGGCGGTGCTCGAGCCGGGGAGCCCGCACCGGAGCCGGAGCGCGGCCAACGACCGCATCGTCGAGTCGCTGACCCAGGTGCTCGACCAGTTCGACATCGACGCCCAGGTCACCGGCTTCTCCCGCGGGCCGACCGTCACCCGCTACGAGGTCGAGCTCGGCCCGGGGATCAAGGTCGAGCGGGTCACGGCCCTGTCCAAGAACATCGCCTACGCCGTCGCCAGCGCGGACGTCCGCATCCTCAGCCCGATCCCCGGCAGGTCCGCGATCGGCATCGAGATCCCCAACCTGGACCGGGAGAAGGTCAGCCTCGGCGACGTCCTGCGCAGCCAGGTCGCCCGCAACACCCAGCACCCGATGGTGATGGGCGTCGGCAAGGACGTCGAGGGCGGCTACGTCATCGCCAACCTCGCGAAGATGCCGCACCTGCTCGTCGCGGGCGCCACCGGCTCGGGCAAGTCCAGCTTCGTCAACTCGATGATCACCTCGATCCTCATGCGGGCGACCCCGGACGAGGTCCGCCTCGTCCTCGTCGACCCCAAGCGGGTCGAGCTCACGGCGTACGAGGGGATCCCGCACCTCATCACCCCGATCATCACGAGCCCGAAGAAGGCCGCCGAGGCCCTCCAGTGGGTCGTGCGGGAGATGGACACCCGCTACGACGACCTCGCGCACTACGGGTTCAAGCACCTCGACGACTTCAACCAGGCCGTCAGGGCTGGAAAGGTGACCCCGCTGCCGGGGTCCGAGCGGGTCATCGCGCCGTACCCCTACCTCCTCGTCGTCGTCGACGAGCTCGCCGACCTCATGATGGTGGCCCCCCGCGACGTCGAGGAGTCGATCGTCCGGATCACCCAGCTCGCCCGGGCCGCCGGCATCCACCTGGTCCTGGCCACCCAGCGGCCGAGCGTCGACGTCGTCACCGGCCTCATCAAGGCCAACGTGCCCTCACGGATGGCCTTCGCCACCTCCTCGCTCGCCGACTCCCGGGTCGTCCTCGACCAGCCCGGCGCCGAGAAGCTGATCGGGCAGGGCGACGCGCTGTTCCTGCCGATGGGCGCGAGCAAGACGATGCGTGTCCAGGGCGCCTGGGTCACCGAGTCCGAGATCCACGCCGTCGTCAAGCACGTCACCGCGCAGCTGAAGCCCAGCTACCGGCAGGACGTGGTCGTGGCCCAGCCGAAGAAGCAGGTCGAGGACGACATCGGCGACGACCTCGACCTGCTGCTCCAGGCGGCCGAGCTCGTCGTCACCACCCAGTTCGGGTCGACCTCCATGCTCCAGCGCAAGCTGCGGGTCGGCTTCGCCAAGGCCGGCCGGCTCATGGACCTCCTGGAGTCCCGTGGCGTCGTCGGCCCCTCGGAGGGCTCCAAGGCTCGCGACGTCCTCGTCAAGCCCGACGACCTGCCGACGACGCTCGCGCTGATGCGCGGCGAGGAGGTTCCCGAGGTCGACGCGCCGTACGACGGCCAGCCGATGGGCGGGGACGCGCACGCCCTCGCCGTGGCGGCCGACACGACGGGAGCCGGCACGACGCCGCCCGCGGCGCCCGGGGCGGCCGGGGCGGCGGCGGCCGAGCCCGCCCTCGACGACACCGCCGAGGTGCCGGTCGTGCGGTACGGGACCGACGCCGTCGCCGAGGACCTCGACCGCTACCCGCAGGCGCGGGCGTGGGACGACGACGACGACCCGGGCGAGGACGCCTGGCAGCTCACCGGTCGTCGCTGACCGGCTCGAGCCGGCCCGGGGGCCGGACCGGCTCGTCGCCGGCCGGCGCGTCATCGGCGGGGCCGCCGTCGGCCTCCTCGCGCGCCTGCCGGAGGTGCTCGCTGACCTCGGCGACGAACTCGCGCACCGCGGCCTCGCCCATCACCGGGCCCCCGGCCAGCGCTCCGTCGGCCCCGAGGAGCACGGCCCCCGGCGTCGAGATGCCGAACGCCTCCCGGGTGATGCCGTGGACGTCGAACCACCCGCCGGCGAGGTAGGGCAGGGCGTGGACGACGTCGGGCGAGCTGGTGACCACCGCCTTGAGGACGACCGGCTGGAGGTCGGAGCGCCAGCCCGCGAGGTCGGGGCCGATGCTCTGGCACGGACCGCACCCGGGGCTGAGGAAGACGAGCAGGTGCGCGGCCCGGGATGCTGCCTGGCCGACGAGCACGACCTCACCGCTCTCGGTGAGGACCTGGGCCCGGGGGATGGGGGTGCGCAGGTACTCGCCGTCGGGGCCGGTCGTGCCGGGAGCCGGCCCGGTGCCGGCGGCCCGGCCGGGTCCGGACGCCTCGCCGGCGTGGGCCGCGGCGGGTCGCCAGGCGACGAGCACGGCGACGGCGACCGCGAGGAAGGCGGCGATGAGCCAGGCCCACACGCCCTCGAGGCGGGCGTCGGAGAGCACCGAGACGTCACGCAACCCGGCCACGACGGTGAGCGTCGCGGCCAGGACGAGCAGCCCGTTGCGCCACACCGTGACCGGGGTGACCCGGGAGTCGCCGATGGCGCCGAAGCAGCCGCAGTCGGCGGGCGCCGGGGCCCGCAGCGCCCGGGTGACGAGGACGAGGTAGGCGAGGAAGAGGGCCAGGACGGCCACGGCGACGAGGACGAGCGCGACGCCCGTGGCCAGGAGCAGCCACAGCCCCAGCGCCACCTCGCCCCACGGCAGCGCCCGCCGTGCCCATGCCGCGTCGAGCGGCGCGGGGACCCGCATCGAGCCGAACGCGGCGTCGACGCCGGCGGGGTCGCGCAGCTTGCCGACACCGCTGAGGAGGAGCACGGCGGAGCAGGTCAGGAGGGGGAGGAGCAGAGCGCTCGGCATCCCCGTATTGTCCACGACCCCCGACTACGGTGTGGCCATGCCGTCGATCTGGGAGGAGGAGCTCCGCGAGTCGCCGTCGACCTGGACCCGGTGGCGGGCGATGCTGCGCAAGCAGCCCTCGGCCGTCCTGCTCGCGGTCCAGATCCTCGTCATCCTCCTGCTGCCCTTCCTCACCGGGCCCGACAGCGTCGGCTACGGACGGGCGGTCATCTCCCTGCTCAGCCTCGCGGCGGTGGTCACCGCCGTCTTCACCGTCCGCAGCACCCCGGCGCTCACCTGGCTCTCGGTGACCCTCGCCGGTCCGGCCGCGGTGTTCGAGGTCTGGAGCCTGGTCGACGAGCGGCCGGCGGTGCTCGTCGTCGCCCACACGGTGCTGGCCGTCTTCTACTTCTACACGGCGTACGCCCTCATCGCGTACATGTTCGAGGACTACTGGGTCACCAAGGACGAGCTGTTCGCCGTCGGGGCGGCCTTCACCGTCCTCGTCTTCGCGTTCGCCTACCTCTACCTCGCCGTCCAGGAGGGGTGGCCGGCCTCGTTCACCTCGTTCGACGGGCCCGGCCAGCGGTCGTTCCTCGAGCTGCTCTACTTCTCGGGCGCGAACCTCACCAGCGTCGGCCTCTCCGACGTCGGCCCGATCCGTCCCCAGGCCCGGGCCGTCGTCACGGTCGAGCAGCTCGGCGGGGTGCTCTACGTCGCGATGGTCATCTCCCGCCTCGTCGCGCTGACGGTGATGCGCTCGCGGCAGTGACCCGGTCGTGACCGGGGCGGCGGCCGGTCAGCCGGGACGGCCGTCCAGGTCCTCGATGCGGGCCAGGCTCGGGCCGCGGGTGGCGGCGAGGGTGACGGCGCGCTGCTCGACCTCGCCGAGCAGCCGCAGCGCGTTGCCACCGGCGAGCGCGGCGAGGTCGGCGTCGCTCCAGCCCCGGTCGGCGAGCGCGGCGAGCAGGCGCGGGTAGCCGCTGACGTCCTCGAGCCCCTCCGGCTGGACGTCGACGCCGTCGTAGTCGCCGCCGAGGCCGACGTGCTCGACGCCGGCCACCTCCCGGACGTGCTCGCAGTGGGCGACGACGTCGGCCACGGTCGCGACGGGGGCCGGGTGGGTGTCTCGCCGAGCCGCCGTGAAGGCGCTGTAGGCCTCGAGGTCGGCGGCCCGGATGCCCTGGGCGGCCGCGGCGTCGGCGGCGTCGAGGTCCCACTCCCGCACGGCCGGGGAGACGAACTTCGGGACGAACGTCACCATGCACACCCCGCCGTTGCCCGGGAGCCGCTCGAGGACGTCGTCGGGGACGTTGCGCGGGTGGCCGCACACCGCGCGGGCCGAGGAGTGCGAGAAGAGGACCGGCGCCTCGGTGGTGTCCAGGGCGTCGCGCATCGTGTCGGCCGAGACGTGCGAGAGGTCGACGATCATCCCCAGCCGGTTCATCTCCCTGACGACCTCGCGGCCGAAGGCGCTGAGCCCACCGAGCACCGGCTCGTCGGTGGCGGAGTCGGCCCACGGCACGTTGTCGTTGTGGGTCAGGGTGAGGTAGCGGACCCCGAGGGCGAAGAGCATCCGCAGCGTGCCGAGCGAGGAGTGGATGCTGTGCCCGCCCTCGGCACCGATGAGCGAGGCGATGCGGCCCTGGGTCCAGGCCCGTTCGACGTCGGCCCGGGTCCTCGCGAGGGCGAGGTCCTCCGGATGGCGTCGGACGAGCTCGTGGACGGCGTCGACCTGCTCGAGCGTCGCCGCGACCGCGGCGTCACCGGCCAGGGGCGCGGGGACGAAGACCGACCAGAACTGCGCGCCGACCCCGCCCTGGCGCAGGCGGGGGATGTCGGTGTGGGTCGGTGCGCCGGGCCGGTCGACGCCGAGCCGTCCCCAGTCGTAGCCGGTGCGCCGGCGGGCCTCCCACGGCAGGTCGTTGTGGCCGTCGACGACGGGGTGCTCGGCGAGGAGGCGGCGGACACGCTCGAGGTCGGGCGAGGGCATGCGCGCGACCCTACCGCCGGTGGCCGGGAGCGCCCCGGGCCGCAACTAGAGTGACCGCATGACCACCAGCGCGGCCCGGGGCAGTGTCGCGCTGGTGACCCTCGGTTGCACCCGCAACGAGGTCGACTCCGAGGAGCTGGCCGGCCGGCTCGCCGCCGACGGGTGGACCCTGGTCCCGGACGCCGCCGACGCCGACGTCGCCGTGGTCAACACGTGCGGGTTCGTCGAGCAGGCGAAGAAGGACTCCATCGACGCCCTGCTCGAGGCCGCCGACCTCAAGGAGAGCGGGCGCACCCGCGCGGTCGTCGCCGTCGGCTGCCTCGCCGAGCGCTACGGCCGCACCCTCGCCGACGAGCTTCCCGACGCCGACGCCGTCCTCGGCTTCGACTCCTACCTCGAGATGTCCGCCCATCTGCGGGCGGTCCTCGACGGGCATCCCCCGCAGGCGCACGTGCCCGCCGACCGGCGCCGGCTGCTCCCGCTCTCGCCGGCGTCCCGACCGGCCGCGGCGCGGGACGTCGCGCTGCCCGGCCACCTCGCGCAGGTCGTGCGCGCCAGGCTCGAGGACCGGCCGTGGGCTCCGCTGAAGATCGCCAGCGGCTGCGACCGGCGGTGCGCGTTCTGTGCCATCCCCTCGTTCCGGGGCTCGTTCGTCTCCCGGCGGCCCACCGACGTCCTCGCCGAGGCCCGATGGCTCGCCGAGCGCGGGGTGCGCGAGCTGTTCCTCGTCAGCGAGAACTCGACCTCGTACGGCAAGGACCTCGGCGACCTCGCCCTGCTCGAGCGGCTGCTGCCGGAGCTCGCGGCGGTCGAGGGGGTCGAGCGGGTCCGGGTCTCCTACCTCCAGCCGGCCGAGGTGCGCCCGGGGCTCCTCGACGCGATGGCCACCACCCCGGGGGTCTCCCCGTGGTACGACCTGTCCTTCCAGCACGCCGCGCCGGCCCTGCTCCGACGGATGCGGCGCTTCGGCGGCACCGAGGACTTCCTCGACCTCCTCGGCCGGGTCCGGGACCGTCAGCCGCTCGCCGGGGCGCGGAGCAACGTCATCGTCGGCTTCCCCGGCGAGACCGAGGCCGACGTCGATGAGCTCGAGCGCTTCCTCAGCGCGGCCCGGCTCGACGTCGTCGGCGTCTTCGGCTACTCCGACGAGGACGGCACCGAGGCCGAGGGCCTCGACGGTCACCTGCCGGAGCACGTCGTCGCGGAGCGGGTCGAGCGGCTCTCGGCCCTCGTCGAGGAGCTCACCGCCCAGCGGGCCCTGGAGCGGGTCGGCGAGCAGGTCGTCGTCCTCGTCGAGGAGCCCGACCCGGACGAGCCCGACGTCCTCGTCGGTCGGGCCGACCACCAGGGCCCCGACGTCGACGGCGTCTGCCTCCTGCGGGTCGGCCACGGCGCGGCGCGGCCCACGGTCGGCGACCTCGTCCGCGGGGTCGTCGTCGGTGCGGAGGGCGTCGACCTCGTCGTCGAGGCCGTGGAGGCGCGGTGAGCGAGCAGCCGGCCCGCCCGGTGCGACCGGGCCCCCTCGCCGACGGCCGGGCCAGTGACCCGTACCGCGAGGGCCTCGACCCGGCGAGCCCGCTCGTCCCCGGCACGCCGGGGCCCAGCGCGTGGAACATCGCCAACTACCTCACCGTCTTCCGGCTGCTCCTCGTCCCGGTCTTCGGCTGGCTGCTGCTCCTCGACCGCGGGACCAGCCCCGGCTACCGGTGGGCCGCCTTCGGCGTGTTCGCCCTGGCGATGGTCACCGACCGGGTCGACGGGGACCTCGCCCGCAGCCGGGGCCTGGTGACCAACGTCGGCAAGGTCATCGACCCGATCGCCGACAAGGCCCTGGTCACGATGGCCCTGGTCGGGCTGTCGGTGATCGGTCAGGTGCCGTGGTGGCTCACCCTCGTCGTGCTCGTCCGGGAGTGGGGGATCACCGTCGTCCGGTTCTTCGTCATCCGGCACGGGGTCATCGCCGCCAACCGCGGCGGCAAGCTCAAGACCCTGCTGCAGACCTTCGGCATCGGGTTCCTCCTCTGGCCGCGCTGGACCCTGCCCGCCCCGCCGTTCTGGGACGGTCTCGCGTGGACGATCCTCGTGGCTGCGGTCGTGGTCACCGTCGTCACCGGGGTGGACTACCTGCTCCAGGCGCGCCGGCTGCGCCGGACGAGCGCACGGACCGCGCGCAAGCGCGCGGCGCGTGCCGAGCGCGAGGCCGCGCGCCGGCATCGGGAAGACGGCTGAGGCTCGCGGTGTTCACCCACTCCGGCACCTGCCCGGCGCCCAACCGTCGCGACGGCGTGGGCACGGCAGAGTACGGTGGTGCCACGCACGACGGTGTTTCGAGAGGAGGCGTCGTGATCCTGTTCCGCACCGAGCTCGGTGAGGTCCTGCGCGAGGTCCGCCAGGCCCAGGGGCGCACGCTGCGCGACGTCGCGGCCGCCTCGTCGGTCTCCCTCGGCTACCTCAGCGAGATGGAGCGGGGCACCAAGGAGGCCTCCTCCGAGCTGCTCGCCGCCGTGTGCGCCGGCCTCGGGATGACGCTCTCCGAGCTCCTCGGCCTGGTCCAGGTGCGGGTCGAGCACGTCGAGACGCTGACCATCCCGGTGTCGCTGCCCGTCGGGGCTGCGAGCCGGTCCACCGTCTCGGCCTCCGCGGCCTGACCGCCGGTCAGGGCGTCCGTCGCCGGTAGGCACCCCGCGGCCCGGCGGTGCTGCCCAACGGCCGCTGCGGGCGTCCGTCGTCCCCGGGGGCGAGGCCGCCCTGACAGGTGGGGCAGGAGAAGACGGTGCGCTCGCGGGGTGGCGCGCCGGCCATCGCCACCCGGACCGTGTCGCCGCAACGGCGGCACGGACGACCGGATCGGGCGTGCACGTACGCCTCCTCCCCGGGTCGACGGATGCCGGTGCTGGCCTGCCAGCCGGTGCGCTCCGCCGCGCTCATCAGCCGCTGCGTGCGGTCCAGCAGGTGGTGCAGGCGGTCCGGTGCGACGTCGGCGGCCGGCATCCACGGGTGGACCCCGTCGAGGAAGAGCACCTCGCTCGCCCAGAACGTGCCGACCCCGGCGAGCACCCGCTGGTCGAGCAGCGCCTCGACGAGGGTGCCCGGATGGGCCCGGACCCGGCCCGCGACGACGTCCGGGTCCCAGCCGGGCCCGAGGACGTCGGGCCCCAGGTGGCCGACGAGGTCGGCCTCCCGGGCGGTCGGTACCAGGTCGAGCATCCCCAGGCGCAGCCCGAGCGCCGTCCACGCCTCGGTGAGGACCGCGGCCCTCAGGTCGGCCCGGCGCCGGCCCCGCTCGGTGCGGGGCCCGGGGTGCTCGACCCGCCACTGTCCCTCCATCCGCAGGTGGGTGTGCAGCGTGGTGCCGGTGTCGAACCGGTGGAGGAGGTGCTTGCCCCGGGCCACCACCTCGAGCGTCGTCGACCCGCGCAGGTCGACGTCCGGCGTCGACGGCCAGCGCAGCTCGGCGTGGGTGACCTCCGCCCCGCGAAGCGCGGCGTCGAGCCGGGCCGCGGTGCGGTGCACGGTGTCACCCTCGGGCACGACTACCTGCGGACCCTCAGCCCGCGCGGGGTGAGGTGGAAACCGGCCGCCTCCAGGGCGCCGACGACCGGGTGGCCGGAGCCGAGCAGCCGGTCGCCGTCGGCCTTCTCCACGGTGATCCGGCCCAGCGTTCCCCGCCGGACCGCCTCGGCGAGCGCGCCCGCCGCGACCTCGAGGAGGGCGGGGTCCTCGGAGTGGGTGAGCAGGGTGCGCCCGCCCCGCTCGACGTAGAGGACGAGCTCGCCGCCGACGAGCACGACCACGGCACCGGCCTTGCGGCCCGGCTGGTGGCGCCGTCGCCGGTCGCCCGGCTCCTGCGGCTCGCTCGGGTCGACGGCGCGGTCGGGCCACGGCAGGGCCGCGCCGTAGGGGTTGGCCGGGTCGCTCGCCGCGAGGACCAGGGCCTGCGGGGCCGAGCGACCCGCGGCGCCGGCGCTCGCCCCGGAACCGGCCCGGAGCCGGTCGACCGCCCCGCTCGTCCCGAACTGGGAGGCGCCGAGCCCCTCGACGAAGTACCCCCGCCGGACCCGCCCGGCCTCCTCGGCGCGTCCGAGGACCCGGTACACCCCGGCGAACCCGCCGGGGACGTCCTCGGCGGCCACCGCGCCCCTCGTCAGGACCCCGTACCGGTCCAGGAGCAGCTCGGCGGTCGCGAGCGCCCGCAGCGTGACGTCGCGCTCGGCCGGGGGCAGCAGCGACCACCGCCCGCTGACCCGTGGCGGACCCGCGCGGGCGGGCAGGGCCGGGCGGGCCGGTACCGACCCGAGCGCGCCGAGCGGACCGCGGCGCCCCCCGTACCGGCTGCGACGCGGTCCGGGAGCGGGGCGGCGGTGCGCCGTGCGACCACCGCCGAGCAGGCCGCGCACCGGCGCGAAGGTGTCACCGGTGACCCGGCCGGCCCACACGAGGCTCCAGAGGGTGCCGGCCAGTGCCTCGTCGTCGGTGCTGCCGACCCGGTCCGAGAGCGAGCGGAAGAAGTGCGCCCCACCCCCGGCGAGGGCGTCGAGCACCGCCAGCCCCTGCTCGCCGGGGACCTCGCCCGGGCCGGGACCGGGGAGGGTGAGGTGGGCGGAGTCGGCGAGGTGCAGGCTGACCCATCCGTCGTCTCCGGGCAGCGACCCGTGGCCGCACCAGATCACCTCGCCGCCGGCCATGAGCTCGTCGAGCAGCGCGGGGGTGTAGTCGACGACCCGGGCGGGCAGGACGAGCGACTCGACGGCACTCGCCGGCAGGACCGCCCCGCTCAGCTGCTCGACGGCGCGCAGCACGCCGTCGCGGCCGCGCAGGCGACCGCCGACGCCCTGCCACTCGGCGAGGAAGCGCGCGAAGGCGTCGGGGGTGACCGGCTCGACCTCGGCCCGCAGCGCGGCCAGCGAGCGGCGGCGCAGCATCCGGAGCACCTCGGCGTCGCAGAACTCGGTGGACCCACCGCCGGTCGGCAGCAGCTCGCCCTCGACGACCCGTCCGGTGGCGACGAGGCGGGCCAGGGCTGCGACGGCCACGGCGACGCCGATCCCGTACGCCCGGGCCACCTCCGCCGGGTGGAACGGCGCGTGGGTGCGGGCGTACCGGGCGACGAGGTCGCCGAGGGGGTCGGGCACCGGGTCGAGGAAGGCCTGCGGCACCCCGGGTGGCAGCGAGGCGCCGAGGGCGTCGCGCAGGCGGGACGCGTCCTCGACCGCCGCCCACCGGCCCGAACCGGCGACCCGGACCGGGATGACCTGGCGCGCCCCGTGGAGCGCGCCGAGCCACGCCTCGACGTGCTCGCCGGTGGTCCCCTCCCGGCAGCGGGCGAGCACCGCGTCGGTCGACAGCGGCCCGAGGACGCGCAGCAGGTCGAGCACGTCCTCGCCGTCGCGGGCGGCCCGCTCGGGGGTCAGCCGCTGCAGCTCGGCCTCGGTCCTGGCCACCTGCTCGGCGTCGAGGAGGTCGCGCAGGGCCAGCCCCTCCGAGCCGCCGAGCAGCTCGGCGAGCAGGGTGGGGTCGAGGGCCAGCGCGGCGGCGCGCCGCTCCGCGAGCGGGCTGTCGCCCTCGTAGAGGAACTGGGCGACGTACCCGAAGAGCAGCGACTTCGCGAACGGTGACGGCGTGGCCGACTCGACGTCGACGACGGTGACCCGCCGGCCGGCCACGTCCCGCATGAGGTCGACGAGGCCGGGCACGTCGAAGACGTCCTGGACGCACTCGCGGACGGCCTCGAGGACGATGGGGAAGGTCGGGTAGCGGCTCGCGACCTCGAGCAGTTGGGACGCCCGCTGGCGCTGCTGCCACAGCGGCTGGCGGCGGTCGGGCCGGCGGCGCGGGAGCAGCAGGGCCCGGGCGGCGCACTCGCGGAACCGGCTCGCGAAGAGGGCCGAACCACCTATCTCCTCGGTGACCATGCCGCGCACGTCGTCCGGGTCGAGGGTGACGAGCTCGAGGATCTCCCGGCCGACGCCCCGGGCGCCGAGCCCCCCCACCTCGTCGAGCTCGAGGTCGGGCAGGCGCAGGACGATGCCGTCGTCGCCGTGCATCGCCTGTACGTCGACCCCGAACCGGTCGCGCATCCGCGCGCTGACCGCGAGCGCCCACGGGGCGTGGACCTGCGCGCCGAAGGGGGAGTGGACGGCGACCCGCCAGTCGCCGAGCTCGTCGCGGAAGCGCTCGACGACGACGGTGCGGTCGTCCGGGACGTGCCCGGTGGCCTCGCGCTGCTCGCGCAGGTAGGTGAGCAGGTTGTCGGCGGCCCACTCGTCGAGGCCGGCGGCCATGACCCGTTGCCGGGCTGCGTCGGCGGCCAGCGCCTCGACCTCGCGGACGAACGCGCCGACCGCCCGGCCCAGCTCGGCGGGCCGGCCGAGGGAGTCACCCTTCCAGAACGGCAGCCGGCCGGGGAGCCCGGGGGCGGGGGTGACGAGGACGCGGTCGTGGGTGATGTCCTCGATCCGCCACGTGCTCGTGCCGAGGGTGAAGAGGTCACCGACCCGGGACTCGTAGACCATCTCCTCGTCGAGCTCGCCGACCCGCCGGCCGGGGCCCTCCCCGGTGGCGAGGAACACGGCGAAGAGGCCCCGGTCGGGGATGGTTCCGCCGGAGGTGACGGCGAGGCGCTGGGCGCCGCGGCGGCCGGTGAGGGTGTCGGCGAGCCGGTCCCAGGTGATCCGGGCCCGGAGCTCGGCGAAGTCCTCGCTCGGGTACCGGCCCGCGAGCATGTCGAGGACCGACTCGAGCACCGGCCGGGTGAGCGTGGCGTACGGCGCGGCGCGACGGGCGAGGGCCAGGACGTCGTCGACCGACCACTCGTCGAGGGCGCACATCGCGACCACCTGCTGGGCCAGGACGTCGAGCGGGTTGGCCGGGACGTGCAGCGCCTCGATCCGCCCCGCGAGCATCCGCTCGACGACGACCGCGGTCTGGACGAGGTCCCCGCGGAACTTCGGGAAGAGCACCCCGCGGGAGACCGCGCCGACCTGGTGCCCGGCCCGGCCCACCCGCTGGAGCCCGGAGGCCACCGACGGCGGCGACTCCACCTGGACGACGAGGTCGACCGCACCCATGTCGATGCCGAGCTCGAGGCTGCTCGTCGCGACGACGGCGGGGAGGCGGCCCGACTTCAGCTCCTCCTCGATGGCAGCCCGCTGCTCCTTGCTCACCGAGCCGTGGTGGGCGCGGGCGAGGACGGCCGGGGCCCCCGAGGACTGCCCCGACTGGGCCATGACCTGCGCCGGGGCCCGGCCCGGGGTGGCCGCGCGGGCCGGGCCACCCGGGGCGCCCACGGCATCGGCCCCACCGGCGGCCTCGACCCGCTCCTGCCAGATCTCGTTGAGGCGGGTGGTGAGCCGCTCGGCGAGCCGGCGGCTGTTGCTGAAGACGAGGGTGGAGGTGTGCTCGGCGACGAGGTCGACGATGCGCTCCTCGACGTGGGGCCAGATGGACGCCCGCTGCTCCTGCCCGGAGGCCGCGCCGGACAGGTCGCCGGTGGGCTGCCCGAGCTCGGACATGTCGGGGACCGGGACGACGACGCGGAGGTCCCAGCGTTTCTCCGACGGCGGCTGGACCACCTCGACCGGACGGCCCCCCGCGAGGTAGCGGGCCACCTCCTCGACCGGCCGGACCGTGGCCGAGAGCCCGATCCGCTGGGCCGGCTGCTCGAGGAGGGCGTCGAGCCGCTCGAGGGAGAGCGCCAGGTGGGCCCCGCGCTTCGTGCCGGCGAGGGCGTGCACCTCGTCGAGGATGACCGTCTCGACGCCGGTGAGCGCCTCGCGGGCGGCCGAGGTGAGGAGCAGGAAGAGCGACTCCGGCGTCGTGATGAGGATGTCGCTCGGGGCCCGGGCGAAGACGCGGCGCTCGTCTGCCGGGGTGTCGCCGGAGCGGACCGCCACGGTGATGTCGGGCTCGGGCAGCCCGAGCCGCGCGGCGGCGTGCCGGATGCCGACGAGCGGGCTGCGCAGGTTCCGCTCGACGTCGACGGCGAGCGCCTTCATCGGCGAGACGTAGAGGACCCGGCAGCGGCGCCTCCGGTCCTCGGGGACCGGCTCGTCGGCGAGCCGGTCGAGGGCCCAGAGGAAGGCCGAGAGGGTCTTGCCCGACCCCGTGGGGGCGACGACGAGGGCGTGGTGGCCGCCGCTGACCGCCGCCCAGGCGCCGGCCTGGGCGGGCGTGGGCGCGCTGAAGCTCCCGCGGAACCAGGCGGCGGTTGCGGGGGAGAAGCGGTCGAGGACGTCACTGGCCATGCTCGCCCCACCCTCTCACCCGGCGCCGACAGCGGGGCCGCGGAGCGGCGTCGGCGGCTCTCACCCGGGCTCGGCGCGCGCCGGCTCCACCCGGGAGACCTCGCAGACCGAGGCCCGCAGCGGCGAGCTGCCGCTGACCGGATCGCTCGGGCCCTGCCGGAGGACGAGGTTGAGGTTGGCGCTGCCCGGCCCGTACGGCGGGTAGCCGGGAAGGCCCAGCTCGTCGCAGGCCTGCCACCAGCCGTGCTGGGCGACGACGACGCCCGGGTCCAGGCTCGCGTTCGGCTTCACCCGGGCGCGGATGCTGCCCTCGGGGGTCTCGAGCGAGACCCAGTCCCCGGCGGCCAGCGCGCGCGCCTCGGCGGTGCTCGGGTGCATCTCGAGCTGGGGGTCCGGGGCGCTCTTGCGCAGGGACGCGACCTGCCGGTGCTGGGTCTCGCAGAAGAACAGCGACTTCGCGCAGCTGAGGACGAGCGGGTACCGGTCGGCCAGGTCCGGCCGGGAGAGCGGGCCCGTCGGCTCCTCGAACGCGGGCAACGGGTCGTACCCGTGCGCTGCCAGGGTGCTCGAGTACAGCTCCACCCTGCCGGACGGCGTCGCGAACCCCGTCTGCCGGTACTTCCGGTGCCGGGTGGTCAGTGGCACCCGGATGCCCTCCGGGTGGGCCCGCAGCTCCTCGAGGGTGATGCCGCTCGGCGCCAGCTGGTGGCGGAACGCGGCGTCGACGTCCCCGTCCCAGAAGTCGGCGCCCAGGCCCAGCCGGGTCGCGAGGTCGAAGACGATCCGCAGGTCCGAGCGGGCCTCGCCGCGCGGGGCGACGAGCGGGCGCCGGAGCTGGACGAGGCACTGGGCGTCCTGGCTGTACTCGAAGCCGACCTTAAGGGCCTCGGACTCGAAGGGGCTGGCCACCGGGAGGACGATGTCGGCGAGCTCCCCGGTCGGGGTCACGAAGAGGTCGGCGTGGACGAAGAAGTCGAGCCGGCTCAACGCCTGGCGTCCCCGGGCGCTGTCGGCGTGGGCCATCACGAGGTTGCCGCCGAACCCGACGAGCGTCGTGATCCGCCCGTCCAGCGCCGCGGAGTAGAGGTCCTCGCCGGTGACGAAGCCGAACCGGGCCGGGCCCAGGGGCCGGCGGTCCGCGCCGACGGCGGGAGCCCGGACCCGGGCGAGGAGCTCCTTGCCGTCGACCGGGTTCGAGGGCACCGCCTCGAACAGGACGTTGCCGCCCGGCACGTCGAGGCTGCCGGTCAGGGCGTAGAGGACGTCGACGGCGCGGATGGTCTGGGTCGCACCGCTGTGCTGTTCCAGCCCGCTCCACGTGTAGAACGCGACCGGGCGCGACTCCCACAGCGTCCTCGCCGTCGCGACGACGTCACCGGCCGGTACGCCGGTGATCCCCTCGGCGACCTCCGGGGTGAACTGCGCGCACCGTGCGGCGAGCAGGTCCCAGACGGTCGCGCCGTCGACGACCTCGGCCGCGTTGGTCCAGTCGCGCACGAAGTCGGCGTCGTACCAGCCGTTCTCGATCATCACGTGGATCAGGGACAGGGCGAGCGCGGCGTCGGTCCCGGGACGGACCCGCAGCCAGTGGTCGGCCTTGGCGGCGAGGCCGGCCTTGCGCGGGTCGACGACGACGAGCCTGGCCCTGCGGGCGAGCGCGGCCACGGTGCTCGTCGCGTGCGCGAGCCGGGCCACCGACGGGTTGTACCCCCAGTAGAGGATGCAGCCGGCGTTGTCGAGGTCGGGCAGGTAGGTACCGGGCACCGAGGCGCCGAAGGTGTAGAGCGGCGCGAGGAAGCGGCCCCATCCGCAGAGCTCCATGTAGTTGCTGAAGTTCGGGCTCCCGAACGCCCGGACGAGCCGCTGGACCCACTCGATGGCGTCGCTGATCGCCGACGTCGACGGCGAGCTCGTGCTGAAGCAGACCGACTCCGGGCCGCCGGCGGTGGCGGCCGTGGTGAGCCGCTGCGCGACCGCGTCCAGGGCCTCGTCCCAGGTGATCCGCTCCCACCCCCGGGTCCGGGTCACCCTTGGGGCGGGTGCGCCGCATCGGGTGCAGGAGGCGGTCAGGGTGGGAGACGATCTCCGGGGCCGCCTTGCCCTTGAGGCAGATCGCCCGCCCGGTCGGGTGGGACGGGTCGGGCAGCAGCGCGCGGAACGTGCCGTCGGCGACCTCGGCCCGGGCGCCGCAGCGTGAGACGCACAGGGGGCAGAACGTAGGAACCGGGTCCCCACTCATCCCGCGATTCTCGCGCCCGCCGGGTCCCGGGGCAACGCCGTCCCGGGGCGACGGATCCCGTCGCCCCACGGGGCCGGGCGTCAGGTGGCGGGCTGCTGCTGGGTGACGCAGTGGACCCCGCCGCCGCGCTCGAACAGCGGCCGCGCGTCGACGCCGACCACGGTCCTCCCCGGGTAGGCGCGCTCGAGGACGGCGAGCGAGTCGGCGTCCTGGTCGTCCTCGAACGCACAGGCCACGACGCCGCCGTTGACGACGAGGTGGTTGATGTAGGACCAGTCCACCCAGCCCTCGCCGTCCTCGAGGGTCCGCGGCGCCGGGACCCGGACCACCTCGAGCCGCTCGCCCCGGGCGTCCCGGGCCGCCGACAGCAGCTGCTCGAGCTCGACGCAGACCTCGTGGTCGGGATGCGCTGGGTCGGCCTGCCAGTGCAGCAGGACGGTGCCCGGCGCGGCGAAGGTCGCGACGATGTCGACGTGGCCGCGGGTGCCGAACTCGTCGTAGTCGCGGGTCAGCCCGCGCGGCAACCACAGCGGCGTCGTCGCGCCGATCGTGCGGGCCATCTCGGCCTCGACGTCGGCGCGGGCCAGGCCCGGGTTGCGGCCCGGGTCGAGCTGGACGGTCTCGGTGAGCAGGACCGTGCCGAGCCCGTCGACGTGGATGCCGCCACCCTCGTTGACCAGCTCCGAGCCGACCCGCCGGGCCCCGGCCCAGTCGGCCACCTCGCAGGCGACGAGCGCGTCGTCGTCCCAGGTGGCCCACTCCTGGGCGCCCCAGCCGTTGAAGACCCAGTCGACCGCGCCGAGCGAGCCGTCCTCGCCGAGGACGAAGGTCGGGCCGATGTCGCGCATCCACGCGTCGTCGAGCGAGAGCCCCGCCACCGTCACGTCGTGCTCGGTGGACCCGCCCCGGCCGACCCAGGTGCGGGCCAGGTCGACGTCGGCCGGGTCGGCGACGAGGGTCACCGGTTCGAACGCCGCGACCGCCCGGGCCACGGCGGCCCAGGTCCGCCGGGCGGTGTCGGCCTCCTGCGCGGAGTCGCCGAGGGTGTAGCCGGCCGACGGCCAGGCCATCCAGGTGCGCTCGTGCGGCTCCCACTCGGCGGGCATCCGCCACCGGCCGGCGTGCGGCACCGGCTCAGACCTCCCGCCGGTGCTCGGGCCGGACCGGTTCCAGCAGGACGCCGTAGGAGTCCGGGCGGCGGGTGGCGAGGAACGGGAAGAGCTCGAGCCAGTCCCGGCGCTGGGCGAGGTCGAGGTCGGCGACGAGGGCGACCGCCTCGTCCCGGGGGGCCCGCACGAGCACCCGGCCGTAGGGGTCGGCGACGAACGAGGAGCCGTAGAAGGTGATCAGGCCCTCGGTCCCGTACCGGTTCGGGGCGACGACGAACAGGCCGCTGGCGATGGCGTGCCCGACGATCGTGTGCTCCCACAGCGGCTGGGTGTCGAAGTCGGGGTGGTCGGGCTCGGAGCCGATCGCGGTCGGGTAGGCGAGCACCTCCGCCCCGCCGATGCTGTACGCGCGGGCCACCTCAGGGAACCACTCGTCCCAGCAGGTCGGCAGCCCGACCCGCATCCGGACTCCGGCCCGCGCGAGGTCGTGCACCGGGTAGGCCTCCGGGGCGGGGCCGGGACGGAAGTAGCGGTCCTCGTAGTACCCCGCCGTGACCGGGATGTGGGTCTTGCGGGTGCGGGCGAGGAGGCGGCCGTCGGGGGCGACGAGGACCGCGGTGTTGAAGCCGAGCCCGTCCTCGGAGCCGTCCGGCGCCGGGGACCGCTCGAAGAGGCTGGCGTGGACCAGCGCCCCGGTGTCCGCGGCGGCCTCGCGGGCGAAGGCCAGGGTCGGGCCCCCCTCCAGGTGCTCGGCGGTCGCGTCGGGCCGCCCTTGCGGGAGGGTGTCGGCGGGGTAGCGCGAGAGGGTGAGCTCGGGGAGGAACACCACCTTCGCGCCGGCGCCGGCGGCGGTGCGGACCCCGTCGAGGAGGGTCGCCCGCAGCCGCTCCTGGTCGGGGTCCCAGGCGTGCTGCACGAGGCCGACCCGCACCGGCGGCTCGGTCGGCTCGTGGACGCGGGCGGGCGAGGCCGGGACCCCGTCGGCGGTGAGGAGGCGCATGGCGCCAGTATGCCGCCGGGCCCGGGCGAGCCACGGCCGTGGCACGGCACGTACCATCGCCGGCGTGCGTCACTCGAGGTTCTGGCAGCTCATGGGCGAGGAGTTCGGCGAGGCCTATGCCGACTCGCTCGCCCGCTCGCACGTCATGGCCACCCTCGGCGGTCGTACCGCGGTCGAGGCGCTCGACGCAGGGGTGCCGCCGCGGGACGTGTGGGTCGCCGTCTGCGCCGACCTGGACGTGCCCGAGGAGCGCCGCCACGGCCGCGACCTCCCGCGCCGGCGCTGAGGCCGGTCGAGCCCTTGCTCGGAAACCCTGCGCGGGGAGTCCACGCCGGTTAGCCTGCTGCGACCGTTGCGGGTGCCGGGAGGAGGGGCAGGGGGTGTCCGGTCGGGTCGTCGCCGTGGTCGCCGGGAGCGCAGCCGTGCTCACCGGCGTCCTGCTCCTGCCGACCCTCACCGGCGGGGACCCGACGCCCGCCCCACGGGACCCGCGCCCCTCCGAGGGCACCGTCCTGCTGGCCGACAACTTCGACGACGGCGTCCCCGACGGCTGGAGCCCCGGCCTGGTCCTCCAGCCGGAGGCCGGCCGGCCCGGCCACGTCGCGGCCCGGGCCGACGGCCGCCAAAGCCCCGCCTCCGCCACCCGGCCCCTGGCCGTGCCGTCCCCCCACGTCCGGGCCAGGGCGCGGGTGATGGTCTCCTCCCCGACCCAGCCACGCTCGACGGTGCTCGGCCTGCGCGCCAGGTCCGGGACGCTGGTGGCCGCCGTCACCGTCGGCCCCGGGGGGACGCTCGGGGTCGTGAACGGCTTCACGACGGTCTCGATGGGGGTGCCGACCGCCCTGGAGCTCGACGCCTGGCAGACCCTCGGGCTCGACGTGTCGGTCACCGGGGAGACCTCCTGGCTCGCGGTGAGTCTCGGCGACCGCGTCGTCGAGACCTGGGCCACCGACCTCGGGGCCTCCCCGGTGGGCGAGGTCCAGCTGGGCCACGCCGATCGTGGCGCCGACCTCCTGGTGGACGAGGTGACCGTGCACGCCCTCGACGCCGGCCCGGCCCCCGCGGCGACGGCGAGCGGCAACGACCCGGTGCTGTTCGCCGCCGGGGACATCGCCTGCGACCCCCGGTCCAGCTCGTTCAGGGGCGGGGACGGCACCGCCACCAGCTGCCAGATGAAGGCGGTGGCCGACCTCGTCCTCGGGGACAGCGCGGCCACTGCGGTCGCGGCGCTCGGGGACGTGCAGTACCAGTGCGGCGGGGCCCGGGCCTTCGACGAGTCCTACGACCCCTCCTGGGGGCGGTTCCTCGACATCACCCACCCGGCCGTCGGCAACCACGAGTACATCGACGGCCCCGACGGGACCGGGCAGACCGGGTGCGACCCCAGCGGCTCGGCCCGGGGCTACTTCTCCTACTTCGGCCAGCGGGCCGGCGCCCCGGACCGGGGCTACTACAGCTACGACCTCGGCACCTGGCACGTCGTCGTCCTCAACACGACGTGCTCCCAGGCCGGCGGCTGCCAGGTCGGCAGCGCGCAGGAGCGCTGGCTGCGCCAGGACCTCGCCCGGCACCCCGCACGGTGCACCCTCGCGTACTGGCACATCCCGGTGTGGTCCTCGGGGGGCCGGGCGAACGACAACGCCCGGCCGTTCACCCGGGACCTCGTCGCGGCCGGGGCGGACGTGGTCCTCACCGGCCACGACCACCTCTACGAGCGGTTCCAGCCGATGGACGCCGACGGGGAGGCCGATGCCGAGGGCGTGCGGTCGTGGGTGGTCGGCACCGGTGGCTCGAACCACACCCGGATCGAGACGGCCGCCCCGCACAGCGCCGTGATCGACCCCTACACCTACGGCGTCCTGCGGCTGGTGCTGCGCGACGGGTCCTACGACTGGACCTTCGTGCCCACCGCCGGCGGCTCGTTCACCGACACCGGCACGGCCCGCTGCCACTGATCGGCGAATCCGCTGGGGAATCCCCACGCCGTCGTCTACCGTCACTCCTCGTGACCGACGACGTGCTCGTCCACGCCCGGGGGCTGACCAAGGCGTTCGGCGACTTCACCGCCGTCGACGGCATCGACGTCGAGGTGCACCGTGGCGAGGCCTTCGGCTTCCTCGGCCCCAACGGCGCCGGCAAGTCCTCGACGATGCGGATGGTGGGGTGCACCTCCCCGGTCACGGCCGGCGAGCTGCGCGTCCTCGGCCTCGACCCGGCCACCGACGGGCCGGCGATCCGTGCCCGCCTCGGGGTCTGCCCGCAGCGCGACATCCTCGACGAGGACCTCTCGGTGGAGGAGAACCTCTGGGTCTACGGGCGGTTCTTCGGGCTCTCCCGCCGCGAGGTCCGCGCCCGGGCCGACGAGCTGCTCGACTTCGCCCAGCTCACCGAGCGGCGCCGGGACCGGGTCGAGCCGCTGTCCGGGGGGATGAAGCGCCGGCTCACGATCGCGCGCTCGCTGATGAACAACCCCGAGGTGCTGCTCCTCGACGAGCCGACCACCGGTCTGGACCCCCAGGCCCGGCACGTGCTCTGGGACCGGCTCTTCCGGCTCAAGCGCGAGGGCGTCACGCTCATCATCACGACCCACTACATGGACGAGGCCGAGCAGCTGTGCGACCGGCTGGTCGTCATGGACCACGGCCGGATCGTCGCCGAGGGCAGCCCCCGCTCGCTGATCGAGACCCACTCCACCCGCGAGGTCGTCGAGCTGCGCTTCCAGGTCGACGAGCAGGAGGCCGAGCTGGGCCGCCTCGACGGGGTGGGGGAGCGGCTCGAGGTCCTCCCCGACCGGCTCCTGGTCTACGCCGGGGACGGCGACGCCGCGCTCGAGGAGGTCCACCGCCGCGGCGTGCGGCCGCTGTCCTCCCTCGTGCGCCGGTCCACCCTCGAGGACGTCTTCCTCCACCTCACCGGCCGGACCCTCGTCGACTGATGGCCGCCACCACCGAGGTCCGCACCCCGGCCGTCCCGAGCGGGCGGCTGGGGCCCGGGCCGCGCCGCACGATGACCGCCGCCGAGCGGCTCGGTGCCGTCGCCGGCCACCACCTCCTCGTCTACCGGCGCACCTGGAAGGGCTCGATCATCGGGCGCTTCCTCAGCCCGCTGTTCTTCCTGCTCGCCATGGGCCTGGGCCTCGGCGCCCTCGTCGACGACCGGGCCGGCGGGGTCGGTGGGGTCCCCTACCTGCGCTTCGTCGTGCCCGGCATCCTCGCGATGCAGGCGATGATGACCGCGTTCGGCGAGTCCACGTACGCCGTCATGGGCTACATCAAGTGGAACCAGATGTACGCGGCGATGCTCGCGACCCCGCTGCGGGTCACCGAGGTGCTCGGCGGCCACCTGGCCGTCGTCGCCGTCCACCTGCTGACCGGCAGCGCCATCTTCGTCCTCGTCGCGGCGCCGTTCGGGTCCTTCGGGTCCTGGTGGGTGCTCCTCGCCGTCCCGGTCGCCGTGCTCACCGGGCTGGCCTTCGCCGTGCCCACCTTCGCCCTGGCGGCACGGCTGGAGAACGACAACGGCTTCAGCATCCTCTTCCGGTTCGTCACCACCCCGCTCATGCTCTTCTCCGGCACGTTCTTCCCGATCGAGCAGCTGCCGCAGTGGATGCAGCCGCTCGCCTGGGCCACGCCGCTCTGGCACGGCGTCGCGCTGTCCCGGGCGGCGGCCGACGGGTCCTGGCCCGGCGCCGTGGCGTGGGCGCACCTCGGCGTCCTCGCCGGGTACGTCGTCGTCGGCTGGCTGCTCGCCCGCCGTCAGTTCGCCCGGAGGCTGGCCTCGTGACCGCCGCCGGGGCCGCCGCCCGAGTGGGCCGCGGGCTGCCGTTCCCGCTCTCGCTCGGGCTGGCCCGGTACGTCGTCGCACGCAACATGACCGCGTTCCGGCGGGCGTGGGTGCTGCTCCTCAGCGGCCTCGCCGAGCCGGTGTTCTACCTCTTCTCCATCGGGGTGGGCCTCGGCGCCCTCGTCGGCGACGTCACCACCGACGCGGGCACCACGGTCTCCTACGCGGCCTTCGTCGCGCCCGCGCTGCTGGCCTCGGCGGCGATGAACGGCGCCATCGCCGACAGCACGTACAACTTCTTCTTCAAGCTGCGCTACCAGCGCCTCTACGACGCCGTGCTCGCCACCCCGGTGGGGCCGCGCGACATCGCGGTCGGCGAGATCACCTGGTCGCTGATGCGCGGGGTGCTGTACTCCGCCCTGTTCCTCCTCGTCGCGGGGCTCGCCGGCCTGGTCCAGTCCTGGTGGGCCCTGCTCGCGGTCCCGGCCGCGGTGCTCATCGGCCTCGCGTTCGGCGCGGTCGGGATGTACGCCACGACGTTCATGTCGAGCTGGCAGCACTTCGACTTCGTCACCCTCGCGATCCAGCCGATGTTCCTCTTCTCGGCCACCTTCTTCCCGCTCTCGACCTACCCGCAGGCCGTCCAGTGGCTGGTCACCGCCACCCCGCTCTACCACGGGGTGGCGCTCGAGCGCGCCCTCCTCCTCGGCGACCTCGGGTGGGGCCTGCTCTGGCACGTCGGCTACCTCGTCGTGCTCGGCGCCCTGGGGGTCGTGGGCACCGGCCGCCGCATCCGCACCCTGCTCCTCACCTGAGCGGGCGACGCCCCCGGCGTGTCGCCGTGTCGGTCCTGGCGTCGAACACGTGTTCGGCTACTGTCGTCCCCAGGTGGTCGCCCCGGCGGCACCGGTCCACAGGTCCCACGGCGGCCCGTGACCGCTGTCGGTGCCTCCGCCTAGCGTCTGACCAGACCTCGCGACGAGACCGACAGCGGGTGCTGGTCGCCGGTGGATGCGCTCGACACGATGCACGAAGGACAGGTGTGACATGGCTGGACCCAACGGCGCTCGCGGTGCCGTCCTCAACCCCCCGGCGATGACCGGCACGGGTGACGAGAAGACCAAGGCCCTCACCTCGGTGATGGCCCAGATCGAGAAGCAGCACGGCAAGGGCGCGGTCATGCGTCTCGGCGACGACGTCCGGCCCCCGATCGAGGTCATCCCCACCGGGTCGATCGCCCTCGACATCGCCCTCGGCATCGGCGGCCTGCCCCGCGGCCGTGTCGTCGAGATCTACGGCCCGGAGTCCTCCGGCAAGACCACCGTCGCCCTGCACGCCGTGGCCAACGCGCAGCGGGCCGGCGGTATCGCGGCGTTCATCGACGCCGAGCACGCCCTCGACCCCGAGTACGCCAAGAGCCTGGGGGTCGACACCGACGCGCTCCTCGTCTCCCAGCCCGACACGGGGGAGCAGGCGCTCGAGATCGCCGACATGCTCATCCGCTCGGGAGCCCTGGACGTCATCGTCATCGACTCGGTCGCCGCGCTCGTGCCCCGCGCCGAGATCGAGGGCGAGATGGGCGACAGCCACGTCGGGCTCCAGGCCCGGCTGATGTCGCAGGCGCTGCGGAAGATCACCGGCGCGCTCAACACCACCGGGACGACGGCGATCTTCATCAACCAGCTGCGCGAGAAGATCGGCGTGATGTTCGGCTCCCCGGAGACCACCACCGGCGGCAAGGCGCTGAAGTTCTACGCCTCGATCCGCCTCGACGTGCGCCGGATCGAGACCCTCAAGGACGGCAACGACCCGGTCGGCAACCGCACCCGCGTCAAGGTCGTCAAGAACAAGGTCTCGCCGCCGTTCAAGCAGGCCGAGTTCGACATCCTCTACGGCCAGGGCATCTCCCGCGAGGGCGGCCTCATCGACATCGGTGTCGACCACGGCTTCGTCCGCAAGGCCGGGGCCTGGTACACCTACGACGGCGACCAGCTGGGCCAGGGCAAGGAGAACGCCCGGCAGTTCCTCAAGGACAACCCCGAGCTCGCCGACGAGCTCGAGCGCAGGATCAAGGAGAAGCTCGGCGTCGGCGCACCGCGGCCGGACGCGGGGACGACGACGGACGTCCCCGTCGACTTCTGAGCGGCGCCTCGATGGCGTTCGCCGACGGCGCGGCCCCGCCCCCCGACTGGCCGGCGGGGCCGGCGCCGCTCGACCCCGAGACCGACCCGCGCACCCGGGGCGCCGAGCCGGACCCGCACGACTGGGCCCGCCAGATCGTGCTGCGCCAGCTCACCGCCGCACCGCGCAGCCGGTCCCAGCTCGAGCAGGCGCTGCGGCGCAAGAACTGCCCCGACGACGTGGCCGCGGCCGTCCTCGACCGGATGGAGGAGGTCGGGCTCGTCGACGACACGGCCTACGCGGCGATGCTCGTCCGCTCCCAGCAGGCGGGCCGCGGCCTGGCGACCCGTGCCCTGCGCCAGGAGCTGCGGCGCAAGGGCGTCGACGACGACACCGCCGCGGCGGCCCTCGCCGAGGTCGACGTCCCGGCCGAGGAGGAGCGGGCCCGCGAGCTCGTCGCCCGGCGGCTGCGGTCGATGCACGGGCTCGAGCCGCACGTCCAGACCCGCCGCCTCGCCGGGATGCTGGCCCGCAAGGGCTACGACGGCGAGGTCGCCAGGCGGGTGGTCCGCGAGGCCGTGCGGGAGTCCCCCGAGCACCGGCGCGACTGAGCGGCCCGGAGAAGTCGTTCGTCCCAAAACGGCACAGCGGGCGCGCTGACCACTACGTTCGTCATCAAGCGGGGAGTGGCCCCGCGCGAAGGAGAACACTGATGATCATCCTCGGCATCATCCTCGCCGTGATCGGGTGGCTCGCCAGTATCCCGATCCTCCTCTGGATCGGCGTGGCACTCATCATCATCGGGCTCGTGCTGAACTTCGTCCCGATCGGCGGTACCACCCGCCGCTGGTACTAGCGGCCGATGCGTGACCGAACGGCGCCGTCCCACCGGGGCGGCGCCGTTCGCGTGCGCCGTCCCGGCGGCGTGGTCCGGCTCGGATCGAGTGCGCTCAGATCGAGTGCAGGGGCTGCGTGCCGGGGGGCAGGCTGTCCCGGGGGACGATCTGCTTGCCGTAGGGCACGAGCGAGACCGGGATGAGCTTGAGGTTGGCGACGGCCAGCGGGATGCCGACGATCGTCACGGCCTGCGCGACCGCGGTGCTCAGGTGAGCCAGGGCCAGCCACCAGCCGGCGAGGAGGATCCAGACGACATTGAGGACCGTCGACCCGGCGCCCGCACCCTCCCGGCGCACCACCGCCCGGCCGAACGGCCAGAGTGCATAGCTCGCCATCCGGAACGAGGCGACCCCCAGCGGGATCGTCACGACGAGGACACAGAACAGCACTCCGGCCAGCGCGTAGCCGAGGGCCAGCCACAGCCCCCCGAACACGAGCCAGATGATGTTGAGCAGGGTGCGCACGCGAACCTCCCGAGTCGACGCCGGCACCAGCCTGCCACGGCCCGCGACGTGCGAGGACGCCGCCCCGCGAAACGTCCGCGTGACACGACGGTGATGACAGGGTCACCGTTTCCCCCTAGGTTCGAGGGGTGAGCGAGGCGACGACGCAGGCGGCAACGGCGAGCCTCTTCGAGGGCTACCGGCTCGGCCGCGCGTGGGACGAGATGCTCGCCGACGCCGAGCACCCGCGCACGCCGTACCGTGCGGTCTTCCACACCCTGCGGGCCATGTCGGCGGCCACGCTGCGCGAGCAGGCGGACATCCTGGCCCGCTCCTACCTCGACCAGGGAGTGACCTTCGACTACGCGGGCGAGGAGCGGCCCTTCCCCCTCGACGCGGTCCCGCGGGTCCTCTCCGCGCACGAATGGTCGGTCATCGACTCCGGGGTGGTCCAGCGCGTCACCGCCCTGGAGTCCCTCCTCGACGACATCTACTCCCGCGAGGGCGAGATCCCGCGCGCGGTCCACGAGGGCATCGTCCCGTGGCGGCTGATCGCCAGCTCGAAGCACTACCACCGGGCCGTCATGGGCATCCGGCCGGCGAACGGGGTGCGGGTCCACGTCTCCGGCGTCGACCTCATCCGGGACGAGGAGGGCACCTTCCGGGTCCTGGAGGACAACGTCCGGGTCCCGTCCGGGGTCAGCTACGTCATCGCCAACCGGCGGGCGATGGCCAACGTCTTTCCCGAGGCCTTCGCGACGATGCGGATCCGACCGGTCGGCGGACGAGGCCCGCCGACAGCTCGGCCGGATCCGCACCTCGCTGGAGTACCGGTCCACGCCCGACGTCATCGCCGACCTGCCCGCGCAGATGCGGCGCGTCCAGTCGGCGGTCACCGCCGCCTCGCGCGCGATCGCGAGCCGGTACTTCCAGGCGGGCCCGCTGCCGACCTGGACCAGGGACGGGATCTGACGTGCGCCGCTACCGCATCGTCCACACCACCGTGCTCGCCTACGACGGGCTGGTCCGCACCGCGCACAACGAGCTGCGGATGACGCCGCCGAACGAGGCGGGGCAGACCACGCTGGAGAACCGCATCCGGATCCGGCCGATGACGTGGAGCCACGTCTACCGCGACCACTGGGGCACCCACGTCATGGCGATGGAGTCGCTCGCCGAGCATGACCGGCTCGACATCGAGGCCATCTCCACCGTGGAGCGGACCCCGCTGGACCCGACGCCGGCGGCCCTGGGCTGGGAGGCCGTGCGCGACCGGGCTGTCCAGGACCGCAGCTACGAGTGGCTGATGCTCTCGCCGCGAACCCGGCCGGGTCAGGGCGTGGCCGAGCTCGCCGACGCGGCGCGCGGCCTGCCGACCCCGCGGGCGGCCGCGGAGGAGGTGTGCCGGCGGGTCCGCGAGGAGATGCGCTACGAGACCGGCAGCACCAGCGTCCACACCAGGGGGGAGGACGCCTGGGAGGAGCGCGCCGGGGTCTGCCAGGACTTCGCCCACGTGACGATCGGCGCCCTGCGCACGCTCGGGCTGCCGGCGCGGTACGTCTCCGGGTACCTCGTGCCCCAGCGTGACCTCGAGGTCGGCGAGTCCGCCACCGGCGAGAGCCACGCGTGGGTCGAGTTCTGGGACGACGGGTGGGTGCCGGCCGACCCGACGAACGGCATCGAGGTCGGCATCGAGCACGTCGTCGTCGCCCGCGGCCGGGACTACGACGACGTCCCGCCGTTCAAGGGCATCTACTCCGGGCGCGCGAGCGCCACCCTGCAGGTCGCGGTCACGGTCACCCGGCTCGCCTGAACCCGGGGACGGCCACACTGGGGCGGTGCTCGTCGACCTGCTCCACGCCGTGCCGTCGTGGCTGCTCGTCCTCCTGCTCGCCGTCTCGATCGCGGCCGAGTCCGGTCTCGTCGTCGGGATGGTCCTCCCCGGCACCACCGCCGTCCTCGCGATGGGTGTGCTCACCGGGCTCGGCGTGGTGCCGGCGACGGTCGGCTACGTCCTCGCGGTCGGCGCCGCCGTCCTGGGACCGACCCTGGGCTGGCGCGCGGGGCGGCGGGAGGGGGATGCGGTGCGCACCTCCCGCCTCGGCGCGCGCGTCGGCGCCCGACGGTGGGCTGCGGCCCAGGAGTTCGTGGCCCGCCGGGGGACGTGGGCGGTGGCGCTGGCCCAGTTCGTCGTCGTCGCCCGGACCCTGGTGCCCCGCCTCGTCGGCATGGGGCGGGCGCCGTGGCGCCGGTTCGCGCTCGCCAGCGTGCCCGCGGCTGTCCTCTGGGCCGGGCTCCTCACCCTGCTCGGACAGCTCGCCGGGGCGAGCTACGAGGCGGTGAGCGCGGCCCTCGGCCGGGCCACCGTGTCGGTGGGCGTGCTCGCCGCCGTGCTCGTGGCGCTCAGCTGGACCGGCCGGCAGCTGGCCCGCCACCCCGAGTGGCGCGCCGCGCCGGCCGTGCGGGCCGCGTCCGCCGCCGCCCGCCTGGTGCGCCGCCGGATCGAGGTCGGGACCGCCGGTGTCGTCGGCGAGCGGGTGGGCCGGGTCGTCTCGGCCGTCGTCTGGGCGCTCGCGGCCGTGGTCACCGGGGTGACCACGACCGTCCTGGTCCTCCTCGCCGTCCGCCGGGCCGGGCTGCGCGTCGTCGACGACCCGGCGGCCGCGTGGTTCGCGGCCCACGCCTCACCGGTCGTCACCGCGGCCGCCACCGGTGTCGTCACCGTGCTGCGGACCCCGGTCGTCGTCGGCGCCGCGGTCCTCCTCGCGCTCGGGTCGGCGGTCGCGCTCCGGCGCCGCACCGCCGCCGAGGAGCGGCTGCGGGTCGTCGTCTCCGCCGTCGGGCTGGTCGTGCTCGCCGTCTCGACCAAGGTCGTCGCCGACGTCGCCCAGGGCTCGGTGCCGGGGGAGCGGACCGGCTTCCTCTTCGTCAACCAGGTGGCGGTCGTGCCCTGCGCCCTCGTCCTCGCCCTCGTCCTCCTCGCGCCGTGGCTCACGTGGAGGCGACGGGTGGCCGCGTGGACGCTCGTGGTCCTCGTCGTCCTCGTGCTCGTCGCCGCGCGCCTGCTGGCCGGCTACTCGACGCTGAGCGAGGTCGTCGTGGCGCTCCTCGTCGGTGCGGCCTGGACCGCCCTGCTCGCCCCGGCCGTCCGGGCGCCGGAGGTCGCCGGCCCCGAGCCCGCGTACCCTTGACGGGCCATGACCCGAGCCAGGACCTACGACGTGCGCACCCACGGGTGCCAGATGAACGTCCACGACAGCGAACGCCTCGCCGGCCTCCTCGAGACCGCCGGCTACGTCGACCTCGCGAGCCTGCCCGCCGACGAGCGCCCCGAGGTGGCCGACGTCGTCGTCTTCAACACCTGCGCGGTGCGCGAGAACGCCGACAACAAGCTCTACGGCAACCTCGGCCAGCTGCGCCCGGCCAAGGAGCGCAACCCCGACCTGCAGATCGCCGTCGGGGGGTGCATGGCGCAGAAGGACCGTGCCACCATCGTCCGCCGCGCGCCGTGGGTCGACGTCGTCTTCGGCACCCACAACATCGGCAGCCTCCCGGCGCTGCTCGACCGCGCCCGCCACAACCGCGAGGCGCAGGTCGAGATCCTCGAGTCGCTGGAGACCTTCCCCTCCACGCTGCCGACCCGGCGCGACTCCGCCTTCGCCGGGTGGGTGTCGATCTCGGTCGGGTGCAACAACACGTGCACCTTCTGCATCGTCCCCAGCCTGCGCGGCCGGGAGCAGGACCGCCGCCCCGGTGACGTCCTCGCCGAGGTCGAGGCGCTCGTCGCGCAGGGCGTCGTCGAGGTCACCCTGCTCGGCCAGAACGTCAACACCTACGGGGTCGAGTTCGGTGACCGGCTGGCCTTCGGCAAGCTGCTGCGCGCCTGTGGCCAGGTCGAGGGCCTGGAGCGGGTGCGGTTCACCAGCCCGCACCCGGCCGCCTTCACCGACGACGTCATCGCCGCGATGGCGCAGACCTCGAACGTGATGCCGAGCCTGCACATGCCGCTGCAGTCCGGCTCCGACCGGGTCCTGAAGGCGATGCGCCGCAGCTACCGCAGCGACCGGTTCCTCGGCATCCTCGAGAAGGTGCGCTCGGCCATCCCGGACGCCGCGATCACCACCGACCTCATCGTCGGCTTCCCCGGCGAGACCGAGGCAGACTTCGCCGAGACGCTGCGGGTCGTCGAGGCCTCGCACTTCGCGAGCGCCTTCACCTTCCAGTACTCGGTCCGCCCGGGCACCCCGGCCGCGACGATGGACGGCCAGGTGCCCAAGCAGGTCGTCCAGGAGCGGTTCGAGCGGCTCATCGAGCTCCAGGAGGGGCTGTCCTGGTCGGGGAACCGGGCGCTGGAGGGACGCGAGGTCGAGGTGCTCGTCGCACCGGGGGAGGGGCGCAAGGACGGTGAGACGGCGCGGCTGTCCGGCCGGGCCCGCGACAACCGCCTCGTGCACTTCGCGGTCCCCGCCGGCGCGCCGCGGCCGCGGCCGGGTGACGCCGTCACGGTGGGCGTCACGTACGGGGCGCCGCACCACCTGGTGGCGGACTCCGGGGTCGACGGCGGGATCTACGCGGTCCGGGCGACCCGGGGTGGCGACGCGTGGGAGGCCCTCAAGAACGCCCCGGTACCGGGGAAGCCGGCGGTCGCACTGGGGATCCCGGGCGTCGGGGCGCCCCCTGCGGTGGCCGTCCCCGGCTGTCCTGCCTGAGGGGGCGGTCTCGGGCCGGGCGGGCTCGGTGAGGTCGGCCGACGGGCTCAGCCCAGGAGCAGGAGCACGCCCGCGCCGACCGCGGCGATGACGGCGAGCACGCCGGCTCCGACGAACGGGAGCATCCGGCGGCGGCGTTCGACGGTGACCCGCTGCTCGGCCTGGGTGGACTCAGCGGCGTCCCACAGCGGGGTGGGGTCGAACGGCTGGATGTCGAGCTTGGGGAGGCCGGATGTCCAGTGCGACACGGTCGTGTCCTTCCTCGGGCGGCGAGAGTGGTCCCAAGGCTAGGGACCGCCTCGGCACCGCCGTCGGGAAAACGGGCCCGCGACACCGGTCGTGTCCGAACGGCACGGCGAACCGGCCGAATGGAGGAGGCCCCCGGTCGCGTGGCGACCGGGGGCCTCTGGCGGCGCGTCGCTCAGGGTTCGCCGACGGACTCGTCGGCCTTGGCCTGGGCCGTGTCGACCTGGTCGGCGTAACGTCCACCGGTTGCCCGGTCGACCGCGTCGCCACCCTGGCCGATGGCCTGGTCGCTCAGGGACTCCACCTGGTCGGGGTGCTCCTGGGCGAGCCCATCCACCTTCTGCTTCGCGTCGTCGAGGAAACCCATGCGGCACTCCTTCCGTCGGGGACAGGGACAGCTCCGTGGAGCGCCCCCAGTCCACACCCGTTTCGCCGCGAGCGCCACCCCCGGCCGGCGCCCCCTCGGGCCGGCCTCTGCCAGAATCGGGCCCATGACCATCCGCCCCGTCGTCATCACCGGTGACCCGGTGCTCCACACCAGGGCCCGCCCCGTCGAGGTGATCGACGACGAGGTCCGCGACCTCGTCGCCGACATGTACGAGACGATGGACGCCGCCCGTGGCGTGGGCCTCGCGGCGCCCCAGGTCGGGGTGGGGCTGCGGATCTTCACGTGGGCCCTGCGCAACGACGACGGCGTCCCACCGCGCGGCGTCGTCGTCAACCCCTACCTGGTGGCGAGCAAGCCGGTCGCCGGCGACCCCGACCCGCACGAGGAGTGCGAGGGGTGCCTCTCGGTGCCGGGGGAGTCCTTCCCGCTGCGCCGGGGGGAGCAGGCGACGATCACCGGTCAGGACCTCGACGGCCACGAGCTGCACTACGAGGCCACCGGCTGGTTCGCCCGGATGCTCCAGCACGAGTACGACCACCTCAACGGCTTCCTCTACGTCGACCGGCTCACCGGGAAGTGGGCCCGGCGGGCGAAGAAGGCGGTGCGGGCCAACGGCTGGGGCGAGCCCGGCCGGACCTGGATGCCGGGCGTCGACCGCGACCCGTTCGGCCACGACGACGACGACGACCTCGACGAGGACCCGGTCCCCTGAACGAGCCACCCGCAGGAGCACCCGGCCTCGTCGTCGCGGTCGTCGGGCCGACGGCCACCGGTAAGAGCGACCTCGGGGTCGAGCTCGCGCTCCGGCTGGGCGGCGAGGTGGTCTCCGCCGACGCCTCCCAGCTGTACCGGGGGATGGACGTCGGCACCGCCAAGCTGCCGCCCGCGCAGCGACGCGGCGTCGTGCACCACCAGCTCGACGTCCTGGACGTCACCGAGGAGGCCAGCGTCGCCGCCTACCAGCGGCATGCCCGCGCGGACGTCGACGCCGTCCTGACCCGCGGCCGGGTCCCGCTCGTCGTCGGCGGCTCCGGGCTCTACGTCCGGGCCGCCCTGGACCGGCTCGACATCCCGCCCACCGACCCGCAGGTCCGCCGCCGGCTCGAGGAGCGGGCCGCCACCGAGGGCACCGCGGCCCTCCTCAAGGAGCTCCGCCGCGCCGATCCCGCCGCCGCCGGGGCGATCGAGCCCGGCAACACCCGCCGCATCGTCCGGGCCCTCGAGGTGGTCGAGCTGACCGGTCGGCCGTTCAGCGCGACGATGCCGGCCCGCGAGTTCCTCCGTCCGACGGTGGTGCTGGGGCTGCGCACCGACCGCCACGTCCTGGACCACCGGGTGGACGAGCGTGCCCGCCGGATGTTCGAGGGCGGGCTGCTCGAGGAGACCCGCGCCCTGGAGGTGCTGGGGCTGCGGCGGGGGCGCACCGCGAGCCGCGCCGTCGGCTACGCCCAGTCGCTGGCCGTCATCGACCGGCGGATGTCGGTGGATGCCGCGGTCGCCGACACCGCGTTGCGGACCCGCCGGCTGGTGCGGCGACAGGAGTCGTGGTTCGGTGCCGACCCGCGCGTGCACTGGTTCGACGCCCTGGCCCCCACGCTCGCCGACCGGGCGGCCGCCTTGGTCGAGGAGGTGTCGACGGCGCTGCGGCGGCCCTAGAGGATGCCCTCGCGGGCGGCGTGCGCGACCGCTGCCGCCCGGGTCGGCTGCCCCAGCCGGGCAAGGATGTTGGCGACGTGCCGGTGCACCGTGTGCTCACTGACGACCAGCGAGCGGGCGATGGCCGCGGTGCTCAGCCCGTCGGCCACGAGCGCGAGCACCTGCACCTCACGGGCGGTCAGGCCCCCGGGACGACCGGCGGTTCGTGCCGAGGACCCCGTCCTGCGGGTGAGTGCCGCCCGTGCCTGGGCGAGCCGTTCGGGAGCGTCGGCCTGCTCGAGCGAGGCGACCGCGGCCCGGATCTCCTCCACCGCGGCGACCGGGTCCCCGGCGGCGAGGGCCTCCGCCAGCGCGAGCCTGGCGTCGGCCTCGTCCACCGGCAGGCCCGCCCGGCGGAAGGACCGTGCCGCGCTGCGCCAGGCCGCGACCGCGGAGTCGCCGTCGGCACCGGCGGCGACGAGCGCCGCCGCCACCGCCGCGGTCCCCCGCAGCCACTCGGAGGCCGTCGCCTCCGCGAGGTCCGCGTAGCTCGCTCGCCGCGGCCGCGGCGGCATCGTCGCGACCGGCGGCGAGGGCGCACCGGGCGACCGGGAGGAGGACGGAACCCCGGCCCAGGGCGTCGTCGCGGGCGATCTCGTCGAGGACCGTCGAGGCGAGCGCCCAGGCCCCGGCGGTGTCACCCCGGGCCAGCCGTAGCAGTGCTCGCCCCACGACGGCCTGCGGGGCGAAGCCGGCCTGGCGGTAGAGCTCGTCGGCCTCCTCGAGGCGACCCTGCCGCCGGCGCAGGTGGCCGAGCTGGACGACGGCGTCGGTGCGCGTCGAGCGGAGCGAGCCCTGCATCCGCTGCAGCGCCCCGACCAGCTCGGCCTCGGCCTCGGCCCACTGGCCGCTGGCCAGCCGGACCGAGGCGTACTGGATGCGGCAGGCCGTGAAGAGCGGTGCGAGGTCGCGGTCACGACACAGGGCGTCGACGCGGGCGCACCACTGCAGGGCCCGCGGCAGGTCCTGGGCGCCCTGGCAGGCGGCCACGAGCCAGCAACAGGTCTTCCCCACCCACATCAGGTCGGTGACGTCGCCGGCCAGCGCCGAGACGACGGCGGTGTCCAGGCGGTCCATCCCGACCTGGAGGTGGCCGGCCAGCACGTCGGCGAGCCCCAGCAGGCCCAGGGCGACGCTCTGCAGCCCGGCGTCGCCGAGCGCGCGGCCGAGGTCGACCGCCCGGGACGCGGCCTCACGCGCCACGTCGGGCCGGTGGGTCACCTGGAGGGCGAGCTCGGCCTCGCGGACCGCGAGCCACCCGTGTTCGGGTGTAGGGCCGGGGGTCGTGGCGAGCAGGTCACGGGCCCGGCCCAGCCAGCCGCTCGCCACCGCTGCCCCCTGCCCGAAGAGGGCGGCGTCGTAGCCGAGGGCCGTCGCGGCCCGCGCCGCGCCGAGCAGGTCGCCGGCGCTGCGGTGCAGGCGGTAGGCCCGCTCTCGTTCCTCGAGGCACGCGGCGCCGTCGTCGAGCCACCACGACGCCTGGGCCGCGCCCTCGGCCGCCGCGGCGTCGTCGGGACCAGCCGCGAGGAACGCCTCGCGGGCCCGGGCCCACTCGCCCGCGGCGAGCAGGGCTCGCCCCCGCGCGGGGTCGTCCGCGGGGACCCCGGGCGCCGGGGGGCCCGGGCGGGACGGGGAGGGCGTCATCCCCCTAGGGTGGCCCCTCCCCGCCCCGACCACTAGACCGTGGCGCCGGCGGCGAGCGCGTGGACGTCGGCGGTCGTCAGCGCGTTGCCGGCGATGCCCCAGTCCCCGGAGCGCACCTCCTCGACGATGCACCACGTCACGGGCCGCATCGCCTCGCCCTCGACCCGGACCATGGCGTCGGTGAGCTCGCCGACGATCTGCTTCTTCTGCTCGGGCGTGAACACGTTCTCGATGACCTTGACCTGGATGAGTGGCATGGCCTCTCCTTCTGCTGACGGGCCCTCGAGGTGCACGGGCCGGGTGCCTCCACGCTCTCCCGGGGCTGGGGTCGGGCGCATCGCCGGGGCGGGCCATCCCGGCGCCGGGACCGCATGGCCCGTCGGGGCCATGAGCCGGCCGACGCGGTCGGGGTCCGGGCTGGGATGATGGGTGGGTGGCTGACTCCCTTCCGTTCACCAAGGGGCACGGCACGGAGAACGACTTCGTCCTCGTGCCCGACCTCGACGGCGTCCTCGGGTTGAGCACCGAGCGTGCGGCGGCGCTCGCCGACCGCCGGACCGGCGTCGGCGGCGACGGCGTGATCCGCGTCGTGCCGACCGAGCTCGCCGACGAGCCGGCCGTCCGGGCGCAGGCCGGCGAGGCCCGCTGGTTCATGGACTACCGGAACGCCGACGGCAGCGCTTCGGAGATGTGCGGCAACGGGACCCGGGTCCTCGCCTCGTTCCTGCGCCGGGAGGGCCTGGAGAGCGCCGACGAGTTCGTCATCGCCACCCGGGCCGGCGCCAAGGCGGTTCGCGCCGACGGGCTCGAGTGGGTCGTCGACCTCGGCCCGTGGCGCCTCGCCGACCCCGCCACCGCCGAGCGCGACGGCTTCGACGCGCTCGTCCACCTCGACGGCGGCGACCCCTACTCCGCGCTGTCCGTCGACCTGGGCAACCCGCACACCGTCGTCGCCCTGCCCGAGGCCGTCGACCTCGCCGGCGTCGACCTCACCCGGGCCCCGGTGGTGCGCCCCGAACCGGCGCACGGCACCAACGTCGAGGTCGTCCGCCCGATCGGCACCCGGCCACCTCGTCATGCGGGTGCACGAGCGCGGGGTCGGCGAGACCCGCTCCTGCGGCAGCGGTGCCTGCGCGGCCGCGGTCGCGACGAGCTTCTGGGCCGGCACCCTCGACGCGGGCCCCACGTGGCTGGTGGACGTGCCGGGCGGGCGGCTCACCGTGCGCCTGCGTCCCGGCCACGGGGTCGAGCTCGGCGGGCCGGCCGTGCTCGTCGCCGACGGCACGGTCGACCTCAGCCTGCTGCCGGCCTGACCTCGAGGACCCGGAAGCCCCTGCTCGACGCCAGCCGGGTGCACGGCATCCCGAGCTCGCCCTCGACCCACCGCTGCAACGAGTCCGAGCCGAGGTTCTTCTGGACCACGAGGTACGCCACCCCGTCCGGCGCCAGCCGCGGCAGCCAGAGGCCCAGCAGCCCGTGCAGCACCGTCTTGCCGACCCGGATCGGCGGGTTGGACCAGATGACGTCGAAGCGCACGTCACCGGGGATGCCGTCCGCCGTCACCGCGTGCACCCCGGCCAGGCCGAGCCGCTCGGCGTTGCGGCGGCACAGGTCGAGCGCGCGCTCGTTGACGTCGAGCGCGTAGACCGTGGCCCCGGGGGCGAGCAGCCCGAGCGAGAGGGCGAGCGGTCCCCATCCGCAGCCGAGGTCGAGGAAGGCTCCCGCGGCCGGGGGCTGCGGGACGGTGCCCAGGAGCACCCCGGTCCCGGTGTCGACCCCGCGGGGCGAGAACACCCCCCCGGCCACCTCGACCTCGACCTCGTGACCGGCGAGCCGCACCCGCACCCGGCGGCGCTCGTCGGCGCTGGCAGGCGCTGCCGTGAAGTAGTGCTCGTGCTGGGCCATCGGCCGAAGGCTAGTGCCACGCGGAAGAAAGCGGTCGCCCGGGGACGTTCACCGGTGAGAACCTAAGGAGAACATGACTGCGCGACACATCCTCTCCACGCGGGCCCAGGCGCTCGCCGACACCGGCTCCCTCGACGACTCCGGCTTCGTGCTGCACGGTGGCCCGGTCGAGGGCGACCGGGCCGAGTACGACGGCGAGCAGCTCGACCGCGAGGAGCGGGCGGCGCTGCGCCGGGTCTCCGGCCTGTCCACCGAGCTCGAGGACATCACCGAGGTCGAGTACCGGCAGCTCCGGCTCGAGCGCGTCGTCCTCGCCGCCGTCTGGTCCGAGGGCACGCTCGCGGATGCCGAGAACTCCCTGCGCGAGCTCGCCGCCCTCGCGGAGACCGCCGGGTCGGAGGTGCTCGCCGGTGTCATCCAGCGGCGCAGCCACCCCGACCCCGCCACCTACCTCGGCAAGGGCAAGGCACGGGAGCTGCGCGACGTCGTCATCGAGGAGGGCGCGGACACCGTCGTCTGCGACACCGAGCTGAGCCCCAGCCAGCGGCGCGCCCTCGAGGACGTCGTCAAGGTCAAGGTCATCGACCGCACCGCCCTGATCCTCGACATCTTCGCCCAGCACGCCAGGAGCCGGGAGGGCAAGGCCCAGGTCGAGCTGGCGCAGCTGCAGTACCTCCTGCCGCGGTTGCGCGGCTGGGGCGAGTCGATGTCCCGGCAGGCCGGTGGCCAGGCCGCCGGCGGCCAGGGCATGGGGTCACGCGGCCCCGGTGAGACCAAGATCGAGCTCGACCGGCGCCGGATCAACTCGCGCATCGCGAGGCTGCGCCGGGAGATCAAGGACATGAAGACGGTCCGGGACACCAAGCGAGGCGGACGTCGGGCGGGCCGGGTCCCGAGCGTTGCCATCGCCGGCTACACCAACGCGGGGAAGTCCAGCCTGCTGAACCGGCTCACCGGTGCCGGCGTGCTCGTCGAGAACCAGCTCTTCGCCACCCTCGACCCCACCGTCCGGCGTGCCGAGACCCCCGACGGGCGGCTCTACACCCTCGTCGACACCGTCGGGTTCGTGCGGCAGCTGCCGCACCAGCTCGTCGAGGCGTTCCGCTCCACCCTCGAGGAGGTCGGCGAGGCCGACCTGCTGCTGCACGTGGTGGACGGCTCGCACCCCGACCCCGAGGGCCAGATCTCCGCGGTCCGGGCGGTGCTCGCCGACGTGGAGGCGCACGACGTCAAGGAGGTCGTCGTCGTCAACAAGGCCGACCTCGCCGACCCCGAGGTCCTGGACCGGATCCGGCGGCACGAGAAGCACTCGATCGTCGTCTCGGCGCGCACCGGCACCGGTCTCGACGAGCTGGTGGCCCTGGTCGCCGCCGAGCTCCCGCAGCCCGAGGTCGACGTCGAGGTCCTCGTCCCCTACGAGCGTGGGGACCTCGTCAGCCGGATCCACGAGACGGGGACCGTCCTGGCCAGCGAGCACCTCGCCGACGGCACCCGGATCAGCGCGCGGGTCGACGGTGAGCTCGCCGGTCACCTCGACGCCTACGCGGTCTGATCCGACCGGACCGCACACCCCCGGTGCCGCCTCCGCGCGAGTAGCCTCCCGGGCGTGCTGTCCGCGCCGCGCGAGATCGCGACCAACCGGCTGACGCTCCGTCCGCCGGTCGCCCGGGACCGCGCGCTGTGGGTGCGGCTCTGCCGGGACCCCGCCCTGTGGGCCTCCGCGCCGCGGGCGATGCCGGCCAGCGACGCGGACGCGGCCGGGCGGTTCGACGGCTGCCTGGCCCGGTGGGAACGCTCGGGGTTCGACTACGGCGTCGTCGAGGAGACCAGCCAGCGGTCGGGCATCGGGATCGGCGGGGTCCGGCTCACCGACGCCGCCGACCGGCTCGACCTGTCCTACCGGCTCGACCACTCGGTCCACGGCCGGGGTCTGGCCCGCGAGGCGGTCCGGGCGTGGGCCGCCCACGCGTTCGAGTGGCTCCCCGACCTCCCGCTCGTCACCCGGGTCCGGGAGCACGACCTGCCCGCGGTCCGCACCGCGCTCACCGTCGGGATGGAGCGGGCGGCCACCGAGGCGCAGCCCGAGGACGGGCCCGACGAACCGCCGTCGACGCTCTTCCAGGCCCCGCGCGCCGAGGCCCGGGAGTGGTTCGACGACCAGACGCGTGAGGGGGTCCTCGACCTCTGGTGCGCGGTCAACGACGACGGCGGCGCCGTCGGCTTCCTCCCCGGCGCCGAGCGCAGCCGGGTCGCCGAGGCGCTCGCGGCCCACGAGGAGGAGATGGCGGACGGCCTGACCACCGCCGTGGTCCTGCGCTCCGTGGGGGACGTGGTCGTGGGGCTCGGCTTCTGGGTCGCCGACCGCGGCGCGCTCCGGGCCCACGAGCGGACCGCCTACCGGATCATGACCGACCCGGCCCGGCGCGGGCGCAACCTCGGCCGGCTCCTCGTGGCGGCGATGCACCGGGTCGCCCGCGCCCAGGGCGTCGAGCTCGCGACGATCGTCATCCGCAGCGGCCTCGGCGCGACCCGCTTCTACGAGCACGCCGGCTACGTCGAGGTCGGCCGGGTGCCGGGCAACATCCGGGTCGCGCCCGGCGACGACCGCGACAGCGTGATCATGGCGCGCCGCCTCGACGGGCGACCGATGGTCGCCGACGGGCGCGCCTGAGCGGTGGCGTGGGCGACCCCGGCGCTCAGCTGAGCCCGGTGATCCCGCTCAGCTGAGCCCGGTGATCCGGCCGTCGTCGTCGACGTCGATGTGGCTGGCCGCGGGCACCTTCGGCAGCCCCGGCATCGTCAGCATGCTGCCGGTCACCATGACGACGAAGCCCGCCCCGGCCGACAGGCGCACCTCGCGCACGTCCACCGTGTGGCCGGTGGGCGCCCCGCGCACCGACGGGTCGGTCGAGAACGAGGACTGGGTCTTGGCCATGCACACCGGGAGCGACCCGTGTCCCTCGGCCTCGATCCGGTCCAGGGCACGGCGTGCCGCCGGTGCGAAGGTCACCCCGTCGGCGCCGTACACGCTGCGGGCCACGGCCTCCGCCTTCTCCGCGAGCGGCAGGTCGTCGTCGTAGACGAAGCGCATGGCGCTGCGTCCGCTCTCGGCGGCCTCGATGACCCCGCGGGCGAGGTCCTCGGCCCCGGCACCACCGTCGACGACGTGCGTCGCGGCGTACGCGGGGACGTCGTCGAGGGCCAGGCGCAGGAGCACCGCCTCCACCTCGGCGTCGGTGTCGGTGGGGAAGCGGTTGACGGCGACGACGGGGGCGAGCCCGAGGACGTCGCGGACGTTCTCGACGTGGCGGCGCAGGTTGGCCATCCCGCGCTCGAGCGCGTCGAGGTCCTCGCGCCGGAGGTCGGCCACGGCGACCCCACCGTGGTACTTCAGGGCCCGGACGGTGGCGACGACGACGACGGCGTCGGGGCGCAGCCCGGAGAGGCGACAGGCGATGTCGACGAACTTCTCGGCGCCGAGGTCCGCACCGAACCCGGCCTCGGTGATCACCCAGTCGGACAGCTTGAGCGCAGCCCGGGTCGCGACCACCGAGTTCGTGCCGTGGGCGATGTTCGCGAACGGCCCGCCGTGGACCAGCGCGGGGGTGTGCTCGATGGTCTGGACGAGGTTGGGGGCGAAGGCGTCGCGCAGCAGCACCGCCATCGGGCGGTGCGCCTCCAGGTCGCGGGCGGTCACCGGGTCGCCGCCGCGGGTGTGTGCCACGACGATGTCGCCGAGGCGACGCTTGAGGTCGCCGAGGGAGTCGGCGAGGCAGAAGACGGCCATCACCTCCGAGGCGACGGTGATGTCGAAGCCGTCCTCGCGGGGGACCCCGTTGAGGGTGCCGCCGAGCCCGATGACGATGTCGCGCAGGGCCCGGTCGTTGAGGTCGACGACCCGCTTCCAGGTGACGGTGCGCGGGTCGATGTCGAGCGCGTTGCCGTGGTGCAGGTGGTTGTCCAGGAGGGCGGCGAGGAGGTTGTTGGCCGCGCCGATGGCCGCGAAGTCGCCGGTGAAGTGCAGGTTGATGTCGGTCATCGGGACCACCTGGGCGTACCCGCCCCCGGCGGCGCCGCCCTTGATCCCGAAGACCGGGCCCATCGAGGGCTCGCGCAGGGCCACCATCGCCCGGCGGCCCAGCCGCGACAGCGCGTCGGCGAGCCCGACCGAGGTGGTCGTCTTGCCCTCGCCGGCCGGTGTCGGTGACATGGCCGTGACGAGGACGAGCCGGCCGTCCGGGCGGTCGGCCAGGGTGTTGAGGTAGGGGAGGGAGATCTTGGCCTTCGTGTGGCCGTAGGGGATGAGGGCCTCGGCGGGGATGCCGAGCCGCTCGCGCGCGAGGTCGACGACGGGCTGGATCTCAGCCGCGTCGGCGATCTCGATGTCGGACGGGATGGGGGTCTGTGTCTCGACGTTGAGGGTCACGAGGACATGGTGGCACCACCACCTCCCGGGTGACGCGGGAACCCCCTGTGGAGGGGGTCACGCGCCCGGAGGGGGAGCGCCTAGGCTGCTGCGGTGCCCTCCCTCGACGACCTGCTCCGCGCGGCCGTGGCGGGCGTCGGGGGCGTCGAACGGCCGGGCCAGGTCGAGATGGCGCACGCGGTCGCCGACGCCGTCGAGTCCGGCGAGCACCTCCTCGTCCAGGCGGGCACCGGCACCGGCAAGTCGCTGGCCTACCTCGTCCCGGCGGTCCGCCACGCCGTGGACACCGGCCGCACCGCCGTCGTCGCGACGGCCACGCTGGCCCTGCAGGCCCAGATCGTCGACCGGGACATGCCACGCCTCGCCGAGGCCCTCGCACCCGGGCTGGGGCGTCGGCCCACGTACGCCCTCGTCAAGGGGCGCCGCAACTACGTGTGCGTGCACAAGCTCCAGGGCGGCTTCCCCGACGACGACGAGGGCAGCCTGCTGTCGGTCGGCGACGTCGACCGGCAGGCATCCCGCCTGGGCCAGGAGGTGCTCCGGCTCCGGCAGTGGGCCGAGACCACCGAGTCCGGCGACCGTGACGAGCTGGTCCCCGGGGTCTCCGAGCGGGCCTGGCGCCAGGTGTCGGTCAGCGCGCAGGAGTGCCTCGGCTCGCGCTGCCCGATGGCCTCGGAGTGCTTCGTCGAGAGGTCCCGCGAGGCCGCACGGGACGTCGACGTCGTCGTGACCAACCACTCGTTCATGGCCATCGACGCCTTCGAGGGGCGCCAGATGCTGCCGCAGCACGACGTCCTCGTCGTCGACGAGGGCCACGAGCTCGTCGACCGGGTCACCTCGACGATCACCGACGAGCTGACCCCCGGGTCGGTCCGGGCGGCAGCGAAGCGGGCGGGCCGCCAGGCCGACGCCGCCGAGGCCCTCGACGACGCCGCGACGCTGCTGGAGTCGGTCCTCGAGCCGATGACCGAAGGGCGGCTCACCGGCATCCCGGACGCGCTGGCCATGGCGCTGGGCACGGTCCGGGACACCGCCCGCGCCGCCCAGTCCGAGCTCAAGGGGCCGCCCGGCGAGGAGCCCGACGGCGCCAAGCAGGTGGCCCGGGCCGCGGTCGACGAGGTCTACGACACCGCGTGCCGGCTGCTCGAGGAGCGCGAGCTCGACGTCGCCTGGGTCGCCAGGGATCCACGCCGCGGCCCGGTGCTGCGGGTGGCGCCGATGAGCGTGGCGACGCTCGTGCGGGAGAAGGTCTTCGACGACCGGACGGTCGTCATCACCTCGGCGACCCTCGAGCTCGGCGGCTCCTTCGACGCCGTCGCCGGCACGATCGGGCTGCGCGGCGAGGGTGCGCCCCGCTGGCGGGGCCTGGACGTCGGCAGCCCGTTCGACTACCCCCGCCAGGGCATCGCCTACGTCGCCCGCCACCTCCCGCCGCCGGGACGGGACGGCACCGCCACCGAGACCCTCGACGAGATCGAGGCCCTCGTCCGGGCGGCCGGCGGCAGGACCCTGGGCCTGTTCTCCTCGATGCGGGCGGCGCGCGAGGCGACCGAGGCCATGCGAGAGCGCCTCGAGGACAGCGACATCGTGGTCCTCTGCCAGGGCGAGGACCAGATCGCGACCCTGGTGCGCGACTTCGCCCGTGACCCGCGCACCTGCCTCTTCGGCACGCTCTCGCTCTGGCAGGGGGTCGACGTGCCCGGGTCCTCGTGCCACCTCGTGCTCGTCGACCGCATCCCCTTCCCCCGGCCCGACGACCCGCTCGCCTCGGCCCGCTCGCAGGCCATCGCCCGGATGGGTGGCAACGGGTTCATGGCCGTCTCCGCGACCCACGCCGCGCTCCGGCTCGCCCAGGGCGCCGGGCGGCTCATCCGCCGCGCCGACGACAGGGGGGTCGTCGCCTTCCTGGACCCGCGGATGATGACCGCGCGCTACGCGGGGTTCCTCCAGCGCTCGCTGCCCCCGTTCTGGCCCACCGCCGACCGGGAGATGGTCCTGGCCGCGCTCCGGCGCCTCGACGAGACGGCCGAGCCGCCGCTGCCCGTGGCCGACCCCGCGCTGCGCGGCCTCACCGGGGCGATCGCCGGGACGTCGATGACGGGCGCCGTGACACCGCCGCCCCGCCCGGTCGCCGAGCCGCCGCCCCCGCCCGAGTCGGCGCGCACGGCGGTCACCCACGGGCACGCGTGGACCGCCCAGGAGGACGAGGAGCTGCGCGACGGCGTCGAGCTGGGGCTCAGCGCCGAGGAGCTGTCCGACTCGATGGAGCTGCCGCGGGAGGCCGTGACCGCCCGCCTCGACGGGCTCGGGCTCCAGGCCGGGAGCGGCACCACCCTCAGCTTCGACTGACGTGAGGATCGACAGCGCAGCCTGATGGTGCTGGGCTGTGGTCGACCGCCTCGGACGTGACTCATCCACTGACTGGCCGTGGTGCCTTTGCCGGACTTGTCCGTCGGGGTGGTCGGTCCGGCCCGGTCGGAGTGTGACTGGCCTGATCAGGAGCTTGACCGACGGCGTTCACGGCGTCGGCGTGTCCGTCACAGTCCTGCCGTGACTCCTCCCGGACCGAACCCTGCGTCCGCTCCAGAGTTTGGGAGGAACGCGATGAACAGCTGTCCGAGATCGTCGAGGTCGTCATCGGGGTCGACGCGCACGTCGAGACCCACACCGCCGCGATGGTTGACGCCCGTACGGGCGCAGTGCTCGAGGAGCTGACCGTGCCCACCACGCCGCAGGGTTACCAAGAGCTGGTCGACATGGCTGATGGAGCAGAGCTGGTTGCGGGTGTGGGCAATGGAGGGCACCGGCGGTGATGGCGCCGGCTTGGCTCGACACCTGGCCCGCGGGGAAGAGAGTCGTGGTGGAGCTGGACCACCCCAAACGCGCCAAGCGGCGTCACGGGGCGAAGTGCGACCGTAGGACGCGGTGCGCGCCGCCCGCGAGGCGTTGGCCCGCCCGAAGCTGGGTACCCACGCGCTGGTGTGATCGTAAGGCACTGTCGGTGCTGCTGGCCGCGCGCCGCTCCGCAGTGGATGCCTCCACCGTCGCCCAGCGGCAGCTGTTCTGGCTGGTCATCGCCGCCCCAGAGCACCTGCGGGTCAGGCTGCGTGGGCGCGAGCTGCCCGAGATGGTAGAAGATCGCCGCCCGGCTGCGGGTGCAGGCCGGGTGGGGGACGGAGTCGGCCACCGCCGCGGTCACGCTGCGAACATTGGCCCGCCGCTCCTTGGCCCTGACCGCCGAGGCGGCCGAGCTGGAGAAGAAGATCCTGGCGATCGTGCGCGCTTGGCGCCCGGACCTGCTCGACCAGTTCGGCGTCGGACCGATCGAGGCCGCGACCGTGCTGTGTGCCTGGTCCCGCCCCGGCCGGGTCCGCTGCGAGGCCGCGTTCGCGATGCTCGCAGGCGCTGCCCGGATCCCTGCGAACAGCGGCGAGGTCACCACCAGGTACCGCCTCAACCGCTACGGAGACCGACAGCTGAACCGGGCCCTGCACGTCGTCGTGCTGTCCAGACAGCGCTACCACGCACCGAACAAGGCCTACACCAGAGCGGCGAACCACCAAACGGCAAGACTACTAGTGAAATCCGCCGCTGCCTCAAGCGCTCCGAGCCGGGCTGCCCGACGGCTCGGGCCGCGGCCCGGCGACCGAGGTGGCGCAGCCACGCCTCCGTCTGCCGAGGGTCGGTGAACCGCACGACGGGTGGTCCGCCCGGGTCCTCGCACCACCGCTCGATCTGGGCACGCTTGGCCGCGAACGACCGTGCGTGCCAGGCGACGATCGAGTCGCGGGAGAGGGCGCGGGCCCAGGACTCGGTGTTCCCCCCGCACACCTGCTCCCGCGCGACGATGCGGTGCGCGGTGCGCCGCAGCAGCCGGGTCAGGCTGGTGCGGCGGGGGTAGTCGAGCGCGACGAGGAGGTCGATGCGGGGCAGGAGCAGCTCGCGGGTGCTCGTCCACAACGAGTCGACGACCCACGCCGAGCCCTCGGCCGTCGGCCGCAGCGCCTCGGCCTGCTCCGCCCGCGGCAGCTGGACCCAGCCGGGGCGCCACATGACGTCGTCGGTGCAGACGTACGGCATCCCGCCGAGGTCGGCGACCCGGGCGGCGAGGGTCGACTTGCCGGACCCGGTGACGCCGTAGAGGACGATCCGCCGGTGGTGGCGGAGGTCGGCGGGAGGCGGGACGAGCACCCCGGGATCGTAGGGGCCGGTCCGGCCCGGCCCCAATCCACGCGGGCCCACCGTCGGCCGGTGGTGGCACGATGGGCGCCGTGACGGAGCAGCTGGCGGTGCGGCACCGGGTTCCCGCGTCCGTCCTCGTCACCGGCCCGGAGGAGATCCTCGCCGAACGAGCCGTCGACCAGATCGTGGACGAGCTGCGGGTCGTCCGCCCCGAGCCTCGAGGTCATCCGGATGTACGCCGCGGGCTACGAGCCCGGCGAGCTGGTGCTGCACGCGAGCCCGTCGCTCTTCGGCGGGGCCAAGTGCGTCGTCGTCCACGACCTCGACGAGGCCGGCGAGGAGCTCCAGGCCGACCTGCTCGGCCGCGCTCGCCGGCGAGCCCGAGCCCGACCTCACCCTCGTCGTCCTCCACAAGGGCGGCCAGCGCGGCAAGAAGGTGCTCGACACGATGCGGGGAGCGGGGCGCGGGTCATCGAGGCCCCGGCCGTCAAGATCCGACCGCGACAAGGCCGAGTTCGCCGCGCACGAGTTCCGGCGGGCGCGGCGCAAGGCCACGGCGAGGCCGTGCACGCGCTCGTCGAGGCGGTCGGGCAAGGACGTGCGCGAGCTCGCCGCCGCCTGCCAGCAGCTCGTCGACGACACCACGGGGTCATCGACGAGCAGGTGGTGCTGACCTACCACGGCGGGCAAGGTGGAGGCCACCGGCTTCCGGGTCGCCGACGCCGCGGTGGCCGGCGACGCCGCCGAGGCGATGCGGCTGCTCCGGCACGCCATCGCCGTCGGGGTCGACCCGGTGCCCATCGTCGCCGTCCTCGCCCAGCAGGTCCGCCAGCTCATCCGGGTCGGGCTCCGCCGGCCGGGGCCGCTCCGCCGACCTCGCCCGCGAGCTCGGGATGGCCCCGTGGCAGGTCGACAAGGCGCGGCGGCGCGCTGGGCGGGTGGACCGCCGAGGCGCTCGCCACCTGCGTCCATGCCCTCGCCGCCGCCGACGCCGAGGTCAAGGGCGGGGGCCGCGACCCGGTGTGCGCGGTCGAGCGGGCCGTGCTCACCATCACCGCCCAGCACGGCGCGGGAGCCGCGACGGCGTGGGCGCGGCCGGCGCTGCGCGCCGTTTTGGCCGGCCGGGCCGCTCACTGGTAGATTTCTCCGTTGCGTGCGCGTGAGGTCGCGCGCGCACGACGCACCACCCAGCGCGGGTCAACCACGGGTGCCCCACGCCCGGTCCCGACCCGCGACTGCCGCCCTCTAACGGCAACCGCACCCCGACCGAAAGACAGAATCACCAGTGGCGAACATCAAGTCCCAGCTGAAGCGGATCAAGACCAACCGCAAGGCCACCGAGCGCAACAAGGCCGTCAAGTCCGAGTTCAAGACCGCCATCCGCCGCTTCCGCGAGGCCGCGGACGCCGGCGACAAGGCCGCCGCGGCCACGGCGCTGCAGTCCGCCTCGGCCAAGCTCGACAAGGCCGTGAGCAAGGGCGTCATCCACAAGAACCAGGCCGCGAACAAGAAGTCCGCGATGGCCAGGCGGGCCGCGCAGCTCTGAGCCGAGCCGCCCACGCACCGAGGGCCCGTCACCGACCGCGGTGACGGGCCCCGTCGCGTGTGCCGGGCGGCGTGCCGGCCCGGGCAGGTCAGCGGCGCGCGGCCCGCGCGACGACCTGCGAAGCGGTCCCGGGAGAGGACGGCGCCCTCGCGGCGCACCGCCTGCCGGGTCCACCCGGACGACCCGGTCGACGCGCACCTCGCTCGGCCGGCCCTGGCGGTCCCAGGCGCCGGTGCCGACGTCGACCCACCGGCGCCCGCCCGGCGCGCTGCGCGTCGCGCCGTCGTGGTCCTTGCTGGTCAGCTGAAGCGCGAGCAGCCAGCGCCCGTCGTGCCCGACGACGAGCACCGGGCGGTCCTTGCCCCGGTGGTGGTCCTCCTCGTACGGCACCCAGGTCCAGACGATCTCGCCGGGGTCGGGCTGCGCCGTCGGGCTCGGGGGCGTAGACGGGGTAGAGCGGCCCGAGGTAGTCGCCGGGGTAGACCGGCGCGGACCCGGGGGCCGCGCCCGGGGCCGGGGGCCCTGCGGGCACGGAGCAGGTCGAGCAGCCGGCGCAGGAGGCCGGGAGCCGGGGAGCGGGTCGCCATGGCGGGCAGGCTAGCGAGGCGTGCGCACGGCGGCCCGGGTCCCCGCGGGCCGCCGCGGACGGGGACCCCGCTCGGTTCGGGGCACCCACTGCGTCGTGGGAGACTGGGGGCAGTGCCCTGACCGTCCGACCCGAGGAACCCCCACCCGTGTCCCCCCGCGCCCGCACCGTGCTGCAGCCGCACGCCACGCCGCCGGAGGCGATCCGCAACTTCTGCATCATCGCCCACATCGACCACGGCAAGTCGACGCTGGCCGACCGGATGCTCCAGATCACCGGCGTCGTCGACGACCGGGCGATGCGTGCCCAGTACCTCGACCGGATGGACATCGAGCGCGAGCGCGGCATCACGATCAAGAGCCAGGCGGTCCGGATGCCGTGGGAGGTCGACGGCGCGCGCCACGTCCTCAACATGATCGACACCCCCGGGCACGTCGACTTCACCTACGAGGTCTCGCGCAGCCTCGCCGCGTGCGAGGGCGCCGTCCTCCTCGTCGACGCCGCGCAGGGCATCGAGGCGCAGACCCTCGCGAACCTCTACCTCGCGATGGAGAACGACCTCACGATCATCCCGGTGCTCAACAAGATCGACCTGCCCGGCGGCCCAGCCGGAGAAGTACGCCGAGGAGCTCGCCGGGCTCATCGGCTGCGAGCCCGAGGACTGCTTCCGCGTCTCCGGCAAGACCGGCGACGGCGTCGAGCCGCTCCTCGACGCGATCGTCGCGCCAGGTCCCCGCTCCCACCGGCGACGCCGACGCCCCGGCCCGCGCGATGATCTTCGACTCGGTCTACGACACCTACCGCGGGGTCGTCACCTACGTCCGCGTCGTCGACGGCAACCTCAACCCGCGCGAGCGCATCGTCATGATGTCGACCAGGGCCACACCACGAGCTGCTCGAGATCGGCGTCATCAGCCCCGAGCCGCTGCCCGGGCAAGGGCCTCGGCGTCGGTGAGGTCGGCTACCTCATCACCGGCGTGAAGGACGTGCGCCAGTCCAAGGTCGGCGACACCGTGACGAACGCGGCCAAGCCCGCCACCGACGCGCTCGGGCGGCTACCGCGACCCCAAGCCGATGGTGTTCTCGGGGCTGTTCCCGCTCGACGGCTCCGACTACCCGGACCTGCGCGACGCGCTCGACAAGCTCAAGCTCAACGACGCCGCCCTCGTCTACGAGCCCGAGACCTCGGTCGCCCTCGGGTTCGGCTTCCGGTGCGGCTTCCTCGGCCTGCTGCACCTCGAGATCGTCCGCGAGCGGCTCGAGCGCGAGTTCGACCTCGAGCTGATCTCCACCCAGCCGAACGTCGTCTACGACGTGACGATGGAGGACGGCACCGAGATCGTCGTGACCAACCCCAGCGAGTTCCCCGGCGGCAAGGTCGCCGAGGTCCGCGAGCCCAAGGTGCGGGCCACGATCCTCGCGCCGAGCGAGTTCATCGGCGCGATCATGGAGCTGTGCCAGGGCAAGCGCGGCACCCTGCGCGGGATGGACTACCTGTCCGCCGAGCGGGTCGAGATGCGGTACACCCTGCCGCTCGCCGAGGTCGTCTTCGACTTCTTCGACCAGCTGAAGTCGCGCACCCGCGGCTACGCCTGCGCTCGACTACGAGCCCGACGGCGACCAGGTCGCCGACCTCGTCAAGGTCGACATCCTTCTCCAGGGCGAGACCGTCGACGCCTTCTCCGCCATCGTGCACCAGCGACAAGGCCTACGGGTACGGCGTGATGATGGCCGGCAAGCTCAAGGAGCTCATCCCGCGGCAGCAGTTCGAGGTGCCGATCCAGGCCGCGGTCGGCGCCCGGGTGATCGCCCGCGAGAACATCCGGGCCATCCGCAAGGACGTGCTCGCCAAGTGCTACGGCGGTGACATATCCCGCAAGCGCAAGCTGCTCGAGAAGCAGAAGGCGGGCAAGAAGCGGATGAAGAACATCGGCTCGGTCGAGGTGCCCCCGGAGGCCTTCATCGCCGCGCTCACCTCCGACGGTGCCGGGGCGGAGAAGACGAAGAAGTGAGCGCCCTCCCGGTCACCACCCGCCCGGGCGACACGACGGCGCCACCGCGCAGCGGTGGGGGAGCCCGGCTCCTCCTGCCCGGTGCGGCCCTTCTCTGGGGGACGCAGTTCGCCTTCCTCAACCCGGCGATCGGCCTCATCCTCGTCAGCCTCTACGGGGCCACCCCCGGTGAGGTCGGCCTGGCGCTGACGGCCTACAACGTCAGCGGCTTCGTCTCCACCCTCGTCGTCCCCAGCCGGGCGGACCGCTCCGGTGACTACCTGCGCCCGCTGCTGTGGTGCGGTGGCTTCACCATCGCCCTGACCAGCGCCCTGGCCCTGGCGACGACCCTGCCGCTCGCGGTCCTCGCGCTCGTCGCCCTCGGCGGGCCGGCCGGGATCGCGATCGGCCTGATCTTCGCCCACCAGCGGCACACCGGGGCCTCGGTGCAGCAGATCATGCGCACCCGGGCCGTGTTCTCCTTCGCGTGGGTGGGCGGCCCGCCGGTCGCGGCGTTCCTCATGGGCTTCCTCGGCAACCGCTCGATCCTCTGGGCGGTGGCCGGCCTCGGTGTGCTCGGGCTGGTGCTGACCCGGGTGATGATGCGCGAGCACGCGCGCTCGCGGCACGCCGGCGCCGTCCCGGCGCCCGGGGACCGGATGCTCGTGGCCCTGGGCCGCCCGGAGGTCGCGGTCCTCCTCGCGACCTTCGTCGCGTTCGGGGCGGCCATGAGCGCGTCCGTCTCGGTCCTGCCGCTCTTCGTCACCCGCGAGCTCGGCCTCGACGTCGAGTGGAGCGGCATCGCCCTCGGCACGTGCGCGGCCCTGGAGATCCCGGTGCTCGTCGGCCTCGGCCGGCTGACCGCGCGCTTCGGCCCGCGTCGCGTCGTGGCGGTGGGCTCGGTGGCCGGGCTGGCCTACTACGCCGTGATGAGCGTGGCCACCGCGCCCGCGGTGCTGCTCGGGGCCCAGGCGCTCAACGCGGCCTTCATCGCGACGATGTCCGGTGTCGGGCTCACCCTCTTCCAGGACGTCCTCGGCCGCCCGGGCCTGGCCTCCTCGCTCTTCATGAACACCACCCGGGTCGGGGCCATCGTCGCCGGCCCGGTGATCGCGCTCGGCGGCGGCTCGGTGATCGGGTACGCCGGCGTCTTCGCCGCCTGCGGGGTGCTCGCCGTCACCGGGCTGGTCCTGCTGCTGGCGGGGGTGCGGCGTTCCCGCCGCTCGGCGCGGACGGCTCCGCCGGCCCCGGCCCGCGGCTAGCCCGGCCCGGCGCCCTCGCCCCGGCCGAGCGGGACGGTGGACTCCTCGACGCCGGGCGCGGCCACCGGGCCGTCCCGCCAGCGGTCGGCTCCTCGGCGAGGACGAGCAGCGCGCCGAGGTCGCGCGGCCACACCTCGTCGCCGCGTCGGCGAGGGCGCGGGGGTCCCACCAGCGAAGCTCGACGACGGTGAGCTGCTCCTCCTCGGTGTGCCCGGAGGTGTCGACCTCGAAGGCGGGTACCTGGACGAGGAAGAAGACCTCGCGCTGGTCGACGACCTTGTCGCTGAAGCCGTGGACCACGGTGCGGTGCAGCAGCGGCCCGACGAGGTCGGCCTCGGTGACCTGCAGACCGGTCTCCTCGGCCAGCTCGCGGACGGCGGTCTGCGCGTCGGTCTCGCCCGGGTCCACCCCGCCTCCCGGGGTGGCCCACCAGTGCGCCGCGAGGGTCCAGCCCGAGGTCGGAGTCGCGGATGAGCAGGATCCGTCCGAGCTCGTCGAGGAGCAGCACCCGCACCGCCCGGCGCTCGAAGCGGGGGCGGTCCGCGGGAGGGGGTGCGACGAACCCGGGCCTGCCGGGCAAGGGGGCGCTCACCACGCCACGGTAGCCCGGCGCCCCGGCGGCTCAGTCGGGCTCGCCGGTGCGGATGATGAAGACGAGGTCGCCGCCCTCCTGGCGAGGAGGAGACCAGCTCGTGGCCGCTGGCCTCTGCCCAGGCGGGGATGTCGCTGAGCGCGCCCTTGTCGGTGGCCAGCACCTTCATCAGCTGGCCCGGCTGCATCCGGCGCGCCGCCTTGGTGGCGGCCATGACCGGCATCGGGCACATCGAGCTCGCGGGCGTCGACGAGGACGTCCTCGGTGGTCTCGTTCATGGGGTCTCCTCGGGTCGGTGGGCGAGTCGTGGGCGGGGGTGGGTCAGATGAAGAGGGTGAGGTTGGACTTGCGGGCCTCGGCCATGAACGCGGCCGCCCCGCCGAACTCGACCCCCTCGAGGAAGTCGCTCTGCTCGTAGCCGAAGACGTCGACGGTCATCTGGCAGGCGATGAGCCGGACGTCCATCTCGCGGCAGGTGTCGAGGAGCTGGCCGATCGTCGAGACGTTCTTGTCGGAGAACCTCTTCTTCATCATCCTCGAGGCCACGGTGACCATGCCGGGCATGGCGGTGACGAGGTCGGGCATCGGGACCGGCATCGGCATCGCCGGGTTGCCGACCGCGTCGACCTTGAGCTTCTTGTCGAAGTCCTTGTGGACGATGTTGAGGCCGTAGAAGGTGAAGAAGATGCCCACCTTCATCCCGACCGCGGCGGCGGCGCTGGCGAGGATGAGCGGCGGGTAGGCCCAGTCGAGGGTGCCCTTGGAGGCGACGATGGCCCCGCTGCGCATCCCCGGGTCCTTCCGCAGCGCGGCACCCACCTCCTCCTTGACGATGCGGCGGACGTCGTCCTCGGTGATCGGCGAGCGGTCGGTCGCCAGCGGCTCAGCGGACATGGGGTGCGGTCCCTTCGGTGGGGTGCCGTCGTGCGCGGCAGGTGGCGGTGGTGGTGGTGGCGCGGTCGGCCCAGAAGGCGGCCACGGGTCCGCGGGACCCGAGGTCGCGGCGGTGCTCGGCGGCCCAGGCCGCGGCGTGGTCGGCGACCCAGCCGAGCGTCGTCTCGGGGTCCTGCTCGAGCATCGAGGCGAGGATGAACGCCCGTTCGCCGATCCGAAGCCCCAGGCCCTCGGCGCGGGCCCCGCGAGCCAGGTCCGAGCGGGTGAGGACGATCCCGGTCCGCACCGGGGTGAGCAGCGCGGCCGCCAGCCGGCGGGGGCCCTCGACGTGGTCCGGGAGCCCCGGGGCGTCCCGCAGCGCCGCGGGCAGGGCGTCCGGCTCGGGCAGGGCCGCTGCCTGCCCGTCGAGGACCTCGAGGAGCAGGGCCGCCCAGCCACCGTAGAACTCGGTCCCGGTGCCGGCGACGGCCCGGGCGAAGAGCGGCACCCAGCTGAGCAGGTGCTCGTGGAGCAGCACCTCCCGGGCCCGGCCGCGCAGGGCGGCCCGGGCCGGGTCCTCCTCGGCCGCCTCCGCCTCGGTGAGGGTCGCGAGCAGCCCGAGGAGCGCCGCCAGGTGGTCGGGCTCGGCCGGCGGGAGGTGGCCGAGCGCCCGCCAGAACCCGGCGACCCGGTCGGCCGCCTCGCCCCCCAGCATCCCCTCCGGCCCGAGGTAGACCGAGGCGTAGGGGACCGCGCCCAGGGTCAGGGCCTGGGTGTGCTCGGCCGCCGAGGGTGTCCCGCCGAGCTCGAGGGCGCGCGCCAGCGCGCTCGTGGGACGGGTGCGGTGGCTCGCAGAGCACGGCGAGGGCGCGGAGCACCTCCGCGATGCCCGCGGCGCGCTCGGTGGCGACGCTCACGCGTCCTCCCGCCCGGGGATGCGGAACACCTCGGGGGCCGGCTTCAGCGGGCGCATCAGCCAGTACGGGCGTCGGGTGCCGTCGGGGGAGACCTGGCGGGCGTCGCGGGTGCGGGAGAGCCACTCGCGGTAGACGGCCCGCGAGCGGTCGGTGTCGACGCTGATGTCGCCGTAGCTGTCGCCCGGCTCGGCCTTCGTCACCCGCACCGCCTGGTGCCAGCAGTGCATCCCCGAGATCGGGTCCGGGTGCACCGGGAAGGTCATGTTCTGGTGCACGCCCACGTCGCTCCACCAGATGCGGGCGGTGTCCGGGTCGCTGGACTCGTAGGGCCCGACCCCACGCAGCCGCCGCATCGTCCAGGTGGAGCCCTCGCGGACCAGGTCGACGGTGGCCGCGGTCTGCCCGCCGTTGCGCTCCGGCTGCTCCTTGGGGACCCAGCGGCCCATGTGGTGGCTGCACGCGACGACGCCGGGGCGGATCCCCTCGGTCACCCACGCCTTGACGACGAAGTGGCCGATGTCGGTCGAGACCCGGACCAGCTCGCCGGTGCCGACCCCGAGCCGGGCCGCGTCCTGCGGGTGGAGCCAGAGCGGGTTGGTCTGGGCCAGCTCGTTGAGCCACTTGGCGTTGGCGCTGCGGGTGTGGATCTGGGTCGGCAGCCGGAAGGTCGAGATGAGCGGCATCTGGTCCGCGGCGAGGTTCTCCCGGTGGATGTGGCTCTTGATGTACGTCGGGATGCCGTACTCCGGCCAGCCCCACTCGGCGACCGTGGCGGAGTAGAACTCCAGGAGCCCGCTCGGGGTGGGGAACCCGCGCTTGACCTCGCCGTCGACCTCGACCCCGACCGGGTTGCGGCCCTGGGCGTCGGGCTGCGGCGCCCCGGTGGGAGCGAGGTTCTGGGCCGGCGGCTTCGGAGCGGTGGAGTAGACCCGGCCGAGGTCGGTGACGTGCCGGCCGCGCAGCTGGGCGGGGTCGACCTGCTGCTCGAAGACCTGCCCGACGTGGCTGCTCACCTCGAAGGCGCCGTAGCGCCGCATGAACTCCAGCGGGGTCATCCCCTCCTCCGCGGCCCGCTCGGGGAGGCCGGGGACCGAGTTCTCGAAGATCCATCCGTAGTAGTCGTCGACCGACATCCGTTCGTCGGGGCTGTTCGGGGACTCGTAGAACTTGCGGATGCCGAGCGAGCCGTCGGGGTCGATGCGCCAGGACAGCTCCATCCAGAACTCGTTCTCCTCCCACACCTGGCCGGGGTTGGCCTGCCGGGTGTCGGTGACGCTCTCGCCCATCCGCTCCCGGGCGGCGCGCAGCACGGGCTGGCGGAAGCCGATCCACTGGCCGTCGTACTGCTCGTAGGAGTGCAGGTCGTGCCGCTCGGAGGCCAGGCCCATCGGCAGGACGTAGTCGGCCAGGTAGGCGGTCTCGTTCCAGGTCGGGGTCAGGGCGACGTGGCAGCCGATCATCTGCTCGTCGCGCAGGACCTCGGTCCAGACCATCCCGTCCGGGTTGGTCCAGACCGGGTTGTAGACCCGGCTGAAGTACACGTCGAGCGTGCCGCGGCCCTCCTGCATCATGTGCGGCAGGAGGAAGGAGAGCTCGTTCATCGCGAGCGGGAACTCCAACGGCCAGGTCAGCTCGTTCCACTGGTGCGGGTGCCCCGGCACGTGCATCGGCTTGGGCACGAACTTGTTCCACGCGTTGAGGTGGGTGCCACCGGGGGAGGCGACCGCCCCGAGGAGCGCGCTGACGAGGAAGAGGGTCCGGGAGACCTGCCAGCCACCGAGGTTCCCCGCGGCCGCGGAGCGCCAGTTGTGCGTCGAGAGGGCGGTGCCGGCGCTCGCGACGAGCTCGGCGATCTCGCGGATCACCGCGGCGTCGACCCCGGACTCGGCCGCGGCGTACTCGGGCGTGAACTCGGTGTAGAGCGTGGCGAGGACCTCCTCGAAGGCCTCGAAGGTCTCCGGCCGGTCGGGGTGGACCGCGCGCAGGTACTCCTTCCAGTTCCACCACCGGCGGACGAACTCGCGGTCGTACCGCTTGCCCTCGATGAGGACCTGGGCGATGGCGAGCATGATCGCGGCCTCGGTGCCGGGGTAGGGCGAGACCCAGTGGTCCGCGTGCGTCGCGGTGTTCGACAGCCGGGTGTCGAGGACGATGAGCTTCGCGCCGTTCTGCTTGGCCTCCATGATCCGCTGGGCGTGCGGGTTGAAGTAGTGGCCGGTCTCCAGGTGGCTGGAGATGAGGAGGATGACGCGGGCGTTGGCGTGGTCGGGGCTCGGGCGGTCGATCCCGGTCCAGTAGTGGTACCCGGAGCGGGCACCGCTGGAGCAGACGTTGGTGTGCGAGTTGTGACCGTCGACTCCCCACGAGGCCATGACCCGCTCGGTGAAGCCGTCCTCACCGGGGCGGCCGACGTGGTACATGACCCGGTTCGGGGTGCCGGCGTCGAGGGCCCGGCGGATCCGGGCGGCGATGTCGTCGAGCGCGGTGTCCCAGTCGACGACCTCCCACCGCCCCTCGCCGCGGGCACCGACCCGGCGCATCGGGTTCAGGATCCGGTCGGGGTCGGTGATCTGGTTGTAGGTGGCCGGCCCCTTGGCGCAGTTGCGGCCCCGGGAGCCGGGGTGCTCCGGGTTGCCCTCGAACTTGCGGACCTGGAGGGTCTCCTTGTCGACGTAGGCGAGCAGCCCGCACGCCGACTCACAGTTGAAGCACGTGGTCGGGACGAGCATCGAGCGCTTCTCGACCCGGGCCGGCCACGAGCGCGAGTCGAGCTCGACCCAGTCGTCCCAGCGCTCCTTGGGCGGGAACGCCGCCAGGTGGACCCGGCTCGGCCCGGGGTAGAACGTCTCACCGCGGGCGAGCACCTCGTCGCGGGCGGCGCTGACGCGCTCGCCGAGGCGCTCGATCGGGGAGCGGTCGGTCGTCGTCATGGCGGGGGCTCCTCAGGCGAGCGGGACGGACTGGCCGGACTGGACGTAGGCGTGCTCGTGGGCGAGGAGCCCGAGCAGGGCCGGGAGGGCGAGCCACGCCGTCGCGCCCAGCGCCACGGGTGCGAGCAGGCCGAGGGCGACGAGGACGACACCGGTCCAGAAGAAGGCCGCGTACCTCCCGTGCGTCATCGCGTGGGCGGCCAGCCGGGCGTGGGCCGTGGGGTGGGCGACGGTGACCTCGCCGGCGACCAGGAGCAGGTGCACCGCCGCCGCGCCGGCCACGGTCCACGCGAGCGGCGACACGGCGTCCGGCGACCAGGCCACCGCGAACGGGACAAGCGCGGCCGAGCCGGCGAGCACCGCCTGGACGGCCAGGTGCGGCGCGAGGAGCGGGCTCTGCCAGAGGTCCCGGGCCTTGGCCTGGGCGAAGAGGTAGGCGGTGTAGACCGCGGTGCCGACCGCGAGCAGCAGCCCGGGGAAGGCGGCGACCGTCCGCAGGCCGTCCCAGCCGAAGAGGCTGGCCGCGACGTGGACGGCGAGGACCGCCGCGTAGCCGGAGAGGATGACCCCGCCGCGCACCAGCCAGGAGCGCCACTGGGGCCGGGTCAGGATGTAGAGGAACCGCTCGGGGTGCTCGAGGTCGGCGATGAGGACGACCGCGGTGATCGCGAGGAAGACGGCCGAGACGACCGGGGCGACCCAGGTCCACAGCACGTCGTCGCCGGCGAGGTGGCCGGTCATCAGCAGCAGCAGGGCGACGAGGTAGCCGCCGGCGCCGACGCCCTTGGTCCAGGTGTAGAGGCTGACCCGCCAGTCCCACGGCGCGGTGTGCTTGACGTCGTAGCTGAGGATGGCGGCGGCGCTGCTGTTGGTGCCCTCGGGGTTCGGGTTGCCGGCCTCGACGACGTGCGCGCCCCGGGGCTTCTCGGCCCAGGCGTAGGTGTCGCCGGGCGGTGCGGCCGCCGCGAGGGGGTCGAGGGTGGCCTGGGTGGCGCCCTTGTAGAACAGCTTGGGCCGGGTGCCCTTCTCTGGGCGGCGGACCGCGACCGGCTGCCGGTTGATGACCTGGGCCACCGCGCTGTCCGGGTCGTCGGCGTCGCCGACCATGATCGCGCCGGTGGGGCAGACGGTGACGCAGGCCGGCTCGAGGCCGACGTCGAGGCGGTGCGCACAGAAGTTGCACTTCTCCGCGCAGTGGTCCTCGGGGTTGATGAAGATCGCGTCGTAGGGGCAGGCCGCCATGCATGCCTTGCACCCGATGCACGAGCCCTTGTCGAAGTCGACGATGCCGTCCGGGCGGATGTGCATCGCCGCCGTCGGGCAGGCCGCGACGCAGGGGGCGTCGACGCACTGGTTGCAGCGGGTGACCTGGAAGGCGCGGCGGGCCTGCGGGAAGGTGCCGACGTCGACGCTCTTGACGTAGGTGCGGGTGACCCCGACCGGGACGTCGTTCTCGGACTTGCACGCGGTCGTGCAGGCGTGGCAGCCGATGCACTTGGTCTGGTCGATGACCTTGACCATCCGCGGGCTCGGCCGGCCGGCGTCGCGGGCCCTCGGGGTCGGCAGGTCGACGGTGCTCATCCAGGTGCCTCCATCAGCTCGCGTGGGAGTCGGGTCGGTCGGCGGACGCGGGCGCCGGGGAGGCCTCGGGGGCGATGTCGAGGCTGGCGCAGACGATGTCGCAGAGCTGGGAGACCGCCGGCTCGGTGATCCGGTAGACGACCTCGCGGCCGGCTCGGCGGTGGCCGACGACGCCGCCGACGGCCAGGCGGCGCAGGTGCTGGGAGGCGTTGGCGACGGAGACCTCGGCCGCCTCGGCGAGCGCGCTGACCGAGGAGTCCCCGGCGTCGTTCAGCTCCTTGAGGATCCGCAGCCGCGTCGGGTCTGCCAGCAGCGCGAACCGCTGGGCGACGACGTCGAGGGCCTCCTTCGGCACTCTCACCATGGCCTGAACCATAGGTGATGTGGTTCACTCGTTCAATTGAACGAGCGAATATTTTTCGGTCGATCGACACCCCACCGGCGGCGGGCCGCCGGCGCCCACGGCGACGGCCCACCGGGACCCAGCGGCGAGCAAAGGAGCTCCGGCACATGGACATCGAGGTATTCGTCACCCCCGGCCTCGGGGACAACAGCTTCCTCCTCACCTCGGGCGACGAGGCCGTCGTCGTCGACCCGCAGCGCGACGCCTGGCGCTTCCTCGAGGCGGCGGACGCGCGGAGGGCCCGGGTGCGGGCGGTGCTCGAGACGCACGTGCACAACGACTACGTCTCCGGCGCGCACGAGGTCCGGGACGCCCACGGGGCCCGGCTCTACCTGCCGGCCGACGGTGGCTACGAGTTCGACCACGTCGGCTCCCGGGAGGGCGAGGAGGTGCGGGTCGGCGACCTGCGCCTCGTGGCGATCGACACCCCCGGGCACACCTACGAGCACATCGCCTGGCTCGTCTACGAGGGCGACGCCGAGGAGCCGTCCGCGGTGTTCAGCGGCGGCTCTCTCCTCGTCGGCAGCGCCGGGCGCACCGACCTGCTCGGGCCCGACCACACCGCCGACCTCACCAGGCACCAGTACGCGACGGTGCAGCGGCTCAAGGGCCTTCCGGCCGGCGTCCAGCTCCTGCCGACCCACGGCGCGGGCAGCTTCTGCGTCTCGTCGATGCCCTCGACCGCGCGGACCAGCACGCTCGGCGCCGAGCTGCGGGCCAACGAGATGGTCCTGGCAACCTCCCCGGAGGAGTTCGAGGTCGAGCTGACCGGCGAGCTCATGGCCTACCCGGCGTACTACGCGCACATGGCGCGGGTCAACCGGTCCGGGGTGCCGGTGCTGCGCCGGACGCCCCAGCTCGCCGCCGTCGGGGTCGACGACGTCGCGGCCGCGATCGAGCGCGGGGCCACCGTCGTGGACGCCCGCGGGCGCGACGCGTTCGCCGCCGCGCACCTCCCGGGCTCGCTGAACATCGAGCTCAACTCCGGCTTCGGCAGCTACGTCGGCTGGGTCCTGCCCTTCGGGTCGCCGACCGTGCTCGTGCTCCCCGACGACGAGGGCGCCGCCGCCGAGGCGGCGACCCAGCTGCTGCGGATCGGCTGGCCGATGCCCGAGGGGTTCCTCGACGGCGGGGTCCGGGCGTGGGCCGACGCGGGCCGCGAGACGCGCTCGTACGCCACCGCGTCCCCCGGGGAGCTGTGCGACGCGCTGTCCGCCGACGAGCCGCCGCTGGTGCTCGACGTACGCCAGCCGCTGGAGTGGGCGTGGGGGACCATCCCCGGGAGCCAGACCCTGTTCGTCTCCGACCTGCCGGGCCGGGAGTCGCAGGTCCCCACCGACCGCCCGGTCTACATCGTCTGCTCCAACGGGCACCGGGCCGCGATCGCCGCGAGCCTGCTCGACGGGAAGGGCCCGACCCCGGTGCTGGTCGGCGACGGCGGCGTCGGCGAGGTGCTGCGGATGTGCCGCGAGCGCCGGGCCGCCGTCAGCGCCTGACCCCGACGGGAGCGGCGGCTACCGGCGGGTAACCTCGGGGCGTGGACACCTACGCCCTGTACCGCCGGCTGGCCGCCGCCCCGGCCGGGCGCCGCGTCTTCTCCCTCCTCTTCGCCCGCAAGGCACCGTACTTCCGCAGCGTCCGTCCGCTGGTCCGTGACGTGCGCCCGCACCGTGCCGAGGTGGTCCTCCGCAAGCGCCGCGCCGTCGAGAACCACCTCGGGACGGTCCACGCGATCGCCGTCTGCAACGGGCTGGAGGCGGCGATGGGGCTGCTCGCCGAGGCGACCACCCCGGCCGGGCACCGCTGGATCCCGACCGGGATGGAGGTGGCCTACCTCGCGAAGTCGACGACCGACCTGCTCTGCGTCGCCGCGACCGAGCCCGCCGACTGGCAGGTGGGGACCGCGGGCACCGTCCCGGTGCGGGTCAGCGCCCTGCGCACCGACGGCACCGTCGTCGTCGAGGGCGTCATCACCGTGTACGTCACCGAGCGCCCGCGGCGCTGAGTCCCCGAGGCGCTGAGCGCCCCCTTCCCGGTCAGGCCCGGGTGAGCCGGTCGCGCAGGCCGGCGACGTCGTCGGCCGACCAGCCCTGCGAGCGCAGCCACCCGGCGGCGCCGCCCCAGCGCTCCCCGACCGCGTCGAGGACCCGGGTGACGGTCTCCGGGCGTGGGGTCTGCTCGTCGAGGCTGCGCCCGCGCAGCGCGGGACCGTAGGCCTCCCGCGGCATCAGGCGCTCGATGATCGCCTCGATCCGCTCGGCGCTCAGGGCGTAGTCGGCGACGATCTCCTCCCGGGGCACGCCGGCGACCTCGAGCGCCAGGGCGACGACGGTTCCGGTGCGGTCCTTGCCCGCGGCGCAGTGCACGACCGCGGCGCCGCGGGCCCCGGCGACCACCCGCAGGGCGGCCGAGACCGAGTCGGGCCGCTTGGCGAGGTAGCCCAGGTAGTGCTCGGTCCAGAACTCGCTGTCCTTCGCGCCCTCCCCGGCCCCGCGCAGGAGCAGGGCCCGCCGGGCGACCTCCTCCGCGCTCTGCGCCTTCCGCTCGGTGGCCAGCGAGTGGTGGTGGTGGACGAGCGAGGTGGCCCGGCGCAGCGGGCCGGGACCCTCGAGGTGGACCTCGGTCTCGGTGCGCAGGTCGACGATGTCGGTGACCCCCAGCTCGTCGACGAGACGGGTCACGTCGGTGTCGGTGAGGTCCTGGAGGTTGTCGGAGCGGATCAGGCGCCGGCTCACCGTGCGCCTACCGTCGCGGGTCGGCAGGTCCCCGACGTCGCGCATGTTGACGAGGCCGTCGAGCTCGATCCAGCGGTCGCTCACCTCGCCATCGTAGGTCGGCCGGTGGGCCGCCCCGGTCCCCGCGGGTGACACGATGACGTCGTGCCACGACTGCCCGACGGCGAGCCCGCCCCCGCCTCCGGCGAGCTGCCGGCCGGCGCCGTCGCCGCGCTCGGCGAGGGCCGGTTCGGCATCTACCTCCACGTCCCGTTCTGCGCGGTCCGGTGCGGGTACTGCGACTTCAACACCTACACGCTCGCCGAGCTGGGGCCTGGGGCGTCCACCGGGGACTTCGCCGGCACCGCGCTGGCCGAGCTCGACCTGGCCGGCCGGGTGCTCGGTGAGAGCGCGCCGGTGGTCGACACGGTCTTCGTCGGGGGCGGCACGCCGACCCTGCTCCCCGCCGCCCACCTCGTGCGGCTGCTCGCCGGCGTCCGGGAGCGGTTCGGGCTCGCCCCGGGCGCCGAGGTGACGACCGAGGCCAACCCCGACTCGGTGACCCCCGCCGCGCTCGAGGAGCTCGCCGTCGGTGGCTTCACCCGGGTCAGCCTGGGGATGCAGTCCGCCGTGCCACACGTCCTGGCCACGCTCGAGCGCACGCACGACCCGGCCGGCGTCGGCGAGGCGGTCGCCGCTGCTCGAGGGGCCGGCCTGGCCACGAGCGTCGACCTCATCTACGGCACACCGGGGGAGTCCCTCGACGACTGGCGGACGAGCCTGGAGGCGGCGGTGGCCCTCGAGCCGGACCACGTCTCGGCCTACGCCCTCGTCGTCGAGGAGGGGACCCGGATGGCGGCGCAGGTGCGCCGCGGCGAGCTGCCCGCGCCCGACGGTGACGACGAGGCCGACAAGTACGAGCTCGCCGACGACGTGCTGTCCGCGGCCGGGTACCGCTGGTACGAGGTGAGCAACTGGGCCCGGAGCGAGGAGGCGCGCTGCCGGCACAACGAGGGCTACTGGCGGGGGGACGCGTGGTGGGGCGTCGGCCCGGGGGCCCACTCGCACGTCGGCGGGGTCCGCTGGTGGAACGTCAAGCACCCGCGGGCGTACGCAGCCCGGCTCGCGGCGGGCGGCTCGCCCGCGGCCGGCCGGGAGGTCCTCACCCCTGGTCAGCGGTACGACGAGGAGGTGCTGCTCGGGGTGCGCGTGCGCGAGGGCCTGGCACTCGACCGGCTCGAGGACGCCGGGCGGGCCGCGGTCGCCGGCCTCGTGGCCGACGGCCTGCTCGACGGCACCGCGGCCGTGCGCGGCCGACGAGCCGTGCTCACCCGGCGCGGGCGCCTGCTGGCCGACACGGTCGTGCGCCGGCTGCTCGGCCTCTGAGGACCGACCAGCCGGCGCACGGGCCGGGGGTCAGCGGACGAACTTGTAGGTGAGCGGCGGGTCCCACCACTCGCCGTTGTTGGCCTTGACCATCCCGATGATGTGCAGGACGAGGGCGTAGATGCCCACGAGGACGATGGTGACGAAGCCGACGAGCACGAACATCAGGACGAACGAGATGACCACGCCGATCACCGTGGTGATCTGGATGTTGAGCGCGTTCGCCGTCTGGGCCCGGATGTAGGCGCCGCGGTCGCGGTACATGAGGTAGAGGACGAGTGCGGCGACGAAGCCGAGGATCCCGCTGGTGATGATCATCGCGCCGAGCGTGATCCCGTGCGTCGCCATGCCCCAGGTGCGCTCCTCCTGCGGCGACATCGGGGCCTGGCCGGCCGGCGCGTAGCCCGGGGCCTGGGCGTACTGCTGCGGCGCCGTGTACCCCTGAGGGGGCGGCGGCGCGTACGGCTGGCCGGGCGCGGCGTACGACGGGTCCGGCGGCGGCGGAGGCGCGGGGGTGGCCTCGGGGCCGGTCGCCGCGCCGGGCTCCTGCGGCGGTGCGGCCCCGCCGGTCTCGGGGTCGGGGGTCTCGGCGGCGCGCGCGGCGGGGTCGCGCGGTTCGTCGGGACGGGGGGTGGTCTCGCTCATGGTGTCTCCCTCCAGTGCGTTCGCCTCCATCAAACACCCGCCGGCCGCCTGGTCGCAGGGGTTCCGGGGGCGGGTCGGGGTCGGGTCCGGGGTCGGCTCAGGGACGACCCCGAGAGGTTCCGGGCCCGCCCTGACGTGGTGGGTCGACCGGGCCGACCTCAAGCCGGGGGCGTGACGAAGTCGACGAGCTCCTCGACCCGGCCGAGCAGCTCGGGCTCGAGGTCGGTCCAGGAGCCCACCGAGGCGAGGATCCGCCGCCAGGCCCGGGCCAGGTCCGCCTGGTCGGCGTGCGGCCAGCCGAGGTGGGCGCAGATGCCGTGCTTCCACGAGGTGCCCCGCGGCACCACCGGCCAGGCCTCCATCCCGAGCCGTTGCGGCTTCACCGACTGCCAGACGTCGACGTAGGGGTGGCCGACGACGAGCACGTGCTCGGCCCAGGGCCGCAGGGCCCGCACCTCCTCGACGACCCGCGACTCCTTGGTTCCGGGCACGAGGTGGTCGACGAGCACGCCCATCCGGCGGCCCGGCCCCGGTGCGAAGTCCCGGACCGCCCCCGCGAGGTCGTCCACGCCGTCCAGCATCTCCACGACGACGCCCTCCACCCTCAGGTCGGCGCCCCACACCTTCTCGACGAGCTCGGCGTCGTGCCGGCCCTCGACGAAGATCCGCGAGCCGCTGGCCACCCGTGCCCGCCGCCCGTGTACCGCGACCGAACCGCTGGCCGTCCGCGACGGGGCGGCCGGGGGCGCCGGGCGCGGGGCCACGAGGACGACGGGGGCGCCGTCGAGGAGGAACCCCGGCCCGAGCGGGAACCCGCGGCTGCGGCCGCGGCGGTCCTCGAGCTGGACCACGTGCATCCCCCCGGCCTTCTCGACCCGGACGACCGCGCCGCACCAGCCCGACTCGGCATCCTCGAGGACGGTGCCCGGCTCGGCGACCACCTCGGTGGACCGACCGCGCGGCGGCCGGCGCCAGTCCCCGGAGAGCACGTCCGTCCCGTACCTGTCGACCACCGGGCGAGGCTAGCCCGGGAGGGGCCGTCGGCCGGTGCTGCCGCGCCGCGGCTTTCGCGATGTCGGCGCCGACGACGTAGGATTGGCACTCGGACGGCGAGAGTGCCAACCACGGCCGCGCCGGACGATCCGAACGCGAACGACCGGCCCGGGAGGTGACCGATGAGCGAGGACCGTCGCCTGCGCGTCCTGCGTGCGATCGTCCAGGACTACGTGAGCACCTCCGAGCCGGTCGGCTCCAAGGCCCTGCTCGAGCGGCACCAGCTCGGGGTCTCGGCGGCCACCGTCCGCAACGACATGGCCGCGCTCGAGGAGGACGGCCTGATCGCCGCCCCGCACACCAGCGCCGGCCGGGTGCCCACCGACGCCGGCTACCGCCTGTTCGTCGACCGGCTCTCACAGATCAAGCCGATGACACCGGCCGAGCAGCGCGCGATCAGCCAGTTCCTCGAGACCGCGGTCGACCTCGACGACGTCGTCGACCGCACGGTGCGCCTGCTCGCCTCGCTGACCCACCAGGTCGCCGTCGTCCAGTACCCCTCGCTGTCCCGGTCCTCGGTGCGCCACGTCGAGCTGGTCCCGATCGGCGGCAGCCGGCTGCTCGTCGTCCTCATCACCACCACCGGGCGGGTGGAGCAGCGGGTCATCGACGCCGGCACCGACCTGCTGACCGAGGCCGGCGAGGCCGACCTCGCCACGGTGCGGGCCGCCCTCAACAGCGCCACCGCCGGGCGCACGCTCGGGGAGGCATCCGCCGAGCTGGACTCGGTCCCCGAGCGGCTCGACCCGGCCCTGCGCGACCTGGTCCGTGCGGTGTCCACGGCGCTCGAGGACAGCCTCGTCGAGGAGAGCGAGGAGCGGGTCGTCCTCGCAGGTACCGCCAACCTCGCCCGCTCCGCCGACTTCACGACGAGCATCGGCCCGGTGCTCGAGGCCCTCGAGGAGCACGTCGTGCTCCTCAAGCTCCTCGGTACGGTGGCCGAGCAGGACGGCGGCGTGGCCGTCCGGATCGGGCACGAGAACCCGTACGCGGGGCTTCGGTCGACCTCGATGGTCACCACCGGCTACGGCGTCGGCGCCGACCTCGTCGCCGGGCTCGGCGTCGTCGGCCCCACCCGCATGGACTACCCGACGACGATGGCGGCGGTCCGTGCCGTCGCCACCTACGTCTCCCGCATCCTCGCCGACTGACGGCGACCCGACTCCCATCCCGCCGGAGGACCCACCGACCGTGAACGACTACTACGCCGACCTCGGCGTCGCCCGCGACGCGACCGCGGAGGACATCAAGCGCGCCTACCGCCGGGCCGCCCGACGACTGCACCCCGACGTCAACCCGGGCCCCGAGGCCGAGGAGCAGTTCAAGAAGGTCTCCCAGGCCTACGACGTGCTCTCCGACGCCGAGAAGCGCCGCAACTACGACATGGGCGCCGACCCCTACGCCGACGGCGCCGCCGGGTTCGGCCAGGGCTTCTCGTTCAGCGACATCATGGACGCGTTCTTCGGGGCCGGCGCACCCGGGACGGCCGGCCGCGGGCCCCGCTCGCGCACCACCCGCGGCCAGGACGCCCTGGTCAGGCTCGACATCGACCTCGCCGACGCGGTCTTCGGGGCGCAGAAGGAGCTCACCATCGACACCGCCGTGGCCTGCGGCACCTGCCACGGCGACGGGATGCAGCCGGGCACCTCGACCCGGACCTGCGACGTCTGCGGCGGCCGCGGGGAGATCCAGCAGGTCCAGCGCAGCTTCCTCGGCCAGGTGATGACCACCCGCCCGTGCATGACCTGCCAGGGCTTCGGCCAGATCATCACCGACCCCTGCTACGAGTGCTCGGGCGACGGGCGGGTGCGCACCCGCCGCACCCTGACCCTCAAGGTCCCCGCCGGCGTCGACACCGGCACCCGGATCCAGCTCGCGGGGGAGGGCGAGGTCGGCCACGGCGCCGGCCCGGCCGGCGACCTCTACGTCGAGGTGGCCGTCAACCGCCACCCGGTCTTCCAGCGCCGGGGTGACGACCTCCACGCCACGGTCGAGCTGCCGATGACCGCGGCGGCGCTCGGTGCGACGCTGCACATGGACACCTTCGACGGCCCGCAGGACCTCGACGTCCGGCGCGGCACCCAGTCCGGGGACGCGATCACCCTGCGTGGCCTGGGTGTCACCCACCTGCGGGGCGCCGGCCGGGGCGACGTCGTCGTCCACGCGATGGTCCACACCCCGACGCGGCTGGACCCCGAGCAGGAGGAGCTCCTCCGCCAGCTGGCCAAGGTCCGCGGCGAGGAGCGCCCGGAGGGCCGGGTCACCAGCCCCGCCGAGGGCTCCCTCTTCGGCAAGCTGCGGGACGCCTTCAAGGCGCGCTGAGCCCGGCCGATGAGCCTCCCGTACCACCTCGTCACCCCGGACCGCCTCGCCGCGGCCGTCCCCGGCTCCCGGCTCGTCCTCGACGGTCCGGAGGGACGGCACGCCGCGACCGTGCGGCGCACCCGGGTCGGTGAGGGGCTCGTCCTCGTCGACGGCTCCGGCACCCGGGTCCGGGCCGAGGTGGTCGCGGTCGGCGGGGACCTCCTCGACCTGCGCGTCGAGGAGGTCACGCTCGAGCCGGAGCCCGCCCCCCGCTTCGTCCTCGTCCAGGCCCTGGCCAAGGGCGAGCGTGACGAGCAGGCGGTCGAGGCCGCGACCGAGTTCGGGGTCGACGAGGTGCTGCCCTGGCAGGCGGCACGGTGTGTCGTGCAGTGGCGCGGCGAGCGCGGCGAGCGGTCCCGGCGCAAGTGGGACGCCGTGCTCACCGCGGCGACGAAGCAGTCCCGGCGGGCCCGGCGCCCGGTGCTCGGGCCGACCCTGACCACCGCCGACCTCGCCGAGCGGGTGAGCGCCTCGGCCGCCGCCTACGTCCTGCACGAGGAGGCCACGGTGCCCCTCGCCGGCGTGCCGCTGCCGGAGGCCGGTGACGTGCTGCTCGTCGTCGGGCCGGAGGGCGGGATCGCCCCCGAGGAGGTCGGACGGCTCGAGGCCGCCGGTGCCGTCACGGTGCGCCTCGGCGGCACCGTGCTGCGCTCCTCGAGCGCCGGACCGGCCGCGCTCGCCGTGCTCAGCGCACGCTCCCGCTGGCGCTGACCGCCCCGCCCCTCGGCACCCGCCGAGGCGGGCCCCCCCGAGGGGGGCGCGCTCCTGCCCCGGACCCCCACCGGGGGCGGTGGCTAGGGTCAGGACATGAGCCGGACCACGACCGACTGCCTGTTCTGCCGGATCGCCACGGGCGAGGCCACCGCCACCGTGGTCGCCGAGACCGGCCACTCGCTGGCCTTCCGCGACATCCAGCCCCAGGCGCCGACGCACGTTCTCGTCATCCCCCGCCGGCACGTCGCCGACCTCGGCGAGCTCGCCGACCACCCGGGGGAGCTCGCCGACGCCGTGGTGCTCGCGCGGAGCGTCGCGGCCGACCTCGGCCTCGAGCGCGGCTACCGCCTCGTCGCCAACACCGGCGCCCAGGCCCACCAGACCGTCTTCCACGCGCACCTGCACGTCCTCGGCGGCCGGGACCTGGGCTGGCCGCCCGGCTGAGCGGCCGGCCGGCTGCGGGCCGGCGCGCTCAGGCGAGGGCGGTCTGCAGCTGCGACCAGTCGAGGACCCGCCCGGTCGCGGCGTCGAGCCGGCGCAGCACCGCGACCCGGGCCGCCCGCACCCGGGGGTCCTCGTCCATGACCCGCACCTGCTCGAAGAAGGCGTCGACGACGCCGCGCAGCCCGTCGGCGGCGGCCACGAGCTCGCGCAGCGTCGGGTCCGAGGGCGCCTCGAGGCGCTCGACGGCGGCGAGCAGCTCGCCGTCGACGCCCTCGGCGAGCGGCGCGGCGTCCGAGACGTCGACGTCGGCGGCCGAGGGGAGGATGCGGGTGGCGCGCTGCACGGCGAACGCGACGTCCTGCAGGGCCGGGTCCTCGGCGAGGGACTCCAGCTCGGCGAGCACGGCGTCGGCGACGGCGGGGCGGGTGGCCAGCGGCAGGACGGCCCGCACGTACGCCACGGGGTGCCCGGCCTCGAGCAGCTGCTGCTCGTAGCGGCGCACGGCGATCGAGACCGCCTGCTCGACGGTGTCCACCCCCACCTCGACCCCCTGGTCGCGCAGCAGGTCGGCGGCCGCGTTCGCGCCCGCGAGAAGGTCGAGCCCGGCGAGGGCGGGGGCCTCCCGAAGGACGCGCACGGCCCCGGCGGCCGCGCGGCGCACGCCGAACGGGTCTGCCTGCCCGGTCGGGACGTTGCCGACGGCGAGCATCCCGGTGAGCAGGTCGAGCCGGTCCGCGACGGAGAGCAGCGCGCCCGGCGTGGTGGCCGGCAGCGCGCCGGCGCCCTGCCGCGGCATCTCCATCTCGCGCAGCGCGGTGGCCACCTCCGGCGACTCGCCCGCCTCCAGCGCGTAGACCTCGGCCATCGTGCCGGCGAGCGAGGAGAGCTCGACGACCATCTGCGAGGCCAGGTCGAACTTGGCGAGCGCCCCCGCCCGGTCCAACACCGCCCGGACCTGCCGGTCGGTGCCGGCCGCCAAGGCGAGGGCGCCGGCGAGCGTGGCGATCCGCCGGGATCGGTCGGCGACGCTGCCGAGCCGGGTCTCGAAGGTGAGCCGGTCGAGGCGGCCGTGGAGCTCTGCCGGGGTGTGCTGCCGGTCCGCGGCGTAGAAGAACGCGGCGTCCTCGTAGCGCGCGCGCAGCACGGCCTCGTAGCCGCTGCGCACGGTGTCCTCGTCGCAGGGCCCGTTGGCGACGGCGACGAAGCAGGGCAGCAGGCGCCCGTCCTGCCCGACCACGGGAAGGTAGCGCTGGTGCTTGCGCATCACCGTCTCGAGGACGGGCAGCGGCACCTCCATGTACCGCTCCTCGAAGCGGCCGAGCACCGGGTTCGGGGTCTCCACGAGGTCGGTGACCTCGTCGACGAGCTCGGCGAGGGCGTCGACGTCGACCCGGCCGCCGGCGTCGCCGGCGAGGCGCTCGGCCCCGGCCACGATCCGCGCCCGGCGCTCGGTGCGGTCGAGGACGATGCCGTGCCCGCGGAGGAACCCCCGGTAGTCCTCGGCGCTCGGGACCTCGACCTCCGGGGCGGCGGCCGTGCGCAGCACCCGGGTGCGCCGGCCCGCCTCGAGCGAGGAGACCGCGAGCGGCAGCACCTCGCTGCCGAGCAGCGCGACGAGCCACCGGATGGGGCGGGAGAAGCTGAGCTCCGGGTCGTTCCAGCGCATGTTCCGCCCCGAGCGCAGCGCCCGGACGGCGCCGGCGAAGACGTCGGCGAGCACCTCGCCCGCGGGCCGGCCGGGGACGGCGCGGGTCAGGGTGACGTACTCGACCTCGCCCTCGGTGGTGCGCCCGAGGTCGGCGGCCTCGGCGCCGCGGCTGCGCAGGAACCCGGCACCGGCCTTGGTGAGCGCCCCGTCGGGGTCGAAGGCGGCCGAGACCCGCGGCCCCCGGTCCACCTTCGTCGTGTCGGGCTCGGCCGGGGCGACCGCGTCCACGGTGACGACGAGGCGGCGCGGCGTGCTGTCGACGCGGACCGCCCCGTGCTCGAGCAGGGACTCGGCCAGGAGCGCCTCGACCCGCTCGCGGAGCAGCTCGGCGGCCGCCGGGACCTCGCCGGTGGGCAGCTCCTCGGTGCCGACCTCGAGCAGCGCGGTGGCCGGCGCCGAGGTGACCGGGACCGGGGCGGACGCGGTGGCGGCCGGCGGAGGGGCGACCCGCCCGAGCGGCAGTCCGAGCTCCTCCCGGCGGCGCAGCCACAGGTGCGCGACCTCGCGGGTCAGGTCCCGCATCGTCTTGAACGACGCGGCGCGGTCGGTGGTGCTGATGGCGCCCCGGGCGTCGAGGACGTTGAAGGTGTGGCTGCACTTGAGGACGTAGGTGTACGCCGGCACCGGCAGCTCGAGGTCGATGAGCCGGCGCGCCTCGGCGGCGTACCGCTCGAAGAGCTCGCGGTTGGTCTCGAGGTCGGCGTCGTCGAGGTAGTACCGGCTCATCTCGTACTCGGACTGGCCGAACACCTCGCCGTAGCTGATGCCGGGCGCGTAGCGGATGTCGGTGAAGTGGGTGACCCCCTGCACCGCCATCATGATCCGCTCCAGCCCGTAGGTGATCTCGACCGAGACCGGGTCCAGGCTCAGCCCTCCGGCCTGCTGGAAGTAGGTGAACTGGGTGATCTCCATGCCGTCGAGCCAGACCTCCCAGCCCAGGCCCCAGGCGCCGAGCGCGGGGGAGGCCCAGTTGTCCTCGACGAAGCGGACGTCGTGCGCCTCGAGGTCGATGCCGAGGTGGCCCAGGCTCTGGAGGTAGAGCTCCTGCGGGTTGCCCGGGTCGGGCTTGAGGATCACCTGGAACTGGGTGTGCGTCTGGAGCCGGTTGGGGTTCTCGCCGTAGCGGCTGTCGTCCGGGCGGACGCTCGGCTCGACGTAGCCCACCGACCACGGCTCGGGCCCGAGGACCCGCAGGGCCGTGGCCGGGTTCGCGGTGCCGGCGCCCACCTCGGTGTTGAACGGCTGGGCGATCATGCAGCCGTGCTCGCTCCAGAACCGCTGGAGGGCGAGGATGGCGCCCTGCATCGTCAGGGTGGAGGCGTCGTCGGGCGTTCCGGCGGACACGGTGCTCCTCGGGTGGGTCGTCGATCGCGGACTGGCGGGCGGCGTCCGGCGGCGGAGGAGTCCCTCGACGCCGGCGGTGGCCGCCGCGCACACCGGGCCAATCCTAGTGCGGACCGCACCGGGCGCCGAGCCGGGCCGCCCACGGCCCGCGGCCTAGACTGGGGCCCACGATGACAGACGCCCCCAGCGACCGCCCCGACACCCCCGGCGAGGGCCCGGGCCAGCCGCACGTGCCCCACCACACGGTCACCATCCCGCCCGACGTCACGATGGTGACCCTGCTGGGTCCTCGCGACGAGCTGCTGCGCACCATGGAGCGGCAGTTCCCCCGGGTCGAGATCCACGTCCGCGGCAACGAGTTCCACCTCGCCGGTCCGAGCGCCGAGATCGCCCTCGTCGAACGCCTCCTCGACGAGCTGCTCGACGTCATCGACGGCGGCCAGCCGCTCAACCGCGACGCCGTCGAACGCTCGATCCAGATGCTGCGGGCCCAGACGGCCGAGCGCCCCGCCGACGTGCTGACGATGAACATCGTCTCCAACCGCGGCCGCACGATCCGGCCCAAGACGCTGGGCCAGAAGCGCTACGTCGACGCGATCGACGAGAACACCGTCGTCTTCGGCATCGGCCCCGCGGGCACCGGCAAGACGTACCTCGCGATGGCCAAGGCGGTCGCCGCCCTGCAGGCCAAGGTGGTCAACCGGATCATCCTCACCCGCCCGGCGGTGGAGGCGGGGGAGCGGCTCGGCTTCCTGCCCGGCACGCTCAACGACAAGATCGACCCCTACCTGCGGCCGCTCTACGACGCGCTGCACGACATGGTCGACCCGGACTCGATCCCGCGGCTCCTTGCCGCCGGCACCATCGAGGTCGCCCCGCTGGCGTTCATGCGCGGCCGCACCCTCAACGGGGCGTTCGTCATCCTCGACGAGGCCCAGAACACCACGCCCGAGCAGATGAAGATGTTCCTCACCCGGCTCGGGTTCGGCTCGAAGATGGTCGTCACCGGCGACGTCACCCAGGTCGACCTCCCGGGTGGCAACCTCAGCGGGCTGCGGGTGGTCCGCGACATCCTCGACGACCTCGACGACGTCCACTTCGCCGAGCTCACCGCGTTCGACGTCGTGCGCCACCGGCTGGTCGGGGAGATCGTCGACGCCTACGGCCGCTGGGACGCCACCCAGCAGCGCCAGCGCGACCGCCCGGCCCGCGACTCCCACGAGCAGCCACGGCGTCCGCGCACCCGGCGCGACGAGCAGGACCGGCCCGGCGGATGAGCATCGACGTCCTCAACGAGACCGAGCTCGCCCTCGACGAGCTCGAGCTCGTGGCCTGCGCCCGGTACGTCATGGCCGAGATGAAGGTCCACCCGCAGGCCGACCTCTGCCTGCGGCTCGTCGACGAGCCGGCGATGGAGACCCTGCACGTGCAGTGGATGGACCTCCCGGGCCCGACCGACGTCATGAGCTTCCCCATGGACGAGCTGCGCCCGGGTCGCGACGGCGCGGAGCCGGAGGAGGGGGTCCTCGGCGACGTCGTGCTCTGTCCGAGCGTCGCCGCGAGGCAGGCCCGCGAGGCCGGGCACGCCACCGAGGAGGAGCTGCTCCTCCTGACCACCCACGGCATCCTCCACCTCCTCGGCTTCGACCACGCCGAGCCCGAGGACGAGAAGGAGATGTTCGAGCTGCAGCGCCAGCTGCTCCTCACCTTCCTCGCCACCCGCGGCCGCCCGAGCGACTGAGCCTGCGAGCCCTTCGATGACCCGGCTCGTCCTCGCGGCGGCGCTCGCCACCCTCCTCGCCTTCCTCATCTCGATGGCCGAGTCCGCCCTCCAGCGGATGTCCCGGGTGCGTGCCGAGGAGCTCGAGGACGAGGGGCGCCCCGGGGCCGGTGCCCTCGTCCGGGTCGTCGGCGACACCGCGGCCTATCTCTCGGTGCTCTCGTTCCTGCGCGTCATCGCGGAGTCGACGGCGGCGGTCATGGTCACCCTCGCTGCGGTGGAGCACGTCGACGGGACGTGGCAGCCGTTCCTCGTGGCCATCGGGGTCATGGCCCTCATCTCGTTCGCCGTGGTCGGCGTCTCGCCCGGAACCCTGGGGCGGCAGCACAGCACGGCCGTCGCCCTCGTCGCGGCGCCGCTGGCGATCTGGCTGCGGCGCGTGCTCGGCCCGTTCTCCCGGCTCCTCATCGCGCTGACCAACGCCGTCACCCCGGGCAAGGGGTTCCGGGACGGGCCGTTCGAGAGCGAGTCCGAGCTGCGCGACCTCGTCGACGTGGCCCGGGAGAACCGGCTCATCGAGGCCGACGAGCGGGCCATGATCCACTCGGTCTTCGAGCTCGGCGACACCCTGGCCCGCGAGGTCATGGTCCCGCGCACCGACATGGTCGCCATCGACGAGGACCGGGTGAACCGGCAGGCGATGAGCCTGTTCCTCCGCTCCGGGTTCTCCCGCATCCCGGTGGTCGGCGACGGGATGGACGACGTCGTCGGGCTGCTCTACCTCAAGGACGTCATGCGCCGGCTCAACGCCGACCCCGAGGCCGCCTCGCAGCCGGTGACCGCGCTGATGCGGCCGCCGCGCTTCGTCCCGGACAGCAAGCCGGTCGACGACCTGCTCCGGGAGATGCAGCTCGAGCAGACCCACCTTGCCGTGGTGGTCGACGAGTACGGCGGCACGGCCGGGATCGTGACGATCGAGGACATCCTGGAGGAGATCGTCGGGGAGATCACCGACGAGTACGACCGGGAGGCCCCCGAGGTCGAGGACCTCGGCGAGGGCCGGACCCGGGTCGCGGCGACGATGCACGTCGACGACCTGGCCGACCTCCTCGACGTCGACCTCGAGGAGGACGAGGTCGACACGGTCGGCGGGCTGATCGCCAAGACGATCGGGAAGGTGCCGATCCTCGGGTCGACGTGCGAGGTGGCCGGGCTGCGGCTCACCGCCGAACGGATGCACGGGCGGCGGCACCGGATCGCGACGGTGCTCGTCGAGCGGGTCGAGGCGCCGGTCGACCAGGACCACGTGGAGGAGCGGGCCGGATGAGCGAGCACGACCAGGAGCACGGGTACGTCGCGGGGTTCGCCTGCTTCGTGGGCCGGCCGAACGCCGGCAAGTCCACCCTGACCAACGCCCTCGTGGGCCACAAGGTGGCGATCACCTCGAGCAAGCCGCAGACGACGCGGCACGCGATCCGGGGGATCGTCACCACCGACGCCAGCCAGCTCGTCCTCGTCGACACCCCGGGCCTGCACAAGCCCCGGACCCTGCTCGGCGAGCGCCTCAACGACCTCGTCCGGGAGACCCTGCTCGAGGTCGACGTCATCGGGTTCTGCCTGCCGGCCGACCAGCGGATCGGGCCGGGCGACCAGTTCATCGCCCGCGAGCTCGCCGAGGTGGGACGCGGCCGGCGCACGCCGGTCGTCGCCATCGCCACGAAGTCCGACACCGTCGACCGGCAGCGGCTCGCGGAGCACCTCATCGCGATCGACCGGCTCGGTGACTGGGCGGAGATCATCCCGTGCTCGGCCACCCGCGGCGACCAGGTCGAGGAGGTCGCCCAGGTCCTCGCCTCACACCTGCCGCCCTCGCCGGCCCCGCTCTACCCCGACGGGGTCCTCACCGACGAGCCGGAGGCGGTGATGATCGCCGAGCTCGTCCGCGAGGCCGCGCTCGAGGGGGTCCGTGACGAGCTGCCGCACAGCCTCGCCGTGGTCGTCGAGGAGATGGTCCCGCGCGAGGGGCGCCCCGAGGACGACCCGCTCCTCGACGTGCGCGTCAACGTCTTCGTCGAGCGGGCCAGCCAGAAGGCGATCGTCATCGGCCGGGGCGGCTCACGCCTGCGCGAGGTCGGCACGAACGCCCGGCGCGGCATCGAGGCCCTGCTCGGCCAGCGGGTGCACCTCGACCTGCACGTCAAGGTGGCCAAGGACTGGCAGCGCGACCCCCGCCAGCTGCAGCGCCTCGGCTTCTGAGCGAGGCGCCGTCCCGGCGCTGCTCAGAGGGCGCCGCTACCGATCAGCGCGATCGCCTGGGCCCGGCCGCGGGCCCCGAGCCGGCGGACGATCTCGGCGATCTCCGCCGACACCGTCCGCTCCGAGACGTGCAGGGCACGGGCGATCTCACGGTCGCTCGAGCCCTCGGTGAGCATCAGGCCGATGTCGACCATCCGCCGGGTGAACGGGGGCTCCTCGTCCTCGGGGACGGCGGGGCGGCTCGCCGCCCACGTCGTCTCGAAGCAGCGGGCGGCCTCGGTGACGACGGGGGCGTTCGTGCTCGCGAACACCTGCCCGGCCAGGGCATGGCCGCGGGGCGCGCCGACGAAGAGGGTCGTGCGGTCGAGCAGGAGCATCGGCGCGACGACCGGCCCCACCCGCAGGTAGGGGTGGTGGTGGCTGGAGAGCATCGGCAGGCGCCGGAGGGTGGGGGCGGTCGTGACGTACCGGACGTCCACGCCCCGGTGCCGCCGGTCGAGCAGGCCGCGGGCGGAACGCACCTCCGGCCAGGTCGGCAGGTGGGTCATGTGCCAGACGCTGGTGCGCACCTCGGAACCCACCGCCTGGGCCTGTTCGGCGAGCAGCGCGTCGACGTCGCCGACCCGGGCGAACCGGGGGTCGCCGGCGACGGCCAGACCGTGCACCCAGCGGAAGAAGGCGGGTGGGTCCGAACCCGGGCCGCCGGGACCGGCGGGACCGGCGGTGGCGGTCATGTCAGGCTGCCCCGGCGAGCATCGCGACGGCGTGGCCGCGGCTGCGGGCGCCGAGCCAGGTGACGACGCGGCGGACCTCGGCCGAGACGGTGCGCTCGCTGACCCCGAGCGCAGCGGCGATCTCCTTGTCGGCGGCGCCGTCGAGCAGGTGCAGGGCGACCTGGGTCGTGCGGGGAGGGAGCGGGGACCGGCCGACCGCCTCCTCGGCCGGCACCGCCGAGTCCCAGACCTGGAGGAAGGCCTGCCGGGCCCGCTCCAGGAGCAGGGGGTCCTCGGTGCGCCAGAAGGTGAAGGCGATCCGGGTGCCGAGCGGGCCGGAGAAGAAGGCCGCGGAGTCCGAGTAGAGCATGGGCGCGGGCACCGGGCCGACCCGCAGCGGGTCGCTGAGACAGAGGTGCAGGGGGGAGCGGCGCAGGGCTGCGCGCGGGACGACCAGGCGCAGGTCCGTCCCGCGGCGTCGGCTCTCCTCGTTGAGCCGGGTCGTGGCCCGGATGCCGCGCAGCGTCAGGGTGTACTGCATGTTCCACACCCGGGGGTGGTACGCGTCGCCGAACTCGCAGAGGTGGTCGACGGCGAGGTCCTCGCCGCCGACGAGCCGGAGCCGGGGGTCGCCGTCGAGCATCAGGGAGGCCACCTCGTCGAAGAAGGGGGCCACGTCGTCCGCGGCCTTCTCGACCCCCACCGCTGCTCCTCCCGCTCGTCGGCTGCGAGTTCTCGCAACCACGCTGGTGCTCTGCGCCTCCCCGCTCCACAGTAGTGGGACGAGACGGCTCGCGGCCTGAGAGGGCCGCCTCGCCGGGGTCTCGTCCGTCCGGGAGGGGAGAAACGGACGTGGCCGGGCGTGTGATCCAGGGGTGGTGAGCGCCCGGCCACGTCGCCGGCCCGGATGCTGGGCCGCGCGGTCCGCGCCGACGCCGCTGCCTAGACTTGCCGGCATGCGAGTCGGAGTCGTCGGAGCCACGGGCCAGGTCGGTGGCGTCATGCGCACCCTGCTGCGGGAGCGGCAGGTGCCGGTGGAGCAGGTGCGGTTCTTCGCGTCGGCCCGCTCGGCCGGGGCGAACCTGCCGTGGGGTGACACCGAGGTGGTCGTCGAGGACACCGCGACGGCCGACTTCTCCGGCCTCGATGTCGTCCTCTTCTCCGCCGGGGGCGGCACGAGCCGGGAGTGGGCACCCCGGGTCGCCGAGTCCGGCGCCGTCGTCGTCGACAACTCCAGCGCCTGGCGCCGCGACCCCGAGGTGCCGCTCGTCGTCTCCGAGGTCAACCCCGAGGACCTGGACTCCATCCCGCGGGGCATCGTCGCCAACCCGAACTGCACGACAATGGCCGCGATGCCGGTCCTCAAGCCGCTGCACGACCACGCAGGCCTGGTGCGGCTGCGGGTCAGCAGCTACCAGGCGGTCTCCGGCTCCGGCGGCAAGGGGCTGGCCGAGCTCGACGGCCAGCTGCGCGCCGGGTACGCCGCGGGCGACCCCAAGGACCTCGCCCTCGACGGCTCGGCGCTCGACCTGCCCGACCCCGCCGTCTACGCGGTGCCGATCGGCTTCAACGTCGTGCCGCTCGCAGGGTCGCTCGTCGATGACGGCACGCTCGAGACCGACGAGGAGCAGAAGCTGCGCCACGAGTCGCGCAAGATCCTCCACCTGCCCGAGCTGCCCGTCTCCGGGACCTGCGTGCGGGTGCCCGTGTTCACCGGGCACAGCCTGGCCGTGCACGCCGAGTTCGACCGTGAGATCGCGCCCGACGAGGCGGTCACCCTCCTGGCCCAGGCCCCCGGTGTCGTCGTGACGAACGTCCCCAACCCGCTCCAGGCCACGGGGCGCGACGAGGTCTTCGTCGGCCGGGTCCGGCGCGACCAGGCGGCCCCCGAGGGCAGGGGGCTGAGCCTCTTCGTCGTCGGCGACAACCTGCGCAAGGGCGCCGCGCTCAACGCCGTGCAGATCCTCGAGGAGCTGGTCCGGCGCGGCTGAGCGGGCGCGGCCGGCCCACCGGCGCGTCGGGGGCCGCCTGGGGCGCCCGGGCCGGACCCCCCCGGGTCACCGGGTGCGGCGCCAGACCGACTCCTGCGTGCTCGGCCCGGGCTCCCAGTCGGCGATCCACGGGCCGGTGCCCTCGCTGGGGTCCAGGACGCCCTCCTCGAGCCAGGTCAGGTCGCCGGCGAGCACGTCCTGGGCCAGGCGCCGGTCGACGTCGTCGGTGTTCGTCCACAACGCGTCGAAGAGGGCGTCGACCCGCAGCCGGGACTGCGCACAGAACGCGTCGGCGAGCCGCTGGGCCGACTGCCCCCTGGCCGGTTCCTCGACCCGGATCATCTCGGCCCGCACGCACGCGGCCGTCATCGCGAAGAGCTCGGCGCCGATGTCGACGACCCGCCCGAGGAACCGCTGGTGGTGCTCCATCGCGGCCTGCCAGCGTGACATCCCGTAGAAGGTCTGGCGGGCCAGCCGGCGCGAGGACCGCTCGACGTAGCGCAGGTGCCGGGCGAGCGGGCCGAACTCCGCGAACGAGGTGGGCATCGCCCCGGGCCCGGTCACCAGCTGGGGGAGCCACCTGGCGTAGAAGCCGCTGGCGCCGGCGGCGGCGCGCGCCTTGGCCTGCAGGTCGGCATCGGCCGAGGCGAGGTCGCCGGCGGCCTTGAGGTGCTCGTCGACCGCCTCGCGGGCGATGAGCAGGTGCATGATCTCGCTCGAGCCCTCGAAGATCCGGTTGATCCGCATGTCCCGCATCAGCTGCTCGGCCGGCACCGCCCGCTCGCCGCGGGCTCGCAGCGACGCGGCCGTCTCGTAGCCGCGCCCGCCGCGGACCTGGACGAGCTCGTCGGCGACGGTCCACGCCATCTCGCTGGCCCACAGCTTGGCGAGGGCGGCCTCGATCCGGATGTCGGTCTCGCCGGCGTCGGCGAGCGCGCAGGAGAGCTCCACGACGGACTCCAGGCCGAAGGCGGTCGCCGCGATGAACGCGATCTTCCCGGCGACGGCCTCGTGGCGGCCGACCGGCTGGCCCCACTGGACCCGCTCGGTGGACCACTCGCGGGCGATCTTCAGCGACCACTTCGCCGCGGCGGAGCACAGCGCGGGGATGGACAGCCGGCCCGCGTTGAGCGTGGTGAGGGCGATCCGCAGCCCGTCGCCCTCCCCGCCGAGGCGGTTCTCGACCGGCACCCGGACCTGGTGCAGCCGGGTCAGGCCGTTCTCGATCCCGCGCAGGCCCATGAAGCTGTTGCGACGCTCGACGGTGATGCCCTCGCTGTCGCCCTCGACGACGAACGCCGTGATGCCGCCGCGCCCGCCCGCGTGCTTCGGCACCCGGGCCATGACGACGAGGAGCTCGGCGACGACGCCGTTGGTCGTCCACAGCTTGACGCCGTCGAGCAGGTAGGCGCTCCCGTCCTCGGTGGGGGTGGCCGTGCTCTCCATCCGGGCCGGGTCGGAGCCGACGTCGGGCTCGGTGAGCAGGAAGGCGGAGATGGCGCCCTCGGCGCAGCGGGGCAGGAACCGCTGCTTCTGCTCCTCGGTGCCGACGAGCTTGACCGGCTCGGGCACCCCGATCGACTGGTGCGCCGAGAGCAGGGCCCCGAGCGAGGGGTGCACGGAGCCGACGAGCATGAGCGCCCGGCCGTACGAGCGCATCGTCAGGCCCAGGCCGCCGTACTCGCGGGGGATCTTCATCCCGAAGGCGCCGATCTCGGCGAGGGCGCGCACCGCCTCGTCCGGCACGGTCGCCTCCCGCTCGATCCGCTCCCCGTCGATGCCTTCGCAGATCTCGCGCAGCCGGGCGAGGAAGGCCTCGCCCCGGGCCTCGTCCTCGGGGTCCGGGCGCGGGTGGGGGTGGACCAGGTCGAGGTCGAAGCGGCCGAGGTAGAGCTGCTTGCCGAAGCTCGGCCGGGTCCACCGGCTCTCACGGGCCTCCTCGGCGACCTGTCGGGCCTCGCGCTCCGAGGGACCCCGGCCGGCGTTCCGGCCGGCGGGTTGGGCCGTCGTCTCCGTGCTCGGGCTCATCGTCGTGCTCCTCGTCTCGGGGGCCTCCATCCTGCCCCGGGACGGGGCCGGTGGCGAGAGGTGGCGGACCAGGCGCCGCCACCGGGGGTGGGCGGCCTATGGTGGCGGGATGGCTGGTACCGACGCGGACTTCGAGGCCGCGGTCGCCTCGGTCTCCGCGCTCACGCAGGACCCGGGCAACGAGACGAAGCTGCGGCTCTACGCTCTGTACAAGCAGGCGACCGAGGGCGACGTCACGGGCCGTCGGCCCGGCTTCACCAACCCGGTGGGTCGCGCCAAGCACGACGCGTGGGCGTCGGTGCAGGGCATGGATGCCGCCTCGGCCCGGGCCGAGTACGTCGCGCTGGCCCGTGGCCTCACCGGCTAGCTGTACCGGGGTCTGCTCCGACGCCCACCGGTCGACGACGGCGTCGCGGTATCCGAGAGCCGGGTGAGCAGATGGACGGGGAGCGTCAACGACACGGAAACCACTGTCCTGCAACGCGGCCCGCATCTGCAGCCGAGATTTCGTTGACCAGGCAACGGAATTCGTGCAGGCCGCACCCCTTCCGGAAATCATGTTGCCCCGGATAGTCTCCAAGTCCCGTCTGTGCAAGGACAGTGTGCGGGCGCAGGAAAATCCTTGGAGGACACGTGAAAAGAGGGACGATCGCTGCGACCGCAGCGGCCGCACTGGCGTTGGTGGGAACATCAGCACTCGGCGGCACCGCCTCGGCAGCACCGAACGCAAACGCAGCAGCCAAGGCGTCGACCGCGAAGGTGGCCGCCAGCAAGTGGGGAAGCTACATCGTCGTCATGAAGGGCGACCCCCTGGCCTCAACCTTCGAACAGAAGGACCTCGGCTCGGCCAAGGCCAAGAAGGCGAGGGCCAAGATCGCGTCGGAGCATTCCGCGGCGATGAAGAAGGCCGGCGTCGCCTCCAGCAAGAAGACTCACGACTACACCAACACGGTCAACGGCTTCTCGGTCGTGGTGTCGCACGACCAGGCGGAGAAGCTGGCCAAGGATCCGAACGTCCTACGCGTCATGCCCGACGTCCTACGGCAGAAGGAGTCCCTCGGGGCCGCCGCAGGCAGCGACCAGATCAAGGACGCGGAGGGCCAGACCCTCCAGCAGTTCCTCGGCGTCGACCAAACCGACCTGAAGGGCGACGGCGAGCTACTCGGGGTCATCGACACCGGGATCTGGCCGGAGCACCCCAGCTTCGCCGACGACGGCACATACCCGGCGGTCACCCTCCCCGACGTCCCCGGCCACCCCGCCTGCGACTTCGGCAACACCGCTGCCAACCCCGACGACGCGGCGTGGACGTGCAACAACAAGCTCGTCGGCGCTCGCGAGATGCTGGCCACCTACCGCGCGGTCATCGGGGTTCTCCCGGGCGAGTTCGACTCCGCCCGTGACGACGACGGTCACGGAACCCACACGGCGTCCACGGCCGCGGGCGATGCGAACGTCCGCGCATGGATCTACGACAAGAACCGCACGGTGGACCACACCTCGGGCGTCGCCCCGCGCGCACAGATCGTCGCGTACAAGGCGCTCGGCTCGCTGGGTGGCTTCTCCTCCGACCTCGCCGCGGCGATCGACCAGGCGGTCGAGGACGGCGTCGACGTCATCAACTACTCGATCGGCGGCGGCCCAGGCCTCACGTCTGCTGACGCCTTCGCGTTCCTCTTCGCGAACCGCGCCGGCGTGCACGTCGCCACCTCGGCGGGGAACTCCGGCCCAGGAGACGCCACGATCGGTGGACCAGCCGACCTCCCGTGGGTCACCACTGTGGGGGCCAGCACGCAGCCGCGCTTCTACGGTGGCACCGTCGAGCTGTACTCCGACGGCAAGGTCGTTGGGGCGGTCAAGGGAGCCTCGGTGACCCTTACGAGCGCGAAGCTGCCGCTCATCGACGCCGCCGCCTACTTCAACCCGCTGTGCTTGAGCAAGCAGCAGCTGATCGACGGCTACGTGGGGCAGGGACTGAAGGCGGGCGAGGCGCAGGGCCGTGGGTCGCACGACTGGGCCCGGTTCGCGGCGGCCGCCAAGGGCTCGATGGTCCTGTGTTGGCGCGGGGCCATCGGTCGCTCGGAGAAGAGCCTCTACGTGCTCGAGGCGGGTGGCAAGGCGATGGTTCTCTCGAACCAGAACGACACCGACAACTACTTCACCGACAACTTCCGGGTGCCGACCGTCATGGTCGATAAGTCGGAGGGCGACCTCGTCGCGGCTCACGCCGAAACGAAGCGGCCCGAGGCGAAGATCGTGGACACCGCAAACATCGACACGTTTGCTCCCGCTCCCTCGATGGCGGTGTTCTCCTCCCGCGGGCCCAACCCCTCGGCACCGTCGATCATCAAGCCTGACATCACTGCTCCCGGTGTCCAGGTTCTTGCCGGGGCTTCGCCGAAGTCTGCCGATGACGCGTACGAGCCGGGTCAGCTGTTCCAGGCGATCGCCGGAACGTCGATGTCGAGCCCGGTCATGGCCGGGATGTTCCTCCTCGTCGACGAGCAGCACCCGGATTGGTCTCCCGCCGCCGTGAAGTCGGCGGTGATGACGACCGCCTACCAGGACGTCGTCGACAACGACCGCGTCACGCCGGCGCAACCGTTCGACTTCGGCGCTGGACACGTCTCGGCTCCAACCAAGGCGGTGAACCCGGGTCTGGTCTTCGACGCGGGGTTCAGCGACTTCCTCGGGTTCTACTGTGGCACTCCGGCCCGCAACGACGTCTTCGCGGACCCCGCCAAGACCTGCGCCGGCTTGGCCTCTGCTGGCATCGCGACGACGGTGGAAGACCTCAACTATCCGACGATCGGTGTGGCCAGCCTGGCCGGCAGCAAGACGGTCAGGCGCACCGTGACCAACGTCAGCGGCTCCGCTGCGACGTTCACGGCCTCCGTGGAGAACCCGCGGGGGATGGAGATCTCGGTCTCGCCGAGCACCCTGTCTCTGGCGGCAGGAGAGAGCGCCCCATTCGAGGTGACGATCGCGAACGTCTCCGCTCCGTTCAACACCGACTGGGTCTTCGGAGCAGTCACATGGAGCGGTGCGGGCACTGAGGTGCGTAGCAATGTCGCGGCCTACGCCACGCCGTTCGAGGCGCCGACTTCGATCACCGGATCCGGCACCGACGGTTCGGTGTCGATCCCGGTCAAGGTTGGTTTCGACGGCACGTACGTGCCTGAGCCGGCAGGTCTTGCTGCCAACCAGCCGCTGACCGGATCCGTCAGCCAGGACCCGGACCAGACCTTTGCCGGATGTCAGGACCAGCCGGGCACGACCGCGGTCCCGATCACCGTCGCGTCTGGTGCCGCGTATCTGCGGATCGCGTATGTCCTGGCGACCGAGGACGACATCGACCTCTACCTCTGCCACGGCGGTCAGGTCGTCGCCCAGAGCACCGCTGGTGGCACCAACGAGCTGATCGAGCTCAGCCAGCCGGAGGCAGGTGACTACACCCTGTACGTGCACGGGTGGCAGGTCGTCGCTCCGCCACTGGACTTCAGCATCGACAGCTGGCAGGTGGTACGCGGGCAAGGCGGCCTCGAGGTCACGCCGACCTCCGCTGACGTCAGCACAGGTGACACGGTCGACCTCACTGCCTCGTGGAGCGGCGCCCCGAGTGGTATCTCCTACGGTGTGGTCGACCACACCAAGGACGGGGTCACCTATGGGCAGACCGTCATTCAGGTGAACAACTAGTAGGCGGTCTTTCCACAGCGTGCCCGCCGGCTCCTCGCGAGCCGGCGGGCACGCCCGCGTCCGGGCCCCGCTGATGGTAGAGGTGTCCCATGCGACTGCACGAGGTCCCTCCTCGCCCGGTGATCGTCGGGCCCAGCCCCCTCCAGCACCTGCGTCGGCTGTCGACCACCTCGGCGGTGCCCCGGTGTGGGGCGCGCGTGAGGAGGTCAGCAGCGGTCTCGCCCTCGGAGGGATCACGGTCCGAGCACCCCGGCGACCGGCCGGCCCTCGACGCCTACCACTCGCCGTGGTCGTGAACCGCCCCACGGCGCTCGTCCGCCGGCCGGGCCCACGGCTCGCCGAGGGCCTCGTCACCCACCTCCGGCGGGTACCCGTCGACCTCGACCGGGCCCGGGAGCAGTGGGACGGCTACGCCGAGGCGCTGCGTGGAGCCGGTTGGGAGGTGCTCGAGGTGCCTCCGGCGGACGACTGCCCGGACGCGGTCTTCGTCGAGGACCCGCTCGTGGTCCACGACGACCTCGCCGTGCTCACCCGATCCGGGGCGCAGGAGCGACGCGCCGAGATCGACCGGGCTCGAGGAGGTCGTGCGCGACCTCGGCCTGAGGGTCGCGCGGGTCGAGGCGCCCGGCACCCTCGACGGCGGCGACGTCCTGCGGGTGCGGCCGCACCGCCTACGTGGGCCTCGGTGGGCGGACCAACGGGGACGGCGTCCACCAGCTCGCACGGTACCTGCGCGAGTTCGACGTCCGCGTGCAGGCCGTCCCGGTCGAGCGCGCCCTGCACCTGAAGTCGGCGTGCACGGCGCTGCCCGACGGCACGGTCGTCGGCTGGGCGCCGGTCGTCGACGACCGCGAGGCGTTCCCCGTCTACGAGGACGTTCCCGAGGAGGGCGGCGCGCACGTCGTCGTCCTCGCTCCCGACCACCTCCTCATGGCGGCGAGCGCTCCCGCGACCGCCGCGTCGTTCCGCGAGCGGGGGTACACGGTCACCGCGGTCGACATCGGGGAGTTCGAGAAGCTCGAGGGGTGCGTCACGTGCCTGTCGGTGCGCCTAAGGTGATGACCGTCCACCGGACGGGGGTTGGCCGGATGCCGTGGGCGTGGCATGCTCGACCTCGTGCGTCGTGCACTTCTCCTCCTTCGCTGCCGCGGCGGGGCCTGACAACGGCCGCCCCTCGTCGCGGAGTTCCTGCTGCACCAGGCCGGGCCCCAGCAGACGAGACGAAGGCGTAGTGACGAGATGATCCACCCCCAGCAGCCCTCCGGGATGCCGACCCGCAAGTACGTGCCGTTCCAGGACCAGATCGCGGTCCACCTGCCCGACCGCACGTGGCCCGACCAGGTGATGACCAAGGCCCCGCGCTGGTGCGCGGTCGACCTGCGCGACGGCAACCAGGCGCTCATCGACCCGATGGACTCCGAGCGCAAGATGCGGATGTTCAAGCTCCTCGTGCGGATGGGCTACAAGGAGATCGAGGTCGGCTTCCCCAGCGCCAGCCAGACCGACTACGACTTCTGCCGCGAGCTCATCGAGGGCGGCCACGTCCCGGACGACGTGACGATCCAGGTGCTCACCCAGGCCCGGGACCACCTCATCGAGCGCACCTACGACGCCATCCGTGGCGCCAAGCAGGCGATCGTCCACTTCTACAACTCGACCTCGGTGCTCCAGCGCCGCGTCGTCTTCGGGATGAACCAGGACGGCATCGTCGACATCGCCCTCCAGGCCGCCCGGCTGTGCCGCAAGCTCGAGGAGACGGTCCCGGAGACGGCCGTCTACTACGAGTACTCCCCGGAGTCCTACACCGGCACCGAGCTCGAGTTCGCGGTACGGATCTGCAACGAGGTCATCGAGGTCATCGACCCGACCCCGGACCACAAGATGATCGTCAACCTGCCGGCGACCGTCGAGATGGCCACCCCGAACGTCTACGCCGACTCGATCGAGTGGATGGTCCGCCACCTCGACCGGCGGGACTCGGTCGTCGTCAGCCTGCACCCGCACAACGACCGCGGCGAGGGCGTCGCGGCCGCCGAGCTCGGCTACCTCGCAGGTGCCGACCGGATCGAGGGGTGCCTGTTCGGCAACGGCGAGCGGACCGGCAACGTCTGCCTCGTCACCCTCGGGATGAACCTGTTCAGCCAGGGCATCGACCCCCAGATCGACTTCTCCGACATGGCCGACATCCGCCGGACCGTCGAGTACTGCAACCAGCTGCCGGTGCACGAGCGTCACCCGTGGGGCGGTGACCTCGTCTACACCGCGTTCTCCGGCTCCCACCAGGACGCCATCAAGAAGGGGTTCGAGGACATGGAGCGGCGCTCCTCTTCGGCGGGGGTCGGCGTCGACGACATCGACTGGGGCGTGCCGTACCTGCCGATCGACCCGCACGACATCGGACGCTCCTACGAGGCGGTCGTCCGGGTCAACAGCCAGTCCGGCAAGGGCGGGGTGTCCTACCTGCTCAAGAGCGAGCACGGGCTCGACCTGCCGCGCCGACTCCAGGTGGAGTTCAGCGGGGTCGTCCAGGCCCGCACCGACCGGGAGGGCGGGGAGCTGTCGGCGGCGGAGATCTGGGAGATGTTCTCGGACGAGTACCTGCACTCGGCCGACGAGGAGCAGCGCTGGGGCCGCTTCGCCCCGGTCCGCACGACGATCACCGGCCACGACGACGGCCTCGACCACATCGAGTCGGTGATCACCGTCGACGGCAAGGAGACCGAGATCTTCGGCCGCGGGAACGGACCCATCGCGGCGTTCCTCGACGCGCTCGAGCCGCTCGGCGTGGACGTCCGGGTCCTGGACTACGCCGAGCACGCGCTCTCGGCCGGCGGCGACGCCCGGGCCGCGGCCTACGTCGAGTGCGCCGTCGGCGGCCGGGTGCTCTGGGGCGTCGGGCTGCACGAGTCGATCGTCAAGGCGTCGCTGCGGGCCATCCTCTCGGCGCTGAACCGGGCCGAGCGCGACGCCCTGGTCGAGGCCTGAGGCCTCCGACGTGGACGACGGGCTCGCCCTCGCCTGCGGGCTGGCGACGGTGGACGTCGTCCACGTGGTCGACGCGGTGCCGCGCGCGGACGAGAAGGTGGTGGCCCGCTCGACGACGGTGACCGCCGGCGGCCCGGCGCTCAACGCGGCGCTGACCACCTCGTTGCTCGGGGTCCGGACCCGGCTGGTCAGCGCGGTCGGGGCCGGGCCGCTCGCCTCGGTCATCGCCCGCGACTACGCCTCATGCGGGGTCGGGCTCACCGACGTCGCGCCGCCCGGGTTCGAGCCGCCACTGTCGACGGTGCTCGTCACCCGCTCGAGCGGGGCCCGGGCGGTGGTGTCACGCAACGCGGTGGGCACGACCGGCTACGCCGACCACTCCCCGCGCCGGGTGGCCGAGTGGCTCGACGGCGTCAGCGCGGTGCTCGTCGACGGGCACCACCTGCCGGTCTGCCTCGCCGTGGCGCAGGAGGCCCGCCGGCGTGCGCTCCCGGTGCTCCTCGACGGCGGGTCCTGGAAGCCCGGGCTCGAGGAGCTGCTGCGCCTCGTCGACGTCGCCGTCGTCTCACCCGCCTTCACGGTCCCGGACACCGGCGGCCGGCACGGCGACGGCCTCACCGGGCTGCTCGGTCTCGGCCCCTGGTGGGCCGCCCGCACGGCCGGTGCCGACCCGGTGCGCTGGGCCGGGAGGGACGGTGGTACCGGCGAGGTCGAGGTGCCCTGGGTGGAGGTGGTGGACACCCTCGGCGCCGGGGACGTCCTGCACGGGGCGCTGCTCGCCGCGATGGCCCGGGAGGGCACCGCGGACCTGCCCGGAGCGTTGGTCTGGGCCGTCGAGGTGGCCGCCCGCTCGGTCGGGGCCGCGGGCGCGCGCGGCTGGGCCGCCCAGCGGTAGCCTGCGGCCGTGGGCGCGACCTCGGTCGAGGAGTACCTCGAGGGCTTCGACGGTGACATCCGCGAGCGGCTCGACACGATGCGTGAGGTGATCCGGGCGGCCGCCCCCGAGGCCGTGGAGTCGATCGCCTACCGGATGCCTGCGTACACCCTCGGCGGCCGGCCCCTGGTCTACTTCGCGGGGTACGCCGGTCACGTCGGGTTCTACGCCACCCCCAACGGCCACCAGGCGTTCGCCGCGGAGCTCTCCCGCTACCCGACGGGCAAGGGCTCGGTCCGGTTCCCGCACGACCAGCCGCTGCCGGTCGACCTGGTCCGGCGCCTCGTCGAGTTCCGGGTCCGCGCCGTGCGTGGGTGAGCCCGCCCTCCGGAGAGGCGGCGGACGGCTCAGCGGACGCCGCGGACCCGGAACTGGATGCTGATCCGTGGCCCGACCGGCCTGACCGTCTTCGGCACGCAGTGGTCCCAGGTGCGTTGGCAGGACCCGCCCATGACGACGAGGTCGCCGTGGCCGGCGGGCACCCGCAGCGAGGAGCCGCCCTCGCGGGGCCGGAGCATCAGGTCGCGGGGGGCGCCGACCGAGACGATGGCGACCACGGTGTCCTGCTCGCGCGAGCGGCCGATGCGGTCGCCGTGCCAGGCCACCGAGTCGTGGCCGTCGCGGTAGAGGCACAGCCCGGCCGTGACGAACGGCTCGCCGAGCTCCTCGGCGTAGTGGGCCGACAACGCCTCCCGGCACTCCTGCAGGGCCGCGTGGGGGAGCGGCTCGCCCTCCCCGTAGAACCTCAGCAGCCGCGGCACGTCGACGACGGAGTCGTACATCTGCCGGCGCTCGGCGTGCCACGGCACGTCGCGGCGGAGCGCCTCGTAGAGCTCGTCGGCCCCGCCGACCCACGCCGGGCGCCGGTCGACCCAGGCGCCGTGCGTCAGCAGGGTGCGCTGGACCGACTCACCGAGCGGGCGGACCTCGATGCCGTCGGCGAGGTCGAGCAGCGACCCCTGGAGCACGGACATGCGCAGATCCTAGGCCTGAATCGAACTGGTGTCCAGCATCACGTGCGCTCCGGCCCCGGCTCCTCGTCCGCACCCTGATCGAGCCGGATCGTGGCGTCGGACCGGTAGGCCTCGCGCGACAGCGGGGCGTACGCGAACCATCCAAGCCCGTCCGCGCCGGGAGGCGGAGGGGGGTCCCAGAGGACCTCCTCGGCGTCGGCGGCCCGCCGGAGCGCGGCGAGCTCGAACCGGGCCGCTGACTCCGGGACACCCATCGGCTCCCAGGCCGCGACGACCTCGAGGTGGTCGCCCGCCGGCAGCGGGTGGAGCCACCAGGCCTGGTCGAACCGCAGCGAGCCGCCGCTGCCGCTCGTCAGCATCCAGAGGTACGGCAGGTCCGAGTCGGCGGGATGGCCCTCGAGGCGGGGGTCGTGACCCACCCGGGTCCCGTCGGCGAGCCGGACCCCGACCCGGGGGTCCTGGTGTGGCCAGTCGTGGCGCCCGGGCGGGCGGCGGGCGCCGGGACGGACCCACGTCGAGACGTGCACCTCCAGGCCGCGCCGGTACACGAGGGCGTGGGTGGCCCGGATCACCACGTCCTGGCCCCGGAACACGTCGACGCCGAGGGGCACGACGACGCCGATGGCGTGGCTGGGCGGAGCCCACGGGACGTCGACGTCGTGGTGCTCCCCGATCTCCTCGGCAGGGTCCGGGTACGGCTCGAAGAACGGCGGTTCACCCATGCGGCGAGCGTAGGGCTGAGGGGCGTCCGGTCGCCGCGGCGGCGGCCGGACGCCCTGTGTGGGTCAGCGCCGCGCGAACATCGCGTCCTGGGTGTAGCCCTCGTGCAGGGTGCCGGTGTAGCGGTCGACCTGCGGGGAGGTCTCCCGCCGGTTCATCCCGGTCCACACGACGTTGACGCTGCCGTGCGGGCCGGCCGCCAGGCCGGTGTAGTCGCCGAAGAAGACCGAGCAGTCCTTGCCCGCGGCGTCCGTGATCGACCCCGAGGTGTGCCCCGCCGGCCCGCAGACCGCCGGCCAGGCCGACTGCGGGACGTACTGGCCGGCCCAGTGGGTCAGCGAGACGTCCGGGTTCTCCACGGCGCTGCGGCCCTCGGCCGTGTTCGGGCTCAGCACCTGGACCGGGTCGGACCCCACGCGGAGCACGTGGTTGAACGTGTCGTTCGCCGGGATCGGGGTGCCGGTCGACGCGGCCGTGTCGCGGTCCCAGCCGACGGCGAGCTCGCCGCTCGAGGTGTAGTCGGCCCACGGGAACCACTCCTGGACGGGTCCGGGGCCGGTGCCGGTGGAGACGCGCTGCCGGTCCGACCAGGTCAGGCCGCCGTCGGTGCTGTCGGCGCGCCAGATGTCGACGTCCGAGGACGGCCCGGCGTTGCACGGGTCGTAGTTCGGCGCGTCACCGGGGGCGTCGAAGAAGCAGCCGTCGGTGGCGTTCGGGTTCGGGGTTCCCCGGTCGTCCCAGACGACGGTCAGGTGGTTCGGGTCGGTCGGGTCGGTGGCGATGGTGCCGGCACCCCACCACCGGAACTGGTGCCCCCAGACCGTCTGCCGCCCGATGACGTCGAACGGGGCGTCGGACAGGCCGTCCTCGAGCTGGGCGGCGGCCACCGGGTCGCCGAAGGTCCGGCCGCCGTCGGTGGACCGCACGACCATGATCTGGTCGTCGAAGTCGAGCGGGACCTCCCAGGCGGCCTGGTTCTGGCCGTTGAGGAAGTGCACGTACAGGGTGCCGTCGGAGGCGACCTGCGGCACCGAGGCCTGGTCCTCGTCGCACTCGTTCGCCGGCCCGGTCGTCTGGAAGGTGCACGACGGGGACGAGCCGGAGATCTCCTTCGGCGCCGACCAGGTCCGGCCACCGTCGTCGGAGTAGCTGAGCACGATCGGCGACTCGGCGTAGGACCCCTGGGCTCCGTTGAGGAAGACAGTCGCCGTCACGTAGGCCCGCCCGTAGTACGGCGAACCGACGTTGTTGTCGACGGTGATCCACTCCTTGTCGATGAACGTCGCGTTCGTCGCGGGCCCGATGCCCGCCCCCTTGCCGTTGATGACACGGGCCGGCCGCTGCCAGGTCCGGCCGCCGTCGGTGGAGCGGCTCACCGTGACGTCACCGTTGGCGACGACCGCTCCGCTCAGCCCGGCGGTGTTCTCGAGCTGGGCCATCAGGGCCACCTCGTGCTTGCGGTCGAAGGCCGGTGCGGGGTCGCCGGCGCCGTTCCCGCTGCGCATCGGGATCTGGCCGTCCAGCCACGTGGCCCCCCCGTCGAAGGAGGTGAAGAACCCCGTCGGCACGATCGCCTGGCGCGCGCCGGTCGCGTTGTTGAAGCGGTAGTAGTAGTCGTTGGAGCCGGCGAGCAGGTGCTGCGGGTCGGCCGGGTCCACCGCGATGGCGATCTCGTTGTCCGGGTTCCAGTTCTGGCCGTACGCGGTGTCGTTGCAGCTCATGTCGACGCTGACCGACGGGTCGCCACTGCTCGTGCAGGTGAAGCGGGCGATCTGCTGCGGCGAGAAGGTCCCACCGGTCGCGGTGTTCCCGGATCCCGCCCCGGGGTCGCCCCGGACCACCTCCGCCTCCGGCTCGCCCCACTTCAGCTCGTGCAGGTGGGCCAGCAGGTCCTCGCCGCGCGGTGCGGCGGTGGCGGTTCCCGCGAGCAGTGGGCTGAGGGACAGCGCGACCGCACCGCCCAGTGCGACTGCATGACGCTTCATCGTCGACCTCCCTGTCGACTTCCCGGTCACGCGCGTGACGGGCGTCACGCGATGGACCATCGTGCTCCCGCCCGGGGCGGGCTGTACAGACCCGCCGCGCCCGGCCCGGCACGGCGCTGCGGGGTGTCGGTGCCGGTGACGGACAATGGCCCGGTGCCCCTCTACCGCGACGAGGCCATCGTCCTGCGCACCCACAAGCTGGGTGAGGCCGACCGCATCGTCACCGTCCTCTCGCGCCGGCTCGGCAAGCTGCGGGTCGTCGGCAAGGGGGTCCGCCGCACCCGCTCCCGCTTCGGGGCCCGGCTCGAGCCCGGCATGCACATCGACCTCCAGTGCTACGAGGGGCGCAGCCTCGACACCGTGACCCAGGTCGAGACCCTGGACTCGTGGGGCGAGGGCATCGCCCGCGACTACCGGTCCTGGACGGCCGCGACCGCGGTCCTCGAGACCTGCGACCGGCTCACCGAGGAGCACGAGCCGGCCCTCCAGCAGTACCTCCTCCTCGCCGGTGCCCTCCGCTCGCTCGCCACCCGCGAGCACGACGCCGGGCTGGTCCTCGACGCCTACCTGCTGCGGGCGATGGCGATCGGCGGCTACGCCCCGAGCTTCCACGACTGCGCCAAGTGCGGGGCGCCGGGCCCGCACCGGGCCTTCCACGTCGCCGCCGGTGGGGTCGTCTGCCCGGTCTGCCGGCCGCCCGGCTCGGCCGCCCCCGCGCCGGACACCCTCCGCCTGCTCGCCGCGCTGCTCGCCGGCGACTGGGCGCTCGCCGACGACGCCGAGGAGCGCCACCGCCGCGAGGGCAGCGGCCTGACCGCGGCCTTCCTCCAGTGGCACCTGGAGCGCGGCATCCGCAGCCTCCGTATGGTGGAGCGGTGAGCGCGCCGAGCCCCTACCCGCCGCCGTTCGCGCACCCCAGCGGCGCCCGCCCGCCGGCCGTCCCGGCCGAGCGGCTGCCGCGGCACGTCGCCGTCGTCATGGACGGCAACGGCCGCTGGGCCAACCAGCGCGGCCTGCCACGCACCAAGGGCCACGAGGCCGGGGAGGCGGCCCTCCTCGACGTCGTCGCCGGTGCCATCGAGGTCGGGCTGACCCACCTGTCGGCCTACGCCTTCTCCACCGAGAACTGGAAGCGCAGCCCCGACGAGGTGCGCTTCCTCATGGGCTTCAACCGTGACGTCATCCGCCGCCGTCGCGACCAGCTCCACGAGTGGGGGGTGCGGATGCGCTGGGTCGGCCGGCGCCCGCGCCTGTGGGGCTCGGTGATCTCCGAGCTCGAGACCGCGCAGCGGCTCACCCGGGACAACACCGGCCTGACCCTGTACTTCTGCGTCAACTACGGCGGACGGGCCGAGATCGGTGATGCCGTGCGCCGTATCGCCGAGGACGTGGCGGGCGGCCGGATCAAGGCGTCCTCGGTCGACGAGCGGACCATCGCGCGCTACCTGCCCGAGCCGGACATGCCGGACGTCGACCTCTTCGTCCGCAGCTCGGGGGAGCAGCGGACGAGCAACTTCCTGCTCTGGCAGAGTGCCTACGCCGAGATGGTCTTCCAGAACCGGCTCTGGCCGGACTACGACCGCCGCGACCTCTGGGCCGCCGTCGAGACCTACGCCGACCGGGAGCGCCGCTACGGCGGGGCCGTGGACGCCCCGAGCGGGGGAGCGGGGCGGTAGCCCCCGCGGCGCTCAGCCCGCGCCCGAGCAGCGGGCGCAGAGTCCGTCCACCTCGACGGTGTGCCGCACCTGGCTGAACCCGTGCTCCGCGGCGACCGCCTCGGCCCAGCGCTCCACGGCGTCGCCGGTGACCTCGACGGTGAGACCGCACGACCGGCACACGATGTGGTGGTGGTGAGCGTCGGTGACGCAGGCGCGGTAGACCGACTCGCCCTCGGCCGTGCGGATGACGTCGACCTCGCCGTCCGCGGCCATCGCCTGGAGGTTCCGGTAGACGGTCGCGAGGCCGACGCGCTCCCCGGCCGCGGTGAGCCCGGCGTGGATCTCCTGGGCGGAGCGGAACTCCTCGGCTCCCGACAGTGCCTCGGCCAGGGCGAGGCGCTGGCGGGTCGGCCGGCGCTCCGGGGTCGCGGCGCTCACCGCGCCGCCGTCCCGGCGGCGTCGTGCTCGCCGTGCTCGTCGTAGTGACCCTCGTGCGCCGCGTGGCGGTGTCCGTCGTGGACGTAGTCGACGTGGTCGCCGTGGGCGACCGCCTCGTGGCCGCACTCGGGGCCGTGCTCGTGCTGGTGCAGCTCGGCGCGGGCGTGCGCGGCGCGGACCAGCCGCTCGCGGGCCACGGCGGCGCCGCTGACGAGGAGGAACCCGGCGATGGCGACGAGGACGATGGTGCCGCCCGAGGGGGTCTCGGCCTGGTAGGAGAGCAGCACCCCGCCGACGCTGGAGAGCACCCCGATCCCGACCGCCCACCACAGGCTCGAGCGGAAGCTGCGGGCGAGGAGCTGGGCGGTCGCGTTCGGGATGATCATGAGCGCGGAGATGAGCAGCAGGCCGACGGCGCGCATCGAGACCACGATGGTGACCGCGGTGAGCACGGCGAGCAGGAGGTTGTAGCCGAGCACCGGCATCCCGGCGGCCCGCGCGTACTCCTCGTCGTTGGCCACGGCGAAGAACCGCTGGCGGAGCAGCAGGGTGACGACGAGGACGACCGCCGCCAGCGCCGCGAGGACGAGGACGTCGCCGCTGCTCGTCGTGAGGATCGCGCCGAAGAGGTAGGCCGTGAGGTTGGCCGGTGTCGCCGCGGTGGACCGCGCGATGAGGACGACGCCGAGCGCGATGCCGCCGTAGAACATCACCGCCAGGGCGATGTCGCCGCTGGTGCGGCCCGAGGCGCGGATCAGCTCGATGGCCACCCCGGCGACCACCGCCGCGGCGAGCGCGGTGAACACCGGCTCCTGGCCGGTGAGGATGCCCACCGCGACCCCGGAGAGGGCGACGTGGCCCATCCCGTCGCCGATGAGGGACATCCGCCGCTGGACGAGGAACACCCCCACGAGCGGGGCCGCGATGCCGGCGAGCAGCGCCGCGAGCAGCGCCTGGCGCATGAAGTCGAGCGCGAGGATCTCACCCACGGGGGCCTCCCGCGCCGCTGCGGTCCAGTGGGGCGCCGAGGACCGGCTCGGGCGGGCCGTCGTGGCTCGGGTCGTGGTGGTGGATCGAGCCGTGGTCGTGGGCGGCGGTGTGGGTGGCGTACTGGGCCGTCGTGCCGTCGAAGTCGACGTACCCGGCCTCCATGCAGACGACCCGGGTGACGACGTCGCGCAGCGCCTCGAGCTCGTGGGTGACGACGACCATCGAGGTCCCGTCGGCCGCGAGCCGCTCGAGGACCCCGGCGAGGGCCACCTGGCTGGCCGTGTCGACGCCGGCGGTCGGCTCGTCCATGACGAGGACGTCGGGGCGCCCGGCGAGGGCGCGGGCGATGAGGACGCGCCGCTGCTGGCCGCCCGAGAGCCGGGCGACCTCCTCGTGCCCGCGGTCGGCGAGGCCGACGGCGGCGATCGACTCGCGCACCACCTCGCGGTCGAGCCGGGTCTGCGGCTTCCACCACGGGCGCTGCGGGAGGCGCCCGACCTCGACGACCTCGGTGACGGTGGCCCGCACGGCGGCGGTCAGCGTGTGGTGCTGCGGCACGTAGCCGATCCGGGTGAAGTCGCGGAAGCGCTCGCGGGGGGAGCCGAAGAGCCGGACCTCCCCGCCCTGCTGCTCGACGAGCCCGAGCAGGCCGCGGACCAGGGTCGACTTGCCGGAGCCGTTGGGGCCCAGGAGCGCGAGCACCTCGCCCCGGTCGACGGCGAGGTCGACGCCGCTGACGACGCTGCGGTCGCCGTAGCCGAAGGAGGCGGCCCGCAGCTCGATGAGGGGCTCGGCCTCCGGGGTCACCGGCACTGCTGCCCCTTCTCCAGGGTGGTCAGGTTGCTCCGCATCACCTCACGGTAGTCCGAGCCCGCCGAGGTGTCGGTGAGCCCGGCGACGGGGTCGAGGACGGCGGTGCTCGCCCCGGTCTCCCGGGCGACCGTCTCGGCGAGCGCAGGGCTCGCCAGCGTCTCGGTGTAGATCGTCGTGACCCCCTTCTCGGTGACCAGCCGGCTGATCCGGCGCAGGGTCGCCGCGTCCGGTTCGACGTCCGGGTTGACCCCCGAGATGCCGACCTGGTGCAGGTGGTAGCGCTCGGCGAGGTAGGCGAAGGCGGTGTGCGAGGTGACGAGGTAGGTCTGGGCGCAGTCGGCCAGCCCGGTGCGGTAGGCCGCGTCGAGCGCCGCGAGCCCGCCGAGGAGGGTCCTGGTGCCGGCGGCGTAGTCGGCGGCGTGCCCGGGGTCGACCGCGGCGAGCTTGGCGCCGATCGCGCTCGCGACCTTCTCGAAGCGGACCGGGTCCAGCCAGAAGTGCGGGTCCATGGCGGCGTTGCCCCGCGCGCCGGGCTGTACCTGCTCGCCCGTGGCGGCGATCGTGAGGTCGGCGGCCGGGGCGACGTCGAACCCGGCCCGGGGGGCGACGTTGGCGACGGCCTCGTCGACCGCGGGCTGGAACCCGGAGGCGTAGACGACGAGCGCGGCGTCGGCGAGTCCGGCGACCTGCTTGGGGGTCAGCTCGAGGTCGTGCGGCTCGGCCCCGGGCGGGGTGAGGCTGGCGACCTCGACGTGGTCACCACCGATCTGCTGCGTGGCCCACTGCAGCGGGTAGAAGGAGGCGGCCACCCGTAGGCGCCCCGATCCGGCCGTGGGGGAGGACCCGGCCCCGCAGCCGGCGAGGGCCAGGGCCGCGGCGGCGAGCAGGGCCGGGACGGCCAGGGAACGCTTCATGACAACGATTCTCATCCGCAATGAGAACCGTTGTCAAATGACGTGGGCCGGAGGCCTCCGCGGTCAGGTGCGGGGGAAGGCCTGGGTGACGAGGATCGCGGTGACGAGCGCGACGACGGCGATCCGCAGGAGCCGCTCCGGGGTCGAGAGCCGCGGCCAGGCGAGGGCGAGGATCCACAGGAGGAGCAGCGCGACGATGCCGAGGAGCAGCCAGCCCGGCGACGGCAGCAGGATCCCTGCGACGACGAGGGCGAGGACGATGAGGAAGGGCACGGCGCGCGGCAGCCCGTTCAGCCACTGGACCGCCGGCAGGCTGGCGCGCTCGAAGGACTGACGCAGGCTCGACACGGTGGACCAGCCTACGGGCGCACCACCGAGCCGTCCGCGCGGGGCTCGGCGGCCGGCGCGGGGCGTGCCACAGTGGTCGCGGAGGGTGACGAGGAGGTGAGCCGTGGCGGCGACCGAGGCCCCGTGGACCAGCGGGCCCGACCTCGAGGGGTTCGTCCGCCGCGAGCAGGACGAGCTCCTCCGGGTCGCCTACCTGGTCCGTGGTGACCTCGCGCGGGCCGAGGCGCTGACCGAGGACGCGCTCGTCGCGGTCGGTCGCCGCTGGGCACGGGCCGCCGAGGAGGATCCGGGCACGGCGGTGCGCGGCATCCTCTACCGCTCCGCGCTGGCCGAGGCGGATGCCGCGCCGCCGGCGCCGTGGCCCCCGCCCGAGGAGCCCGACTGGGCCACCGAGGACGGCGGCCCCGAGCAGCGGGACCGGCGCGCCACGCTCACCGCAGCGCTGGCCGGCCTGACGGCGCGGCAGCGGGCCGCCCTGACGCTGCTCGTCCTCGACCGTGCCACCGAGGAGCACGCCGCCCACCTCCTCGGCGGCCGCCGCCACCGGGTGCACGCCGACGCCGGGGAGGCACTGGCCCGCCTCGCCGCCGCCCTGCCCGACCTCGATCTGCCCGCGGGTCGGGTCGACGCGCCCGCCGTCCGGTGGCTGCTCGAGGCCACCCTCGAGGACGTCCCGGACCCTGACCTCGCCCCGCGGGTGCTGCGGCGGGCCGCCGACGAGCGCCGGGCGGTGCGGCGGCGCACGGTGCTCGTCAGCGGCGGTCTGGTGGGAGCCGGCGTGCTGGCGACGGCCGTGGTCGGGCAGCTCGGCGCCGGCGCCGGGACCGCCCGCACCGGTGACTCCCGGCTCGACGCCGTGGCCCTCGGCGGGGTGCGGGTCCACCTCGCGCCGGCGCCGCCGGCCGAGGCGGTGCTGCCCCGGCACCCGGACCGGGCGGCGCTCGGGGTGCCCGACCCGATCGGCCCCGGTGACCCCACCGTCGTGGCGGTCCTCGAGCCCGGCGCCACCGGAGGCCCGGTGCTCGCCGTCTACCTCGTCCACGGCGGGGCGAGCATCTACGTCCCGGTCCTGCAGACCCCGGGCCCCGCGCCGGGCCTGTGGCGGGCGGACGCCGGACGGGTCACCGGGGAGGACCGGCGCTCCCTCGTGGCCCCCGGCGCGGTGAGCAGCGACCGGCGGCGGGTCGCCCTCCCGTCGGTCTCCGGGGTGGTCGTCATCGACGTCGACGCCGGGACCGCCGGCTCGGTGGCGATCCGGGACCCCACCCTGCGGACCGTGGGCTGGGCCGCCGACGACCGGACCGTGGTCGCCCGCGGCCGGGACGACTCCTGGCTCGTCGACCCGGCCGCCGGTACCGTCCAGCACACCCGGCTCCCGGTGGCGCCGGGCTGGCACGAGCTGGCCTGGACCGGCGGGACCCCGCAGCTGCGGACCCTCACCCGGACCGGCTCGCTGGCCGCCGCCGCCGAGCTGCCCGGGCCCGCGGTCGTGCCGTTCGGGCCCTCGGCCTCCAGCGCCGACGGGTGGGTCGCGGCGGCGGCCTACCTCCCGGGCCGCTACCAGGACGAGCTGGGGCGCTCGCAGGGGGTCGTGGCGGTCCGGGCCGGGGCCGGCCAGGCTCCCCGGGTGCTCGCCGCAGAGGTGGCCGCCGGCAGCGGCGAGGTGCGCTACCGGGTGCTGCGCTGGGTGCCGCCGGGCACGGTGCTCCTCGAGTCGCGCTCGGTCGCCGCGGCCGACGGCAGCCCGGTCGCCCGGGTGCTCGCCTGGGACGTCGCCGGGGAGCGGCTCTGGCAGGTCGGCGTCGTCGAGGGGCTCGGCGGCTCCTCGAGCTGGTTCAGTGGGCAGTGGGGGCTGTGACCGCCGGCCCGGACCGGGCCCAGACCCGCTCGGCCTCCTCCACCCGGCCGGCCCGCTCGAGCGCGCCGGCCAGCGCGCCGGCAGCGCGGACACGGTCCTCGGTGAGCCCGGCGGCGTCGAGCTCCTCGACCGATCGGCGCAGCCGCGGCTCCGCCTCGTCGAGCCGGTCGACCTCGGCGAGGACGACGCCGGCCTCGGCGCGGAGCACGGCGTCGTACCCACCTCCGACCAGGGCCTCGGCCCGGGCCAGCCGCTCCACGGCCTCGTCGGTGCGGCCGGCCCGGGCGAGGATCAGTGCGCCCTCGCGCAGGACGTCGGGCTCGACCACCTCCGCGTCGAACGGCACCTGGGGGCCGCCCGGGACCACCGAGGCGAGACGCTCACCCTCGACGAGCACGGCGTCCAGGGCCTCGAGGCCCCCGTCGACGTCGCCACCGGCGGCGCGCAGCTCGGCCGCCCCGCGCAGCGCATCGACGAGGACGCTCGGCGACCCGCAGACCCGGGCCGACGCCGCGGCCAGCTCGTACTGCTCGGCGGCGGAGACGGGGTCGTCGGCGTCCCACGCGGCGTGGGCGGCCCGCAGGTGCGCGTGCGCCGCCTCCTCCACCCGCCGGCCGGCGGTGAAGGCCACCGCGGCGGTGGCGAAGGCGGTGTGCGCGGTGCCGAACCGGCCGACCGCGATGCACGCGTTGCCCAGCGCCCAGCCGGCCGGGCCGGTGAGGGCGGGGACGTGCTCGTCGATGACCGGCAGCGCGGCCTCGAGCAGCTCGGCCGCCTCGGCGGCACGGCCGCCCTCGAGCCAGGCCAGCCCGAGCAGGCGCTGGGCGACGGCGAGGGCGACCGGGTCGTGGAGGCGCAACGCGAGGGCGACCGCGTCCGCGGCCCGCACCTCGAGCCGGGCCCAGTCGCCGAGGTCGACGAGGACGTCGCAGCAGGTGAACAGCGGCCCGGCCCGGACCTCGTCGGCGAGGCCACGGATCCCGTGCTCGGCCTCGAGGAGCGCCAGCGCCCGCTGGAGGTCACCGTCGACCCGGGCGATCCGTGCGCGCAGGTCCAGGGCGAGCGCGCGGAGCACGAGGTTGTCGCCGGCCAGCCGCTCGCCCTCGTCGATCAGGGCGAGCGCCTGGCCGTGGTCCGCCGGGATCGTGACGAGCCCCGCCTCGAGGACGCACAGCGCCCGTCGGGCCGGCAGCTGCGCCCGCGCGTAGAGCTCGGCCGCGTGCAGGCAGACCTCCCGCGGGTCGGGCGCCCACGCGTCGTGCGCGAAGCGCCGCCACGCGGTGGCCGCCTCCTCGGGGGGAGCCCACTGCTCTAGGGCGGCGATGGCGGCCCGGGCGGCCTGCCGGGCCGCGACCACCGGCGGGGCCGTGGCCGCGTGGTGCTCCTGCCCGGCCTCGGTGGCGCCGAGGACCGCGAGGTCGCACCGGGCGCGCTCGGCCCCCAGCTCGTCACCCGCCCGAGCGGCGAGCGCGAGGGCGGTCTCGAGGTGGGGGCGCCGCTCGGGGTAGGGGAGGTCCTGGGCGGCGTGCCGCTCGAGGAAGCCCGCGGCCGCGAGCTGCTCGGCCGCGTCGAGGCGCGGCAGCACCTCGTCCCGCTGTGCGCGCCAGGCCCGCACGAGCTCGGTGGCCCGCGGGTCGAGGCGCTGGACCGCGACCGCGACGGCGTCAGCCAGGGCCACGACGTCGACGGTCCGCTCGAGCGGGAAGGCGTCCTCGGGCCCGGGCCCGCGGGGCAGGCGGGTCGGCGGCAGGGTCGGCTCCTCGGCGAGGCCCACGTCGTCGAGGGCGTCGGAGAGCTCGTCGCTGAGCACGGTGCTACCGGCCCGGGCATCGAGGGCACGAGCCTCGTCGGTCGCCGCTGCGCGCAGCTCGGCGGCTCGGCGACCGGTGGGGACGCCCTCGACGGCCTCGGGGGCGAACCCGAGCCGGGTCGCGTGCCCGATGACCCACGCCGCGGTCCCGGCCCACCACATCCGGTCCTCGGGGTCGTCCAGCGCGGCCAGCCACGGCAGGCGGGGCAGGAGCAGGTCGAGCGCGCGGTCGGTGTTGCCGACGAGCACGAGCGTGCGCAGGCACCCGGCGACCTCCTCAACCCGGGACGGGTCGTCGGCGAGCGCGTGCCAGGCCAGCCGGAAAGCGGTGGCGGCACCGTCGACGTCACCGAGGCGGGCGCGCGCCTCGGCGACCAGGGCGTGCGCGGCGGCCGGTTCGGACTCGCAGGAGAGCTCGCCGGCGACGAGCGGGCCCAGGGCGTCGAGGAGGGCCCGCGGCCCCGCCCCGCGCAGCAGCCGCGCCTGCTCATGCACCTCGCACGCCGGGCAGGCGTCCGCGTCGGGGGGCGCCGCCCGCCACCGCGCGATCGCCTCGTCCCGGGCCCCGGGGTCGCCGGTGGCGCGCGCGAGACGTGCCCGGGCGGCGAGCACCGGGCGCTCGCTGCGGCCGGCGACGCGGTGGCCGACCGCGAGGTCCTCGACCGCCGCGCGCCAGCGCTCGAGCGGGACCTCGGGTGAGCCCTCGACCACGTCGAGCGCCCACTCGAGCTTCCACTGCACGGCCTCGACGTCCTCGGGGTCGAGCTCGCGCGCGCCGGTGAGTGCGGTGCGCAGCCAGGACACGTGGGGCAGGGCCACGGCGTGGTCGTGGGTGTCGAGGACGGCGGAGACGACGTCGTTGCGGGCGACGAACTCCTCGGCGAAGGAGCCGTGCCGCAGCGCCATCCGCAGGGCCTCCCCGTGGGCCTCGAGCCGGGGGGTACCGGCGGGCGCCTCGTCGGCGGCGAGCGAGACCCGGGCGAACTCGCGCGAGACCTCGTCCCACTGCCGCACGGTGGTCTCCTCCCCGGCCGCTGCGGGCCGTCGTCCTGACGCGGTCCACGATGCCATCCGCCCGCCAACCTTTCACCCCGGGCTCGGCGTTGACACAGTGGAGGCAGTGCCGAGCCAGTCAGGAGGTGGGCCGATGGGGTCTCCGGATGCCGGGTGGCCGGCGGACGCCGACTTCGCCGACTACGTGCGCGCCCGGCAGGGCCGGCTCCTGCGCGCCGCGTACCTCGTCTGCGGCGACGCCCACCTCGCCGAGGACCTCCTCCAGGGCGCCCTCGTCAAGCTGGCCCGGCACTGGGACCAGGTCCGCGAGGAGCAGCCCGACGCCTACGTCCGCCGCATCCTCTACAACGACGCCGTCTCCTCGTGGCGGCGCCGGCGCCACGAGGTGGTCGGGCTCGACGCCGCGCCGCCGGAGGAGCCGCCGGCCGCCGGGCTCGACCAGGAGCGGGTCGAGGCCCGGCTCGACGTCCTGCGCGCCCTCGACACCCTCACCCCGCGCCAGAGGGCCACCGTGGTGCTGCGCTTCTTCGAGGACCGTTCCGAGCGGGACACCGCCGAGGTCCTCGGGGTGAGCGTCGGCACCGTGAAGAGCCAGACCCACGACGCCCTGACCCGCCTCCGCGCGGCACTGCCCCGCCTCGACCTCGACCCCGGAGGTGTCCGATGACCGCCGAGCTGCGCGACCTGCTCGAGCTGGCGAGCGAGGACGTCGTCGAGGTGGACCTCGCCGACCGTGCCTGGCAGGAGGCGACGCGCCAGCGGCGCGCCGTGCACCGCAGGGCCCTGCTGGGCGCGGGGGGGCTCGCCGCGGCCGCGGCGCTCGCCACCGTCCTGGCCCGCCGTGACGGGCAGGACGCCGTACCCGCGCGCACGCCCCCGCCGTCGTCCTCGCTCGACGGGCGTCTCGACGAGCGGGCCGTCGGTGCGCTCCGGGTCTCGATGGCCCCCTCGGTGGAGGCCGAGGCCGCGCTGCCGCCGTACCCCGGCGCCGGCCTGCTCGCGCTGCCCGAGGTCCTGGGAACGGGGCCGGCGCGGCCACCGGCGGTGCTGTCCCCGGACGGCGTGGCCGGCACCGACGCCTCGGTGCGTGCGGTCCTCCTCGTCCACGGCGCCGGGGGTGGCTACCAGCCGGTGGTCCTCGTCCCGCGCGGCAGCCCGCAGCACCTGCTCGTGCCCGGCATCACGCTGGGCCCACTCGACGACGGCTCCGGGCCCACCGTGCCGGTGCTGGGGCCACGCACCATCCACGACGACCGGCACCGGGTCGTCCTCGCCCAGCCACGCCGGGTGCTCGTCCTCGACGTCCGCGACGCGTCGGTGCTCGAGCTGCCGGTGCCCGACGAACAGCTCGTCCACGCCGGCTGGGCCAAGGACGGCCGCACGGTCATCGCCCGCGGCCCCGACCACGACTGGCTCGTCGACACCCAGACCCACCAGGTCCGCCGTCCGGAGGTGCCGGCCCGCCCCGACTACGAGGACCTCGTCCAGCGCGCTGACGGCGCCACCGTGCTGCGGTCGTTCGCCGGCAGCGGCACGTTGACCGACGCCCGGGTGGTACCGGCGAACCGGCTCGAGCCGTACGGGGAGTCGACCGCGAACACCGAGTCGTGGGTCGCCGCCGGGGTCCTTCTCGACGCCGCGTTGGGCCGCACGCTCGGGCGCTCCCAGGGCCTCCTCGCGGTGCAGGACGACCTGACCCTGCGCCCGCGGCTGCTCGCGACGCCGGACGGCCCGGACCGGGACCCGCGCGCCTACCGGCCACTGGGGTGGGGGCCGCAGGACACCCTCGTCCTCGCCTCCCGGTCCAGCCCGCAGCCGGGCCGGGTCGACGTGCGCCTCCTCGCCTGGGACGTCATCGGGGCCCGGCTGTGGCGGGTCGGCGAGGTCGAGCCGGTCGACGACCGGCCGGGCGGGTTCACCGGCTCGTTCGCCATCTGACCCGGTCGCGGCCCGGCCGGCGCGGGCGGTCCCGGTGGCGGCCCGGCCGGCGCGGGCGGTCCCGGTTCAGCCGGGGTCGGGGCCGGTGGCCACCGGCCGGGACGGGTCGGAGACCCACTCGCTCCAGGACCCCACGTAGGGGACGGCGGTGATGCCGGCCTCGTGCAGGGCGAGGGCCATCTGCGCCGCGGTGACCCCGGAGCCGCACGTCGTCCCGACCGGGGTGTCGCGGTGCACGCCGTGCGCCGAGGCCACGGCGCGCACCTGGGCCGGCAGCCGGAACCTGCCCTCCTCGGTGAGCAGCTCGGCCATCGGCAGGTTGACCGAGCCGGGCACGTGCCCGGCGACCGGGTCGATCGGCTCGACCTCGCCGCGGTACCGCTCCGGGGAGCGCACGTCGAGCAGGACCCCGCTGCGGGCGATCCGGGCCGCGGCCTCAGCGTCGAGGACCGGCACCGAGCCGGGGCGGACGGTGAGGTCACCGGGCGGGGGGTCGGGAACCGACCGGGTGACCGGGTGCCCGGCCCGTCGCCACGCCTCGAGGCCCCCGTCGAGGACCCGGACCTGCGGGTGCCCCGCCCACCGGAGCACCCACCAGGCGCGGCCGGCCGCGAGTGACGTGCGCTGGTCGTAGACGACGACGTCGTCGCCGTCGTCGACCCCGCAGGCCCGTAGCGCCTCCTCGAGGACACGCGGGTCGGGCAGCGGGTGCCGGCCCTGACCGGCCGGCGGCCCCGCGAGGGCCTCGTCGAGGTCGAGGTGGCTCGCGCCGGGGAGGTGACCGCTGGCGTAGAGCTCACGCCCGGGTGGGCCGAGCAGCTCGTACTGGACGTCGAGGACGACGACGGCGTCGGCCTCGACGAGGGCGGCGAGCTGCTCCGCGCTGACCAGGGCACTCATCGCCCCATCCAACCAGCCGCAGGTCGGTGCGCGAAGATGCGGTGGTGCCCCAGCGCGTCCGCCTCGTCCTGGTCCACGGCTCGCAGGTCAACAGCGCCGTGTGGTTGCACTACGGCGCGCTCCTCGGCCCGGACGTCGAGGTCGTCGCGCCCGACCTGCCGGCGCACGGGTTCCGCCGGGGCGAGCCGTTCACCTGGGACGCGGCGCTCGCGACGGTGACCGACGCGGTCGGTGAGGAGGACGGCGTGCCGGTCGTCCTCGCCGGCCACAGCCTCGGCGGGTACCTGGCCCTGGCCTGGGCCGGGGGTCACCCGACCCGGCTCGCCGGGCTCGCCCTCCTCGGCGCCTCTGCCGTCCCCACCGGCCCGGGGGCGCTGCTCTACCGGGCGATCGCCCGGGTCGAGCACCGCCTCGGCGCCGACCGGATGTCCCGGGCCATGGACCGCGAGTTCGAGGCGCTGCTCAGCCCGGCGCTGGCCGCGGCGGTCAAGGAGGCGGGGTACGCCTTCGACGGCATCCCGGCCGCCTGGGCCGGGGTGATGGCGCACTGCCGCCCTCGGATGCTCGCGGAGGTCACCGCGCCGGTGCTCCTCGTCAACGGCCAGCTCGACCAGCTGCGGGTCGACGCCCAGCGGTTCGCCCGCGCCGCGCGCTCGGCCCGGTGGGCGCGTGTCGTCACGGTCCCGCGCGGGCTGCACGTCTTCCCGCTGACCCACCCCCTCGACACCGCGGCCGCGCTGTGGGAGCTGGTCCGGGACGCCCGGCGGGCCGCGGGTCAGGGCTCCTGAACCGGCTCCGGCAAGACCGTCGTCGAGCCGCCGATGTCGAGCACGTCGGCCCGGGCGTCGCTGTGCTCGGCGAGGACGTCGGCGAACTGGTCGGCGGGAGCTGCGGTCCAGCCGAGCCGGCCCCGCGGCCAGCCGGACGGGTGGAGCGTGCCGTAGTGGACCGGGACGACGTGCCGGGCACCGCAGCGGGCGGCGGCCTCTGCCGCCTCCCAGGGCCCCATGTGGCCGGGGGACAGCCGCGGACCCCAGCCGCCGATGGGGAGCAGGGCCAGGTCCACCGCCCCGCCGGCGAGGTCGGCGAGCTCGCCCATCTCCGGGTGCAGCGCGGTGTCGCCGGCGAACCAGACGACGACACCGCCGCCCCGCACGAGCATCCCGTTGGCGGCGTTCGGGCGGTGCGGCATCGGGCGGGAGTCGTGGTCGGCGCGCACGAGCCGGGCCTCGACGCCGTCGGCGAGGGACAGCCACTCACCCGGTGGCGGCTCGGGGGCGTCGAGGCCGTGGCCGCGGGCCCACGCGGCGTTCTCGGGGGCGGTCAGGACGGGGACATGGCCGAGCCGGCGCAGCGAGGGCAGGTCGGCGTGGTCGTGGTGGAGGTGGGAGAGCAGGACGGCGTCGACGTCCCCGACGTGGGGGTGCAGGGGCAGGTCGTGGCGTCTGGCCAGGGGCCCCAGGCGGCGGCGCAGGAGGGGGTCGGTGAGCACCGTGGCGCCCCCCAGCTCGAGGACGACGCTCGCGTGCCCGAGCCACGTGACGTGGACACCGCGGGGGCGCGCGGTGCCGTCCTCGGGTCCGGGCGTCACGGACACCAGCGTAGACAGGCGACAATGTCAGGGTCATGAGCCTCGCCCCCGCACCCTCCCCACCCGCGCCGACACGCGCGCCGGTCCTGCCGCCGCTGCACGTCGGGCGGCACGTCGTCGAGTCCCCGGTGGTCCTCGCGCCGATGGCCGGCATCACGAACCGCGCGTTCCGGCGGCTGTGCCGGGAGTACGGCTCGGCCGGGCTCGCCGCGGGTGGCGCCTCGGGTGCGACGAGCCTCTACGTCGCCGAGATGGTCACCTCCCGGGCGCTCGTCGAGCGCAGCCCGGAGACGCTGCGGCTGATCTCGCACGACGAGGGTGAGCACCCGCGGTCGGTGCAGCTGTACTCGGTGGACCCCGCGACGGCCGGGATGGCCGCCCGGATGCTCGTCACCGAGGACCGCGCCGACCACATCGACCTCAACTTCGGCTGCCCGGTGCCCAAGGTCACCCGCAAGGGCGGGGGAGCGGCCCTGCCGTGGAAGACCGACCTCTTCCGCGGCATCGTCGCCGCCGTCGTCCGGGAGGCCTCCCGGTCCGACGTCCCGGTCACGGTGAAGATCCGGGTCGGCATCGACGCCGACCATGTCACCTACCTCGACGCCGGACGGATCGCCGAGGCCGAGGGTGTCGCGGCGGTGGCGCTGCACGGCCGGACCGCAGCCCAGGCCTACTCCGGCACCGCCGACTGGGACGCCATCGCCCGGCTGCGGGAGGCCGTGACGAGCATCCCGGTGCTCGGAAACGGGGACATCTGGTCGGCCGAGGACGCCTTGGAGATGGTGCGGCGCACCGGGGTCGACGGCGTCGTCGTCGGCCGGGGCTGCCTGGGCCGCCCGTGGCTCTTCACCGACCTCGCGGCCGCGTTCGCCGGCTCGGACGCCCGGGTCCGGCCGGGCCTGCGCGAGGTCACCGGCACCCTGCGCCGGCACGCCGAGTACCTCGTCGACTTCTACGACGGCGACGAGCTGCGCGGGTGCCGCGACATCCGCAAGCACATCGCCTGGTACCTCAAGGGCTTCCCGGCGGGCTCCACGGTGCGCAACCAGCTCGCCCTGGTGGACAGCCTGGAGGCGCTCGACCGGCTCATCGCGACGCTCGACCTCGACCAGCCGTGGCCCGGGGAGCCGGCCGAGGGCCCCCGCGGCCGGACCGGCTCGCCGCGGGTCGTCGCGCTGCCTGAGAACTGGCTGCGCAGCCGCCGGCTCGAGGACGCCCAGCGCGCCCAGGTGGCCCAGGCCGAGCTGTCGGTGTCCGGCGGCTGACCGCGACCCGGCCGGTGCGGGGCCAGCCCCCGGAGCAGTCGGGGTGATGGCACCCGGTTTCGCCGGCCACCACCGCGCCGCCGAGTACCTCGGGTGGGGGGCGTCGTCGAGCTCGACGGTCGACTGGGCCAGCCGGCCGGGACCTGGAGGCGTGCCGGCGGCAGGCCGTGCCGCCGCTCGACCCGACGGACGTACCTGACCTCGAGGAGGCTCTCGGCCCCGGCGTCGACCACCCCGAGGGCGAGGAGCAGGACCCGCCGGGGGCGGTGCCGCGCCCGCTGCCCGAGGGCCGCCCGGAGCTCCTCGACGCTGACCCGCCGATGCTGGACCCAGCGTGCGGCGGTGGCGGCCGCCTCCTTCGGCCCGCACCCGGGCACGTCCGCGAGGTCGAGCACGGTGGATGCCGGTGCCGTCACGAGCAGCCCTCTGAGCCGGACCGCCGCGAACCCGGTGCGCTCACGGAACCGGGTGCCGGGCAGCCGGGTCGCCTCGTGCCCGGGCGGCAGCCAGGCGACGATGACCTGGGGCGGAAGCACGGTGACGTCGTGGAGGTACTGCGCCGCCTGTGCGCCAGGGCCGAACCCGGTCAACCCCGCAGCAGGGCGGCGTGCGCGCCCCATCCACTCCAACGGGCCGGTCTGGGCGTGGTACAGGCCGCGTCTGAGCCGCCTCCACCGCCGCGTGGTCACCGCTCAGCGCAGGGCGTCCTCGGTGAGCCCGGCCTCGAGGGCCTTGGGCGTCGTGAGCACCCCGTGCTGCGAGCGGACGAGCGCGTCGAGGTCCATGGCCTCAGGGTGCCCGCGCGGCGCTCGGCGACCGCGTCGTCGTCCCGGCAGGATGAGCGCGTGAGTGACAGTGGCGGGAGAGCCGGCCGCGCCGGGACCCCGGGCGGCACCCCGGAACGGCCGGCGCTGTTCTTCTCCGACGCCGCCGAGCTGGGCCGCTGGTTCGAGGCGAACCACGACAGCGCGCCTGAGCTCTGGATGGGGCGATGGGCCCGGGGCTCCGGCCGGGCCGGCATCACCTGGGCCGAGGCGGTGCGCGAGGCGCTGTGCTGGGGCTGGATCGACAGCCGGTCCGAGCGCGTAGACGACACCTGCCGCCGGCAGCGCTGGACCCCGCGGCGCCGCGGCAGCACGTGGAGCCGGGTCAACATCGCCGCCGCCGAGGAGCTCATCGCGCAGGGACGGATGCGGCCGAGCGGGCTCGCGGCGTTCCGGGCCCGGCATGAGGACCGCAGCGGCACGTACTCCTTCGAGCAGGGCGACCTGGCGCTCAGCCCCGACCAGGAGACAGCGCTGCGGGCCGACCCCGCCGCCGAGGCGTTCTGGGACGCCGCGACGCCGGGCTACCGGAAGGTCGTCGTCCACTGGCTCGGACAGGCCCGTCAGGAGGCGACCCGGCAGCGCCGGCTGGGCCAGCTGATCGAGGACTGCGCCGCCGGGCGGCTCGTGAAGTTCCAGCGCTACGGCGACGAGCCCGCCTGGGTGGCGCGCGCGGCCGCAGCGGCCGCCGCCGCCGGAGCCACCGCCCGTGCGGCGCGACCGCGTGCATAGGCTCACCGGGTGACGTACAGCCCTGCGGACCGCGAGCGCTGGGTGGCCGAGGACCCCGCGCTGAAGCGGTCCGACCGCGACGACTTCGCCCGGGACCGCGCGCGCCTGGTGCACTCGGCGAGCCTGCGCCGGCTCTCCGCCAAGACCCAGGTGGTGGCACCGGGCAGCGACGACTTCGTGCGCAACCGGCTGACCCACTCCCTCGAGGTCGCCCAGATCGGCCGCGAGCTCGGCGCCGCCCTCGGCTGCGACGCCAACGTCGTCGACACCGCCTGCCTCGCCCACGACCTGGGCCACCCGCCCTTCGGCCACAACGGGGAGTCCGCCCTCGACGCGGTCGCGGCCGGGGTCGGCGGCTTCGAGGGCAACGCGCAGACGCTGCGCCTGCTCACCCGCCTGGAGGCCAAGCGCTCGCACCCGGACGGTCGGCCGGCCGGGCTCAACCTCACCCGGGCCAGCCTCGACGCGGCGACCAAGTATCCGTGGCGCCGCGGGCACGGGCCGTACCCGACGACGAAGTTCGGCGTCTACGACGAGGACCTCCAGGTGTTCCACTGGGTGCGGGCGGGGGCGCCGGAGGGCCGGCGGGCGTTCGAGGCCCAGGTCATGGACTGGTCCGACGACGTGGCCTACTCGGTGCACGACGTCGAGGACGCCATCGCCTCGGGGTGGCTGGACCCGCGTCGGCTGCGTGACCCCGGCGACGCGGAGGCGGTGCTCGCCGTGGCCGCCGAGGTCTACGCGCCCGGGCTCGGCACGGAGGCCCTCGGGGCCGCCCTCGAGCGGGTCCTTGCCTCCGGGGTCGTCCCGGACGTCCACGACGGCTCCCGCGGCTCGCTCGCCGCCCTCAAGGACATGACCTCGCGGCTCATCGGCCGGTTCGCGGTCGCCGTCGAGCGGGCCACCCGGGAGCGGTACGGGGAAGGCCCGCTCACCCGGCACGCGGCATCCCTCGTCGTGCCGGAGGGGGCCCGGGCCGAGACCGTGGTCCTCAAGGCGGTCGCGGCCCACTTCGTCATGCACGCCGCGGAGCGGGTCGCTCTCTACGAGGCGCAGCGCGAGGTGGTCGCCGCACTCGTCGCCGCCTACGAGGCCGACCCGGCGCGGCTCGACCCGGACCTGCGGGCCGACTGGGACACCGCCGCCGACGACGCCGCGGCCCTGCGGGTCGTCGTGGACCAGGTGGCCTCGCTCACCGACGTCCGGGCCCTCCACCTGCACCGTCGATGGTGCCGCTGAGCGCAGGCGCCGCCACGACCTAGACTCGCCCGCAGACGAGGAGGGCCAGTTGCCGGGTCGGATCAGGGCCGAGGACATCACCACGGTCAAGGAGCGCAGCTCCATCGAGGACGTCGTCCGCGACCACGTCACCCTGCGCCCGGCCGGGGTGGGCTCGCTCAAGGGGCTCTGCCCGTTCCACGACGAGAAGACCCCGAGCTTCACGGTTCGCCCGTCGGTCGGCAGCTACCACTGCTTCGGCTGCGGCGAGGGCGGCGACGTCATCAGCTTCGTCCAGAAGGTCGAGCACCTCACCTTCTCCGAGGCCGTCGAGCGGCTCGCGGCCAAGGTGGGGATGGAGCTGAGGTACGAGGAGGGTGGCGGCCCGCGCGAGGGTGGGACGTCGCTCGGCAAGCGCCAGCGGCTCCTCGAGGCGCACCGGGTCGCGGAGGAGTTCTACACCGGCATCCTCCTGGACCGGGCGCGGGCCGACGCCCGGGTGGGCCGCGACTTCCTCCGCGAACGCGGCTTCGACTCGGCCGCGGTGGCCCGCTTCGGGGTCGGGTTCGCGCCCCAGGACGGCGAGGCCCTGAGCCGGCACCTCCTCCAGCGTGGGTTCACCGACGACGAGCTCGTCACCGGCGGCCTCTGCGGCCGTGGCAGCCGCGGTCTCTACGACCGGTTCCGCGGCCGGCTCGTGTGGCCGATCCGGGACACCACCGGCGACACCGTGGGCTTCGGCGCCCGGCGGCTCTTCGACGCCGACCGGATCGCCGCCAAGTACCTCAACACCTCGGAGACGCCGATCTACCGGAAGAGCCAGGTCCTCTACGGCCTCGACCTGGCGAAGAAGGCCATCAGCGCCGACCGGCGCGCCGTCGTCGTCGAGGGCTACACCGACGTCATGGCCGCGCACCTGTCCGGGGTCGAGACCGCGGTCGCCACCTGCGGCACCGCGTTCGGGGTCGACCACATCAAGATCCTGCGGCGGATCATGCGCGACGAGGCCGACGTCTCGCCGGCCCGGGTCGTCTTCACCTTCGACGGCGACGCCGCGGGGCAGAAGGCGGCGATGCGGGCGTTCGGCGAGGACCAGCGCTGGGCCGCGCAGTCGTTCGTCGCGGTGGCGCCCGACGGGATGGACCCGTGCGAGCTGCGGCTGGCGAAGGGGGATGCCGAGGTCCGCGCCCTCGTCGACGGCGCGGTGCCGATGTTCGAGTTCGCCGTGCGGACGACGATCCGGCGGTTCGAGCTCGAGACCGCGGAGGGGCGGGTCCAGGCGATGAAGGCGGTGGCGCCGATCGTCGGCTCGATCCGTGACGCCAGCCTTCGCCCCGAGTACGTGCGCACCGTCTCCGGCTGGTTGGGGGTCGAGGTGGAGCAGATGGCCGCGGAGGTGCGCAGGGCAGGGCGGATCGCGCCCCCGGCCGAGCCGGACCACCACCGCTCACCTGCGGGCACCGACGAGGTCCCGGAGCCGGGGGTTGGCGAGGGCGCCGCCCTGCCCGCCCCCGACCTGCGCGACCCCGTCGTCGTCGCCGAGCGGCAGCTGCTCCAGGCGGTCATCCAGTACCCCCAGCTGTTCACCGCGGCGGTCCTCGAGGACCTCCCGACCGAGGCGTTCACCGCGCCGGCCCACCGTGCGGTCTTCGACGGCATCCGCATCGCCGCGGCAACCCCGGCCCGCTCGGGCTCGACGGCCGCCTGGGTCGCCGCGGTCGGCGAGGCCGCGCCGGGCACCATCAGGGGCCTGGTCGCCGAGCTCTCGGTGGCGCCGCTGCCGGTCCGCTTCGACGCCTCCACCGGGCTGCCCCCGCGCCGCTACCTCGACGCCCTCGCCCACGGTGTGCGCGACGCCCACCTCGGCCGCCGGATCGCCGACGCGATGGCCTCCCTCCGCCAGGTGCAGCACGACCCCCAGGCCGACCCGGCCCGGGTCCGGGAGCGCCATGCAGCGCTCAACGCCCTCGAGATCGAGCGGGTCCGGCTCCGAGAGGGGGTGTCCTGACGTGCGGCTGAGCCTCGCCGGCCGCCGGCGTCCCGTGCTGCCCCCCGAGGTCGTCGCCGCCATCGGCCCCGAGCGTCGCGACCGGCTCCTGGCCTGGGCCGAGGACGGCGAGGGCACCACGGTCGTCGCCGGCCGGCACAGGCTGCACGTCGTGAGCCGCGGCCCCGACGGCGCCCTCGAGCACGTCCTGGACCGCCCATGGCACCTTGTCGACTCCGGCACGTGGAGCGGTGAGGACGTGGCACTGCGGGTCACCTGGGTCGACCAGCACCCGCCGCTGCGGGTCGCGCTGCCCGAGCCGATGCTGCTGCCGGAGACCCTGCGCGAAAGGGTGCAGGCGTCGGTCGTCGTCGCCGAGGCGCTCGACCTCGGCCCCCGACGCTCGGCCCGGGTCGTCGTCCGCCGGGTCCTCGCCAGCGGCGACCTCGTGGCCCAGGCGGTGCTCGGCGCCGGGGTCAGCCTCGAGGACCCCGGCGTGCGCGAGGAGGTCGCGGCCGGTCTGGCCCGGGTCCGCGAGCAGGTCGGGCTCGACTGAGCGCCCGGCCGGCACCGGATTTCCCCGGGCGACGGCGCCTTGCTATCGTTGCCGGGCTGCCGCGGCGATCCCGTGGTGGCCCTTCCTCCGTAGCTCAACTGGCAGAGCAGCCGGCTGTTAACCGGCAGGTTGTTGGTTCGAGTCCAACCGGGGGAGCGGCATGAAAGGTCCCTGACCTGTGGAAACGCCAGGTCGGGGGCCTTTCTCTGTGAGATGCAGCGGCTATCCATCGTTCGTCGCGAGCGACCATCACGCGAGCACGGCGACATGAGCCTTCTCGGCGCCTGGCGCCGCATTCGGCACCCGACCGGTCGACGCTTTCGCGCCGATGGGCCCGCGGTAGATGGCTGGTGGCTCGACCAGGCGCACTCTCCTCACGCGGCTTCCGCCGCGACGCCGTGCCGGGTTCGGGACGGTCTGCGCCCGCGTCGGGTCGAGTCCGATCTGTTGCTGAGCGGAACACGGGCAGCACGGGTGGACACCGCGCGAGTACGCTCCGCGGCATGGCAGTGCGCACGCTCCCGCCCTTCCGTGCCGACCACGTCGGCAGCCTGCTGCGACCGCCGGCGTTGCTCGACGCGCGGGCCCGGCACCGGGCAGGCGGTCTCGACGACGCAGGGTTGCGGGAGGCCGAGGACACGGCGATCCGCGACGCGGTGGCGCTCCAACGCGAAGCGGGCGTACGCACCGCTACCGACGGCGAGTTCCGTCGCACGTCGTGGCACATGGACTTCATCTACCAACTCGAGGGCGTCGACCCGACCGACCAGAAGCTTGCTGTGCACTTCCACAACAAGGCCGGTGCCCTCGACTTCGAGACCGCGGCACTGAGCGTCCACGACCGGGTACGGCTCGGCCACACGATCTTCGGGGATGCCTTCGAGTACCTGTCGGAAGTCACGACCGGCGACCAGGTGCCGAAGCTGACCATCCCCTCGCCCAACATGGTCCACTACCGCGGCGGCCGGGCGGCGATCGACGAGTCGGTCTACGCCGACCTCGAGCCGTTCTGGGCGGACCTCACCGCGGCGTATGCAGAGGAGCTCCGCCGTCTCGGGGAGCTCGGCTGCACCTACCTCCAGCTCGACGACACCAGCCTCGCCTACCTCAACGACCCCGAACAGCGGGCCATGGTCGCGGCCCAGGGCGGGGACCCCGAGCACCTCCACGAGCAGTACGTCGCGAATGTCAACGCCGCAATCGCCGGCCGCCCGGAGGGTATGCGGGTCACCACGCACATGTGCCGCGGCAACTTCCGCTCGTCGTGGGCGGCCGAAGGTGGCTATGACTTCGTGGCCGAGGTTCTCTTCTCGCAGCTCGACGTGGACGGCTTCTTCCTCGAGTACGACGACGAGCGGTCCGGCGGCTTCGAGCCGCTGCGGTTCGTTCCCGAGGACAAGCAGGTCGTGCTCGGCCTGGTCACCACGAAGACTGGTGAGCTCGAGGACAAGGACGTGCTGAAGCGTCGCATCGACGAGGCGTCCAGATATGTGCCGCTCGAGCAACTCTGCCTGTCGCCCCAGTGCGGCTTCTCCTCCACAGTTGAGGGCAACGTGTTGAGCGAAGAGCAGGAGCGGGCCAAGCTAAGGCTGGTCGTCGAGACCGCCGAGGAAGTCTGGGGGTAGGTCATGGCATTGCTGGAAGGCGTCGCGTGGGAGGGCAAGGTCTTCAAGGGCGGCACGTGGACGGACGGCCGCGGCGGCACTTACCCGGTCGTGGAGCCGGCCACCGGGAACGAGCTCGGCACGATGGGTCAGGCGGACGCCGGAGACGTGGCCGAAGCCGCCGCGTCAGCGGCCGAGGCGCAGAAAGCGTGGGCGGCGCTCCCACACACCGCTCGAGCGGCCGTGCTCCGCAGAGCCGGAGACCTGTGGGCCGAGCACGCCGACGAGATCCGCGACTGGAACGTGCGCGAGGTCGGCGCCATCCCGCCGATGGCCGACTTCGCAATGCACGTCGCGGCCGAGGAGTGCTACCAGGCCGCTTCGTTGCCGGGACAGCCGATCGGCCAGGTACTCCCCAGTGAGCAGCCCCGGCTCTCCATGGCCCGCCAACTGCCGGCCGGTGTGGTTGCTGTCATCTCGCCATTCAACGTACCGATCATCCTCGGCATCAGGTCGGTGGCCCCCGCGCTCGCACTCGGGAACGCCGTACTTCTGAAGCCTGACCCACGCACGGCCGTCACGGGCGGCACGGTGATGGCGCGCATCTTCGAGGAGGCCGGGCTGCCGGCCGGGGTCCTGCAGATGCTCCCCGGTGGCAAAGACGTCGGTGAGGCGATGGTGACCGATCCGCACATCCGCGTGATCTCTTTCACCGGCTCGACAGCGGTCGGCCGGTCGATCGGCGAGCTCGCAGGCCGACACCTCAAGCGGGCCCACCTCGAGCTGGGCGGCAACTCGGCGCTGCTGATCCTCGACGACGCGGACGTCGAGAAGGCGGTCGGGCTGACCGGCTGGGCCTCGTTCCTCAACCAGGGCCAGATCTGCATGACCACTGGCCGCTACTTCGTCGCCGACGGGATCTACGACGACTTCGTCGACCAGCTCGCTGCGAAGGCCGGCCGCCTGCCAGTCGGCGACCCGGCCAGAGAGCAGGTTGCGCTCGGTCCGGTCATCGACGAGCGGTCGCGGGACAAGATCCACGGCCTGGTCACCACCAGTGTCGACCGGGGCGCGCGCCTGGCCGCGGGCGGGCAGTACGACCGGCTTTTCTACCGGCCGACCGTTCTGGCAGATGTCCCACTCACCTCGCCCGTCTTCACCGAGGAGGTCTTCGGCCCGGTCGCTCCGGTCACCAGAGTCTCCTCGGTCGAGGAAGCGGTACGGCTGGCTTCGGAGAGCGACTACGGGCTGTCGCTCGGCATCGTCACTCGCGACGTGATGCGCGGACTTGATCTCGCCGAGCAGATCCCGACCGGCATCGTGCACATCAATGACCAGACTGTGAACGACGAGGCGAACGTCCCCTTCGGCGGCGTCGGCGCGTCTGGGCTGGGCCGGCTCGGCGGCGCGGCCGCGAACATCGAGGCGTTCACCGAGACCCGTTGGATCACGATGCGAGGAGAGCCGGCGAGCTACCCGTTCTGATTGTTGTCCCAGGGCGCGGGTTCAGACGCACGTCGTGCGGGCGTTCGCAAGACCCGCGGCTTTCCGCCTCAATCGGGCGATGTCCTCACCGCCCACTGCGCCCAGGCACGACCTTCACCCGGTTGTGTCGTCTTCGGGACGGATGCTTTCGCGTTAGGAGCCGTGAGGTTCTGCGCGGACCACCACGGCGTAGGACCCGACCCCGATGAGGCGGTCGGCCGAGACATCCGGGGCGCCGTCGAGGAGGAACGTTGTCAGGGCGCCGGTCTCGGTGTCGAAGTCGATGTCCTTGACGGTGCCGAGCTCATCGCCAGCGCTGGTCAGGATGCGCTTCTTCACCAGCTCGCGGGCCCGGTCTCCCAACGCCTCCAGCTCGGCGTCGGTGTCCGTGACCACGCCGGCCCGCGGGACCGTGACGGCCTCGCTGCCGAAGGCAGTGATGTCGCGCCACCGGATGACCTCGCCCGTCTCGGTCTTCTTGACCCGCAGGGCGACGATCGAGTGGGTCGAGGGTTCGACGAGGAAACCGCTCACCGTGCCCACGGTGTCGGCGCTGCTGGTGTCGACGACCTTGTGCCCCTTGGCGGCAGAGAACATCATGGCCGGGAATCCTCTAGGTGCGCACGGAACCTATCTACGGCCGCCCCGAAGCCGGCCAGGTCGTGACCGACGAAGTCCTTCACGCTGCTGGGCACCATGAGGTGCTCGCCGGAGGCGGCCATCGTGTTGGGCAACGGGATCAGCACCATCTGGCCCTGGGTGCCGAGCCCCTCGGACGCCTCCACCTCGTAGCCGACGACGTCGCAGTACTCGCCACCGGTGACGTCAACGGACACGACGACGTCGTGCACCGTGCCGAGGCCGACGCCTTCCTCGGTCAGCACCTGGGAGCCGAGGACGTCGCCGGCAGACCCCGCACTGCCCCCGGACCCCTCGAGGATCGACTGGGCCGGCGCCAGCACGCTCTCGTCGCGCACCATCACAGCGTCCGCGCCCAGGGCGGAGACGCCCTCCCAGGGCAGGAACTCCTTCAGCGGCCCGGCGAACAAACCACGCCCGGCCAGCGTGAACCCGCGGACCGAGCCGCCGTCGGCGGCATACACGACGTCCTTGATCTGGGCGATGTCCTCCCCGGCCATCGTGACCACCGGACGCTGTATGACCTCCGAGGTCCGCATCAGCCTCATCGTCGATCACCGCGGTCAGGAGTCTCGGACCGGACGATCACCCCGCCGCGGCGCCGACGTGCTTGGATCACCAGCACGGCCGCAACGAAGAGCACCAGCAGGACCACAACGAGGATCAGCCAGCCCCACCAGTCCATCACGGCCTCCTCGCCGTCGAAGTGTCCTCGACCCTACCCGTGAGACTTGCACCTGAGGGCGTCTCTTGGGGTTGGGAATCATGTCGGGGTGGCGCGATCGATGGTGACCTGACGCGATCCCCGACCTGACTCGCATGACGGGCGGTGGTGGCGGGCGCGCGAACGGCGCGCTCGGCTTCGCAACCGCCCTTGCGGCCACAATCCAAGATCAAGTCGAGTCGACCGGCTGACAGCGGACACGGGAAACTGCCCGGAGGCGGCCACGAAGCTGCCCGGTAGCGGACATCAAAGTTGCCCGCTGGCGGTCATGGGATCTGCCCGACACGAGTTCGTCTGCCTCGCTGCGTCCCGCGGTTGGGGCTCCTCCTCGGGTGCGGTTGCGGTGCTGAAGCGCATCGTCACCCGAGGAGGAACAAGTGAAGTCTGCCGAGGAGATCATGAACATGTCGGAAGCATTCGATTTGACCGGGTCGTTGAGGGACGCGGGCGAGCTCGCCGGGGTGTCGCACCACACGGTGGGCCGGTACGTGCAGGCCCGCAAGGCCGGTGCCCTGTAGGACCGGCCGGAGCCGCGGGCGCAGTTGATCGATGAGTTCCTGCCCAAGCTCGAGGAGTAGATCGAGTGCGACCGCACGCTCAGTGGATCAGCCGCTCAATTGCTCGCCTCGTCGACGGACTCGGCCTGATCGGGTGTCGACGCCGTCGCCTGGATCTCCGGCGTGCTCTGCGGGATCACGCACGCGATGGCCAGCACCGCGAGGAGGGAGAAGAGCAGCACGGTGATCCAGGCTGCCCGCGGGCCGCCCAGCTCGCGGAGGCTGCCGTCGGCCACCGCCACCGCGGCAAAGTACGCCGGGACCGGCAGCACCGCGCCTGCGCCCAAGGTCCACCGGGCGCGCCGCGACCCCTTCCCGGCCAGCACGTACCCGCCCGCGAGCGCGGGCAGCGTGACCGCCAGCGAGGCCGGGTCGACGGTGAACAGCAGCGGGGCGAGTCGGTGGATGCGCCGCGTGCGCCCGCCCGTGCGGCGCAGGTGCTCGGCCCACCCCAGCAGAGCGCCGACCACGCCGCTGATGGGCAGGATGACCCCGAAGGTGCCGAGCCAGCTCACCACGGAGGCCGAGTCCATGCTTGCGGCGGCGGCCATGAACCCCCGCATGCCCGCGCCCCACGCCAGCCCGCAGACGACGCCCACGACCACCAGTCGTCGCCGGGAGGTGAGCAGCTCGGCCGGAGCGCGGTGGGGCAGCGTGCAGCCCAAGGCGAGCACCGCCAGCAGGGACAGGAACAGCACGGCGAGCCAGGCGCCCCGCGGCGTGCCGAGGGCCAGCGGACCCCCGATGATCGTCGCGGTGACCAGCCAGCCGGGGACGGCGAGCAGCGCGAACGCGCCCGCCGCCCAGCGGGTCCACCGCGGGCCCCGCCCGGCCAGCGCGTAGCCGCCCGCCATGCCGAACAGCGGCACGGCCAGTGCGCCGCCGCCCAGGCCGTGGACGAACACCGACACGAGCACGGACGGCGTCGCAAGCGGGAGGACCAGCGGTGCCGCCACAAGCCAGCGCGGCGCTCCACCCCGCGACTGCCGGTGCGGGGCCCACCCGAGCAGGCCGCCCACAACGGCGCCGGGCAGCAGGACGCCCTCGAAGGTGCCGAACCAGGCGAACGTGGAGCCCGGTCCGGCGAACTCCGCCATGACCGCCCGCAACGATGCCGCCCACGCCAGCCCGCACACCGTGCCGACAAGCACCTGCAGCGTCCACGGGACGGGCCCGCGGTAGTGGACGGCCGAGGCGGTCGCCTTCCCCTCCAGGCCGCCCGGCACCGTGGTCGAAACCTCAGGGAACGGCGCGGCCATCACCGGCCTCCTCGGTAGCTCCACGGCTCACGCGGGACCGCGGGGTCGATGACTGCGAGGTACGTTCCCGAGGCGGCTCCAGGCAGCAGTGCCCAGAGGCAGAGCCGGCCGGCGCGCCTCTGGGAGGGTGGTGGATCGGGCTCGTGAGGTCGATCGCCATGTCTCCTCCAAGGGCCATGCACTAGAGCGACGCTCTAGTGCGATGCTCCGGCTAGGATGGCCCTCGTCATGCCAGAGGTCAAGGGGACCCGTCGCGACAAGGCCGCCACCACGCGACGCGCCATCATCCGGGCGGCGCACGTCGAGTTCGTGCAGAACGGCTTCCAGGGAGCCACCATCGCGGCCATCGCCCGACGAGCCGGCGTCGCCCCGCAGACGGTGTACTTCGTGTTCCACACCAAACCGGAGCTGATCAGCGCCGTCATCGACACCGCCGTAATGGGTGAGTCAGACCCTGCCCCGCCCCAGTCCACCGACTGGTGGGAGGCGATGGCCCGGGAGCCGGACGCGGTCGAGGCCCTGCGCAGGTTCGTACGGGGCTCGGGTCAGGTGTTCGCGCGGGCCGCGACGGTCGCCGAGGTCTTGCGTGCTGCCGCACTGACCGACCCCGAGGTGCGTCGCACCCACGAGCTCCACGAGAACATGCGCCGGATCGGGTTCAACCAGGCGCTCGACCTCCTTGAGGCCAAGGCGCCCCTTCGTTCCGACCGGACCCGCGAACAGCTGCTCGCGACCTTCCTCGTCGTGTGCGGCGACGCCGTCTACCACCTGTACACCGTCGAGCAGGGCTGGTCACACGACGACGTCGTGCAGTGGTGGTGCGCAGTCCTGCCCGGACTGCTCCTCGACCCCTGACGCCCGGCCCGCAGCGCAGGCCGACGGCGGGAAAGGCCCAGTCCTCCTCGCTGCGCTCCACGAGATCGGCAGGGGTTGTGCGCGTCAGGGCGCGGAGGTTCCACAGTCCGCCGCGAACACCCCCAACTGGGCGATAGGCGGCGGTAGCGTCGCACTCGCGGGGCAGCTGTCGGATCCGTTCTCGCGTGTGCCATCGCGCACTGGGGCGGAGGCCCGCTCGAGCCTTTCGGTGCCGTCGTCTGGCGTCAGAGGTCCAGCAGCAGCGCGAGCGTTTCGCGAAGCTCGCCGAGAGCGACTGGGCCGACATTGCCGGTGCGCTCACGAATGCGTGCCGTGGCCACGGAACGCACGTGCTGGCACTGCGCCGACGAACGCGCTGAAAGCCGGTTGCCCTGATCGGGATCGATGACCACCTCAGTGCTGCTCGTGCGGATCGTGCGGGTCAGGGGCACGACCTGCACGACGTTGGGTCCCCCGTGCAGCACCCGCGCCGCGGTCACCACGATGGCGGGGCGATGCGATCCCGGCTCGCTGCCAGCCGGCACTCCGAGGTCGAGCCCGACCACGTCACCCGGCGTCAGCATCGAGCCATGCCGTCTCATCTTCAGTGAGGCCATCGGCGAGGTCGCGCGCCATGGCGTCCTGGCGGAGCGCGCGGATGGCGTTGCGCACGGTCTCGTCGATCGTTTCGTGGCGCTCGGCCGCCAAGCGTGTCACCCGCGCGTGGGTGTCCCTGCTGATGCGGATCGTCGTGGTGTCAGCCATGTACCAAGGGTAAGTCGTGTAGACACTTCGATCTACACAGGTTGCGTTCCGATGTGACACGAGCCGCCGTGCACGTCGATCAGCTCAGCCCGTCTCGCGGAATGCAGCGGTTCCCGGGGACGGAGACTCGACCGGCTCTGCAGAACTGAGGGCCTGGCCGGCCTCCGTCCGCCAGCTGCGAAGTGGTACTGTTTCTCGTACCACTTGGAGGTGTGTCATGGCAGTCACGGCCAGCGAGGCTCGGAAGAACCTGTTCCCCCTGATCGAGAAGGTCAACGACGACCGCACTCCGATCGAGATCACCTCGCGGCGCGGCGACGCCGTCCTCCTCTCGCGCGCCGACTACGACGCACTCGAGGAGACCGCGCATCTCCTGCGCGTCCCCGCCAACGCCAAGCGCCTCATCGAGAGCCTGCAGCAGGCCGCGGCCGGTGAGCGACACGAGCACGACCTGGTGCAGTGAGGCTCGTGTTCACCCCCCACGGTTGGGGCGACTACACCTACTGGCTCACCGCTGACCGCACCACCCTCAAGCGGATCAACCGCCTCATCGAGGACGCGCTGCGGGACCCCACTGGCGGCATCGGCAAACCGGAACCACTGCGCCACATGCTGGCGGGGACGTGGTCACGACGAATCACCGAGGAGCACCGGCTCGTCTACCTCGTCGACGGCGACGACCTCGTGATTCTGCAGGCCCGCTTCCACTACAAGTAAGCGGACGAGACTGCCGCCATTGCGGTAGGTCGACAGGCGGCGGAGTGCAGCACATCAGTGCGGGTCGTGACCGGGGCATGCAGAGTCCCCCAGTGGGCGTGGCCGGGCTAGGTTGGCGGGATGTCGGTTGCTCCTGTGTTCGACTTCGCCGCGTTTGTCGCTGCGGTCGATGCCGAGCGTGACCGCCGCGGCCTGGGCTGGTACGACGTGGCCGAGGAGCTGTGGGAGCAGTCCGAGCAGCTCAACGCGGAGCGCGGTGATCATCCGCTGTGTGGCGGCGCCGTGGGACGCTTGGGCCGGGCGGGGGGCCACGTCCTGCCAGTACGCCCTGTTCATGTTGCGCTGGCTGGGCCGTCCTGCCGAGGACTTCCTGACCGGTCGGCCGCGACAGGCCGGTGACACCGGCCTGCCCCGGGCAGGGCCGGACCGCCGGTTGCGCTGGGACCTGCCGCAGCTGCACGAAGCGCTCAACGAGGAGCGACGCGAGCGGGGGCTGACCTGGGCCCGGCTCGGGCGGGAACTGGGCTGCACCCCCAGCAGGCTCACCAACCTGCGAGCGGCGCGGATGGCTGACCTGGAACTCACCATGCGGATCACCCAGTGGCTGCGGCGCCCCGCGGCGGACTTCATCCACCCCGCGACGTGGTGAACGGACAGCTCACCACCCGGCGAACCTTGCTGTCGCGGCGGTCAGGCCGTCTTCCGAACCTGAACACCGGTGAGCCGGCGCTACCGTCCTCCGTGAGAGCCTGAACGGAGGCGCTGCACGTGGAGATCTCGGAGCTGGCCGAGTCGGCGAAAGGCCTCACCGGGGTGCGGGCCACACGGTCGGGCGGGCTCGCCCACTGGCGATATGACGGCAGGCTGGTCGCCCGCCAGCTCGACGACTCCCACGTCGTGATCCGGGCGGACTTCGACTACCGGGACCAGATCGTCAAGCAGTTCCCCGGGACCTTCAGCGTCCCGGCTCGCTACGGCAAGCACATGATGGTCGTCGCGGACCTCGCCCAGGGCGATGCGGGAGCCATCGAGGACGCGATCGAAGCCGCTTGGCGCCTTCAGCAACGTTGAGACCGAGACTCGCTCACGCCCGGCACGCCGCGGTGTGACGCAGCACGAGTTTGCATCAGCTGCGCTGGACGCCCACTAGGGACCGGACTTCTTCGTCGTCGGCGCCGGGTAGGGGGTCTTGCCCTGAGCGAGGGCGTCGGTGAGCTGTTCGATGCGGCGGGTGCGGGTCTCCGGTCGCACTGCGGTTTGGATGCGATTGAGAAAGGCGAAGCGGTTTCGGCTGTCCAGCGCGGCGTAGACCTCGGTGAGCTCGCGCGCTGCCAGGGCGGCGGCGAGGTCGTCGGGCACGACTGCGGTGGCCGGGCTGTCGTAGGCGGCGGCCCATCGGCCGTCCGCCTTCGCCCTTTCCACCTCAGCCAGACCGGCGGGCCGCATCCGCCCTTCGGCGGTGAGTCGCTCGATGCGCTCGCGGTTCATCTTCGACCAGACGCTCTTCGCGCGCCGGGGGGTGAACCGCTGCACGTACCAATCGTTGTCGAGCCGCCGCGCGATGCCGTCGATCCAGCCGAAGCAGAGCGCCACGTCCACGGCCCTCGTCCAGTCGATCGAGGTGACGCCGGCACCCTTCTTGGCCATCCGAACCCAGACGTGCGTGGCGGTCGACGCGTTATCGACAAGCCACGTCTCGAACGCCTTGTCGTCCTCAAAGAACACCGCGTCGGTGTGGACCATCGACATGTCGGCAGCCTACGGCCATGTGTTTGAGCATCTGGAGACCAGACGATTCGCCGCGCCTCGCGCACAACAGACCCCTATCGGGCCGCGGTGGCGCCACGCCCCGTGATCGGTCCGAGCGACTCGCCGAATGCCCTACTTGATGGGAGGCCATCCGTTGGGACGATCGAGGCGTGGCATCACTCGACTGAGTCCGGAGATGGTGGAAGTCGCGCTCGGACGGCTGGCCGACCGCAAGCCCCATCAACCCTCGGGACGGCTACGCCCGCGCGATGCCCGTACGGCGCGTGCGTCATGTGATCCACGCCGCTGACCGCTCGTCCGCCCCGACGCACACTGGAAGCGTCACAGCCGAGCAGGGGCCACATAGGAGGGGCAGGGATGACACCACAGACCACCACCGATCAGTGGGCCTCAGCCGTCGGTCTAGGGCTCGTCCTCGGAGCCGGGCTGGGACTGATCGTGGGACTACTGGCGGGGGACGGGTCCGGCATCGCGATCGGCATCAGCATGGGCGCGGCACTAGGACTAGTGGTGGGCTCAGCCTGGTACGTGTTGCGCAGGCGGAGCTGAAACCTCACGACGGCGGCGGCACCAGCACCGGCGGCAACGCGCCGATGTCGCCGACCCCGAGCCGGACCGATCGACCGAGCGCGACCGGGACGGGAGGTGTTGATCCACATCGGTCACGGCCTGGCCAATCGCGAGATCGTCCGCAAGGACATCAGACGGAGCGGGCAGGTTCTGTCACAACGCAATGAGGGCGCTCGACTGGCGGCGGTTGGACGCAGGTACGGACCCGTCCGGTCATGCCGCTGTCGGCGCGGCGCCGGGTGACGGGGATGTCGCCGTCGGGCACGTGCCACGACGGTGCAAGCACCGTCTGGCGCCGGGCGCTTGTCGCAGTCCCGTCGGGGACACTGGGGGGACACCGACCGTCGCTTCGAGAAGGAGTCAGCCGTGACCGAGGGAACCGTCCGCTGGTTCGATGCCGACCGGGGGTTCGGCTTCATCGCCCTCGGGCAGGAGGCAGAGGACCTGTACGTGCATGCGTCCGAGATCGTCAGCGACGACTCGATGAAGCTGCTTCGGGAGGGGCAGGTGGTCGAGTTCGAGATCGGCGAGGGGGACCGCGGCCCGCTGGCACGCCACGTCCGGGTCACGGCCGCCCAGGCCGCCGGTACACCGCTGGGCGTGCTCGGCACCGTCGCCTGGTACGAGCCTGCCAAGGGGTACGGCTTCATCACGCCCGACGGCGGTGGTACCGAGATCTTCGTGCACGGCTCGGCCGTCGTGGGGGGCGGCGTGGTCTCGGAGGGGCAGCGGGTGGCGTTCCTCGTCGTCAACGGGGAGAGGGGACCGCAGGCTGACCATCTGCTCCCCTTGGGAGCCCAGGCCGCCCAGCAGGTCGTGGCGTCCGACGGGGCGGACGGCACCGTGTCCTGGTACGACGGGGACAAGGGCTTCGGGTTCATCACCCCCGAGTCGGGCGGCCCCGATGTCTTCGTCCACGTCCGGGAGCTGGCCGACGGGCTCCCCGAGCTGGGCGAGGGGGACCGGGTGACGTACGACATCGTCGTGAGCGAGAAGGGCCCGCAGGCTCGCGACGTGCGCCTCGCACGCAGCTCGGCACCGCGGGGCGCGCCCGCGACGTCGACGACCCGCGCTCGGTCGGGACACCGGCAGGCATCCGACGTCCCGGCGCGCGGCGGCGAGGGAGTGGTCGCGCGCTACGACGCGGAGCGGGGGTTCGGCTTCATCGCCCCGGACGCGGGAGGCGCGGACCTGTTCGTGCACGTGTCGGTCCTCAGAGGCGCCGAGGCGCTGCACCCAGGCGATCGGGTCCGGTACCAGGTGCGACAGAGCGATCGAGGACCACAGGCCGACCGCGTCGAACGGGTGTGAGCGGGACGGCGGTCCGGGCGGAGCTGGTGCTCAGGCGTGCCCCGATCCCGCCGCACGCTCATGCCGGGGGAGCGGGCGGTCGCTTCGCGGCGGTATTGGGCATGTCCATTCCGGGAGCGCGCGGCTGAGTCGCGGTCACGACAGCACCCGGATGCGCGGAGATGTACAATTAAGCGGTTAGCGCGTATCGTGGGGGCATGAGCGAGATCACCGTGAGCGACGCCCGTGCCCGCCTGGCCGGTGTCGTCGACTCCGCCCGAGTCGGGCACGACCCCGTCTACCTGACCCGTCGCGGTCAGAGGGTGGCCGCAGTGATCGACGCCGATGACCTGGACCAGCTCATCGCCGCCGCCGAGGACCTGGCCGACCTCGAGGCGGCTGCTGCAGCTCGAGCCGAGATGGCGGACGGCCAACCGGCGATCCCGTGGGAGCAGGTCAAGGCAGATCTCGGCCTGGCATGACCTATCGCATCGAGGTCGCACCGGCCGCGGTGCGCCAGCTGAGCAAGCTGGACCCTGCCGCACGGCGCCGCGCCCAGGCGGCCATCGAGCTTCTCGCGGACCAACCCCGCCCGAGCGGCGCCAAGAAACTGGTCGGTGGTGACGGCGAGTGGCGGGTCCGTACCGGCGACTACCGCATCGTCTACGAGATCCACGACGAGGTCCTCCTCGTTCTCGTCGTGGCCGTCGGGCACCGCCGCGACATCTACCAGCGCCGCTGACAAGCGCTCAGCCACATCACCTCGGGTGCGGCGGCTCGCGATATGCAGCAGTTCTTAGCGACCGGGGATGAGGGGTCACGGTGCTTCGAGTTGGAAGAACAGGAAGCAGATGAAGGACCGGCCGTCCGTGGTGGGCAGCAGCTTCGATGGTGTGTCAGGCGCTGGTGGCGGCTCGGTGACCGTGGTGATGCGGAACCCGGCCGCGGTGAACGCGTTGATGACGTCCTGCAGGGGCCGGTGCCAGTAGGTCATCCACACGGTCTGTTCGTCGAAGGTGTAGTCCTCGGAGTACCGGGTCAGGGCGAAGTAGTCGGCCTCGGGGTAGCTGATCGCGTAGACGGTGGGATGGATGATCGAGACGATCAGCCGTCCGCCGGGCTTGAGGGTGCGCCGCAGCTCGGCCAGCGCCGAGGCCCAGTCCTGCACGTAGTGCAGGGCCAGCGATGCGACGACGACGTCGAACTCGTCGCCGGGGTAGGGCAGGGGTGCGCCGAGGTCGGCGACTCTCAGGTCCGCGTCCTCACCCAGCCTCTCGCGGGCCAGGTCGAGCATGGCCGCACTCAGGTCGAACCCGGACGCGACCGCGCCCCTGGCGCCCAGGTCTGCCATCAGCGGGCCGGACCCGCACCCGGCGTCCAGGACCCTCAGCCCGCCGACGTCGCCGGCGAGACGGATCATCTCCGGACGGTTGTAGTAGGCGTTGAAGAGGCTCTTCTCGTTCTCGGCCGCGTACACGGCCGCGAAGCTGTCGTAGTCAGCGACTGGGGCGGCGGGGTCGTTCTCCGAAGACGGCATCAGACGTTCCTACCCGGGATCGCACGATAACGACAAACCGATGGGCTGACCTGCGGCGACCCAAGCTGCAGTCACCGTCGCAGCCGCCCGCTCTGGCAGCGCCAAGGCAGTCGCTACGCGGCGGTAGGACTGTGAGGATCGCTTTCGCAGCCTGATGGTGGTGGGCTGTGGGTTGGCGGCTTCGGGTGTGACCCCCGAAAGGACTGGCCTTCGTGCCTTGCTGCGAGATGTCCGCTCGAGGTCGCCGGCCCCGGCCCGGCCGAAGGTGCTGGCCTGATCAGGAGCTTGACCACCAGGCGTTGAAGGCGCCGGGCGTGTCCCATCACAGTCCTGCCGAACCTCCGTCCCGGACCGGAACCACGTCCCGTCCGGCGAAGGAGAGAACGCATGACCAGTCTGACCGATCTACGTGAGGTGGTCGATGTCGTCATCGGCGTCGACACCCACGTCCATACCCACTCCGCCGCGGTCATCGACAGCGCGACCGGTGGCGTCCTCGGCGAGACCACCGTGGCGGCGACCGCCGCGGGCTACGTCGAGCTCGTGGACTTCGCCAACGCCTACCCGACGGCGCGGGCTTGGGCGATCGAAGGGACCGGCAGCCACGGCGCCGGCCTGACCCGGCACCTGCTGGAGTCCTCCGAGCTCGTTGTGGAGCTGGACCGTCCGAAGCGGTCCGCGCGCCGTAACGGCGCGAAGTCCGATCCCCTCGATGCGATCCGCGCCGCACGTGAGGCGATGGCTCGACCCCGCTTGGGAACACCCCGCAGCGGCGGCGAACGCCAAGCCCTCTCAGTGCTGTTGGCCGCTCGCCGCTCCGCCGTCGATGCCTCCACCGAAGCGCAGCTCCAGCTGTTCAGCCTCGTGGTCGCCGCGCCGGAACCGATCCGAGCCCGGTTCCGTGGCCAGAAGCTCGCCGCGATGCTCAACACCGCAGCCAGGCTGCGTGTCCACCCAACCTGGGACGTGGAGACGACCAGCACCGTCGTCGCGCTACGCACTTTGGCTCGACGCGCGCACACGATGTTGCGGGAGGCGCGCGAACTGCAGAAGGCGATCCTGGCCATCATCCGCAGCTGGCGGCCCGACCTGCTCGAGGAGTTCGGCGTCGGACCGATCGTCGCGGCGACGGTGCTGTGCGCGTGGTCCCACCCCGGCCGCGTCCACTCCGAGGCCGCGTTCGCGATGCTCGCCGGCGTGGCCCCCATTCCCGCCAACAGCGGCCAGGTCACCACCCGTTACCGGCTCAACCGGTACGGCGACCGGCAGCTCAACACCGCACTGCACACCGTGGTCCAGATCCGGATCCAGTACCAGCAATCCACCCGTGACTACGTCGCCCGTCGAACCGCTGAAGGAAAGACCAGCCGCGAGATCAAACGCTGCCTCGCCCGCTACGTCGCACGCGACCTGCACCGCCTCCTCGAAAGGGGCGCCCCGACTGCTTGACGAAGCATAGGAGCGTCGCACCTTGCTCTGTACGTTGACGACGAGCGCCGGGGCCGAGTCGGGGTCGTTGGCCGGGTGGAACCCAGGCGCTTCTGCCCGCGCCCCGTCTGGTCGTAGGGTGACGGGGATGTCTCGACATAGCCGCTATCTCGGCCCGGATCAGGCCGCCTCGGTCTACGACAGGATCGGGAGATGGCAGGACACCCAGGGTTTCTATGAGCGCGAAGCCGTGGCCGCGATGGTCGGATCGGCCCTACTCGAGACGGCCACCAGTGTGGTGGAGGTCGGCTGCGGGACGGGGGCGCTCGCCGCATCCGTGCTGGGTCGGCTGCTACCGGCGGAGGCCACCTACCTCGGCCTCGACGTCAGCGGGACCATGGTCGAGCTGACCCGACGCCGCCTCGCGCCCTTCGCGCCTCGAGCCCAGGTCCAGCTGGTCGATGGCCACACACCCTGGCCCGTGCCCGACCACACCGCGGACCGCGTCCTGGCGGCATACCTGCTGGACCTGTTCTCGCCGGAAGGGATCGACGGCTTCTTCACCGAGGCAGCCAGAATCCTTCGGCCCGGCGGGCTCGTCGCCGTCACCAGCCTGAGCGCAGGGACCGACTACCCGTCCAGGTTGGTGTCCGCGATCTGGACCCGACTGTGGAGGACCGACCCGCACCTCACCGGCGGGTGCCGCCCCGTCACTCTCGACCCACACCTTTCCGCGACGTGGCGCCGTTTCCACGACGCCACCACCATCAGCTGGGGCATCAGCTCACGAACCATCGTCCTGCAAGCACCTTCCTGAACACGCAACCCGCGGTTGGCAGGGCGAGAGCCTCAGTCCCCCCGAATGGCCGCGATTCGGGGGAGTGCTCGGTACCCCCGCCACGCCACCGGGCCGGCGGATCGCACCCGGGGCTCACGCCCCACGACTCCATCCCGGACGGCCGAGGCCAGTGGGGCAACCTCGACACCGTCCGGTGCCGACCGGTCGACGACGGGCCAGCACTCACCGGGGGAGGATGGTGACGTGACAAGGGGTACTCGGCGATACTCGGCCGAACCGGCCGACCCACGGGCGTACACCGTGGCCAACGACCGGCTGTACACGCGATTGGGGCGCCTGTACGACATCCTCGTCAAGGCATCCCCCATCTGGCGACGATGGCTCGGGCACGCGCTGCCCGAGATCCGTGGCCCCCGGGTGCTGGAGGTCTCCTTCGGGACCGGCTGGCTGCTCACGCAGTATGCCGGTCAGCACCGCACCGACGGCATCGACCTCAACCCGAGGCTCCTCGAGGCGGCGCGTCGCAACCTGGCTCGCGCCGGAGCGCACGCGGACCTACGGCTGGGGACCGTTGAGGCACTGCCGTACCCGGACGCCACCTTCGACACCGTGGTGAACACCATGGCCTTCACCGGCTATCCGGACGGCGCCGTCGCCGCCGCAGAGCTGGCCCGAGTGCTCACGCCCGGTGGCCGAATGGTGTTGATCGACATCAACTACCCGCGCAACGGCAACCGGTTGGGAACCCTTCTCGTCGACCGGTTCTGGAAGCCCTTCGGCGACCTCATCCGCGATATCCCCGCGCTGTTGTCCGATGCCGGGCTGGAGGTCCGAGACGACGAGGTCGGCGGGTGGGGCAGCGTCCACCGGTACCTTGCCACCAAGCCCGGGCGCCTCGGGCCGAGCCGTGACGCGCCCCGACCTGGGGTCTCGACCGCACTGCCGGCGCCACGCCGACCTCACAGCAAGAGCGACCAGATCACCCGCGGCGAAGAATGCCCGAACGCGGCCGAAATGGGGCACCTTCTCTGCTTGGGCCGTGTCGGGCGGGCTGCGTCGTCGGCAGCTACTCCTGTCGTGGAGCGACCTCGAACCTTTCCGCGCGCCGTCGGGGCCGGCCCGCCCCTCAGCAGCAATGCGGTGGGGGGCGCTCCCCACCGACCTTCGCCCCGTTGCCCGGGGAAGGTCCATGCTCGGTAATCGTTGCCCTTGCCGAGATCTGCTCCGACCAGGCGGAAGGCACCTGCGGCGTCTGCAAGGCCGAGCTCGTGGGGAGTTTCGCACCGAGCACCGCGACGTCCCTTCTGACAGCGGACGAGCGAGCCGCCAACGACGTCCCGGTCGTCTCCGTCCAGCTTGCGGAGGCAGGATGCCCGCGCCTCGTCCTCGACCCGTGACCCGCAGCCCGCTACCGTCCACCGCATGACTTACGACCGCGCGAGCCTGCCCACGCTGGCCGTGACCGGATCCACCGGAGCGGTCGGTGGGATGGTCGCGCGCCGGCTCGCCGACGCGGGACTCGCCCAACGCCTCCTCGCTCGCTCCCCTGAGCGTGCACCCGACCTGCCCGGCGCGACGGTGCTTCGGGCGAGCTACGCCGACACCGTGGAGACCCGTGCGGCCCTCGAAGGGGTCGAGACCCTGTTCATGGTGTCGGCGGCCGAGAACGAGCACCGCCGCGAAGAGCACCTCGCCTTCGTCGACGCCGCCGCTGCGGCCGGGGTGCGGCACGTCGTCTACACCTCCGTCCTCGGCGCCAGCAAGACCGCTACCTTCACCCTCGCGCGCGACCACGCCGCCACCGAACGTCATCTCGAGGCGAGCGGGATGGCGTGGACGTTCCTACGGGACGGCCTCTACCTCGACTTCCTGCCGCTCATGGTGGGCGACGACGGCGTCATCCGGGGCCCGGCCGGTGAGGGCCGCGCAGCCCTCATCGCGCGCCGAGACGTCGCCCGCGTCGCAGCCACCGTGCTGCAGGACCCGGCCGCCCACACCGGCCGGACCTACGACCTCACCGGACCGCAGGCGCTCACCTTCACCGAGATGGCCGCGATCCTCGGCGAGCACCTCGGGCGGAAGGTGACCTTCGTCGACGAGACCATCGAGGAGGCGTACGCGTCCCGCGAGTCCTATGGCGCGCCCGACTGGCAGGTCGAGGCATGGGTCTCGACCTACACCGCCGTCGCCAACGGGGAGATGGGGCCAGCCTCCGACGACGTCCTCGCCGTCACCGGTGAGCCGCCGATGTCGTTGTCGCAGTTCCTCACCGAGGGCTGATCTGGCCCTTCGATGAAGACACGTCGACCGGCGACGGCGGTGGCGCACTGCGACACGTAGCCCCATGTTGGGGCGGTACGACCTCAATGGCGCGCGGCACGCGGCTGTGACGCGGAGTGAAGTCGCGTGGTCAGCCACTGAGCGATATCCGGTACGTCCAGTTCACCGGCCGCCGCCGCGAGCATCAGTTCCTCGGCCTCGTCCACGGTGTAGGTGAGGTCTCGACCATTGATGAGGCACAAGACGCGCGTGGCTGACCACGCCAGGCGCTTGTTCCCGTCCACCAGCGCGTGGTTGCGAACCAGCGAGTGCAACAGGGCCGCGGCCTTGTCGGGGAGGGTCGGGTAGGCATCGTCGCCGAAGACCGTGATCGCCGGCCGGGCTGCGGCCCCCGCCAGCAACCCGGAGTCCCGGACGGCGACCTCGCGCATCACCCCGGACGCGACCTCCAAGAGGTCCTCGACCGACAGGTAGTCGATCGCTCCGTCGCTCACCTGCTCAGTCGCTCGAGCAGCTCACGGTCCTCGGAGCTCACCTTGTCGATCGCGGCCCGGAGCCGCTGCGGGCGTTCTGAGACGTACTGGGCGATGGCGGTCCGGGCGACTTCCTGCATCGATCGCCCCTCCTGCTCGGCCTTCGCGCGCAGGGCTGCGCTCTCGCTGTCGGTCAACCGCAGGTTCATCGCCATGTGATGACGGTACCGCAGCGGTACCGTCCAGACCCCCGTGCTGCGCGGCATCAATCGCAGGGTGGGCGCTTTGCGGCGGAGTGACGCGGTTCCCGCCAGGATTACCGGACCCGCGGGCCGCCGAACTTTCGGCGGTAGGCCCCTGGACCGAGCCGCGTGGCCCGGTTGAAGAGCCGTCGAAAGTAGGCGGTGTTCTGATAGCCGACTGCGAAGCCGATCTCGTCCACCGGCATCGCTGTGCGCTCCAGGAGCCGGCGGGCCTCCTGGATCCGTACCTGCTGTACGTAGGCGATCGGAGAGAAGCCGGTCGCGGCGTGGAACCGGCGCTCCAAGGTCCGGTGAGTGACGCCCGAGCGGGCGCGCATCTCCTCGACCGGGCTGGCGAGAGCGAGGTTGTCCTCCAGCCACGCCTGGAGGGTGGAGACGAGCCGGTCGTCGTGGCCCAGATTCGGAGCGAACTCGATGTAGGGGGCCTGCCCGGCGCCGTGCCACTCGAGCATCAGCATCCGTGCCAGGGCCCGGGCCGCGCTCGGCCCGACGAAGCGGGTGACGAGGTGGAGGGCCAGGTCGTGCCAGGACATGACGCCACCGGTCATGACGATGTCGTCCCGGTCCCCCGCGGTGATCAGGACCTCCTCGGGGCGCAGCCGCACCTCAGGGTAGGTACGTCGGAAGGTATCCGCGAAGGCCCAGTGGATGGTCGCCTCCCTACCGTCGAGCAGGCGGGTCTCGGCAAGCAGCAGCGCTCCGGTGCAGACCGAGCACAGAAGGGCACCCTGAGCGTGCTGCCGCCGTAGCCAGTCGATGACCTGTGGGTGGCGCCCCGGCACCCAGTCGGGGCCGTCGACGGCCATCAGTGACACGATGGCGACATCGGTCCGGGCGATGTCATCGCAGGCGCAGTGGGGTCGGAGCTGGAGCCGGTTGGCGCCGATGGTCTCGAGCGGCCCCGGTGCCGCGATCTGCACTTCGAAGGGATGTCGTGGCAGGTCACTCTCGAAGTTGCCGAGCAGGGGAAAGGCCGTCAGCGCCTCGTACAGGCCGCTCAGGGGGGCGACCTGGGTCTCGGGCGTTGCGACGAGCGTGACGTGCACCGGCAGGCCTAGGGGTGGGCTCATCTTGGGTCCCGTGTCGCGAAAGGAACGTTGCTGTCGACTGTGGCACTTACATCGCTCGGCCGCCACACCTAGCGTCGAGATCACCTGAACAGCAACGACACGGGAGGAACCATGACGACGACGTTGAACGGCTGGGACGTGGAAGAGGTGTCCGAGGCGGTGCGGATGGTCAGCGAGCAGCCGGAGGCCGGACTCCTCACCTGGCGCGGACGAGCGGTGTGGGACGGTGGGTTCGGTCTGGACGTGCGCACCAACGAGATCGAACAGCTCGGCGAAGTCATGGAGCGTCACTTCACCCTGCGGGGTGACCACCCGCCGGAACTGCTCGGAAAGAACACCGGCGCGACGGCCATCGAGACCGTGCTCGCCGCCCTCGGCGCGTGCATGACCGGAACCTTCGCGGTGCAGGCCACCGCGCGCGGTGTCCGGATCGACGCGCTGGAGGTGGACCTGGAGTGCACCATCGACCTCGCCGGCTTCTTCGGCATCGAGCCGATCCGGCCCGGGCTGCGCGACGTGACCCTGAACTTCCGGGTGACCGCCGACGCCGACGACGAGACCCTTCGCGAGATCCTGGACGCCGCACGATCTCTCTCGCCCGTTTTCGACACAGTCACCAAGCCGGTTGCGGTCACGTCCGTGCTCGCCACGCCGTAGCCGCGCGGCCTCGAGCCCGGCGACCGCACCCCACGTAGGGCGTCCTCCACGAAGACGCCCGAGGAGGTACGCATGAACACCGAAACCAGCCCGGGTACGGCCCACGCCGCCGCGCTCGTCGAGAAGCTGAACGACGCGTGGAACGCCCACGACCTCGACGCCGCGCTGAGTCTCCTCAGCGACGATTGCGTCTTCGAGGCCACCTCACCCGCACCCGACGGCACCCGCCACGTCGGCCCCGCCGCCATCCGCGAGGCCTGGGCACCGATCTTCGCCGACCGGCACACCCGCTTCATCACCGAGGCCACCCTCGCCAGCGACGACCACGTCGTCCAGCAGTGGACCTACGACTGGGGAAGCGGCCACGTCCGCGGCATCGACGTCATCCACGTCGCGCACGGCAACGTCACCGCGAAGCTGTCCTACGTCAAGGGCTGATACAGAAGATGCGGCACGGCCTCGCGGGCACCACGACGACCTACCCGTCGATCAAGAGCCGTCGCCCAGCCTGACCGACCACATCGGACTCAACGACGCCCAGACACTGCGCGAGACGATCGCCGACAACGAATCCATGGTCCGGATCTCGCTCGTCGCAGCCCTGGTCTCGGTGCTGCTGTTCGTCGCCACCGCGTGGGCGCTCTACACGCTGCTCACACGAGACGCTTGCCCCCCAGATCCCCTGCCGCGTAACGGATAGTAGACAGCACGCCGCCGGCCAGCCGACATCGCCGTCCGCCCCGGCAGCGCCCCACCCACCACGTCGCCCGCATCGCGGCGGCGTGACGCAGGTATGAGCCATCCCTTCCGGCCCATGAGCGATATGTGGGACTACCGGGAGCCGTCCGCCAGAAGGGAACGGATCGCGCTGTCCTCGGCGTCGTCTGATCTGGGGTCCTGAGGCAGGAAGTCGCCAGCGGTTCTGGCCTCAGCATTGCGCAGTTCAGGGGTGGCTCCGGCGCGAACGAGCGACTCCACCGCTGTCACCGATCTGCGGTCCAGAACCGCTCTCCCACGTCGGGCCGCGTACTCCTCCGAAGCCCTCGCCGACTACCGCGGTGGACCCTGACGCACTTCGTCGAAGTCGAGGCCGTAGGCGCTCAACAGCCACGTGGCCCCGAGCTCCTCGGCGAGTGCGTCGAAAGCGGGGTCGTCGGGCTGCTCCCGGGGGACGATGATCTCGCCGCCACCCTTGGCGACGTCACGCTAGTAGGCCAACATCTCACGCAGCTCACCGTCGCGCGTTCCGGTCGAGGTCTGCCCCTCGGGGCCCGTCTGCCCGCCCAGCAGCGCAGGCCAGTACGGCATCAGGCCGTCCCAGGCCGCAGCCCTGTGGAGTGGCTTCTTGTTGGGCCACCATCCGCCCACGACGACAGGAATCCGTGGCTCCTGCACGGGCACGATCGGAAGGGTCACGTCGTCGACCCGGTAGAATTCCCCCTCGAAGCTGATCGGCTCACCCATCCACAACCGGGCCATCAGGTCCAGTGCTTCGTCGTACTTGCGTGCCCGGGCCGCGGGAGACAACTCGTCGCCGAACTTCGAGAAGTCGTCACCGACGCCGAGGCCGGTGCCCAGCAGCACACGTCCGCCCGACAGCCGGTCGAGGGACGCCAGTGCCTGGGCGAGCCGCCAGGGCGGCTGCTGCGCCGGAGCCGTGATCCAGGTGCCCAGGGCCACGCGTTCGGTTCGGGCAGCGATCGCGCTCAGGGTGACCCACGGGTCGGTGCTCCGGAAGGCGATCGAGTCACTGACGAAGACCCCGTCCCATCCTGACTCCTCGGCTGCGACCGCGAGTTCCACCACATCCTGGATGTCGGGTGTCGCCGGTGTTCTGAGTACCCACACGCCGTGCTTCACTACCTTCTTCCTCCCTTCACGCGGTTCTGGCGAGCCCTCACTCCCACCGGCCCTACGTTCGTTCAGTCGAGACGGACAGTCAGGGGTCAGCGATCACCGTCAGAGAGGGGCGCCCAGGCTCTCGGAGAACCTCACCGTTCGGGGTCCGCTGCCAGACCCCTGTCTGTCAGGGTGAGTTGAGACCAGCGATACACAGCAAGTCCGTCTGACAGGGCGAGATCAGGATCGATCACCTTGAGCACTTCCACGTTTTCCACCGCGGTGGTGCCCGTCGTTGATGATGGGTCGATGAGCAGCAGTTCGGGTCCACGCGCGGATGGGCCCTCGCGACGTCGTAGGTTCACCCCGGCGCAGAAGCTTGAGTATCTGGCCGCTTACGAGCGCGCCTGCGAGCAGGGTGCGGGCGGGGCGTACCTGCGCCGAGAAGGGCTGTACTCCTCGTTGGTCAGTGAGTGGCGCCGGCTGCGTGATGCCGGCGTGCTGGCCGGCAAGGATCCCGGTGCGGTTATCGGGACGCTGAGCCGGGACCAGGCTTGAGGTCGCCCGGCTGCGCCGCGAGTTGGAGGTGAGTGAGCGGCGGCTGGCCACGAGCGAGACCGCGCTTGAGATCATGGGAAAAGTACACGAGCTCTTGGAGTCCATCTCCGAGAGCTCGGCCACCAACACCCCGCGCAGGCGGCGCTGATGAGCGCGCACGCCGAGTTGCTTGCCGCGGGTTCGACGACCCGGGCCGCGGCGAACCTGTGCGGGGTGTCGCGCGCTACTGCGGGCCGGGCCAAGGCCCGCGCCGCGAGCAACGCGACCCCGGTGCTGCCAGCGGTGGTGGCCCCGGTGAACCGGCTCAGCGCCGCCGAGCGGGCCCGCGTGCTGGCCGTGCTGAACAGCGCGGAGTTCGTCGACGCCCCACCGGTGCAGGTGTACGCGCGGCTGCTGGCGGCCGGCACCTACCTGTGCTCGGTGGCCACGATGTACCGGATCCTGGCGGCCAACGCCCAGGTCAAGGAACGCCGCCGGCTCGCGCGGTGGGCTGTCTAGCGGTTGCGATCCGGCGCTTCGAGCGCCACAATGGCGCCATGCCCAGTGTTCAGATCAAGGACGTCCCGGAGAGCACTCATGCGGTGTTGCGCCAACGGGCGGCCGCCGCGCACCAGTCGCTGCAGGAGTACCTGCGCTCCCGGCTGATCGCCGAGGCCAGCCAGCCCACGCTGGAGGAGGTCCTGGACCGTGCCGGCGGGCGATCCGGCGGGTCGGTCTCGCTCGCGGACGCGGTCAAGACCGTGCAGGGGGATCATGCTCGTCGTTGACGCCAGCGTCCTTGCGGTCGCGTTGGCCGATGACGGCCCGGACGGGGATAGCGCTCGCGCCAGGCTGCGCGGTGAGACGTTGGCCGCGCCGGAGTTGGTCGACCTGGAGGTCGTCTCGGTGTTACGTCGTCAGAACCGGGTGGGGATGCTCGACAACCGCCGGGCGGACCTGGCCATGACCGACCTGGAGGCGCTGCCGATGCACCGCGCCGCGCACCTGGCGCTGCTGTCCCGCTGTTGGGAGCTGCGGGGAAACCTGACCACCTATGACGCCGCCTACGTCGCCCTGGCCGAGGCGCTGGACGCGACACTGCTGACCGGCGACCGACGACTTGCCCGTGCCGCCGGCCCCACCTGCACCATCGAGCTGCTCAAGACGTCCCGCTGAGCCTTCAGCGACAAGCCGCAAATGCCGCGATGCGGGTGGTCGACTGGCGGCGGAGTGCAGCACCTCCGCCAGACCAACGTGGCGGGTTCGTGCCGGCCGTCGGCCGCGTAGCCTGATGATGTTGAGGGAGGAGGCACGCGGTGATTCCCACCATGATCCTGTTCGGCCTCGTGTTCGGTCGATGGTGGAAGTCAGCGCTCGTCGCAGGCGCCATCTTGTGGCCAACACTGCTCTGGGCTCAGGACGTGATCACCACACCGGGCGAGGCCATCGCCGCGGCTGTCCTGGGAATCCTCAACGGCGCCGTGGGGGTTGGCGCCCACCAGCTTGTGCTTGGGCTCGTCAGAGTTAGCCGTCGCCAATGGCGCCGCTCCGCTGCGGCGAGGTGATCTCCGCCGGCGACCAGGTCGACAGGCGGCGGAGTGCCGCAGGGCGAAATGGGCGAGCCGGTTTCCCAGAGTCGCCCGTTGACGGGCGCCTGCAGGCCCGTGCCGCGTCGGTTGCGCATGACCCGCGGATCGCACCCGAGAATCCAGGTGCCGCCACCAGCAGGAGCCCGCGCCCTGGCGCCGTCAGGGCGCGGGCTGGAGAATCCTGTCGTGAAGCTCAAGCTCGACTTGCACGACATCTACAACCGGGGTGACGAGATCGAGCGAGCGCTCCAGGCCATCATCGATGAGGCGGTCGAGAAGAAGGCGCCCCTGGTGGAGATCATCCCCGGGAAGGGTTCTGGTCAACTGAAGAAACGAGTGCTGCGGTTCCTCGACCGCAAGGACATCAAGGCCCTGTACCACCGTGTCGAGAAGGACTCCGACAACTTCGGCCGCGTCTTCGTCCACTTCAGGTGGAAGTAGCCAGCAGCCCCTGAAGCCAGCAGGAAGGCGCGGAAGGCTGGCTGGCAGCGGAGTGTGGTCGACTGGCGGCGAAGTGCAGCAGGCCCTTACGTTCCCAACTGCCACTCTGCAGCCCTCGAATCACAGCTCGTGGTGGCCCGTAGACGCCGGACCTCCGCGATCAGCGCAGGAACGTCCTGACGCGCGGCAGCAATGAAATCCAGATCAGCAGTCGACGCCGGTCGGACGCTCCCGGCTTCGGCGCGCGACACATACATGTCGGGCTCGTCGTCGGCCTCGCTCACGCGGATGAAGTCGTCACCGCCCCAGTGGTCGCGCCCCTCGACGAACGAAGTCCACGGGCCCGGCGACGCGGCAGCGCAGCGGGCTGCAATCGCCTCGAGATCTTCATCACTCAGCACGAGTTCGAGTATCGCTGGTCCACTCGGCTCGGCGCGCCACGACTGCGATGAGATAGGTCGACAGGCGGCGGTGTGGGCTACATCCGCGCGCGTCTGCCCGGCGCGGCCTCACCAGACCAATTTCGTTATACGATTTCGATCATGGCGAGTGACGAGCAGATCCAGAAGTGGGCGGACGAGGCCGAGGCCGGCTACGACGTCGACGAGCTCAAGCGTCGCGGACGCGGTCGTCCCGGACGTGGAGCGGAGCCGATGCAGGTCGTCGCTGTTCGGCTCACGGCGGAGGAGCTGGACGCGCTCGACGCGGCCGCGTCGAAGAACCAGATGAGCCGCTCCGAGGCCATCCGAGCAGCACTGGCGCACTTCGCCGCGTGAAGGTCCACCCCAGCGCACTCAAGCACGGGATCGACCCCGACGACGCGGTCCAGGCGGCCGAGTGGGCCATCTGGATCGAACCCCTCACCGACGAGGAGACTCCCACCCGCGAACTCCGCCTGGGCTTCGACACCGGCGCCCGACTGCTCGAGACCGTCGTGCTCATCCTCGACACCGGCGACGAGATGGTCATCCACGCAATGCCGGCCCGCAGGAAGTACCTCGACCTGCTGCCGTGACCACCGTCCAGTAGCCCGTCAGGCGGCGAAGAGGGCTACATCAGGCTGAGCGCTCGCGGTCGAGTCGTTCGAGGATCCAGGAGCGGACGAGCGTTGAGGCAGGGAGGTGTTTGGCGGCGGCGACGCGCTGAACCTCGGCTTCCTCTTCGGCGCTGAGCCGCACCGAGTACACCTTCTGCCGGTTCGGTCGGCGGCCGGTGGTGCCGGTGGGGTAAGCGTCGTCCCTGGTCTGCTCGGACTCCTCACGCAGCTTCTCGGCCAGTGCTGGGTCAATCGTCTTGGCCATGGTTGTCTCCTTGCTGGTGGAGCGTGAGGTCGGCGCCGGTGGCAGGCCAGGCGTTGATGCCGTGCAGGTCACCGTCGAGGTCGCGGTAGGCGATCACCACGATCACCCGCCCCGCCGAGCGAGAGTGACCGATGAACCGGGGGGCCCCATCCGGGACTTCGGGTCCGGTTCGAGCGCGAGGAGATCGTCATCTGCCATGACCTCCTGTGTCCAGTCGGGTTCGATCCCGTCGGCGCGGGGGTAGCGGTCGCCACGGGAGCGGATGTAGTCGATGGCCTCGGGGTCCCACTGGATCTCCTCGCCCACCCAACCCGTTTACGTCGCCGTACGACGATGTAGTACAACGTCATAATCACTCGGCTCAGACGCCGGCGACGTAGGCGGTCAGGAAGTGCACACCGTGCCGGTCCAGGTTGCCGCGGGCCCGGTCGTAGTGCTCGGTGGTGCGGGGGTCGGCGTGCCGGGCGAGGATCTGCGCGTCCCGCAGCGGCACCCCGGCGTCCAGGGCGTTGGTGATCGCCGCGTGCCGCAGCGAGTGCGGGGAGATGTGCCGCGGGATCCCGGCTGCCTTCGCGATCCGGGCCACCATCCGGTACACGTCACGCCGGTCGATCGGGTTCCCGCTCTGCGGTCGCAGGATCAGCGGCCCTTGCGCGCGTTCGCCGCGGCACGCCTCGAGGACCCGCAGCACCGGGACGGTGACCGGCATGGTGGCCGGCTTGTTGCCCTTCCCGACCAGCCTCAGCACCCGGTGCCCGCGAAGGGTCTCGGCGTAGTCCTCGATCCGCACCGCCGCCGCCTCCGACGCCCGGAGTGCGTTGATCCCGAGCAGGAACGCGAGCGCGCCGTGATGGACAGTGATGGTCTGGGAGACCTGCAGGAACCGGATCAGCTCGAGGCGGTCCAGGCCCTGGGTGCGGGACTCGTCACGGTGCACCTTCGGCAGTCGCGCGTACACCGCCGGGTCGGCCGGGACCAGGCCGTCGATGTGCGCGAACCGGAAGAACCCGCGCACGCCGTGCATCATCGTCACAACCGATGAGTCCATCAGCCCGCGCTCCCCCAGCCCGCGGATGTACAGCTCCACATGTGCGCGCTGGACCCCGACCAGCGGGTCCAGCCCGTGCCCCTCGCACCAGGAGAACCACTCCCGCAGCTGGAACGCATACAACCGGTGCGTCCGCCCCGAATAGCGCGCCAGGTAGGACACTGCCGCCAGTTGCGCGGTCGACATCGTGGACGGCTGGAACGGAAGAAGAGCAGTCGGCGCAGACATGAGTCACCTCACGCGGCGACCAGCTTTCGCCCGCACCCGCCCGCCGCGACAGCGGCCGGGCACCCGGACCTCGCGAACGCTAGACCCGACACGTCCCTCTGAACAGTCCCGTCAGGCGGCGATGAGACACACCTGGGTGAGCTCGGCTCGTTCACGCCAACTCTCGGCGCCGTCACGGTGTGCGCCGAGACGAACCTGGTCCACCGCGGCGCCGCTGCCGGCGCGCTGCTCGAATCTCACTGGAACCGGCCTCGAGCGGGGGCAGTCTGATCACCATGAGAAAGCCGTCGAGGTGGCTCGCAGCCGTAGCGGTCGGGGTGCTCTCGGTCCTGGGCGGGTTGTACGCCGTCAACCTCGCGATGGGTCGCCTTGCCGACAACAGCGCCGGATGGCTGGACTCGCTGGAACCGGTTCAGGGGCAGTGGGTCTCAAGCACGGGCTTCGCGTATGACGGCTCGGCGCCGTGGACCGCTCCGGTCGCGGTCACCGTGGACGGCGACGAGCTGCGGTTCGACGTGGGCTGCAACCGACTGAGCGCCACCGTGACCGTCGAGGACCATCGCCTGCACGCCGAGCAGGGTGTCGTCACGACAGAAATCGGGTGCCCACCCGAGGTCGCGGCCACAGAAGACTGGCTCGCCGCACTCGTCACCGACAGCGCTCAGGTCCAGCTCAAGGGGTCCACCGAGGGTGACATGTTCAGCCTCAACACCGATGCCGGCTGGATCGGGTTCCTTCGTCCGTGACAGGGCCCTTGGTCACATGCCGGCCGCGTATCGGTGGCGGTCGTCAGGCGGCGGCGTGGGGCACTCGGCTCTGCAGGCGGAGGTCGCCGGCTCAGAGCGGGCGGTAGGCCTCGCTGCGGTGGTCGATGCGCAGTACGACGACCTCCTTGCGATCGTCGTTGATGCGGTACAGGACGCGGTAGGTGCCACGTCGCGCCGAGTAGATCCCGGCCAAGTCCCCCCGCAGCCGCTTCCCGACCTGGTGCGGGTTGTCCACGAGGGCACCGGTGAGGAACTCGATCACGGCCGCGGCCACCGACTCCGGCAGTTCGTTGCGGACCGCGCGAGCTGCTGGCGGGGTCAGGACCAGTTCATACGCGGTACTCGTCACGGACGCAGGGCCCGGACCGCGTCGACCCCACGGACGACGTCGCCGGCGGCATATGCCTTGTCGGCCTCTCGGATGTCGGCCAGGGCTGCGGCGTCGCTGAGGACCCCGAGGGTCTCCTCGAGCTCGGCCAGGTCCTCCGGGCTGATGATCACCGCGGCGGCACGACCGTTACGGGTGACGATCACTCGGTCGTGCTCGCGTTCGACCCGGTCGACGACTTCGCTGAAGTGGTCGCGGACGTCACGCAACGGCTCAACACTCATGGGCACAATTGTGGCGCTTCGGTGAGTCAGTGCAAGCGCAGACTTCGCGGCGGTAGGGGTCACCTTCAACGGTCCGCGGCGTCACTGTGACGACGGGGACGTTCATCCCGGACGCCGATATTGCTGCGACGTCACCGAACAACCCCGTCGTCACAGTGGTGACGCGGTTGCCCAGCGCCCGTAGCCCACGGTGGGCGCTGAGAGGCCGACGGCGCGCGCTTCGCGGCGGTATGCAGCAGGGAACTGCGCCTCGGCTTCGACACCACGCCCGCCTGCTCGAGACGGTCGTGCTCGCCTTCGGCAGCGGCGACGAGATGATCATCCACGTGATGCCGGCCCGCACGAAGTACCTCGACCTGCTGAGAGTCAATGACTACTGGGTCACCGCCAGCCCGTTTCGGGGCGCTGAGACGCCGAGTGTGCTCGTCGGCGACCTCTTCGCCAGGCGAGTGCGCTGTGTCATGATGGTACTGCGAGTAGTACCATTCCGACGTCCCCTCGGTAGCCAAGATCGTCGCCGCGATGCGCGCCAACCCGCGCAACATCCGCTACGGCGACCTCGCCAAGGTCTGCGAGCACTACTTCGGGCCGCCGCGAACCAGCGGCGGCTCGCACGCAGTGTTCAAGACGCCCTGGCCCGGCGACCCGAGGGTGAACATCCAGGACGACCACGGCAAGGCCAAGGCGTACCAGGTCCGTCAGGTCCTCGCTGCGATCGAGAAGAAGGAGGCCAGCTCATGAGCAGCGCCACGGTCGACGTCACCCGTTACACCTACCGGGTCACTTGGTCCGTCGAGGACGAGGAGTTCGTCGCGACCTGCCTCGAACTGCCCTCGCTGTCCTGGCTGGCTCCCACCCAAGAGGAAGCCCTTTCCGGCCTCCGTGACGTGGTCACCGAGGTCGTCCAGGACCTCGCAGAAGGCGGCGAGCCGGTTCCCGAGCCGCTGTCCGTCAGGGCATTCTCCGGGAAGTTCAACCTCCGTGTCGGCGAGAAACTCCACCGACGCCTCGCGATGGAAGCAGCCGAGGAACACCTCAGCCTCAACCAGTACGTCGTGCGTCGCCTCAACAACGCCTCCTGACTCGCGCCACGGTAGGCGGTCGACAGGCGGCGGAATGCCCTACTTGATGGGAGGCCATCCGTTGGGACGATCGAGGCGTGGCATCACTCGACTGAGTCCGGAGATGGTGGAAGTCGCGCTCGGACGGCTGGCCGACCGCAAGCCCCATCAACCCTCGGGACGGCTACGCCCGCGCGATGCCCGTACGGCGCGTGCGTCATGTGATCCACGCCGCTGACCGCTCGTCCGCCCCGACGCACACTGGAAGCGTCACAGCCGAGCAGGGGCCACATAGGAGGGGCAGGGATGACACCACAGACCACCACCGATCAGTGGGCCTCAGCCGTCGGTCTAGGGCTCGTCCTCGGAGCCGGGCTGGGACTGATCGTGGGACTACTGGCGGGGGACGGGTCCGGCATCGCGATCGGCATCAGCATGGGCGCGGCACTAGGACTAGTGGTGGGCTCAGCCTGGTACGTGTTGCGCAGGCGGAGCTGAAACCTCACGACGGCGGCGGCACCAGCACCGGCGGCAACGCGCCGATGTCGCCGACCCCGAGCCGGACCGATCGACCGAGCGCGACCGGGACGGGAGGTGTTGATCCACATCGGTCACGGCCTGGCCAATCGCGAGATCGTCCGCAAGGACATCAGACGGAGCGGGCAGGTTCTGTCACAACGCAATGAGGGCGCTCGACTGGCGGCGAAGTGCCGCACATCGGCGACCCGTGATACGTCCGGGTAGTAGACTGGTACTACCGGGGTAGGATGATGGCATGAAGCTCAGCATCAGCCTCCCCGACGAGGATGTTGCCGCTCTGGACCGGTACGCCCAGGCGGCCGGCATCACCAGCCGGTCCGCAGCCATCCAGCGCGCGATCCGACTGCTGAGCCAGCCCGAGCTGGACGGCGCCTACGCCGCCGCCTGGGAGGAGTGGGAGGCCTCCGGCGACGCCGCCGCGTGGGAGGAGACCACAGCGGACGGGCTGGCCGATGCTGCGCGGTGAGATCCGACTGGTGGATCTCGACCCGGCACGCCAGGGCGAGGCGAACAAGCGCCGGCCCGCCGTGGTCGTCAGCAACGACCGCGCCAACGCCACCGCCGCCCGGCTCGGCCGCGGCGTCGTCACCATCGTCCCGGTGACCAGCAACCTGTCCAACGTCTACCCGTTCCAGGTCGCCCTGCCCGCCGAGGAGACCGGGCTGCGGGTGGACTCCAAGGCGCAGGCCGAGCAGGTCCGCTCCGTCTCCGTCGAGCGGATCGGGCAACCCCTGGGGCTCGTTCCGTCCCAGCTCATGGAGAAGCTGGACGACGCGCTTCGACTGCACCTCCAGCTCTGATCGCGCCGCTCGCCGAGTCGCCCGTCACGCGGCGATGAGACGCATCAGGTCGTGGCCAGCGGCAACCGGGCCATCTACCTACTCGCACCCACCAGACCCTGAACCCGAAGAGCCTCAACCACAATGCGCGCCCTGCGCGTCGCAAGGACGCAATTTCGCGGCCAGCTGACTGACGTACTGGTACTACGTAGCCGTCGAGGTGGTGTCAGCGCGGCCCCGGGGCGGGTCGGTCGCCGACTCGGCGCCGACCTCGGCCACGTCCCAGACGATGCAGCGCTGGCCGGGGCCTTCGACCGAGCCCTGGTTAAGCATGTCGCGGTGATAGCGGCGAGCGGACTGCTCGTCGTCGAAGACGAGCAGGGCGTGTCCATCGAGGGTCCAGGTGCCGTGCACAAAGCCTTGCATGGCGAGCTTGCTTCGTGCCATCTCGGGAATCAGTGCGCGTACCTGTTCGAGTCGGGAGGCGTCGAGTTCCCAGACGCCGACAACTGCCCACATACGATCTCCTCTCCAGGGGCTGACCTCCCCGCCCGACGTGAACGGCTGGATGGGCTGATCTTCTCACTCTGTCCGTTGGTCTACCCGATGTGGACACTGGGCCCGGTCGCTGCGCACCCCTGGACCGGGAACTCACAAGCCGCACCCGACCCTTGCCCTGGGCCTGGTCTCCGCGGCCGCGCGATTCGGTGGCACGTTCCTGTGTAACTTCATGCGGACGCTGGCTCGGGTGTACAGCTGCTAGGGACGCCCGGAGCACGAGAGTGACCGGGAGGCGATGGGCCGGGTCGCTGAGCTGCTCGGGGTCTCCACCGCCGAGACGGTCCGCAAGTGGGTGCGCCAGGGTCAGGTCGACGCCGGCGATCGGGCGGGCGTGAGCAGCGAGGAGGCGGCCGAGGTCAAACGGTTACGGCGGGAGAACGCCGAGCTGCGTCGGGCGAACGCGATCTTGAGGACGGCGTCGGCTTCTTCGCGGCCGAGCTCGACCGGCCCTCCCGGTGATCGTGGACTTCATCCGCGAGCACGCGGGACGCACCCCCACGGCGCGGCAGCGGCGCGATGAGCACCTGCTGGGACAGATCCGCCGGGTCCACGCCGCGAACTACGCGGTGTACGGCGCCCGCAAGGTGTGGCTCCAGCTCAACCGGGAAGGCGTGGATGTGGCTCGCTGCACCGTGGAATGGCTGATGCGCGGCGACGGCCTGGCCGGCGCGGTACGCGGCAAGGTCAAGCGCACCACCATCGCGAACCCCGCCGCCGATCGGGCCCGGGACATGGTCAGCCGCAACCTCACCCCGGCGGCACCGGACCGGCTCCGGGTCGCCGGCATCACCTACGTCAGCACGTGGTCGGGCTGGGTCTACGTCGCCTTCGTCATCGACGCCTACGCCCGCCGCATCCTCGGGTGGCGAGCGGCACCTCGATGAGCAGCCAGCTCGTCCTGGACGCCCTCGAACAAGCCGTGTGGACCCGCACCCGCGACGGCGCCGACATCGGATCGGTTGTGGCACGCACCGACCGGGGGTCTCAGTACGTCTCCGTCCGCTACACCGAGCGGCTCGACCAGGCCGGCATCGCCGCATCCATAGGCTCGGTCGGGGACTGACAACGCCCAGGCCGAGTCCATCAACGGGTTGTACAAGACCGAGCTCATCAAGCCCCGGGGCCCCTGGCGCACCGCCGACGCCGTCGAGTACGCCACCGCCGAGTGGGTCGACTGGTTCAACCACCGCCGCCTCTACGAGTGCTGCGGCGACATCCCACCCATCGAAGCCGAGAACCACGACTACGCTCAGCTGCTTCCGTGGGTCGTTGGGCGCCCCTGAATGAGCGCACGCCGTTCTCTTGTCTAGGTTCTGGGCTTGTCGAGAGTCCGGAACTGAAGAGCGGAGAACGGCGTGCGCAACGCCACTGTATGGCGAGCCCTGCTCGGGGTCGAGAAGACGGTCATCGAAGAGATCGAGTTCGATGAGGACGAGCAGGTGCTGGTGGCTCATGTTCGTCCCGTGAGACGTGCGCGGGGTCGGTGCGGGCGGTGCCACCGCAGGTCGCCCTGGTACGACCAGGGCGAGGGTCGGCGGCGCTGGCGGGCGCTGGACCTGGGCACCATCGGGGCCGTCCTCGAGGCCGAAGCGCCCCGGGTGAACTGTGCTGAGCACGGGCCCACGGTGGCGGCGGTGCCCTGGGCCCGGCACGCCGCCGGGCACAGCTACGCCTTCGACGAGCAGGTCGCCTGGTTGGCCACGCAGTGCTCCAAGAGCGCGATCACCGAGCTGATGCGGATCGCGTGGCGCACGGTCGGGGCGATCATCACCCGGGTCTGGGCCGACGTGCAGGCCGTGCATGACCGGTTCGCCGACCTGGCACGGATCGGGGTCGACGAGATCAGCTACAAGCGCGGGCACCGGTACCTGACCATCGTGGTCGACCACGACTCCGGCCGGTTGGTGTGGGCCGCGCCGGGGCGGGACAAGGCCACCCTGCAGCAGTTCTTCGACGCCCTGGGCCAGGACCGCTGCAAGCTGATCACCCACGTCAGCGCGGACGGGGCCGACTGGATCAGCGCCGTCGTCGCCGACCGGTGCCCCAACGCGGTGCGCTGCGCGGATCCGTTCCACATAGTGAAGTGGGCCACCGACGCCCTCGACGAGGTCCGCCGCCAAGCGTGGAACCAGGCCCGCGGCGCCGTCACCCAGCGCCGAGCCGGCCGCGCCACCGGCCACGCCCGAGCGCTCAAGGGCGCCCGGTACGCGCTGTGGAAGAACCCGGAGAACCTCACCACCGCCCAGCAGGCCAAGCTCGCCTGGATCGCCAAGACCGACCCCACGCTGCACCGCGCCTACCTGCTCAAGGAAGGCCTGAGGCTGATCTTCCAGCTCGACTACCACGAAGCCGTCCAAGCGCTACAGGTCTGGATCGGCTGGGCCCGCCGCTGCCGGATCCCCGCGTTCGTGAACCTGCAACGACGCATCGTCAAACACCAGGCCTCGATCCTCGCCGCGATCGAGCACGACCTGTCCAACGGCCGCATCGAGTCCGTGAACACCAAGATCCGCCTGACCACCCGCATCGCCTTCGGCTTCCGCTCACCCGACGCCCTCATCGCCCTGGCCATGCTCAACCTAAACGCAGCCCAGCCACCGGCCGAGCTGTCACGAAACTGAGTGTCCGGACCCGTCGGGACGGTTCAGATGTCGTTATGGCAGGTCGGGGTCTGGGTGCGCACGCTCGAACTCTTGGACCGCGTCTTCTCGATGAGCCCCTCCTCGGCCAGCCAGTTCACGGCGCGGGCCCTTGCCCGGGCATCCCTGAAGCTGTGCCAGACGGAGATCAGGTCCGGATGGCGCTGGTAGAGCTCGTTCTTGAAGCGTCGGAACGCGCCGTTGCCCTGCAGCGATCGGTGCAGGCGCTCTGCGGCGGTGCGGTCGCTGATGCCGTCGGCGAAGTCGACCATGTCCTGGTACCAGACGCGCGGCGGAAGGGGGTCGATGAGGATCAGGTCCAGCTCGTCGAGTTCAACGGTGTTCTCACCGTCGATGCCGGTGTCGCTGGTCCAGAACGCGATCTCGCCGGTCCGTGGGTCGATCAGCCATCGATGCTCGTAATCGGTCTGGTCCGCCAGGGCGGTCGCGATCTCCTCAACGTCGAGAGCATCCAGATCGAGCATCGAATCAGGGTATGGCTTCGGCCGGCTGCTGCCGCCCCATGCGTATGGTCAGCCACCCAGCAGGCGGCGAGGCGGGCCAGTCCCACCGGGGCTGATGAGGTGGGTAGGTCGGTCGCGAGGTCCCGCAGCGCACCGGGCTCAGGTCGTAGGCTGCCCGCATGGCAGCGGGCGGCACTCGCAGAGTCCGAGCTGCCCGTCGGCGCACACGCCGCCTGGCGCAAGCCACCAACGACCTGACCGACACCCAGTGGACTGCTCTGCGAGCGGCATGGGGAGGGTGCGCCTACTGCGGCGCCAACGAGGGGCCGTTGCAGCGCGACTGCGTCCTGCCCATCTCTCGCGGTGGGCGGTACACCCTCAGCAACGTGGTCCCGGCCTGCCGGTCGTGCAACAGCAGTAAGTGCAACGACGAGGTCACCGCGTGGCTGCGCCGCAAGCGTTTCGATGAGCGGGCGTTCCTCCTGCGGCACCTGCAAATCCGTGCCGATCTTGAGATCGTCTTCGTGGCGTCCTGAGCCGGCGGATAGGGACGGGACTGCTGCACCGATAGGTGACAACCGATCTGTGCTGCAGTCCGTTGGCTCATGGCTGCGTCCTGTTCGTTGTGCCAGGGCCCGTGCTGTGTGGTGTCGTCGATCCCGTGGTCGGAGGGTCCTCAATAGCGCAACAACGCGGCGACGGGCGTGTCCGCGCCCAGAGCATCCGGGTCGGTGACGACCAACTCGCCGTTGTGCGCCAGTGTCTCGAAGACCGCCCGGTCGACCAGGTCCTCGTCGCTCATCGATGGCGCGTTGACCACCGAGACGTTGCCGTGTTCGTCGACGTGTCCCCACACGGGGGCGCGGTCGGTGACGAACAGCTGAGCAACGCGGCCATCGCGTGCAGCAGCCAGGACTTCGGAGATGGTGCCGGCAGTGTTGCCCGTTCCTGCCGCGCCGTGGTAGCGGGCGATCGCCGCGGCGATCGTCGCCACGATCTGCGGATGCACGATCCGCCACGCGGCGCTGTGCAGTTCGACCAGCGAACGATGCTCGGGGTTGCCGGCGATGGCCTCGTCGGCAACATTCGGGTACCCAGTCACCGCGCGGTAGATCGGCAGGTAGGACTCGATGCATGCCAGCACCAACGGGTCGCGTGCGCCGCCCAGCGCGTCGATGACACCACGGTCGACAGCCCGCAGGAAACGCTCGATCGCATCCCTGTCGACCTCACCGCCCGCTCCGTGACCGTGGAACACCACGTCGCCGCCACCGATCGAATGCGATTGGAGCTGACGTTCGGGATCCTCGAACGCGAGTGCAGCAGCCATCGACTCGGGGATCGACTCCGCATCGAGCCGGCTCATCGTGTTGCTGGTCGCTTCGAAGAGCTGCACTGAATTCTGGGACAATGCCAACACGAAGCAGCGGTCATCACCGGGCACCGAAGCGAGCAGCGGGCGGACCCGGAACGATCCGGCCACCGTCACCTCCTCGGCTAGCGCCAGCGGCACCCGGAAGCGTTCGAACCGACCCAGTCCGCTGAACACCGCCAGCCCGCCGGATTGGTGCTGCCAGAACCAGGTGTCGTCGACCAGCGACGACACCGGGGCGAGGATCTCGTCGATGACCCGCTGCTCGGTGCCAGCGTCGGACAATGCCGATCGGGCAGCCGCGATGAGGTTGCGTAGCCGCAACGGGTCCTGGGTCGTGGTCTCGGGCCCGAAACGATGTGTCGACATGAACAACGACACGCACGGTCCGTCAACAGAGCCCAGCGATGCCACATCACGCATCGAGACCGGATCGACATCTGTGACGACCTGCACCGTGTCCATGCTGCGACCGTACGCGCAAGACCCCGAAACGTGCTCAACTACCGGACATCTACTCAGCGGTCTGGCCAAACCCCAGCAGCACGCGCTCGCGGCCGGCCAACGCGGCCCACGGATCCAGGTCGGCGCACGACATCCGCACGCCATTGCCAGTCGTCGCCCATGGCCTGGAGCCAGCCGGGGCTCCGCGCCAGGCACCAGGGCCTGCTCACGACCAGTCAACCCTGATCCACCGATTGGGTTCTGGGGCGCGTTGAATCGCCCCGGGTTTCTCGGAGGCTTCCCTGACGCGCAAGGATGAGTCCTGGGAGCACCACGGAAGTACTCCCTGGAGCTGAAGGAGCGCGCGACACGGATGGCGGTCGAGGCTCGTCGGGATCCGGCTCGGGCGCAGGGCGCGATCGCGCCAGCTCCGCCTCGGCCCTCTCCGCCCGCAGCCGCAGCGCCTCGAGCTCGCGACCACGCTGGCCCCGCCCGGGGCGGGCACGCCCGCTTGAGGCCAACGCCGCCCAGCGCGCCGGCGTCAGCGGCCTTGCGCCACTCGGCGATGTGCGGGGTGTACAACCCCTCCCGCCGCAAGGTCGCACCCCGCTCCTCGCGACCGGCGCCGTCGTGCTCGGCCAGCACCCGCGCCTTGTACTCCGCCGTGAAACTGCGCCGCTTGGGCCGGTCAGCTCCAGGTCCCATGACCCCCATCGGTGGCGAGGTCCGCCGTCGTCATCGTCATCCTGATCAACGAATCTCGCCCCGTGCGGGAGGGAAGAACTACGTCACCGCTGTCTCACCCGATCCTGACGCACAGGGACGCCCGGATAGACTCGCCAGATGCAGCTGCGGACCGTGGTTGTCGCCCTTGACGGGTCAAGCGCATCTGAACGGGCACTGCCGACCGCGGCCCTGCTGGGGCATCGCCTCAACGCCCGGCTTCAGTTGCTCGCCGTGGCCGCCGATCCGGCCCAAGGCGAACGGCTCGGTCCTCAACTCGATCGCGCCACAGCGCAGCTCACCGATCACCTCGGTGAAGCGCGCGTGGCCTACGACTACGCCACGGCCGACCGGATCGTCGCTGTTGCCGCTCCACGTGATGCTGTCGCCTGCATGGCGACCGAGTGGCCCAGAATCGGGTCGATGGCCCGGCAGGTGCTGCGTCGCAGCAACGGCCCGGTCGTGTTCGTCGGGCCTCACGTCGACCAGGTCGGTGTCGACGGCCCGCTGCTCACCCACGTCGACCTCGACCGGTACCATCCGGGTTTCGTACAGACGGCCGCGACCTGGGCATCGCAGCTCCAACTCGCACACAGGATCGTGACCACCGGTCAGCGCCAAGCCGACACCGCCTACACCTTGGTCGATGACGCGATCGCTCTCACCGGCACCGATGCGGCCAGCGCCGTCCTGGCGTTCGAGACCCAGCACCCCGCGACCTTAATCGCCGCCCCTGTCGAGCCCGCTGCGCTGCGGCGGTGGCCGAGCCACCTCAACCGAGTCGCCGCGCACCTCATCCGACTCAGCCCACGTCCCGTCATCGCCATCCCAACACAACAGTGACCGCCTCCACGACGATGCCTCAGACCCGCTGCCGGACCTGCGGACCTTGACGATGTGGCAGGGCGGCGTTGGCCTGGCGGTCTCCGCCGCGGGAGAGGCGGTGCCGGTCGGTACGTCCGGAGCTGACCGGGATCGGGGCGGTCCGCATGTCCTACGACCCGGCCACCCGCACTTACCGCGCACGCCCACCTGGACAAGGGCTGGACCCTGAAGGCCGTCTTCCGGGCCCTCAAACGGGCGGTGGCCCGAGAAGTGATCCAAGCCCTGGCCGGGCATAGCGCTGTCCCCGACTACTCCGACCTACGACCCGCCCGCCGAGCCAAGAACCTCACCCTCACCGCTGCCGCTGAACGCCTGGGAGTGGGGCCAGCCCGGATCGGCGAACTCGAACTCGGGCGTCGACCCAACGACGAACTCGCCGCCCGCTACCGCGCCTGGCTCACCGCCGTGTCAACGGCCAGTTCGTGGTCCCCGCTGGTGGCCAGGTAGAAGTCCCCACTCTTCGTGGTTGATCAGGTGGTCTTGATGCGGGTTCCTCCGTTCGCTCGGGCTTGTTTCATCCGGTAGGAGTCGCCGTCGGTGACGACGGTGTGGCAGTGGTGCAGGAGCCGGTCGAGCATGCTGACCGCGGTGGTGTGTTCGGGTAGGAATCGGCCCCAGGACTCGAAGGGCCAGTGCGATCCGATGCCGAGGGATCGGCGTTCGTAGGCGGCTGCGACGAACCGGAAGAGCAGCTGGGCGCCGGTGTCATCCAGCGGTGCGAACCCGAGCTCGTCGACCAGGACGAGGTCGTTGCGCAGCAGGGTGTCGATGAGGCGACCGACTGAGTTGTCGGCCAGTCCTCGGTAGAGGGTCTCGACGAGTTCGGCGGCGGTGAAGTACCGGACCCGGTGCCCGGCCTGCACGGCGGCGATCCCGAGCGCGACGAGCATGTGGCTCTTGCCGGTGCCGGCGGGCCCGATCAGGCAGAGGTTCTCGGCTGCCCGGACCCACTCCAGGGAGGCGAGGTAGTCGAACGTGGCGACCGGGATCGAGGACGCGGCGACGTCGAACTCGTCCAGCGTCTTGGTCACCGGGAACGACGCCTGCCGCAGCCGGGTGCGGGCGTTCGAGGCGTCCCTGGCGGCGATCTCGGCCTCGACCAGGGTGCGTAGGAACTCCTCGGGCTTCCACCGTTGGGTTTTGGCGGTGACCAGCAGTTCGGGGGCGAGCTGGCGCATCGCGGCCATCTTCAGCCGTTTCAGTCCATCGGTCAGGTCCGCTGGCAGCGGTGGCGGGGTCGTTGCGGTCACGGCAGGTCACCTCCGTCGATCCGGTAGGCGTCCAGCGAGCGGGTCGGCACGGTCGGCAGGGTCGGCAGCGTCAGCACCAGGGCGTGGCCGGCCGGGCGGGGTGTTGGAGTGGCGCCGGCCGAGGCGAGGATGGAGCGGACGTCGGCGGCTCGCCACCGGCTGAACGCGACGGCCCGTTCCAGCGCGGCGAGCAGCGGCTCGGCACCATGCGCCGCCTGGAGGGTGAGGATCTGCCCGATCTCGCTGGTCAGCTTGGTGACCCCGGCCGCTGCGGCGCCGGTCAGGAACGCCTGCGCGACCGGCCCGAGCTCGAGGAACGCCTTCTCTGCTTGGGTTCTCGGGCGTGCCGCCCGCCGTGGCCTGTCGGGGCGTGGGCCGCCGTAGTGCTCATCGACGATGGAGGTCTCACCCGGGGCGACCAGGGTGTGCTCGGCGAGGATCTCACCGGTGACCGGTTCGATGACCCGCAGCGTCCGGTCATCGACCAGCACGGTGACGGTCTTGCCGATCAGCCTGTTCGGGACCGAGTAGCGGCCCGAGGCGAACCGGACGCAGGACAGCTTGTCGACCTTGCGGGTGGTCGGTTTCGCGCCGAACTCCGGTCGAAGCGACGGCAGCGCAGCGAGCAGCTCCCGCTCAGTGGCCAGCCGCTGGGCCGGGACCGCGCAGATCTCCGAGTGCGTTGCTGCGTTGACCTCGGCGCACCACGCCGCGGCGGCCGCGTTGGCGGTGCACAGGTCGGTCAACGGAGCCTGCAGGACCATCAGATCGTCCTTGGCGTAGCCGACCAGTCGCTCGACCATCCCCTTGGATTCGGGGTCGGCGGCCTCGCAGAAGTCGGGCCGGAAACGGTAGTGGGTGGCGAACCGGACGTAGTCCGGGGTCGGGACGACCACGTTGGCGACCACCGCGCCCTTCAGGCAGCCCATCCGGTCGGCCAGGACGACCCTCGGGACCCCGCCGAGCTCCTCGAAGCACTCGGCCAGGAACCCCAACGTGGTCGTGGCCTGCTCGTCCGCGGCGAACCGGACGAACCGGAACCTGGACCAGGCCAGCACCGCGCAGAACACGTGCACCCCGTCCAGGACACCCCAGTCGATCATCAACGTCTCCCCGGGCGCCCAGACCGCGGGACGCCGGCCCCGCGGGTTCGCGTGGCGCCACTGGGCCTTCGCGTCAGCGACGAGCCGGCGGAAGTTGCGCGCCGAGCCGACATAGCCAGCCGCGCGCGCCTCGGGCAGCAGCCGCTTGGCCGATATCCGACCCGACGTCGCCTTGACCCGCTTGGCGACGACCTCGGCGACCTCGTCGTAGTTCCGTGCCCGGTGCGCCTTCTCGACTGCCGGGTTCCCGGCCTCGTGGGCCTTGATGATCCTCTTGACGGTCTTGTGGGTGGTGCCGCAGATCGCGGCCGCACCCCGATAAGTGCCCACGTCTCGGTAGGCGGAAATGACGTCCATTCGTTCCCTCGCGTTCTTCAATGGAGACCCCTGCGTGGTGATGTGGCTGGTTGGCACCGCCACCGTCACCACGCAGGGCCTCACGGCCACGTGCGACACGACGAACGAAGAGTGGGGACTTCTATCCGGCCAAACCGGGGACTCAGACTTGGCCATCAGTGGGGACTTTTTCATGGCCACGGACACCGCCGCCTGAGGCTTGACACGGAATAGGAGCTCAGTCTCCCGCTGCCCCCCGTAAGCCCCGCCCTTTCGGGGCCGCGGTCGTCCTGGACGAGGATCTGGCTGCGGCCATGACCCGGCATGTGCGGGGTACGTTGGGCATCCGGACCACCAGCCGGGACGTAGCCCCAACTGGGCGCTGCCACGGGCCCGAGGCGCGCGCTACGCGGAAGGGGGAACGTTCGCCAAATTCGTCTCGGGCGAGGGAGAAGTCTGGACCGTGACTGTGCGGCGGTCACCACCTCAGGCGTGGGCCTTTGGCCAGTGCCTGCACGGTCTCGACATCCACGGGTCGCCGATCGGCGACTGCCGACGCGGCCGGGGTGTCCATGGCCCACGTCGTGACGCTGACCACGGAGGAGGCGGTCACCAAGACTGCCTGGGTGGCGGCCGTGTCGAGGGGCTCGGTGCGGGGGTCCCGAGGAGCGGTCGGGGCCGCATGGTTGTCCACCGTCACCAGGGGCCCGTCGGCCGTCGGCTCGGTGGTGCGGGTGCCGGCCGGGGGGTCGGCCAGCACGTCCGAGGTCGAACCGGGCAGGAGCGTGCACGGGTCCCAGCCGACTTGGGACCCACGCTCGAGGTGCGTGGTCAGGACGGTGACCCCGGAGCCCACGTCGGGCAGGTACCCCACGCCTTGCAGCCCGTTGCCGCCACCGGACCAGCGCAACACCGTCAGTGGGCGCACGCCGTGGTCGGACAGTGCGCTCTCCACGGCCGCGAAGTAGGTGGTGGGTGGTGTGACGGTCAGTTCCATGTGCGCCAGGGCAGCCGCGGCCTGTTCTTCGGTCCAGGGGCCGGGGGTGTCGGCGTTCGGACAGACGCGGGCGAGTCGTCCCCGGCCGTGCAGGCGCTGACAGTCAGCAGCGCGACCGACGCCCCGATCACCAGCACTCTCACTGCGAACCTCCCTGCGCGCCTGCCCTGTGCGGAAACCCTAGGACGCGGCCAGACGGCCGGCTGGTTCCTCTCGAGTGAAACGACGCATGCACAGCGCCAATGCGCGGTGTGCCGACTTGCGGCTACTAGAGACTTTCGGTAGGGCCGGTGTCTGGCCAGACTCGGTCCAGGCGCTCGGCGGGACGCTCTCTATGCGGCTGCCCACCAGCAGCACCGGTGTGGCTCTCTTTCGGACTGCTGCCCGCCGGGTGCCGTGACGAGGCGTGGCTCAAGAAGGGACTGCCCAGCTCGTAGTAGCACTGCCCACCTCGCCGTCCCATCGGATCGAGTAGCAGTCGGGAGTACGCGGATGGAGCACGTCGTCATCGGGGTCGACCCCCACAAGCTGTCGGCGACGATCGAGGTCGTCGACGATCACGAGCACAAGCTGGGCCACGGCCGGTTCACCACCGACAAGGCCGGCTACGCGGCGCTGCGCACCTACGCCAAGGCCTGGCCGGCCCGGGTGTGGGCCGTCGAGGGCGCCAATGGCGTGGGCCGGCCGCTGGCGCAGCGGCTGCTGGCCGACGGGGAGCAGGTCGTGGACGTCCCGGCCAAGCTCGCCGCCCGGGTCCGGTTGTTCGACACCGGCGCGGGCCGCAAGAGCGACCCGCATGACGCGCACTCGATCGCGATGGTCGCGGTACGCACCACGGGCCTGCGCACGGTCACCGTCGACGGTGAGCTCGAGGCGATGCGGCTGATCGTCGAACGCCGCGACGCCCTGACCCGCCGCCGGATACAGACCGTCGACCGGCTCCAGGCGCTGCTGGCCGAACTCCTTCCCGGACAGGCGAAGAAGAACCTGACCACCGGCCAGGCCAAGCGGATGCTCGCCGCGGTGCGGCCCCGGGGCATCGCCGGGAAGACCCGCCGGCGGATCGCCGCCGAGGAGCTCGCCGAGCTGGTCGCGGTCGAGGCCAAGATGAAGCAGGCCAGCGCCGAGCTCAAGACCATGGTCACCGCCCGCGGGTCCAACTTGATGGACCTGTACGGCGTCGGACCCGTCGTCGCCGCCAGAGTCCTCGCCGATGTCGGAGACGTCGCCCGGTTCGCCGACCGCAACCGTTTCGCGTCCTGGACCGGCACCGCCCCGCTCGACGCGTCGTCCGGGGAGAACCACCGGCACCGGCTCTCCCGCGCCGGGGACCGCCGCGTCAACCACGTCATCCACATCGTCGCCGTCACCCAGCTGCGCAACGACACCGACGGCCGCGCCTACTACCGGCGCAAGCGCGCCGAGGGCAAGAAGCCCCTCGAGGCGCTGCGCTGCCTGAAGCGGCGCATCTCCGACGCCATCTTCCGCCAACTCCTCGCCGACGCCCAAGCCGCCCGACCCACGGCGTGGACGCGGGTCCGGGAGGGCACCGCGGGGCGTCTCGTGTATCCAGCGCGGCCGGCTCGAACCCGCACACCGACGCTTCGGATCAGCCACTTCCCGGACCCGCGACAACGACGCTACGCCCGACCCCACCACCTGTGAAGAGACCCCTCAAGACCGCCGGTTGACAACAGAAGGGAGCCGGAGTGTGGCACCGGACGCCAGGCGCTGCCAGGGGGGCTGTGGTGCACACCGTGTGGTAACCCCAACCGTCCTTGCTTGCATGGGGATGCGCGCATGGTCATCCTCGGAGCATGAGCGATGCCCCGACGGACCCGGCAGCATCGGCGGAACGGGACCTGATGGACGCGCTGTTCACCGTGGAGGGGCAACGAGAGCCGGCCATCGTCGCGCGGAGCGTCGGAGTCGACGGGTGTCGCTACGCCTTCGTCACGGCCGCGCTCCACGATCACCGCCTCACGGCCACACCGATTCCGCCCTCCGCAGACCTCATGTTTCAGGTGGCTGCCCGGTTCCTGCCTCGGATGGACGACGCGCGCCATCGCGCAACCCGTGGCGCGTTCACCGGCCTGTTCTCGCCCCGACGCGTCGAGCGGTACCGGGCCGGTATCGCCAGCACCGCAAACCAACTGCTGGACGCGTTTCCCGACCACGGTCCGGTGGAGCTCGTGGAGCGCTTCAGCCGGCCGCTGCCGTTCGCCGTCATCTGCCGAGTGTTGGGCGTGCCCGAGGATCAGCACCCGTGGCTGGCCGAACGCATGGAGACCTTCGGTCGCGCAGTCGCCGGGCAACGACAGCGGGCCAACGTGGAAGCGGGCAACGCAGCCACAGCCGAAATGCTCGAGCTGTTCGACCGGCTCCTTCAGCAGCGCCGATCCCACCCCGAGGATGACGTGCTGTCGCTGCTCGCCACCAGCGCCGACGCCGATGACGTCCTCCAGGACGTGCTGGCCAACTGCATCTTCTTCGTGCTGGCCGGGCACGCCACCACCACCGCCCTGCTCACCGCGGGGGTGCACCTGCTGTCGACGCACCCAGCCCAGCTCACCGCCGCCCTCGCGGGCCGAATCACGTGGGCAGCCTTGGTCGAGGAGCTGCTGCGCTACGTCTCACCAACAACGTTGACAGGTGTCACTGCCGCCGACGACCTGCAGATCGCTGGATGCCCCGTCCCAGCCGGTGCCCAGCGAGCAATCGTCTACGCCGCGGCCAACCGCGACCCCGAGATCTTCGACGCACCCGACACCTTCGACGCCACCCGCGCCGCCAACCCCCACGTCGCCTTCTCCGCCGGAACCCACTACTGCCTTGGAGCCCCGCTCGCCCGGATGCACGGCGAGGTCGCCCTCGCCCTGCTCTTCAGTCGTCTCCCCGGGTTGCGCGCCGTGGGCGAGCCGAAGTGGATCGGCAGTGTCCCCATCCGCCAGATCGCCCACCTCGAGGTCACCTGGGAGCCTGCCACGGCCTCGTAGGCCGTCCAAAGAATTTCCCCACAGCCCCACGGACCGGGCGGTCGCTTCGCGGCGTAGAGACGCAGGTTGCCCGTCAGGCGTCGAAGGCGGTCTCGGTGGCCTTCTAGCTACTGGAGGTACCAGCCCGTGGACGCCTTGGGCCATTTCTGGCGTGCCGGTCCACTGCTGCAAACCGTCGAGCACGCTCTCTTTCGAGGTCCTGCCCGAGGGGCTGCGCACCATCGGCGACTGGTGGCCGTTCACGCCGGTCATCCGCACCCTCCAGGAGCCGTGGCTCACCGGCGAGTGGGCCACGCGCGACTCGCTCGGCACGCTCGGCATGGGTGTCGTCGTTCTTGCCGTGGCGGGGCGCGCCTACCGGTGGGACTGAGCCGCTTCGACCCCCTGGTCATCGACGGTGCCGGCTCCCGGCGTCACCGCACTCGCGGAGCGGACCGTGACCGGGAGGCGACCTTGACGCGGATGCGGCAGGTGAGGTCCTGACGACCGGTGCTGTCCAGGACGTGAGCCGCGACGTCGTCGCAGGCCCGGACGACCGCAGCCAGCTCGGCCTGCGGAGGCACGGTCGCGGTGAGGGCCAGGACGACCCGGTTCTTCTCCTCGAGAAGGCGTCCACTGGCCGAGGACACCGCGGGGCTATCCGCCAGGGAGGCGGCTGCGCCGGAGGCCAGTGCCGAGGCGTCCATCGTCAACCGCCCGCTCCGGTCGGTCCCCGGCAGCGCCAGCACGCCGACGCCGTTCGGCCTGAAGTGCGAGGCCAGCCAGACCAGCCCGACCACGGCGAGGACGAGCCCGCCGAGCAGCAGGGCCGTGGCCCACCACGCGACACCGGTCATGTCCTCGGCCAGGCCGACCGTCAGGCCCGAGGGGGACCACCAGCCCGCCGGCAGTCCTCCCTCCGACCAGACGGCGAGCCAGATGCCGCCGAGAAGGAGTACGAGCGCCAGCACGATGAGGAGCAGCCGGTCGACCATGGACGTGCGCGGGTTCATCCGTCACCTCACCGGTTCACACGGGCGTTGAGGACGACACGCGGTGCTCGGCGAAGCGCCGTGAGGGCCTCGGTCACCGCCTCGCGCACGCTCGGTTCCACGTCGCTGGTCGTCGTGTGCGCCGACACCTCCACGGTGCGAGGGGATGCCGTGGCCGAGGCGGAGAGGACGCCGTCCTGCTGTTCGGCGACGGCGGCGGCGATCCGCTCGACGTCGGCCCACGTCAGCCACACCCCGGTCGCGGCCTCGAGCTCTGCTCCCCGGCGCCGGCCAGGGCGCAGGGCGACCCAGAGCAGGACCAGACCGAGAAGAGCGACGCCGACCGCGGCCACCGTCGTCACGGTCCCCGGCGTGACGGACGCCTCTCCGCTGACCGTGGGGGTGAGGAGGGGGTCGCCCTCGGCCCACCCGAGCAGGACGATGGCGTCGTAGACCGCCAGCGCGCCGAGCGCGACCAGCACCAGGGCGAGGAGCAACCCGACCACGCCTCCGGCCGGCGGCCGGCGCGGCACGGCAGCGGGGCTGAGCGTCGTCTCGTTCACTGCACCCGCCGCCTGGTGCCGGCGCTCGCCGGGACGAACGCGCCGACGGTGACGTCGACCCTGTCCACCGTCTTCCCGGTCAGCCGGCTCACGTGCTCACCGACGTGGCGCCGCAGCTCGGACGCGACGTCCTTCGCGCAGGCTTCCCACTCCACGGCGACCTTGAGGTCGATCCAGACCCGTTCGCCTGCGACGTCCACCGACACCCGAGGGGCGTCGGACGTGACGGCGGACAGGACGTCCGGGCCGGGCCGGTGCCTGACGACGCCCGGCACCTCCAGTGCGGCGCCCGCGGCGAGCCGCTCGAGGACCTTGTCGGCGATGGTCGTCCGTCCCGCCGCGCTCTCGTGCCGGGCGGTGGGCCGGGCAGCCGTCTCGTCAGCCACGGCGCGCGCGGAAGATCGCGGGGATGTCCACGTCGCCGTCGAGCTGGGCGCCCAGGGCCAGGCCGATGGCTCCGAGGACCAGGGCGAGGAGGAAACCGGGCAGGCCCCCCACCACAGCGGCGATTCCCAGCAGCAGGCCTGCGATCAGGCCGATCGAGCTCTTACTCATGTGCCACCTCCGGTCGATCGATGTCCACCCGCTTCGGTGCCGAGGCCCCTGCGCCGAGGTCGCTCGCCGTCAGCAGGTCGTCGACGACGACGTCCACGCGCGCGCTGAGGACGCCGGCCAGGGCGGCCCGTACGGCGGACGCCCCCTCCTCGAGGGTGGTGGGATAGACCAGCGCGACATGCACCTCGACCCGGTCCTGGGCGATACGGACGCCGGGCACCCGCCGGCCGGGCAGGTAGGTGCCGACCGCGGAGTGCTCCACCAGGCGGACGGTCTCGAGCGACCGCAGGGCCGCCACCACGGCATCGGCCTGGACCGCCGGGCGCGCGTCGACGTCGTTCGCCGACCCCCCGACCCGAGCGCTCATTGCACCCGGGGGGTGTCGGACTCGGAGCTGTCGGGCTCCTGTCCGGGGATGTTGATGTCGACGACGTTGACGTTGACCTCGGTGACCTCGAGACCGGTCATCCGGCTGATCGAGTTGATGACGTTCTTGCGCACGCCGTTGGCGACGTCGACGATGGACGTGCCGTACTCGACGACCACGTCGACGTCCGCCGCCGCCTGTCGCTCACCGACCTCGACGGTGACCCCTTGGGACGAGCTCCTGGCGCCGATGGCCTCACGCATCGCGCCCACCGCCCGGGCGGTGCCGCCGCCGAGCGCGTAGACGCCCGACACCTCTGACGCGGCGATGCCGACGATCTTCGCGACGACTCCGTCGGCGATGCTCGTGCGGCCCTGCTCGGTGACCAGGGCACTGAACTCGCCCGACCCGGTGGCGTCGGCTTGGTTCCGGCCGCCTGACGCTGCGCTCTTGCGGGGCTGTGCTGTCTCTGACATGACCGTGATCCTCTCGACGTCTGTCGAACCTTCGTACCACTCCACCTGCGGCGATGGTCCCTTAGAGCCGGCTGGCTTCCCTTCAGAGCACGCGCCCCGTCGAAGGTGCGGAGTGACTCCGGGAAGGGCAGAGCGGCGGCTGGGTGTCGGTCGGGGGCGCACGGTGCTGCTTCGTGACCGGTCGGGTGCCCCCGCTCGGATTCGGCTCGCCCGTGTCCGGCGCAAGGGCCACGCCGCAGACGTTCCGTCACCTCATCGGTCGCGGCGTCGATAACCTCCGGCGGTCGTCTGGACCGTCATTCGGTGGTGATGGTTCTCGATCTGGCGCTCGTTTCGCGTGAACCACTCCTGGTCGACGCCTTCTCCATCGCGCTGATGAATCCGGAGCGGACGGCCGAGTACGGCGAAGTGGTGAGCCGGGCGTATCCACCGGAACGTCCCGATCACGAGCCCGCCGACTCCGACTCCGCGTCGGCCGCCCAGGCGGCCCTCGACGTCATGCGCGGCGAGGCGATGGGGCCGTGGATCGCAGACGGATCGCTCCACGTCGCCGCCCACATGGACTGCAAGTCGGCCAGATCCTAGTCGACGAGTCCACCGCCAGAGCACGCTCGTCGCACACCATTCGTCACGAACCCATGCGTCGATCCAGGTGTAGCCGGCCACGGGCTCGGTACCGCTCTGCACGCCGCGCCGCCGTCGCCCTGCCGACCTCGGCTGCTCGACCTGCCGTCGACGTCACAGTGGGCAACCCGGCGCGAACACGTCTACGAACGGCTGGGCTTCCGGGTGACCGCGGAATGATGGCGCATCAAGACCGCCGGCTGACCTGGGCCAGCCCGCGGCAAAGGGCTCACACTCGCTGTGGAAGGTCATGGCGATACGAACACGGCATGGCGGGATGCACGGCATCCCCATCGCGTCGAGCGTCACCGAGGCGCTCTGGCTTCGGGGCAGCGGGCGGCGGGCGCGCTGCACCGGCGTACCCGCGGCCTGACTCAGGTCCCCCACGGCCGACGCGCCACCGTGACCCGAGGCGCGCCCACCGTGGTGGTGCTTGGAAGTCCCGGAGAGCTGATGTGCTGTGCCTCCGCGCGGTCAGCGGACATGAGAATCGAGCCGCTTGTCTGACCCGCACCGGTGACGCTCCGCGAGCCGATGGCGGTTGAGGGAGAGGCCATCTGTTCCTCGACGGCGTTCTACGGTCGATGCGTGAGTCCGGAGCCATGCCGGAGGGTCAGTACGGACTCGAGACGTTGTAGTCGACGTCGGTGACGGTCACCCGGATGTAGGCGAAGTTGCCCTCTTCTCGCGTGTAGACCGCCTCGCCCTCCGTCGGCACGCGAACCCCGTCGAACTCTCCGTATGCGTGAAACGGCGTCGACCACGGCACCACCGCGCCGTAGTCACGGTCGAATCTGTCTGCGGCCATATTCGTGGGGCGACCTTCGGCGTCGAAGAAGAAGACGGCTGTGCCGCTGACCCCCCCGTGGCTCAGTACCGCCCTCGCCGAGTCGTCATCGATGGCTTCCCACGAGATCTCGGGGAGCAAGGCGCCGCCGGGGAACCACATGATTTCGTTGAGGAAGCGGAGCAGGTCCCCCTTGTCCATGTCGGCGCCCTCGTCCTGCGCCACCGGGAACAGTCCGAGCAGGCGCATCTCCAGTGTCCCGCGACCACCGAGATAGCTGTCCTTGCCGACGACGTGCACACCGGGTGCAATGCTGATGTCGGCCTTCCAGAGAAAGGCCGGCGGCTGCGTTGAGTAGTACTCCTCCGCGGTGAACGGGACCCAGCCGCGACCACCAAGCCGTAGCTCCCCCTGCTGCCGCAGCCGGACCGTGGCGGGGATCGAGCTGTCGACCGCCGCCCCGGACCATCGCAGCCAGCGCTGAACAGGCTCGGGAAGAGCCGCAATCTGGTCCGCGCTCACCCCGACATCCGACGCGGTCCGGTGCGGACCCAGCAACTCCTGGATCTCGCCACTCACCCGCCGGTCGAAGGCGTACCTGCCGACCACAATGGCTGATGCCGCGCCCAGGACTACGCCAGCGAGTCCGCCCAGAAAGACCTTCACTGATAGATGCCTCTTCCTGCTTCTGACTCCCCGTGGGGCAGCCCACTTGCTGTCGAAGCAAAGGTACCGAGGTGTCCCAGTGGCCCAACCCTTTGCGGCGAACCGCTGGTAGGGCGCTCAGCTCGCAGCTGACGTCCCGGACGACCCGTCCGATGATGACCGCCGCCGAGGTTCTGGTTCGGGGCAGCCGGACGCCCTGTACGACTGACGGGTATCACCTCAAGTGCTGGCATAGACGAACCCTCGACCTACCCTCATCGAGTAGCCCTATGTGGGCGGTAGGAGTCCCGCGGAGTGGTGGGCTTTGAGGACATGCTCGATGCCTACCGGTCACTGCCTTCGATGGCGGTGACGGTGTCAGTATCCCGCTCGGGGTAGAGCTTGGCCATGGAAGCTTCGGAGAGGTAGCGCCGGTCGTCGACGAGCCACTCGTCGTGGGTGTCGGCCAGGACGGCTCCGACCAGGCGGATCACGGCGGCCTCGTTGGGGAAGATCTCCACGACCCGGGCGCGGCGCTTGATCTCCTTGTTGAGCCGCTCGAGGGGGTTGGTGGACCAGATCTTGCGCCAGTGCTCCCTGGGGAAGGCGGCGAAGGCGAGGACCTCGGTCTTGGCGGCGTCCATCACCGGCCCGACCTTGCGGTAGCGGCCGGCCAGGTCGTCGCGGACCTTGTCCCACTGCCGGCTCATCGAGGCCAGGTCGGGCTGGGCGAAGATGGTGCGGAACAGCGCCGCGACCATCTCGGCCTCGCCCTTGGGAACGTGGGCCAGGACGTTGCGGATGAAATGCACCCGGCACCGCTGGTGGGAGCTGCCCTGCAGGGTGCGGGCGATCGCGGCGACCAGGCCGGCGTGCTGGTCGGAGATCACCAGCTTGACCCCGGACAGGCCGCGCTTCTTCAGCGAGGTCAGGAACCCCCGCCAGAAGACCTCGTCCTCGCTGTCGCCCACGTCCAGGCCGAGGACCTCGCGGCGGCCATCAGCGCTCACCCCGGTGGCCACGACCACGGCCTTGGAGACCACTATGGCGTGCTCGGTGCGCACGTGCAGGTAGGTCGCGTCCAGGTACACGTAGGGGAAGGTGGTGTGGTCCAGCCGGCGGGTGCGGAACGCCCCGACGACCTCGTCCAGCCCGGCACAGATGCGGGACACCTCGGACTTGGAGATCCCCGACCCGCCGAGCGCGACGACCAGGTCATCGACCCTGCGGGTGGACACGCCCTGGACGTAAGCCTCCATGATCACCGCGTGCAGGGCGTGGTCGATCCGCCGCCGCGGCACCAAGATGCTCGGGAAGAACGAGGCCCCGGAGCGGGCCTTGGGGATCCGCAACGCGACATCCCCGGCCTGGGTGGTGATCACCTTGCCGCGGGCACCGTTGCGCTCACCGGTGCGCGCCGCGGTGCGTTCGTACCGGGCGGCGCCGAAGTGCTCGACCGCCTCGGCCTCGATCAGCTCCTGCAGCACCAGACGCACGGACTCCTTGACCAGGTCCAGGCCATCGGTGGTGCGGAACGCCTCCAACAACTCGGACACGGCAGACTGTGGCAAGGCCATCGGTGAGCTCCTCTTCGATGAGTACTTGGCGGTACACATCGAGAATCTCGCCGGTGGCCCCCTTCACTCAGGAAGCCGCGCCGTCACCCCAAACCCCACCACTCCTTGGGGCGCGGTCTGTGGGCGGAATGCCGCGGCTTGTATGCGTCCCACGAGGGCGCGCCGACAACCGGGCAGTTCACGGCCAGCGGCTGGACGCAGGAGATGCCCTGCCGTCGCTGTGGTGGCCGGGCCACGGGGCCCCGCCTCAATCGCCGGCAGGCCACCGCCGTGATAGCCGAGGCCAATGGTGCCCACCCTGCGGTAACGAGGATCAACGATCGGGAGCGGATCTGGCACCAAGATGGCCCCTGATCGGCGTTTCCGCAGTTCAGGGGCTGTCTTCGA
>CAVYYD010000003.1:0-104117 GCA_963772645.1 uncultured Actinomycetota bacterium
TCGACGCTGCGCACTTGCCGCAGCGCCTCGGCCTCGACGTGCCAGCGCTGCCAGTGGGAGCGGCGGGAGGCGAGGGTGTCGTGGACCCCGGCCGCGACCTGCCGCACCCAGGCGCTGTCCACGCTGGGGGCGCGGCGGGAACAGGAAGAGGGCGGTGGCCACCATCGCCTGCACGCGGTCACCGCCGCCGAGGACGTCGGGGGCCTGCGCGGCCCACGCGGCTCGCTGCTCGGTCAGGCTGCGCGGTGCGTGCTTGCCCTGCCGGGTCTCCAGCGTCGCCCGCTGCGCCAGCTGGATCGACTCGATGGGAGTCGGGGGGCGTCCGTGGTCGGCCTGGAACGCGGTGGCGAGCTGGGCGCGGCGGGTCTCGATGCTGGCCCGCCGCGCGGACCATCGCTCGTTCAGGGCAGGGTCGACCCCGACGATCTCGCGCACCGGCCGCTTGCGGGCGTCGGTGTTGGGGCGGGCGGTGAACACCAGACCGAGCGCGTCGCGCAGGTGGTGCTCCAGGCGGGTGTTGTAGGTCTCGGAGGCGGCGACGTTGGCCTTGTACAGGACCCGCCCGTCCAGGGCCAGCCACCTGCCTCCGTCCTTGGTCTGCACCTTGTTGGAGACCGCGACGTGCGTATGCAGGTCGGGGTCGCCGGCGCGGGAGTCGCGGTGGGTGAACGCGGCCGCGACCATGCCGCGGGTCTCGACCTGGCGTGCGCCCTGTGCGCCTTCGCGGGTGAACAGGGCGTGCTTCTCGAGATAGGTCAGTGCGTCCTTGACGGCCTGCTGGTGGGCTCGCTCGATCGCCGCGGCGACCGGCTCGGGTGCGACCGCCCACAAGGCGCTGACCGACTTCACGGGGGAGAAGGTCAGGTCGTAGCCGGCAACCGCCTTGGTGCGTGGCCGAGAGTGCCTGGCGATGGTCGCCGCGACCTCCCGGGCGTCGGCCGGCGCGCGGCCGTGCTCGTCCCGGAACAGCTCGACCGCGACCTCGGTGCGGATCCGGGCGCGGACCTCCAGGCTGCCGCAGGCGGGCCGGCAGACCCGCCGCGGCGTTGGCTTCGGCGACGCGCTGGGCGACCCGGCGGCGGAACTCCGAGACGTCGCCGGCGAGCGTGAAAGGCTTGCCCAACCACGACGCCTGTCCTGGGCGCGCAGGTCAGCCCGGCCTGTGCGGCCTGCTCACGCAGCTGCTCGGCGAGGGGGTGCCGGCCGGGACCGAACAGGTTGCGCATCTGCTCGGCGGTCACGACGTCGCCGGCGTATAGTCCCTCGAGGCCGGCCATGCCGGCGCCGAGCCACATACCGGGGGCCTCACCCTTGGCGGAGTAGTACGACGCCAGCCCGTAATGGCCGCGTTCGGTGACGTCCTGCGCAGCGACCTGCCGGGTCAGGTAGTCATACCCGCTCCCAGCGGTCAGCTTGTGGATGGACATCGTCACATTCCCCGTAAGCAGGAACGCGGCCCTCAAGGGTCACTCGTTGACGACGCAACGACCGTCAGTGCAAGAGGTGTGTGGGGCAGTGCGCTAGCGGTTCGATGGGGGTCAGGTCGGTCGCGGTGGTCGCTGGGGGGATGCGGTGCTCGCGGTGTGAGGGGCGCGGGCTCGGGGATGGTGGGGTAGGGGTGACTCTTCGGGGGTGTCGGAGCGCTTAGGGAGAGTGCAACTCGTCGAGTGGAAGGGGTTCCGGGATGCCGAATCAGAGCGCGAGGCAGCAGGCGCGGAGGGCTGCGCTGGATGCGCAGTCGAGGATGCGGGAGGCGCGTAAGGAGCAGGAGCGTCGGCGCAGCGGGCTGGCGGTCGCGGTGGTGACCGCGCTGGCTGAGCGGGACGCGCTGGGGGCGGTGTACGAGGCGCGCGCGGGGGAGGCCCTGGTCGCGTTGACCGACGACGAGGGCCTGTCGCTGCCGGAGGCCGTGGAGTGGTGCGGGGGACAGCTGAGCCTGCGGGAGGCGACGCGGCTGCGGAAGGTCGCGGCCGCGGCGGCGCCCGCGACCTCGACCGAGCAGGAGCCGCCGGCTCCGGGGGGTGCGCAGGCGGCCGGCCCCGTGTCGGCGGCCTGCGCCGTGCCGGCCGCTGGCTGATCGTGAATTGTCGGGCGTTGCGTGCAGGCTGCAGCACAGGACGTTTGGTAGGAATTGCGTCCCCCGTCGCGCTATGCGGGCAGCGGCCTGTTCGGCCGGCGATACCTTCGCTTGTTCGAGGTTCGGGGGCGTCGTCCGCTGACTGCTGGCGGCGCGCTCAGCGGTTCTCCGTTCGTGCGGCGCAGTCGCGGGTGTGGTGGTGAACCGCGAAGGGCCGCAGGCATGGCCGCCGCAGGGCCCAGACCCGGCCGCGTCGGCCGTCGATGGTGGCTGTCGCGCCTGATCGTCTCCAGGTGGTCCAGCCGTCGGCGGCGACCGCGCGCGCCCAGGCCTCTTCGTCGCCGTAGCGGGTGGGGTCGAACCGCAGGGTGGTGTACTGCCAACTGGTCATGGGGGGGAAGGGTAGGTCCGCCATCCGTCATGGCGTTGGGGCGGATGCGCGGGCGCGCGAGCCGGCGCCTGGCTCGCCCATGGCTGTTCCGTCACACGTATGGTGTCGTGTCCTCAGCGGGCCGACGGTGGGCGAGGGCTTGGTGTCGGCTGAGGCTGACGCACCGAGCTCCGCAGTGGCACCGCTCGAAGTCGGCGTCGTCCAGCCATCGGGTGATAGTGACTGTCTGCCAGACCTTCCGTCCGGTGGCGGTGGTGAAGTCAGGTTCTGGCACCCGTCCGTTGGCGACCCAGCGCACCAAGGTGGGTTCGGTGAGGCCGACCATGCGGGCGATGCCTTTCACGCCAACGACCCGGGAGGTAGGCGCGGCCCGGGTGGGCTGAACGGGCCGTGAGGGCGGGTGGCCGACCTCACAGTTGCCGCGGTGGTGCCGTACGCGGCGGCGATGGATGCCAGTGTCTGCCCGTTCCGCCGGGCGGCCACCCACTGCTGGATGACGTCGCCACCGGGGTACGGGCCCAGGCCTGCGGTTGCCCTGCTGATGATCTGGTGGGCCACGCCGTCGGTGTGGGCGATCCTCGTGACGCTCTGTCCTCGTCGACGAGCCTGAACCCAACGGTGGGTACGAGCGTCTAGGGAGTCAGCGTTGAGGTGGGTGCGGCCGAGCTGGACGTGGGCCCGGGGGAAGGGTCCGAACTGATCGGTGATGCGCCGGACACGGCCCGGGCTCACCCCGTCACGCCAAGCGATGAGGGCGACGGATTCACCGTCACGGCGCCGAGCGAGCCACTCCAGCTCCAGGTGCGGCCCGGTGTCTCCCACGGCCCTACTTCACCAGCGCAGCGAACGACCTGCAAGGAGCCACGCGCACACTTCGCTCGAGGCGCGTTCCAACCCCAGAGGTGGCCAGAAGCGACCGAAACTGGTCGTCACCCCAATAAGGATCCGCTCTTGCGGCGCACCTTGGGCCGAGCCTGCCCAGCAAGGGCATATGAGACGACCTCATCCTTGGAGCGGCCCCGCCGGCCGGCCATCCCCGGACCGCGAGCTGAGACCGTCGACGTCGAGCGACGAGCAGGGCGGCTCACTCACGAGCGCCTCGGGCCTCGGGATGGCGGAGCCGTCCCGTTTGTGCGCGGGGGTGCGATGTCGCGGTGACTCTCAAGGGCGCAGCCGCCGCTTACGGAAGGCATCTAGTCCTCTGGAGGTGGCTCGATGTCTTATCGGAAAGCGTGGGAGGTGTCCTATCAGCGTGAGCGGTACGAGGGCGGGCCGGGGCGCTATATCGATGCCGGTCCGGTGCGGGCCCGGATCGCTGAGCTGGCGGAGGTTCATGTTCCGTTGCGGGCACTGGCTCGCGGTAGTGGCCTGAGCGACACCGGTATCAGGGCAATCCTGGATGGCCGCCGGCAGCACGTTCAGCGGGCAACAGCACGTCGAGTGGCGAGCTTGTCGCTGGCCGGTGTCTATGGCGGGCAGGCCACGGGGCACGTTCCTCGGATCGGTGCGGTGCGGCGGGTCCAGGCCCTGATGGCGCTCGGGTGGACGCATGACGCCATCGCGGCGGCAGGGGCTGCCAACACCTCCCGTCTGGTAAACGGTGGTGGGGCGCTGATGACCGTCGAGCGGTGGCGGGATGTGCGCGATGTCTACGACAGGTTGTCGATGACCCCGGGCCCGTCGCCGGAAACGCGCGGCTGGGCCCGATCCCTGGGGTACGCGCCGCCTCTGGCGTGGGATGAAGATGCGATCGACGACCCGACCGGTGTTCCGCACGTCCCGGGCGAGAACGGCGGCGCGGACGTCTTCGACCTGGTGGCCGTGCGACGCGCGGCCACCGCCGGCGACCCGACTCCCGCGCAGCTGAGCCCGCCCGAACGTGCCGCCGTGGTGCGCTCGATGGCTGCTTCAGGGGCATCGGACACCGAGATCGCCGGGCGTCTGGGGGTTGCGTGTCGCACCGTGTTGAGGGTGCGTCAGGACCAGCGGATCCCAGCTGGCCAGCCGCAGTTTCGACCAGGCGCCCGGGCATCGGAGTGGGCTGAGGCGCATGCGGCGACCCGCCCCTGCCGCCCCGAGGGTCCCTCCCCTGATCCCGCGCCGCCCGCGTACGCGCGCCGACCGGTGTGAACGAGCGCTACGCGACCAGGACCGGGTAGTTCGCACTCTGGCCCAGGACCTCCGTCGGTGCGCGGTCGTTCCTGTCCAGTTGCTCGCAGTCGCCGCTGCGGCCAGCCGCCACCGGCGCCTTCCCTCGCCGCCCTTGAGGCTCGACGCCGGTTCCTCACTGCGGCGCTGAGCGTCGTCGACGACCTCTTCTCAGCGCCAACCGCTGCGGCAGGCGCCCGGTTGCGGCTCCTGCCCGGAGGCCGCCCAGCGCAAGGAGGTTGCCCTGGTTCGCTCTGAGAGGGCCGCGGCCGAGCGCGCCACCGGCCTGTCGAGGGAGCGCTGGCGTTCAGTCCCGGGTGACCAGCGCCAAGCTCGCCAGGGCGGTGGGTAGCGGCTCGAGCGTGCGGAGCCGTTGCCGGATCCGCGGGGTCATGGTGTGCCGACGTAGCACGCTGGCCCACGGCGCGGCGAGTCCGCCGGCCAGCAGAGCGGTGTCGCCGGCGGTGAGCAGGAGGGTGTCCCAGCGTCTCTCCCACACCGGGATCGCGTAGCTGACGGCGCCGAGGACTCCGAGCATCGCCGCGACCCACGGCCAGCCTTGTTGGACCGCCTGGACGACGGCGATGGTGACCAGAACGATCCGCAGCCGCCATGCCAGGGCGATGAGGGGCAGACGCCCGACGGTGGCCGAGAGCCCGTGGGCGATCGCGCGCAGGGTCAGCCACGGGAGGGACCAGTACGCGATCGCCAGATCGTGGCGCACCCACCCGTCGCGGACCAGTGCCGCGGGGTGACCGATGACCGCGGCCGCCTGAGCCGGAGTCAGGCGGCCGTCCTGAAGGGCGTCGAGCACTCCGACGGCGACGACGACGGTGCGCCGGCCCACCGCCTCGGCGACCGCGCGGCGGTCGCTGCTGCAGACCCACATCTGCACCAGGGGCGGGCCGAGCTGGCCGCTGCAGAGCAAGGTCAGGGCCGGCGCCAACGCAGCCTGCTCCTCCTCGCTCAGCGGGTGCGCCCGGTACAGGACGCGGGCCGCTACCCGCTCCCCTCGGCCGAGCAGGAGCAGCGCCAGTGCCATCAGGCCCCCGACGAACAGGGCCAGGCCGGGCAGGGGCGGAAGGAGCGCGCCGACCATCCACGTCAGGACCGTGCTGACGACCATGCCGGGGCCGACCGCGAGCGCCTTCGAGATCCACCGGGGCAATGCAACCACCTCCACGCATCCACCAGGCCTGGTCGGAGAGTCCTAAACCCAGTCGCTTGTGACTCTCCCAGCGGCCGCCGCCGCTTACGGCTGTGTGAGGCCACTGTCCACAGGGGCTCTGACATCACGGGCTGTCCACAGATCGCTCCAAGCCGGGTGCGCGCCGCCCGGCCGGTATGGCCCGATGGGAAGGACCCGAACCGAAAGGAGCACCACCGATGACCACCGAGACGAGGACCACGCCTGCGCTGGATGCGTGGCGGGAGGTGATCGTGCGGCTCAACGAGGCCGCAGATCGCGGCTTCGATGCGGCCAGGACCGACCTGGCCATGCACTCGAACGCGCTGTGGGCGATGTACATCGCCGCTTTCGCGCTCGAGCTGCTCCCCCAGGGGCAGGACGAACTCTTCGACCTGGTCACCCTCGACGAGAGCGGCCTCGGGTTCGCCGAGCACGTGCTGAACGCGGAGCAGATCACCCGACGCCACCCGATTGAGGAGTTCCCCCCGGGCGCCTCCGGGGTGATCGTTGAGCTCAACAAGCTGGCCGGTGAGATCACCCGGTGAGCGAGAACGGCCCGCTGGACCCAGCTCGTGACGCCCGTAGTGTCGGGGAGCTGCTCTTGGATGCCGACCTGCGCGCCCGCTCGGCGCTGTGGGATCCCGACCCCGACCAGGCCAAGGCAAGTGTGCGCGCCTGGAACGAGGTCGTCGACGCCGCGGCCCAGTCGTGGTCGACGATCCCCGATCGGGAGCAGGACCCGACCATGGAGCGGATCCACGCACGGGCTCGAGCGGGTTTCGTCCGTCAGCAACGCGCAGGATGGCCAGGAGGCGGGGACGGGGATCCCCTCCTCGAGGCGGCCGCGGCGTCCTTGAGCCGGGCCGGCGAGCTCGTCAGCGCCCGACGTCACCCCACGGCCCCGTTGTCCGAGCTGGGGCACCTTGACGCCCAGGCCGCCCGCACCCGCATGATGCATACCGTCTACGTCGCCTCTCACGCCGTTGCCCTCTCCCTGGACCTGCACATCCGCGAGCTCCAACACCGCGTGGACGCCCGCCGGCAGATCCCCGCCGGGGACTCCACCGTCCACGCCCGGGCGGCGCGAGACCGGGCCACCAGCATCGAACAACTGGCCGGCACGTATCTCGACAGCCGCTGGCCGGTAGCCCTCACCGGCGAGCAGTGCGACCCCCCCACGGTGACCCGTCTTCAGCAGGCGATTGTTCGCTGGGAGGTGCAGGCCCATCGGTCCCTGGCGGGTGAGGCGAGCACGGCGACACTTCTGCTCGTCGCTGCGACGCAACGCGACATCACCCGGACAGCCGCCATCGTTGGTGCCGCCCAGCAGACGCAGACCGGACGTCAGCTCACCCTCGACCAGGCCCGCGTGGCCGCGGCGCTCACCGACCTCGACGAGTCATGGGGCCAGGTTCGCGAAGACCTGACCCGGCTCAGGCCCATGCACGTACGCCCCGGCGGCGGGCTGCTGCTGGCCGGCAACGAGGTTTTGGCCGCAATGCGGGAGATCACTCACGACGCCACCGGCCTGGACGCCCCCGCCGCGATGGCCGCCCGCGTCGACCTGGAGGCCACGGTGCGCGTTCTGCATCGGTCGGTCGCGGCCTCCCCCGGCCTGGCGCAGGCGGTGAACGAAGCCCTACAGGACCCCCAGCTCACGGTGTCAGCCCGCGGCGCACACGCCGTGGCCACCGAATACCTTGGGGCGCCCAAGGCCGCACCCTGGATCGACCCCACGGATGTCGCGACCCGGCGTGAGGTAGCGCTCCCCCAGCGGGTGCGTACCGTCCTGGTCAGCCACGCCGAACGAGTCGTTGCCGCCGCCCGGGTCGCGGACTCAGCGACCGGCGCGGTGCAGGAAGCGAAGGCCGGGTCAGGATCGAGCGAACCTCGCCCCCTCGACGGGCGCTGGCATCGGGACCGAATTCCACCATCGTTCACCGGCCACGGCTCGGGGTACGGGTGTGAACGTTGACCTATGAGCCGTCGTGGGTACCGCTCCATTCTGGTCTCTCCACGACGAGCCTGCAGAGTGCCGACGCTGAACTGAGTCCTGCCCTCGCCCAACGCGCCAGGCGCGGGCTTGGTGGTTGCCGTCAGCCGGGGGCGTCGCCCCAGATCGCAGTGCCGACCTTGGTGGCGGCGTCGGTTCGCATGGAGTCCATGACGTGTTGGTAGCGAGTGAGGAGGACGGACTGGCTCCAGCCCATGAGGCTCATGACGACGCGGCCGTCGACGCCTTGAGCGAGGAGGAGCGTGGCTGCGGTGTGTCTGGCGTCGTGGAGGCGGGCTGGGCGTACGCCGGCTTTGGTCAGGAGCATCTTCCATGCGTTGTGGTCGGCGCGGGGGTCGATGGGGGAGCCGTCAGGTTGGGTGAACACCAAGTCGTGGTGATGCCAGGTGCTGCCGGCTCGAAGGCGTTCGTGGGTTTGGGCCCGGCGGTGGTTGTGGAGGTGGGGGAGCATTTGTGGGGGTAGCGCGAGTGTTCGTCGGCCGGCGCCGCTCTTGGTGTCGTCGAAGCGGAGGCCGCCGCTGTGTCGGTGGGGGCATCGCGCGGGGGTGTGCGCGGGGGTGGCATCGTCGCAGCCGTGTTGCCAAGGGAGGCGTTGGAGCTGGCGGCGGACGGCGAGGGTGCCGGTGTCGAGGTCGAGGTCGCTCCACGTCAGTGCGAGGGCTTCGCCTTGGCGCAGCCCGAGCGCGAGGGCGACGGACCATCGTGCGCCGTTTCGTTCGGTGTGGGCGATCCGGAGGATGCGATGGACCTCGCTGAGTTCGAGCGGTACCACTTCGACGTGGCGCACGCGGGGGACCGTGGCGTACCGGCAAGGGTTGGTGGGGACCAGTCCGCGGCGGACCGCGGTGGAGAATGCGGCGCGCAGGGTGCGGTGAAGGTTTCCTGCGGTGGTGGGACTGGACGTGGTCCGGACGTGCTCGAGGAGGTCGTCGATCTGACGGACCGTGACAGCGACCAGTTTGGTCCCTCGCAGCGGGCCGCAGTGCGTGCGGACGAGGGACTCGTAGGTGGTCGCGCGTCAGATTTCTGGCAGGGCTGTTGAGTCAGTCCTGAAGGAGAATCTGAGACATGGGAAGACCACCTGTGATCCCGGCCGAGGAGAAGACCCGGATCGTGATGAGCGTGATCTGGCCGGCGAGATCACGTCGCCGAGGCCGCTCGGCGGGAGAAGGTCAGCGAGCAGTCGATCGGCCGGTGGAAGGCCGACTTCCTCGAGGCCGGCAAGACGCGCTGGCGGCCGGCAGGTCCGGGCCGTCGACGCGGGAGCAGCAGCTCGAGGCCGAGGTCGCGGACCTGACCCAGGCGCTGGGTGAGGCCGCGGTCGAGCTGCGGGTGTGGAAGAAGTCCGCGGAGGGCCGGCTGGGCCCTTCGAGGACCTCGAGGTGATCCGCGTCGAGGCGGGCATGTCGACCACGAGGTTCTGCGAGCTGATCGACATGCCCGAGCGGACCTGGCGCCGCTGGCAGGCCAAGGCCCGCGCTGGCGGCCGGCCGAAGGGGCCGTGGCCGCGGCCGGCCCGCGAGCGGCCGCGCGAGCGGATGCTGGCAAGCACGCGCTGGCGCACCCGGCGTGGGGGCACCGCAAGATCTGGGCGATGGTCCGCCACGACGGGCACGTGGTGTCCGAGGCGACCGTGCTGCGGCTGCTGCGCGACGAGGGCCTGATCCTGCCCGGCGCACTACCAGCGCGAACGCCGCAAGCTCGCCGAGCGCACGCAAGGCCGCGTTCGCCACGAGCCGACCGGCCCGAACCAGGTCTGGCAGCTGGACTTCTCCGAGTTCGAGACCACCACCGGCGGCACCTGGCGGCTGGCCGGCTGCCGGGACTACTGGTCCAAGTACGAGCATCCGTTCCACGTCTCCCCGACCGCGAACCAGCACGACGCGATCGACGCCGTCGAGCTCGCCCTGGCCGACTACGAGGCGATGTTCGGCCACCCACTGCGCGAGCACTGCCCGGTCGATCCCGAGACCGGCGAGCTGCTGCCGGTCGTCACGATCGTGACCGACAACGGCGGCCCGTTCCGCTCGTTCCGGTTCGAGGCGTTCATCGCCAGCCCACCCCGAGCTGCGCCACGTCCGCACCCGGGTGCAGCACCCCCGGGCAGAACGGCTCACGCGAACGCGGCTTCGGCACCCTGAAGTACGAGCGGCTCTACATCGACGAGATCGACGACGCCGTCATGCTCGCCAAGCACGCCGAGGACTACCGGATCGAGTACAACACCGATCCGGCCCCACGAGGCCATGCCTGGAACCGGCCCACGGAGGTCCACCTCGGCCTGGCCGACCCGACCATCCCCACCTTTCAAACCACCGAAATCCTGCCAACTCCTTGTGAATGTTCTTGGTTTGCGACTGCGCTGGATCTGTAGGAGCCACTCGTCGAGCCATTGGCCGAGGGTTTGGCGGGCATTGGTCGCGGCCAGGTGCGCGGTGCCGCGTCGTTGGGTTTCCAGGTCGCTGACCCGTTGGGTCACCTCTGCCTTGGTGCGGGCGCGGACGTGGCGGCGTACTGCGCGCCCGTGTTCGTCGCGGCCCATGGTGACCCATCCGTGCCAGGTGCCGCGGGCGTCGCGGTAGATGGAGGAACGCCCATTCGCGGCGCGGGTGGAGCTCATGAGGCGACCTGGCGGGCGGCATAGGCGCGCAGGTCCTCGGGGCGAAAGAGGGTGCGTTTGCCGACCTTGACGTGTCGGAGGAGGGGGTCGTTACGGATCAGGCGGAACATCGTGGCTCGTGAGATCCCCAGCCAGTTGGCGGCGGTGGCGACGTCCAGGAGATGGTCGTCGGCGGCGGGGACGGTGAGTGTTGCCAGGGCGTGTAGGTCGGCGCGGATCGCGGCCTCGTGTTCGGCCATCGATCGCAGCCGCTGTTCGATGCGCTCGGTGATAGAGCGGATGTCGGCGGAGGTCATCTCGGTCATGCCTTCCGAAAGCACGAACCGCGGGCCCGGGAGTCACTCCTGGGTGGGTTGTGCGAGCGCCAGAGACCGGTGGAGACGACCTGGGGGTCGGTCAGTCGGTGAGCGTGTCTGGGACCGGCTGAGTCGTTCAACTGCACCACGAACTGCACCGTTTCGGGGGGCGGACCAGGCATCAGACCTCTCGATTCCGACCGAGAACCATGCCTGACCTGCGACGATGCCGAGTGGGGCGTGTCGGGCTTGAACCGACGACCGACGGATTATGAGTCCGCTGCTCTGACCGACTGAGCTAACGCCCCGTGCCACCGCACCCGGCGGTCGGCGGCGCGGCGAGCCTACCCGCCGCGCCGGTGGGAGTGCTGGTGCCGGTGAGCCGGATGGTGCATCATGTGACTCACAACGGCACGCCCCCGGGCGTGCCTGTACAGCGCGCACGGCCGGGCCACCAGCCCACCGGCAGCCAGCTGCTCCGCATCCACGTGAGTCGGCGTTGGGGAAGACGTCCCACCACGTGAAGGAGACCAGGATGTCTGTCGCGATGCCGCGCACCTCGACGCGGGGAGTGGTGTACGTCCACTCGACCCAGAAGGCGCTGTGCCCGCACATCCTCTGGGCGGTCGAGGGAGTCCTCGGCCCGGCGCCTCACCGTCGACTGGACCGACCAGCCGGCCGCCCCGGGCATGGTGCGCACCGAGCTGAGCTGGGCCGGCGAGCCCGGTACCGGCGCCCGCCTCGCCTCCGCGCTGCGGGGCTGGGACCACCTGCGCTACGAGGTCACCGAGGAGCCGAGCCCCGGATGCGACGGCTCCCGCTGGTCGCACACCCCGAGCCTGGGCATCCACCACACGTGGACCTCCGCCAGCGGTGACGCGGTCATCAACGAGGACCGCCTCCGCGAGGTCGTCCTGCTCGCCCAGGGCAGCCCCGAGGCGATGCAGGAGATGCTCGAGGAGCTCCTCGGCAACGACTGGGATCGCGAGCTCGAGCCGTTCCGCTACGCCGGGGACGGCGCGCCCGTCCGCTGGCTGCACAAGGTCGGCTGAGGCCGCCGGGCGTCAGCGCACGGCATGCGCAGCGGGCACGCCGGCGCGCGCCCGGCGGTATCGGTCGACGACCACGCCGACGACGAGGGGATGCCGGGCCAGCGGCGCCGTGGCCACCGCGCCGAGGCCGTCCGCCGCCTGCACCAGCCGGTCCTGGAACGTGCCCGGGGCCAGCAGCGCCGAGGCGAGGACGAGAGGGCCGTGCGGGGAACCACGCCGCGCGTCGGCGGCGGCCTCCGCGACGCCGGGCCCCGGCCCGCTGAGGAAACCGGTCGCCGTCCCCGCGCCGAGCAGCCGGCCGAGCTCGACCGCTGCGAGGCGGGCCTGGGCCCGGGAGCGAGCCCGGCTCGACCCCGCGGCGGCCAGCACGACCGCACCCGGCCTCCCGGACGCGGACCGCACCCGGTCGGCGAGGGCCCTCACCACCTCCGGGCCGAACCCGAGGGCCGGGGTCACGACGTCGGTGCGGCCCGCGACCAGCCGTGGGACGTCGAGGGCCACGTGCACCCCGTCCGCCAGCAGGAACGGGACGACGACCACCGGGCCCGGCTGCCGGGGCAGCACGCCGTGCGCCAGCCTCGCCTCGGGACCCGGTCCGAGCAGCGCCAGCAGCGTCGGGGTTCCCGCACACCGGTCGGCGACGTCCGAGCGAACCCCCTCGAGGGTGGCGAGCCCGGCCGGGTCTCGCGTGCCGTGGGCGAGCAGGACGAGCGGCGGTGCGGGTTCAGGCATCGGCGGTCTCGGGGAGCGACGGCGCGTGCTGGGGCGCCCGCCGGGAGCGCAGCACGCTCCACCCGAGGGCGGGCAGCCAGAGCGCCACCGCGACCGCCGTGACGACGTGGGCCGCCGCCGGTGTCGCGCCGGTGCTCGAGAACAGCGGCGGGAGGTTGACGAGGACGACGAGCCCACCGGCCGCGGTCCCGAGGACCAGGTGGGGCAGGCGGGCGACCAGCCACGCCGCCAGCGGCGCGACGAGCACGCCGGAGGCGAGGAGCACGAGGACGACCCGCACCGGCACCGCGTTCAGCCCCAGGGCGAGGACGAACCCCGCCGACGCCGCCGTGGTGACGAGCAGCTTCGCGGCGTCGACCGACCCGACGACCGTGCGTGGGGGGACCCGGCCCGAGGCGAGCAGGCTCGTCGTCGTCACCGGCCCCCAGCCTCCGCCGCCGACGGCGTCGACGACCCCGCCCACGAGGCCCAGCGGGATGAGCAGGCGCCGCGGCGGCCCGCCCCGTGAGGTCGCCGGCCGAACCTCCGGCCCGAGGGCGAACCGGACCACGAGGTAGCCGCCGAGGGGGACGAGCACGCCGGCCATGAGGACACGGCTCACCGGCGCCGGCAGCGCGGTGAGGCCCACCGCCCCCACGAACGCCCCGACCGCGCCCGGCACCCCGATCCGGCGCACGAGCCGCGCGTCGACGTTGCCGAGTCGGCGGTGGGAGGCCCAGAGCGAGGCGCTGGTGCCGACCTCGGCGAGGTGCACCGAGGCGCTGGCCACCGCCGGTGCCGTGCCCAGGGCCAGCAGGGCCGACGTCGTCAGGACCCCGTACCCCATCCCCAGGGAGCCGGCGACCAGCTGGGCCACGGCCCCGACGATGCCGAGGGTGAGGAGAGCGGGCACGGTCAGCCGTCCCTGCGGGCGGCCCAGCCCGGGGCGAGCCGCACGACGTCGCCGACGACGACGACGGCAGGGTTGGCGACCGCGGCCGCCTCGGCCCGGTCGGCGATGTCGGCCAGCGTGCCGAGGGTCGTTCGCTGGCCGGGCTGCCAGCCGCTCGCGACCACCGCCGCCGGGCACGCGCGGGAGCGGCCCGCAGCGACGAGCGCCTCGGCCGAGCGACGCAGCGCCGAGACGCCCATGAGGAGGACGACGGTGTGCCCGGAGCCGGGTGGGACCGCGGGAAGCTCGTCGTGCCCGGTGACGACGGTGAACCCACGGCTGAGCCCACGGTGCGTCACGGGGATGCCGGCCGCAGCCGGCACCGCGACGGCGCTCGTCACACCCGGCACGACCTCGACGCGGACCCCGTGGGCCTCGCACGCCAGGCGCTCCTCACCGCCCCGGCCGAAGACGTACGGATCGCCGCCCTTGAGCCGGACGACGCCGTGGCCGGCGAGCGCCTCCTCGACGAGGAGGTCGTTGATCCGGTCCTGGGGCATCGCGTGGTGGCCCGGCGACTTGCCGACGTCGACCACCCGGACCCACGCCGGAAGTGCGTCGACGAGCTCGCGAGGCGCCAGTCGGTCGACGACGACGACGTCGGCGGCGGCGAGCACCTCGTGGCCCCGCGCCGTGAGCAGGCCCCCGGGGCCCGGGCCGCCCCCGACCAGGGCGACCCACCCGGGCCCGGTCCGGGCTCGGCGCCGGCGCAGGTCGAGCCCCCCGGTGGCGACCACCCGGGCCACCTCCCGGGCGACGTCCCGGGCCAGGGCAGGGTCGCCGCCGGCGTGGACGGCGACCGTCAGGGTCCCGTCGGGGGTCGTGACCCGATGACGCGCGGGGACGGCGGCGGGCGAGCACGCGGCATCCGTGGCGTCGACGCACCAGACCCGGGCCCGCTGGGCATCCTCCCGGACAGCGCTGTCCACGAGCAGGTCCCCGGTCGCGGTGTGGACGAGCCAGGCCCCGTCGAGGTCGTCCGGGCCCGCGTAGTCGCGCTCGGTCCAGGCGACGGCCCCGTCCGCGACGAGCCCGGCCAGCTCCTCGCACAGCCACGGCGAGACCACCTCGACGAGCGCTCCCTCGTCCGCGAAGGCGGTGACCCGGCGGGCGGACACCGGCCCACCACCGACGGCGACGACCCGCTGCCCGCGCAGGTCGAGGGCCAGCGGCAGGCTCACCGCCCGTCGTCCCCGGCGCAGGGAGGCGTCGGCCATCGCCGCCGCCAGGGTCCGCCCGTCGTCGGGGTCGATGACGAGGAAGGCGCCACCGCGCCGGGAGCGCGCGTAGGGCTCCACCGGCAGGGCCGAGGCGAGACGGACCGTGACCCGTCCGATGTCGTTGAGCGCCAGGCCCTCCGCCTCGACGAGCCGGAGCGTGTCCAGGTCGAGTCGGCCGTCGACGGTACGCACCAGGGCGAGCACGGTGCGTGCCCCGTGCTTGACGAGGACCCGGGCCCCGGGCCGCAGCGGCGTGTCGCCGAGCCAGCAGACGAGCGCGGGGACCTCCTGCCGCAGCGGCGCGACGTCGTCCGCGGCGACGAGCACGTCGCCCCGGCTGACGTCGACGTCGTCGGCGAGGCGCACGGTGACCGACTGGGCGGCCACCGCCACGTCGAGCCGGCGGTCTCCGAGGTCGATGCCGGTCACGCGAGAGCGGGTCCCGGAGGGCTGGACGACGACCTCGTCCCCGACGCGGACCACCCCGGAGGAGACCTGCCCCGCGTAGCCCCGGTACTCGACGTGCTCATCGGAGCGGGCCGCCGACTGCGGGCGGATCACGAGCTGGACCGGCATCCGGAAGGGCTCGGTCGCCGGGTCGCCGCCGGCCGGGAGGGACTCGAGGAGCTCGAGGAGGGACGGGCCGTCGTACCACGGGGTCCCGGCCGAGCGCTCGACGACGTTGTCGCCGTGCAGCGCCGAGACCGGTACCGCGTGGGCGTGCGTCACCCCGAGATCGGCCGCGATCCGCCGGACGTCGGCGGCGACGGCGCGGAAGACCTCCTCGCTGTGCTGCACGAGGTCGATCTTGTTCACGGCGATGACCACGTGCGGCACCCGCATCAGGGCCGCCACCGCCAGGTGTCGCCGGGTCTGCTCGAGCACCCCCCTCCGGGCGTCGACGAGCAGGACCAGGGCGTCCGCGGTGGAGGACCCGGTGACCGTGTTGCGGGTGTACTGCACGTGGCCCGGGCAGTCGGCGAGGACGAACGAGCGGTTCGCGGTCGCGAAGTACCGGTAGGCCACGTCGATGGTGATGCCCTGCTCGCGCTCGGCCCGCAGGCCGTCGGTGAGGAGGGCGAGGTCGGTGGCTCCCAGGCCCCGTTCGCGGCTGACCCGCTCGACCGCGTCGAGCTGGTCGGCGAGGACCGACCGGCTGTCGTGGAGCAGCCGGCCGACGAGGGTGGACTTGCCGTCGTCGACCGACCCGGCGGTGGCCAGGCGCAGCAGGGTGCCCATCAGAAGTACCCCTCCTTCTTGCGGTCCTCCATGGCGGCCTCGGAGACGCGGTCGTCGGCCCGGGTCGCTCCCCGCTCGGTGACCGTCGTGTCCGCCACCTCGGCGACGACGTCGGCGACCGTCGCCGCGGTGCTCTCGACCGCGCCGGTGCACGACATGTCACCGACGGTGCGGTAGCGCACGAGGCGGCGCTCGACCACCTCGCCCGCCCGCGGCCGGGACCACGGGCCGATCCCGTGCAGCATCCCGTCCCGCTGGACGACCTCGCGCTCGTGGGCGAAGTACAGCGACGGGAGCGCGATGCCCTCACGCTCGACGTAGCGCCAGACGTCGAGCTCGGTCCAGTTCGACAGCGGGAAGACGCGGACGTGCTCACCGGGCCGGTGCCGGGGGTTGAAGAGGTTCCACAGCTCGGGTCGCTGGTTCTTCGGGTCCCACTGGCCGAAGTCGTCCCGCAGGCTGACGACGCGCTCCTTGGCGCGCGCCTTCTCCTCGTCGCGACGGGCCCCGCCGAAGACGCCGTCGAACCGGTGCCGTGCGATGGCGTCGAGCAGCGGACGGGTCTGCAGCGGGTTGCGGGTGCCGTCGGGGCGTTCGCGCAGGCGGCCGTCGTCGATCCACTCCTGGACCGAGGCCACCTCGAGTCGCAGCCCGAGACCCTCGACGGTGGCGTCGCGGAAGGCCAGGACCTCGGGGAAGTTGTGGCCGGTGTCGACGTGGAGCAGCGGGAAGGGGACCGGCGCCGGCCAGAACGCCGTGACGGCGAGGTGCAGCAGGACGACGGAGTCCTTCCCGCCGCTGAAGAGCAGCACCGGCCGCTCGAGCTCCGCGGCGATCTCGCGGATGACGAGGATCGCCTCGGCCTCCAGCGCGTCGAGCTGGGTCAGGGCGGGCGGCTGGCCGCCGGGGCGTGCCGCGGCGAGGGTGTCGGCGATGGTCATCGGTGGATCCCGCACTCGGTCTTGGCGAGCCCGGCCCAGCGGCCGGACCTGGGGTCGGCGCCCGGGGCGACCCGGGCCGTGCACGGCTCGCATCCGATCGAGGGGTAGCCGCCGGCGAGGAGGAGGTTGACCGGCACGCCGTGGTCGGCCGCGTAGCCGATGACGTCGTCGGCGCTCCACGCGGCGAGCGGGTTGACCTTGACCAGGCCGTTCGCCTCGTCGAACGCGACGAGTGGGGTGGCGGCCCGGGTGGGGGCCTCGTCGCGGCGCACGCCGGTGACCCAGCACTCGTAGCCGCCCAGGGCCTCGTGCAGCGGCTCCACCTTGCGCATCCGGCAGCACGCGGAGGGGTCCCGCTCGAACAGCCGCGGCCCGTGCTCGGCGTCCTGCTCGGCCACCGAGAGCCGCGGCCGGACGTCGACGACCCGCACCGGCAGCGCGTGGGCCACCTCGTCGCGGGTGCCGAGGGTCTGTGCGAAGTGGTAGCCGGTGTCGAGGAAGAGCACGTCGACCCCGCGCGCGTGCCGGGAGACCAGGTGCGGCAGGACGGCGTCGGCCATCGAGCAGGCGACCGCCAGGGCACCCGGGAAGCTCGCCGCTGCCCACGCCGCGACCTCGTCGGCGGTCGCGTCGCCCAGGCGGCGCGCACCGTCCTCGGCGAGGGCGCGCAGCTCCTCGGTGCCGCGTCGGCGTCGGGTGGTCGCCGCCCCGGGCGGGTTCGTCGTGCTCGTCGTGGTGGTCATCGCAGCTCCTCGTCGTCGACGCGGTGGACCCAGTGGGAGAAGGTCTCGCCGGGGTCGCGGGCGGCGAGGAAGCGCCGGACGAGCCGCTCGACGAGGTCGGGCAGGTCCTCGGCGGTGACCTTGAGGCCGCGAACCGTGCGCCCCAGGCCCGCCTCGTCCCGCTCCGGGGAGGCCAGGCCGCCACCGAGGTGGACCTGGAACCCCGGGTGCTGCTCGCCGTCGACCGTGACGACCTGGCCCTTGAGCCCGATATCGGCGACCTGGATGCGCGCGCAGGAGTTGGGGCACCCGTTGACGTGCAGGCTGACCGGGGTCTCGAGCTGGTCGGTGACGTCGGCGAGGCGGCGCTCGAGCTCGGCGATCGAACTCGCCGCAGTGGCCTTCGTCTCGACGATGGCGAGCTTGCAGTACTCGATGCCGGTGCAGGCGATGGTGCTGCGCCGGAACGGGCTCGGGGCCACCGAGAGCCCGAGGGCGGCCAGCCCGTCGACGAGGGCGTCGACGCGCTGCGGGGCCACGTCGAGGACGACGAGCTTCTGGTGCGGGGTGAGCCGCAGCCGGCCGCTACCGGCATCCGCCATGAGGTCGGCCAGGCCGGCCAGGACCTGCCCGCCGAGCCGCCCGACGAGCGGGGCCGCCCCGACGTAGCAGCGGCCGTCCTTCTGCCGGTGGACCCCCACGTGGTCGCCCGGCGTGCTGGGACGCGCCGGCGGCGGCCCGTCCGGCAGCGCGTACCCGAGGTAGTCCTGCTCGAGCACGCGGCGGAACTCCGCGGCCCCCCACTCGGCGAGCAGGAACTTCAGCCGGGCCTTGGTGCGCAGCCGCCGGTAGCCGTGGTCGCGGAAGAGCCGGACGACCCCGTGCCAGACGTCGGCGGCCCGCTCGGGGGGGACGAAGGCGCCGAGCCGCTCGGCGAGCCGGGGTGCCGTGGAGAGGCCGCCGCCGACCCACAGGTCGTAGCCCGGCCCGAGCAACGGGTGTTCGACGCCGACGAGCGAGAGGTCGTTGACCTCGTGGACGACGTCGAGGCTCGGGTGCCCGGTCACGGCCGTCTTGAACTTGCGGGGCAGGTTGGCCAGCTCCGGGTCGCCGACGAACCGCCGGACGATCTCCTCGATCACCGGGGTCGGGTCGAGGAGCTCGTCGGCGGCGATGCCGGCGAGGGGGCTGCCGAGGACGACCCGGGGGGTGTCCCCGCAGGCCTCGGTGGTCTGCAGCCCGACCGACTCGAGCCGACGCCAGATCTCCGGGACGTCCTCGATGCGGACCCAGTGGAACTGGATGTTCTGGCGGTCGCTGACGTCGGCGGTGCCCCGGGCGAGGTCGCGGGAGATGCCGGCGAGCACCCGGACCTGCTCCCGGTCGAGGGCCCCGCCGTCGAGCCGGACGCGGAGCATGAAGTACTCGTCGGACAGCTCGTGCGGCTCGAGCGTGGCCGTGCGGCCGCCGTCGATGCCGGGGCGGCGCTGGGTGTACAGGCCCCACCACCGGAACCGTCCGTCGAGGTCGTCGGAGGGGATGGAGGCGAACCCCTCCCGGGCGTAGATCCGCTCGATCCGCTCCCGCACCTCGAGCCCGCCCCCGGCCTGCTTCATGGCCTCGCTGGCGTTCAGGGGCGCGCGGCCGTCCACGGCCCACTGGCCGTGCGAGCGGCCGGACCGGGGGGTGCGCAGCGCGCGGCCCGTGGTGGAGGCGGTGGTCGTCATCTGTGTGCTCCCGGCGTTGGAATTACGTCGTGTTTTCAAACGTATAACTCCGAGTTATCTACGCCGGACTGGTCCACCATGTGGGCATGCCCGCGGAGGTAACCCGGTCGGGGGCCTCTCAGCGCTGGCGGAGGCGGTCGCCGAGCACCTCGATCACGACCTGGAACGCCTCGTCGTCGATGCCGTCGCCGTTCATCACCCACGCCCCGGACGCGCCGCCCTCGAGGACGAGGCAGTCACGCAGCCAGGCCGCCCGGGTGACGGACGCGGTGGGGACCGCCGCGGTCGAGCCCGGGGTGCTCACCGTGAACCGGTCGGCGGAGAAGGACTGCTCCACCGCTGTCCCGACCGGTGTGCGCCGGTCGACGACCTTCTGGAACCGGCGGAGCCAGCGCTGGGGCAGGGTGGCCCCGTCGACGAGGGCGGCGGCGAGCATCATCCCGACCCCGAGCACGACCGCCCAGCCGAGGTAGCCCAGGGCCTCGGGAGCCAGCCAGCGCACGAGCAGCCACGCCCCGAGCAGCACCGTAGCGACGAAGACGACCCAGGCCAGGACCCACCGCAGCCAGAACCGGGCGCGGCTCAGCTGCCAGCGCCGCAGCGCCCGGGCCTCCCGGTCGTTGGACTGCGGGGAGGCCGTGTAGCGGCAGGTCACCACGCCGGCCGGGGCGACGGGGGGCGGTGCCTCGTCCCTGTTGCTGTCCACGCGGGCACGCTACCGAACCGGGGGCCCGACACGACGCCCCCGGGGAGGACCGCCGGGGGCGTCGACGTCGCGCGGGTCACGCGCGCTCGGGGGGTGGGCTCAGACGCTGGTGACGACGAACGCGACGTTGTGGCCGCCGAAACCGAAGGAGTTGTTGAGGGCGGCGACGTCCCCGGAGGGCAGCCGGCGGTGCTCGCCGCGAACGACGTCGAGGTCGATGGCCGGGTCGAGGTCGTCGATGTTGATCGGTGGCGGGGGCGGTCCGGTGATGGACGGCGAGGATGGCGAAGAGGCCCTCGAGCGCTCCGGCAGCGCCCAGGAGGTGGCCGGTCATCGACTTGGTGGCCGAGACGCACATCCCGTCGGCGTCCGCGCCGAACGCCCGGCGGATCGCGTTGGCCTCCGCGACGTCGCCGACCGGGGTCGACGTCGCGTGCGCGTTGACGTGCACGATGTCCCGGGCGCTGAGCCCGGCGCGCTCCACCGCCTCGAGCATGGCCCGGCTCGCACCGGCACCCTCCGGCTCGGGTGCTGTGATGTGGTGTGCGTCGGCCGACATGCCGATCCCGGCGAACTCGGCGTAGATGCGGGCGCCACGGGCCTTGGCGTGTTCGTACTCCTCGAGGACGATGACTCCGGCGCCCTCGGCCATGACGAAGCCGTCCCGGCCGGTGTCGTAGGGACGGGAGGCGGCCGCGGGGTCGTCGTTGCGGGTCGAGAGGGCCTGCATCTGGGAGAACCCGGCGAACGGCAGCGGGTGGATCGCGGCCTCGGTCCCGCCGGCGACGACGACGTCGGCCCGGCCGGCACGGATCATCTCGTAGCCGGTGCCCATCGACTCCGCGCCGGAGGCGCAGGCCGAGACGGTGGTGTGCGCCCCGGCCCGGGCGCCGAGCTGGAGCGAGACGTTCCCTGCCGAGGTGTTGGGCATGAGCATCGGCACGGCGAGCGGGAAGACGCGGCGTGCGCCCTTCTCGCGGAGGATGTCCCACTGGTCGAGGAGGGTCCAGATCCCGCCGATGCCGGTGCCGATCGCCACCCCGAGCCGCTCGGGCTCGACCTCGGGGCTGCCGGCGTCCTCCATCGCGGCCCTGGAGGCGATGACGGCGTACTGCGCGCTCGGGTCCATCCGGCGCACCTCGACCTTGCTCAGCACCTCGGAGGGATGCTGAGCGATCGTGCAGGCGAAGTGGACCGGCAGGCCGTAACGCTCGACCCACTCCTCGGGCAGGGGCTTGGCGCCGGACCGGCCGGCGAGGACGCCGTCCCAGGTCTCGGCGATGGTTCCACCGAGAGGGGTGGTGGCCCCGAGACCGGTGACGACGACTCGACGCTCGCTCATGGGTGCTGCTGCTCCTTGGTATCGGTCGGGGTGGTGGTCCGCCGTGGGTCGGCGGTGGGGTCCCCGCGGGCGCCCCGGTCCCGCGCGGCGGGACCGGGGCGCGGGCGGTCAGCCCTGGTTGCTCTGGATGTAGCTCACGGCATCGCCGACCGTGGTCAGGTTCTTGACCTCGTCGTCGGGGATGCGCACGCCGAACTTCTCCTCGGCGTTGACGACGATGGTCATCATCGAGAGCGAGTCGATGTCGAGGTCGTCGGTGAAGGACTTGTCCATCTGGACCTCGGCCGGGTCCAGGCCGGTCTCCTCGTTGACGATCTCGGCGAGCCCGCTGAGGATCTCCTGCTGGTCTGCCATGTGCTGCACTCCTTCTTCGGTGGGATGGTGGCTGGCCCGGGTGACCCGTGGGCCCACGGGAGTCGGTGCTAGGGGATGACGACGACCTGCGCGGCGTAGGAGAGGCCGGCCCCGAAGCCGATCTGCAGGGCGAGACCGCCACTTGGGACCTCGCCGTGGCGGATCATCCGCTCCATGGCCAGCGGGATCGAGGCCGCGGAGGTGTTGCCGGTGTAGGCGATGTCGCGGGCGACCGGGATGTCCTCGGGCAGCTTGAGCTGCTTGACCATGGCGTCGATGATCCGGACGTTCGCCTGGTGCGGGACGAAGGCGTCGAGCTGGTCGGCGGTGACGCCGGCCGCCTCCATCGCGCGCTGCGCGACCGGGGCCATGCCCCACACCGCCCAGCGGAAGACCGACTGCCCGGCCATCCCGATCGAGGGCCAGTCGAGGCCCTTGTCGTGGACGTCGATCCAGCTGTCCTTCTGGGCGATGACGTCCCACTGGGCGCCGTCGGAGCCCCAGATGGTCGGGCCGATGCCGGGGGTGTCGGACTGGCTGACCACCGCCGCGCCGGCGCCGTCGGCGAAGATGAACGCGGTGCCCCGGTCGTCCTTGTCGGTGAAGTCGGAGAGCCGCTCGACCCCGACGACGAGGACGTTGCGGGCGTTGCCGGTGCGCACCATGTCCGAGGCCAGGCCGATGCCGTGGCAGTACCCGGCGCACGCCGCGGAGATGTCGAAGGCCGCGCCCTTGGAGCCGAGCCGCTCGGCGAGGAGCGGCGCCGCGGCCGGCGTCTGGTAGGGCCACGAGACGGTGGCCACGATGACGCGCGTCGAGGTCGCCGCCGTCGACCCCGGCCATCTCCAGCGCCGGCGTCGCGGCGAGCTCGGACATGTCGATGACCGACTCGCCCTCGCCGGCCCAGCGGCGCTCGATGATGCCGGAGCGCTCGCGGATCCACTCGTCCGAGGAGTTGATCCGGTCGACGATCTCGGCGTTCGGCACGACGCGTCGGGGCCGGTAGCCGCCGAGGCCGCTGATCCGGGCGTGCAGGACGGGCGGGCCGGCCCGCAGCTGGGAGGCGAAGCCCTTGGGCGTGACGGTCATGACGTGTGCTCCTTGAGGAGGGTGCGGGCGGCGTCGAGGTCGTCGGGGGTCTTCACCGCGAGCAGCTCGACGCCCTTGAGGACGCGCTTGGCGAGGCCGACGAGCGTGCCGGAGGGTGGCAGCTCGATGATCGCGGTGACCCCGAGCCCGGTGAAGCGCTCCATGCACAGGTCCCAGCGGACCGGGTTGGAGACCTGGGCGACGAGCCGGTCCAGGACCTCGCGGCCGTCGGTGACGACCTCGCCGTCCCGGTTGGAGACGAGCGGGACCGAGGGGTCGGCGGGGGAGAGGTCCTCGGCCGCGTCGGCGAGCGCGTCGACCGCCGCCTGCATGTACCGGGTGTGGAACGCCCCGGCGACCTTGAGCGGGATGACCCGGGCCCGGGCCGGGGGGTCCTCGGCGAGGTCGGCGAGGGCGTCGAGCGCGCCGGCGGCGACGACCTGGGCGGCTCCGTTGACGTTGGCCGGGGTGAGGCCGTGCCGCTCGATCGTCGCGAGGACGTCGGCGGGGTCGCCGCCGAGCACCGCACTCATGCCGGTGGGGGTCGCCGCGCTCGCCTCGCGCCATGGTGCGGCCACGCAGCGCCACGAAGCGCATCGCGTCGGCCTCGGTGAGGACCCCGGCGGCCGCGGCCGCGGTGATCTCGCCGACCGAGTGGCCGGCGAGCGCGCCGACGCCCTGGGGGAGCGTGGCGTACCAGCTCTCGGGGTCGGTCCCGGCGAGCGCGCGCACGGCGATCAGCCCGGCACCGACGAGCAGCGGCTGGGCGACCGCGGTGTCCTTGATCGTGTCCTCGTTCGAGGTCGTACCGTGGGTGACGAGGTCGGTACCGGCGGCGTCGGAGAGGGCGGCCAGGTGCTCGCGCAGACCCGGCAGCTCGAGCCAGGGCTCGAGGAAGCCGGGGGTCTGCGAGCCCTGCCCGGGGCAGACGATGACGATCACGCTCCCCAGCGTGACGGCTCGACCCCGCCGGGCCGGGGACGAGCGGGGACGAACATCGGTTGCTGAATTTGTGGGGATCCCACAAGACTAGGGCACTCAGGCCCGGGCGCTGGTCCGGGTGCCCGGGCCGAGCCGGTGCAGGGCCAGGGCGGTGCGCACGGTCTGGGCGTCGTGCGGGTCGGTGAGGTCGTAGCCGATGGTCCGGGTGATGCCGGCCAGCCGGTAGCGCACGGTGTTGGGGTGGACGATGAGCGCGCGGGCGGTGCCCTCGACCCCGAGGGCGCCGTCGAGCCAGGCCGCGGCGGTCTCGAGCAGCGAGCCGCCGGACGCCTCCGCCAAGGGGCGGATGACCCGGGCCGCGAGGGCGTTGCGGGCGGGGAGGTCGCCGAGCAGCGCGCGCTCGCCGAGCAGGTCGTCGGCGTGGACCGGGCGCGGGGCCGCCGGCCAGGCAGGGGCGGCGGTGTGACCGGAGATGGCCGCCCGGGCGCTGCGACCGGCCGCGAAGAGGTGGGGGACGCTCGGGCCGACGACGAGCGGGCCGCCGCCGAGGTGCGGGTCGAGGGCCGAGGCGAGCTCCATCGGGTCCGAGACCCCTCCGCCGATGCAGATGACCCGCGGCCCGTGGATGGCCACGAGCAGCTCGAGCCCCGCGTGCCGGGCGGCCCGGTGCAGGTCACGGAGCACCGTGCCGCCGCCCGCCGACGGGGGTGGAGCCGACGACGACGGCCACCCGGGTCACCGCGCCCCAGCCGAGGGCGGCGGCCCGGGACTGCATCGACTCGTCCGCCTCGCCGCGGATGACGGCGTCGACGACGAGCGACTCGAGCCGGGCGTCCCAGGCGCCGCGGGCCTCGGCGGCCTCGGCGTAGACCTCGGCCGCGGCGAAGGCGACCTCGCGGCTGTACCGCAGGACCGCCTCCAGGGCGGCGGCGCTCGTCCCGGGGGCGGCGAGTCGCCGATCTCGCGCTCGACGACGCCGATGACGGTGCGGATGAGGTCCAGGGTCTGGGCGCAGCGAGATCGACCGGGTCAGCTCGCGGGGGGCGGTGCCGAAGACGTCCGCGGTCACGGTGGCGCGGCCGTCCTCGGAGCCCAGCCAGTCCAGGAAGCTCGTGATGCCCGCCTGGGCGACGAGCCCCACCCAGGAGCGGTTCTCCGCCGAGAGGGCGCGGAACCACTCGTGGTCGGCCTCCATCTGCCGGACCGCGGCCTTGCCGAGGTCGCCGCCGGCCCGGGCGACCCGGGCCCGGGTCTCGGCCGAGGGCCGCGCCGTGCTGCTCATCCGGGCAGTGTATTTGTCCGGGCCGGACAACCCGTCGGGTCCCGGCGCGGCGTCGCCGGTCAGTCGGTACCGGTCAGTCGGTGCCGGACTCCATGGCGGCGCGGTCGAGGGCCTCCTCCTCGTCGCCGGCCGCGGTCGGGTTGTCGGTGATCCGGTCGTAGCCGCCGGAGGGGAGGGCCCCGAAGAGGGTGCCGTGCTCGACGAGCAGCTGGCCCTGGGTGACCGGCTGGGCGGCGTACAGCTCGAGCTTGGCCCGGGTGTCGGCGATGTCGAGGTTGCGCATCGTCAGCTGCCCGATCCGGTCGGTCGGTCCGAACGCCGCGTTCTCGACCCGCTCCATCGAGAGCCGGTCGGGGTGGTAGGAGAAGTTCTCGCCGCGGGTGTCGAGGATCGAGTAGTCCTCGCCGCGCCGCAGCCGCAGGGTGACCTGCCCGGTGACGACCGAGGCGATCCACCGCTGGATCGACTCGCGGAGCATCAGGCTCTGCGGGTCCATCCACCGGCCCTCGTAGAGCAGCCGCCCGAGCCGGCGGCCCTCCGCGTGGTAGCTCGCGATCGTGTCCTCGTTGTGCACGGCGTTCAGCAGCCGCTCGTAGGCGATGTGGAGCAGGGCCATCCCGGGGGCCTCGTAGATGCCGCGCGACTTCGCCTCGATGATCCGGTTCTCGATCTGGTCCGACATGCCGAGCCCGTGCCGGCCGCCGATCGCGTTGGCCTCGTGGACCAGGGCGACGGGGTCGAGCTCGCGGCCGTCGACCGCCACCGGCCGGCCCTCGACGAAGGAGATCGTGACGTCCTCGGCCTCGATCGCGACCGCGGGGTCCCAGAAGCGGACGCCCATGATCGGATCGACGACCTCCATCGACTCCTCGAGGTGCTCGAGCGTCTTCGCCTCGTGCGTCGCGCCCCAGATGTTCGCGTCCGTGGAGTACGCCTTCTCCTGGCTCGACCGGTACGGCAGGCCGCGCTCGGTGAGCCAGGCGCTCATCTCGTGCCGGCCGCCGAGCTCGTGGACGAAGTCGGCGTCGAGCCACGGCTTGTAGATCCGCAGGTTCGGGTTGGCCAGGAGGCCGTAGCGGTAGAAGCGCTCGATGTCGTTGCCCTTGAACGTCGAGCCGTCCCCCCAGATCTCGACGTCGTCGGCGAGCATCGCGCGCACGAGCAGGGTGCCGGTGACGGCCCGGCCGAGCGGGGTGGTGTTGAAGTACGTCCGTCCGCCGGTGCGGATGTGGAACGCGCCGCAGGCCAGCGCCGAGAACCCCTCCTCGACGAGCGCCTCGCGGCAGTCGACGAGCCGCGCGACCTCGGCGCCGTACTGGCCGGCGCGGTCCGGGACGGTCTCGACCTCGGGCTCGTCGTACTGGCCGAGGTCGGCGGTGTACGTGCACGGGACGGCGCCTCGCTCGCGCATCCACGCGACGGCCACGGAGGTGTCGAGACCCCCGGAGAAGGCGATGCCGACGCGCTCGCCGACGGGCAGGGAGGTGAGGACCTTGGACACGACTGCAAGTATATGCAGAACTCTGCATATCGACTAATCCACTGGCGCGGCGCGGCCGTCGCGGGATGTGCCGTCCGGCACCTCTTCTTGACTCGCTCAAGTAAAGACACCATGCTGGGCCCGTGAACCCCGGGACCGAGTACGCGCGGATGCTGCGCGCGGCCTCCCTGCGGGTCACCAGGCCCCGGCTGTCGGTGCTCGCCGCGGTGCACGCCCGCCCGCATGCCGACACCGACTCGATCCTGGCCGCCGCCCGCGACGAGCTGGGTGGCGTCTCGCACCAGGCGGTCTACGACGTGCTCCGCGTGCTCACCGACCACGGCCTGCTCCGGCGCATCCAGCCGCGGGGCTCGGTCGCCCGGTACGAAGCCCGCGTCGGCGACAACCACCACCACGTCGTCTGCCGGAGCTGCGGCTCGATCGCCGACGTCGACTGCGCCCTGGGCGAGGCGCCGTGCCTCGTCGCCAGCGACGACGCCGGCTACGCCATCGACGAGGCCGAGGTCGTCTACTGGGGCGTGTGCCCCCGGTGCGCGGCCGCGGCCGCCCCCTGACCACCCGAGACCGAGACACCACATCGAAGGAGATGGACCGAGTGACCGACCAGACCACCGGCGTGACCGACCAGGGCAGCGAGAGCGAGAACCCGGCGATCGACGCCCCCACCCCCAAGGGCCACCGCCCGCGCACCAACCAGGACTGGTGGCCCGACCAGCTGGACCTGACCCCGTTGCACACCAACTCGGCGAAGGTGACCCCGCTCGGCAGCGGCTTCTCCTACAAGGAGGCCTTCGCCGGGCTCGACGTCGAGGCGCTCAAGGCCGACATCGTCGAGGTGATGCACACCTCGCAGGACTGGTGGCCCGCCGACTTCGGCCACTACGGACCGCTCTTCATCCGAATGAGCTGGCACTCCGCGGGGACCTACCGCATCGAGGACGGCCGCGGCGGGGGCGGCAAGGGCCAGCAGCGGTTCGCCCCGCTCAACAGCTGGCCCGACAACGCCAACCTCGACAAGGCTCGCCGGCTGCTGTGGCCGGTCAAGCAGAAGTACGGACAGAAGATCTCGTGGGCCGACCTGATCGTCCTCGCCGGCAACGTCGCGCTCGAGGACATGGGCTTCGAGACCTTCGGCTTCGGCTTCGGTCGCGAGGACGTCTGGGAGCCCGAGGAGGTCAACTGGGGCACCGAGGACATCTGGCTCGGCGACGAGCGCTACAGCGGTGAGCGCGACCTCTCCAACCCGCTCGGCGCGGTGCAGATGGGCCTGATCTACGTCAACCCGGAGGGCCCCAACGGTGAGCCGGACCCGGTCAAGGCGGCGGTCGACATCCGGGAGACCTTCCGCCGGATGGCGATGAACGACGAGGAGACCGTGGCCCTGATCGCCGGCGGTCACACCTTCGGCAAGACCCACGGCGCCGGTGACCCCGACCTCGTCGGCACCGAGCCGGAGGGCTGCCCGGTCCACTCGATGGGCCTGGGGTGGAAGAGTGAGTACGGCACCGGCAAGGGGCGGGACGCGATCACCTCCGGCCTCGAGGTCACCTGGAGCCAGCGCCCCACCGAGTGGAGCAACCGCTTCTTCGACAACCTCTTCGGCTTCGAGTGGGAGCTGACCAAGAGCCCGGCCGGCGCCTGGCAGTGGCAGCCGAAGGACGGGGCCGGCGCGGACACCGTGCCCGACCCGGAGGACGGCTCGCTCTCGCGGCCGCCGACGATGCTCACCACGGACCTCGCGCTGCGCTTCGACCCGGAGTACGAGAAGGTCTCGCGGCGCTTCCACGAGAACTTCGAGGAGTTCCGCCTCGCCTTCGCCAAGGCCTGGTACAAGCTGCTCCACCGCGACATGGGCCCGGTCACCCGCTACCTCGGCCCGTGGGTGCCCGAGGCGCAGCTGTGGCAGGACCCGGTGCCCGAGGCCGAGGGCGAGCCGGTCACCGACGAGGACGTCGCCCGGCTCAAGGAGGCCGTCCTCGCCACCGGGCTCAGCGTCCCGCAGCTGGTCCGCACCGCGTGGGCCTCGGCGTCGACCTTCCGCGGCACCGACATGCGCGGCGGGGCCAACGGCGCCCGCATCCGCCTCGAGCCGCAGCGTTCCTGGGAGTCCAACGACCCCGACGAGCTCGCCACCGTGCTCGAGGCCCTCGAGGGCGTCAAGGCGGAGTTCGACGGGGCCGGTGGCCGCACCGTGTCGATGGCCGACCTCATCGTCCTCGCCGGCTGCGCCGCCGTGGAGAAGGGCGCCAGGGACGCCGGGCACGACGTCACCGTGCCGTTCACCCCGGGGCGCACCGACGCGACCCAGGAGATGACCGACGTCGAGTCCTTCTCGGTGCTCCAGCCGCGGGCCGACGGGTTCCGCAACCAGCTGCGGGACGGCGAGAAGGTCCCCGCCGAGCACCTGCTCCTCGAGCGGGCCAAGCTCCTGACCCTCACCGCCCCGGAGATGACCGTGCTCGTCGGCGGGATGCGGGCCCTCGGGGCCACCGCGGGCGGCTCGTCGCTCGGGGTCCTCACCGACCGCCCGGGCCAGCTGACGAACGACTTCTTCGTCAACCTGCTCAGCCCGGGGAGCTCGTGGACCACGTCGGTGAGCACGGCGAACACCTACGACAGCGCGGACGGCCGGTGGACCGCGAGCGCGGCCGACCTCGTCTTCGGCTCGCACTCCCAGCTGCGCGCCATCGCCGAGGTGTACGGCAGCGCCGACGGCGAGGAGCGCTTCGTCTCCGACTTCGTCGCCGCCTGGGACAAGGTGATGATGTTGGACCGCTTCGACCTGCGCTGAGCCGCAGCAGCCGACGACGGGGCCCGGACGCGTCCGGGCCCCGTCGCGCGGGTGCGGGCGGCCTCCTCAGCCTCCGGCCAGGCGGTCCTCGATGCTGCGGACCTTGCTCTCCAGCATCCCCTCGTGCCCCGGCCGGATGTCGGCCTTGACGACGAGGGACACCCGCGGCGAGTGGGCGGTCATCGTGTCCACGCAGTCCTTGAGCACCGCCATCACCTCGTCCCACTCGCCCTCGACGTTCGTGAACATCGCGTTGGTCTCGTGCGGCAGCCCGGAGCCCCGGACGATGCGGACCACCTCGGCGACCGAGTCGGCGTACGAGCCGGACTCGTCCGGGGTCCCGGCGATGCTGAAGGCGACGATCATGGGGGCTGGCTCCTTCCGGGAGCGTCAGGCGGCGGAGCCTCCGCAGGGACACCGCGAAGTTCGGGGTGTCCCTGCGGAGGTTGCCGCATCAGGCGGGAAAGCGCGGGTCAGGAGTCGCCGCCCTCGTTGCCGGAGGAGCCGGCCGTCACGTCGTTGATCCGGTAGCGGCGGAACGCCTCCTCGGGCACCGAGCGGTCGACCTCACCGCGGCCCGCCAGCGACTCCAGCGCCTGGACCGCGATCGAGGGCCCGTCGATCTGGAAGTAGCGCCTTGCCGCCGGGCGGGTGTCGGAGAAGCCGAACCCGTCGGCGCCGAGCGAGGCGAAGTCGCCGGGGACCCACTGCCGGATCTGGTCCTGGACCGCCCGCATGTAGTCGGACACGGCGACGACCGGGCCCGGGACGTCCTGCAGCTTCTGGGTCACCCACGGCACCGGCGCCTCCTGGCCGGGGTGGTCGAAGGCCTCCTGGTCGCAGCGCAGCCCGTCGCGGCGCAGCTCGTTCCACGAGGTCACCGACCACACGTCGGCGACGACGTTCCAGTCGTTGCGGAGCAGCTCCTGGGCCTCGAGCGCCCACGGCATCGCGACCCCGCTGGCGAGGAGCTGGACCCGGGGGGCGTCCTCGGCCAGGCCCGAGGCGTCCCCTGGCGCGTACCGGTAGAGGCCCTTGAGCAGGCCCTCGCGGTCGAGGTCCTCCGGCTCGGCCGGCTGCTGCAGCGGCTCGTTGTAGACGGTGAGGTAGTACATGACGTTGCGCTCGTCGTCGGTGAGCGCGTCGTCGGTGCCGTACATCCGGTGCAGGCCGTCCTGGACGATGTGCGCGATCTCGTACGCCCAGGCCGGGTCGTAGTGGACCACCGCGGGGTTCGTCGAGGCCAGCAGCGGGCTGTGCCCGTCCGCGTGCTGGAGGCCCTCGCCGGTGAGCGTCGTGCGGCCGGCGGTGGCACCGATGAGGAAGCCGCGGGACATCTGGTCGGCGGCGGCCCACAGCCCGTCGCCGGTGCGCTGGAAGCCGAACATCGAGTAGAAGACGTAGACCGGGATCATCGGCTCGCCCTGGGTCGCGTAGCTCGTCCCGACCGCGGTGAACGCCGAGACCGAGCCGCCCTCGTTGATCCCGAGGTGGAGGATCTGGCCGTCGGTGGCCTCGCGGTAGGCGAGCATGAGGTCGGCGTCGACCGGGGTGTACCGCTGCCCGTGCGGGTTGTAGATCTTGATCGTCGAGAAGAAGCTGTCCATCCCGAAGGTGCGCGCCTCGTCGGGGATGATCGGCACGATCCGGCTGCCGAACTCCTTGTCGCGCATGAGGTCCTTGAGCAGCCGGACGAAGGCCATGGTCGTCGCGATCTGCTGCTTGCCCGAGCCCTTCTTGACCTGGGCGTACGCGGACTCCGCGGGCAGGTGCAGCGGGGCGTGGCTGGTCCGCCGCTCGGGCAGGCCACCGCCGAGCTTCCCGCGCCGCTCGAGGGCGTACTGGATGACCTCGTGGTCCTCGCCCGGGTGGTAGTACGGCGCGTTGTACGGGTCGGCCTCGAGCTGCTCGTCGCTGATCGGGATGTTCAGCGAGTCCCGGAAGGACTTGAGGTCCTCGAGGGTGAACTTCTTCATCTGGTGGGTCGCGTTGCGGCCGGCGAACGAGGTGCCCAGCCCGTAGCCCTTGATCGTCTTGGCGAGGATGACGGTGGGCTGGCCGGTGTGCGTCGTCGCCGCCTGGTAGGCCGCGTAGACCTTGTGGTAGTCGTGGCCGCCGCGCTTGAGCTTCCACCAGATGTCGTCGTCGGACCAGTCGGCGACGAGCTTGCGGGTGCGCGGGTCGCGGTTGAAGAAGTGCTCGCGGACGTAGGCGCCGTCGTTGGCCCGGTAGGTCTGGTAGTCGCCGTCCGAGGTGCTGTTCATGAGGTGGACGAGCGCGCCGTCGCCGTCGGCGGCGAGCAGTGGGTCCCAGCCCCGGCCCCAGACGACCTTGATGACGTTCCAGCCGGCACCGCGGAAGAAGGCCTCGAGCTCCTGGATGATCTTGCCGTTGCCGCGGACCGGGCCGTCGAGGCGCTGGAGGTTGGCGTTGACGACGAAGGTGAGGTTGTCGAGCTCCTCCCCGGCCGCGATCTGCAGGGCGCCGCGCGCCTCCGGCTCGTCCATCTCGCCGTCGCCGAGGAAGGCCCACACGTGCTGCTCGCTGGTGTCCTTGATGCCCCGGTTGTGGAGGTACTTGTTGAACTGCGCCTGGTAGATCGCGTTCATCGGGCCCAGGCCCATCGAGACCGTGGGGAACTCCCAGAACGTGGGCATCAGCCGCGGGTGGGGGTAGCTCGGCAGGGCGAGCGGCCTGCCGTCGACGACGTGGCTGTGCTCCTGGCGGAAGCCGTCGAGCTGGTCGGCGGAGATGCGGCCCTCGAGGAAGGCGCGGGCGTACATGCCGGGGGAGGCGTGCCCCTGGAAGAAGACCTGGTCGCCGCCGCCGGGGTGGTCCTTGCCGCGGAAGAAGTGGTTGAAGCCGATCTCGTAGAGCGTCGCCGCGGACGCGTACGTGGAGATGTGGCCGCCGACGCCGATGCCGGGCCGCTGGGCGCGGTGGACGATCATCGCCGAGTTCCAGCGCAGGTAGGCGCGGAAGCGGCGCTCCACCTCCTCGTCGCCGGGGAACCACGGCTCCTGCTCGGGGGAGATGGTGTTGACGTAGTCGGTCGTCGTCAGCGACGGGACGCCGACCTGCATCGCCCGGGCCCGCTCGAGGAGGCGCAGCATGAGGTACCGCGCACGCATCCGGCCCGGTCCGTCGATGACGGCGTCGAGGCTGGCCAGCCACTCGTCGGTCTCGCTGGGGTCGATGTCCGGCAGGTGGGTGGGGATGCCGTTGAGGATGGGGCCGACGTTCTCGTGGAGGGCCACGCGTTCGTCCTTTCACCGGTCGCTGACCTCCCCCCGGTCCGGGGGGTGGGGTGCCTCCCATCTTTCACCCGATCGTGCCCGCGGTCACAATCGCGTGTCAGCCTCGAACCCGGTCCGGGCGCGAGTACACCGAGAAGCTCGGGCCGCGGGCGAAGGCCACCAGGGTCATCCCGACCTCCCTGGCCAGGTCGACCGCGAGCGAGGTGGGGGCACCGACGGCGACGAGGGCGGGGATGCCGGCGACGCTCGCCTTCTGGGTGATCTCGAAGCTCGCCCGGGCGCTGACGACGAGGACGGTGCCGGCGAGCGGGAGCTCGCGCTCGCGGGCGACCGCGCCGACGAGCTTGTCGACGGCGTTGTGCCGGCCGACGTCCTCGCGGACCGCGACGAGCTCCCCGTCGGCCGTGGCCAGGCCGGCGGCATGGACCCCGCCGGTACGGTCGAAGACCGTCTGGCGGGCGCCGAGGGCCGCCGGCAGGCCGGTGACGACCGCGGCGTCCAGGACCAGCGGGTCGTCGGCCACCGGGAACCGGCTCGTCGTGCGGACGGCGTCGACCGAGGCGGACCCGCAGACACCGCACGCGCTCGTCATCGCCTCGGTGCGCTCCCGAGCCGGGCGCAGCAGGGTCGTCCCCGGGGACAGGGTGGCCTCGACGACGTTGAAGGTCGGCGAGCCGTCGGCGTCGACGTCGGTGCAGTGCATCATCGTCGCGACGTCGTGGGCCGAGCCGATCATCCCCTCGGTGAGGAGGTGGCCCAGGGCGAGGTCGAAGTCGTCGCCGGGGGTGCGCATCGTCGCCGTGACGACGCCCTGGCCCACCCGGATCTCCAGCGGCTCCTCGACGACGACGGTGTCCGGCCGCTCGACCCGCGCGCCGCGCTCGAGGTCGACCCGCGTCCGCGGCACCCGCGTCGTCACCCGTCCCACCGGCCCATCGAAGCACAGCGAGGGGGTGCGCGCCCCGGTGCGTGGCGGGCCGAGACGACGCCATCGGCCTGGGGCAGACTGGGGCCGTGTCCGAGCCCGTGCCGCCGAACGCGCCGAACGCGCCGACCGTGACCCTGCGCGGCGACGAGCTGGCCTGGCGGCCGGTCTCGCCGGCCCTGCGCAGCGTGCGGCTGCTCACCCTCGCCGTGCTCGCCACCCCGCTGGCCCTGGCCGCGGCGGTGCTCGCGGTGCTGCTCAGCCCGTGGGTGTGGCTCGCGGTGCTCGCCGTCCTCCTCGGCGCGGCTTGGGGCGCCTGGGTCGTGCACCGGCAGGTCGGCGCGATCTCGTGGGTCGAGCTCGAGGACGAGATCGTCATCCGCCGGGGACGGCTCTTCCGGACCCTGGTCAGCGTCCCCTACGGCCGGCTGCAGTACGTCGACATCCAGTCCGGGCCGCTCGCCCGGGCCTTCGGCATCGCCACGTGCGAGATCCACACCGCGTCGCCGGAGAGCGGCGGCACGCTGCCCGGCCTGCCCACCGAGGAGGCCGAGGCGCTGCGGGCCCGGCTCGCGGCGCGTGGCGAGGCGCAGCGGGCCGGGCTGTGACCGAGCCGCCCGAGGACGCCGGCTGGCAGCGGCTCCACCCGCTCTCCCCGCTGCTGCGCGGCGGCATCGTCCTCGTCGCGGTCCTCACCTACGGCATCTCGCGCGCCGTCGACCAGGTGCTCCAGTCGGTCCCGCTCGGGCGACCCGACGGGGTCGGTCCCACCCCGGACGCCTCCGGCGGCGACCCGGTCGAACAGGCCGTCGCCCACCCGTTCATCGCCCTCGCGCTCCTCGCGCTCGTCCTCGCCGCCGTCGGCCTCGTCGGGTGGGTCAGCTGGAGCTACTCGCGATTCCGGGTCGGTGCGGGCCAGGTCGAGCTGCGCACCGGGGTCCTCTTCCGCCAGCACCGGCAGGTGCCGCTGGAGCGGATCCAGGCGGTCGAGCTCGGCCGCCCGCTGCTCGCCCGGCTCACCGGGCTGGCCCAGGTCGTGGTCCAGGCCGCGGGGGGCGCCGACTCCAACCTCACCCTCGCCTTCCTCGGCCGGGAGCGCGCCGAGCAGCTGCGCCTCGAGCTGCTCGACCTCGCCGGCCGCAGCGACGAGCAGCGGCCGGAGCCGCTGGAGGGCAGGATGCCCACGGGCCCGCGCGACGCCGAGCACGCCGTGCCGCTGGTCTCCGTGCCGAACACCCGGCTCTTCCTCGCCACGATCCTGCACGGCTCGACGATCGTCCTCGGTGGGCTGGCGCTCCTGCTCGCCGGCGCCGGCGGCCCGTTCGGCTTCGGGGCGGTGCTGCTCGGCGGCCTGCCCGCGCTGCTGCCGCTCGCCTTCGGGGTGGCGGTCAGCCGGGTCCGCGAGCTGCTGACCCACGGCAACTTCTCGCTCGCGAGCACCGGGACCGGGCTGCGGGTGCGGCACGGCCTGACCGACCTACGGGTCGCGACCGTGCCGCTGCACCGGGTGCAGGCCGTCGAGGTCCTCCAGCCGCTGTGGTGGCGGCCGTTCGGCTGGTGGCGGGTCCGGGTCAACGTCGCCGGCGTGCACGGGGTGGGGGAGGGGGCGGTGGAGACCACGCTGCTGCCGGTGGGCACGACCGCGGAGGCGCTCGCCGTGCTCGCCGCGCTCGGCGCCCGCCCCGAGGACCCCCGCCTCGGCGAGGCCCTGCTCGGCGGGGGTGCGGAGCCGGGGTGGGTCGGCCTGCCCCGCCGAGCCCGGTGGCTGGAGCCGTGGGTGTGGCGGCGGACCGGCTACCTCCTGGCCCCCCACGCGGTCCTCCTGCGCCGTGGCCGCTTCACCCGCAGCGCCGTGGTCGTGCCGCACGCCCGGGTCCAGTCGCTGGCGCTCGCCCAGGGACCGCTGCAGTCCCGGCTGGGCCTGGCGTCCGCGACCGTCGTCTCCACGCCCGGGCCGGTCACGGCCCGGGTCGAGCACCTGGCCGTCGCGGACGCGCAGCGCTTCCTCGAGGACGTCGCCGCCCGGGCCCGGGTGGCACGCCGACGGGCCGGTCCGCTTGCACCCGGAGCCGCCCCGTTGGTGGACTAGGTCCACCGCAGGGCACCCCTCGTGAAAGGCTGACGACGTGAACACCCCCGCCCCGCCGCCGGTCGACCCGGGGTCGTCCGGACCTGGCGCCGTGGAGCGCCTCGGGTTCGGCCGCGACCAGGTCGTCCAGGAGTTCGGCTACGACGCCGACGTCGACGACGACTTCCGCTTCGCCGTCGAGGACGCCTGCGGCGGCGAGCTCGAGGACGACGACTACACCGGTGCGGCGGACGCCGTGCTGCTGTGGTTCCGCGAGGACGACGGGGACCTCGGCGACGCCCTCGTCGACATGGTCGGGGTCCTCGAGGAGGGCGGGTTCGTCGTCCTCCTGACGCCGAAGAACAACGGGGGCGAGGTCGATCCCGCCGACATCGACGAGGCCGCGGTGACCGCCGGGCTGCACCTCGCGGGCACCTTCAACCCGTCGGCGAGCTGGCGGGCGCACAAGCTCGTCGCACCCAAGGTCGCGCGGCCCCGCTGAAACCCCCGGGGGTGTCGAACCTCTCGGCTCCCGCGCGCCGATGGCGGGGCACCGGCTGGCAGGATGGCCGCATGACGTCGTCCTCCCCGCCCCTCACCGTCGGTGACGTGGCCCCCGACTTCACGCTGCGAGACCAGCACGGCGTCGCGGTGACCCTCTCCGAGCTCACCGAGGAGAAGAACGTCGTCCTCGTCTTCTACCCGTACGCGTTCTCCGGCATCTGCACCGGGGAGCTCGACGAGATCCGCGACCACCTCGAGCGGTTCGTCTCCGACGACCTCCAGGTCCTGTGCATCTCCACCGACCCGGTCTACGCGCTGCGGGCCTGGGCCGACATCCAGGGCTACTTCTTCCCGCTGCTCACCGACTTCTGGCCGCACGGTGCGGTCGCCCGTGCCTACGGCGTCCTCGACCAGCGCTCCGGGGCAGCGCTGCGCGGTACCTTCCTCGTCGGCCACGACCGGGTGGTGAGGTGGGCGCTGGTCAACGGCCAGGGCGAGCGCCGTGACTTCTCGGGCCTGCCGCACCACGTCGCCGCGCTGTCCTCCTGAGCCGGGGGGCGCGGGAGGGACCTGCCACAATGACCGCTGTCGGCCGGGCCGAGTGGTCCGGCCGCCGGGGCCTGTAGCTCAGCTGGTAGAGCGCCGCGTTTACACCGCGTCGGTCGTCGGTTCGATCCCGGCCGGGCCCACATGAGCGATGCCACGCCGCCGCTGACCCTCCGCGCGGTCCTCGAGGTGGTCGAGCGGCTCTACCCACCGACCACGGCGCAGTCGTGGGACCGGGTGGGCCTGGTCACCGGGGACCCCGACCAGCCGGTGCGGCGCATCCACCTGGCCGTCGACCCGACCCTCGCCGTCGTCGCGGAGGCCCGCGAGCTCGGCGCCGACCTGCTCCTGACCCACCACCCCCTGCTCCTGCGGGGGGTGCACTCGGTCGCGACGACGAGCGCCAAGGGGGCGACCGTGACCGACCTCGTGGTCGGCGACGTCGCGCTCTACGTCGCGCACACGAACGCCGACGTCGCCGCCGAGGGGGTGTGCGCGGCGCTCGCCGAGGCCTGCGGGCTCGAGCGGTCGGGGCCGCTGACCTGGGCGGAGGACCAGCCGATGGGGCGGGTCGGCGACCTCCCCGAGGCGGAGCCGCTGCAGGTCCTCGTCGAGCGGGTCGCGGGGCGGCTGCCGGCCACCGCGGGGGGAGTGCGGGTCGCCGGCCCCCGGGAGGCGCCGGTGCGGCGGATCGCCGTCCTCGGCGGCGCCGGCGACGACCTCCTCGAGGCGGTCCGGGCCAGCGGGGCCGACGTCTACGTCACGGCCGACCTGCGGCACCATCCGGCCCTCGAGGCGCGTGAGGAGGCGCGCGGCGGCATCCCCTACCTCGTCGATGCCGGGCACTGGGCCAGCGAGCAGGTGTGGCTGCCCCGGGCGGAGCGAGCGCTGCTCGACGCGCTCGGCGAGGACGCGACTAGGGTGGAGACCCACATCAGCACAGTGCGCACCGACCCGTGGACGTTCGTCGTCGGTGCGTCCGAGGGAGGTATGCCGTGAGAGCCGAGTCCGCACGTCAGCAGCGGTTGCTCGACCTCCAGGCCATCGACACCAGGCTCGACCAGATCACCCACGCCCGAGCCCACCTGCCGCAGCACGCCGAGCTCGCCGACCTCGAGGGCAAGCAGCGGCTGCTCGAGGACCAGCTGATCCGCTCGCGTACCGAGCTCGGGGACGTCCAGCGCGAGGTGACCAAGGCCGAGGCGGACGTCCAGCTGGTCCGCGACCGGGCCGCCCGGGACCGGTCCCGGCTCGAGGCCGGCACCGGGACGGCCAAGGACCTCCAGGCGCTCCAACACGAGCTGGGGTCGCTCGCGCGCCGGCAGAGCGAGCTCGAGGACGTCGAGCTCGAGGTCATGGAGCGGGCGGAGGCCGCCGAGCACGACGTCGCCGAGCTCGAGCGCGGGATGGCCGAGCTCGCCGAACGGGTCGCCGCCCTCGTGGTCGCGCGCGACGCGGCCGTGGCCACCCTCGACGCCGAGGCCGCCAGGGTCGGGGGCCCGCGGCCCGAGGTCGCCGGGGAGGTCGGCGAGGACCTCGTCGCCCTCTACGAGAAGATCCGGGCCGCCAGCTCCGGGACCGGGGCCGCATCGCTGCGCCAGCGCCGGTGCGGCGGCTGCCAGCTGGAGCTGAACCCGGTCGACCTGCAGCGGATCCGCACCGCCGACGAGGACGAGGTCCTCCGGTGCGAGGAGTGCCGGCGGATCCTCGTCCGGACCCCCGAGTCCGGCCTGTGAGCCGCCGGCTCACCGTCGAGGCTGACGGCGGGTCGCGGGGCAACCCCGGCGTCGCGGGGTACGGCGCCCTGGTGCGCGACGCGGAGACGGGCGCGCTGCTCGCCGAGCGGGCCGAGCCGCTCGGGACCGCGTCGAACAACGTCGCCGAGTACCGCGGCCTCATCGCCGGCCTCGAGGCGGCGCACGCGATCGACCCGGGTGCCGTCGTGCGGGTGCGGATGGACTCCAAGCTCGTCGTCGAGCAGATGTCCGGGCGGTGGAAGATCAAGCACGAGGACATGCGCCGGCTGGCGCTGCAGGCGCGGGAGGTCGTCCGCGACATCACCGACGCCGGGGGCACGGTCTCCTACGAGTGGGTGCCCAGGGCGGAGAACAAGGCCGCGGACGCCCTCTCGAACGAGGCGATGGACGGGCGCACCATCGACCGGACGTTCGGCGGCCCGTCCGAGGTCGACGAGGTCCCGGGGGGAGCGGAGGCCGACGACGAGGCCGTCGTCCCGGTGCGCCCGGGCGACCCGGCGTCCCCGCGCACGTTCCGCCGCGGCACGCCGACCCGGGTCGTGCTCGTGCGCCATGGCGTCACCGACTTCACCGCGCAGGGCCGGCTGGACGGCCGCGGCGGGCCCGACCCCTCGCTGAACGACACCGGTCGCCGGCAGGCCGCCGCCGCCGGACGCGCGGTCGCCGCCCTCGTGCAGGGGCATCCGGTCCGGGTCGTCACCTCCACGCTGGCCCGCGCCGTCGAGACCGGGGCGGCGGTCGCCGACGCCCTCGGCGTGCGTCCGGAGAGCGATGCGCAGTGGGACGAGCAGTCGTTCGGGGACTGGGACGGGCGCTCGGTCCACGAGCTCGTCGAGAACGAGGCGGAGGCCTTTCGCGCCCTTCGCGACGACCCGCTGTTCCGGCCGCCGGGCGGCGAGACCCACGTCGACCTCGTCGACCGGATCGTGCCCGCCTGGGACCGGGTCGTCGCCGCCGGGGGGACGACCGTCGTCGTGTGCCACCGCAAGCCGATCCTCGTCGTCCTCGCCCACCTGCTCGACCTGCCCCACGACCGTGCCTGGCGCCTCGCCGCGGCCCCGGGCTCGCTGACGGCGGTCGAGGTCTGGGCCGACGGCGAGGTCTCGGTCGCCTTCACCAACCGCACCTGAGCCTGGAGGGTGCCGCCCGGTCCCTGAGACCGGCGATGGCCGCGGGCGGCGCGGCGACCTACCCTGCGGGGGTGAGCTATGCAGGCGACGTCACCCCGAGCGACGCCTACGCCGCGGTCACCGGCGAGGGCGACGCGCTGCTCATCGACTGCCGCACCCGCGCGGAGTGGACCTACGTCGGGGTCCCCGACCTCAGCGGCTCCGGCCACCGGACCGTGTTCGTCGAGTGGCAGGTCTACCCCGACGGCACCGTCAACACCGGCTTCGTCGAGGAGGCCCGGGCGGCCGGCGCCGCCCCCGGCCGGCCCGTCTACCTGCTCTGCCGGTCCGGGGTCCGTTCGGTGGCCGCCGCCCACGCCCTGACCGCTGCCGGGCTCGGCCCGGCCTACAACGTCCTCGACGGCTTCGAGGGACCGCACGACGTCTCGGGCCACCGCACCCTCGGCGGGTGGAAGAACGACGGTCTGCCCTGGCGCCAGGGCTGATCCCTCGCCGACGCGGGATGATCGACCCATGGCCCTCCCCGACCACCTCCACCCCCAGACCGTCGCCGTCCGCGGGGGGCTGGCCCGCAGCGGCTTCGACGAGACCGCTGAGGCCCTCTACCTCACCTCGGGGTTCGTCTACGCCTCGGCCGCCCAGGCCGAGGCCGCCTTCAAGGACGAGGTCGAGCACTACATCTACAGCCGGTACGGAAACCCCACCGTCAGCGTGTTCGAGGAGCGGATGCGCCTGCTGGAGGGAGCCGAGGCCTGCTTCGCCACCGCATCCGGGATGGCCGCCGTGTTCACCGCGATGGCGGCGCTGTGCGGCGCCGGCGACCGGGTCGTCGCCTCCCGCGCCCTCTTCGGCTCGTGCTTCGTCATCCTCGACGAGATCCTCCCGCGGTGGGGGGTCGAGACCGTCTTCGTCGACGGCGCCGACGAGGGGCAGTGGCGCGAGGCCCTGGCCGTCCCGACCGCGGCGGTCTTCTTCGAGACCCCGAGCAACCCGATGCAGGAGCTCGTCGACATCGCGGCCGTCTCCGAGCTGGCCCACGCCGCCGGCGCCACGGTCGTGGTCGACAACGTCTTCGGCACGCCCGTCTTCTCCCACCCGCTCCGGCACGGCGCCGACGTCGTCGTCTACTCGGCGACCAAGCACATCGACGGACAGGGCCGGGCCCTCGGCGGTGCGATCCTCGGCACCCGTGAGCTCGTCCAGGGGCCGGTGAGGAACCTCATGCGGCACACCGGCCCGGCGATCTCGCCGTTCAACGCCTGGGTCATGGCCAAGGGCCTGGAGACCCTCGACCTGCGGGTGCGCCGGATGGGCGACTCCGCACTCGAGCTGGCCCGCACCCTCCTGCAGTGGTCGGAGGCCGGGCGAGGGGTCGGCCGGGTGCTCCACCCCTTCCTCGAGAGCCACCCGCAGCACGAGCTCGCGCTGCGCCAGATGGACGGCGGGGGCGGCACCGTGGTGACCCTCGAGGTCGAGGGCGGCAAGGACGCCGCGTTCGCCTTCGTCGACGCGCTGCGCCTCGTCGACATCTCGAACAACCTCGGCGACGCCAAGTCGATGACCACCCACCCGGCGACGACGACCCACCGCCGCCTCTCGCCCGACGCCCGTGCCGCGGTGGGGATCACCGACGGCACCGTCCGGCTCTCGGTGGGGCTCGAGGACGTCCGCGACCTCGTCGCCGACCTCGACCATGCCCTGGCGGCGGCCGAGCGTGCCCGCTGAGCCTGCGGGCTCGCCGGCGGCCCGGGTGGCCGAGGCTGTTACGGTCGCGCCATGCCCACCCCTGACGCCGTCTCCGTCCAGCGCCTCATCCCAGCCCCTCCCGAGCCGATCTTCGACCTGCTCGCCGACCCCGACCGGCACGCCGACATCGACGGCGGCGGCAGCGTCCAGCGGGCCCGCAGCGGGGGGCGCCGGCTGGTCCTGGGCGACCGGTTCGGCATGGACATGCGGATCGGGGTGCCGTACTCGATGTCGAACACCGTCGTCGAGCTCGAGGAGAACCGCCGCATCGCGTGGCAGACCCGGGGCGGCGGCGCGGTGGGCCGGGTCGTCGGCGGCCGGGTGTGGCGCTACGACCTCGAGCCGGTCGACGGCGGCACGCTCGTCACCGAGACCTGGGACATCAGCGAGGAGCACGCCCTGAGCAAGCCGTTCGTCCGGGGGATGGCCGGGGTGACCCGTCGCAACATGGAGGCGACGCTCGCCCGGATCGAGGACGTCGTCAGCGCTCAGGACGCGTCGCCCACCACCTGACGTTCCTCGGCGACGCCCGCCATCGCCCAGCGGATCACCCCGGTCCCGAGCCGGCCGAGGCCGCCGGCGACCCGGCGTGACGGCGTGGTCACCGGCAGCCTCAGCTCGCGGCGCGCCCAGCGGGGGAGCACCGCGACGCCGCCCGCGGCGACCAGGCCGTACCCGGGCCGTGCGGTCCACGGCAGGGGCGGGTCGAGGAGGAGGAAGCGCGCCGCGTCCCGGGCTGCCGGGGTGGCCCGCAGCACCGGTCGGTACGAGGCCAGCGCCGTGCGCAGCCCACCGACGTCGGTCGGCACCTCGGTCGCGCCGAGGAGACGGGCCACGAGCGCCGCCTGCTCGACGTAGCGGTCGGCCTCCAGGTCGGTGAGGGGGACGGCCGCGTACCGCTGGAAGGCGCCGAGGAAGGACGTCACCTCCGCGACGTGCACCCAGCGAAGGAGGTCGGGGTCGGACGCCCGGTAGGGATGGCCCCGGTCGTCACGGCCCCGGACGCGCTCGTGCACCGCACGCACCCGGTCCACCGCCGCCCGCGCGTCCTCGACCGTGCCGAACGTCGTCGTCGCGAGGAAGTGGGAGGTGCGCTGCAGCCGGCCCCACGGGTCGCCCCGGTACCCGCTGTGCCCGGCGACCCCGGCCATCGCCGACGGGTGCAGCGACTGCAGGAGCAGCGCGGCGACCCCGCCCGGAAACATCGAGGCGTCGGCGTGCACCCGCCACACCGGGTCCTGCGGCGTGAACCAGCGCTCGCCGCGGCGGCCCCAGATCACCTTGGCGCGTTCGGGGGCGTCGTGGCCGGCGACGCGGGAGCGCAGCGCCAGCCCGAGCCGGCGCTGGGCACCGCGGGAGACCTCGTCGAGCAACGTCATCCTGCTCCTTCCGTCGTGCGCATCCTCACCCGGCACAACGCCCGCCGCTCAACCGCGGGTCCCCCGGTGTCGAAGGTTGCCCACTCCGCTCAGTCGGCGGTGAGCGCCGGGGTCACCAGCGGCCCGGCGACCGGTCCGCGGCGCTCACCGGGGACGGACGTCGAGCACCCAGGGTGCGGTGGGCCGGGCCGGCTCGTGGAGGGCCACGTCGAACGCACCGGCGACGACGTCGGCGAGCGCCGGCACCGAGCGCGCGCTCACCCCCGCCTCGCACAGGTGCCGCGCGACCAGGCCCCGGGTGTGCTTGGCGAGGTGGCTCGCGCCGGGGACCCGCACCTGGACCCAACGCGGTGCGGCGGCCGCGTCGGGCCGCCAGGCGGCCCCGTACGCCGCCGACCGGCAGTCGACGACGACGCCCGAGCCCGCCGCCGCGGTCAGCGGGGCGTCGAGCGCCGGCCGCCAGGCGGCGGCGAGCGGGCCGACGCCCGGCAGGTCGACGCCCATCGCGAGCCGGTAGGCGGTGATGCGGTCGCGCGGCCGCACCGCACCGTGGAGCGCGGAGACGACGACCAGCCAGCGGTTCGCCCGGCGGCGGGCGGCGGCATCCATCGTCGCGAGCCCCAGCGCCCCGAAGAGCACGCCGGTGTAGACCTCGGCGGCCGGGGTGGCGGGGAGCGTGCCGAGGGCGAGGTTGCGGGCGACGTCGTCGAGGAGGGCGGGCGAGACCCCGAGCAGCCGGCCGGCCTCGGGCGAGGCACTGACGTCGGCGAGCGCGGTGGCGACCCGGTCCCGGGTCGGACCGAGCTCGGGGAAGGACCACGTCGAGGGGTCGGCGGGGGCTCCGCGGCGGCGGTTCCACTTCGACTCCGACGGCGGGAGCAGGATCAGCACCGGCACAGCGTACGGAGCGGCGCCGGTGCCCCCCGGGCGGGCCGCGTCAGAGCAGCTCCGCGAGCAGGCTGGCGGCCCGTTCGGCCCCCCCGGTGTCGACCGGCCGGTAGTCGACCTCGGCGTCGACCTCCGCGGCGATGCCGGCGGCCAGCCGGTCGGGGTCGGCGGCCTCTTCGTAGGGCACGCAGCGGCCGGCTCCGTACCGCTCGAGCCGGTGACGGACGTGGACGTTCTGCTCGAAGTGGTGACGCAGGGGCACGTAGAGGAAGGGCCGTCGCGCGGCGGTGAGCTCCATCGTCGTCGTCAGGCCGCCCTGGACCACCGCGAGGTCGCTCGCCGCGAGCACCCGGGCGAGGTCGGGCACGTACGCGTGCACCTCGAGGTCCGGGCGGGAGCGCACGAGGCCGGGGTCGATGCGCGGACCGGTGACGACGACCGTCCGCAGGCCCGGCACGAGGTCGCGGGCCACCTCGTGGGCGTCGCCGACCCGGCGCAGCAGGTCGGCCCCGACGCCGGAGCCCCCCACCGTGACCACGCAGACGCGCTCGTCGGGCGACCACCCCCACTCGCGCCGGACCGCCTCCCGGCCGACCTCGCCGTCGGCGCCGGGACCGGTCACGTAGCCGGCGAACTCGTAGTGGCGCTCGGTCCACTCGCGGATGCCGGGCAGGTCGGCGCCGAAGGCGTCCGGCACGACGTCCTCGGGGTCGCCGACGAACACGGCCCGGTCGCGCAGCCTGGGGAGGCGCTCGACGTGCTCGATCATCTCGGCGTTGTAGTCCGCGGTGAGCCGGGCTTCCCGCTCCCCACCGTCGGGCATCGGCAGGAGCCCGACGAAGTCGGTCATCCAGGCGTAGCAGAACCGCTTGAGCTCGGGGTTCTCGTGGAGGAAGTGGTCGACCTCCCACGCCTCGTCACCGACGACGAGGTCGTAGTCCCCCTCGCGGACGACGTCGTCGAAGACGTGGAAGTTGCTCACGAGCAGCTCGTCCATCCGTCGGAGGGCCTGGAAGCAGTGCAGGTCGTGCTCCCCGGACTCCGACTCGATGTGCCCGGACTCACTGGCCAGCCACCTGCTCGCCGGATGCACCGTCTCGCCGGCGTGCGCCAGTACCCGGGTCACGGGGTCCTGGGCCAGCCAGTGCACCTGGACGTCCTCACGGAGGCGTCGCATCGCCTGCGCCACGGCGAGGTCGCGGTGCGCGTGCCCGAGGCCGATCGGCGAGGACAGGTAGAGGACCCGCTTGGGTCGGGTCCGCAGGCGCCGCCACGTGCGCTGCCGCGACCCGGCCGGCGCGAGCCGGCACGCGAACTCGTGGATCAGGTGGTTGACCTGCACCGGGTCCCGGGCCTGGGGCAGGTGGCCGCCGCCCTCGATGACGACGCACTCGCCGCCGGTCAGCTCGGCGATCCTCCGCCCGCGGCTCACTGGGCTGAGGAGGTCCCGGTCACCGTGGATGGCGAGCACGGGGCAGGTCACGGCGCGGCACCACGCCTCCGCGGTCTCGCGGTCGGCCGCCCCGACCGACTTCTCCACGCCCAGGACCTGGGGCGTCGTCTCGAGGCCCCAGCCCACGGCGTCCTCGACCTGCTTGGTCGAACGGGGCTCAGGCAGGCACATCCCGAAGAAGAACCAGAGGAAGTCCTCGTAGTGCTCGGCCCAGTAGGCGGGGTCGTACTTGGCCCAGTGCTCCATCGGGTCGCGGGCCACCTCGGGCACCCGGGACGGCGGGAGGGCCGGGGACGCTCCGGCCGGCAGGCCACGGTGGGGGTGCTGGTCGGTGAGGTGGATCGAGGCGCCGATGGTGACGAGGCCGAGGACCCGATCCGGGTGCTCGGCCGCGAGCTGCAGCGCCCACGGCGCCGCCCTTGGAGAGCCCGACGACCACCGCTCGATCGGTGCCGGTCGCGTCCAGGACGTCGAGGGCGTACTCGACCTGGCGGTCGCGGTGGTAGGCGGCCGGGTCGAGGGGGCGGTCGGACGCGCCGTTGCCGGGGCCGTCGTAGGTGACGACCCTGTGGTGGCGGGCGAGGTAGGCCAGCTGCAGCTTCCAGAACCGCGCGTGGATGATCGTCCACGTCGGCAGGAGCAGGAGCGTCGGCCCACCCGAGCCGTAGACCGCGTAGTGGATCCGCACGCCCTGGTGCACGAGGTCACCCTCGGTGTGCGCGGTGGCGGCACGGGTCATCGCTCGCTCTCCGCTCCGGCCCCGCTCAGGTGCACCGGGCAGTTCGGTGAGCCCGCGCAGGACGAGGCCGTCTCCATGGTCCCAGTGGAGGTCCTCCCGCGCGACGGCCAGCCGCATCCCGGGGAAGCGGGTGACGAGCGCGGTGAACGCGACCTCCGCCTCCAGCCGGGCCAGCCGGGCCCCGAGGCAGTGGTGGATGCCGTGGCCGAACGCCAGGTGCGCGCCGCCGGTGCGCCGGACGTCGAGGACGTCGGGGTCCTCGGTCCGCGCGGGGTCGCGCCCCGCCGCGGCCAGCGAGACCAGCACCTGGACCCCGGCCGGCACGGTCGTGCCGGCGACCGTCACGTCGCGGGTCGCGTAGCGGAAGGTCGAGTGGGGGACCGGCGCGTCGTACCGCAGCAGCTCCTCGACGGCCTGCGGCACGAGCGAGGGGTCGGCGACGAGGGCCTCCCACTGCTCACGGTGCTCGAGGAGAGCGGTGACGCCGTTGCCGATGAGGCTGGTCGTCGTGTCGTGCCCGGCGACGACGAGCTGGAAGAGGGTCGAGAGCAGCTCCTGGCGGGTGAGCCGTCCGTCCCGGCAGGCGAGGACGAGGTCGCCGACGAGGTCCTCGCCGGGTATGTCCCACCGTCGCGTCGACGAGGTCGGTGAGGTAGCCGACGATCGCCTCGGAGGCCGCGACCGCCGCGGCCGGGGGCTCCGGCCCCGCGGAGGGGGCGAGCAGGGTCGCGAACCACCCCGCCAGGCGGCGCTGGTCCTCGCGGGGGAGGCCGAGCAGCTCGCCGAGCACGGCGAAGGGCAGCGGGCCCGGCGAAGCCGGCGACGAGGTCGACCGGCGTCCCGGCGCGCCTGCGTGCTCGAGGGCGTCGAGGAGCTCGGCGGCGAGCGCGCGGACACGGGGCTCCAGCGCGTCGCAGCCGGGTTCGGGTGAAGGCCGGGGCGGCGAGGCCGCGCAGCCGGGTGTGGTCGGGCCGGTCGACGCTGAGCATGTGCCGGGCGAACGCCGGGCCGGGCAGGCCCTCGGCGACGACCGCGCCGTCGCGGGCGAGCGCGGCGTGCATGTCCTTGGACAGGTCGGGGTGCGCGAGCGCCTCACGGGCCGCGGCGTAGCCCGAGGACGAGGAAGGCCCGGTGGCCGTCGGCGAGCGTGGCCTCGTGCACCGCGCCCTGCGACCGCACCTCGGCGAACAGCGGGAACGGGTCGTCGCGGTCGTAGTCGCCCCAGCGGTCCGAGGGCGCGCGGGCAGGTGCGTCGGTCCATCAGAACCTCCGGAAGCCCGAGCAGACGAGGTCGACGCCGCCCGACGTGGCCGTCCCGCAGGGTGAACACGAGCGACTGGCTGACCGCGTGCCGCCCAGCCGTCGGGGTCGACGACGAGGGTGTAGTGCGACGAGCACCCGGTCGCCGACGGCCTCGCCGCGACGTCCTCGGCAGGACCACGGTGTCCCAGTCTCCGAACCAGCCGGCGAAGAGGGCGAGGACGTCCTCGCGCCCGAGCGCCTCGACGAGCCCGCCGGGGAGCAGGGCCCGCAGCGCGGACGTCGTCGCGTGAGGTGCTCACCGAGCCGGTCGAACGCGACCGGTCGGCGACCGCGGTCGGCGAAGGACCGGCCAGGGCGAGCGCGTCATCGGTGGCGACGGGTACGGGGGGCGGTGCGGGTACGGCGCGGTCGCGGTGGTGTCGGTGGTCATGAGGCCTCCTTGGCCGCGGGGGCCCGGACGGCACCCAGGTGGTGGAGCAGATGGTCGGCCAGGTCGCGGGTGTCGGCGCCCGGCGCCGTCGACGTAGGTGGAGCGCCGCCGCCGCAGCAGCGGGCAGGCCGAGGACGTAGAGACCCGGCCAGCGGACGACGCCGCCGTCGTGCTGAGCCGGCCTCGGTGGTCGAGGACGGGCACGTCGAGCCAGGACAGGTCCGGCCGGACGCCGGTGGCCCAGACGACGCGAGCGGACCTCTCCGGTGCGCAGGTCCAGCTGGAGCACCGGGCGCCCGGGCTGGGTCGGGTCCGGGCGCTCGCCCCGACCGCCGGCGTGGGCGTCGACGGAGTCGAGCAGCCGGCCGAGCTTGAGGTCGGCGAGCGCGCAGACGTTGGCCAGCGACCCGGAGAACTGGGCGACGCCGTCGCGCATCCCGGCGAGCCGGCCGACGACCCGCACCCCGTCGGCCCGGAGGGTGTTGAGGTCGAGGGTGCGGTCGGCGCCGACGAGCTGGAGCGAGGGGAGGTGGCGCGCCCGGACGAGGTCGTCGACCTCGTCCCAGCGCTCGTCGAGGATGCCGAGCACGTCGAGCCACCAGAGGATGTCGCGCCCGCGGTAGCGGCGGGGCACGCGGACGTGCTCGCCGACCGCGAGGGTCACCGGCCGTCCGGTGCGCTGGAGCTCCTCGGCGATCTGCAGGCCGCTCGCCGACCCGCCGACGACGAGGACGCCGCCGCCGGGCAGCCCGTCCGGGTTGCGGTACTCCAGCGGCGGTGACCGGTGACGCCCGGCCGGGAGCCGGCGGGCGAGGGCCGGGACCGACGCCGCGGGTCGTCCCCGCCGCGAGCACGACGCGTCCGCGCCCACCAGGTGCCGCGGTCGGTCCGCACCTCGAAGCCCGGGCCACCCGGCCGCACCGAGGTCACCGTCGTGCCGGTGACCACCGGCGCAGCCGGTCTGCCGGCGTAGCGCCGACGACGAGGTCGGCGAACTGGCCGGCGGTGAGGTAGCCGTCGGGGTCGTCGCCGCGGTCGGTGAGCCCGGGCAGCCGGGTCATCCAGTTGGGGGTGAGCAGCCGCAGCGAGTCCCAGCGCCGGGTCCGCCACGAGCTGGCCACCTCGCCTCGCTCGAGGACCACGTGGTCGACGGAGCGCTCGGCGAGGCGGCGGCTCATCGGCGAGTCCGGCGTGGCCGGCCCCGACGACGACCGCGGAGACGGCGTCGCATCACGCCGGGTGACCGTGACGTCGGTCGGGTTGGTGAGGATGTCGAAGACCGCGGAGCGCTTCTGGGACTGGGCCACGACGGCGCGGACCTCGTCGGTGGTGGCGTCGGCGTCGACCGTGTACTCCACGCAGACCCCGCTGAAGCCGTTGCGGACGTCGGGGTCGGCGCCGAGGATGCCGTGCAGGTCCATGTCGGCCGAGAGCGTGGCGGTCACCGAGCGCAGCTGGATCTCGCGCTGCTGGGCGACCGCGGCGATCCCGGCGGTGAGGCAGGCGCCGAGACCGACGAGCACGTACTCGACCGGGGTCGGGCCGTTGTCCTTCGCCGCGAACTGGAGCGGGTGGTCGGCGTCGAGGACGAACGAGGTGTGGTGCGCCTGCTCGTCGGAGAAGCCGTGGAAACCGGCGATCTCCGACCGGCTGTGGGTGCCGTTGACCCAGGTGACGGAGGACCGCCACTGGAACTCGGCGATCTCCGGGGTGTCGGCGAAGGCCTCGCGGGCGCCGAGGAGGGCCTCGACGTTGACGCCGTTGTCGACGGTGGCGGTGCTGGTGGTCATGCTGGTGCTCCTTCGGCGGGCGGCCCCCGGCCGCTCGGGTGGGTTGACGTCGACCACCGTCCTCGCCCGGCCGGGTGCCCCGCGTCGGGTGGCCTCCCTAGTCCTCGGGCACCGAGCCACCCAGGGGGCCTAGAATGCGGCGGGTGACCAGGCCCCACCTCTGGGGCAGGGACGACGAGCGGCAGGAGCTCGCGCGCCTGCTCGGCACGGCACGCCTCGGCGTCGGGGGGACCCTGGCCGTGACCGGCGAGGCCGGGGCCGGCAAGAGCGCCCTCGTCGACGACGCCGTCGCCGCCGCCGAGGGCCTGCGCGTGCTGCGGGCGGTCGGCCTGGACGCCGAGCGGCACCTGCCCTTCGCGGGCCTGCTCCAGCTCCTGCGGCCGGCGCTCGACCGGCTGGAGGACCTCGCCCACCCCCAGGCGGAGGCCCTCGCGGGGGCGCTCGGCCTCTCCGAGGAGCCGCCCGGCACCGGTGACCGGTTCATGATCGGGGCCGCCGTCCTCGGGCTGCTCGCCCGGTACGCCGAGGACGGCCCGGTGGTCGTCGTCGTCGACGACCTGCAGGCCCTGGACCTGCCGTCGGTCGAGGCCATCCTCTTCTCCGCGCGCCGCCTGGCGGCCGACCCGGTCGCGGTGCTGCTCGCCGCCCGCAGCCCCGACGCCGACCACCTGCTCGTGGGCTTCCCCGTCTCCGGCTGGGTGGGCTCGGCCGCGACGCGAGCGCCGCCCTCGTCTCGGCGGCGGTCGGCGGACCGCTGCCGGCCGGCCAGCTGGACCCGCTGCTCGCCCTCGCCGACGGCAACCCCCTGGCCCTGCTCGAGCTCACCGGCCAGGACCTCGATGCCCTCGCCACGTGGCCGGGCGACCTGCCGACGCGGGTGCCGGACGCGGTGACGGTGGCCTACGCCCGGCGCCTCGACCGGCTCGACGCGGCGTGCCGCACGGTCCTGCTCGTGGCCGCCGTCTGCCGGCGGTGACCTCGCCGTCACCACCCGAGCCTGCGCCGCCCTCGGCGTCGAGGTCGCCGCGTTGGACGAGGCCGCGGACGCCGGCCTCGTGACGGTCCGGCTCGGCCAGGTCACCTTCCGCCACCCCTTGGTGCGCTCGGCCGTCTACTCGCGGGCCGGCGGCCGCGACCGGCGAGCGGTGCACGCCGCCGTCGCCGAGGTGCTCCCGCCGAGCGACGCCGACCGCCGGGCCTGGCACCTGTCCGAGGCGGTGTGGGGGCCGGACGCGGAGGTGGCCGCCCTGCTGGCCGGCGCCGGCGACCGCGCCCGGGCGCGCACCGCCTACTCGGTCGCCTCGGGGGCGTACGAGCGGGCCGCCCGGCTGCACCCCGACGGCACCGCGGGGGCGGCGTTGCTCCTACGGGCCGCGGAGGCCGCGTGGTCGGCCGGGCTCACCGAGCGGGCGGTGGGGCTCCTCGACGAGCACGCGCGGGAGCCCGGGGCCGCGCCCGGCCGGGTCCGGGAGCTGGCCCTGCGCGGCGCCATCGCCGCGCGGACCGGGCGGCTGCGCGACGCCCGCGAGATGCTCCTGGCCGCTGCGGACCTGAGCACCGACCCCGCCGAGCAGTGCGTGCTCGTCGCGGACGCCGTGCACGCCAGCTTCTACCTCGCCGGTGCCCCGGCGGCCTCACGGATGGCGCAGCGGCTGGTGCGGCTCACCCCGGCCCTGGAGGACCCCACGGCCCTCGCCCTCGGCCTCATCGCCATGGGCCTGGCCCGGGCCCTGGCGGGGGAGCCGGGCGGGGCGGAGCCCCTGCTCGCCGCGGTCCCGCTCATCCAGGCCAGCCCCGAGCTGACGACCGACCCGCACCGCCTCTCCTGCGTCATGCTCGTCCCCCTCGTGCTGCGCGACGCCACGGGGGGTCAGCCCCTGCGCGGGCTCGTCGACGAGGTCCGCCGCACGGCCGGCGTCGGTGCCCTGCCCACGGTGCTCTTCCACGTGGCCCGCGACCAGGCGACGACCTCCTCCTGGGAGGAGGCGACCGCGAACTACACCCAGTCGGTGCGCCTCGCCGAGGAGACGGGACAGGTCACCGAGCGGTTCATGTCGCTCGCCGGCCTGTGCTGGCTGGAGTCCCGGCAGGGGCGGGAGGAGTCCTGCCGGGCGCACGCGGCCGAGGTCCTCGCGGCGCCCGAGCTCGCGCACCTCCCGATGGCCGAGGCGTGGGTACGCTTCGCGCTCGGCGACCTCGAGCTCTCCCTCGCTCACCCCGAGCTGGCGCTCCCGGAGCTGCGGGGGCTCCAGGAGCTGATGGCGCGCCACGAGCTGGCCGACGTCGACCTCATGCCCGGGCCCGAGCTCGTCGAGGCGCTGCTGCGGCTCGGCGAGGTCGACGCCGCGGTCCCCGTGGCGCTGGCCTACCAGCAGGCCGCCGAGGCCAAGGAGCAGCCGTGGGCCCGGGCCCGCGCGGCGCGCACCCTGGGCCGCCTCGGGGGCGAGCGTGGCGACGCGGACACGTGCTTCACCATGGCGCTCGAGGTGCACGCCGCGACGCTGGACCGGTTCGAGACCGGCCGCACCCGGCTGGCTTACGGCGAGTGGCTGCGCCGCGCCGCCCGCCGGGTCGAGGCGCGCACCCAGCTGCGGGCGGCGCTGGCCGACTTCGAGGACCTCGGTGCCTCGCGCTGGGCGGCCCGGGCGGCGTCCGAGCTGGAGGCGACGGGGGAGACCGTCCGCCGGCGTGGTGCCAGCCCGCGCAGCCAGCTGACGCCCCAGGAGCTCCAGGTGAGCCTCCTGCTCGTCGAGGGGCGGACGACGAGGGAGGCCGCCGCGGCGCTCTTCCTCAGCCCCAAGACGGTCGAGTACCACCTGCGCAAGGTCTACACGAAGCTGGGCATCGGGTCGCGGCCCGAGCTGGTCGAGCTGCTCGCGACGCCCCACGGCTAGGTTGGCCCCATGCCGCGTCCCAGAGTCGTGCTCCGGCCCACCGACGCCCCGATCGCCCCCGGTCTCGGACGGACGCTGCGCGAGCGGTTCGCGGCGGTCCGGTCCGAGCTCGGCCTCGACGGCCCCTACCCGGCCGACGCCCTCGCCGAGGCCGAGCGGGCGGCCGCCGACCCGCCGCGGCCGCCGGCCGACGAGACGGACCTGTCGTTCTTCACCCTCGACCCGCCGGGGTCGATGGACCTCGACCAGGCGATGCACCTGGAGCGCGACGGCGCCGGCCACCGCATCCGGTACGCGATCGCCGACGTGCCCGGCTTCGTCCGGCTCGGCGGCGACCTCGACCGCGTCACGCGCGAGCGCGGCCAGACCGTCTACTGCCCGGACGAGCGGGTGCCGCTGCACCCGACCGTGCTCTCCGAGGGCGCCGCCAGCCTGCTGCCCGGACAGGTGCGGCCGGCCTACGTCTGGGACCTTCGCCTCGACGGCGAGGGCGAGCTGGCCTCCGCACAGGTGCACCGGGCCCTCGTCCGCAGCGTCGAGCGGCTCGACTACGCCACGGTCCAGGGCCGGCTCGACGGGGGCGAGGACGACGAGCGGCTCACCCTGCTGCGTGAGGTGGGGGAGCGGCGGGTCGCGAGGGAGATGGCCCGTGGGGGCGCCAGCCTGCCGATGCCGGAACAGCAGGTCACCGAGTCCGCCGACGGCCGCTTCACCCTCGAGTTCCGCCCGCCGGTCCCCGTGGAGGAGTGGAACGCCCAAGTCTCGCTGCTCACCGGCATGGCCGGCGCGGCGATGATGCTCGGCGCCGGGGTCGGCGTGCTCCGGACGATGCCGGCACCGGAGGACGCGGCCGTCGCCCGGTTCCGCCGGGCCGCCCGGGGGCTGGGCGTCCAGTGGCCGCCGGGGATGCCCTACGGCGACCTGGTCCGCGGGCTGGACCGCACCAACCCCCACCACCTCGCCCTGATCCACGAGGCGACGACGCTCTTCCGGGGGGCCGGCTACACGGCCTTCGACGGCGAGCCGCCGGAGCAGCGTGAGCACGCCGCGGTCGCCGCGCCGTACGCCCACGTCACCGCGCCGCTGCGGCGCCTCGTGGACCGGTTCGGGCTCGTCGCCTGCGAGTCCGCGTGCCGCGGGGTCGACGTGCCGGAGGCCGTCCGGGCCGCCCTGCCGCTGCTGCCCGACCTGATGCGGGAGAGCGACCGCACCGCCCGGACCGCCGAGCGGGCCTGCGCCGACGCCACCGAGGCGGCCGTGCTCAGCGGGCGCGTGGGGGAGCGGTTCCCGGCCGTGGTCATCGACCACACCGAGAAGGGGATGGAGGTCCAGCTCGTCGACCTGCCGGTCCTCGGCCGGGTGGCCGGTCCGCGGGCGGAGCTCGGCGCGGCCGTCGAGGTGCGGCTGGACGGTGCGGACGTCAGCGCCGGAGAGGTGGCCTTCACCCGCGCGTGAACCCGGTCGGCGGTGCCGCCGGTCACCCCGCGGGCGGGACCGAGGGCGCTTCGGCTCGCACCCGGGTGCCGGCCGTCCCGGCGACGATGCCGGCGATGTCCGCGAGGGAGCCGATCACGGCGTCGTTGCCGGTTGCGGTCACGAACGCGCACGCCGCCTCGACCTTGGGCCCCATCGAGCCCGGGGGCAGGTCGAGGCCCGCCAGCTCATCGGGCGACACGGTGCCCAGCCGACGTTGTCGCGGGGTGTTCCAGTCGAGGTACACCCCGTCGACGTCGGTGGCGATGACGAGCAGGTCGGCGGCGAGCTGCCGGGCCAGCAGGGAGGATGCGAGGTCCTTGTCGATGACCGCCTCGACGCCGTGGAGCTGCCCGTCCGTGTCGTACATCGTCGGGATGCCACCGCCCCCGGCGCAGATGACGATCGTGCCGTGCTCGAGCAGGGTGCGGATGGGCCCGATCTCGAAGATCCGTCGCGGCCTCGGGCTGGCCACGACGCGGCGGAACCGGTCACCGTCGGGCGCGACCGTCCATCCGTTGCTCGCCGCGAGCAGGTCCGCGGTCTCGCGGTCGTAGACCGGCCCGATGGGCTTGGTGGGGTGGTCGAACGCCGGGTCGTGCGGGTCGACCTCGACCATGGTCAGGAGGGTCGCGAAGGGCTGTTCGACGGGCAGCAGGTTGCCCAGCTCCTGCTCGATGACGTAGCCGATCATCGCCTCGGTCTGGGCGCCGAGCACGTCCAGGGGGTAGGGCGCCACGTCCTCGTAGGCCGCCGCCTGGAGGGACAGCAGCCCCACCTGGGGCCCGTTCCCGTGAGCCACGACGACCTCGTTGCCGGGTGCGATGTGCGCGATGCTCTGCGCGGCCACCCGGATGTTCGCCCGCTGGTTCTCCGCGGTCATCGGTTGGCCCCGCTGCAGCAGGGCGTTGCCACCCAGGGCGATCACGATCCGCATGGTGTCTCCTCCCGCCCCGGCCTGGGGTCAGCCGAGCGCGGCGACGAGGATCGCCTTGATGGTGTGCATCCGGTTCTCGGCCTGCTCGAAGGCGAGGTTGGCCGGGCTCTCGAACACGTCGTCCGTGACCTCCACGCCGTTGGCCAGGTGGGGGTACTGCTCCGCGATCCGCGCGCCCACGGTCGTCTCGGCGTTGTGGAGCGCCGGCAGGCAGTGCATGAAGCGGACCCGTGGGTTCTCCGCGGCGGCCATCAGCCCCTTGTTCACCTGGTAGGGGAGCAGCAGCGCGATCCGATCGCCCCAGGCCTCGATCGGCTCGCCCATCGAGACCCAGACGTCGGTGTGGATGAAGTCCACACCGCGCACCGCCTCGACGGGGTCGTCCGTGATGGTCAACCGGGCGCCGGACCCCGCGGCGAAGTCACGACACATCGCCACGTGCTCCTCGCTCGGCCACAGCTCCTTCGGTGCGCCGATCCGCACGTCCATGCCCAGCTTGGCTCCGACCAGCAGGAGCGAGTTGGCGACGTTGTTGCGGCCGTCGCCGACGAACGCGTACGCGATCTCGTGGATCGGCTTGCTGCTGTGCTCGGTCATCGTCAGCACGTCGGCGAGCATCTGGGTCGGGTGGAACTCGTCGGTGAGCCCGTTGAACACCGGCACCCCGGCGTACTCGGCGAGCTCCTCGACGATCTCCTGGCCGGCCCCGCGGTACTCGATGGCGTCGTACATCCGGCCGAGGACCCGCGCGGTGTCCTTCATCGACTCCTTGTGCCCGATCTGTGAGGACGTCGGGTCGATGTAGGTGACGTGCGCCCCCTCGTCGTAGGCCGCCACCTCGAACGCACAGCGGGTCCGGGTCGAGGTCTTCTCGAAGATCAGCGCGATGTTGCGGCCCTCGAGGCTGCGACGGGTCACCCCGGAGTACTTCGCCCGCTTCAGGTCACGGGACAGGTCGAGCAGGTAGTGCAGGTCGCGCTCGGAGTGGTGCACCAGGGAGAGCAGGTTGCGGTTGCGGTTGTTGAACGGCATGGCGTACCTCGTGTCGGTCAGGCGTAGAGCGGGTCGCGCAGGATCGGGCAGGTCATGCATCGGCCGCCGCCCCGGCCGCGGCCGAGCTCGCTGGCGATGATCGTGACGACCTCGACGCCCGCCTTGCGCAGGGCGGTGTTGGTCTGGATGTTGCGGTCGTACCCGATGACGACCCCGGGCCGCAGCGCGATGACGTTGCTGCCGTCGTCCCACTGCTCGCGCTGTACCCCGTAGAGGTCGCCGGCGGCGGTGACCACCCGGAACTCCACGCCGATCGCGTCGCCGATCGTCTCCACCAGCCCCTTCGGTTCGCGACGGATGTCGAGGCCGGACGGCCCGTCTCCCGGCCGGAGGCTGAACGGGACGATGCCGTCGACGACGGGCGGGTAGGTGGTGACCAGGTCGTGGTCGGCGAAGGTGAAGACCGTGTCGAGGTGCATCGCCGACCGGGCCCGGGGCAGGCTCGCGACGATCACCCGCTCGGCGGCCCCCGCCGCGAAGAGCTTCCGGGCGACCTGGGTGATCGCCTGGTGCGACGAACGCTCGCCCATGCCGATCACGACGACCCCACGACCGACCGGCATCACGTCGCCGCCCTCGAGCGTGGCGAGTCCCTCGTCGCCGGCGGCGCCGTCCAGGTCCCCCAGCCAGACGGCGTACTCCTCCCCGGCGAATGCCGGGTGGAACCGGTAGACCGCCGTGGTGAGCAGGGTCTCCTGGCGCCGTGCGGGCCAGAACATCGGGTTCAGCGTCACCCCGTTGAAGATCCAGGAGGTGTTGTCCCGCATGAACTGGGTGTTCGGCAGGGGGCGGATGACGAAGCCGGTCGGGTCCAGCTCGCGGAACGCGGCGAGGAAACCGCCACCCAGGTCCGCGGGGACGTCCTGGTAGGACACGCCGCCGACGAGGAGCTCGGCGAGCCGCTCACCCGGAAGCTCCTCGAGCCAGGCGCGGACCTCACGGGTCAGGCCCGCGCCCACGAGCCCATCGGTGATCTTGCGGTCCAGGACCCAGGCGCGGGCGTCGGGCTTGTCGAGGACCTCACCGAGCAGGTCGTGCAGCTCGAGCACCTCGACGTCGCGCTCCTCCATCTTCGCCACGAAGTCGAAGTGGTCGCGCCGGGCCTGCTGGACCCAGATCACGTCGTCGAAGAGCAGCTCTTTGCAGTTCTGCGGCGTCAGCCGCTGGTGGGCCAGGCCGGGTGCGCAGACGAGGACCCTGCGCAGCCGACCCGCCTCGGACCACACCCCGACGCGGGGCTGGAGGTTTGTCCCACTGGTGTTCATCGGCCCACCTTCCGGTCTCAGAGCACCGACAGGTTGCCGGTGGCGAGCAGGGCGACGGCCGCCACGGAGGTCACGGTCACGACGCCGACCACCGCCCGTTCGGGGACGGTGAACACCGGCAGCCGGCTCTCGCGCCGCGCCCAGACGTAGAACGCGGTGCCGACGAGGTAGAACAGCGCCGCCACGAGGAGGTACTGCCACCCGCCCGCGTAGACCAGCCAGCCCGCGTACACGAGCCCCACGGAGCCGATGACCAGGTCACGCGAGCGCCCCGCCCCGTGCTCGTAGGTCTCGCCGCGCGCCGCGAGGAGCACCTGGTAGCCGGCCGACCACAGGTAGGGCAGCAGGATCAGGGACGTGGCCAGGTAGACGAGGCTGGTGTAGGTGCTGTCGTTGACCAGGGTCCACAGCAGCAGCAGCTGGACGCAGCCGTTGGTCAGCCACAGCGCGGTGGCCGGCGCGCCGTGCGCGTTCTCGCGGGCGAGCGCCCTGGGCATCACGTGCTCGAGGGCCGGCAGCCGCAGGATCTCGACGCACAGCATCACCCAGGCGAGCAGGGCCCCGAGCAGGGAGATGACGAGGCCGATGGAGATGAAGCCGGCACCCCAGGGGCCGACCTCGTGCTCGAGGACGCCGGCCATCGAGGGGTCCTCGAGCCCGGCGATGTCGGCCTGGGCCATCAGGCCGTAGGAGAGCAGGTTGACCAGGAGCAGCAGCACGAGCACGCCGGCGAACCCCAGCACCGTCGCCCGGCCGACGTCCTTGCGCCGGCCCGCGCGCTGGGAGTAGACCGACGCGCCCTCGATGCCGATGAACACCCAGACGGTGACGAGCATCATGTTCTTGACCTGGTCGAGGACGCTGCCCAGCGGCGCGCCGTCGATCTGGGTGTTCTGGCCCCAGAAGTCCGCGGTGAACAGGCCGGCCCTGAAGCCGACCGCGGCGATCGCGATGAACGTCAGGATCGGGACGACCTTGGCGATGGTCACGACGGTGTTGGTGAGCGCGGCGCTGCGCACCCCGCGCAGCACCATCGCGTGCACGACCCACAGGACGATCGACGCACCGAGGACCGCCGAGACGGTGGCTCCGCCGGCGAAGGTGGGGAAGAAGTAGCCGAGGGTCGAGAAGAGGAGGACGAGGTAGGCGACGTTGCCCACCCAGGCGGACACCCAGTACCCCCAGGCGGCGCTGAAGCCGATGTAGTTGCCGAACCCCGCGCGGGCGTAGCCGTAGACGCCGCCGTCGACGTCCGGCTTGCGGCGAGCCAGGGTCTGGAAGACGAAGGCCAGCATGAGCATGCCGATCCCGGTGACCAGCCAGCCGATGAGGAGCGGCCCGGCGGCTGCGCTCGCGGCCATCTGGGAGGGCAGGGCGAAGATGCCGCTGCCGATCATGGACCCCACGACGAGGGCGGTGAGGGCGGCGAGCCCCAACCCGGCGGTGGACCTGCCGGTGCTGCGTGGGGTGTGAGGGGGTGACGGAGGTGCCTCGGAAACGGGGCGCCCGGCGAGTTGCTGAGACATGATTGCCTCCTCGGGCGTGCCGGGCCGGAGTCTCCGCCCCAGCACTTCGACGCTATGACCACCCCTCGCGGTCCGACGGCGTTTGACGTCGAGATCACAGAGGGGGACCGGCGGTGTGTGCCGGCGGCTGTCGCCCAGCCGACCTGCGGGGGTCGGTGAGGTGGCGGCCCCCCGGGCTCCGGGCCCTAGACTGGCTGCGGACGAGTCGGGCGGACGGTCGCGTCGGTGGGCAACCACCGCCGAGGAAGGTCCGGGCTCCGAAGGGCAGGATGGTGGCCAACAGCCACCCGGGGCGACCCGCGGGACAGTGCCACAGAGAACAGACCGCCCCTCCACCTCGGTGGGGGAGCAAGGGTGAAACGGTGGTGTAAGAGACCACCAGCGGCCGGGGTGACCCGGCCGGCTCGGTAAACCCCATCCGGAGCAAGCCCAGACAGCGTGCGACCGAGGGCGGCCCGCCCGAGCACGCGGGTAGGGTGCTGGAGGTGGTCGGCGACGACCACCCGAGATGGATGACCGTCACCGCCTCGCCGGCAACGGCGGCGCGGGACAGAACCCGGCCTACAGCCCGGCTCGTCCACCAGCTCGACACGAACGCCGCTGACCAGCGCTTTCAAGACGCGGAAGCCTCCCGGGGCGGCCCACCGGCGCACCTGCCGGTGTCCCGACACGGAAGGACCCCGAATGCCGGACGACCCCATGGTCGACCTCTCGCCCGCCCGCGACAGGGTGATGGAGGCCACCCGCGACCTCGACGGCGCCACGGTGCGCGAGGTCCTGCTCGACAGCCTGCTCGTGCGGGGGGTCGACGCCACGGTCACCGAGGTGATGATGCCGGTGCTGCGCCGGGTCGGCGAGGACTGGGAGTCCGGCCGGCTCGGGGTGGTCCACGAGCACTTCGTCTCCGGTGCCTTCCGCGGCGTCCTCGGTGAGCTGCGCCTGCCGGTCAGCAGCGAGCAGGCCCGCACCGTCGTCCTCGCGGCACCGCCGCACGAGCTCCACGACCTCCCGCTCGAGCTCTTCGGGGCGATGCTCCACGCCCGCTGGTGGCGGGTGGTCAGCCTCGGCGCGAACACCCCGATGACGGCGATCGGCGAGGCGGTCCGCGCCCTGCGGGCCGACGCGTGCGTCGTCGCGGGCGTGCGCCGCTCCTCGTTCGAGGCCCGGCTGCCCTCGCTGACCCGCCTCGCCGAGCGCGTGCCGCTCTTCATCGCCGGCGAGGGTGCCTGCGCGCTGCCCCGCCGTCCGGCGGGCGCCACGCTCCTCTCCCGCGACCTCGTCGAGGCCGCCGACCTCGTCGACCGCGTCCGCGCCCCGGAGACGACCCCGGAGCCGGTGGCCCGGCGCCGGCGCGCGGTCGCCCGAGCCGCCGAGGCGCTCCTGGACTGACCTCGCGCCCGGGGCCCGGCGGCGCGCCGGGCGGCCTACGGTGGGGGGATGCGGATCTCCCACCTGGGCCACGCCTGCCTCCTCCTCGAGATGGCCGACACCCGGCTGCTCATCGACCCGGGCACCTTCGCCGGTGACCTCTCCGGGGTGCACGACCTCGACGCCGTCCTCGTCACCCACCAGCACCCCGACCACCTCGACCCCGACCGCGTCCCGGCCCTGGTCGCCGGGAACCCCGCGGCCCGGGTCCTCGCCGACCCCGGCAGCGTCGAGGTCCTCACCGGTCTCGGCGTGCAGGCCGAGGTCCACGACGGTCCGAGCCGGGTCGGCGCGGTCACGGTCACCCCGGTGGGCGAGGTGCACGCGCTGATCCACGAGGAGATCCCGCGGATCCCCAACGTCGGCGTGCGGCTCGATGCCGAGGGGGAGCCGTCGTTCTTCCACCCCGGGGACGCCCTCGACGCCGAGCCGGGGGAGGTGGAGGTGCTCGCCTTCCCGCTGCAGGCGCCGTGGCAGCGCAGCCGGGAGATGACGGCCTTCCTCCGGCGGCTGGCGGCCCCGCACGCGGTCCCGGTGCACGACGGCCTGCTCCAGCCGCGGGGCCGCGACCTCTACCTCGGCCAGGCCGCCCGGCTCGGCCACCCGGCCACCCGGATCCACGACCTCGCCGGCACCGGGGCCACCGAGTTCGTCAGCGGGCGGTAGCGGAGTTCGTCAGCGGGCGGTAGCGGAGTTCGTCAGCGGGCGGCAGCGTCGGCCGGGTCACTCGTTGACCCGGCCGCGGAGCTGGACCCGGCGCACCTGCGTGCGGTTGGCGAGGACGGCGGCACCGATGATGCCCGCCTTGTTCTGGAGCAGGGCCGGGACGATCGGGGTGCGCAGGTCGAGCAGCGGCAGGAACTTCTCGGACTTCCGGGACACCCCACCGCCGACGACGATGAGGTCGGGCCACAGGAGGTCCTCGAGCATCCGGTAGTACGGCTGGAGCCGCTCGGTGGCCCACACCTCGTAGCTGAGGTCCTCGCGCGTCTTCGCCGAGCTCGCGGTGACCGTCTCGGCGTCCACCCCGGCCAGCTCGAGGTGGCCGAGCTCGGAGTTGGGGACCAGCACCCCCTCGTTGAGGATCGCCGTGCCGATGCCGGTCCCGAGCGTGGTGAGGATGACCAGGCCGCGCTCGTCACGCGCCGCGCCGAACTCGAGCTCGCCGACCCCGGCGGCGTCGGCGTCGTTGACGACGACGACGTCGTGCTGGAGGCGGTCCTCGAGGAGCTTCTCGATCTCGCAGCCGATCCACGACTTGTCGATGTTGGCCGCGGTCTTCACCACGCCGTGCTGGACCACGCCCGGGATCGTCACCCCGATCGGGGAGTCGTCGGCGACGTCGTCGAAGTGCTCGACGATCCGGGCGATGACGTCGCACACCGCCTCGGGGGTGGAGACCTCCGGGGTCGGGATCTTGTGCCGCTCCATCGTGAAGTCGCCGGCCTCGAGGTCGACCGGGGCGCCCTTGATGCCGCTGCCGCCCACGTCGATGCCGAGCGGGTGTCCGTGGCTCATGCTGCGCCTCTCTGGGTGAGGATCTCGGGCCCGTCGTCGGTGACGAGGATGGTGTGCTCGAACTGGGCGGAGCGGCGGCGGTCCTTGGTGACGACCGTCCAGCCGTCGTCCCACATCTCCCACTCGTGGGTGCCGAGGTTGAGCATCGGCTCGACGGTGAACGTCATCCCTGCCTCGATGACGGCGGAGTAGGACGGGGCGGCGTCGTAGTGCGGGACGATGAGCCCGCTGTGGAAGGCCGCACCGATGCCGTGGCCGGTGAAGTCGCGGACCACCCCGTAGCCGAAGCGGCGGGCGTAGGACTCGATGACCCGCCCGATGACGTTGAGCTCGCGTCCCGGGCGGGCGGCCCGGATCCCCCGCATCATCGCCTCGTGGGTGCGCTCGACGAGCAGCCGCGACTCCTCGTCGACGTCGCCGACGAGGTAGGTGGCGTCGGTGTCCCCGTGGACCCCGCCGACGAAGGCGGTGATGTCGATGTTGACGATGTCCCCGTCCTCGAGCCGCCGGCTGTCCGGGATGCCGTGGCAGACGACCTCGTTGACCGAGGTGCACAGCGACTTGGGGAACCCGCGGTAGCCCAGGGTCGAGGGGTAGGCGTCGTGGTCGAGGAGGTACTCGTGCCCGACCCGGTCGACCTCGTCGGTGGTGACCCCGGGCGCGATGACCGCGGCGGCCGCCGCCATCGCGTCGGCGGCGATCCGGCCGGCCACCCGCATCCGCTCGATGGTCTCGGCGTCCTTGACCTCGGGCCCGGTGTACGGGGCCGGCGCCGGGCGGTCGACGTACTCGGGGCGGGGGATCCGGGCCGGCACCTCCCGGCGCGGGGAGAGCGTGCCGGGGGCAACGCTGGCGTACGTCAACGGCATAGCGTTGACTCTAGCCATCCGTTCCCGCTGAAGGAGAAGCGCGATGCCCTACTGGTACAACGTCGACACCGGAGAGGTGGAGACCGACGACACGCGTGGCCAGGACGCCACCGTCCTCGGGCCGTACGACACGCGGGAGGCCGCGGTCCACGCCCTCGAGCGCGCCCGGGAGAACACCGAACGCTGGGACGAGGAGGACCGGGAGTGGAAGGAGGGCGGCGCGCCGTCCTCCTCGTCGTGGGACGAGGAGGAGGACCTCGAGGACTAGCCGGGAGCCCGGTGCACCGAGACCGCGTACGGTCCGCCCGGGACGAACGCCGCCCCGTCCCACGTGCCGTGCCGCTCGGCGAGGGCCAGGCCCGCCGACGCGGCGCCGTCGTCGTAGGCGTCCAGCTCCACCGGGGCCGCCCCGGGCGGCAGGGAGCCGGGCAGGCCGAAGCCGGCGACCAGGGCGCCGCCGGGGACGAGGTGGGCGGCCAGCCGTCGGAGCACGACCTGCAGGGTGCCGTCGGCGAGGTAGGGCACGACGTTGCCGGCCAGGACGACCGCGTCGAACGGGGGCTCGCCCGCGTCGGCGGCCAGGTCCAGGCGGGTGAGGTCGGCGACGAGGAACCGGGTCGCGGTGTCCTCCCGGGCCAGCGCCACGAGGTCGGGGTCGGCGTCGACGCCCACCGCCGTGTGCCCGTGCCGGGTCAGCTCGGTGGCCACCCGGCCGAACCCGCAGCCGGCGTCGAGCACCCGCGAGGGTGGGGGCACGAGCGCGCCGACGAACCGGGCCTCGCCGTGCAGGTCCCGGCCCTGCGCCTCGAGGTCGCGGAAGCGCTGCCGGTATCCGCGCGCCGCCGCCGTCCCGCGTTGCAGCCGCGACCAGCGGGTGGGTGCCGGGTCGGGTGCCGAGGTGTCGTTCACGCCTCGAAGGAGTGCTCGGGGGCCGGGAAGGTCCCGGCGGCCACCTCGTCGGCGTACTCGCGGGCCGCCCGGCCGAGCTCCCCACGCAGGTCGGCGTACTTCTTGACGAACCGGGGAGCGCGGCCGCCGCGCAGGCCGGCCATGTCCTGCCAGACGAGCACCTGGGCGTCGCAGCCCGGCCCGGCGCCGATGCCGATCGTCGGGATCCGCAGCGCCGCGGTGACCTCGGCGGCCACCGGTGCCGGCACCATCTCCATGACGACGGCGAAGCAGCCGGCCGCCTCGAGGGCGAGCGCGTCGGCCATCAGCTTCTCGGCCCCGGCGCCGCGGCCCTGGACCTTGTAGCCGCCGAGGACGTGCTCGCTCTGCGGGGTGAAGCCGATGTGCCCCATCACCGGGATGCCGGCCCGGACGAGCAGCTCGACCTCGGGCACCATCGGCGCCCCGCCCTCGAGCTTGACCGCGTGCGCCAGCCCCTCCTTCATGAACCGGGTGGCCGTCGCCAGCGCCTGCTGCGGGCTGGCCTGGTAGGAGCCGAAGGGTAGGTCGGCGACGACCATCGCCCGCCGTGCGGCGCTGGTGACCGCCCGCACCAGCGGCACGAGGTGGTCGACGGTGACCGGCACGGTGGTCTCGAAGCCGAAGACGTTGTTGCCGGCGGAGTCGCCGACGAGGAGGACGGGGATGCCGGCCTCGTCGAAGATCTCCGCGGTGTACATGTCGTACGCCGTGAGCATCGCCCACCGCTCGCCCCGCTCCTTCATCGCCAGCAGGTGCGGCACCCGCACCCGGCGCTGTGGCGCGGCCTGCGCGCCGGTGCCGTACGGCGCGGTGGACTCGGGGGCAGGGGGCGGCTCGCTCATGCCGAGCATCGTAGGGCGGTGCGACCCCGGGCCCGCCACGCGGACGGGCCGGCGTCCGTCACACGGCCGTCACGTCGATGGGGCAGGATTCGGGGCATGGACCGTCAGCAGGAGTTCGTCCTCCGCACCATCGAAGAGCGCGACATCCGTTTCGTCCGGCTCTGGTTCACCGACGTGCTCGGCACCCTGAAGTCCGTCGCGGTGGCCCCGGCCGAGCTCGAGGGCGCCTTCGCGGAGGGGATCGGCTTCGACGGGTCCGCCATCGAGGGGTTCGTGCGGGTCTACGAGTCCGACATGCTCGCCAAGCCCGACCCGGGCACCTTCCAGGTCCTGCCGTGGCGCGGGGAGCGCAACGGCACCGCGAGGATGTTCTGCGACATCACCCTGCCCGACGGCGCGCCGAGCATGGCCGACCCCCGGCACGTCCTGCAGCGGGCGCTGGCCAAGGCCGCCGACATGGGGTTCACCTTCTACACCCACCCCGAGATCGAGTTCTACCTCCTCGAGAAGGGCCTGGCCGACGGCAGCCGGCCCCCGGCCGATCGACACCTCCGGGTACTTCGACCACACCCCGCACGGCTCGAGCGCCGACTTCCGCCGGGCCGCCATCACGATGCTCGAGACGATGGGGATCTCGGTCGAGTTCAGCCACCACGAGGGCGGCCCCGGGCAGAACGAGATCGACCTGCGCTACGCCGACGCCCTCTCCACGGCGGACAACATCATGACCTTCCGGACGGTCGTCAAGGAGGTCGCGCTCTCCCAGGGCATCTTCGCCTCGTTCATGCCCAAGCCGTTCGCCGAGCACCCCGGCTCGGGGATGCACACCCACATGTCGCTCTTCGAGGGGGACACCAACGCGTTCTACGAGCCGGGCGCCCCCTACCAGCTCTCCCGGGTCGGGCGGCAGTTCATCGCCGGGCTGCTGCGGCACGGGGCCGAGCTCACCGCGGTCACGAACCAGTGGGTCAACTCCTACAAGCGGCTCTGGGGCGGGGGAGAGGCCCCGGCCCACCTCACCTGGGGGCACAACAACCGGTCGGCGATGGTGCGGGTGCCGATGTACAAGCCGAACAAGGGGAACAGCAGCCGGGTCGAGGTGCGCAGCATCGACACCGCCTGCAACCCCTACCTCGCCTTCGCCGTCCTCCTCGCTGCCGGTCTCAAGGGCGTCGAGGAGGGCTACGAGCTGCCGCCGGAGACCGAGGACGACGTGTGGAGCCTCACCGACGGGGAGCGGCGGGCGATGGGGATCAAGCCGCTGCCGGAGAGCCTGTCCGCGGCGATCGCGGCGATGGAGGAGAGCGAGCTCGTCGCGGAGACCCTCGGCGAGCACACCTTCGACTTCTTCCTGCGCAACAAGCGCGCCGAGTGGACCGACTACCGCAACCAGGTCACCGCCTTCGAGCTCGAGCGCTACCTGCCGAGCCTGTGAGGAGGTCACCGCGATGAGCTCGCGGGCCCGGGCGTCGGTGCCGGCCTCGATCGCCCGGCTCGGCTTCGCCGACCCGCGGCGCGCGATGTCCCTGCTCGAGGACCCCGCGCTGGCGCGCGTCGCGGGCACCCCGGACCGGATCGAGGAGGGCGGCCTGTCCGAGGCGCTCGCCGCGGTCGCCGACCCGGACGCGGCGCTCCTCGGCCTCGTCCGGTTCATGGAGGCGGTCCTGCGCCGGCCCGAGCTCGACGCCGCGGTCACCGAGGTGATGACCGGCAACGGCGAGGCCAGGACCCGCCTGCTCGGCCTCCTCGGCGCCTCGACCGCGCTCACCGACCACCTCGTCGCCCACCCCGAGCACTGGACCGCGGCGACCCGGGCGGCAGCGCGGCCGGCCGCCGAGCGCCGGGGCGCGCTGGTCACCGCCGTCTCCGAGCCGGGGCCGCGGGCCCCGGCCGACGCGCTGCGCGTCGCCTACCGCGAGCAGCTGCTCGGCATCGCCGCCCTCGACCTGACCGCCGCCGACCCGCTCGAGGCCTTCCCGGCCACCGCCGAGTCCCTCGCCGACCTCGCCGACGCCGCGCTCGAGGCGGCCCTGGTCGTGGCCCGGGCCGAGGTCGGGCCGGCCGCCGAGGAGACCCGGCTCGCCGTCATCGCGATGGGCAAGACCGGCGGCCGCGAGCTCAACTACATCTCCGACGTCGACGTCATCTTCGTCGCCGAGCCCGCCGCCGGCGCCACCGAGGAGCGGGCCGTGGCCGTGGCCACCGACCTCGCCACCCGGCTGATGCGGGTGTGCTCGGCGGCCACCGCGGAGGGCGCGCTGTGGCAGGTCGACCCGGCCCTTCGCCCGGAGGGCAAGGCCGGACCGCTCGTGCGCTCCGTCGCGAGCCACCGCGCCTACTACGAGCGCTGGGCCAAGACGTGGGAGTTCCAGGCCCTGCTCAAGGCCCGTCCCGCGGCCGGCGACCGGGAGGTCGGGCAGGCGTACTGCGAGGCGGTCCAGCCAATGGTGTGGCAGGCCTCGAGCCGCGAGAACTTCGTCGACGACGTCCAGGCGATGCGCCGGCGCGTCGAGCAGCACATCCCCTCGGCCGAGGCCGAGCGGCAGATCAAGCTCGGTGCCGGCGGCCTGCGCGACGTCGAGTTCTCCGTCCAGCTCCTCCAGCTGGTCCACGGCCGGGCCGACGAGTCGCTGCGGACCGGGACGACCCTCGAGGGCCTCGCCGCGCTCGCCGCGGGCGGCTACGTGGGGCGCGAGGACGCCGCCATCCTCTCCGAGGCCTACCGCTGCCTGCGCTCGCTCGAGCACCGCATCCAGCTCCACCGGCTGCGGCGCACCCACCTCATGCCCACCGCGGAGGTCGACCTGCGCCGGCTCGGGCGGTCGATGGGCCACCGTCGCTCACCCGCCGAGGCGGTGCTCGAGCAGTGGCGCGGGCACCGCCGGGAGGTGCGGCGCCTGCACGAGCGGATCTTCTACCGCCCGCTGCTCTCCGCGGTCGCCCGGCTGTCCGAGCAGGAGGTCCGGCTGACGCCGGAGGCCGCACGGGAGCGGCTCTCCGCACTCGGCTTCCACGACCCGGCCGGCGCCCTGCGCCACCTCGAGGCGCTCACCGAGGGGCTGAGCCGGCGCGCGGCCATCCAGCGCCAGCTGCTGCCGGTGATGCTCCAGCTGGTTCGCCGACGAGGCCGACCCCGACGCCGGCCTGCTCGCCTTCCGGAGGATCAGCGACGAGCTCGGGTCGACGCACTGGTACCTGCGCCTGCTGCGCGACGAGGGCTCGGCGGCCGAGCGCCTCGCGCACACCCTGGCCCGCAGCCGGTTCGCCGCCGACCTCCTCGAACAGGCCCCCGAGTGCGTCCAGTTCCTCGGCGACTCCGGCGGGCTCGACCCCCGCCCGCGCGAGGACGTCCTGCGCCGGATGCGGTCGGCGGCCGGCCGCAAGGACGACGCCGAGGCCGCGGTGCTCGCCGCGCGGACGATCCGCCGCTCCGAGCTGTTCCGCCTCACCGTGGCCGACCTCGAGCACGGCCTCGGACCTCGACGGCCTGGGCCGGGCGATGACCGACCTGACCTCGGCACTGCTCGAGGTCGCGCTGGAGCAGTGCCAGCGGGAGGTGGAGGCGGCCGCCGGCTCGCCGGCCCTCACCCGGCTCCTCGTCGTCGGGATGGGGCGGCTCGGCGGCGGCGAGCAGGGCTACGGCTCCGACGCCGACGTCGTCCTCGTCCACGACCCCCTCCCCGGCGTCGACGACGTCGCGGCGCAGCAGCAGGCGATGGAGGTGGTCCGGCGGCTCCTCGCCGTCCTCGCCCGGCCGGGGCCGGACCCGAACCTCGACGTCGACGCGGGGCTGCGCCCCGAGGGCAAGAACGGGCCGCTCGTGCGGTCGCTGGCCTCCTACCGCGAGTACTACTCGCGGTGGTCGCTGGCGTGGGAGGCGCAGGCGCTGCTGCGGGCGACGCCGCTGGCCGGCGACGAGGCGCTGGGCCGCCGGTTCCTCGAGCTCGTCGACCCGATCCGCTGGCCCGAGCGGGGCCTCGACGCCGGGCAGGTCCGCGAGATCCGCACCCTCAAGGCCCGGATGGAGGCCGAGCGGCTGCCCCGTGGCGCCGACCGGCGGACCCACTTCAAGCTGGGGTACGGCGGGCTCAGCGACGTCGAGTGGGTCGCCCAGCTGGTCCAGCTCCGGCACGCCGGGCAGCACCCCGAGCTGCGGACGACGTCGACGACGCAGGCCCTCGACGCGGCGGAGGCGCTGGGCCTGGTCGACCCCGGGAACGCCGACGCCCTGCGCGGGGCGTGGCGGCTGGCGTCCTGGATGCGCAACGCCGGGGTGCTCTTCCGCGGCCGCCCGGTCGACTCGGTGCCCAGCCGACGCCCGGGACGCCGACGGCATGGCCCGCATCCTCGGGCTGGCCCCCGGCTCCGGCCAGGAGCTCGCGGAACGCTACCGGCGCGTCGCCCGGCGCTCGCGGACGGCCTTCGAGGCCGAGTTCTACGACGCGTGAGCGGCCGCGGCCGCGGGGCGCCTCCCGCCGCGCGGACGGGTGCCCGGTGCCGCCGAGCCCGAACCTAGACTTGGCCCATGCCCGCGCACCCGACCGGTGTCATCCCGCGCCTGGACCTGCGCGGTCGCCGTCCCGGCCTGCGTGAGCTGCGCGCCGCGCTGCCGCGCGCCGAGTTCGACGTCGAGGCCGCCCTCGCGGCGGTCCGCCCGGTCGTCGAGGACGTCCGCGACCGCGGTGCCGCCGCGCTGCACGACGCGGCCGAGCGCTTCGACGGCGTGCGCCCGCCGCGGCTGCGGGTCCCGGCCGAGGTCATCACCGCGGCGCTCGCGCGCCCTCGACCCGGCGGTGCGGGCCGCGCTCGAGGAGTCGATCGCGCCGCGCCCGCGCTGGTGCACGCCGACCAGCGCCGGAGCGACTGCGCACCCAGGTCGCGGACGGCGGCACGGTCACCGAGCGCTGGGTGCCGGTCGACCGGGTCGGTCTGTACGTCCCCGGCGGGCTCGCCGTCTACCCGAGCAGCGTCGTCATGAACGTCGTCCCGGCCCAGCTCGCCGGGGTCGGAGCCTCGCCGTCGCCTGCCCGCCGCAGCGTGACCACGGCGGCTGGCCGCACCCGACGCATCCTCGCCGCCTGCGCCCTGCTCGGGGTCGAGGAGGTCTACGCCGTCGGCGGCGCCCAGGCCGTCGCCGCGTTCGCCTACGGGTTCGAGGAGGCCGACGGCGCGTCTGCGAGCCGGTCGCCCTCGTCACCGGCCCGGGCAACATCTACGTCGCGGCGGCCAAGCGCCTGCTCAAGGGGCTCATCGGCATCGACGCCGAGGCCGGCCCGACCGAGATCGCCATCCTCGCCGACGCCAGCGCCGACCCCGAGCACGTCGCCGCCGACCTCGTCAGCCAGGCCGAGCACGACCCGCTCGCGGCCGCCGTGCTCGTCACCGACAGCGCCGAGCTCGCCGAGGCCGTCGAGGCCGCGCTCGCCCGACGGGTCGCCGCGACCAAGCACACCGAGCGGGTCGGCACCGCGCTCGCCGGGCCCCAGTCGGCGGTCGTCCTCGTCGACGACCTCGAGGTCGGCCTCGACGTCGTCAACGCCTACGCCGCCGAGCACCTCGAGATCCACACCGCCGACGCGGCCGCGGTCGCCGCCCGGGTCCGCAACGCCGGCGCCGTCTTCGTCGGCACCTGGGCCCCGGTCAGCCTCGGCGACTACTGCGCCGGCTCCAACCACGTCCTGCCGACCGGCGGGTGCGCGGCGCACAGCAGCGGCCTGTCGGTGCAGTCCTTCCTCCGCGGCATCCACGTCGTCGAGTACGACGAGGCCGCGCTGCGCGAGGTCGGTGCCCACGTCGTCGCCCTGGCCCGGGCCGAGGACCTCCCGGCCCACGGCGAGGCCGTCCTCGCCCGGGCCCCTGAGCTGGACCGGTAGGCCCGGTCATGGACCCACGCGAGGTCGATGGCCTCGATGCTGCGCCCCGACCTGCGCGGCCGCACCCCCTACGGCGCGCCGCAGCTCGACGTACCCGTCGCGCTGAACACCAACGAGAGCTCCTACCCCGTGCCCGACGTCGTCGTCGCCGCGATCGCGGCGGCGGTCGGGCAGGTGGCGGGGGGCCTCAACCGCTACCCCGACCGGGAGTTCACCGCGCTGCGGGAGGCGCTCGCCGCGTACCTCTCGCGCACCGGGACGCCGGTGACGGGCCGAGCAGGTGTGGGCCGGCAACGGCTCGAACGAGGTGCTCCTGCACCTGCTCCAGGCCTTCGGAGGTCCCGGTCGCACCGCGCTCGGGTTCACGCCCGCCTACTCGATGCACCCGATCATCACGACGACGACCGGCACGGCCTGGGTCGACGGGATGCGCGGGGTCGACGGCGCGGGTCCCTTCGACCTCGACGCGGCCGCCGCGGTCGCCCAGGTGCGCGGAGCACCGCCCCGACGTGGTCTTCCTCTGCTCGCCGAACAACCCGACCGGCACCGCCCTCGGCCTCGACGTCGTCGAGGCCGTCCACGACGCGGCGCCGGGGCGCGCTCGTCGTCGTCGACGAGGCGTACGCCGAGTTCGCCCGGCCGGGCACGCCGAGCGCGCTCACCCTGCTGGCCGGCCGCCCCCGGCTCGTCGTCACCCGCACGATGAGCAAGGCCTTCGCCCTCGCCGGCGGCCGGCTCGGCTACCTGGCCGCCGACCCGGCGCTCGTCGACGCCCTGCGCCTGGTCCGGATGCCGTACCACCTCTCGACCCCGACCCAGGCCGTCGCGCTGGCGGCGCTGGCCACGCCGACCTCATGCTCGAGGCGGTCGGGGCGATCAAGGACCAGCGCGACCGGATCGTCGAGGAGCTCGCGCGGATGGGGCTCGCCCCGGTGCCGAGCGACGCCAACTTCGTCCTCTTCGGCCACCTCGCCGACAGCCACGCGACGTGGCAGGCCCTGCTCGAGCGGGGCGTCCTCGTCCGCGACGTCGGCATCCCGCACTATCTTCGTGTCACGGCGGGCACGCCGGAGGAGACCACCCGCTTCCTCGACGCGCTCGCCGACCTCGTCCCGACCCACCGCGCAGGAGCCCCTTCGTGAGCACCGCCGAGACCCACCGCACCGCCACGGTGCGCCGGGCCACGTCCGAGAGCACCGTCGAGGTCACCGTCGACCTCGACGGCACCGGCCGGGGCGAGGTCGCGCACCGGGGTCCCGTTCTACGACCACATGCTCCTCTCGCTGGCCAAGCACTCGCTGCTCGACCTGACCGTCACCGCCGAGGGCGACACCGACGTCGACGCCCACCACACCGTCGAGGACGTCGCGATCGTCCTCGGGCAGGCGGTGCGCGAGGCGCTCGGGGACAAGCGCGGCATCGCCCGGTTCGGCGACGCCACCGTGCCGCTCGACGAGGCGCTCGTCCAGGCCGTCGTCGACGTCGCCGGCCGGCCCTACGTCGTGCACACCGGCGAGCCGGAGGGCCAGCAGTACGTCGTCATCGGCGGCCACTACTCGGGCTCGCTCACCCGGCACGTCCTCGAGTCCTTCGCGCTCCACGCGCAGGTCGCCCTGCACGTCCGGGTGCTCGCCGGGCGCGACCCCCACCACCTCGTCGAGGCCCAGTTCAAGGCGGTGGCCCGTGCGCTGCGCGTGGCGATGGCCCGCGACCCGAGGGTCGAGGGCGTCCCGAGCGCCAAGGGCGCGCTCTAGGCCGTGGCTGCCGACGTGCGGTCCGGCACCGGGCACGGTCTGCTGCTGCTGCGCCGAGTCGCCGCAGGCGGTCGCCCGCTGGCTGCGCAAGGGGCTGGTGTCGGCGACGCTGGCCCGCTACGGGGCGTGGACCGGGGTGACGCTGGCCGAGGAGCGGGCCCGCAGCGCGGCGCCGTACGACATCGGCCTCGAGGTCATGGTCTCCCGGCCGGCGCCGCGGCGGGCCCGTCCGGCGCTCGGGTTCGTCGACGTCCACGGCAGGGCCGTCCTCACCGTCCAGTCCGGCGGGTGTACCGGGCGAGCCAGCGGCTGGCTGGTCGTGGGAGCCGGGCCGCGGGCTGGTCGACACGCCGTCCCTGCCCGCCGCTCGCGGCTCCCCGCCCTGCTCGGTGCGGCGCGGGCCTCCGGTCCGGTGCGGACCGAGGAGGTCGCAGGCCGTGCTGAGGTCGACACCGGAACCCCGGTCGACGTCCTCGTCACCGTCCTCGGGCTGCTCGGGCTGCCCGGCCGCGAGCTGCTCGTCGACGGTGACGCCGACGGGGCCAGCGACGTCCAGCCGACCTTCCGATCGGTCGCCGCCTTCGACCGGCTCGTCGCCGACGAGGCCGACCACCGGGCGGAGTGGAGCGCCGCCTGGGGCGGGCGGCCACCGCCGCTGCGCGACCCGACGCCAGGGCCCGCGGGACCGGGGCCGGCGATGAGCCCCGAGGTCGTCGTCCTCGACTACGGCAGCGGGAACGTGCGCTCTGCGGTGCGTGCCGCTCGAGCACGTCGGGGCACGGGTGACTGCTCACCGCCGACCGGGCGGCGGCGCTCGCCGCGGACGGGCTCTTCGTCCCCGGGGTCGGCAACTTCCACGCGTGCATGGCCGGGCTCGTCGCCGTTGACGGTCCGCGGCTGGTCGACGTGCGGCTCGCGGGCGGCCGGCCGGTCCTCGGCGTCTGCGTCGGGATGCAGGTGATGTTCGAGGGCTCCACCGAGCCGAGTGCCGCGCCCGCGGCCGGCCTCGGCCATTGGCCCGGCACCGTCTCCCGGCTCGTGGCCCCGGTCGTGCCGCACATGGGGTGGTCCACCGTCGAGGTGCCGGCCGGAACGACGCTGTTCGCCGGGGTGGAGTCCGAACGGTTCTACTTCGTCCACTCCTACGCCGCGCACAGCTGGGACCTGCCGCCGGCCGAGGGACCGTTCGCCGCGGTCGCGCCCCGGGTCACCTGGGCCGTGCACGGCGAGCGCTTCGTCGCCGCGGTGGAGAACGGCGCGCTCTCGGCCACCCAGTTCCACCCCGAGAAGTCGGGGGAGGCCGGGCTCGCCCTGCTCGAGAACTGGGTCCGATCGCTCTGACCCCGGACCCCCCGACCACGCGCGGGCACCCCGTCGGCAGACTGGGGCCCGGCACCGCCCCCCACTCCGAGGACCACCCGTGAGCACCACCGCACCCGACCCGGCCCACCTCGAGCTCCTGCCCGCCGTCGACGTCGTCGACGGACGGGCCGTCCAGCTCGTCCAGGGCGTGGCGGGCAGCGGTGAGGAGTTCGGGGACCCGCTCGCGGCCGCCCTGCGCTGGCAGGAGCAGGGTGCGCAGTGGCTGCACCTCGTCGACCTCGACGCCGCGTTCGGGCGGGGCTCCAACGCGGAGCTGCTCGCGGAGATCGTCGGGCGCCTCGACATCGACGTCGAGATGAGCGGCGGCATCCGGGACGAGGAGAGCCTGGGCCGGGCGCTGGCCACCGGCTGCCGCCGGGTCAACGTCGGCACCGCCGCCCTCGAGGACCCGCAGTGGACCGCCCGCGCCATCGCCGAGCACGGTGACCGAGTCGCCGTCGGGCTCGACGTGCGCGGCACCCGGCTCGCCGCCCGCGGTTGGACCCGGGAGGGCGGCGACCTGTGGGAGACCCTCGCCCGGCTCGACGCCGAGGGCTGCGCCCGGTACGTCGTGACCGACGTCGCCAAGGACGGGATGATGCGCGGGCCGAACCTCGCGCTGCTGCGCGAGGTCTGCGGCCGCACCGACCGCCCGGTCGTCGCCTCCGGCGGAATCTCCACCCTCGAGGACGTCGCCGCGGTGCGTACCCTCGTGGCGGACGGGGTCGAGGGGGCCATCGTCGGGTCGGCCCTCTACCGGGGGGCGTTCACCCTGCCGGAGGCGCTCGCGGTGGCGGGCCGGCCGTGACCCCCTTCCACGACCCGCCGTTCCGCCCGCCCGGTGAGGACGGTGCGCCCGCGGCACCGGCGGACTCGGCGGGGACGCCGTGGCAGGCCCGCGCGCTGACGCCGAGCGGCTTCGAGACCGACGCCGGTGACGCCGACCCCGCCCTCCTCGCCGTGCTCGCCGACCCGGACGCCGGGGACCGGCTGCTCATGCGGGCGGTGCGCGCCGCCCGCCTGCTCGTCCCCGTCGTCGCCGAGCCCACCGGGGTCGACGCCGGCGGCCGCCACGCCGTGGAGACCTCCGTCGACATGGCGGCCGTCACCCTCGTCGGCCCCGACGGGCGGCGGGCCCTGCCGGTCTTCTCCGGCCTCGCCGCCCTCGCCGCCTGGGACCCCCGGGCCCGGCCCGTCCCGGTCACCCCGGCCCGCGCCGGGCAGGCGGCGGTGTCCGAGCGCTGCGAGGTGGTCGTCATCGACGTCGCCGGTCCGGCCACCCGCGTCCTGCGGCCCTCCATGGTGTGGGCGCTGGCCCAGGACCGGGCCGTGGGAGCCGGCCCACCAGGACCCGTTCGTCGCGCGCTCGGTCGCGGCCGCGCTCGCCGACGAGGACGACGTCACCGGCCACGAGCTCGAGGAGGGGCGGCCCGCGAGGCGAGGGGGTGCTCGGCGTCGTGCTCCACCTGCGCCCCGGGCTGGACGCCGAGCAGGTCCGGGGGCTCGCCTCGCGGGTCGGGGAGCGGCTGGCCACCGACGGCGAGCTGCGGGCCCGGGTCGACGGCCTGGCGTTCCGCATCGTCTGAGCCTGCCGGTGAAGGTCCGGCTCGGCGAACACCGCGGGGGGCGGAACGGCCGGCGCGCGGTGACGCGTTCCGGACCGCGTGCGGCCGGGGCGGGGCGCGGATTCGGCGGACGCCGGGGCTCACTGGTAGCCTTGTGCGCTGACCGACCGCTCCTTCCGGGGCGGTGTGCAAGAGAAGCCCCGCTTCCACCCGCGTCGACCCCCAGGGCCGCCGGGTTCCCGGTCCGCGACGAGTCGTCGTGCGCCGCCCCACGGCGGTCGGCCGCGGCATCCCGTCAGGGTCCGGACGGAATCACGGGCTCCTCGCGCACGCGGCACGAGGAGCCCTTCTCGTGCCGTCGGCCGGCAGGACACCACCGACGAAGGAGAAGCACATCAGCGAGCCACGCATCAACGACCGCATCCGGGTTCCCGAGGTGCGGTTGGTCGGCCCGAACGGCGAGCAGGTCGGCATCGTCCGCGTCGAGGACGCACTCCGCCTCGCGGCGGAGGCCGACCTCGACCTGGTCGAGGTCGCGCCGATGGCCAAGCCGCCCGTCGCCAAGCTCATGGACTACGGCAAGTTCAAGTACGAAGCCGCCATGAAGGCCCGTGAGGCACGCAAGAACCAGGTCAACACGGTCATCAAGGAGATCAAGCTCCGCCCGAAGATCGACCCGCACGACTACGGCACCAAGAAGGGCCACGTCGAGCGGTTCCTCAAGGGCGGGGACAAGGTCAAGGTGACGATCATGTTCCGCGGTCGTGAGCAGTCCAGGCCCGAGCTCGGGTTCCGGCTCCTGCAGCGCCTCGCCGAGGACGTCCTGGAGCTCGGCACCGTCGAGTCCCAGCCGAAGCAGGACGGCCGGAACATGGTCATGGTCCTCGCGCCGACGAAGAAGAAGGCCCAGGCGATGGCCGAGCAGCGCCGCAAGCGCGACGAGGCCGCCCACCGCGCCGACGAGGCCGACGACACCGCGCAGCCGACCACGGCTCCCGAGGAGCCCGAGGCGAGCGACACCGCCGAGGCCCCGGCCGCCGAGGTGGAGCAGAGCAGCGACGCGGGCTGAGCCCGTCCCAGACCAGCCACCAGCAGCACTACCCAAGGAGACCGGCCACGATGCCGAAGAACAAGACGCACAGCGGCGCGAAGAAGCGCTTCCGGGTCACCGGCTCGGGCAAGGTCATGCGCGAGCAGGCCGGCCACGTCCACAAGTTCCACGAGAAGACCCCGCAGAAGGCCCGCCGCCTGAGCAGGGACGTCCTCGTCTCGCCTGCGGACGCCCCGAAGATCAAGAAGCTCCTCGGCAAGTGAGCCGATCTCCCCAGAACTGACATCGAGCAAGGAGTACTCACGTGGCACGCGTGAAGCGGGCGGTCAACGCCCAGAAGAAGCGCCGGGTCGTCCTCGAGCGAGCCAGCGGGTACCGCGGCCAGCGCTCGCGGCTGTACCGCAAGGCCAAGGAGCAGGTCCAGCACAGCATCGGCTACGCCTACCGCGACCGGCGGGCCCGCAAGGGCGACTTCCGTCGCCTGTGGATCCAGCGGATCAACGCGGCCGCCCGCGCGAACGGGATGACGTACAACCGGTTCATCCAGGGCCTGAAGGCCGCCGAGGTCGAGGTCGACCGCCGGATGCTCGCCGAGCTCGCCGTCAACGACGCCGCGGCGTTCACCGCGCTCGTCGAGGTCGCCCGGGCCGACCAGCCGGCCGAGGCCAAGGCCTCCGCCTGAGCGGGTCCGGCAGGTCCCCGTCGGTGCTCGCCAACCCCCGGTCCGAGCGGGTCAGCGGCGGTTCGGGCGCTGCAGAAGCGGTCGGTGCGTGAGCGCACCGGCCGCTTCGCCGTCGAGGGGCCGCAGGGCGTCCGGGAGGCGGTGCGGTACGCCCCGGGCGCGTCCGCGACGTGTACGTCACGCCCGAGGCGGCGGCAGCGCTACGCGGACGACGTCGTCGGGCCCGCCCGCGCCGCCGGCCGGTGGGTGCACGAGGTGACCCCCGAGGTGCTCACGGCGATGGCCGGGACCGAGTCGCCGCAGGGCGTGCTCGCCGTCCTCGACGTCGACGTGAGGGGCCGACCGGACAGCCGCGCTCGAGCGGCTGCTCGCACCCGGCCCCCGCCTCCTCGTGCTCCTCAGCCAGGTCCGCGACCCCGGCAACGCCGGCACCGTGATCCGCGGGGCCGACGCCGCCGGGGCCGACGCCGTCCTGGTCAGCGAGGCCTCGGTCGACGTCCACTCCCCGAAGGTGGTCCGCTCCACCGCGGGGTCGCTCTTCCACCTGCCCGTCGTCACCGGGCTGGAGGTCGCGGGCGCACGCTCGAGGCGCTCCGCCGCGCACGGCATCCGCTGCGTACGCCGCCGACGGGTCAGCGGCCCACCCTGCTGCCCGACGCCGACCTCGACGTCCCGCACTGCTGGGTCATGGGCAACGAGGCGTGGGGCCTGCCCGAGCAGACCCTGCGCCGCCTGCGACGACGTCGTCCGGGTCCCGATCCACGGGCTCGCGGAGTCGCTCAACCTCGCGATGGCCGCGACCGTGTGCCTCTACGCCTCGGCGGGGCGCGGCGGGGCCGACCGGGCCAGCCGGTAGCCTTCCCGGCATGCCGCAGCGGTTCCGGGTCCCCGACGACCTTGCGGCCAACGGCCTGGAGTTCATCCCGGACGGCCTCGTCGCGGCGGTCGGCCCGCAGGCCCGGGTGCGGTTCATGAACTGCCGCGCGGAGCAGATCACCGGGCTGCCCGCGCGCCGACGTCCTCGACCACGACATCCGCGAGGCGCATGCCCCTCCAGGACCTGGCGGGTGACTCGTGGTGGGAGGTCAGCGACCCCTGGAACGGCCTGCGGACCCGCACCGGGCACCGCGAGCGGCTCCTGGTCCTGCCGACCGGCCGCGAGCTGCTCGTCACCGCCCGCTACCACCGCCCCGAGCGCGGGCGAGCCGGTCAGCGCGGTCGTCCTCGGCATCCGGGACGCCGAGGGGCGCCGGCGGGCCGAGGCCGAGAGCGCCGCGCTGCTCACCTCCGTCGCCCACGAGCTGCGCTCGCCGCTCACCGGCGTCAAGGGGTTCTCCTCGACGTTGCTCCGCAACTGGGAGCGGTTCACCGACGACCAGAAGCGGCTGATGCTCGAGACGATCGAGGCCGACGCCGACCGCGTCACCCGGCTGATCACCGAGCTGCTGGACACCTCGCGGATCGGTGCCGGGCGGCTCACCGTGCACGCGCAGCCGGTCCAGGTGCGACCCGCGGCTCGAGGCCCAGGTCGAGCGGCGGGTCGCGGCCGGGGCAGAGCGGGAGCAGTTCGAGGTCATGCGTCGAGGACGGCATCGACGTCGTTGTGGGCCGACCCCGACCGGCTCGAGCAGGTCCTCACCAACCTCGTCGACAACGCCCTGCGGCACGGCCGGGGCCGCGTGCACCTGGACGTGCGCCGATCCGAGTGGGACGGCCCTGCCGCCGTCGACCTCATGGTCAGCGACGACGGCGAGGGGATCGCCCCGCAGCACCGCGAGCTCGTCTTCTCCCGGTTCTGGCAGGCCGGTGCGAAGCACGGCACCGGCCTGGGCCTCTACCTGGTCCGCGGGCTCGTCGAGGCGCACGGTGGCGAGGTCGTCGTCGAGGACGCGGCCTCCGGCGGAGCGTGCCTGCGGGTGACCTTCCCCGACGGGGACTGACCGCGCGAACGGCGTGCGAGAACTCGCACCCCGTTCGAATGGCGGGGTCGGCCCGGGGCTGCCAGCATGACCTCGTGTCGTCCGTGTCCATCGCGCCCTACCGGCGTGCCCTGGCGAGCCGGCCGCTGCGGACGGCCCTCATCCTCGGCACGCTGCTGCGCGGTCCGGTCTTCGCGAGCGGCATCCTGCTCACCGTCCACACGGTGACGACCCTGGGCCGGTCCTACTCGGCCGCCGGCCTGCTCGCTGCGGTGGTCACCGTCGCCATGGCGGTCAGCTCGCCCTGGCGTGGCCGGATGCTCGACCGGTTCGGCCTGCGCCGGGTGGTCCTGCCCTCCGTCGTCGTCGCCGCCACCTGCTGGTCGGTCGCGCCGTGGGTCGGCTACTGGCCGCTCGTCGCGCTCGCCTTCGGGGCGAGCCTCTTCGTCATCCCCAGCTTCGCGATCATCCGCCAGGCGGTCATCGCCGCGGTCCCCGAGACGGAGCGGCGCACCGCCATCTCCCTGGACTCGGCGGCGGTCGAGCTCTCCTACGTCATCGCGCCGGTCGCCGCGGTGTGGGCCGCGGCCCACTGGTCGACGGCGTGGGTGCTGTTCATCAGCCAGATGCTCACCGTCACCTCCGGCGTCGTGATCTGGCTCGTCAACCCGCCGCTGCGGGGGGCGAGCGAGCGGACCGCGGCCGAGCGCCAGGTCTCGCGCCGGGAGTGGCTGCGGGCGCCGTTCCTCGTCGTCGCCGTCCTGGCCCTCGCCGCGACCCTGGTCCTGGCCGGCTCCGAGATCGCGGTCGTCGCGGCGATGCGCGACTTCGACGCGACCCCGCAGATCGGCGTCGTCCTCGCGCTGCTCGGGGTCGGCTCGCTCGTCGGCGGCCTGCTCTACGGCGGGCTGCGCCGGCCGCTCCCGGCGCACTGGCTGCTCTCCGGGCTCGCCCTGGTCACCGTGCCGATGGCGCTCGCCACGTCGTCGTGGACCCTCGGTGCGCTCTCGCTGCTCACCGGCCTGTTCTGCGCGCCGACGATCACCGCCACCGTCGACCAGGTCACCCGGCTGGTGCCGGCCGAGAGCCGGGGAGAGGCGATCGGCTGGCACGGGTCGTTCCTCACCGCCGGCGGCGCACTGGGGGCACCGCTCGCGGGCACCGCCATCGACCGCGCGGGCTTCGGTGCCGGCTTCGTCGTCGTGGGCCTCGTCGGGCTGCTCCTCGCCGCCCTGGCGGTGCCGGTGCTCCGGCGTGGCGCGCCGCTGGTGGCCGGCGAGCTCGTCGACTCGACTCCCCGCTGAGCCGCCGTCGCCGTGCCCGGTGCCGGAACGGAGGTGCCCCGGCGCCCGTCGGTCGCTAGGCTCGAGGTCGTGAGGACCGCTCCCCGCCGATTTACCCGGCCCCCGGGCCGGCCCGTCGGCGCGCGCTGAGCGTCGCGCCCCGCCCACGGCGTCCCGCCGGTCCCGGGGGCACCTCCCACGTCAGCCCTCGGCGCGTCCCTCCTAGACTCGGGCACGCCCCCACCCCCACCGAAGTGGAAGCGATGTCCGGACCCAACACCAGCTACGACCCGGTCGAGGTCGCCGCCCTCGACCCCGAGGCGGTCGCCGAGGCGCAGGCCGCCGCCCTCGCCGCCGCCGCGACGGCTCGCTCGCTCGAGGAGCTGAAGAGCGCCAGGGCCGCGCACCAGGGCGACCGCAGCCCGCTCGCCCTGGCGAACCGGGAGATCGGCGCGCTGCCGCCCAGCGCCAAGGCCGAGGCCGGCAAGCGGGTCGGCCAGGCCCGGGCCGCCGTCGCCAAGGCGTTCGGCGCCCGCCAGGCCGAGCTCGAGGCCCAGCGCGACGAGCGGATCCTCGTCGAGGAGGCCGTCGACGTCACCCTCCCCGGCGGCCGGCGGCCGCTGGGCCGCCGCCACCCCACCGAGCTGATGTCCGAGCGGATCGCCGACCTCTTCGTCGGGATGGGCTGGGAGATCGCCGAAGGGCCCGAGGTCGAGGCCGAGTGGTTCAACTTCGACGCCCTGAACTTCGACGCCGACCACCCCGCCCGGCAGATGCAGGACACCTTCTACGTCGAGCCGGCCGACGGTGGCCTCGTGCTGCGCACCCACACCTCCCCGGTGCAGGCCCGCACCCTCCTCGAGCGGGGGGTGCCGGTGTACGTCGCGGCGATCGGCCGGGTGTTCCGCACCGACGAGCTCGACGCCACCCACATGCCGGCCTTCCACCAGGTCGAGGGCCTGGCGGTCGACGAGGGCATCACGATGGCCCACCTCAAGGGGACCCTGGACCGGCTCGCCGCCGAGCTGTTCGGGCCCGGCATCACCACCCGCCTACGCCCCTCGTTCTTCCCCTTCACCGAGCCGAGCGCCGAGATGGACCTGCGCTGCTTCGTCTGCCGCGGCGAGGACCCCGACTGCCGCACCTGCAAGGGCACCGGCTGGATCGAGTGGGGCGGCTGCGGCATGGTCAACCGCAACGTCCTCACCGCGTGCGGGGTCGACCCGGAGCGGTACACCGGATTCGCCTTCGGGATGGGAATCGACCGGGCCCTGCAGTTCCGCACCGGTGTCTCCGACATGCGCGACATGATCGAGGGCGACATCCGGTTCGACGCCCAGTTCGGGATGGAGATCTGATGCGCGTCCCCGTCGACTGGCTGCGCGAGTACGTGGCCGTGCCCCCCGGGGCGACCGGTGCCGACATCGCGGCCGCGCTCGTCCGGGTGGGCCTCGAGGAGGAGGGCCTGCACGGTGGCGGGGTCACCGGTCCCCTCGTCGTCGGCCGGGTCCTGGCCAAGCACCCCGAGCCGCAGCGCAACGGCAAGACGATCAACTGGTGCTCCGTCGACGTCGGGGCGGCCAACGGCACCGGCGAGCCCCAGGGCATCGTCTGCGGCGCCCACAACTTCGAGGAGGGCGACCTGGTCCCGGTCATCCTCCCGGGGGGGTCCTGCCCACCCCGCAGGGGCCGATGGAGGTCGGGGCCCGCAAGACCTACGGCCACGTCTCCGCCGGGATGATCTGCTCAGAGCGCGAGCTCGGCCTCGGCGACGACCACGCCGGCATCATCGTCCTCACCCGCCGGTTCGCCGGTGACGAGGAGGCGCTGGCGCGGCTGGTCCCCGGCGCCGACGCCATCCCGCTCCTGGGGCTCGACCGGGAGACCGTGGAGGTCAACGTCACGCCCGACCGGGGCTACTGCTTCTCGGTGCGCGGTGTGGCCCGGGAGTACTCGCACGCCACCGGCGCGGCCTTCACCGACCCGGTGGCGGCGCTGGCCGAGGCGGTGCCGCCGCCTCGACCACCGGCTATCCGGTCGAGCTCGTCGACGACGCCCCGATCCGCGGCCGGCTGGGCTGCGACCGGTTCCATTCCCGGGTGGTGCGTGGCCTCGACGTCACCGCCCCGACCCCGGCCTGGATGCGGGGCCGCCTCATCGAGGCCGGGATGCGGCCGATCTCCCTGGCCGTCGACGTCACGAACTACGTCATGCTCGGCCTCGGCCAGCCGCTGCACGCCTACGACCTCGGGCGTCTCGGGGAGCGGATCGTCGTGCGCCGGGCGCGGGCCGGCGAGCGGCTGACCACCCTCGACGACGTCGACCGGGCGCTGCACCCCGAGGACCTGCTCATCACCGACGGTGGCACCGTGCCGATCGGGCTCGCGGGGGTCATGGGCGGGGCCACCACGGAGGTCTCGGCCGGCACGACCGACGTCCTCCTCGAGGCCGCCCACTTCGACCCGGTCACCGTCGCCCGCACCGCACGGCGGCATCGGCTGCCCTCGGAGGCCTCCCGCAGGTTCGAGCGCGGCGTCGACCCCCAGCTGCCACCGGCGGCGCTCCAGCTCGCGGTCGACCTTCTCGTCGCGCTACGGCGGTGGGTCCGCCGGTGGCGAGGTCACCGACGTCGGCGAGGTCGCACCGCCGGCGCCGGTGGCGATGCCGGTCGGCTTCCCCTCGCGCATCGTCGGGGTCGAGTACGACGCGGCCACGGTCGTCGCCGTCCTCGAGCAGATCGGGTGCGCGGTCTCCCGCTCCGGCGAGGTGCTCTCGGTGACGCCCCCGTCGTGGCGCCCCGACCTGCGCACCGCCGAGGACCTCGTCGAGGAGGTCGCCCGCATCCACGGCTACGAGCAGATCCCGTCGGTGCTGCCCACCCCGCCGGGTGGCTCCGGGCTCACCCACGGCCAGCGGGTCCGCCGCCTCGTCTCCACCGTCCTCGCCGCGCAGGGGCTCTCCGAGGTGTGGGGCGCCCCGTTCGTCGGGGAGGAGCGGCTCGCCGCGCTCGGGCTCGACGTCGCCGCGGAGACCGCGCGCACGGTGCGGCTGGCCAACCCGCTGTCGGACGAGCAGCCCCTGCTCCGGACCAGCGTGCTGTCGACGATGGTCGACGTGCTGCGCCGCAACCTCGCCCGGGGGGCCAGGGACGTCGGCCTCTTCGAGCTCGGCCTCGTCGTCGCGCTCGAGGGCCCACAGGCGGCCGCGCCCACCGAGGACGTCGGCATCCTGCCCTCCGAGGAGGTGCTCGCGGCCGTCCATGCCGCGGTCCCGCCGCAGCCGCGTCACCTCGGCCTGCTGATGGCCGGCGACCGCGACCGCGCCGGCTGGTGGGGAGCGGGGCGCCGGGCCGACATCCACGACGTCCTCGACCTCGTCCGCTCCGTCGGTGAGGCGCTCGGCGTGCCGCTCGTCGTGGCAGCCGACGACCCGATGCCGTGGCACCCGGGCCGCTGCGCGCGGGTCGCCCTGGCCGACGGGTCGCTCGTCGGGTACGCCGGTGAGCTGCACCCCAAGGCGCTCGCGGCGCTCGGCCTGCCCGAGCGGTGCGTCGGGGCCGAGCTCGACCTCGACGTCCTGACCCGGGCCGCCGAGACGACCGTGCGGGCGCGCACCCTCGCGACGCACCCGATGGCCCAGAGCGACGTCGCGCTCGTCGTCGAGGCCTCGGTGCCGGCCGCCTCGGTGCGGGAGGCCCTCCGCGCCGGCGGTGGGGAGCTGCTCGAGGGGGTCCAGCTCTTCGACGTCTACCAGGGTGACCAGGTGGGGGAGGGGCGCAAGTCGCTGGCGTACCGGCTGACCTTCCGGTCCACGGAGCGCACCCTGACCACCGAGGAGGTCTCGGCGATGCGCGACGCCGCGGTCGCGACCGCCGCCGAGCGGGTCGGGGCGGTGCAGCGGGTGTGAGCGACGTCCTCGGGGAGCCCGTCGACGACGACGGGGACGTGACCCCGGAGCCCGACGCCGAGGACGGGGCGGGCCGGGGCGGCCACCTCGTCGCCGTCGTCACCGGTGCCTCGCGCGGCATCGGGCGGCACGTCGCCGACGCCCTCGAGGAGGGCGGGTGGGCCGTCGAGCGCGGGTCCTCCACGGTGGCGCCGGTCACCGACCGGGGGGCGGTCCAGGCGTGGGTGGCGGACGTCGTGGAGCGCCAGGGCCGGATCGACCTGCTGGTCAACAGCGCCGGCGTCATCGACGGCGAGGTCGACCTGCTGGCCTCCGACCCGGACCAGTGGTGGCGCACCGTCGAGGTCGACGTCCTCGGCCCCTACCTGGTGACCCGGGCCGTCGCCCCGACCATGCTTGCGGCGGGCGGGGGCCGGGTGGTCAACCTCAGCTCGGGAGCCGCCCGGCACGCCGCGGCGGTCGCGAGCGCCTACGCGGTGAGCAAGACCGCACTGGCCCGGGTTACCGGCTCCACCCACCTCGCGGGGTGGGACCGGGGTCTGCGGGCGTTCGACCTCATGCCCGGGGTCGTGCGCACCGACATGACGGAGTCGATGGACGCACACGTCGGCCGGACGCAGTGGACCGCCCCGGAGGAGGTCGCGGCGCTCGTCCTGGCCCTGGCCTCGGGCGACCTCGACGCCTTCTCCGGACGGTTCGTCCGGGCCGGCGTCGACACCCCGGCCTCGCTGCGGGCCATGGCCGAGCGCGGGCTCGACCCGCAGGAGCGGATGCTGACCCTCCAGGTCCGCCCCGACGACCCCCTCGCCTGAGCCGCCGAGCGCCAGGTCCGGCCCCGGGGGCGCCGCTGGCGCCGGTCACCCCGGGCAGGTCGGCACGGCCCGCGGAGCGCGTGGAGCACCGGTACAGTGACCGCCCGTGACCCTGGACGCCAGGCTGCCCCGCTGGCTCCGGGCGCATGCCGCCGGGCTGCTGTCGGCAGCGATCTACCTGGCCTTCCTCGGCGCCCTCGGCGCCGTGATGCACTACCCGGCCCTCCAGGACCTCGGTGAGTGGATCTACCAGGCCCGGGTGTTGGCCGACATCTGGCGGGGCTCGTCGTCCGGGGTCGCGACCCTGGTGTCCCATCCGGTGCCCTACGTCCTCCCGCAGCTGGTCATGGGGGCCCTTGCCCTCGTCATCAGCCCGACCGGCGCCGGCTGGGGCTACCTGCTGCTCTACGGTGCCTTCGGCGCCGTCTCGGTCGACCGCTTCGTCCGGTGCTACGGCCTGTCGCCGGCGCCGGCGGCGGTGTACCTCACCGGCACCGTGCTGCTGGGGACCGGGTTCTGGAACGGGTTCGTCGGGGCGCAGCTGGGGCTGGTGTTCTTCCTTGCCTACCTGTCGATGCCGCGAGAGCTGGTCACCCGGTGGTGGGTGGTCGCGGCCACCGGTGTCGTCTTCTTCCTCACCCACGGGTTCGCGTTCGCGAGCTGGGGCCTGGCCGCGCTCGTGTTCGCGGTGGCCGCCCGCCGCGTCGGGCAGTTCCTCCTCGGCGTGCTCCCCAGCGTCGCCCTGACGCTGTGGTACCTCGCCACCTCGAGCCAGCCGACGGGTGCCGCACCGTCCACCGGCCTGCTCCAGCTGGCGGAGTACAAGGCCTACACCGTGACCAAGCTCGGCGCCTACCAGAACCTCTACGTCGGCGGCCTGGGGGACCGTCAGGTGGTGCCACCCCTCTACTGGGCGGGCGTCGCGGCGAACCTGCTCCTGGCGGCCGCGGCGCTGGGCGTCCTCGCGGTCCTCTGGTACCGGTCCGGTCCCGGCCGATGGTGGAGGAGCGAGATCGGTGCCATCGGCGTCGGTCTCGCCCTCGTGGCGCTCCTCATGCCGCAGTTCTGGCTCGGCATCGTGAACCCGGGGGAGCGCATCGCGAACGTCGCCGTCGTCATTGCGGCTCTCCCCCTGACCGCCCGTGCGCCGCACTGGGGGCGCGCCGCGGTCGCCGGCCTCGCCGGCGCCGGGCTCCTGCTCACCGGGTGCTCGCTGGCCTCAGTCCCCGCCAAGGCCTCCCGCGGGCACGGACCCAGCCAGGTGATCACCGGGGAGCGCACCGCCGACTCGCTCTTCGCCCACCGGCTCGACCAGTTCGAGACGAAGGTGTCGGCGGCGGAGTCACCGGACCCCGCGCTGCCGCTCGCCTGGTCGACCTCACTCCTGCAGTCCACGACGGGACGCTAGCGGCAGGGCTTGTGCATGGAGTTGGCCAACTCTGTATAGTCATGCAGCATGACGACGCGGGTCGCGGTGGCCGGGGCGAGCGGCTATGCCGGAGGTGAGGTCCTCCGGCTCCTCCTCGCCCACCCCGAGCTCGAGGTGGGGGCGGTCACGGCCGGCACCAGCGCGGGGCAGGCCCTCGGCGAGGTGCACCCGCACCTGACCCCGCTCGCCGACCGGCTCCTGGCGGACACCAGCGCCGAGGTGCTCGCCGACCACGACGCCGTCGTCCTGGCCCTCCCGCACGGTCACTCGGCGGCGATCGTGGCCGCCCTGCCGGAACACGCCGTCGTCGTCGACTGCGGGGCCGACTTCCGCCTCCGCGACCCCGCCGTGTGGGCCGCGTTCTACGGCACCGCGCACGCGGGGTCGTGGCCCTACGGGATGCCCGAGCTGCCCACCGCCGACGGACCGCAGCGGGCGGCGCTCGCCGGCGCCGCCCGGATCGCCGTGCCCGGCTGCTACCCGACCGCGGTGTCCCTCGCGCTGGCCCCGGGGCTCGTCGCAGGCGTGGTGCAGCCGGAGGACGTCACCGTGGTCGCGGCGTCGGGGACCTCCGGCGCGGGCCGCTCGCTCAAGCCCCACCTCCTCGCCGCCGAGGTCATGGGGGCCATGACGCCGTACGGCGTCGGCGGAAGCCACCGGCACACCCCGGAGATCGAGCAGAACCTCTCCGGGTGCGGTGCCGGGCCGGTCACCGTGTCCTTCACCCCGACCCTGGCGCCGATGCCGCGCGGCATCCTCGCCACGTGCACCGCCCGGGCCGTCCCTGGCGCGACGGCCGCCGAGGTGCGCTCGGCCTGGGAGGACGCCTACGCCGACGAGCCGTTCGTCCACCTGCTGCCGCCGGGACGGTGGCCGAGCACCGGGAGCGTCCTCGGCAGCAACCTCGTCCACCTCCAGGTGGTCCTCGACGAGCGGGTCGGGCGGGTCGTCGCGGTCGCGGCAGTCGACAACCTCACCAAGGGCACGGCGGGGGCCGCCGTCCAGTGCCTCAACCTCGCCCTGGGCCTCCCGGAGGCCCTCGGCCTGCCCGGCGCGGGGGTCGCGCCGTGACCCGGATGCCGCTGCACCTGATGGAGCACCCGGAGGACGTGTCCATCGTCCGCCTGCCCGCCGGCGAGGAGCCGTCGTTCGACTGGACCGGTGCACCGTTCGCCTCGCTGACCCGGACCCCGGAGGAGACGTCGGTCGTCTGCCGCACCGAGGCCGTGCCGCGGGGGGTGCGGACCGAGGGACCGTTCCGCGTCGTCGAGGTCGCCGGGCCGCTGGAGTTCGGAGCCGTCGGCGTCTTCCACGGCATCATCGGCCCGCTCGTCGACGCCGGCATCTCGATCCTCGGGTTCTCGACCTTCGACACCGACTGGGTCCTCGTCCGGGCCGACCGCAGCGCGGACGCCGCAGCGGCGTGGCGCCGGGCCGGCTTCGTCATCACCCCCACCTCGCTCAGCGGAGGCACCTCCTGATGTCGGTCACCACCCCTCGGGGGTTCCGCGCCGCCGGCGTCGTCGCGGGCCTGAAGGCCTCCGGACGCCCCGACGTGGCCCTCGTCGTCAACGACGGCCCCGACCACCACGCCGCGGCGGTCTTCACCTCGAACCGGGTGCAGGCCGCGCCGGTGACCTGGTCCCGCCAGGTCGTCGCCGACGGCCGGGTCGACGCCGTCGTGCTCAACAGCGGTGGCGCCAACGCCTGCACCGGCGCCCCGGGCCTCCAGGACACCCACCGCACCGCCGAGCACGCCGCGGACGTCCTCGGCGTCGCGGCCGGCGACGTCGTCGTCTGCTCGACCGGGCTGATCGGCGAGCGGCTGCCGATGGACCGCCTCCTCGCCGGTGTGGACGCGGCCGCCGCCCGGCTCGCGTCGGCCGGCGGCCCGGAGGCGGCCGAGGCCATCATGACCACCGACACCGTCCCGAAGAACGCCCACGCCGCCCGAGCGGGCTGGTCGGTCGGGGGGATGGCGAAGGGCGCGGGGATGCTGGCCCCCGCACTGGCGACGATGCTCGTCGTCGTGACGACCGACGCGCTCGCCGACCCCGGCATCCTCGACGCCGCGTTGCGCGAGGCCACCCGCACGACCTTCGACCGCGTCGACTCCGACGGCTGCATGTCGACCAACGACACCGTGGTCCTCCTCGCCTCGGGCGCCTCCGGGGTCGCCCCCGCTCCCGACGAGCTCACCGCGGCGGTCACCGAGGTCTGCGCCGACCTGGCCCGCCAGCTCGTCGCCGACGCCGAGGGGGCCCGGCACGACATCGCCGTCGAGGTGCTCGGCGCCGCGTCCGAGGAGGACGCCCTCGAGGTCGCCCGGTCCGTCGCGCGCAACAACCTCGTCAAGTGCGCCGTGTTCGGCGGCGACCCGAACTGGGGGCGGGTCCTCGCCGCGGTTGGCACCACCGCCGCCGCGTTCGACCCGGACGCGCTCCACGTCACGATGAACGGGGTCCGGGTCTGCCGCGCGGGCGGGGTCGGGGAGGACCGGGCCCTGGTCGACCTGACCGACCGCGAGGTGCACCTGGTCGTCGACCTGCACGCCGGGGACGCCGCCGTGACGGTGTGGACCAACGACCTCACCCACGACTACGTCCACGAGAACTCCGCCTACTCCACCTGAGAAGGACGCCGATGACCCCACCCGAGCAGCAGGCGCTCCGCGGCGCCATCGATGCCGCGACCCTGCGGGTCGCCCAGGCCAAGGCGATCACCCTCGTCGAGGCGCTCCCGTGGCTCGAGCGCTTCCGTGACGCCCTCGTCGTCGTCAAGTACGGCGGCAACGCGATGAGCGAGCAGCCGCTGAGGGCTGCGTTCGCCCAGGACATCGCCTTCCTCCGCTACGCCGGCCTGCGCCCGGTCGTCGTCCACGGTGGCGGCCCGCAGATCAAGACCATGCTCGACCGCCTCGGCCTGGAGAGCGAGTTCCGCGGCGGCCTGCGGGTCACGACGCCGGAGGTCATGGACGTCGTGCGGATGGTGCTCACCGGCCAGGTGGGCCGCGAGCTCGTCGGCCTGCTCAACCAGCACGGTCCGGTCGCGGTCGGGCTCTCCGGCGAGGACGCCGGGCTCTTCGGGGCCCGCCGGCGGGGCGTGACGCTCGAGGGGGAGCACCACGACATCGGCCTGGTCGGCGACGTCGTCGAGGTCGACCCGACGGCGGTACTCGACCTCCTCGCTGCCGGCCGCATCCCCGTCGTGTCCACCGTCGCCCCCGACCTCGACACCGAGGGCCAGGTCCTCAACGTCAACGCCGACACCGCCGCCGCCGCGCTCGCCGCCGCGCTCGGCGCCCGCAAGCTCGTCGTCCTCACCGATGTCGAGGGTGTCTACGCCGACTGGCCGGACCCCGGCTCCCTGCTCTCCGAGCTGCGGCTCTCGGCCGCACGGCGGCTGCTCCCCACCGTCGACTCGGGGATGATCCCGAAGCTGGAGGCCTGCATCCGCGCCGTCGAGGCCGGCGTGCCGCGGGCGCACGTCGTCGACGGCCGCCAGCCGCACAGCATCCTCCTCGAGGTCTTCACCTCCGAGGGGATCGGCACGATGGTGCTGCCCGACGAGGAGGAGACCGATGCCTGAGGCCACCCAGGTCACCGACGCCTGGCTCGAGCGCTACGAGCACGCGCTGCTCGGCGTCTTCGGCCGCCCCCAGCTCGTCCTCGACCACGGCGACGGGGCGTGGGTCTGGGACGTGGACGGCCGGCGCTACCTCGACCTCGTCGGGGGCATCGCGGTCAACGCCCTCGGCCACAACCATCCGGCCCTGGTCGCCGCGCTCTGCCGGCAGGCCGCTCGGCTGGTCCACGTCTCGAACTTCTACACCTCGGCGCCGCAGGTCGAGCTCGCCGAGCGGATCCTGCGGGTCACCGGCGCGCCCGAGGGGTCGGCGGTCTTCTTCGCCAACTCCGGCGCCGAAGCGGTGGAGGCGGCGGTCAAGCTGGTACGGCGCACCGGCCGGACCGGCATCGTCGCCGCCGAGGGCGCCTTCCACGGCCGCACCACCGGCGCGCTGGCCCTGACCCACAAGGCCGCCTACCGGGAACCGTTCGAGCCGCTCATCCCGGGTGTCGTCCACGTGCCGTGGGGTGACGCCGACGCGCTGCGGGCGGCGGTGACCGAGGCGACGGCCGCGGTCGTCCTCGAGCCGATCCAGGGCGAGGCCGGGGTGGTGCCGCCCGGGCCGGGGTACCTCCGCGCCGCCCGCGAGGCCACGACCGCCGTCGGCGCCCTCCTCGTCGTCGACGAGGTCCAGACCGGCATCGGCCGCACCGGCTCGTGGCTGGCCTGCCAGCAGGCCGGGGTCGTGCCGGATGCCGTGACGCTCGCCAAGGGCCTCGGCGGGGGCGTCCCGATCGGGGCGCTGGTCACCTTCGGGCCCGAGGTCTCCGGCCTGCTCGCGGCGGGCCAGCACGGGTCGACCTTCGGCGGCAACCCGTTGGCCTGCGCGGCCGGGCTGGCCGTGCTCGAGACGATCGAGTCGCAGGGCCTGCTCGAGCACGTCCGCGCCGCGGGGGAGCACCTCGCGGCGCGGGTCGAGGGGCTGGGCGACCACCGTGTCACGGGCGTTCGCGGCTCCGGCCTGCTGCGCGCCCTCACCCTGGCCGGACCCTGGGCGGTCGCGACCGCGGCCGCCGGCCGGGCCGCCGGCTTCCTGGTCAACCCGGTGGCCCCGGACGCGCTGCGGCTCGCGCCACCGCTCGTCGTCACCGAGGACCAGCTCGACCTCTTCGTCGACGCCCTCCCCGCCCTGCTCGACGCCGCCCAGAAGGAGCCCCGATGACCCTCCGCCACTTCCTGCGCGACGACGACCTGACGGCCGCGGAGCAGCGCGAGGTGCTCGACCGCGCCCTCGCCCTGAAGGCCGAGCCGTACTCCGACCGCTGCCTCCAGGGTCCACGGACCGTCGCGATCCTCTTCGACAAGCCGACCCTGCGCACGCAGGTGTCCTTCGTCGGCGCGGTGATCGGGCTCGGCGGGTTCCCGATGGTCGTCGACGGCCGGCTCGCCGGGGTCGGCACCCGCGAGTCCGTGGCCGACGTGGCCCGCATCCTCGGCCCACAGTCGTCGGCCGTCGTCTGGCGCACCTTCGCCCAGTCCGACCTCGAGGACATGGCCCGGTACTCGGGCGTCCCGACGGTCAACGCCCTCACCGACGACTTCCACCCCTGCCAGGTGCTCGCCGACCTGCTCACCGTCCGCGAGGCGCGCGGCGAGCTCTCGGGGCTGGCCCTGGCCTACCTCGGCGACGGAGCGAACAACATGGCGCACTCCTACCTCCTCGGCTGCACCCTCGCCGGGATGCACGTGCGGGTCGGCAGCCCGGCGAGCCACCGGCCGAGCCCCGAGGTCCTCGCCCGGGCCGAGGAGCTGGCCCTCGAGCACGGCGGGTCGGTCAGCGTCACCGACGACCCCGTCGCCGCCGTCAGCGGTGCCGACGTCGTCGCCACCGACACCTGGGTCTCGATGGGCCAGGAGGGGGAGGCCGACCAGCGCAAGGGCGCGGCGAGCCCGTTCGAGCCGTTCCGGGTCGACAGCGCGCTCATGGGGCACGCGGCCACCGGAGCGGTCTTCCTGCACTGCCTGCCCGCCTACCGCGGCTACGAGGTGAGTGCCGACGTCATCGACGGCCCGGCCTCGCTGGTGTGGCAGGAGGGCGAGAACCGGCTGCACGCCCAGAAGGCGCTGCTGTCGTGGCTCCTCGAGTACTCGAAGGAGCCGGCGTGACCGTCGCGACGAGCCGGGCGGCACGGCAGCAGCGGATCACCGAGATCCTCCGGGCGACACCGGTGCGCTCGCAGACCGAGCTGCTCGACCTGCTCGCGGCCGACGGCATCGAGGTCACCCAGGCCACCCTCTCCCGCGACCTCGTCGACGTCGGCGCCGAGCGGGTGCGGGTCGGCAAGAGCCTCGTCTACGCGGTGCCCGGCGAGGGCGGGGACCGATCGGTGCGGCCCGCCTCGGCCGACGACGAGCGGGTGTCGCGGCTGCAGTCGCGCTGCCAGGAGCTGCTCGTCTCCGCCGAGCGCTCGGCCAACCTCGTCGTCCTGCGCACCCCGCCCGGCGCGGCGAGCTTCCTCGCCTCGGCCCTCGACCACACCGTGCTCGAGGGCGTCCTGGGCACCATCGCGGGCGACGACACCATCATGGTCGTCACCGACGGCCCCTCGCGCAGCCGCGAGGTCGTCGACCGCCTCATGTCGTTCTCCCGGAGGGACCTGTGACCGACGCCGACACCCCGCCCCCCGCGAGCCCCGCCGCCGCCGGCCTGAGCCTCTGGGGCGGCCGCTTCTCCGGCGGCCCCGCAGAGGCCCTCGCCGCCCTGAGCCGTTCGACCCAGTTCGACTGGCGGCTGGCGCCGTACGACCTCGCCGGCTCCCGGGCCCACGCCCGGGTGCTGCACCGGGCCGGCCTCCTCGACGACGAGATGCTGGCGAGCATGCTCGACGGGCTCGAGCGGCTGCGGGCCGACGTCGAGTCCGGCGCCTTCGCCCCCGGCGAGGGGGACGAGGACGTCCACACCGCCCTGGAGCGCGGGCTCATCGAGCGGGTCGGGCCCGAGGTCGGCGGCCGGCTCCGGGCCGGCCGGTCCCGCAACGACCAGGTCGCGACCCTGGGCCGGATGTACCTGCGCGAGCACGCCCGGGTCGTCGCCGGTCTCCTCCTCGACGTCGTCGACGCGCTCGTCGCCCAGGCCCGTACCCACCTCGGGGTGCCGATGCCCGGACGCACCCACCTCCAGCACGCCCAGCCGGTGCTCCTCTCCCACCACCTGCTCGCCCACGCCTGGGCGCTGCTCCGGGACGTCGACCGGCTCCGGGACTGGGACGTCCGGGCCGCCGTCTCGCCGTACGGTTCGGGGGCGCTCGCCGGATCCTCCCTCGGCCTCGACCCCGAGGCGGTCGCGGCCGACCTCGGCTTCGACGCCGCCGTCGAGAACTCCATCGACGGGACCGCCTCCCGGGACGTCTACGCCGAGTTCGCGTTCGTCGCCGCGATGGCCGCGGTCGACCTCTCCCGGCTCGCCGAGGAGGTCATCCTCTGGGCGACCAAGGAGTTCTCCTTCGTCACCCTCGACGACGCGTACTCGACCGGGTCGAGCATCATGCCGCAGAAGAAGAACCCCGACGTGGCCGAGCTGGCGCGCGGCAAGGCGGGGCGGCTCGTCGGCGACCTCGCCGGGCTGCTCACGACGCTCAAGGCGCTGCCGCTCGCCTACAACCGGGACCTCCAGGAGGACAAGGAGCCCGTCTTCGACGCCGTCGACACCCTCGAGGTCCTGCTCCCGGCGTTCGCGGGGATGGTCGCGACGACGACCTTCCACACCGAGCGCCTGGCCGCCCTCGCGCCGCAGGGCTTCTCGCTCGCCACCGACGTCGCCGAGTGGCTCGTCCGTCAGGGCGTCGCCTTCCGGGTGGCCCACGAGGTGGCCGGCGCCTGCGTCCGTGAGTGCGAGCGACGCGGCATCGAGCTGTGGGACCTCACCGACGACGACCTCGCCGGCCTCTCCGGGCACCTGACCCCCGGGGTGCGGCAGGTCCTGTCGGTCGAGGGCTCGCTGGCCTCGCGTGCCGGCAAGGGCGGGACGGCACCGGCCCGCGTCGCCGAGCAGCTCGAGCGGGTCGACGCCGCGGCCTCGGCGGCCCGCACCTGGGCGGAGCACGGGCCCGCGGTCAGGTGAGGCTGGTCGACACTGTGGAGGTGCCGCCCCTGCCCGCGAAGCTCCCGGACCTGCTCGGCGGCGACGTCCTCGAGGTCGCGCCCGCTCTGCTGGGGTGCCTCCTCGCCCACGGCGGCGTGACGCTGCGCCTGACCGAGGTCGAGGCGTACGCCGGGGAGGTCGACCCCGGTTCGCACGCCTACCGGGGCCGCACCCCCCGCACCGAGGTGATGTTCGGACCCGCCGGCCGGCTCTACGTCTACTTCACCTACGGGATGCACCACTGCGCCAACGTCGTCACCGGGCCCGACGGGACGGCGTCGGCGGTCCTGCTCCGTGCAGGCGAGGTCGTCGGCGGCCACGACGTCGCCGCCGCGCGCCGTCCCGGGGCCCGCGAGCGGGACTGGGCCCGAGGGCCGGCGCGCCTCACGGTGACGCTCGGGCTCGGTCGGGCGCAGAACGGTCTCGACCTGCTCGACCCCGGGCCCGACGGACGGCTCCTCCCGCCGTCGGCCCCCGTGGACCCCTCCCGGGTCCGGACCGGCCCGCGGGTCGGCGTCAGCGGCCCGGGCGGCGACGGGGACGTGCACCCCTGGCGGTTCTGGCTCGACGGCGAGCCGACCGTCAGCGCGTACCGTCCGGCGACGCCGCGGCGGCGTACTCGCGGATCTCCGCCTCCAGCCGGCGCCTGACGTCGTCGGGGGCGAAGCTGGCCCGCACCGCCGCGAGCGAGAGGTCGACGACTCCCGTGGCGTCGAGCCGGAGCAGGTCGGCGGCGATCTCGTACTCCCGGTTCAGGGTCGTCCCGAACATCGGCGGGTCGTCGCTGTTGACCGTCACGGTGACGCCCGCCTCGACCATCCGGGGCAGCGGGTGGTCCTCGATCCGCTCGACGACCCGGGTCGCGACGTTGCTCGTCGGGCACACCTCCAGCGCGATGCCCTGCTCGGCGAGGTGGGCCAGCAGCGCCGGGTCATCGGCGGCCGACGTGCCGTGCCCGACGCGTTCGGCACCGAGGAGGCGCAGCGCGTCCCACACCGACTCCGGGCCGGTCGACTCCCCGGAGTGCGGCACCGAGTGCAGCCCCGCGGCCCTGGCCGCGGCGAAGTGCGGCTCGAACTGGGCACGCGGCACCCCTGCCTCCGGTCCCCCGAGGCCGAAGCCGACGAGCGACTCCGGGCCGTGGTCCAGGGCGTAGCGCAGGGTCGCGTCGGCGGCCTCGACGCCGGACTCCCCGGGGATGTCGTAGACCCAGCGGAGCACCACGTCGTGGTCACGCTCGGCCGCCGCCCGGGCGTCCTCGACGGCCTCGGTGTAGGCCTCGATGGGGATGCCGCGCAGCACCGAGGTGTACGGGGTCAGCGTGAGCTCGGCGTACCGGACCCGCTGGGCCGCCAGGTCGCGGGCCACCTCGTAGGTGAGGGTCCGCAGGTCCTCGGGGGTGCGGACGAGGTCGACGACCGCGAGGTAGAGCTCGATGAAGTGGGCGAAGTCGGTGAAGGTGAAGAACCGCGCCAGGGCCTCGGGGTCGGTCGGCACCGGCGAGTCCGGGTGCGCCGCGGCGAGGGCCGCGACGGTGGACGGCGACGCCGACCCGACGTGGTGCACGTGCAGCTCGGCCTTGGGCAGGCCGGCGACGAAGGCCGCGAGGGGGTGCTCGGTGCTCGGGGTGGTCATCCCCGCAGTCTGCCCGGCCGGGCGACCGGGGTGGGGGCACGTCCCGCGGCGAGGTCCGGGAGGAGTGCACAATGCGGTCGTGACGACACCCGGGGTGGCCGGGCCCCCGACCGGCCTGACCGCCGCCCAGGTGGCCCACCGGGTCGCCCGGGGGGAGGTCAACCGGGTCGCCGACCACACCTCGCGCACCCTCGCCGAGATCCTCCGGGCGAACGTGCTGACCCGCTTCAACGCCATCCTCGGGGCCCTCTTCGTCCTCGTCATGCTCACCGGCAGCTGGCGTGACGGGCTCTTCGGCGTCGTCCTCGTCGTCAACTCCGGAATCGGGGTCGTCCAGGAGTACCTCGCCGCGCGCACCCTCGACCGCCTCGCGCTGCTCCACGCCCCCACGGCGCACGTCGTCCGGGACGGGACGCTCGCCGAGGTCCCGGTCGGCGATGTCGTGCTCGACGACGTCGTCGAGCTGCGCACCGGCGACCAGGTCCCGGCGGACGGGCCGCTCCTGACCGCGAGCGGCCTGGAGCTCGACGAGTCGAACCTCACCGGCGAGGCGGACCCGGTCCCGCACGCCGCGGGCGAGGCGGTCCGCTCCGGCACGGCCGTCGTCGCCGGTTCCGCCCGGATGCGCGCCGAGGCCGTCGGTGCCGCGGCCTACGTCAACCGGATCGCCGCCGACGCCCGCCGGTTCCAGCGGACCCGCTCGGAGATCCAGGCCTCGACCAACACCCTGCTGCGGTACATCACCTGGGTCATCGTGGCCGCCCTCCCACTGACGCTGTGGTCCCAGTGGCGGACGGTCGGCGATCAGGGATGGCGGCAGGTCGTGATCCGCGCCGCGGCGGGACTGGTCGGGCTCGTCCCCGAGGGCCTGGTGCTGCTGACCTCGCTCGCGTTCCTGCTGTCGGCGGTCCAGCTGGCGCGCCGTCAGGTGCTGGTCCAGCAGCTCCCGGCGGTCGAGGTGCTCGCGCGGGTCGACGTCGTCTGCGTCGACAAGACCGGCACCCTGACCTCCGGCCGGATCTCCCTCGAGGACGTCATCCCGTTGGGCGCCGGCACAGGGCCGCCGTTGGGTGCGGTGCTCGGTGCGCTCGCCGACGACCCCAACGCCAACGCGACCCTGCTCGCCGTGGCGACCGCGGCCCCCGCCCCGGGCTGGCGGCGGACCGGGGAGGTCCCGTTCACCTCCGCGCGCACGTGGAGCGCCGCGACCTTCGAGGGCCACGGCACGTGGGTGCTCGGTGCACCCGAGGCGCTCCGGCCCGGCGACACGGCCCTGGCGGACCAGGTGGCCGGGCTCGCCGCGACCGGCCGCCGGGTCGTGCTGCTCGCCCGGGCCTCCTCGCTGCCGAGTGGCGGTGTCCTGCCACCCGACCTCGAGCCGGCCGGGCTGGTCACCCTCACCGAGCAGGTGCGGGCCGACGCGGCCGAGACCCTCGCCTACCTCGCCGGACAGGGCGTCCAGGTGATGGTGGTCAGCGGGGACAACCCGGTCACCGTCGCGGCCGTGGCCCGCGCCGTCGGCCTGGACCCCGGGCAGCCGGTGGACGCCAGGACCCTCGGCGACGACCCGGAGCACCTGCGGGCGCTGGTGGCCACCACCCGGGTGTTCGGCCGGGTCTCCCCGGAGCAGAAGCGGGCGATCGTCCGTGCCCTCCAGGCCGAGGGCCACGTCGTCGCGATGACCGGCGACGGGGTGAACGACGCGCTCGCCCTCAAGGACGCCGACCTCGGCATCGCGATGGGCAGCGGCGCCCCGGCGACCCGGGCGGTCGCCGAGCTCGTCCTGCTCGACGGTCGGTTCTCGCGCCTGCCGCGAGTCCTCGCCGAGGGCCGCCGCGTCATCGGCAACGTCGAACGGGTGGCGAACCTCTTCGTCGCGAAGAACGCGATGAGCCTGGTCGCGATCCTCGCCTCCGCGCTGGTGGCCCTGCCGTTCCCGTTCCTCCCGCGACACCTCACCCTCGTCTCCGCGGTGACCATCGGGATCCCCTCGTTCGTCCTCGCCCTCGGGCCGAACCGGCGACGCTACGTGCCCGGGTTCCTGCGGCGCGTCCTGCGGTTCGCGGTGCCCGCGGGCGCGGTGGCCGGGGTCTGCGTCATCGCGAGCTACCTCGTCGTGGGGCTCTCCTACGGGGTGCCGAAGGACCAGATCGTCCAGCGGTGCGGGATCGGCGACGGCGCCGCCGGCCCGGTCGACGTCGCCTGCTGGCAGTCGAGCACCGCCGCGACGACGACGCTGCTCGTCGTGTTCTTCTGGATCCTCGCCGTGCTCGCCCGGCCGTGGCGCGCCTGGAAGGTCGCCCTCGTCGTCGCGATGGTCGCGCTGGCGGCGGCCGCCCTGTTCCTCCCGGCCGGGCGCTCCTACTTCAGCGTGGACGCACCCCTGCCGCTGGTCCTGGAGTCCCTCGCCATCGGGGTGGTCGGTGGCCTCGCCGTGGAGCTCGTCCACCGGTGGGCCTCACGAGCGGGCGACGCCCAGCCAGGTGCAGCGCTCAGGCCCCGTCCGGCCCCGCCTCGTCGAGCACCCGGCGCAGGGTCCGGCCCATGACGTCGCCGAGCGGGTGATGCGCCGGGCCGTGGTGGACGAGGCCGCCGAGGGCCTGCTCGACGGCATTGGCCCGGGCCCGATGCCACGTGGCGTCGTCGGGGGAGAGGTGCTCGCGAAAGGCGGCGCGGGCACGGGGGCCGAGCATCGCCCACGCCGGGACCAGGTCCAGGGCGGGATCGGCAAGCCCGAGGTAGCCCCAGTCGATGACCGCGCCGAGCCGTCGGCGACGGAGGAGGACGTTCCCGGGAACGAGGTCGCCGTGCGAGAGCACGTACCGGACCTCGTCGTCGGCCGCCTCCCGGGCGGCGTCGAGCACCTCGCGGACCAGTCGGGCGTCGACCCACGGGGGCAGGGCGCCTCGCGACCCGGAGAGCCAGGCCTCCGCCCGCTCGAGGACGCCGGCCACCGGGCCACCGCGTCGGCCCGGGGCGCGCCGAGGCACCACGCCGAGCGGGGGTGCGGCCCGCAGCGCGAGAACCAGGTCGGCGAGGTCGTGGGCCAGGGCCTCGCCGTGGGGGTCCTCGACCCGGCGCCGGCGAGCCCAGGCGTCCTCGCCCTCGATCCAGGTCAGGACGGCCCACCGGTGCGGGTAGAGGGGCCCCGGGAAGCCGACGTGTTCGACGCGGGGCACCTGGACCGGGACGAGGCCGGCGACCCGGGGGAGGACCACGACCTCGAGGTCCAGGCTGGCCGCCGCACGGGCGGTCCGCGGGAAGCGCGCCACGTGGTCGGTGCCGATCCGGTACACGGCGTGGTCGGTGCCGGTTCGGCCGACCGGGGTCAGCGGCTGACCGGCCCAGCCGGGCCACTGGTCGCGCAGGACCGCCCAGACGGTCGCCGGCCCGGTGTCGACCTGCTCCTCGGGGATCCCGCTCACGGCGCCATCCCACCGGGGAGCGGGGTCGCGCGTCCAGTGGGTTCCACGGCCGGGACGCGCGCGCGCCGCGCGACCCGGCCGTGGCAGGCTGGACCGCGGCCGGCGGAGGGACCGCCGCGCGACCCGTGGGACGGAGCCGACGTGACCGACATCCTCGACGAGCTGCAGTGGCGGGGGCTGGTGGCGCAGACCACCGACGAGTCCGCGCTGCGCCGGGCACTCGCCGACGGGCCGGTCACGGCGTACTGCGGGTTCGACCCCACCGCCCCGTCGTTGCACTTCGGCAACCTCGTGCAGCTCGTCGTCCTGCGGCACCTGCAGCGCGCCGGGCACCGGGTCATCTGCCTCGTCGGCGGTTCCACCGGGCTGATCGGCGACCCCCGGCCGACCTCCGAGCGGGTGCTGAAGACGAAGGAGCAGACGGCGCAGTGGGTGGCGAACATCCAGCGGCAGGTGCGTCCCTTCCTCGACTCCGCCGGTGGCAACCCAGCCGTGTTCGTCAACAACCTGGAGTGGACCGAGGGATTGTCGGCCCTGGACTTCCTCCGGGACGTCGGGAAGCACTTCCGGGTCAACCAGCTGGTGAAGAAGGAGGCGATCGCGGCCAGGCTCGGCTCGGAGGAGGGCATCTCCTACACCGAGTTCAGCTACCAGCTGCTCCAGGCCCTCGACTTCCTCGAGCTCTACCGGCAGTACGGGTGCACGCTCCAGACCGGCGGCAACGACCAGTGGGGCAACCTGGTGGCCGGGTCAGACCTGATCCACAAGGCCGAGGGCCGGTCCGTCCACCTGATGACGACCCCGTTGCTCACCGACTCCTCGGGGGAGAAGTTCGGCAAGAGCGCCGGCAACGCGATCTGGCTCGACCCGTCGATGACGAGCCCGTACGCGTTCTACCAGTACTGGCTCAACGTCGAGGACGCCTCGGTGGTCACCCTGCTCAAGGTCTTCACCGACCGTGGCCGCCAGGAGGTGGCCGACCTCGAGCGCCGGGTCGTGGAGGAGCCGTGGAAGCGGGCCGCACAGCGGACCCTCGCGGCCGACGTCACCACCCTGGTCCACGGGGCCGCGGCCACCGCTGCCGTCCAGGCCGCGAGCGAGGCCCTCTTCGGGCGCGGCGACCTGCGGGTCCTCGACGGCGCGACGCTGCGGGACGCGGTGGCCGAGCTGCCGAACGGGGCGGTGGCCGTCGGGATGCCCCTGGTCGACGCCATGGTGGCGGTGGGGCTGGCCGACTCGCGCAACGCCGCCCGGCGCACGATCGCCGAGGGCGGGGCCTCGGTCAACGGTGAGAAGGCGGACGACATCGAGCGGGTGCTGGGGGCCGGCGACGTGCTCGCCGGCGGGGTCGTCGTGCTGCGACGGGGTCGCAAGAACCTCGCCGCCGGCCTGGTGACGGCCTCCTGAGCACCTCCGCGGCCGTCACCCCAGCCACCAGGACCGCTCTGCCGCACCAGGACTCGATGCCGCAGGAGTAGCCGAGGAAGCCCCGGCAGGCTCCCGATTTGTGTTCCGCGGCGAGAGTCATCTACTGTTCTCGACGTCAGCCCGAGAGGGAGGAACGGACACCAAGCGGCAGGGCTTGCAGCCCCGCACCAAGAAGGCCGGTCCCGCGAGCTGACACCCACTCCCGAGCGGTGCTCGGAGGCCGCGTGCGGCCCCCGCAGCCGGGTTGGAGGAAGCCCCCGCAAGGGTGCTAGAGTGGGTGCCCCGCCGAGATCCAAGCGCGATCACCTCGGGCCGCTCAGCGAGCGGCCCCGGATTTGACGCCCAAGCATGGACGCGGGTAAGTTCGAACAGTTGCCTCACCGCGACTGGGAGAGCGACAGCGGAAGCCCCGACGACGAGCTCGATGAGCAAGGCGTTGGTGCGCGTCCGAACCTTGAGAACTCAACAGCGTGTCAAAAATCGATGCCAATTAACCTCGTCGCGTCACGAGGCAGAGGCGGCCACCGGCCGTCGACGCCGACCGACGCACGAAAATCCTTTGGTTGACAACGAACAACAGCTTTTTGAGCTAGTTGTTCGTGCTCAGCCAGTGAAACAACCCTCCAAGGGTAACGATTTCTCGGCACTGCCGAGAGTCAAACATCAACGGAGAGTTTGATCCTGGCTCAGGACGAACGCTGGCGGCGTGCTTAACACATGCAAGTCGAACGGTGACCCTCGGAGCTTGCTCCGAGGTGATCAGTGGCGAACGGGTGAGTAACACGTGAGTAACCTGCCCCAGACTCTGGAATAACCCCGGGAAACCGGAGCTAATACCGGATACGAGACGGAGAGGCATCTCTACCGTCTGGAAAGTTTTTCGGTCTGGGATGGACTCGCGGCCTATCAGCTAGTTGGTGAGGTAATGGCTCACCAAGGCGACGACGGGTAGCCGGCCTGAGAGGGCGACCGGCCACACTGGGACTGAGACACGGCCCAGACTCCTACGGGAGGCAGCAGTGGGGAATATTGCACAATGGGCGAAAGCCTGATGCAGCGACGCCGCGTGAGGGATGACGGCCTTCGGGTTGTAAACCTCTTTCAGCAGGGAAGAAGCGAAAGTGACGGTACCTGCAGAAGAAGCACCGGCTAACTACGTGCCAGCAGCCGCGGTAATACGTAGGGTGCGAGCGTTGTCCGGAATTATTGGGCGTAAAGAGCTTGTAGGCGGTTTGTCGCGTCTGCTGTGAAAATCCGGGGCTCAACCCCGGACTTGCAGTGGGTACGGGCAGACTAGAGTGTGGTAGGGGAGACTGGAATTCCTGGTGTAGCGGTGAAATGCGCAGATATCAGGAGGAACACCGATGGCGAAGGCAGGTCTCTGGGCCATTACTGACGCTGAGAAGCGAAAGCGTGGGGAGCGAACAGGATTAGATACCCTGGTAGTCCACGCCGTAAACGTTGGGAACTAGGTGTGGGTCTCATTCCACGAGATCCGTGCCGCAGCTAACGCATTAAGTTCCCCGCCTGGGGAGTACGGCCGCAAGGCTAAAACTCAAAGGAATTGACGGGGGCCCGCACAAGCGGCGGAGCATGTGGATTAATTCGATGCAACGCGAAGAACCTTACCAAGGCTTGACATATACCGGAAACACTCAGAGATGGGTGCCCCGCAAGGTCGGTATACAGGTGGTGCATGGTTGTCGTCAGCTCGTGTCGTGAGATGTTGGGTTAAGTCCCGCAACGAGCGCAACCCTCGTTCTATGTTGCCAGCGGGTAATGCCGGGGACTCATAGGAGACTGCCGGGGTCAACTCGGAGGAAGGTGGGGACGACGTCAAATCATCATGCCCCTTATGTCTTGGGCTTCACACATGCTACAATGGCCGGTACAGAGGGCTGCGAAACCGCGAGGTGGAGCGAATCCCAAAAAGCCGGTCTCAGTTCGGATTGGGGTCTGCAACTCGACCCCATGAAGTCGGAGTCGCTAGTAATCGTAGATCAGCAACGCTACGGTGAATACGTTCCCGGGCCTTGTACACACCGCCCGTCAAGTCACGAAAGTCGGTAACACCCGAAGCCGGTGGCCCAACCCTAGTGGAGGGAGCCGTCGAAGGTGGGACTGGCGATTGGGACTAAGTCGTAACAAGGTAGCCGTACCGGAAGGTGCGGCTGGATCACCTCCTTTCTAAGGAGCACTGGTCGCGCAAGCGATCCAGAGCCTGGTCCGACCACGACTGTTGGTCGGCAGGTGCTCAAGGGTGGAACATCGATTATTTGGCGCCGAGTTCGGTTCGGCCCGTCAGTACAGCTCCTTCGGGAGAGTGGAAAGCGGCCGGCGAGGACGAGGCGCCTGACACGTTGTTGGGTCCTGAGGGCTCGGGCGTTCCACGCTCACCTCAGGCCGAAAGGCCAGGACCCTCATCGCGGCGAACCGCCGGCTCACGCCGGTAGGCGCCGGTCACGATGGGGGCCCGCCCGTATGTTGAGAACTACACAGTGGACGCGAGCATCTTATATCTTTGTGGCTCAAGTTTTTAAGGGCGCACGGTGGATGCCTTGGCACCAGGAACCGAAGAAGGACGTAGGAATCTGCGATAAGCCTCGGGGAGTCGATAACCAGACTGCGATCCGAGGATTTCCGAATGGGGAAACCCGGCTGGAGGCAAGTCCAGTCACTCCCACCTGAACACATAGGGTGGGTAGAGGGAACGTGGGGAAGTGAAACATCTCAGTACCCACAGGAAGAGAAAGCAACCGCGATTCCGTGAGTAGTGGCGAGCGAAAGCGGATCAGGCTAAACCGATCATGTGTGATAGCTGTCAGGCGTTGCATGGTCGGGGTCGTGGGACTTCTCAGTCAGTGCTGACATGCTGACATGGAGTCAAAAATTCGCGTCATAGTCGAAGGACATTGAAAGGTCCGGCACAGAGGGTGCTACCCCCGTAGACGAAATGACGCGAACTCCAGAGAACCATCCCAAGTAGCACGGGGCCCGAGAAATCCCGTGTGAATCTGGCGGGACCACCCGCTAAGCCTAAATATTCCCTGGTGACCGATAGCGGACAAGTACCGTGAGGGAAAGGTGAAAAGTACCCCGGGAGGGGAGTGAAATAGATCCTGAAACCGTGTGCCTACAATCCGTCGGAGCCTCCTTGTGGGGTGACGGCGTGCCTTTTGAAGAATGAGCCTGCGAGTTAGTGCTCAGTGGCGAGGTTAACCCGTGTGGGGAAGCCGTAGCGAAAGCGAGTCCGAATAGGGCGAATGAGTCGCTGGGTCTAGACCCGAAGCGGAGTGATCTACCCATGGCCAGGCTGAAGCGACGGTAAGACGTCGTGGAGGGCCGAACCCACTTAGGTTGAAAACTGAGGGGATGAGCTGTGGGTAGGGGTGAAAGGCCAATCAAACTCCGTGATAGCTGGTTCTCCCCGAAATGCATTTAGGTGCAGCGTCACGTGTTTCTTACCGGAGGTAGAGCTACTGGATAGCTGATGGGCCTCACCAGGTTACTGACGTTAGCCAAACTCCGAATGCCGGTAAGTGAGAGCGTGGCAGTGAGACTGCGGGGGATAAGCTCCGTAGTCGAAAGGGAAACAGCCCAGATCACCAGCTAAGGTCCCTAAGCGTGTGCTAAGTGGGAAAGGATGTGGAGTTGCATTGACAACCAGGAGGTTGGCTTAGAAGCAGCCACCCTTTAAAGAGTGCGTAATAGCTCACTGGTCAAGTGATTCCGCGCCGACAATGTAGCGGGGCTCAAGCACACCACCGAAGCTGTGGCATTGACACTTTGCCCGGCCGTGACACCTGCGGGTCCACGGTCCAAGCGTGTTGATGGGTAGGGGAGCGTCGTGTGGCCAGGGAAGCGGCGGAGTGATCCAGCCGTGGAGGCCACACGAGTGAGAATGCAGGCATGAGTAGCGAAAGACGGGCGAGAAACCCGTCCGCCGAATAACCAAGGGTTCCAGGGTCAAGCTAATCTGCCCTGGGTAAGTCGGGACCTAAGGCGAGGCCGACAGGCGTAGTCGATGGACATCCGGTTGATATTCCGGAACCGGCGAAGAACCGCCCATGACGAACCTTCTGATGCTAAGCGCCTGAAACCCTTTCCAATCCTTCGGGAGCGGATCGGGCGGAGCGCGCGACCCAAAGTTGTAGTAGTCAAGCGATGGAGAGACGCAGGAAGGTAGCCTCCGCGTGGCGATGGTTGTCCACGTCCAAGGGTGTAGGGAGCGAGGTAGGCAAATCCGTCTCGCACATATCCTGAGACCTGATAGTGACCGCGAATGCGGGAAGCAGGGTGATCCTGATGCTGCCTAGAAAATCTTCTAGCGAGGTTCGAGCCGCCCGTACCCCAAACCGACTCAGGTGGT
>CAVYYD010000004.1:0-179840 GCA_963772645.1 uncultured Actinomycetota bacterium
GCGAGGCGCCGCCGGCAGCGGCCACCGTGGGCTGAGGCCCTCGGCGCCGACCGGCCCAGCGGGCAGGTCTAGCGTGTCGACATGGCGGACAACGAGGTGATGAGGTTCGAGGACGACTGGGCACGAGGGACGCGCTCGCCGCGGGCCGTGTTCGACGCCGGCAAGGAGCCGGACCCGCTCTACACCCTGGCCAACGAGCGCACCTATCTCGCGTGGCTGCGACTGGCGGTGACTCTGCTGGCTGCTGCCGTCGCGGTGGACCGGCTCTTCCTCGAGCGTCCCCGCTACGGGAGCGAGGTCATAGCCCTCGGGCTCGTTGCGGTCGCGGTGGGCGCGTGCGGGTTGGGAGTGCGCCGCTGGTGGGCCACCGAGCGGGCGTTGCGGCTCCGGAAGCCGCTGCCCGGCTTCGGGAGCCCCTTGCTCGGCGCCCTGGCTGTCCTCCTCGTGGTCGTGGGGGTCATCGTGCTCATCGTCACGCCACGGGGCTGAGCACCATGCCGGCCGAGCCAGGGCGGGTCTGGGGCCAGCAGTACCCCTTCGAACGCAACCACCTCCAGCGCAGCCTCTCCCTGCTCGCCCTGGGCAGCGTCTTCTCCGTGTCGCTCATCTTCCTGGTCCACGGCGATCGGCCGGCCACCCTCGGCGTGGCGCTGATCGCCGCCGGAGTCGTCAGTGGGCTGGCCGCGGCGTCCCGGCGCCGGTACGCGCACGAGGCGCGACGCGGCTTCAGCGTCCTGCGGACCCGCGGTGGGGGGTTCGTCTTCGCCTCCGCCCTGGCTCTCGTCGTGGTGGCGGGGGTCGTGGTGGCGCTCGTTCTCCAATGACGTGAGCCGCGGGCCGGCCTCCGACGCCCGACCCGTCACGAGGTGGCGGACCCCGGGTAGCTCGTGCAGTACGGCTCGCCGTCCGCCAGCGGGTTGTGCATCGTCAGGTACGGCCGGTCGCTGCAGACGTCGACGACGAGCCCGTCCTGGAGGAACCGCGCCTTCTGGTAGGCCCCCGCCGGCTCGCGCCGGGGGTGCTCGTGCGGGTCCTCGCCGTAGTCGGCCGGGATGTTGCCGTTGGGCGGCGTGGCGTTGCCGGAGTCCCAGTAGACCATCGCCGAGCCGCGGTACGGGTAGGTCGCGGTCGGGGTGTAGTACGGGTTCTCCTCCCAGTGCTTGCCCGGGAGGAGCGCCGGGACCATGAGCTTGGCACCGATGGTGCGCGCCTCCACCTCGGCCGCGACGTTCGCCACCTGGTGGTCACCGATCGCCACGTGCATGAGGATCGCGTGCTGCGGGGTGTTCGGGAGCGGGTCGGTCGTCATGTGGTTCGCGTACCCGTCGGCCTCCGCGCGGTCCCACAGCATCTGGAGCAGCACGAAGACGAGCTGCTGCTCCTCGGGCTGCGGGTAGGCCCGGTAGAGCAGCCCGGCCAGGAAGGGGTTCTTCTCGAAGTCGACGCTGCGGTTGAGCAGCGTCGAGTAGTTCATGCCGGCGACGCCGAGCACACCGCGCTGGGCGTCCGGGGTGAGCGCCATGTAGGCGCCACCCATGATCGCGCCCTGGCTGTTGCCGTCGTACGCCAGCGGCGAGGTGCCGCCGCGCGGAGCGGTCCGGATAGCCGGCGTGGAGGTCCCGTGGCCGCGCTGGACCCGGAACGCCGGGTCGGTGGCGAACCCGTCGTGGTGGACCAGGGCACGCCCCACGTACATGAAGTCGAGGAAGCCCTGCTGGGAGCGGTCGGCGACCGTCTCGAAGCCGGAGATGTCGGTCATCAGCCCGACGACGGTCTGCTGGTCGTCCTGGGCCATGCCGATCCACGGGGTGGCGCAGGTGGCGTAGCCGCGCAGGCGCATCTGCAGGCCGGAGCCCCCGTTGACCTCGGACGGGCTGCCGAGGAGGCCGTGCCCGTAGAGCAGCGGCAGCGCCCGGGCCCTCCCGTCGACCGCGGACTGGGGCAGGTCGCAGATGAACCGGGCCTGCAGGGTGCCGTTCTGGTCGGGGATCCCGTCGTGGTTCGGGTCGTTGAACACCGACCCGGTGCGCCCGTCGGGGGTGTTGAGGTAGTTGGGCACCGTGACCGTGCCCTCGACCCGGCGAGCGGTGCCGTTGTTCGTCGCGGGGTCGAGGTTCTCGACCGAGGTGACGCTGAACTGCGGCGCCCGGCCCTGCACCCGTAGGTCGGCGAGGTTCGTGTCGCCGAGCTGCGCGAACGCCTCGTCGCGCAGGTGCAGCACCGGGGCGGTCAGGGACTGGCGGGACGCCACCGTGAAGTCCCACGTGAGGTAGAGGTCATCCCTCCCGATGCCGGCCCGGGACAGGGTCGTGAACAGTGAGTCCAGGTGTGCGGACCGGACGTCCTCGACCTGCCCGTCGCGGTACGCGGCGAACGCGCTGCTGGCCGGGACGACCTCGCCGGCGGCGTTCTTGAGGTGCCGCAGGGCGACGATGTACCGGTGCCCCTCGGTGAGGTTGACCGCCGGTCGCACGATGAGCAGCTGGTGGCCGAGGTCGGTGTAGGCGCCGGCGCCGGCCCGCTGGGCCGCGTCGAGGGGGTGCTGGTCGATCTCGGACCAGAACGGGACCCGCTGCCCGGTGTCGGCGTCGAGGATCACGATCGGAGCGTCGGCGGCGCGGTAGCGGTCGATGTCCGCCAGCTGGTCGCGGTAGTCGAAGTACCCGAGCTCGTTGGGGGCGGCGGCGGAGTGCGGCTCGCCGCTCGTGCCCCATGTCTGGTGCAGGTCGATGCCGGGCACGTAGGTGAGGATGGGGGAGCCGGGCGAGAACCCGTCGTTGCGGTTCCAGGACGTGGGGTCCACGTGGTGACCCGTGAGCTGGCTGACCGGTGTGGACGTCGCGTCGAGGTGCACCCGGCGGCCGGTGGCGCTCGTCGGGTCGGCGACCGTGAAGACGTCGTTGGGGAAGGGCAACAGGCACAGGGCGGAGTCGAGGTCGTCGCAGGCGAGGGCGGGCGGCGGGGCCGCCTCGTTCGCCCCCGGCGGCTGGGCGGCGGTGACCGCTGCCGTGGTTGCGGTCATGGCGCTCACCACCCCGGTCACGAGAACCATGCGGATCCGCCAGCGTGCTGTCGCCATGCCGAGTTCCCTCCTGGTGAGTCGCACTGTCAAAGGAAGTACGCGGCGGCCGACCTGTCAAGGGATGCGCGCCATCCGCCGGGGGTGCGGACGGGCCCCATGGGGGAGGATGCCTCCATTTCTGTACTCTTTGCGCATGCACGCAACTCCACAGGAGCCGGTGTGGCCCGATGAGGTGGTCTCCCTGGCCGTCGAGGTCTTGAGGGTGCTCGCGGATCCGACGCGGTTGCACCTGGCCGGACTGCTGTTGGACGACGAGCGGTCGGTGTCCGAGCTCGCCGCCCTGCTGGGCAAGCCGGTGCCCGGGGTGTCACAGCACCTGGCGCGGATGCGGATGGCGCGGCTGGTGACGACCCGCAAGCAGGGTACGTCGGTGTTGTACCGTGTCGAGAACGGCCACGTACGGCAGCTGGTGGTCGACACCATCGGCCATGTCGAGCATCTCCTCACCGACGTGCCGGCGCACCACCGCCCGCTGGAGGCCCGGTCGTGACCCACAAGCTGCGAGCCCTCGAGCAGGCCCACCTCGGTGACCAGGAGCACGGGCACGATCACCACGAGCACGCCCACGGGTTGCCGGCGCGGCTGCGGCACGCGTTGAGCGAGGTGTTCGGGGCCCACGCGCACGACACCGCGGAGCAGGTCGACGATGCGTTGGAGGCCAACGCCCGCGGGAGGAAGGCGCTGTGGATCAGTCTTGTCGCCCTCGGGGCCACCGCGTTGTCCCAGGGGGCGATCGTGGCGCTGACGGGGTCGGTCGCGCTGCTGGGGGACACCTTGCACAACGTGGCCGACGCGGCCACCGCCATCCCGCTGTTGGTCGCGTTCTGGTTGGCGAGGCGGTCCGCGAACGACCGGTTCACCTACGGGTACGGGCGTGCCGAGGACCTTGCCGGGGTCTTCGTGGTTGCGATGATCGCCCTCTCCAGCGTCGTCGCCGCGTGGGAGGCGGTCGACCGCCTGGTCAACCCCCGGGACGTCAGGTACCTCTGGGCCGTCGCGGCCGCCGGCCTCGTCGGGTTCGTCGGCAACGAGCTGGTGGCCCGGTACCGCATCCGGGTGGGCACCCAGATCGGATCGGCGGCGTTGGTGGCCGACGGCCTGCACGCCCGGACGGACGGGTTCACCTCACTGGCCGTCGTGGTCGGCGCCGGTGGTGTCGCGGTGGGCCTGCCCTGGGCCGACCCGGTCATCGGCCTTCTCATCGCGGTGGCGATCCTCGGTGTGCTCCGCTCCGCGGTCGCCCAGGTCGGTGCGCGGTTGATGGACGCAGTCGACCCTCGGTTGGTCGCCCGGGCCAGGGATGCGATCGCCAGCGTCGACGGGGTGCTCGACATCACGCAGGTCCGTCTGCGGTGGGTCGGGCACACCTTGCACGCCGACGCCGACATCATCGTCACGCGTTCGCTCAGCCTCGCCGAGGGGCACGAGGTCGCGCACCACGCGGAGGAGCACCTGATCGAGGCGCTGCCCCGGCTGCACCGCGCGGTGATCCACGTCAGCCCAGAGGCGGCCCACCCCGTACCGGGCTCGTGAGACCGGTGGTCCCGTCGACGAACTAGCCGCCTTCGAGGCGGCGCCCACGCTGGTTGATGCCCAGCTCCCCGTACGGGTAGTCGGCGGCATGGAGGTCGCTCGCCTCGTCGAGCAGCGCGCACTCGTCCGCCGACAGCTCCAGTCCGGCCGCCCGTAGGTTCGTCTCGAGCTGCCCGGTCGTTCGGGCACCGATGATCGTCGAGACCACCGCCGGACGGTTGTTCACCCAGGCGAGCGCGACCTCGGCCATGGAGACCCCACGGCTCTGGGCGACCTGGCTCACGGCGTCGATCACCCGCCACGTCCGGTCGCTTCCGCGTCTGTCGTACGCCTCCATCCCGCGGCCGGGGTCCTCGCCGAGCCGCGTGGCGCCGGTCGGCCGTTGGTCGCGCCGGTACTTGCCGGAGAGCCAGCCCCCTCCGAGCGGGCTCCAGGGCAGCAGGCCCATGCCGACGTCGCGCGCCGCGGGCACGATCTCCCACTCGATCTCGCGGACGATGAGGCTGTACTGCGGCTGCAGCGTGACCGGCTCGCGCAGACCCAACGCCCGTGCGGTGAGCACCGCCTTCGTCAGCTGCCACCCGGTGAAGTTCGACAGGCCGTAGTACCGGATCTTCCCGGCCTGCGCGAACCCGTCGAGCGTCCGCAGCGTCTCCTCGATCGGGGTGTGCGGGTCGTAGGCGTGCACCTGGTAGAGGTCGACGACGTCGACGCCGAGCCGGCGGAGCGACGCGTCGAGGGCGCGGGTCAGGTGACGTGCCGACAGGCCGTTGCCGTTGGGCGTCGGACCGGTGGCGAACCTGCCCTTGGTGGCGATGACGACACGCTCGGTGACATCGGACGGGCGGGCCGCCAGCCAGCGGCCGATGATCTCCTCGGAGACACCCGCGGAGTAGACGTCCGCGGTGTCCACGAGCGTCCCCCCGGCGTCGACGAACATGTCGAGCTGGTCGTGCGAGCCGGCCTCGTCGGTCTCGGCCCCGAACGTCATGGTGCCCAGGCACAGCTCCGAGACCGCGCAGCCACTGTTGCCCAGCCGTCGGTAGCGCATCGGTCCACCCTAGTGGTGTGCCGGTCTGGCGCTCTGGACGCGGGCCACGGGGTGCGGGACCCTTGGGCGTGGTGGCTGCGCAGGGGGTGGTCGGGCGCGGGGTCGAGTTGGCGACGGCCGAGGCGGCCGTCGCGGCGCTGGCCACGGGACGGTCCTCCGCCCTCGTCATCGAGGGGGAGGCCGGCATCGGCAAGACCTGCCTCGTCGAGGCGATCATCGACACGGCCCCCCCGCTGGGTGTCTCGGTGCTTCGCGGGCAGGCCCACCCCTTCGAGCGCACCCGCCCGTTCGGGGTGGTCGCGACCGCGCTGGGCCTCCGCCGGCGGTCCACCGATCCGCGCAGAGCGGCCCTCGCGGCACTGCTCGCCGGGGGCGACGCGGCGCGGGGAGCGGACGACCTGCAGTACCGCGTCGTCGAGGAGGTCGTCGACCTCGTCGAGGCATCCTGCGCGGACCGCCCCGTGCTGCTCGTGGCCGAGGACCTGCACTGGTCCGATGCCGCGAGCCTGCTGACGATCTCGACCCTCGTGCGGCGGCTGCCGCTCTCGGCCCTCCTCGTCGTGGTCACGGTCCGGCCGTCGCCCCTGCCCGCAGACGTCGTGCGCCTCCTCGAGGACCTGACGGAGGCGGGCGCGCCCACCCTCCGACTCGGTCCGCTGACCCCTGCGGAAACCCTGGCACTGGCCACCGACCGGCTCGGCGTGCCCCCCGGCCCGGCGATCACCGCGATGCTCGCCGGGGCCGGCGGGAACCCGTTGTGGGCGTTGGCGCTCCTGCGCGCGCTGGCCGACGAGGGGCTGCTGCACCGCACCGACAGCGGTGTCGAGGCGACGACGACCGAGCTCCCGGCCTCGCTGAGCGAGCTGGTCGCACGCAGGCTCCGGGACCTGCCCGAGGAGACCCTCGACCTGCTCCGGATCGCAGCGGTGCTCGGGGATGCCGTGGCGTTGCGTGACGTCGCCGCCGTCGCGCGGGGGTCCGAGACCGACGTCGCCGCTCGTCTCCGTCCCGCCTACGACGCGCGCCTGCTCGTCCGGGCCGACGACCGGGTGACCTTCAGGCACCAGCTCGTGCACGACGCCATCCACCAGGACATCCCGACGCCGACCCGGCGAGCCCTGCACCGTGAGGCCGCCGCCGCCCTCATGGCCGCCGGCGTGGAGCCCCTCGACGTGGCCGACCACCTCGTGCTCGGCGCGGAGCGGGGCGACGAGGAGGCGGTCGGCTGGCTGCGCACCGGCGCCCGGGAGGCGGCCACCCGATCGCCCTCCGTCGCCGTCGAGCTCCTCCGCCGGGCCGAGGGGCTGCTGCCGGGCGGACACCCCGACGCGGACGTCGTGTCGGTCGAGATCGTCGAGGCGATGCTCCGAGCGGGGCTGGTGACCGAGGCTGCGGCCCGGGCCGAGGCCGTCCTCGCCCGACGGCACGCCGTCGAGGTCGACACCCCGCTGCGTCTCGCCCTGGTCGGCGCGCTCGCCCTGCAGAACCGGGCCGACGAGCTCGTCGCCGTGGCCCGCGACGCGCTCGGGAGCCTGGGGCCCGCCGAGCAGGTCCCGGTGCTGGCCCAGCAGAGCTGGGCCCTGACCTACCGCGGCGACCCGAGGGCGGGGGAGGAGGTGGCTCGGCGGGCGCTGGTCACGGCCGAGGGGATCCCGCACGGCGGGATGACGGTCTGGGCCCTCACCGCCCTGCTCGTCGCGGAGGGGCGCCAGGGTCGCTTCGGTGAGGCGCTCGCCGATGCCCGACGCGCCGACGCCCTGGCGGCCGGCTCCCTCGACACGCGCTCGCTGCCGCTCCAGCCACGGCTCTTCCTCGGCCTCGCGCTCTTCGACGCCGACCTCGTCGCGGAGGCCCGCACGGCCTACCGCGCGGCCCTCGACGACGAGTTCGGGTCGGGGTGGTGGCTCGCCGACACGTTGATGGCCGATGCCGAGGCGTGCTTCGCGGTGGGCGAGTGGGACGACGCCGTGCCACGGCTGGTGGCAGGTGGGGAGGCGGCGCGGGAGAAGAGCCATCCGCTGCTGCTGTCACAGTCGCTCGTGCACCGAACCGTCATCGCCACCGCCACCGGCGACCTCGCGGTGGCGTCCGAGCTCGCGGGCGGGCTCGCCGGGGCGGTCGCCGGCGAGGAGCTCCCGTACAACGCCGGCGCCGTGGCCTTCGCGCTCTCCGGCCTCAGAGCAGCGACCGGGGACCGGCAGGGCGCGTACGACCTCCTGCTGCGGTGCTGGCGCTCCGATGCTGCCGGTGGGAGCCGGTACTACCACCGCCGGCTCGCCCCCGACCTCGTGCGCCTGGCCCTCGCCCTGGGGCACCCGCACGTCGCCACCGAGGTGGCCGACACCCTTGCCGACGACGTGGCCCTCGCGCCCGATGTCGGGTCGGTCCGCGGCACCGCCCTGCGATGTCGGGCCCTCGTCGACGAGGCGGCCGACGCCGCGCTGGAGGCCGTGGACCTGGCTCGCCACGCCCCCCTCCTCCTCGAGCACAGTGGCGCCTGCGAGGACGCCGCGACCCTCCTGGCCCGGTCCGGGCGTCGGGACGAGGCGGTCGAGCTGCTCCTCGAGGCGCTCGACCTGCACGAGCGCGCCGGAGCGACGGCGTGGGCCGGACGGGTCCGGGGGCAGCTGCGGGCGCTCGGCGCCCACCCCGGGGCGCGCGGTGCGCGGGACCGACCCGACGCGGGGTGGGAGAGCCTCACCGCGACCGAGCGCGCCGTGTCGCTGCTCGTCGCCGAGGGGCTCACCAACGGCGCCGTCGCCAAGCGGCTGTACGTCTCGCCGCACACCGTGAACACCCACCTCCGGCACGTCTTCGCGAAGCTCCGGGTGTCGAACCGGGTCGCGCTCGCCGGCGTGGTGCATCGCGCGATCGAGTGATGTTCCCGGGCCCCGGACGGGGCAGGATCGGGCATCACCCGCAGTCCCGCGCTCCCGTGGCCCCCGGTCCGGCGGTCCCACACCGGGCCCGGCGCTGCGGCGCCACGAGCGACGAAGGAGCGTCCGCCATGCCCATCACCGTCGTGATCGAGTTCCGTGCCAGGCCCGGGGGGCGAGAGGAGCTGAGGAGCGTGCTCGCCGGCATCTCCGCCACGCACGGGCCGAGTGCACCCGGCTTCCTCGGGAGCACCGTGTACACCACCCTCGACGAGGAGGACGGGCTGGTCGAGATCGCGCAGTGGGAGTCCGAGCAGGCCCAGGCGTGGGCGGTCCAGGCCGCCATGTCCACCGGCGTCTACGCGCCGGTCGTCGAGCTCGTCGCGGCACCCTTCCGCGCCACCCGGATCGGCTGACCGGCCGCCGCCGGTGACCCCCATGCACGCCCTCGCGTTCGCTCTCCCGCTGCTCCCCGGCCGGGCCGAGGAGGACCGGGCGGCGCTCGCCTCGTGCTGGGTCGGCCCGCGTCGGGAGGCCCACCGGGACGCCCGCCGACGGGCCGGCATCGCCCGCGAGGCGGTATGGCTCCAGTGCGCGGCCGGCGGTGACCTCGCGGTCGTCTACCTCGAAGCCGACGACCTCGCACGGGCGGCCGAGGTCCTCGGCGCCTCGCCGGACCCGTTCGACCGCTGGTTCCGCGAGCACGTGCGCCACGTCCACGGCATCGCCCTCGACGAGGGGCTGCCGGCACCCGAGCAGGTCCTCGACTTCGACGTCGACGACGTGTGACCCGTCACCGAGACAAGGAGACCACCCATGTGGGCACAGCTGATCAGGAGTCGAGTGCGGGCCGACCTGGACGGGGCCGAGGCCGCCGAACGGATGCTGGCCGTCCACGAGGAGGTGCGAGCGGCGGAGCAGCCCGGGTCCGGGTTGATCCGCACAGTGCTCATGCAGGACCAGGCGGACCCGCGGCAGGTGTACGCGCTCGTGATCCTCGGGAGCGAGGAGCAGGCGCGTGCCCGCGAACAGGACCCGCGCCGCGCGGACCGCCTCGAGGCGGCCCGGGCCGCCATGTCCGGTCTATACGAGGGCACGCCGGTCTTCACCGACCTCACCGTCCTCGCCGAGTGGGCCGACTGAGCCGGACCCGGCACATCCCGCGGCGACCGGTGCGGGCGGCGTCGGCGGGACCGGAACGACCCGGCGCCATCCGTGCCGGGCGAGCAGACAGGAGTCACGACGATGGCAGTGATCATGATCTCGGACGTGCCGGGAGTCGACGCCGGCATCATCGACGGGCTGCGGGCCGCCGGTGTACCCGGGGCGATGGCGTCCTTCCCCGGGTTCGTCAGCCACGTCAGCGGTGCGACGGAGACCGGCTACCGCGTCATCGAGGTGTGGGAGTCACCGGCGGCGCACCAGGCCTGGTTCGACGCACACGTCGCCCCCACCCTGCCGCCCGGTGTGGAGCCCACCACTCCGCAGTACATCGAGGTGGCGCTGACCGTCCCCGAGCACTGACCTCACCGCAGCCCCCATCACCGAGGAAGGGACCCCCATGGAGCACGCAGCGACGATGCGACGCGCCTATGACCTCATCAACGCCGGAGACATCGCCGGCTTCGGCGAGCTGGTCGCCGAAGGCTTCGTCGAGCACGAGGAGGCCCCCGGCCTGCCCCCCACCAAGGAGGGGGTGCTGGCCCTGTTCACCGGCTACCGGGCGGCCTTCCCCGACCTCCACCTGCACGCGGAGGACGTCATCGCCGAGGGCGACCGGACCGTCGCGCGGGTGACGACCACCGGCACCCAGACCGGGGAGTGGATGGGGACGCCGGCGTCCGGCAAGAAGGTCGAGGTGCGCCTCATCGACATCATGCGTTTCGACGACACCGGCCGGATCTGCGAGCACTGGGGCGTCATGGACATGCTCTCGATGCTCCAGCAGCTGGGAGCGGTCCCCGAGCTCGCCCCGGCGCCGTAGCGCCGCTGCGCGTTCCGAGGCCAGCCGGTGGGCTGACACCCGACATCTCGTCGGCCCTCCGGCCGCCCGGCTCGGGGTTCTCAGGCCGGCGGGCTGCCCTTCGCCGGCACGGCCGCGGGCCGCCGCTGGTGGAACCTGCGGCGCAGCGCGAGGCTGACGTACACGAGGCCGACGAGCACGGGCACCTCGATGAGCGGGCCGACCACGCCGGCGAGTGCCTGCCCGGAGGTGACCCCGAAGGTCGCGATGGCCACCGCGATGGCGAGCTCGAAGTTGTTGCCGGCAGCGGTGAAGGCCATCGTCGTGGTGCGCTCGTAGGTCATGCCGAGGCCCGTGCCGAGGAGGAACCCACCTCCCCACATGAGGGCGAAGTAGGCGAGCAGCGGCAGGGCGATGCGGGCGACGTCGAGCGGGTTGCTGGTGATCTGGTCGCCCTGCAGGGCGAAGAGGACGACGACCGTGAAGAGGAGGCCGTAGAGCGCCCACGGACCGATCCTGGGCAGGAACGACTGCTCGTACGCGGCTCGGCCCCACCGCTTCTCACCGTAGGTGCGGGAGAGGAACCCGAGCAGCAGCGGGATGCCGAGGAAGATGAGGACGGACTTGGCGATCTGCCAGGCGGACACGTCCAACGTGGCCTGGTCGAGGCCGAGCCACCCGGGGAGGACCGAGAGGTAGAACCAGCCGAGCCCGGCGAACGCGATGACCTGGAAGACCGAGTTGAGGGCCACGAGCACCGCGGCGGCCTCCCGGTCGCCGCAGGCGAGGTCGTTCCAGATGATGACCATCGCGATGCAGCGGGCGAGCCCGACGATGATCAGGCCGGTTCGGTACTCGGGCAGGTCGGGGAGGAAGACCCAGGCGAGGGTGAACATCAGGGCCGGCCCGACGACCCAGTTGAGCACGAGGGAGCTGACGAGCATCGGTTTGTCGGCCGTGACCGAGTCGAGCCTGTCGTAGCGGACCTTGGCCAGGACGGGGTACATCATCACGAGCAGGCCGAGCGCGATCGGCAGGGAGATCCCGTCGACCTCCACCGTGCCCAGGGCCTGGTCCACGCCGGGGACGGCACGTCCGAGGAGCAGCCCCAGGACCATCGCGGCGCCGATCCACACCGGCAGGAAACGGTCGAGGGTGGACAGCCTCGCGGCGACGTGCGCGCTGCCGTCGTCCGGTGGCGTGCCGCCGGCGCGGGTCTGGTGGGCCTGCTGGCTCATGGTGTCCGCCCTCCCGTTCGCTCAGCCGGCGAGCGCGTCGGCCAGGAGCTGCCTGATCTCCGCTGACGTGGGCACCCGCCCGGACGCGAGGACCTTCTCGTCCACGACCAGCCCCGGGGTGGACATGACCCCGTAGGACAGGATGGTCGGGTAGTCCTCGACCTTCTCCACGGCGGCGTCCAGCCCGAGGTCCTCGATGGCCCCTCGTGTGGCGCGCTCGAGGTTCTTGCAGTTGGCACAGCCCGGTCCGAGGATCTTGACGATCATCGGGGCCTCCTTTCGGTCGAGCTCACGCGAGCAGGATGTTGAACAGGTACCCCACGGCGACGATCGAGGTGCCGACGACCGCGATGTAGATGCCGAGCAGTTGGGTCTTGAGGACGCGCCGGAGCAGGATCATCTCGGGCAGGGACAGCGCGACGACGGCCATCATGAACGCGAGCAGCGTGCCCATCGGCAGGCCCTTGTCGTGCAGTGCCTCGACCAGCGGCAGGATGCCGGCCGCGTTGGAGTAGAGCGGGATGCCGATGAGCACCGCGACGAGGACGCCGAAGACGTTGTCGGGGCCGGCGTAGGCCGTGAAGAAGTCCTCGGGTGCCCATCCGTGGATCACCGCACCGACCCCGATGCCCAGGGCGAGGTAGGGCCAGATCCTCCCGAGGATGGTCCGGACCTCCTCGGCGCCCATCTGGACCCGCTGGGTGAAGGTCAGCCCGGCGGTGGAGTCGATGACCTGGCCACCCAGCGTGGTCTCGAACACGAAGGGCTCCACGAACCGCTCGAGACCGAGCCGTCCGAGGACCCAGCCGGCGACGACGGCGATCGAGACCCCGGCCGCGATGTAGGCGAGGGTGACCTGCCACCCGAACAGCGTGAGCAACAGGCCGATGGCGATCTCGTTGACCAGGGGGCTCGCGATCAGGAAGCTGAGCGTCACCCCCAACGGCACCCCGGCGGCGACGAAGCCGATGAACGCGGGCACCGCGCTGCACGAGCAGAACGGAGTGACCACGCCCAGGCCCGCAGCCATGACGTTGCCGACGCCCTCGCGCCGCCCGCCCAACAGCGCCCGGGTCCGCTCGAGGCTCATGAAGGAGCGCAGGATCGTGATCACGAAGATGATGCCCGAGAGCAGCAGGGCGATCTTGGCGACGTCGTAGCAGAAGAAGTGCAGTGCCTCGCTCAGCCGCTGGCCCGGGTCCAGCCCGAGCACGCCGTAGAGCAGCCGGTCCCAGACCCACCCGTTCACCCAGTAGGCCAGCCCCCACAGGGCGGCCAGGCCCGCGAGGGCGACCCCGGTGCCCCCCCGGGTGGCCGGCAGGTGCGTGGTGAGGGTCATGGCCGCAGGTCCCCCGGGGCGACGGGGAGGGCGGTGGCGAGGCGCTCCGCGGCGTCCGCGGCCAGCGTGTAGTCGATCCACCGGCCCCGCCGGGCGCTGGTGACCAGGCCCGCGTCGCGCAGCACCTTCAGGTGGTAGCTCAACAGGTTGCCCGCAACGGGGACGCGGTCCTGCAGCTCACAGACGCAGCTCGTGCCCCGCTGCGCGAGGTGGTGGAGCACGGTCCACCGCACCGGGTCGGCGACTGCGGACAGGAGGGCCAGTGAGGCGTCCACGCGGGCGGCCTCTCGTGCCGTGGTCAGCTCGACCACCCTTACTTCAGCCACGTTTGAATAGTAGGCGCTCCCGGCTGTGGCGGGCCCCGGCTGTGAGCAGGTGTACACCGGGCCGAGGCGCGGCTCCGGCCGGACCCCGCCGAGGGGTCGCCCGTTCCGGGTGCGACGTCGGCACCCCGGTTGCGTGACGTCAGCCCTGCCGCGAGCCTGGCCGCGCCGGCGTGCGCGGCCGGGCCCGGGACGGCGTCGTCAGCCCGAGCTGGGCCTGGAGCCCGGCCCCGACGGCGGCGGTGGCGGCGAAGAGGACTGTGAGGATCGCTTTCGCAGCCTGATGGTGGTGGGCTGTGGGTTGGCGGCTTCGGGTGTGACCCCCGAAAGGACTGGCCTTCGTGCCTTGCTGCGACATGTCCGCTCGAGGTCGCCGGCCCCGGCCCGGCCGAAGGTGCTGGCCTGATCAGGAGCTTGACCACCAGGCGTTGAAGGCGCCGGGCGTGTCCCATCACAGTCCTGCCGAACCTCCGTCCCGGACCGGAACCACGTCCCGTCCGGCGAAGGAGAGAACGCATGACCAGTCTGACCGATCTACGTGAGGTGGTCGATGTCGTCATCGGCGTCGACACCCACGTCCATACCCACTCCGCCGCGGTCATCGACAGTGCGACCGGTGGCGTCCTCGGCGAGACCACCGTGGCGGCGACCGCCGCGGGCTACGTCGAGCTCGTGGACTTCGCCAACGCCTACCCGACGGCGCGGGCTTGGGCGATCGAAGGGACCGGCAGCCACGGCGCCGGCCTGACCCGGCACCTGCTGGAGTCCTCCGAGCTCGTTGTGGAGCTGGACCGTCCGAAGCGGTCCGCGCGCCGTAACGGCGCGAAGTCCGATCCCCTCGATGCGATCCGCGCCGCACGTGAGGCGATGGCTCGACCCCGCTTGGGAACACCCCGCAGCGGCGGCGAACGCCAAGCCCTCTCAGTGCTGTTGGCCGCTCGCCGCTCCGCCGTCGATGCCTCCACCGAAGCGCAGCTCCAGCTGTTCAGCCTCGTGGTCGCCGCGCCGGAACCGATCCGAGCCCGGTTCCGTGGCCAGAAGCTCGCCGCGATGCTCAACACCGCAGCCAGGCTGCGTGTCCACCCAACCTGGGACGTGGAGACGACCAGCACCGTCGTCGCGCTACGCACTTTGGCTCGACGCGCGCACACGATGTTGCGGGAGGCGCGCGACCTGCAGAAGGCGATCCTGGCCATCATCCGCAGCTGGCGGCCCGACCTGCTCGAGGAGTTCGGCGTCGGACCGATCGTCGCGGCGACGGTGCTGTGCGCGTGGTCCCACCCCGGCCGCGTCCACTCCGAGGCCGCGTTCGCGATGCTCGCCGGCGTGGCCCCCATTCCCGCCAACAGCGGCCAGGTCACCACCCGTTACCGGCTCAACCGGTACGGCGACCGGCAGCTCAACACCGCACTGCACACCGTGGTCCAGATCCGGATCCAGTACCAGCAATCCACCCGTGACTACGTCGCCCGTCGAACCGCTGAAGGAAAGACCAACCGCGAGATCAAACGCTGCCTCGCCCGCTACGTCGCACGCGACCTGTCCCGCCTCCTCGAAAGGGGCGCCCCGACTGCTTGACGAAGCATAGGAGCGTCGTAGTGCCCGTAGCCCCAGGCGAACGCCGCGCGACGGTTGCGCTCGAGGGCCCCGGGTCCGAGGGAGGCGAAGTACGACCACCAGAGCGCGAACGCGATGGCCAGCCCGGCGGCGACCAGGGGCAGGACGGCGCCGTCGACGGCGAACGGCCCTCCCCGGAGCGCGCCGGCCACCCAGAGCGCCTGGGCGACGAGCGAGCCGACGGCGTACGCCAGGGCGAACCGCCGGTGACGCGGGTCGTCGACCGCCGCCCGCACCCACTGGCCGACGAGCGGCAGGCGGATGACGGCGTACCAGCGCGAACGGCACGAGGTCGCCCCCGAACGCGGCCGGGACCGCGGCCGCGACGGCGAGCACGCCGGCCATCTGCGCGAAGGTCAGCAGCCGGGTGACCGGGTCGTCGTCGGGGAAGGCGGTCGCGCACCACGTGTAGCTCATCCAGGCCCACCAGAGCGGGACGAAGAGGAGGGCGTACCGGCCCCACGGCATCCAGGCTGTGGCCCTGGTGATGCCGTGGTCGAGCTCGACGGCGGGGAACGCGACGGCCACGACGAAGCAGAGGTCGAAGAAGAGCTCCAGCGGGGTGGAGGGCGCTCGTGGACCGTGTGGTCGCGCATGACCACGCGGGGGCGCCGGCGGCGCGGCCGGCGCGCCGCGGAGACGCCTCCGACTGCCGAGGTCACCGCGGCGTCTCCGGCCACGTGAGGTACTGCGAGCGGCCGCCTGCCCCTGGCCGGGCTGATGCTCGGCGACGCCGTCGAGCCCGCCGTGCGCCGGGCCCACCTCGAGGGAGTCGTCGCCCCGCGCCGGGCCCGGCTGCGCGCCATCCTGGCCTCCGCGGTGGAGCAGGGACAGCTCGCCGCCGATGCCGACCTCGACGTCGCCGGCTCGTTCCTCACCGGCTCCTGGTACGCCTTCCACGTCGCCGACCGACCGCCACCGGCCGACTGGGCCCATCGCGTCGCCGCCCTCGTGTGGCGCGCCTGCGGCGGCGCACCGCCTCGCCTCAGCCGCCGGAGCGAGTGAGCACGGCCCGCGACTCCCACGGGGCGAGCGTCACCGCACCACCCACGGACTCGCCCGCGCCCCCGGCCGCACCGCGCCGGTCGCCGTCCGGGCGGCCCGCGGCGAGCACCACCTCCCCGTCCAGCAGCGCCGCATCGTCGCCGAGGTCGACGGTGGCCGCGGTGCCGGAGAGGTTGGCGAGGACGAGCAGCCGCTCCTCGCCGAGGGTGCGGACGTAGGCGAACACCTGCTCGTCGGACGGGCAGAGCATCCGGACGTCCCCGTGGACGACGACCGGCATCGTGTGGCGCAGCTCGATGAGGCGCCGGTAGTGGTGGAACACCGAGTCCGGGTCCGCGACCGCCGCCTCGGCGTTGACCGTCGTGTGGTTGGGGTTGACGGCCAGCCACGGCGTGCCGCTGGTGAAGCCGGCGTGGGGTCCGTCGTCCCACTGCATCGGGGTGCGGGCGTTGTCCCGTGACTTCACCGCCAGTGAGCGCAGGATCATCTCCTTCGGCACCCCGCGTGCGGTGGCGTCGGCCGCGAAGCTCAGGGACTCGATGTCGCGGTAGGAGTCCAGCGAGGTGAAGTGGGCGTTCGTCATCCCGAGCTCCTCGCCCTGGTAGACGAACGGGGTCCCGCGCAGCAGGTGCAGCACCGTGGCCCACGCCTTGGCCGACTCCACCCGGTGCCGACCGTCGTCGCCCCAGCGCGAGACGATCCGCGGCTGGTCGTGGTTGTCCCAGTACAGGGAGTTCCAGCCGACCCCGGCCAGGCCTTCCTGCCATGCCGCGAGGTTCGCCTTGAGGTCGCTCAGGCGCAGCGGCGCGAGGTCCCACTTCGACCCGCCGGGGGCGGAGTCGAGGTCGACGTGCTCGAAGGTGAACACCATGTCGACCTCGCCCCGGGCCGGGTCGGTGTAGCGCCGACCGTCCTCCACGGTGGCGCCGGGGGTCTCGCCGACCGTGATGAGGTTCCGCCCCGCGAGCACCTCGCGGTGCATCTCCTGGAGGAACTCGTGGATGCGGGGGCCGTTGACGCAGAACGGAGTCGGGTCACCCAGGGCCCCGCCGCCGTGGACCACGCCGTCGGGCAGGCTGCCGTCGGGGCGCACCGCCTTGGAGATGTAGTTGATGACGTCCATCCGGAAGCCGTCGACCCCCCGGTCCAGCCACCACCGCATCATCGCGTACACCGCCGCGCGGACGTCGGGGTTCTCCCAGTCGAGGTCTGGCTGCTTGCGGGAGAACAGGTGCAGGTAGTACTCCTGCCTCCCGTCGTCGTACTCCCACGCCGGACCCCCGAAGAACGACCCCCAGTTCGTCGGCTCCGCCCCCGGGCTGCCCGGCTCGTGGCCGGGACGCGCCGGCCGCCACCAGTACCAGTCGCGCCGGGGGTTCTCGCCGTTGGAGCGGCTCTGCACGAACCAGGGGTGCTCGTCGGAGGTGTGGTTGACGACGAGGTCCATGACGATCGCCATGCCCCGCTCGTGCACCGCCGCGATCAGGGCGTCCAGGTCGGCCAGCGAACCGAACATCGGGTCGACGTCCTGGTAGTCGCTGATGTCGTAGCCGTTGTCGTCCTGCGGGGACCGGTACACCGGCGAGAGCCACAGCACGTCGACGCCGAGCGCCGACAGGTGGTCGAGCCGGCCGATGATGCCGGGCAGGTCCCCGATCCCGTCCCCGTCGCTGTCGGCGAACGAGCGCGGGTACACCTGGTAGACGACGGCCGACTTCCACCAGTCCCGCGGTCGGCGGATGGCGGGGACCGGCGGCGCGGTCTCGGGCATGGTCAGGCCCTCCGCGGCCCGAAGGGGACGTCCGGGTCCCGCTCCACGCTGCCGGTCGCTGCGCCGGGCTCCGGGCTCTCGCTCGGGCCGTCGGGCAGGATGCGTCGAGCCGCCTCCCCGAGGAGCCGCTCCTGGACGGCGGACGCGAGGAAGCGGTAGGTCCACTCCTGGGCCAGGGCCCGGTTCTCGGCGAACACGACGGGCACCGAGGGCCAGCGGACCTGGCACTCGCCGATCAGGTCCGCGACCAGTGCCGGGCGGACGTGCTCGAGGGCGAAGACGGCCGAGTAGCGCTCCTCGACGACCACCGCCGCGCGCGGCGCCTCGGCGAGCGCCCCCATCCGGTAGGCCATCCGGCCGCTGGTGAGCGACCCGGCGAGGTCGGCCAGGGTCCTGCGCTCGACGACGGCGACGACGTCGTCCTCGACCAGTGCGGCATAGTCACCGACCGGCAGGGCCCGCCGGGTGGTGGTGGCCTGCTGGTGGGTGAACTTCCACGGGTACCGCTCGCGGGTGTCGACGACGACCTCGAACTGGCTGCGGGCCTCGCGGGTGCGCGCCGCGACGACGTCGATGGCGGCGCCCCGCCGGGACACCGAGGCCAGCGGCAGCTCCTCGACGATCTCGGCGTCCTCCGGCCACGGCCCCTGGTGCCGGTGGCAGTAGACCTTCGAGGTGCGCGGCCACGTCTCCCGGGTGCGCAGGACGATGCCCGACCCGAGCGGGATGAGCACGAGGTACGGCAGGCTCGAGTCCGCGTCGGGGTTGCGGGCGATGAGCAGCGCCTGGGCCACGGCCCAACGCTACGCGAGCCGGGCGGCCTCGGTGCCGACATGGCGGAAGGCTCCGCTGGTGTCGAGGTCGACCGTCACGCCCCGCTGGAACAGCAGGATGATGTCGGATCCGCCGAACTGGAAGTAGCCGAACTCCGAGCCCTTGCCGAGGTCGGTCCCGGCGGCGGCGCTGAGGACCACCGAGGCGACGTGCGACATCCCCACCGGGACCACGCCGACGAGCCCGACGTCACCCTCCGGACGGTCGGCGGTGTCGATCACGACGAGGCCGCGGGTCTGGAAGAACTCGTAGCCGGTGTCGGTGCGGTCCTTGGAGGCGAAGCCGCCGTCCACCGTGTCGACCTGCATGTAGACCTGGCCCTGGACGACGCGGGACTCCACGACGCGGCCCGCGACCGGTGTGTGGAAACGGTGGTACGCCGAGGGCGGGAGCATGTAGTGGACGAAGGTCCCGCCGGCGAAGGCGTCCGCGTGGGGGCTGTCGTGCAGCAGTTCGGGGATGCGCCCGTAGGTGGCGGTGTCCTTGATCCGGGTCGCGGGGATCGTCGAGTCGTCGGCGATCGCGAAGGTCTGCTCGTAGCTGCAGTCGGCCGGGCAGGCCACCACGGTGTTGTCCGAGGGCTCGGCCACCGGGCGCAGGCCGGGGTTCAGCTCGCGGGCGAAGAACTGGTTGAAGGTCTGCCAGCCGCTGGGCATGTTGGGCTTGCCGTCGATGAGCGACTCCTCGACGGTGTACTGCGGCGCGTGCTCGAGGAACGAGGCGAGGACGTCGTCGTCGAAGGACTCGGGAGTGTCGAGGAAGGACCCCCACTCGGTGGCGTAGCCGGTGAGCCAGCGCCGGAACGCCGGTGAGCGCTCGGCCGCGCTCGGCGCGTCGTCCCCCTCCCGCTGGTCGACCAGCCAGAAGAAGTGGGCCAGCCGGTCGCTGACCTCCTCCGCGTGCCGTTGCCGGGCGTCGCCCGAGGTCCAGGCGGGCGCTCCCGACTGCTGCGGGACCCAGCGGGCGAAGCGGCTGAGGTAGCCGACGTACTCCTCGAGGGTGCGCGGCCAGTCCAGGGCGTCCACGAGCGCGCTGTCGAGCTCGCGGGGAGCGCGGTCGGCGGCACGGACCAGTGAGGCCACGAGGAGCCGGGCGAGGTCCGGCTCGTCCTCGAGGACGGCGGTCAGGGACGTGCGAAGGCGCTCGGTGTCGTAGGGCATGCCCACGAGCCTTGCACACCAGGCGACCCGCCCCGGGAGGGGCGGGGGCCACCGGCTCGGAGCTCACCGGGCCTTCTTGGTAGGGTCAACGGAGTGCTGTCCACCCGCCGGGTCGCCCGCGTCCCGAGGTCGTCGACGTCGCCGTGCCCGACGCGGACACCGCGCCCCGTCGGTGGCCGCGTCCGGTTCCTGGCCTGGGTCCCGACGGGGCCGGTGAGCAGCGCCGGCGCTGCGCCGACACCCTGAGCAGAGCGCCCGGCCACCGAGGCACCGGCGGCCCCCACCCGGCGCACCGTGCCGCCCCACCCGATCATCGGAGAACCCGTGAACGTCCCGCAGCACCATGGCCCGGCAGCGCCCGGCGCCCCCTCCGCAGCCCGGCAGGCCCGCCGATGAGCCGCCGGCCCCCGCGCCGCAAGTCCCGCGACACGCTTCCCGCCCTGCCCGCGGACGGACTGCGGGTCGTGCCGCTCGGTGGGCTCGGCGAGATCGGTCGCAACATGACCGTGTTCGAGCACGCGGGCCGCCTCCTCGTCGTCGACTGCGGGGTGCTCTTCCCCGAGGAGCACCAGCCGGGCGTCGACCTCATCCTCCCCGACTTCTCGTGGATCAGGGACCGGCTGGACCGGGTCGACGCGATCGTGCTCACCCACGGTCACGAGGACCACATCGGCGCCGTGCCGTACCTGCTGCGCGAACGGCCGGACATCCCCGTGGTCGGGTCCAGGCTGACCCTGGCGTTCATCGAGGCCAAGCTCGTCGAGCACGGCATCACCCCGGCGACCGTCGAGGTCGCCGAGGGCGACCGCCGCTCGTTCGGCCCGTTCGACTGCGAGTTCGTCGCGGTCAACCACTCCATCCCCGACGGCCTCGCGGTCGCCATCCGGACCCGTGCCGGTCTCGTGCTGCACACCGGCGACTTCAAGATGGACCAGTTCCCCCTCGACGACCGGGTCACCGACCTGCGCGCCTTCGCCCGGCTCGGCGAGGAGGGTGTCGACCTGTTCCTCGTCGACTCCACGAACGCCGAGGTCCCCGGCTTCACCGTCTCCGAGGGCGACCTCGCCCCGGCGATCGACAGCGTCTTCCGCACCACCCCGGGGCGGATCATCGTCTCCAGCTTCGCCAGCCACGTGCACCGCATCCAGCAGGTCCTCGACGCCGCCGGCCGGCACGGGCGCAAGGTCGCCTTCGTCGGTCGCTCGATGGTGCGCAACATGGGCATCGCCCGCGAGCTGGGCTACCTGACCATCCCCGACGGCGTGCTCGTCAAGGACCTCAAGGCCCTGGAGCGCCTACGCCCGGAGCAGATGACGATCATCGCCACCGGGTCGCAGGGCGAGCCGATGGCCGCGCTCTCCCGGATGGCCAACCGGGACCACCCGGTCAGCATCACGGCGGGCGACACCGTCCTCATGGCGAGCTCCCTGATCCCGGGCAACGAGAACGCCATCTACCGGGTCATCAACGAGCTGACCCGTTGGGGAGCCACCGTGGTCCACAAGGGCAACGCCATGGTCCACGTCTCCGGGCACGCCAGCGCCGGCGAGCTCGCCTACTGCTACAACATCGTCCGCCCGACCAACGTGCTCCCGGTCCACGGGGAGTGGCGCCACCTGCGGGCGAACGCCGACATCGCGATCCGCACGGGCGTCCACCCGGACCGGGTGCTCATCGGCGAGGACGGCGCGGTCGTCGACCTGGTCGGCGGGCGGGCCCGGGTCGTCGGCACCGTCCCCGCCGGGCTCGTCTACGTCGACGGCGCCAGCGTCGGGACGGCCACCGAGGAGACGCTCCACGTCCGGCGAACCCTCGCCGAGGAGGGCGTGCTGACCATCGTGTGCATCATCGACCCGGACACCGGGGCGCTCACCGAGGAGCCCGACTACCTGGCCCACGGCTTCGCCGCCGGCGCGGTGGACTTCTCGGACGCCACGCCGGCCATCCAGAAGGCCCTGACCAAGGCGACCCTCGACGGCATCGAGGACCTCGACCAGGTCGAGGACCTCGTCCGCCGCGCGGCGTCCGCCTGGGCCCACCGGGCGCACCGCCGCAGCCCGCTGATCATCCCCGTCATCGTCGATGCCTGACCGGCGCCCCGTGGGCACCGCCGGGCCTCAGGGCGAGGTCGTGCCGGAGCGCCCGTAGTCGTCCGCGAGCCGGACGACGTCCTCGGTCCAGCCGGGAGCCGCGGTGGACGCCTCGACGAACAGCAGGTCGCTGAGCGCGGTGATCCGGTGCAGCACCGTGGGGGGCAGGTGGACGGTGTCCCCGGCGTGCATCACCCGGGTGGTCAGCCCCGCTTCGGAGCCGCCGTGCTCGAGCGCGGCGTGGCCGGTGACGATGCTGATCGTCTCGTCCTTCTCCACGTGGTACTGGAGGCTCAGCGCCTCACCGGTGGCGACGGTGATGAGCTTCCCGGCGTAGCCGTGCTCGCCGGCGGCGAAGACGACCTCGTGGCCCCAGGGCTTGTCCTGGCGGCGGGCGGGGTCGAAGGTGGCCCGGGTGGTCGGTGCGGTGCTCGGCGTGCTCACGGCGTCTCCTGTGGTGTGGGCGGGTGGGTCGGTGCGGGGGGCCGGCGGTCCGGCTCAGGCGAGCTCGGCGAGGAGGGCGTCGAGGTCGACGAGTGCCATCCTCGTGGCGAGGTCGCCGCAGCCGTAGGGCACCACGAGGGTCCGCCCGTGGAGCAGCGCACCGCAGGAGTAGACGACGTTCGGCACGTAGCCCGCTCGCTCGTCGGCGCGCGGGGAGAGCAGCGGGCGGTGCAGCCGCCCGAGGACCACGGTGGGGTCGTCGAGGTCGAGGAGGACCGCACCCATGCGGTACTCGCGCATGGGGCCGACGCCGTGGGTGAGCACCAGCCAGCCGTCCGCGGTCTCGATCGGGGACCCGCAGTTGCCGAGCTGGATGACCTCCCAGGACTCCACCGGGGCCTGGACCAGCACGGGCTGCTCCCAGTGGTGCAGGTCGGTCGAGGTGGTGATGGCGTTGCTCTCGCGGTCGGCGCGGGACAGGGCGACGTAGCGGCCGCCGATCCGCCGGGGGAAGAGCGCCATGCCCTTGTTCTTCGCACCGGGCCCGCTCAGCTGGGTGACCTCGAAGGAGCGGAAGTCGCCTGTGTGCAGCAGCTGCGGGGTCACCTCGTGCCCGTCCCAGGCGGTGTACGTGCCGAAGTAGTCGACGCCGCCGTCGTCCCCGCGGAAGCGCACCAGTCGGACGTCCTCCATGCCCCGGCACTCCGACGGGCTGCGGGGCATGATGACCCGCTCCGCCAGTGCGGAGTCGGCGGGGAACTCGATGGCGTAGCTGCAGGCGGCGACCCGCTCGAGCCGGGCCACGGTGCCCACCGCGGCCCCGCGGGTGAGTCGCTGGGCGCGCAGCGAGTGGAGGGCGACGTCCAGGTCTGCGCGGGTGAAGACCTCCGGCAGGGTGTCGAGCACGAAGGTGGAGTTCGTCCGGTCACCGTCGAGCTCGCGCAGCTGGTGCTCGAACCCGGCCCGCGAGTACGTCGCCGGCCTGGAGGCGGGCAGGACCCCGAGGGTCGGCGCGGCGTCGAGACGGACGTCGTCGGCGCCCTGGATCGTCCCGGTGCGCCACTCGATGCTCGACAGGTGGCCCTCGCCGACGGCTCGAAGCGACATGACGAAGCGGGTCGCGCCGTCCGCGAGCCCGCTCTGGTCCGGGTGCTCGACCATCGAGGGGTTGAACAGTGCCGCCCCCTCGACCGCGTACTCCTGGGTGAAGTAGGCGCCGATGAGGCGCCGCCGCTCCGCGGACAGGCTCTCCGGGTCCTCGAGCCGGTGCGCCATGAGCGCGAAGTGCGCGTCCCACACCGCCGCCAGGTTGCGGTGCCGACCGGCGAACGTGCTCGTCGTCGTCGCGAGCGTGTCGCGCACCTCCTCGTCGGACAGCGCCAGGACACGGTCGAGCACGGCGGTGGACCGGGACTCCCCGGCCCCGGTCGCCTCCTGGCCGGGCAGGAAGATCAGGCTCACCACCCGTGAGGGGTCCGGACGGAGCACGTGCCCGGTGCGCCGCGGCGCGAGGGCCTCGAGCGGTCTGGTCACCGGACCACCGCCTGACGTCCCGCCAGCGACACCTGGTGCGTCGACAGCCACGCGAGCGTGGACTCGGCGCCGAGGTTCTCGCTGACCCCGTGACGTTCGAGGCCGTCGTGGCCGGCGCCGGTGGCCTCGTCCCGGACTGGCAGGCCCAGGTCGTTGGCGCCCTCGAACCAGGCCCGGCAGGACTCCAGCACGGCAGCCCACCGCTGGTCCCCGGTCACCAGGTGGGCGCGCCGGGCGGCCTCCGCGAGGGCGGCCACCTCGATCGGCTGCTGGGCGAATCCCGGGGTCGGGTCGCCCGGTGAGCGGCCTCCGGCGGGGACGACGGAGAGGTGCCCGTCGCGCTGCTGCTCGTGCACCAGCCAGGTCAGGAGGCCGAGGCCCTCCTGCGTGGATCGCTGGTCGCCGAGCGTCTCCCCGAGCACGAGCATCGCCTCCGGGAGCACCGCGTTGGCGTAGGTCAGCCTCTCCTCGACCCAGCGCCACGACCCTGCGGGGCGGGGTCGAGCGAGCACGCCGCGGGCGTCGACGAGGAGCCGACGGGCGGCCTGGCCGACGCCCGGCGCCGAGCGGACCGGGTCCAGGCCGAGCAGCTGCCCGGCCCCGAGAGCCGCGTAGGCGGTGGCCCGCGGCCACCGTGAGCGAGCCCGCAGGGCGAGTCGGGCCCCGGCGCACGCACGGGAGGCGAGCGCCGGCTCCTGCAGCTCGGCGGCGGCGACACCCAGTGCCCACAGCCCGCGACCCCAGTGGTCCTCCGCGGTCGCCGCGCCCTGCCAGGACCCGTCGGCCGACCGCCGGTTGTACATCCGTCCGGACGGGGTCAGGGCGCCGAGGACGAAGTCGAGGTAGCCCTCGGCGAGACCCAGGACGCCGGAGTCGGGGTGCGGCTCACGGCTGGTGACCACGAGCGCGCGCGCGACGTCGTCAACGCAGTAGCCGTGCTCGGGGCGCGGCTCGGCCCCCAGGGCGTGCTCGAAGACGCCGAGCGGGGTCGTGAGGTGGCGCAGGTGGTCGTAGGCGAGCTGGGGCCCCATCAGGCGACCGAGCGCGACACGGCGTCCCGCAGGGAACGGCCCAACGCGAGGTACTCGCCGGCCACGGCCGGCCAGAGCAGCGGGGCGACGAGTCCCCGGGACGTGGCCGCCATCCGCTCGGCGAGGCCGTCCTCGGTCAGGACCCGTCGCAGCGCCTCGGCCAGCGCGGCCGGGTCGCGCTGGGGAACGAGCAGGCCGGCCCCTCCGGACAGCAGCTCGACCGCGTGCGGGAACGAGGTGGAGACCACCGGCTTGCCGGCGGCCACCGCCTCGGTGAGCACCCCCGAGGTGACCTGCTCGCGGGAGTCGTAGGGCAGCAGGATGACGTCGGCCTCGCGGACGACCCGGCGCAGTGCCGGCCCCGGGAGGTAACGGGCGTCGAAGCGCACCGAGGAGTGCAGCTCGAGCTCGCGGACCAGCGCGGCCAGCCGGTCACGGTAGGCCTCCCCCTCTCGTTCCAGCACCTTCGGATGGGTCTGCCCGACGACCCGGTAGACCGGCGACGGCACGATGTCGCGCAGCTCGGCCAGGGCCCGCAGCGCCCACTCGACCCCCTTGCCCTCGGCGAGCAGGCCCCAGGTCAGGATGACCGGACGCGGCCGGGGCGCCGGGCGGGGGTCCGCCACGTCACCGTGGTTGTCCTCGGCTCCGTGGCTGATGACGGAGATGCGCTCGGGGGAGATGCCCCAGCCGTGCACGAGCCGGGCCCGGGCGGTCTCGGTCATCGTGACGAGGGCGGACGAGGCCGCGCACAGGGCGGCCATCACCCGGTGCTGGTTGGCCGTCGGGTGGGTGAGCACGGTGTGCAGCACGGTGACCACCGGAACGGTCAGCGCCTGCACGACGCCGAGCACGTCCGCGCCGTCGGGGCCACCGAAGATGCCGAACTCGTGCTGCACGATCGCGACGTCGAAGCCGTCGAGCACCCGGGCCGTCTCCGCCACCCCGCCCGGACGACCGGTCACCCAGTGGTGGACCACCGGCGAGGCCACCGGCTCGGGGCCGTCGAGGACGCGGACGACGCTCACCTGCGCGCCGACCCCCTGCAGGTGCGTCACCAGGGCCTCGGAGAACGTCGCGATGCCGCACTGGGTGGGCGGGTAGGTCGAGAGGACACCGAATCGAAGGGCCATCAGGCCTGCTTCCCGTCGTCTTGCCGCAGCCGAACGCTGCCGTGCACGAAGGGGAAGGTCGATGTCCCGAGGCGCTCGACCAGGACGGAAGCGCCGATGTACCGGAAGGAGGCTCCGGGCCGATCTCGCATCGCCACCCTACCATCGGGGTGCGGCCGCGAATTCCGCTGTAGCGTGGGCCGATCACCCCCGAGGAGGCCGCGATCAGAGTCGCCGTGCTCGCCTCCATCGCACACTCCGTGCCGCCGCGGTCCTACGGGCCGTGGGAACAGGTCGCCTCGACGCTGACCGAGGGTCTCGTCCGGCGCGGCCACGACGTCACCCTGTTCGCCACCGCGGACTCCACGACCTCCGCCCGCCTGCACGCCGAGTCGGCGGCGGGGTACGAGGAGGACCCGTCGATCGACGCCAAGGTCCACGAGGCGCTGCACATCGCGGCCGTCTTCGAACGCGCCAGCCGGTTCGACGTCATCAGCAACCAGTTCGACTTCCTCCCCCTCGCCTTCAGCCGGCTGGTCCGCACGCCGGTGGTCACGACCATCCACGGCTTCTCCTCCGAACGCATCGTCGCGGCGTACCGCGCCTACGACGACATCGCGCACTACGTCTCGATCAGCGACGCCGACCGGCACCCCGACCTCACCTACGACGCGACGATCCACCACGGCATCGACACCGACGCGTTCACTCTCGGCGCGGGCCGTGGCGGCTACCTGCTCTTCCTCGGCCGCATCCACCCCGACAAGGGCACCGCAGGCGCGATCGAGGTCGCCCGGCGCGCCGGCCTCCCGCTCGTCATCGCCGGGGTCGTGCAGGACCAGGACTACCACCGCCGGCGCGTCGAGCCCTTCGTCGACGGGGTCGACGTCTCCTACGTCGGCCCGGTCGGGCCGGCCGAGCGGGACCGGCTGCTCGGCGGTGCCCGCGCCCTGCTCCACCTCATCGACTTCGACGAGCCGTTCGGCCTCGCCGTCGTCGAGGCGCTGGCCACCGGTACGCCGGTGATCACCCACCCGCGCGGGTCGATGCCGGAGATCGTCAGGCCCGGCGTCACCGGGTTCCTCGTGACCGACGTGGACCAGGCCGTCGACGCCGTGCACGCCGCGGCCCGGCTCGACCGGCGCGCGTGCCGCGCCGACGCCGCGGCCCGGTTCTCGGCCGACCGGATGGTCGACGACTACGAGACGCTCTTCACCGCCGTCGCCGAGCGGCGGTCACCGGCCTGACCGTCGCCGAGCAGGCCGATTGCCAGTGCCCTGCCGCCGGCGTACGGTCGTGGGTGAACGACGCGAGAGGCTCGGCGGTCACCGACCGCCAGGCTCCGAGTTCCCCGTCCCGCAGCGCCGCGGCGCGGAGGCACCTCGGGCCGAGCTGCCTGGCGGGCGTTCGAGATCGAAGGACGTGCCGTGATGGCCACCTCCACCCCTCCTCCGGCCCCCAGCCCGGCACCAGCGGCCCTCGCCGGTCCACGACCGGTGCACGTGGCGTGGCGGTGGTGACGCCATGACCACCGCCGTCGTCGTCCTCGTGGTCCTCGTCGTCCTGCTGCTGCTGGCGATGTCAGCCGTGAAGATCGTCAAGCAGTACGAGCAGGGAGTGCTCTTCCGGCTCGGCCGCGTGCAGGGCACCCGCCCGCCCGGGCTGCGCGTCATCATCCCCGTCGTCGACGTCCTGCACCGGGTCTCGATGCGGATCATCACCATGCCGATCCAGTCCCAGGGCATCATCACCCGCGACAACGTCAGCGTCGACGTCTCGGCCGTCGCCTACTACCGGGTCGTCGACGCCGTGAAGTCGGTCGTCGCGATCGAGAACGTCCGCGCCGCCATCGACCAGATCGCCCAGACCACCCTGCGCAAGGTCGTCGGCCAGCACACCCTCGACGAGACCCTCGCCGAGACCGACCGGATCAACCTCGACATCCGCGAGATCCTCGACGTCAGCACCCTGGACTGGGGCGTCGAGGTCACCCTCGTCGAGCTCAAGGACATCCAGCTCCCGGACAGCATGAAGCGGGCGATGGCCCGCCAGGCCGAGGCCGAGCGGGAGAAGCGCGCCAAGATCATCAACGCCGAGGGCGAGTCCCTGGCCGCGGCGGCGCTCGGGGAGGCCTCCGACGTCATGATGCAGCACCCGCTCGCACTCCAGCTGCGCAACCTGCAGAGCCTGGTCGAGCTCGGCGTCGACAAGAACACCACCGTCGTCTTCCCCGCCCCGCTGATGTCGACCATCGCCGAGCTCGGCACGTTCCTCGCCCGGGAGCAGTCGGCCGCCACGACGGCCGGTGCCGCCACCGCGGTGCCCGGGGTGCCCGGCGTGCCCGCGGTGTCCGACCCCGGAGCCGTGACCAACGGGTCCACGGACCGGGCCTGACGCTCCGGCCCCGACGTGCCCGGCCCCTCGCTCGGGCCCCGACGTGCCCGGTCGCCGTCGCGGTGAGAGGATGAGGCCCGTGCGCACCGCGCGAGCGGCAGCGGCGTCGTCGACGGCCGTGGCCCTGCTGGTCCTCCTCTCGTGCTCCGGCTCGCCCGAGGCCCGCCCCGCCGGGGCGGCCTCGCACGAGTACCGCGCCGGCCTCGAGGCCTACCCGCACCTCCCGGTGGGGCTGGACCGGGGGCCCGTCGTCGTCATGATCCCGGGCGGGGGGTGGGTCTCGGCCGACCCGTCGGGCTACCGCGGCTTGGCCGACGCGCTCGCGGCGGCCGGGATCGTCGCGGTCCCGGTGGGGATCCGGGCCGGCCAGGACGGGGTGATCTACCCGGTGCCGGTGCAGGACGTCCTCTGCGCGCTCGCCGACGGTGCCGCCACCGCCCGCGGGGCGGGCGTCGAGCCCACCTCCCTGGTCCTGCTCGGCCACTCCTCGGGTGCCCACCTCGCCGCCGTCGCCACCCTCGCCCCGGACAGCGTCGACGCCCGGTGCGAGGACCCGCCGGTCGAGGCGGACGCCTTCGTCGGGCTTGCCGGCCCGTACGACATCCGCGAGTTCGCCGACAACGCCGATGTCCTGCTCGGGAGCCGCCCGGAGCAGGACCCCGGCGCCTGGGCGCTGGCCAACCCGGTCCTCCTCGCCGACCGCCGCCCCCAGGTGCCCGTCCTCCTCCTGCACGGGGAGGCCGACGAGGTCGTCCCGGTCTCCGCGACCCGGGCCATGGGTGAGGCGCTGCGCGCCGGTGGGCACGACACGACGGTCGAGGTCGTGCCCGGGGCGGACCACGAGAGCATCTACAGCGCCCGGGTCGCAGGGCCCCGGGTCGCCGCCTGGGTGCTGGCCCTGGCCCGCTCCTAGGTCCGGGCCGGCGCGCCGACCACGTGCGGGGGCGTCGCCGACCGGCCCTGGAAGGCGAGGACCCGGGGGTTGACCACGCGCCCGTCGAGGACCTCGATCGCCCGGGCCAGGGTCTCGTCGTCAGCCCACGCGCTCGGGCCCTCGAGGACGGTCCGCAGGAACGGGATGACCGCGGCGCTGTTCTCCCAGGTCGCCGAGTTCCACAGGTAGGACGGGCTGTGGTCGACCGCGTAGTAGAGGACGCTGTCGCCGACGACGAAGGTCGGCTCGTCGAAGCTCGTCGGGCGGGCCCAGCCGAACCCCATCCCGAGGTCGCAGGAGACGTCGACGATGACGCTGCCGGGTCGGAAGGCGGCGAGATCGGAGGACTCGAGGTACACCAGTGGTGCCGCGGTGTCCTGGAAGGTGCAGTTGACGATGATGTCGTTCTCGGCCAGGTACGCCGGCAGCGGCTCCCGGCCGCGCTCGGTGATGACGTGGCTGGCCTGGCCCCCGTCCGGCTCGTGCTCGATCTGTCGGATGAGGACCGAGGGGATCGGGGAGGCGACCGCGGGCACGCTGCGGTTGGTGAGCACCGCGACGTCGTGCACCCCGTGGGCGTTCAGCGCGGTGAGCGCGCCCCGGGCCGTCGCCCCGAACCCGATGACCACCGCGCTGAGCCGGCGGCCGTAGTCCCCGGTCAGGCCGGCGATCTGCAGGGCGTGCAGCACCGAGCAGTACCCCGCGAGCTCGTTGTTGCGGTGGAAGACGTGCAGCGCCACGGCCCCCTCGCTGGTCCAGTGGTTCATCGACTCGAACGCGATCAGGGTCAGCCGGCGGTCGATCGCGATCTGGGTCAGGTCGCTGTCCTGGACGCAGTGCGGCCACCCCCACAGCACGGCGCCGGGTCGCATCGCCAGCAGGTCGGAGTGCTGCGGCTTGGGGAGCAGGACGACGTCGGAGCCGGCCAGGACCTCGGCGCGGGGGGCGAACCCGGCGACGTGCTCGGCGAGCGCGGCATCCGGGACGCCGAACGGCGCGCCGTACCCGTGCTCGAGGGTGATCCGGGCCCTGAGGTCCGCGTCCAGGAGGGGGATGTGCTCCGGGTGCAGGGGGAGCCGGCGCTCGTTCTCCTTCGCCGAGGAGCCGACGACGCCGAGCCCCAGCAGCGTCACTTCTTCTTCGGGTGGAGGGCCTCGGTGAAGGTCGCGTCGGCCCCCTTGGCGCGCTTGTCGGCGCGCTTCTCCTTGATGGACTTGCCGACCTTCTTGGTCATGCGCTGCCGCGGCGACTTGTCGCTCATGGGGGTTCTCTCTGAGAGGAAGCCTGGATGGCTCCGTGGACCGAGCCTACGCCCCGCCGAACCGGGGGGCACCCGGCCGAGCGGCCGGGGCTCGGCCCGGCAGCGCGCTCGCCGACGTCCTCGGCCGCACGGGTCGGGTCGGCAGCGGGGGTATGGTGGCGAGGCAGGGCGGATCCGCGCGGGGACCAAGCAGCTCGCCACCTCTGTGATCTTCTGAGCCCGGCGTTCGGCGTCGGTGACAGGACCCTGGCAACGATGGACGCACCCGTCTCGGTACCGCTGGACGCGCCGGGGGAGGAGCTGCGCTCGCGCCTCACCCTCGTCCTCGAACCCGGGGGGATGACCATCGACGGGGTCTGGTGGCCCCGCTCGACGAGCCTGGCGCAGGAGCTGCCGGCCCTCGACGTGGCCATCCGCACCACCCTGGGCGCCGGCATCGCCCGCTTCTCGTACGTGCTCGGTGACTGGGAGGACAGCCCCCGCCGGGTCCGCGCGGCCGGGCACCTCATCAAGCTCGGCTGGTTCTCGCACGGCGACACCCCGGACAGCGTCGACCTCAGCCTGGCCGACTACCGGCGGGTCATCCTCAAGGTCCTGCCACCGGAGACACCGGCCGCCGACGCCGAGGCCTTCATCACCGGTGCGACGGTCCTGGCGTCCGGGCGGGACCTGCGCCCCTCACCGGCCCTCGAGCCGCAGGGTCCCGACCTGCCCGCGGTGCGGCTCGGCGCCGTCGGGGTGATGCTCGAGGAGCTCGCGCTGATCGACGACCCCGAGGTGCGCGAACGCGCCGCGCGGCGGCTGGAGTGGCGGGCCATCGAGTGGGCCCTGGCGGCCGGACGGGTGCGGTGGAGCGCCCACGCCGAGGCCATGGCGACGGCGGGTGAGCCGCCCCCGAGGGCCAGGGCGCCGTGGAGCTGAGCGGCTGCCGGTGCCGGCCCCGACGGGTCCGGTGAGCGACGGCCGCGCCGGGATCGGGCAGGCTGGGCCCATGACCGAGCAGACCCGGCCCGAGCCGTCATCGACGCGAGGCCGGAGCAGGAGGGCGGACCCCGGACGTGCCGCCCGTGCGTACGCGGCCCGGCACCCCGGGCTGCGGGCGGCGACCGACGACTACGTCGCCCGGGTCACCGCGCTGCTCGACGACGCCGGCATCAACTACCTCTCGGTCACCGGCCGGACCAAGTCGGTGGACTCGTTCGCGGCGAAGGCCGCCCGCACCCTCGACGGCCGTCCCCTGTACGCGGACCCGTTGCGGGAGATCACCGACCAGGTCGGCGTCCGCGTCATCACCTACCTGGAGAGCGACGTGGCCGCCGTCGCCGACCTCCTGTTCGACCAGTTCGACGTCATCCAGGACCGCGACATGGGCGAGGAGACGGCCAGCGAGGGCCGTTTCGGGTACGCCAGCCGCCACCTGCTGCTCACCCCGAGGGGCTCGGGCGGGGCACGGCGGGCGGGGAGGCGCCCGCGGCCCAGGTCCAGATCCGCACGGTGCTCCAGCACGCCTGGGCGGAGTTCGAGCACGACATCCGGTACAAGGGGAGCATCCCGGCGCACCACGCCCCGGAGCTCGACCGTCGGTTCGCGCTGGCCGCCGGTCTGCTGGAGCTGGCCGACCGCGAGTTCTCCACGATCCGCGAACGGCTCCGCGGGGCGGCGGGCGCGCCGGCGACCGGGCACGGCGGGGACGGCACGCGGATCGAGGGCCAGGAGCTGGCGGCCTTCCTCGACGGGCGCTTCGGCGACGCGGGGTGGTCCCGGACCGACCGCTACGACTGGATGTGTGGGCTGCTCACCGAGCTGGGGATCACCACCCTCGACGAGCTCGCCGGCCTGCTCTCCTCGGTCGACGCCGAGGCGATCAACGCGAGGATGGGGTACCGCTACCCACCCGGTGCGGTCCGGCGGCTCGACGACACCCTGCTCGCCGTGTTCGGCACCCGCTTCGTGGCACTGCACGGCAACGCCCACCGCACCGACCTGCTGGCGAACCGGCTGGAGCGGGTGCGGACCACGACGGACCCGGGCCCGGAGGTCGCGAGCTCGGGCTAGAGCTTGGTCATCTTGCGGAACGGCGAGGTGATGCGCACGGTCTGGCTGCGGAAGTCGACCGTCACCCCGCTCGCGTCCACGCCGACGACTCGACCGAGCCCGTACGCGTCGTGCGAGACCCGGTCATCGACCACGAACTCCTCGACGACCGGCGCGGAGTAGGGCTTGAACGGACTGCCGGCCAGGTGTGGGTGCCGCTTCCCGGGTGAGGTTGCCATCACCGCCAGTATGCGCCTCCGCCCCCCGGTCGCGATACACCTGCAGGTCGGGGGCCCGCCGGCGGACGCGAGCGGGTCAGCCGACCATGGTCTGGAGGTGCACGCCGTGCTCGGCCGCGATGAGCTCGGCGGCCCGCTCGCCGATCATGATCGACGCCGCGTTCGTGTTGCCGCTGACGACGTTCGGCATCACGCTGGCGTCGGCCACCCGCAGTGCGTCGACGCCCAGCACCCGCAGCCGCGGGTCGACGACGTCACCGATCCGGCAGGTCGAGGTCTCGTGGTAGACGGTCAGCGCGTAGTGCCGCGCCAGGTCCTCGAGCAGGGCGTCGCTCGGTTCGGCGCCGGCCTGGTGGCGGTGGGCCTGTGCGAGGTGCGGCGGGATGACCGGGTCGCCGAGGCCGCCACCGGGCCAGGCCCGCGCGATCTCCAGCGCCCGGCGCATGACCGCGACCATGACCCGCGCGTCGTGCGGGTCGTCGAAGTAGTTGAGGTCGATCCGCGGCGCAACGGCCGGGTCCGCGCTGGCCAGGGTGACCGACCCCTCGGAGTGCGGCTGCACGGGGTTGGGCAGCAGGACCACCTGGCCGCGGGTCGGGTCGAGGAAGGCCTCGGGGTCCTCGAAGAACGCGCTCGGTGGGATGCGGAAGACCCCCTCCCAGATCGGCGGGGTGTAGCCGGTGGCGAGGAAGCCGATCTGGGCGTCGTGGGTGTGCTCGTCGCCCAGCCCGGTGGAGAAGAAGGCGACGGCGTCGTAGAGGGAGGAGGAGGCCAGGCCGCGGCCGGTGCTGAACCACTCCACGAGCCGGCGCTCGGCCTCCGCCCTGACGGCGGCCAGCGGCTCGGGCAGGTCGGCGTCCTGCGCCGGGTCGGCGGGCAGCGGCCCGGCGGGGGCCCGCAGCGCGTCCGGCCCGAGCGACATGGCGACCTCGGTCATCGACTCGCCGATGCCGTCGGCGGCGAACATCAGCGGCGTGTGCAGGTGGTCCTTGAGGTGCCGCCCGACGTCGGGGAGGTCGACGACGCAGTCCACGCCCACCTCGGCCAGCTCCTCCCGGGCCCCGACCCCGGAGAGCAGGAGGACGTGCGGGGACCCGATCGCGCCCGCGCACAGCACCACCTCGGTGCCGGCGGTCACCTCCTCGTGGGCGCCGTCCTCGGTGCGGTAGGCGACGCCGGTCGCGCGCACGGTGCCGTCGCCGGCCTCGAGCAGGACCCGCTCGACGAGGGCGCCGGTGACCACGGTGAGGTTCTCGCGGTCCATCACCGGTTCGAGGTAGGCGTGGAAGGTGGAGCTGCGCCGGCCGTCCCGGGTCGTGGTCTGGAAGAGCGAGGCCACCCCGTGGGACTCGCGTCGGTCGCGGCCGTTGTAGTCCCCCTGTTTCAGGCCGGTGGCCCCCGCGGCCTCGACGAACTGGGTCGCCGCCGGCAGGATCGGCTCGCGCACGGACACCCCCACCGGGCCGTCCGTGCCGTGGGCGTCGAGGTCGGGGTGGAGCTCCGGGTGGTGCACGAAGCCCTCGGCCTTGCGGAAGTAGGGGAGGACCTCCTCGTAGGACCACCCCTCGGCGCCCGCCTCCGACCACGCGTCGAAGTCCCCGGGGTGCCCGCGAACGTAGGCCATGTAGTTGATGCCCGAGGAGCCTCCGAGCATCCGGCCGCGGGGGACCATCATCCGGCCGCCGACCAGGCCCTTGCCGACCCCGCCCGGGTCCCCGTCGAACATCCAGTCCGTGGCCGGGTCGTTCTGCAGGCTGGCGACCGCGGCGGGCATGAGCTCGGCCGGCGGGGGCGGGCCCCCGGCCTCGAGCAGGCACACCCGGACCTCGGGGTCCTCGCTCAGCCGGGCGGCGACCACGGCCCCGGCCGAACCGGCTCCAACGATGACGTAGTCGTACCTCGAGCCCATCACTACCACCTCGTCGTGGTGCCTCGCCGGTCGGCGGGGACGGTATCGTCACGCAACCACACTCCCGCGGCCCCGACAAGGGAGCGGCTGCCGCGCCGTCGAAGCTCGCGGCGGTCAGCGGGCCGGGGCGCCCACGGCGTGGAGGTGACGGAAGACCCGCGAGTAGGACTCCCAGGCCGTGGTCTCGGTGTACGGCACACCGTGCGCTTCGCAGAGCGGCTTGACGACCGCCCGTGCCCGGCGCAGCCGCGAGCGCGGCATCGACGGGAACAGGTGGTGCTCCACCTGGAAGTCGAGGCCGCCGAGCAGCAGTGAGAGCAGCCGGCCGCCGCGGACGTTGCGGGAGGTCAGCACCTGGCGCAGGAAGGGGTCTGCGCCCTCCTGGGCGGTGAGCACCGGCATCCCCTTGTGGTTGGGCGCGAAGGACAGGCCGAGGTAGACCCCCCGCGTCCCCTGGTGCACGGCGACGAAGGTGAGGGCCTGCGCCCAGGGCATCGTGCCGACGACGAGCCAGGCGTAGAGGCCGGCGTGCAGCCCGATGAGGGCGAGCTCGGGGGTGCGCGCGCGCAGCCCGGGCGCGACCAGGGCACGGAGGCCGGCCACGGTGAGGTTGACCGCCTCGAGGAGCAGGAGGGGGACGAAGAGCCAGGCCTGGTGGCGGGTGACGAACCGGCGCCACCCGGTCCGCGTGCCCGCGTGGCCGGCGTCGAAGACGAGGACGCCGGGCTGCACGTCGGGGTCGGCGTCGAGGTCGTTGGGGTGGGCGTGGTGCGCGTTGTGCTTCCCCATCCACCACCCGTAGCTGAGGCCGCACAGCAGGTTGGCGTGGAGCAGGCCGAGCAGCTGGCACGCACGGCGGTCGTGGGTGACCTGGCGGTGCGCGACGTCGTGGCCGAGGAAGCCGAACTGCGTCGAGACGACCGCGAGCACGAGGGCGCCGGCGACGACCACCCACCACGACCGTCCCCAGAGCACCAGCCCGGTCACGACGGCGGCGAGGGCGGCCAGGTTCGCGGCGAGGTGCCCGGTGTGGACCCACGGCCGCGGGCGCAGCAGGCCGGCGGTCCGCACGGCCCCGGCGGCCTCGCGGTAGAGGCCGCCGGGTGCGGTGGAGGTTCTGGTGGTGAGGGAGGTCGTGGTCACAGGGGACTCCGGTCGTCGTGGTTCGCCACCGGTCCCACGGGCAGCCTGACCCGCAAGCCTACGCGTGCCGGCGGCCCCGTGCTAGGTCACGAACCCGCGGCCGGCGCCCGCCCGGGTGCTCAGCGGACGACCGGGGGCACGTCGGGCTCCATGACGAAGTCGATGCCGACGACCACGCCCGAACCCGACGGGTTCTGCCGCAGGGCGTTGACGACGTCCTGGCCGAGGTGGTGGTGCAGCGCCTCGTCGGTGAGCTCGTGGGCGATGCCGCCGGAGGCGTCCGCCCTCGTCCTCAGGGCGTCGGCGACGGCGCCGGCCGCCGTCTCGCCCCTGGTCACGGCGTGGGCGACGGTGTCGCCGACCTGCCGCGCGACGTCGAGCCCGCCGGCGTGCTGCAGTGGGTGCGCGACGTCGACGGCGCGGGGGGCGTGGGCGATGTCGTGGACCTCCTTCGGTGGCAGCGGCTGCGGGTTCAGCGCCACCTGGTCGACGGCCGAGGCGTGGCCGGCCAGCGCGTCGACGCGGAGCCTGGCGAGGTCGGCGAGGTGCGCCGGGGGGTGGACCGTGACGAACCCCTGCCACCCGTGGGCGACGCCGGTGACCTTCCCGTCGTGCCCGGTGAAGCGGTACCCGTCGGCGAGGTCGCAGGTGAGGGTGAGCGGGACGTCGGTCGCGACGTCGACGAGCCGGTAGTGCCGCCGACCGGTGCTCGCGTCGTCGTCGCGCCACAGGGCGGCCATCCGGCTGACGACGAGGTCGGTGCCGAACGGCGCCCCCTTGTCGACGTGGGTGCGCGCCGTGACGACGAGGTCGCTGGTGCCGAGCAGGAACTCGGTCTGCAGCCGGGTGAACTCGGCGCTGCCGACGAGCCCGACGAACCGGCTGGCGACCGCCGCGCGCAGGTCGGCGGCTGCCGAGACCGTGGCGTCGGGCGGTAGCGCGGCGAGTGCTGCGGCGAGGGGGGACTGGTCCGCCGGCGCACTCACCGCGGTGCGCGCGTGGTCGGCGCCGGTGAGGATGTCGCCGTGGGCCACCCCGGCCGGTGCGACCGGGGCGATGCCGATCTGGGCAACGGCCACCCGACGGTTGAGCACCGCGGCGGCGGCCGAGCTGACCACGTCGGCGTCCCGGAGCCGTCCGAGCACGACCACGGCACTGTTCGTCGGGTGCCCGTAGTCGGCCGGCCAGGTGACCTCCCCCTCGACGACGCCGGAACGGTCGAAGCCGCGGGCGGTGAGCAGCACCTCGAGGGTGTCCGCCGGGGCGCCCGGCAGGCTGAGGCCGTGCAGCCCGCCGCCGCCGTCGAGCTGGTTCACCACCGACTCGAGGAACCAGTAGCCGTCCGCGGCCAGCCGGGTCAGCCGGTCGTTGAGCGGGCCGAGGGCGCGGTTGGCGTAGGGGGCGAAGTCGGTCTCGCCGAGGAAGCCCTCGAGCATCCGCACGTAGTCGTCCCCGGAGAGCCAGGCCCAGATCGCGTCGACGACGAAGAGCACGTCCGCCACGAAGTTGTCCGGCTCGAGGTCGGCGCCGAGGACGCGGATCGACTCGAACGACGAGGCCGTGACCGGCCCGGTCAACGGGGGCACCCTCAGTCGGTAGGTGAAGGTCAGCCCGAAGGAGAACCGGAAGGCCGGGTCGGCCCAGGAGCCGAGCGGGGTCGGTTGGGTGGCGTGCGCGGTGATCGTGTTCGTCATCGTCGTGACGTCGACGAGGAGGTCGCCGTCGGGTGCCCGGTCGACCGTGAAGGACAGGTCGGGGGAGAGGGCGATCCCGATGTCGTACAGGCTCACCCCGTGGGCGATGAGGTCGCCCCGGCCCAGGCGCTGGGTGAGGAACCCGACGAGTCGTGGGCGGTACTCGTCCCACGCCTCGTTCGCCGCGGCGTCGAGGACGTGCGGGACGTAGGTCTCGGCGCGCGGGGCCGCGTCGCCCAGGGCTGAGGCGAGGCCGATGCCGCCGCCGACGGGGAATGCCATGGTGATCTCCTCGGGTAGTCCGGCAGGCTGCGGACGGCGAGCCTGCGAGGTGCGGCGCACCTGCGGGTGCGTCGCGGGGGTCCTCGGCGACCGGTGCGGGTCGGGGTCAGACCGCCGGGGCGGCGAGGACGCTCTGGAGGACGGCATTGGCGACCTGCGTGTTGCTCACATCGCCGTGTCCGGAGATGAACCGGTCCGACAACAGGTTGTGGATGCGTCCGGCCGCCAGGTGATAGGTCGCCCCGACGTCCTGGAGCGCCTGGCTGTCGTCGGCCTCCGGGGTGTGCTGGGCCCCGTTGCTGCCGAGGCCGCCGAAGGGGCTGTCGGCGTCACCGATCGCCGAGGACGCCTGGCCGGCGACGCTGGAGGCGATGGCGTACGCGATCCCGACCGCCTTGTCGTTGCGCGTATGGGTGACCACCATCGGCCCGGAGAGCCGGCGCTCGTCGACCATCCGGCGGAACCCACCGGGGTGCCCCGGCTCCCACTCCCGGGCGAACGAGTTGTGGGAGAAGGCGGCCTGCAGCAGGCTCATCGAGCCGACCTGGCCGGCGCCCGGCAGGGCGTTGGCGGCGGCGGTGACGAGCCGGGCGCCGAAGCTGTGCCCGACGAGGTGCAGTCTCGCCCGGGCGGCGGCCCGGTCGTGGAGCACCGGCGCCACCGACCCGTCCCCGATGCGTCCCGCCCGCGCCTTCATCTCGTAGTACGTCACGTAGTTGAGCAGCGCCCGCCCCGTCGACCACAGGTGGGTCAGCGCGGACCCGAGCCCCGCGGCGCCGCCCGGCTCGCCGGTCCCCCCACCCCCGCCGGTGACGCCGCCCCCGAGCTCGGCGCCGAGCGAGAGCGTCAGCATGGCGGTCCTCAGCCGGTCCAGGAGGTCGGGCCCGTCGAGGTCGAAGAGCTGGTCCGCGGCGTCGGCGGGCTCGGCGGCGGCGGGGCTCACGAGCGACCTCAGCAGGTCGGCGTACTCGCGCTGGGCCTTGGGCGACCCGTCGAGGCGGCCGGCGAGCCGAGCCGCCCGGTCGAGCACCTCGTCGGCGTCCGGCGCCTCGAACGCGTCGGCCATCGCGCGCAGGTCCTCCGGCAGGCTCGGGTCCGCGTCGCCGAGGCTCGCGGCCCCGCCGGGGATCAGCGCGCTGTCCGCGAACCGCTTCGACGGCCAGAGGATCCCGACGACGCCGACCGAGCGGCCACCGAGGTCGATCGACGAGGTCCGGTGCACCGTGTCGATGCTCCCGACGATGTCGCGGTAGAGGCGCCGCGCCTCGTCCATGTCGTTGTTCCAGCCGTGCGAGAGGACGAGGAGGTCGGTCACCTCCTCGGCCAGCTGCTGCACCGCGGCAGCCTGCTCCGGGTCCACGGGCGACCCGTCCTTGGCGAACTCGAGCTCGCGGTACGGGTGGCCCTGCAGTTCGGTCACCATCTCGACCTCCTACACCGACTGGATGGCGCGCATGGCATCGACGAGGCCATGGCCCTGGAACTCCGGCACGCGGCCGAGGTCGGTCGCGGTGGAGGTGAAGATCTGCTTCACCTGCTCGGGGCGCCCGATGAACTCGCGGCGGATCGAGAGGAAGGCCGCGATGACCCCCGAGACGTGCGGGGCGGCCATGCTCGTGCCGCTCTCCTCCACGTACTGCACGCTGCGGCCGACGATCCCGGTGGCCTTCTCGCGCATCGCCCCGGCCGCCGCCGAGAGGATGCGTTCCCCGGGGGCGACGAGGTCGGGCTTGGCCCGCCCGTCGCCGGTCGGGCCCTTGGACGAGAAGTAGGAGACGCCGTACACGTGCGGGGAGTCCCGGTGCGTCGACCCGACGGTGATGGCGCCGGCCGCGTTCCCGGGGTCGTTGATCGTCAGCGGCCGCCCGGCCGCACCGGCGTGCATCGTCAGCGCGTCCGCGGCGAAGGCGTACCCGCTGTTGCCCGCCGCGACGACGACGACCACCCCGCTGCGCACCATCCGGTCGACCTCGACGCACAGCGGGCTCTGCCCGCAGGCGAACCACTCCGGGTCGAAGTCGTAGCCGAGGCTGAGGTTGACGCCGTGGATCCGCAGCCGCCGACCGTGGTCGTTGACCTGCTGGATGGCGTCGAGGGCGGTGAGGACGGCGCCGGTCCCGCCGACGCCCTTGTCGTCCAAGACCTTGTAGCTGACGATCGAGCACTGCGGCGCGATCCCGGAGATCGACGGGAGCGGCGCCAGCTCGCCGGAGACCTCGCCCGCCTCGTCGCGCACCATCCGCACCGCGGTCAGCGGGTGGCCCGGTGGTGCCGTCCGGCGGCCCGCGATGATCCCCGCGACGTGCGTGCCGTGCCCGTTGGCGTCGCGGCCTGCGTCCCCCTGGGCCGAGGTGAAGTCCCGGTGCTCCAGCCCGGAGCTGCGCAGGTTGTCGAACTCCCGGAAGTGGGGGTGGCGCGCGTCGACGCCGGTGTCGAGGACGGCCCAGCAGATGTTCTTGCCGAAGGCCGCGTAGGCCGCGTGCGCGGCATCCGCCTTGACCGTCGAGATCGAGCGGTCCAGGAGCGCCCTGACCTCGAAGTCCGGCCAGATCCGGAAGATCGGCTTGCCGGAGCCGGCGTTGCTGCGGGCCAGGGCGATGATGACCGCGGGCTGGAGGCGGCCCAGGAGGTACGGCCCACCGACCATCGGGTCCGCGACGCCCTGGTCCACGCCCGGCTCACCGGCCGTGGAGCACGCCTCGTCGATGAGCCGGAGCGCGAGCTCGATGGCGGCGGCCCGGTCCGGGGTGAAGTCGAGGTTGAGGTCGAGGACCACCGGGATGGGGGTGGTGTCGCCGCGGCCCGCTGCCGCGTCCATCCGCGCCAGGAGCGGCACGGCGATGACCGTTCGGTCCTGGGACCGCGGGTCGTACCGGCCGCGGGCGCCCCGGGCGGGCTCGTTCGGTGGGGTGGACACGGCCGGTCACCCGGCCACGGCGTCGAGGCGGGCGTCGGTGTCCACCGCCACCGGGCGGGTTCGGTGCCTCCCGACGGTGGCCCGGTCGCCGAGGGCGACCGCCAGCCGGGCGAGGAGCTCGGCGGCCTGGCTCGCCGACGGGGAGTCGGTCAGCCCGAGCGCGTGCGCGGCCGCGAGCAGCTCCCGCAGGGCGGCGAACTGCCGGGCGCGCACCGACCGGAGCGCCCCCACGGTCAGCAGGAAGGGCGCGAGGGCGTCCTGCCCCGGCCGGTCCAGGCGGGCGAGGACCCGGCTCCAGTGCGGCGGCTGCGCGCCCGGCGCCAGGAAGGCCAGCAGCCGTGCGGCGGCACCGTCCACGGCCCCCTCCGTCGGCACCGTCCGCGGTGGGGTGAGACCGGCCCCGAGCGCCGCGGAGCACAGCAGCCCCATGACCAGGACGGTGTGGTAGGTGCTGGCGAGCAGCAGGTCGGTGTGAGCCTCGCCGCTGAGGGTCCGGAGCCGGTCGACGTCGACGGAGGGGCTCGGTAGGAAGCCCGCCTCGTCCTCCACCTCGGCCAGGACGGCGAACCCGAACGCGGCCGCGGCCGACCATCTCCGGCGGGTCAGGGGCCAGGCGAGGAGCAGCTCGCCGGCGAGGTCGTAGTCCTCCCCGTCCAGGGCCCGGGCGAGTGCACCCTCCGCCTCGGCGCAGATCGCCCGCACCGAGCGCGGCCAGGTGCCCGGGCGCAGGCCGAGGTCGCCGACGTACATGACGGCGTGCGAGAAGGCGTAGAGGTCCTCACGGCCCCCGCCGTACAGGTCCAGGCCCTGCTCGAGCGTCGTGCCGGCGGCCCACGACGGCCCGGCGGCGGCCCCGTCGGCGGCGCCGTCCGCCCCACCACCGAGCAGCCAGTGGACCTCGAGCCGGCGATGCGGCGGGCGTTCCCGGCCGTCGGCGCACTGCGCGGCACGCGCCGCGGCGAGGACGGCGTCGGCCCGCGGGTCGGGCCGGCCGAGCCGGCGCAGCATCAGGTGCGCCTGGGCGTAGTCCGTCGCCGCTGTGGGCTCGAGGGCCATCCCGGTCAGCGCCCGCTCGCCGCGGGCCCACGGCTCGAGGTGGTCGCACAGCCCGCGGACGGCGGCGACCACCGCCGGCTCGCCGACCGCCGAGGCGGCCAGGGCGAGCAGCGCCGCCTCGGCGACCACCTTCTCGGGGCGCACCGAGAGCGAGCCGTCGGGGTCCTCGAACCCGCGGTCGCCGAACCGGTCCACCACCGTGGTGGCCACGTCGAGCGCACGGAGCAGCCGGCGGACCAGGTCGCCCCGGTCCCACCGCTCGTCGGCGGCGATGGGTCAGCCCTGGAGCTCGGACGCCTGCTCGCGCAGGGCGCCCAGGTCCCTGATCGGGCCCCCGAGCGGACCGGGGAACCGGTAGACCCACACCATCATCCGCATGGTGAGGCAGAAGCTCTCCCAGGGCTCGTCCTGCAGGGCCATCGCCGGGCCGAGCTTGGCGACCGTGGCACCGATCGCCTCGAAGTCGACTGCCTTGGTCTCCAGCAGCTCTCGGACCACCTCCTGGTGGTCGACGTGTTCGGCCATCGTTGCCCTCCTCGGAGCGTGGGACTGGGTCATCGGATGTCGGGTGGGGTGGGTGAGGGGACCGGCGGCGCCGCTGTCCCCGGGGAGTCCACCGGCCGGGCCGCACGGGCCACCTCGGGGTTGGACCCCGACTCGCTCGTGACGACCTGGGGGCAGCGGCGGCAGGCGGCGGTGCCCTCCTGGGCGAACCAGCGGCAGCGGCTGCGGACCACGCAGGCCGGGGCGATCGACACCACGACGGGCGTCTGGTCCACGATGCGCTGCACGAGTGAGCAGTCGTGGCCGTCGAAGTGCGCGCACTCGCGCTCGGCGCAGGGCGCCGCGAACCGGAACACGGCGAGCGGGTCGGCCGGCTCGGCGAGACCGAGCACCTCCGGGCCGGCGGGCACGGTCGCGCTGAGGTAGCCGATGCGGCTGCCCGAGTCCGCGGCCGTCCGGACGCCGAACACGACGGCGTCCGGCTGGTCGGGCCGCGAGCTCGGGCACCACATCTGTGGGCTGGCCCTGCCCTCGGCCGGAGGCACCGCAGGGTGGGCGGTCACCCTTGGCCGGGCACCCGCACCTGGTCCCTGAGCTGTCCGAGCTCGGGCCAGGCGATGATGCCCACGAGGATGGGGCCGGGCCACTTGCCGACCTCGAGGTCGTGGGCCTTGAGGGCCGCGACGACGCCTGAGAAGGCGGCCTCGGTCAGCTGGTCGACGGCGATGCGCTGCGGTCGGTCTTCCATGGTGCTACCCCTTTCGTCGCTCCGCATGAAGGCGGGTCGGAACGTCGATAACCGTCGAGTGTCCTCGCCCAACGGCGGGGTGTCCACGGCCCGATCGGGCCATCTGCCGGGAGTCGCCGAGCCACTCGGCTGGGGTACCTTCGGCGCATCCGAGGAAGGGAGCGGTCGTGGGCGACCCCGGTGGCGAGGTCCTGGTCTACGACGCGGTGCGGAGCCCCCGCGGCCGGGTCCGGCGCGGCGGCGGCACCCTCGCCGGTGTCCCCGCCCACGACCTCCTCGCCGGGCTGCTCCGCGAGCTCGCCGACCGGGGCCTGGCCGCCGGGGCGGTGGAGGACGTCGTCATCGGGGTGAGCACCGCGGTGGGCGAGCAGGCCGCCGACCTCGCCCGGGTCGCCGTCGCCCGGGCCGGCTGGCCCGACGAGGTGCCGGCCGGCGTGGTCTCCCGGATGTGCTGCTCCGGCCTCGACGCCATTGCCTCGGGCGCCGCCCAGGTGCGCTCGGGGATGGCCGGGCTCGTCGTCGTCGGCGGTGCCGAGTCGATGTCGCGCGTCCCGATGCTCAGCGACCGGCCGGCCTTCGCGACGGACTCCGACCTCGGGGAGGCGACCGGGTTCGTCACGATCGGGGTCTCCGCGGACCACACCGCGGCCGTGCACGGCATCCCCCGGCCGGCGCTCGACGCCTACGCCGTCCGCTCCCACCAGCGGTCGGCGGCGGCCACACCGTGGGAGTCGCTGGTCCCGGTGCTGGCCGGTGGCCGGACCCTCCTGGACCACGACGAGGGCGCCCCGCCGGCCACCCTCGAGTCGCTCGCCGCGCTCGAGCCGCTCTTCGGCGAGGACCCGCTCTGGTCCCGGGTGCAGTCGCGCGTCCCGGGCGCGGCCCGCCCACCGGAGGGCCTGCACACGGTCGGCACCGCCCCCCAGCTCGCCGATGCCGCCTCCGCCGCGGTCCTCGGCAGTGCCGGCTCCGCGGACGTGGTGGGCCACCCGCCGCGGGGTCGGGTCGCCGGATGGGCGCAGGCCGCCGTCCGCTCTCCCGGCCTCGACGCCACGGTCCCCGCCGCGCGGCGGGCCCTCGAGCGCGCCGGCCTGGGGGTCGCCGACCTCCACGTCTGCGAGGTCAACGAGTCCTTCGCGGTCACCCCCCTGGTCCTCGCCCGCGAGCTCGGGCTCGACGAGGCGGTCGTCAACCCGCAGGGAGGGGCGGTGTCGGTCGGCCACCCGCTCGGCGCCACCGGCGGCATCCTGCTCGCCAACGCCCTGGACCAGCTGGAGCGTCGCGGCGGCGGGGCCGCGCTGCTCGTCATCCCGGCCGCACTCGGGCTCGCCACCGCCGTCGTGATCGAGGTTCCGGGGTGACGCGCCACGTCGCCCGGTGACCGCGGCCGGTCAGGGCCGTGGCCGGTCCGGGTCGCCCGGGTCGTCCGGGTCGGCGAGGTCGGCGAGGTCGGCGGTGAGGCCCTGGAAGGCGTCCTGCGCGCGCCGGTAGGTGTGCGCCGGCCCGCAGCGGCTGCGGGCGACGAGGTCGGAGAGCTCGCCGGGTGTGAGCGTGGGGCCGCCGGGCAGCAGCACGGTGCCCCACTCGACGGCGTCGGCGACCCGTAGCCCGCCTCCGGCGGAGACGATGACCTGCCCGTTGAGGGTGCAGCCCGGGTCGACGAGGGCGCCGACCACCGGCGCGACGAGCTCGGCGCGCATCCGGCCGGCCTGCCGGGGGTCCATGCCCTGGTCGGTCATCTGGGTGCGTCGCGTAGGGCAGGAGGACGTTGGTGAGCACCCCGCGGCGGACGCCCTCCTCGGCGATCGTCCGGCCGAGGGCGATGACCGCGCCCTTGCTCGCCGCGTAGGCCGCGACGGTGGGCTCGCCGTGCAGGCCCGCGGTGGAGGCGACCAGGACGATGCGGCCGTACCCGGCCTCGCGCATCACCGCGAGCGCGGCCGAGGCCGGGTAGAGGGTCCCGAGGACGTTGGTCCCCAGGACCGCGCCGAAGGTCTCGGGCGTCGCCCTGTGGACCAGCTGCGGCCCGCTGACCGCCGCGCTGGTGACGCAGGCGTCGAGCCGGCCCCACGTCGTCAGGGCGGCCTCCACGAGCGCGGTCCCGGTGGCCGGGTCGGCCACGTCGCCGTGGTCGGCGACCGCCTGGCCGCCGGCCTCGACGATCTCGCCGACGACATGGTCGGCCGGCCCAGCCCGTCGGCGTCGACCTCCCGGGTGCGGTTGTTGACCACGACGGCTGCGCCTAGCGCGGCCAGGTGCAGCGCGAACGCCCGCCCCAGGCCCTTGCCGGCCCCGGTGACGACGGCGACCTGCCCCTGCAGTGCTGGTGGCATCGGGTGGTCCTCTCCGGTCGACCGGTACGCCTTGTCGGGACCTGGCGCGCCGGATACTCTGCTAGTTGTAGTACGTCGGTGTGGCGGTTGACAACCCGCCCGTCCGTGGCCCTGGGCCCGACGGCCACCGGACCGGGAGGAGCACACCGATGAGCGCAGACCGACATCTGGGTGCTCGGGGGGTACCAGAGCGACTTCGCCCGCAACCTCACCCGGGAGGGCACGCGACGTCGCCGACCTCACCCGCGAGGTCGTCGACGGCACCCTGGAGGCCGCCGGGGTCGACGGCCGCGGACATCGGCGTGGTCCACGTCGGCAACGCCTTCGGCCAGCTGTTCACCGGGCAGGGCCAGCTCGGTGCGATGCCGGCCACCGTGCGCGACGACCTCTGGGGGCTGCCCGCGTCGCGGCACGAGGCCGCCTGCGCCTCCGGCAGCATCGCGCATCGCTCTCCGCGATGGCCGACCTGCGGGCCGGCAACTACGACAGCGCGCTCGTCGTCGGGGTGGAGCTGGAGAAGACGGTCACCGGGCGACGAGGCCGCGGCGGCCACCTCGGCGCGGCCGCCTGGGTCGGGCACGAGGGCGAGGAGCGCGCGGTTCATGTGGCCGCACATGTTCAGCCAGGTCGCCGACGAGTACGACCGCCGGTACGGGCTCGACGAGGTCCACCTGCGGCGCCATCGCCGAGCTCAACTTCGCCAACGCCACGCCGCAACCCCCACGCCCAGACCCGCGGGTGGCAGGTGCCCGACCTCGTCGGCGACGTCGGCACCGCCGACGACGACGACGTCAACCCGGTCGTCGAGGGCCGGCTCCGCCGCTTCGACTGCAGCCAGGTCACCGACGGCGGCGCCGGGGTGGTGCTGCGTCAGCGACGCCTGGCTGCGCGGCCCACCCGAGGCGCCCGTCCCGATGGCCCGGGTGCTCGGCTGGGGCCACCGCACGGTCGGGCTCGGGCTGCGAGCAGAAGCTCACCCGCGACGCGGACGACCCCTACGTGCTGCCGCACGTGCGCGCAGGCCGTGCAGGACGCCTTCACCCGGGCGCGGCGTCGCGCTCGACGACCTCGACGGGCTCGAGACCCACGACTGCTTCACCCCGAGCGAGTACCTCGCCATCGACCACATCGGCCTCACCGGTCCGGGGGAGTCGTGGAAGGCCATCGAGAACGGCGAGATCGAGCTCGGCGGCACGCCTGCCGATCAACCCCAGCGGCGGGCTCATCGGCGGCGGCCACCCGGTCGGCGCCACCGGCGTGCGGATGCTCGCTCGACGCGACGAAGCAGGTCAGCGGCACCGCGGGCGAGTACCAGGTCGAGGGCGCCCGCACCTTCGCCACGCTCAACTTCGGTGGCAGCACCGCCACCACCGTCAGCCTCGTCGTCGGCGCGCGCCGGCCGACCCTGAGTCACGACCCGCACGAGAAGGACCACCCATGGACGTCGAGATCGTCGGCCGGATGCTGTCCACCCTGCCCGGCGGACGACGACCACCCGTACCGCACCGGTCCGTGGCGGCCGCAGACCACCGAGTGGCGGGCGGACGACCTCGAGGTCGTGCAGGGCGAGGTCCCGGCCGACCTCGACGGCGTCTACCTGCGCAACACCGAGAACCCGCTGCACCCGGCGATTGCGCAGCTACCACCCGTTCGACGGGGACGGGATGGTGCACGTCGTCGGCTTCCGCGACGGGAAGGCGTTCTACCGCAACCGGTTCGTCCGCACCGACGGGCTCCTCGCCGAGGCGGAGGCGGGTCACGCCCTGTGGGCCGGGCTCGCCGAGCGCCCGCGCTGTCGCTGCGCGAGGACGGCTGGGGCGCCCGGGGCCGGATGAAGGACGCCTCGAGCACCGACGTCATCGTCCACCGCGGCACCGCCCTCACCAGCTTCTACCAGTGCGGCGACCTCTACCGCCTCGACCCGTACTCGGCCGAGACCCTCGGCAAGGAGGACTGGAACGGCCGGTTCCCGTTCGACGTGGGGCGTCTCGGCCCACCCGAAGGTCGACGACCGCACCGGCGAGCTGCTCTTCTTCAACTACGGCAAGGAGGCGCCGTACATGCACTACGGCGTCGTCGACCGCGCAGACCAGCTCGTCCACTACGTCGACGTCCCGCTGCCCGGGCCCCGCCTCCCGCACGACATGGCCTTCACCGAGAACTACGCGATCCTCAACGACTTCCCGCTCTTCTGGGAGCCCGAGGCGCTGGCCCAGGGCGCGCACGTCGCCCGGTTCCACCCCGACATGCCCATCCCGCTTCGCCGTCATCCCGCGCCGCGGCGGACCGCCGAGGACATCCGCTGGTTCGAGGCCGAGTCCACCTACGTCCTGCACTTCGTCAACGCCTACGAGGACGGCGACGAGATCGTCCTCGACGGCTTCTTCCAGGGCGACCCCGAGCCCGCCGACAACGGCATGGGTAACAAGTGGCAGCGGGCCTTCCGCTTCCTCGCCCTCGACCGGATGCAGTCCCGGCTGCACCGCTGGCGGCTCAACCTCGCGACCGGGCTGGTCAAGGAGGAGCAGCTGCAGCGACACCATCACCGAGTTCGGCATGATGAACGAGACCTACCACACCAGGGAGTACCGGTACGCGTACGCGGCCACCGGCAAGCCGTCCTGGTTCCTCTTCGACGGCCTGGTCGAGCACGACCTGCGACCGGCACCGAGGAGCGCTACTCCTTCGGCGACGGCGTCTACGGCAGCGAGACGGCGATGGCCCCGCGGGTCGGCAGCACCGCCGAGGACGACGGCTACCTCGTCACGCTGACCACCGACATGAACGCCGACGCGTCGTACTGCCGTGGTCCTCGACGCCGCCCGGGTCGCCGACGGGCCGGTCTGCACCCTCCGGCTCCCCGAGCGCATCTCCAGCGGCACCCACTCCACGTGGGCGCCCGGGCTACGAGCTGCGCCGCTGGCACAGCCGCCGACACGGCCGCCGAGGCGGTCGGCCTGTAGCGCCCGAGGGAGGACCGCGATGCCGGCACCGAGCTGAGCCCACGCTGCTCGAGCCCGGGGGGCCCAACGCCGTCGCGATGATGCTCGGGGTGCTCGGTGACGAGTGGACGCCTGCTCATCCTCCAGCAGGCCCTGCTCGGGGTCACCCGCTACGGGCGGTTCGCCGACCGGCTGCCGATCAGCAACGCCGTGCTCACGGCCCGGCTCGGCCACGATGACCGGCCAGGGCCTCCTCGAGCGGCACGTCTACCAGGAGCGGCCGCCGCGCGCGCGAGTACCTCGCGACCGCCCGCAGCCGTGCGCTGTGGACGGTGATGCTCGCCATCTGGGAGTGGGAGCGGCGCTGGGCCGGCGAGCACGCGGAGCAGCTGCCGGGGATGCGTCACACGGCGTGCGGTCGGGACTTCGCGCCCGATCCTCGGCTGCGGATCCGTGCGGCGCGCCGGTCGAGCCGCGTGAGGTCGTCGCCGAGTGGGGGCCGAGCGGATGCTGGGAGCGTTCGGTGCCCCGTGGCGGCCACCCGGCGGCGGTGGGACAGCGACGGCCCCACCCGCCAGCCCGGGCTCTTCCCCGAGACGATGACGATCTTCGGCAACCGGTGGGCCTCGGCCCTCATCGGCGCGGTCTTCCGCGGCGCTGACCCGGTTCGGCGACCTCGAGGCCGCGCCTCGGCGCGCCGCCGACCGTGGTCGCCGACCGGCTGCGGGCGTTCACCGCCATCGGCGTCCTGGAGCCCGGCGCGCAGCCTGGCGCGCACGCGACTGGGCCGAGTACCGCCTCACCGAGAAGGGCCGCGCCTTCTTCCCGGTCGTCGCCGCCTCGCTCCAGTGGGGCCAGCGGTGGTACCGCTCCCCGGAGGGCCCGGCGGTCGTGCAGACCCACCGCGGGCTGCGGCAGGGAGTTCGTCCCCGTCTTCTCGTGCGACCAGTGCCACGAGGTGCTCTCCGGCGCGACCGTCGAGGTCGTGCCCGCGGCCACCGTGGCCCCCCGTCCCTACCCGGAACGTGTGTGAAGAACGGCGGCTGGCCGCCGTTCTCCACACACGTTCGCGAGGTGGGGGAGGTGGGTGGTGCGAGGCTGTTGACGGGTCACTCTGGTTGCTGTAGTAATGCTGACCACGCTGCCGCCCGAGGCGCCCGGAGGTCACCGGAGCCGCCCCCGGGACGCAGGGTCCGGCGAGCGACCACCGACGACGAGGAGACCGACGATGGCGATGCCGAGGGGCCTGCACCCCGCCGAGAAGGTCGCCGACTACCAGGCGCGGGGGTGGTGGACGACCGAGACCGCGACGCAGCTCTTCGCCGGCCAGGTCCGCGCCCGCGGCGAGCACCTGGCCCTCGTCGACCCGGCGAACCGGGAGGCCCTCATGGGTTCCGCGCCGCGGCGCCTGACCTGGGCCGAGCTCGGCCGCGAGGTCACCGCCCTCGCCGCCTGGCTGCTCGAGCTCGGGCTCGGCCGGGGGGACGTGCTCGGGGTCCAGCTGCCGAACACCGTCGAGCTCGTCGAGGTCTACCTCGCCGCCTGGAGCGTCGGGATCGTCGTCTCCCCGCTGCCGATGCAGTACCGGGAGCACGAGTTCGTCGAGATGGCGGCCGAGGCCGAGTTCGCCGCCTTCCTCACCTGCGCCCGCTTCGGTGACCGGCACCCCGCCGCCGAGGTCATGGGGGTGCGGGACCGGGTGCCGAGCCTGGGCAGGTCGTCGTCCTCGGCCCGGACGAGGAGTCGACCGACCTGCCGGAGGGCGTCCGTCACTGGGCGCCGGCGCCGGCCTCGGCGCAGGACGAGGCCGCCGTCCGGAGCGCAGGCCGCCGACCCCAACGACCCCAACGACTGCCTGACCATCTGCTGGACCTCCGGCACCGAGGGTTCCCCGAAGGGGGTGCCCCGTACCCACCTCGACTGGCTGGCCTTCAGCTGGGCCACCGTCGACGCGCCCCGGATGGTCGCCGAGGACGTGTTGCTCAACCCGTTCCCGATGGTCAACATGGCGGGCATCAACGGGATGTTCCTGCCGTGGCTGCGCACCGGGTGCGTCCTCGTCCAGCACCACCCGTTCGACCTGCCGACGTTCTTCGCGCAGATCGCCCGCGAGCGGGTCACCTACACGGTCGCTCCGCCGGCACTGCTGTGGATGCTGCTGCACAACGAGGAGCTGCTCGCGAAGGTCGACATCTCCAGCCTGACCCGGATCGGCTCCGGCTCGGTGCCGCTGCAGCCGGCGATGGTCCGCGGCTGGCAGGAGCGGTTCGGCCTCGGGATCATCAACTTCTTCGGCTCCAACGAGGGGATCGGCCTGCTCTCGAGTGCCGAGGACTTCCCCGACCCGGACGAGCGGGCCCAGTTCTTCCCCCGGTACGGCGCGCCGGGGGCACCTGGTCCTCGCGGACCTCCGACTGGGTCCAGGTGCGGCTCGTCGACCTGCTCACCGAGGAGGAGATCACCGAGCCCGGCATCCCCGGCGAGCTGCGGATCGCCGGGCCCACCGTCTTCGCGGGGTACCTCCACCCGGAGCGGCGCGCGAGCCCCTTCGACGACGAGGGGTTCCTGCGCACCGGGGACATGTTCGAGATCGCGGGGGAGCGCAACCAGTTCCTCCACTACCTCGACCGCGCGAAGGACATCATCATCCGCGGGGGGATGAACATCGCCCCGGCCGAGCTCGAGGGCCTCATCGGCGACCATCCCGCGGTCGCCGACGTCGCCGTCGTCGGGGACCCCGACGAGGTGCTCGGGGAGCGGGTGGCGGCGGTCGTGACCCTCCGCCCCGGCGCCTCGCTCACCCTCGAGGAGGTGGTCGCCTTCCTGCGCGGGGAGCAGATCGCCTCCTACAAGCTGCCCGAGCGGCTCGAGGTCCGCGACGCGCTGCCCCGCAACCCGGTCGGCAAGGTCCTCAAGCGCGAGCTGCGCGGCGCCCCCCGGGGCGGACCGGACCGGTGACCACGGTCGCCGAGGTCGTCGCCGCGCTGCGCGTCCCCGTCGTGGCCGCCCCGATGTTCCTCGTCTCCGGCCCCGAGCTGGTCGTCGCGGCGTGCCGCGCCGGGGTGCTCGGCGCGTTCCCCACCCCGAACTGCCGCACCTCCGAGCAGCTCGACGAGTGGCTCTCGACGATCTCGGCCTCGGTCGGCGACGCCCCCTGGGCGGTCAACCTCGTGACCCACCGCACCAACGCCCGGCTCCCCGACGACCTCGCCCTCGTCGCGGAGTACCGGCCGCCGGTCGTCATCACCGCCCTGGGGTCGCCGCGGCCGGCGATGGAGGCGGTGAAGTCCTACGGCGGGCTCGTCGTCGCCGACGTCATCGACCTCGCCCTGGCCGGGAAGGCGGTGGCGGCGGGCGTCGACGGGCTGGCCTGTGTGTCCGCGGGCGCCGGCGGACACACCGGGTTCCTCTCCCCGTTCGCGTTCGTCTCCGCGGTCCGGGAGGTCTTCGACGGGCTCGTCGCGGTGGGCGGCGGCATCGGCGACGGGTACGGCGTGGCCGGCGCGGTCACCGCCGGCGCCGACCTGGTCTCGATGGGCACCCGGTTCCTCGCGACGCGCGAGTCGATGGCGGCGGCGGAGTACAAGCAGATGGTCGTCGACCGCGGCGCCGGCGACCTCGTCGTCAGCGCCGGCGTCACCGGGGCGCCGGCGTCGTGGCTGCGGCCGAGCCTGCTCGCCAACGGTCTCGACCCCGACCACCTCGTGTTCACCGGCGAGCGGTCCTACGACGCCGGGTCGGACGTCAAGCGATGGCGCGACATCTGGGCGGCGGGGCAGGGCCTGGGGAGGGTCCGGTCGGTCGAGCCGGTCGCCGACGTCGTCGACTCCCTGGTCGCCGAGTACCGGCAGGCCCTGGCCCGGGCCGCGCGACTCCTCGGCTGACCGGACGGGCCCGGCGACCACGCGGGAAGGTGGCGCGGGCCGACGCGGCGGTCGGTCCGTCACCGGGTCCGGCCCCGACGACGAGGTACAGCGCCCCCGACCCGGGCGGCCGCAGGGCCACCGCGGTGACCGCGCCGCCGACCGGCATCCCGAGACCCGGCACGTGGGCGGACGCGATGGCCGTGGCGCCGACGAACATCCTCGTCTTGCGAGCCGAGTCCCAGGCGTCCCCCTTCGGCGGCGCGCCGGACATCGAGTTCGCCGAGTCGAAGCCGGCAAGCACCCCGAGGCCGAGGACGGCCAGGGCCACCCCGACCACCAGGACCCAAGGATGGACCGAGGGGCTAGGCCGGATCGGGTGCCGGTCGTGTGCACGCCCTGTGGAGGTCCCGTGCCGGAGCGGTGACGCGTGCCTCGACGATCCGGGGGCCTGCCCGCCGCCGCCGGCGGTCCGCGATGATCTGGGGCGTGACGAGCGCCGAGCAGCTGCTGGACGAGTCACGGTTCACGCCGCTGCACCGGCGGATCTGGCTCGTCGCCGCCCTCGGGCTCCTCCTCGACGGGTTCGACTTCTTCGTCATCGGGGTGTGCCTGCCGCTCATCACCGTCGACCTCGGTCTGACCCCGGGCCGGGCCGGGCTGCTGGCGTCCGCGGCGGTCGTCGGCTCGGTGCTCGGGGCGCTGCTCGTCGGGCCGGTGGCCGACCGGATCGGGCGCCGCCTCGTCTTCCGGCTCGACCTCCTCGCCTTCGTCGCCGCTGCACTGGCCTCGGCCTTCGCCTGGGACGTGTGGTCGCTCATCGGCTTCCGGTTCCTGCTCGGCGTCGCGATCGGGGCCGACTACCCGCTGAGCTCGAGCTACGCGGTCGAGGTCGCGCCGCGCCGGCACCGCGAGCGGCTGCTCGTCGGCGTCATCAGCTTCCAGGCGATCGGCTCGCTGCTCGGGGTGGGGCTCGGGCTGCTCGCCGTGCACGCCGACCCGGCACCGGGCGCGTGGCGGTGGATCCTCGGGTCGGGGGCGTTCTTCGCGGTGCTCGTCGTGGCCGCCCGGCACGGCCTCCCGGAGAGCCCGCGCTGGCTGCTCTCCCAGGGCCGGCGGGAGGAGGCCGCGCAGGTGATCAGCCGGCTCGTCGGCGACCAGGTGCGCCCGGAGCAGGTGACGAGCACGGCCGACGAGCGGGTGCCGTGGCGACGCCTGTTCGGCGCGGAGTTCCGCCGTCGCACGGTGTTCACCAGCGTGCCCTGGCTGCTCCTGGACGTCGTCGTCTACGGCATCGGCGTCTTCACCCCCACCATCCTCGCCGGGCTGGTCGTCGGCGACGGCACGGCATCCTCGATCGGCAACGTCGTCACGACCCTGCGGCAGACGGCGCTGACCGACGTCTTCCTGGTCCTCGGCTTCGTCGCGGCGCTGCTGCTCATCGGGAGGGTGGGCGCGGTGCGCCTCCAGGTGACCGGGTTCGTCGCGGTCGCCGCGGGCCTGGTGCTGCTCGCCGCCTCCGCGGCGCTGCCCGGGGGAGCGGACGCGTGGTTCGCGCTCGCCTTCGCCGGGTTCGCGCTCTCGAACTTCTTCCAGAACATGGGCCCGAACTCCACGACCTTCCTCATGCCCGCCGTCGCGTTCCCGACCGCCGTGCGGGCGACCGGAGCCGGCCTCGGTGCCGCTGCCGGCAAGGCCGGCGCCGTGCTCGTCACCCTGACCTTCCCGGTGCTCCACGAGGGCGTCGGCCTGCCGCTCACCCTCGGCCTGATGGCCGCGGGGGCCGTCCTGGCAGCGCTGGTCACCGTCGCGGCACGCCCCCGGTTCCTCCACGCCGACGACCCGGGCTGGACCGCCGGGACCGCCTGACCCGGCGCCGCCGCCGGCCCGGCGGGTGCGACAGGATGGCAGGCGACCCACCTGCCGGCCCCGGGCCGGCGGAAGGAGCGCCATGACCCACCTGCAGCACCGCCTCGGCAGTGGTGTCACCCTGCCGGCCGTCGGCTTCGGCACCTACCCACTGCGCGGTGAGGACGGCATCCGGGCGATGACGAGCGCCCTCGAGTGCGGGTACCGCTACCTCGACAGCGCGGTCAACTACGGCAACGAGGAGGAGGTCGGGGAGGCGGTCCGTCGCAGCGGGCTGCCCCGCGAGGAGGTCCTCGTCGCCACGAAGGTCCCCGGCCGCTTCCACGCTCGCGACCTGGCCACCGCCTCGATCGAGGACTCGCTGCGCCGGCTGCGGCTCGACCACCTCGACGTCTGCCTCATCCACTGGCCCAACCCGAGCGTCGGGCTCTACCTCGAGGCCTGGCAGGCCCTCGTGCGGGCCCGCGAGCGCGGGCTGGTCACGACGATCGGGGTGAGCAACTTCACCGAGGAGCACCTGGCCCGGGTCGTCGACGCGACCGGGGTGGTGCCCGAGCTCAACCAGGTCGAGCTCTACCCGCTCTTCCCGCAGGCCGCGATGCGAGCGGTGCACGAGCGCCTCGGCATCCTGACCCAGTCGTGGAGCCCGCTGGGCAAGGACGCGGCGCCGTTCGACGCCGAGCCGGTCCGGGCGGCCGCGGCCCGGACCGGCGGCACGGCCGCCCAGGTGATCCTCCGCTGGCACCTCGAGCTCGGGGCGATGCCGCTGCCGAAGTCGGCCTCCCCCGAGCGCCAGCGGGAGAACCTGGCCGCGGCCGACCTGGCCCTGACGACCGAGGAGGTCGAGGCGATCAGCGCCCTGGGCCGCCCCGACGGGCGCCGGTTCGGCGGGGACCCCGACACCCACGAGGAGATGTGACCGGGGTCGGCTACCGGCGGTCCACGTCACCCCGACCGGGGGAGACAAAAGCAGGACCCACCTGCAAGGATGAGGTGGTGACGGCACAGGCCGGGTCTCGTTCGGCCCCCCGCATCCCTCGCCAGGTGGGCGAGATCCTCACCGCCCTCGCGCACGTGACCGCCGAGCTCTCGACGGCCACCTCGGTCGACGAGGTGACCAAGATCGTCACCCAGCAGATGGCGGACGCGGTGGGGGCCACGATCGCGGTCCTGGCGCTCCGCGAGGGCCCCGACCACGTGCGGCTCATCGGCGTCCGGGGGCTCGAGGCGCCCGAGGCCGCCGAGTGGCAGATCTTCCCCCTCGACCGGCGCAACAGCGTCAGCGACGTCGTCCGCGGCGGCCGCCGGATCGTCCTCGTCGGTGCCCGGGCGATCGCCCGCCGCTACCCAGAGCTCGGCAACGCCAGCCGCGGCGAGCGCACCACGGTCACCGTCCCGCTGCGGGCCGCCGGACGGGTGCTCGGCGCCATCCACCTGTCCGTGCCCGAGGCCGTCGCGCCGCACCCCACGGCCCTGGAGTTCATCGACATCCTCGCCGACGCCTGCGCCCAGGCGTTCGAGCGGATCAGCGCCCAGGCGGTCGCCGACAAGCAGACCGCCCGCCTGGCCTTCCTCGCCGAGGCCTCGATCCAGCTCTCGAGCAGCCTCGACTTCCGGCTCACCACCTCGCGGGTCGCCCGCCTGGCCGTGCCCACCTACGCCGACTGGTGCACCATCGACGTCGTCCGGGACGGCCGTCTCCACCGGATCGCGGCCGCCCACGTCGACCCCGACAAGGCTCAGCTCGCACTGCGCTTCCCGGAGCACCCGAGCGAGGAGGCGCAGCGGGGCATCGCGATCCAGCAGGTGGTGCGCACCGGCCGGCCGCTGCTGCTCTCCGAGATCACCGACGAGATGCTCGAGGAGATGGCCAGTGACCCGGAGCGTCGTCGCCTGGCCCGCGAGCTCGGCCTGCGCAGCGCGCTCGCCGTCCCGCTCCTGGTCCGGGGCCGGGTCTCCGGGGTGCTCACCTGGGTCTCCTCGCACCCGGGCCGTCGCTACGACGAGGACGACGTCCGGTTCGCCGAGCACCTGGCCCGGCGGGCCGCGAGCGCCCTCGACAACGCCGACCTCTACAGCCAGACCCGTGCCGTCGCCGAGCAGCTGCAGCGCGCGGTGCTGCCGGGGGCGCTGGTCTCCTCGCCCGACTGGACGGTGCACTGCCACTACCAGCCGTCCGGTCGTACCGAGGTCGGCGGGGACTTCTACGACGCGTTCTCGCTCGGCGACGGGCGGTTCGTCGCCTTCGTCGGCGACGTCATGGGCCGCGGGGTGGCGGCCGCGGCCGAGATGGCCCAGATGCGCGCGGCCGTCCGCGCGTTCTCCTCGGTCGACCCCGACCCCGCGGTCGTCGTCAGCCGGCTCGACCGGATGGTGGTCCAGTTCGACACCGAGCAGCTGGTCACCCTCGCCTACGTCCTCGGGGACGCGGCGGCCGGCACGCTCTCGGTGGTCAACGCGGGCCACCTGCCGCCGCGGGTGCTCCGCGCGAACGGGGCCGTCACGCCGCTGCCGATCGCCGACGGCCCCCCGCTCGGGCTCGCCCAGCGGCGCACCCCGACCACCGTGGCGTTCGCACCGGAGGACACCTTCCTCGTCGTCACCGACGGGCTCGTCGAGCGGCGCGGCGAGTCCATCGACGACGGGCTGGACCGGCTCGACGCGGTCCTCGGGGACCTCGCCGGGCCCGACCTCGCAACCGGCCTGGAACACCTCGTCGCCGACCTCGCGGACGCCGAGTCCGACGACGACGTCGCCGCACTCGTGCTGCGCCGCACCGGTCCCGGCCTCGCCGTGAGCGCCTGAACCGTGCGCACCACCGTCATCGGCACCGGCATCATGGGGGCGGGGATGGCCCGCAGCCTCGCCCGCGCCGGTCACGACGTCGCCGTGTGGAACCGCACCCGGGAGAGGGCCGAGCCGCTCGCGGCAGACGGGATCCGCGTCGCCGAGGACGTCGCCGCGGCCGTGGACGGCGCCGACGTCGTCATCACCATGCTCTTCGACACCGAGGCCACGGCCCGGGTCGGCCGGGAGGTCGTGGCCCACCTCGGCGACGGCTCGGTGTGGATGCAGTGCGCCACCGTGGGCGTCGAGGGAGCCCGCGCGGTGCACGAGATCGGTGGGGACCGGATGCTCGACGCCCCGGTCCTCGGGACCCGCAAGCCCGCCGAGGACGGCACCCTCGTCGTGCTGCTGTCCGGCCCGCAGGTGCTCCGGGACCGGGTCGCCGACGTGTGCCGGGCCATCGGCTCCCGCGTCGTCGTCGCCGGTGAGGAGGTCGGCGACGCCAGCGCGCTCAAGCTCGCGTGCAACGCCTGGGTCGCCCTGCTCACCGCCGGCACGGCCCAGTCGCTGGCCCTGGCCCGTTCCCTCGGGGTCGAGCCCCGCCTCTTCCTCGACGCGATCGCCGACGGCCCGGTCGACGCGCCCTATGCGGGCCTCAAGGGCACGATGATGCTCGAGCAGGCCTGGCAGACGCCGTCCTTCGAGGTCGACGGGGTCGTCAAGGACCTCGGCCTGATGGTCGAGGCCGCGGCCCGCGAGGGGTTCCCGACCGGGCTGCTCGACGCCGTGCGGGAGCTCTTCACCGAGGCGTCCGCCGCGGGACACGGCGGCCACGACATGGCGGCGGTGCGCTCGGCCTTCCCCTGACCGGCCACGCGCCGCGGGGTCGACCCGGCGACCCGACCCGCCGGAGCCCGGCCCCTACACTCCACGCATGCGATTCCGGCTCGGGCTGAGGAGCCGCATCCTCGCCCTGACGATGCCGGTGGTCCTCCTCGTCAGCGTGGCGATCGCCGCGGTCGTCTACCTGTCCATCGGGCAGGTGCTCGAGGCCTCGGCCCGCGACGTCGCGACGGCCGAGGCCGCCGAGCTGCGCTCCGAGCTCCGGATCCACCCGGTCGAGCAGATCCTCACCCCGAGCCAGGTCCACGTGGGCAACCGGGTCGCCCAGATCGTCGACCCGCGGTCGGGTGAGGTCGTCGCGACGAGCGACGCCGCCCTGCGGACGCCGATCGTCGACCCCGGCACCCCCGCCGGCGCCGAGCGCACCGCGCGGGTGGGCACCATCGCGGGCCTGCCGGCGGGCGACTACGTCGTCGACGTCGCCGACGCCACCACCCAGGGCGGTCGCCACTACACGGTGCTCGTCGCCGTCGCGACGAGGGCGGAGACGAGCGCGCTCGGCCAGTCCGCGGAGTTCGCCCTCATCGGCGCCATCGGGCTCGTGGCGATCCTGGGTGCGGTGACCACCTTCGCCGTCGGACAGGCCCTGCGGCCGGTCGAGCGCCTGCGCGACCAGGTGGAGGCGATCTCGAGCATGGGCCGCGACGCCCCCACCGAGCTCGAGGTCCCCGACGGCCGCGACGAGCTTGCCCTGCTCGCCGAGACGATGAACCGGGTGCTCCACCGGCTGCAACGGGCGGACGCCTCCCGCCGCGCCTTCGTCGCCGACGCCGGGCACGAGCTGCGCAGCCCCCTGGCGACGATCACCGTCCTGCTCGAGCGGCTCGCCGAGGACCGGCCCGAGGCGGAGCGGCGCCAGGTCGCGGCCCGGGCCTCGGCCGAGGTCGACCGGCTCGCCCTGCTCGTCGACGACCTGCTGACGCTGGCCTCGGCCGACGAGCGGGCCATGGTGCTGCACCGGGGGGAGGTGGACCTCGACGACGTCGTCCTCGCCGAGACGGGGGCGCTGCGCAGCCGTGGGATGCCGGTGGCCGTCGCCGTGGAGCCGTTGCGGGTGGACGGCGACCAGGCCCGGCTCGGGCGGGTCGTGCGCAACCTCCTCGAGAACGCCGAACGGCACATGGAGGGCCAGGTCCGGGTCACCCTGCGCCGTGAGGGGCGCGAGGCGGTGCTCGAGGTCGACAACGACGGCCCCCCGATCGCCCGCGAGGACCGCGACCGGGTCTTCGGGCGGTTCGTCAGGCTCGACGACTCGCGCACCCGCGGCACCGGCGGGACCGGGCTGGGCCTGGCCATCGTCGCCGAGATCGCGGCCGCGCACGGCGGCTCGGCGGCGGCGGGCGAGACCCCGGAGGGGTGGTGCCGCTTCGTCGTCAGGATCCCACGGCACCGGGAACCGGGTTGAGCCGGTAACCCATCCCGCGGACCGTCTCGATGGCCTTGTGCTCGAACGGGGCGTCGATCTTGCGGCGCAGGTAGCCGATGTAGACCTCGACGACGTTGTCGGCGCCCGGGTAGTCGGAGTCCCAGACGTTCTCGAGGATCTCGGCCTTGCTCTGCACCTGGCCGGCCCTGCGCATCAGGTGGTGCAGGAGGGCGTACTCGCGGGCGGTCAGCTGGATCTCGCGGCCCTGCCGGGTGACCCGCCGCGTCGTGGGGTCGAGGCTGAGGTTGCCGGCGCTCAGCGCCACCGGGCGCTCCGGGGCGCCGCGCCGGGCCAGGGCCTGGAGCCGGGCCAGGAGCACCGGCGTGCTGAACGGCTTGGTGACGTAGTCGTCGGCGCCGAGCTCGAAGGCGTCGGTCTGGTCGTACTCGCCGTCCTTGGCGGTGAGCATGAGGACGGGGGTCCACACCCGCTGGCTGCGCAGGTGCTTGAGGACGTCGTACCCGTTCATCCCCGGGAGCATGATGTCCAGGACCACGACGTCGTACTGCCCCAGGACCCCCAACCGCAGGCCGTCGCGTCCGTCGTCGGCGACGTCGACCACCCAGCCGGCCTCGCGCAGGGCGTCACCGAGCGCGGCGGCCAGGGGCCGCTCGTCCTCGACGAGGAGAAGCCTCACGACGTGCCGTCCGTTGCTCTCGTGGGATTTCGCGTTCTCAGCACACCCTCAGACGTGTGCTTGTAGATTACTCACCGATCCCGGCGCCGCTCGACGGCCCGGGCCCGGATCCGGCGTCCGGGAGGTGCGACCCCCCTGCACGCACCTCCCGGACGCCTTCTGCATCCACGACCGGGCGTGCCGGCCGGCGGTCAGTGCTCGCGCAGGGCGTCGATGAGCTCGTCCTTGGACATCGAGGACCGTCCCTCGATGTCGAGCTCCCGGGCGCGGTCCATCAGCTCGTCCTTGGTCCACTCCTCGTACGCGGGCGAGTGGCCGCCGCGCGCGCCCACCTCGGAGCGCGACTGCGCCGCGGCCGCGTTGGCGATGCGGGCCGACTTCTCCTTGCTGTTCCCCTCCTCGCGCAGCTTCTCGTAGAGCTCGGGGTCCTTGACCGCGGGACCGGGGTCCTTGCGTCCGGGCATGGTGGGCCTCCTTCGTCGCTGGCGCACACCATCATGGCCCGGACGGGCGCGCCTGCGGGGGTCGCGGTGCGCGGTGATTGCCGACCCCGCCACCGCAGCCGGGGCGGGGGAGGACGACGGAATCCGTGGTTTCGGCGTCGCGGGCACACGGATATGATCCCTCCATGATCGAGCAGAGACGAATCCTCGCGACCGCTGTGCCGGGGCCGCGCTCGCGCGAGATGGCCGGGCGCAAGGCGGCCGCCGTGGCGGCCGGGGTTGGCACCGGGCTCCCGGTGTACGTCGTCGAGGCAGCCGGCGGCATCATCCGCGACGCCGACGGCAACCAGCTCATCGACCTCGGCTCGGGCATCGCGGTGACCACGGTCGGCAACGGCAACCAGAGGGTCGTCGACGCCGTGACCGAGCAGGTGCGCCAGTTCACCCACACCTGCTTCATGGTCACCCCGTACGACAAGTACGTCGCCGTGTGCGAGAAGCTCAACGCGCTGACCCCGGGGGACCACGAGAAGCGCAGCGCCCTGTTCAACTCCGGCGCCGAGGCGGTCGAGAACGCGGTGAAGATCGCCCGGCACGCCACCGGCCGGCCCGCCGTCGTCGCCTTCGAGCACGCCTACCACGGCCGGACGAACCTCACGATGGCCCTGACGGCGAAGAACATGCCGTACAAGCACCGCTTCGGGCCGTTCGCGCCCGAGGTCTACCGCGTCCCGATGGCCTACCCGTACCGCTGGCCCACCGGGCCGGAGAACTGCGCCGAGGAGGCGCTGCGGACGGTCACCGACCTGATCCACGCCCAGGTCGGCGAGGAGAACTGCGCCGCGGTCGTCATCGAGCCGATCCAGGGCGAGGGTGGCTTCATCGTCCCGCCGGACGGCTTCCTCCCGGGCCTGGCGCAGTGGTGCCGCGAGCACGGCATCCTCCTGGTCGCCGACGAGGTCCAGTCCGGGTTCTGCCGGACCGGTGACTGGTTCGCGTGCGACCACGAGGGAGTCGTCCCCGATCTGGTGACCACGGCCAAGGGCATCGCCGGTGGGATGCCGCTCGCCGCGGTGACCGGGCGCGCGGAGATCATGGACGCCGTCCACGTCGGCGGCCTCGGCGGCACCTACGGCGGGAACCCGGTGGCCTGCGCGGCCGCCCTAGCCGCCATCGAGTCGATGGAGGAGGACGACCTCGCCGGGCGGGCCCGCCAGGTCGGCGAGCTCCTCACCGAGCGGCTCGGCCGGCTCGCCGAGAAGTACGAGGAGGTCGGCGAGGTCCGCGGCCGCGGAGCGATGATGGCGATGGAGCTCGTCACCGACGCCGCGTCCAAGGAGCCGAACCCCGGGCTCGCCGCGGCGGTCTCCCGCGGCTGCTTCGAGCGTGGCGTCGTCACCCTCACCTGCGGCACCTACGGCAACGTCTTCCGCTTCCTGCCGCCGCTGTCGATCTCCGACGACCTGCTGCACGAGGCCATGGACGTCCTCGAGGAGGCCTTCGCGGCCGCCCTCGCCTGAGCCCGGGCCATGCGCAGCGGAGCCCACCGATGAGCCGGGTGCTGCCCGCGGCGTTCGACCTCGGCGGCCGCACCGCGCTCGTGACCGGGGCGGGGTCAGCGACCGGGATCGGGATGGCGTGTGCCCGGCTTCTCGGCGCGTGCGGCGCCCGGGTCGTCCTCACCTCGACCACCGGGCGGGTGCACGACCGGGTCGCCGAGCTCCGGACCGAGGGGGTGGAGGTCTCCGGGGTGGTGGCCGACCTGACCGGGGCGCCGGGGGCGGAGGCGGTCCTCGCGCAGGCCGTGCGCCTCGGTGGCGGCCTCGACGTCCTCGTGGCCAACGCCGGGATGGTGGCGGTCGGTGACGGCGACTACCTCGAGGGCGACCTGCTCGCGACGCCGCCGGAGCGCTGGTCGGCCTCCCTGGCCCGCAACCTCGACACGGCCTACCACTCGGTGCGGGTGGCGCTGCCGGCCCTGCGGGCGAGCGGCTCCGGCCGCGTCGTCGTCGTCACCTCGGTGACCGGGGCCGTCATGGCCATGCGTGGCGAGGTGGCCTACGGCGTGGCCAAGGCCGGGCTCGTGGGGCTCGTGCGTGCCCTCGCGGTCGACGAGGCGGGGCACGGGGTGACGGCCAACGCCGTCGCCCCGGGGTGGGTGGCCACCGGGTCGCAGACGGCGGCGGAGGCACAGCAGGGCTCGGTGACGCCGGTGGGCCGGTCCGGGACCCCCGAGGAGGTCGCCTCGGCGGTGGCCTGGCTCGCCTCGCCGGGCGCGTCCTACGTCACCGGGCAGGTGGTCGTCGTCGACGGTGGGAACAGCCTTGCCGAGGAGCGCGCCCTCCGCTGACCGGACGACCGCCGCCCGCGCGGCCGGGCGCTCCTAGAATCGGCCGGTGACCCGCCCCGTCCTGCGCCAGGTGCACACCATCGGGCGCCGGCGCGCCTGGGTCATCTGGTCGGTGGCGCTCGCCGTCTACGTCCTGGCCGTCTTCCACCGCACCTCGCTGGGCGTCGCCGGCCTCCTCGCCGCCGAGCGCTTCCACATCAGCGCCGCCCAGCTGTCGACCTTCACCGTGGTCCAGCTCGCGGTCTACGCGGGGCTGCAGATCCCGGTCGGGGTGCTCATCGACCGGTACGGGCCGAAGCGGCTGATGTTCACCGGGCTGGTCCTCATGACGGCGGGCCAGCTGTGGTTCGCGGTCGCCGGCACGTTCACCGTGGGGCTCGCGGCCCGCATCCTCCTCGGGGCCGGTGACGCGATGGTCTTCACCTCGCTGCTGCGCCTCGTCGCGGCGTGGTTCCGGGTCAAGCAGGCGCCCTTCGTCACCCAGCTGTCCGGGATGGTCGGCCAGCTCGGCGCGGTGGCGGCGGCCACCCCGCTCGCGGCGGCCCTCGCGACGTGGGGCTGGACCCGCTCGTTCGCCACCGCGGCCTCGGTCGGCGTCGTCCTCGGGGTCGCCCTGCTCGTCGTCGTCAAGGACTCGCCCTACCGGGGGGAGGCGGTCGAGAAGGTCAAGCTGCGGGCCCTGCGCCGCACCCTCGCCGAGGTGTGGGGCAACCCCGGGACCCGGCTCGGGCTCTGGGTGCACTTCACCTCCCAGTTCGGTGCGACCGTCTTCACGATGCTGTGGGGCTACCCCTTCCTGCTCAGCGAGGGCCTCGAGCCACGGACCGCGTCGCTGCTCCTGGTCCTCATGACGTTCACCGCGATGGCCGCCGGGCCCGTCGTCGCCGCCTTCACCGCCCGGGTGCCGTTCCGCCGCAGCCAGCTGGTCCTCGGCATCGTCGGGGCCATCGCGGCCACGTGGGCGCTGGTCCTGCTGTGGCCCGGCCCAGCGCCGCTGGCCCTGCTCGTCGTCCTCGTCGTCGTGACCGCGGCGGGCGGCCCGGGGTCGATGGTCGGGTTCGACCTGGCCCGGACCTTCCACCCGACGCACCGGCTCGGACGGGCCACCGGTGTGGTCAACATCGGCGGCTTCGTCGCGTCGCTGACCACGATCGCGCTCATCGGGGTGGTGCTCGACCGGCTGGCACCGGGGGGCCCGTCCGGCTACACGCTGGCCGACTTCCGGGTCGCGATGTCCGTGCAGTTCCTGTTCTGGGGTCTCGGCGCGGTCCAGCTCGTCCGGTACCGCCGCAAGGGCCTGGCCCACATCGAGGCGGCCCACCCCGAGGCGCTCGACGCACTGCGCGGCGGCGAGACGCTGCTGCCCGGGATCTCCCGCGACACGGACGCCTGAGCCGTGCGGCCGGGCGACACCGGTCGTTCCCCGGATCGTCGCGTGTCGCTCACCCACCCTCGCCGCCGGGCGTCCTAGCCTCGGTGGTGACCGGGCCAGGTATGAGATGGCCCGGTCCCACCACGTCGGGGCGGGGCCGCAGGGGGGTCAGGCGGGGCGGACCGTGTAGCTGCCCTGCGGGTCGGCGCAGTACCGGAACGTGCCGTCGCTACCGGCGTGGTAGGCCAGCAGGGTCATGTCGACCCGCAGGATCAGCAGCTCCCCGTCGACCGTCGCCTGCGAGTAGGCCTTCCCCGGCTCGGGGCACCCGGTCGACCCGTCGTCCCAGGTCACCGGCGACCAGGCGGCCACCGCGACCTGGGGCTGCGGGACGTGCTGGCGGCTCGCGGCGTCGGCGATGGCCTTCGCCACCGCCGGGCGCGCTCTCAGGTCCGCCGGGAGCCCGTAGCCGGTGCTCAGCCCGGTGCTCGTCGCCGTCGGGCTCGGCGTGGCCGGGGACGGTGGGCCGGTCGAGGCCGGTGGGCCGGCGGGGGTGGTGGGACCGCCCTCGGTCGACCCGCAGGCGGTGAGCAGGCCCACCGCGAGGACGGCGGCGAGCAGCATCACGTGGGGCACGGCATCCTCCCTCTCTCCGCTCGTCCAGCGTGCCACGCGTCCAGCGCCCCGTCAGCGCAGGACGTGGCGACCGACCACGAGGCGCTGGATCTGGTTGGTGCCCTCGAAGATCTGGGTGACCTTCGCCTCGCGCAGGTAGCGCTCGGCGGGGAAGTCCTGGGTGTAGCCCGCGCCGCCGAGCACCTGCACGGCGTCGGTCGTCACCCGCATCGCCGCGTCGGTGGCGACGAGCTTGGCCACCGCGGCCTCCTTCGAGAACGGCCGGCCGGCGTCCTTGAGCCGGGCGGCGTGCAGGTAGGTGGCCCGGGCACTGGTCACCGCGGCCTCCATGTCGGCGACGAGGAAGGCGAGCCCCTGGAACTCGGCGATGGCCCTGCCGAACTGCCGTCGCTCCTTCGCGTAGGACGCGGCGAGGTCGAGCGCCGCCTGCGCGAGCCCGGTGGCGGCCGCGGCGATCCCGAGCCGGCCGGCGTCGAGCGCGGAGAGGGCGATCGCCATCCCCTGGCCCTCCTCGCCGATGCGGCGGCCGGCGTCGACGCGGACGTCGTCGAACATCACCTCGCGCACGGTGTCGCAGTGCAGGCCCATCTTCCGCTCCGGGGCGCCGAAGGACAGGCCGTCGGCGTCGGCGGGGACGACGAGGCAGGACAGGCCCCGTCCGCCGTCGTCGGAGGTGCGCACGAAGGTCGTGTAGTAGTCGGCGTGTCCGGCGTGGCTGGTCCAGGCCTTGCGGCCCCTGACCACGTAGCCGCCGGGGCCCGGGGCGTCGTCGCGGGTGGCCCGGGTGGTCATCGAGGCGATGTCGGAGCCGGCGAGGGGCTCGGAGAGGCAGTAGGCGCCGAGCTGGCTCCCGGACAGCATCCCCGGCAGGAGGGCCTCCTTCTGCTCCCGGGTGCCGTAGGTGGTGACCGGGAACGCGGTGAGGGAGTGCACCGAGACGCCGACCGCCACGCTCATCCACGCGCTGGCGACCTCCTCGACGACCTGGAGGTAGACCTCGTAGAGCTGGCCGTACCCGCCGTACTCCTCGGGGTGGGGGAGGCAGAGCAGGCCGGCCTCCCCGAGGGTGCGGAACACCTCGATGGGGAACGCCTCGCCGGAGGCGGCGGCGCGCTCGGCGTCGTCGACCCGCGGCCGCAGCTCCTTGTCGCAGATCTCGCGGGTCAGGTCGATGAGGTCCTGGCCCTCCTCGGTGGGCATCAGCCGCGTCGCTGGCATGGCTCCGAGGGTACCGAGGCCGCTGGCGCCCGAGGACGCCCGCCGCCCGGCGGTGCACGGGTCGGGCCCTCAGGAGGGGTAGGCGGAGACCTCGGTCGCCTTGACGCCGGCCCAGAGGTCGGTGCCGGGATGCAGGCGCAGGCTCGCCACCGACCCGGCGGTCACCTCGGCGACGAGCGCGGGGCGCGGTGTCGCGGGCCCCGGCCGCACGTCACCGGCGGGAGCCGGGTCGCGGACCGTCAGCCGGACCCGGGCCGACTGGCCGACCATCTCGACCGATTCGACGGTGACCGGCCAGGCGTTGCGCACCGACCCGTGCGGCCGGTCGGGGAAGAGCGCGACCGCCGCTGGGGGCGAACGCCACCCACGAGGGCCCCCGGTGCTCGTGGCCGCCGGTGACGACCGGACCGAGGTCGGTGCCGACGGTGACGTCGTCCGTCGACGGTGCCGGCGTGCAGGTTGAGCCCGACGACGTGGGCGACGTAGGGGTTGCGCGGGCGGGCGACGACGTCGAGCGGCGAGCCCTCCTGGACGACGCCGTCCGTCGTCGACGAAGACGAGGTGGTCGGCGAGGGTGAGCGCGTCGAGCGGGTCGTGGGTGACGATGACGGTGACCCCGCGGTAGCCCGCGCAGCCGGCCGGCGAGCGTCGGCCCGGACGTGCGGGCGGGTCGCCGGGTCGAGGGCCGAGAGCGGCTCGTCGAGGAGGAGCAGGCGCGGGTCCGTGGCGAGGGCCCGGGCCAGGGCCACCCGCTGCGCCTGGCCGTGGGAGAGCTGCGCGGGTCGCCGGCCGGCGAGCTCGCGCGATCCCGAGGGCGGCGAGCTCCACGGTCGGCCCGGGCGTCCGCCGCCCGGCCGGGGCCCCGCGGCTGCGCGGGCCGAAGGCCACGTTGCCGCGCGCGGTGAGGTGCGGGAAGAGCAGGTGGTCCGCCGACGAGCATCCCGACGGCGCGCTGCGGACGGCGCGAGGTGGCGGCTCGGCGTCGGCCCACGTCCTCCCGTCGACCCGGACGTGGCCCGCGTCGAGCCGGCACCAGGCCGGCGAGGGCGTGCAGCGACCGTCGTCTTGCCGGCGCCGTTGGGGCCGAGGACGGCGACGACGACACCGTCGTCGGCGGCGAGCGGCGACGTCGACCGTGAAGGCGCCCCGCCGCGGCCCGCAGCTGGGCGTCGAGGCTCACCGCAGCCACCGCCCGCGGAGCAGGCCGAGGACGAGCAGCGAGACCACGAGCATCGCGAGGCTCAGGGCGATCGCGGCCTGCGGGTCGTTCTGCAGGGCGACGTAGACCGCGAGCGGCGCGGTCTGCGTGGTGCCCGCGAAGTTGCCCGCGAAGGTGATCGTCGCGCCGAACTCGCCGAGCGCCCGGGCCCACGCGAGGGCCGCCCCGGAGACGATGCCCGGGCGCCGCCAGCGGGAGCGCGACCCGGGTGAAGACCCGCAGCGGTGAGGCGCCGAGGGTCGCCGCGACCGCGTCGTAGCGGTCGTCGACGGCCCGCATCGCGCCCTCGACCGCGAGCACGAAGAACGGCATCGACACGAAGACCTGGGCGAGGACGACGGCGGTGGGCGTGAACGGCAGGCTGAGCCCGAGAGGCCTGGTACGAGCGGGGCCGCCGACCACGCCGCGCCGGCCGAAGGCCATGAGCAGGGCGACGCCGCCGACGACGGGCGGCAGGACGACCGGGACGGTCATCACCGCACGCAGCCACGTGGCCGCCCGACCCTCGGCGCGGGAGAGCAGCCAGGCCAGCGGGGTGCCGATGGCGAAGCACATGGCCACCGTGACCAGCGTGGTGAGGAAGGAGAGCCGGATCGCGGGCCAGACCAGGGGGGCGGAGAGGTTGTGAGGAAGGCTCGACCAGTCGGTGCGGGCCAGCAGGCCGACCATCGGCAGCACGACGAGCGCCACCGCGACCGCCGCCGGGGCGAGGAGCACGGTGCGGGACCAGCCCGGGTGCCGCGGTCCTCACGGTGGCGAGGAAGCCTGCCGGCCTGCAGCGCCGCCGACCCGCCGGGCCCGGCGAGGACCGCGCGAAGCCGACGACGTCGGGTCGCCGGTCGAACCAGACGACGGGGTAGGTCAGCGTGACGTTGTCGGCGGCCGGGACCTCGACCCCGGCGACCTTGTCGCCGGCGCTGACGACGTCGGAGTGGTAGACCATCGCCGCGTCGGCCTCGCCGAGCCTCACCTTGGTCAGGGTCGCCTTGACGTCGACCTCGCGGGAGACGACGTGCGGGGTGATGCCGGCGTTCGCGAGGACCTGGTCGGCGGCCGTGCCGCAGGGCACCGTGCTGGCGCAGAGCACGACGTCGAGCGCCGGGTTCGGCGAGGTCGGCGAGGCGGTGACCCTCCCCGGGTTGTCCGCCGGGGTGGCGATCTCGACGGTGTTGCGGGCGATCGTGGCGCGCCCGCCCGTCCGCCGTCGCCTCCGGCGGGAGCAGGTCGAGCGCCGCGGTGCCCGCGCTGGCGTAGACGTCGGCCGGCGCCCCCTCGGCGATCTGCTGGGCCAGGGTCGTGCTCGAGCCGAAGCTCACGGCGACGTGCACCCCGGGGTGGGCCTTCTCGTAGCGGTCGGCGAGCGCGGTGAACGGCTCGGTGAGCGAGGCGGCGGCGAGCACGGTGACGGTCCCGGAGCCGCTCGCGACGCCGGTCGGTAGCCGGCGTCGCGGCCGCCGGGCGCGTGTCCTCGGTCGTGGCGGCCGAGCAGGCCGCCAGGGCGAGGGCGGCGGCGAGGGCGCCGGCGAGCGCGGCGGCCGCCGCGAGCGCGCGGGTCGGCGACGGCGCGGTCACCGGGAGACCCCGACGACGACGTTGGTGGACTTGATCGACGCGACGGCGACGCTGCCGACCTCGAGCCCGAGCGACGCCACGGCCTCGCGGGACATGAGCGAGACGACGCGGAACGGCCCGCACTGCAGCTCGACCTGGGCCATGACGGTGTCGGTGAGGACGCGGGTGACGATGCCCCGCATCCGGTTGCGGGCCGACTCGTCCGACACCGCGCCGACCGGCGCCGGGCGGGCGACCTCCTGGGCGACGGCGGCGAGGTCGGCGCCGTCGACGACGAGCCGGCCGGCGTCGTCCTGGTCCGCCGCGAGCCGCCCGGCGTCGACCATCCGCCGGACGGTGTCGTCCGAGACGCCGAGCAGCGCGGCCGCCTCGGAGATCCGCAGCTGCGTCACGGGGGGAACAATAGCGCCGCATCTGCGCCGCCACCAGCGGTTTGCCCGCCGAGGGCGGCGAGCCGGTCAGCCCTCGGGAAGGGGCTCGTGCGGCGGCTCGTCGTGCGGGTCGCGGAAGTGGGTGAGGCGGGGCGCTTGGCGGCAGAGCGCGTCGCCGGAGGAGACCCCGCGGATCCGCCGCTGGACCCACGGGCCGGCGTGCGTGCGGACCCACTCGTGCGTGGCCGCGCAGCTCCTCGCGCGCGGGAGGCCCGGTCCGCCGGGCGGCAGCGGGGCGGTCCAGTCGTCGTCGGCCGGTGCGTGCCCCAGCGCGCTGAGCGCCGCGAGCGCGACCCGGCGGTGGCCCTCGCTCGTCAGGTGGATGCGGTCCTCGGCCCACATCCGCCAGTCGCGCAGCGGCGCGCATCCCCCAGAGGTTGAGCACCGTGCAGCCGTGCCGCTGGGCGATGGTGAAGAGGTTGGCCGCGTGGACCGCGTGCCGGCCGCGAAGCGGCTTGAAGAGGCCGGCGTCGCGGGTGTCGGTGGGGGTGGCGAGGAGGACGTCGGCGCCGGTGGCGCGCAGCCGGACCACGGCCTGCTCGAGCCGGGCGCCGAGGTCGTCGAGGTCGACGGTGGGGCGGAGCAGGTCGTTGCCGCCGCCGACCATCGAGACCAGGTCCGGGCTGCATCGTCAGGGCCGCCTCGAGCTGGGGGCCGACGACGTCGTCGAGGGTGCGCCCGCGCACGGCGAGGTTGGCGTAGCCGAAGGGCAGGTGCTCGGCGGCGGCGAGGGCGTCGAGGTGGTGGGCGAGCCGGTCGGCCCATCCGACGTAGGCGTCGGGGCGCTCGGGGTCGGGGTCGGACATGCCCTCGGTGAAGGAGTCGCCGATCGCGACGTAGCGGGTCCAGACCCGGCGCTGGTCGGGCGGGATGGTCACGGCAGCCTCCAGTCGACCGGGGCGGCGCCGGCCTCGGTCGAGCAGGGCGTTGGCGCGCGAGAACGGGCGCGACCCGAAGAAGCCGCTGTGGCGCCGACAGCGGGCTCGGGTGCGGCGGACTCGATGCACGGGATGCCGGGCAGGTGCGGGGCGAGGGTGCGGGCGTCGCGGCCCCAGAGGATGGCGACGAGCGGTCCGCCGCGCTCGACGAGCGCCTCGATGGCCCGCCCGGTGACCTCCTCCCAGCCCGCGGCCCGCGGTGGCTCGCGGGCTTGCCCGGGCGCACGGTGAGGACGCGGTTGAGGAGCAGGACGCCCCGCTCGGCCCACGGGGTGAGGTCGCCGGTGGTGGGCGGCCGGCACGCCGAGGTCGGCCTGCAGCTCCGTGTAGATGTTCGCCAGGCTGCTGGGCACGGGTCGCACGTCGGGGCTCACCGAGAAGGAGAGCCCCATCGCGTGGCCCGGGGTGGGGTAGGGGTCCTGGCCGACGACGAGGACGCGTACCGCGTCGAGCGGCTGCTGCGAAGGCGCGCAGCACGTGCGGCCCGCCGGGGAGGTAGCCGCGGCCGGCGGCGACCTCGGCCCGGAGGAACTCCCCGAGCCGGGCGACGATCGGCTCGACGGGGGCCAGGGCCTCGGCCCACGACGGGTGGACCAGGTCGCGCAGCGGCCTCGCGGCCGTCGGGGAGGGGCGGGGTGGACATCGGCCCCACGGTAGTACGGGCCGCCGGGATCAGGTGAGGACGGCCCGCACGCCCTCGAGGCCGCCGGGCGCGAGCCTGAACCAGGCCCAGGTGCCGCGCTTCTCGCGCTCGAGCAGGCCCGCCTCGGTGAGCACCTTGAGGTGGTGGGACACCGTGGGCTGGGACAGCCCGACGAGGCCGGTGAGGTCGCAGACGCAGGCCTCGCCACCGGGGGTGGCCGTGATGGCGCTGAGCAGCCGCAGCCGCACCGGGTCGGCCACCGCCTTGAGGAGTGCGGCCCCCCGCTCGGCCTCGGCGCGGTCCATCCCGCCCTCGACGCCGATCGCGCAGCAGGTCGGCGCGGGGGCCGGCTGGGTCGGCGCCGCCGAGGCGCGCGGCGGGGTGGGTGCCCGGCTGGGCCCTGCTGGGGCGGCCGGCTCGCGGTGGGTCACGGCATCCTCCTGAAATCGATGCGTATCAATATTGACACGGTTCGATGCGATGTGCCACTCTCGTCCTCGTGCATCGACAGTCGTCGATGTTTGGTCATCCAGGAGGTTCCCGTGTCCCACGCACCGACCCCGGCGAGCCGGGTTCAGCTCGCCCTCAACGTCTCCGACCTCGAGGCCTCCGTCGCCTTCTACCGGCGATGTTCGGCGTCCCGCCGCACAAGCGCCGCCCGGGCTATGCCAACTTCGCCGTCACCGAGCCGCCGCTCAAGCTCGTCCTCATCGAGACCAGCGAGGCGGCCCGCGGCACGGGCACGGCGGGCGCGCTCAACCACCTCGGGGTCGAGGTCGGCTCGAGCGAGGAGGTCGACGCTGCCCGCGAGCGGTTCGCGGCGGCCGGGCTGGCGGCGGTCGACGAGAACGACACGACGTGCTGTTACGCCCTCCAGGACAAGGTCTGGGTCCACGACCCGGCCGGCGCCCCGTGGGAGGTCTACACCGTCAAGGACGACGACCCCGCGGCCGCCCGGCCGGCCACCGTCGACCTCGAGGTCCTCGGCGGCTGCTGCGCGTCCGAGGACCGGTCCTCGGCCGACGCCGGGGCCTCCACCGGCGCGGTGGGGGCATGCTGCTCGTAGCGCCGGGGCCACCCCCCTGCGGGGGTTGCCTTCGCGGCATATCGCGATATATCGTGAGTCCATAACACGACATATCGCGAAAGGACGCATCATGTCGGACGAGTCCTGGGTCGTCAGCGGCCCGCAGGTCATCGAGGTCGAGGACGGTGCGCGCGCTGCGCGTGCAGCTCGTCGGGGGACGGGTCGACGTCGTCGCCCACGACGAGCCGGGGGCGCGGCTCGAGGTCCACGACGTCGACGGGCGCCCGCTGGAGGTCCAGCTCGACGACGGCGAGCTGCGGGTCGGGTACACGTTCACCCTCGGCGGCTGGGAGGGGTGGCTGGAGAAGTTCAAGAACTTCCGCGACCGGGACCGCGCCGACGTCTCGATCGCCGTGCCCCGCAGTGCCGTGGCCCGGGTCGGCACGGTGAGCGCCGACGGGCCTCGTCGCCGGCATCCACGGGCACGCCTCGGTCTCGACCGTCTCCGGCTCGCTCGTCGTCGACGGCACCCCCGGGCGGCTGACCGCGAACACCGTCTCGGGCGAGATCGTCGTCCGCGAGCCACGACGGCGACCTCGGCCTGAACTCGGTCTCCGGCGAGCTCGCCGCCTCCGGGGCGCTGTCGGCGGTCCACGCGAACGCGGTCTCCGGCGCGGTCGCCGCTCGACGTGACCGGCGGCTCGACCTCCGTCTCGGCGACGACCGTCTCCGGCGACGTCACCGTGCGGCTGCCCGCGGGCGAGGGCGTGCACGTCACGGGCCAACGCCGTGAGCGGCCGGCTCGTCGTCGACGGCGAGGAGCACGGCGGCGGCATGCCCGGGGACTCGCGCTCGGTCGACCTGCGCCGCGGCGAGGGCGGGAGCACGCGTGGCGGTGAGCACCGTCTCCGGGGACGTCACCCTGCTGCGCGCGGCCGGCCGGCTCCGGCACCCGACGGGGGGACGCCTGACATGCCCCCCGTCTTCCAGCACGGCCAGCTCCGGCTCTACCTGCTCGCCCTCCTCGAGCAGCGCCCGATGCACGGCTACGAGGTCATCACCGCGCTCTCGGACCGGTTCGGCGGCACCTACCGCCCGAGCGCCGGCACCGTGTACCCGCGCCTGGCCCGGCTCGAGGAGGAGGGCCTGGTCCACCGCAGCGACGGCCGACCGCCGCAGCACCTACGCGCTGACCGACGCCGGGCGCCGCGAGCTCGACGGAGCGCCGGGGCGAGCTCGCGGCCCTCGAGGAGGACATCGCCGATACGGTGCGCGAGCGCGCGGCCCGGGTGCGGGACGACGTCCGCACTCGATGCACGGCCTGCGGGCCGAGCTCGCCGCGGCGGCCCAGGAGGCGCGGGCCGGCGGCGGTGGCGCACACCGGGCCGGTGCGCGACGCCCGTTCGGCGTCGCACTCGCGCTACGCCGAGGCCGACGTCCTCGTGCGCCGCTTCCGCGACGAGGTGCGCGCCGAGCTGCGCCGCGCCGACGCCCGCAGCGAGGTCGAGCAGCTCACGGTCGAGACGCTGCGGACCGTCCTGGAGTCGGCGCTCGCCGCGGTGCGTCAGACCCTGCGCTGAGCCCTCCCCCGCGTCGGATGCTCAGGTGGTGGCCCGGGCCACCACCTGAGCATCCGACCGAGGCAGGATGGTGCGCCGTGACCACCTCGACCACCGGACCGTCCCCCGATGCCGGGCCCACGACCCCGCGCTGGCCCACCGTGTTCTTCGACCTCGACGGCACGCTCGCCGACACCATCCCGCTCATCGTCGCCTCCTACCAGCACGCCTTCCGCGAGGTCCTCGGGGAGGAGGTCGACGCGGAGCGGGCGCGCGCCTGGATCGGCCGGCCGCTGCTGCCCGTCCTCCTCGAGGACTCCCCCGAGCACGGGCGGGCGCTCGACCGGACCTACCGCGAGTGGAACCTCGCGAACACCGCCCGCCTCATCCGCCGCTACCAGGGCGTCGACGACCTGCTCGCACGCGCTCGGTGATGCCGGCGTCCGCACCGCGGTCGTCACCTCGAAGCGCCGAGAGACCGCGCGGATCGCCCTCGAGGCGGTCGGGGTGGACCACCTCGTCGACGTCGTCGCCGGGCTCGAGGACACCGAGCGGCACAAGCCCGACCCGGCCCCGCTGCTGCACGGCGCCGCCGGGCTCGGGGTCGACCCCGCGACCTGTGTCTACGTCGGCGACGCGGTGGTCGACGTGGAGGCGGCCCGGGCCGCCGGGATGGGTGCGGTCGCGGTCACCTGGGGAGCGGGGGAGGCGGGCGCCCTCGCCGCGAGCGGCCCCGACGCAGTCCTCGACACCGTCGGCGAGCTGGCCGCGTTCCTGCTCGGCCCCGCCGGGACCTAGACTCCGCCCGTGCACGGCAAGCCCTACGTCCGCAACCAGCACGAGGAGCTCGCCTCCCTCCTCGAGGCAGCGAGCGCCTACGCGGAGGAGCGGATCCGGATGGAGCCGCCCCTGGACCGTCCGCGCAGCCTCGAGGAGCTCGAGGCCGCCGTCGGCCCGACGATCACCGCCGACGGTATCGGGGGCACCGAGGCGATGCGGCTGTTCGCCGCCGAGCTCGCACCCGCGTGCCTGTCGACCGACCACCCCCGCTTCCTCTCCTTCATCCCGTGCGCGCCGAGCGACGCCTCGGTGATCTTCGACCTCGTCGTCGGTGCCTCCTCGATCTACGGCGGCTCGTGGCTGGAGGGGTCCGGCGCGGTCTACGCCGAGAACCAGGCGCTGCGGTGGATCGCCGACCTGGCCGGGATGCCGGAGCGCGCCGGAGGCGTCTTCGTGCCCGGCGGCACCATCGGCAACCTCTCGGCGCTGGTCACCGCCCGCACGACCGCCCGGGTCCGCGCGCCCGAGGGGGTCCGGCCCTGGCGGGTCGCGGCCACCGCCGGCGCGCACTCCTCGATCGCCTCGGCGTGCGAGGTCATGGATGCCGAGCTCGTGCCGGTCCCGGCCGACCCCGCGTGGCGGCTCACCGGCCCGGCCCTGCGGACCGTCCTCGAGGAGCTCGGGCCGGAGACGTTCTTCGCCGTCGTCGCGACGGCGGGCACGACGAACTTCGGCATCGTCGACGACCTCGCGTCCGTTGCGCGGGTGTGCCAGGAGTACGGGGTCTGGTTCCACGTCGACGGGGCCTACGGCGGCGCGGGCCTCGTCGCCCCGTCGGTCCGCGCGCTGTACGCCGGCGTCGAGCAGTGCGACTCCTTCATCGTCGACCCGCACAAGTGGCTCTTCGCGCCCTTCGACTGCTGCGCCCTGCTCTACCGCGAGCCGGCGCTCGCCCGTGCCGCGCACACCCAGAAGGCCGGCTACCTCGACGTGCTGACCGAGGCGGCGGAGTGGAACCCGACCGACTACTCGGTGGGTCTGACCCGCCGGGCGCGCGGCCTGCCCTTCTGGTTCTCCCTCGTCGTCAACGGCACCGACGCCTACGCCGCCGCGGTCGAGCGGACCCTGGAGGTCGCGCGGTTCGCCGAGGAGGAGATCGGACGGCGCGACCACCTCGAGCTGGTCCGCGCGCGGGACCTCTCGGTCGTCGTCTTCCGGCGCCGTGGCTGGACGGCGGCCGAGTACCACGCCTGGTCGGACCGCCTCCTCGCCGACGAGTTCGCCTTCGTCGTGCCGACGACCCACGACGGCGAGACCCTCGCCCGGTTCGCCGTGGTCAACCCGTCGACGACCGAGGCCGACGTCGCCGCCATCCTCGACACGATGGGCTGAGCCCTGCCCTCAGCGGCCCGGGAGCGGCCCGTCGCCGAGCCCGGCCTCGCGGGCCACGACGATGGCCCGGGCGCGGTCGGGGACCCCGAGCTTGGCGAAGACGTTCGAGACGTGGTTGCGGACCGTCTTCTCCGAGACGACGAGCCGGCGGGTGATCTCGGCGTTCGACCACCCGCGGGCCACGAGGTCGAGCACCTCCTCCTCCCTGTCGGTGAGGGCGGGGAAACGCCCCCGCCGATCCAGGCCCTGCTCCCGGAGGATGCCGCCGAGCAGCCCGGCCGCGATGTCGCCACCGAAGACGGAGTCGCCCCCGGCGACGGCCCGGACGGCGGCGACGATGCGCTCGCCCGAGGCGCCCTTGACCAGGTAGCCACGGGCCCCGGCCCGGACGGCGGCGTGCACGGACTGGGAGTCGGTCGACATCGTGAGCACGAGGACCGCGGTGGCCGGGGCCTCCTGCAGCACCGCCCGGGTCGTGGCGACCCCGCCGCCACCGGGCATGTCGAGGTCCATCAGGACCACGTCAGGGTGCGCGGCGCGCACCACGTCGAGGCACTCGGCCGAGTCGCAGGCCTCCCCGACGACCGAGACGTCCTCGTGCTCCTCGAGCACCCCGCGTACCCCCCGCCGGAACACCGGGTGGTCGTCGACGACGACGACCCGGATCACGAGGCCGCCGCCGGCAGGGGGATGAGGGCCCGGACGCTCGTGCCTCTGCCCGGCTCGGAGCGCACCTCGAGCGCCCCGCCGAGCTCCTCCGCCCGCTCACGCATCGAGGTCAGCCCGGTCCCGTGGCGCCGCGGGGGAGCGCCGCACCCGTCGTCCTCGACGTCCACGGTGAGCCCACCCTCGCGGCGCAGCCGCACCCTGACCCGAGTGGCGCCCGAGTGGCGGACGGCGTTGGTCATGGCCTCGCTCGCGATCCGGTAGGCGGCGACCTCGACCGCCGGTGGGACGACCCGCAGGCCGGGCTCGTCGACCTCGCAGAGCTCGACGGCCAGCCGTCCACCGCTGCGCGCCGACAGGAGGTCGGCCTGCTGCCTCAGGGCGGCCACGAGCCCGGCGTCGAGCGCGGGAGGACGCAGGTCGGCGACGATCCGGCGGACGTCGTCGACACAGGCCGCGGTCTCGGCCCGCAGACCCTCGAGCATCCCGACCGCGCCGGGGCCGCCGCGGCCCGCGGTACGGGATGCCGTCTCCAGCCCGAGGCTGATGCCCGCGAGCGCGGGTCCGAGCCCGTCGTGCAGGTCGCGGTGGATGCGCGCCCGCTCCGTCTCCCGAGCGGTGACGAGCTGCTCGCGCGAGCGGCGCAGGGCGCGGTTGGTCCGCACCCCGTGGGCGGCCACGGCCACCTGCCGGGCGAACCGCTCGAGGACGTCGACGTCCCGCGCCGACAGGTCGTGCTCACCGCTGCGCGGGGCCACCCTCAGCACCCCGACGTCCTCGCCCGCATGGACGAGGGGGACCTCGACGGTGTGGTGGGGCCGGGGACCGGAGGAGGCCGCCGGGACGTCCTCACCGGCGAGCAGGATCTCGGCGTACGGCAGGCGGAGGGAGCGTCGGGCGGTCTCCACCGCGAGCGGGAGGACGTCGTCGGTGTTGGGGGCGGCGGCGAGCCTCGTCCCCAGCCGTTCGAGGGCGCGCCCGGCGTCGTCGCGGTCGCCGTAGAGGAGGCGCCTCAGCCACTGGTGCAGGGCGTCCTGTCCGCGGGCCAGGGCGACGGCCGCGACGCTCGCGACGAGGGCGGGCAGCAGGCCCGGCCCGGCGGACTCGCCGACGACGATCGACGCGGCGAGGTAGACGGCGAGGACCGCCGCGCTGAGGACGACGTAGACGAGCGTTCGTGACAGGACCGGCTCGATGTCGAAGAGCCGATGGCGCACGATCCCCGTCCCCACGGCGACGAATGAGGCGACGTTGAGCCCGAACGCGACGGCGGTCGGCAGCGGCAGGGTCGTGAGGAGGGCCAGGAGGATGGCGGTGGCGAACCAGGCGTAGCGGCCGCGCTCGCGGGGGTCGGCGCGGCGCATCCCCACCAGCACACGGCCTGCCGCCGCCAGCCCGACCGCCAGCGCCACGGCGAAGCAGGTGGCCGCGACGGCGAGCTGCGGACCGTCGGGGAGCGGGAGGTCGAGCGGGTTGTCGACGGTGCTCACGCCGCCGTCGGTGAACGCCTCCTGCGTCGTGACCAGGAGCAGGAAGGCGGTGCCGCTGGCGGAGAAGGCGGCCCTGGCCGGCCAGCGCCAACGGGTCGAGGCGAGGTGGCCGTCGGGGAAGAGCAGCGGGACCGCGACGACCAGGCCGAGGAAGGCCGGGAGCCAGAGGACGGCGGCCGCCCAGGCCGCGACGGCTGCCAACGACCCCACGGGGGCCGCGGCGACCTCGGCGCCGACCGCCGACAGAGACGCGAGCAACCCCCCCGTCGCCATCAGCGGCCCGAGCCGGTTGCCGGGTGCGTCGCGCAGGAGGAGGGCCCCGATGACGCCGAAGGCGAGACCCGCCAGCCAGCTGTCGGCGGTGTGGTCGCCGAGGGCCGAGGCGAGCCCGGAGTGGCGGACCGCGACCAGCACGACCGTCCCGGTGGCGAGCACCGCGGTGGCCCCCGCGACGAGGGCGGGGGCCACGCGTGCCGAGGGGCGCTCCATGATGGCCGTCATTGTGCTCCAGCGGAGGCGGGCTCGGCGGCGATCCCGTCGGATGCGGCACGGCGCGGTCGGCGCACGTAGCCGGTGACGACGGCCCACGCGAGCACCACCCCGGTGACGAGGTCGACGGCGTGCGAGAGCACTCCCAGCCCGGCCCCGAAGTCGAGAACGGTGAAGGCGAGGACCACGACGACGACGACCCGGGGGACGAAGCGCGAGCGCCACATCGCGACCGCGGCGAGGAGGTTGCCGAGCACCGCTGCCGGCAGGAACATCACGAAGCCGACGGCCCCGGCAAGGCCCGGGTCGTCCGCGGTGAGGATGCCGGCCGCCGCGTCGGCGTGCCCGCCGGCGGCGGCCCAGTAGGCGGCGAGCTCGATGCCCTGGACCGCGGCCAGCCCGACCATGGCCGTCATGAGCAAGGTCACGGCGACCCCGCTGAGCCGGCGCGAGCCCGCACGCAGCAGCGGGTAGGCGAACCAGAACGTCCCGACCAGGCAGGCGATGGCGAGAAGCCCCGAGGCCTGGGCCAGCTGGGTACGCAGGGGATGGGCGAGCCACCACGCGATGCGGGCGGGCGCGTCGAGGTCGCCGGACTCGAGGAGGAAGGAGAGGGTCTCGAGCAGGCCCCCGGCGACGAAGACGGCGGCGGCGAGCCACCGGGTGCGCCCCACGAGGGGGTACTCGGGCCGGTCGGTGCGGCGCGGGAGGGCGGATGTGTCGGTCATGCTGGCCTCCGGTCGGAGCGGGCACCCGGGTGGCGCCTGGTTCGGTCACCCTCTCCGCGGACCTGTCCCGGGCGCACGGGACACCGGTCCCGACCTCGGCTCGGAACCCAGCGTCCGCTGGGGTCCGTGGTTCTGCTGGGACCGCTGAGGCGAGCGTGACGTGACGCCGGCTCCGACACGCGACAACCCGCTGGAGCGCGAATGACATCCGTGTCATTCGCTCGCTAGAGTTGACCGTGCACGACGCACGCAACGAAGGGTCGAGAGAGAAACCGTGAGCGCCGCCCCCGAACAGGTCAGCACCTCGTCCGAGCGCGCGGGCGGGCTGTCCGAGCGTGACCGCGAGATCCTCGCCTTCGAGCGGCAGTGGTGGAAGTACGCCGGCTCCAAGGAGACCGCCGTCAAGGAGCTCTTCGACATGAGCGCCACCCGCTACTACCAGGTCCTCAACGGCCTCATCGACGACCCCGTCGCGCTCGCCCACGACCCGATGCTCGTCAAGCGGCTGCGCCGGCTGCGGGCCAGCCGGCAGCGGGCCCGCTCGGCCCGCCGCCTGGGACTGGAGCCCTGAGCCTGCGCCCCCCGAGCCAGTGACGCCCGTCCGTGAGGGAAGCCGGACGGGCGTCTCTGCGTCCCGGGGCGTCCGGTCCACCCCCGCCCCCGGTTGGTGGGGGTCCGGGGCCCCACCGGCTCACGCCGGGAGGTCGGGGTCCGGGAACTCCACCGGCCAGCCCTTCTTCGCGAGCTGGTCACGCACCCGCCGCAGGTCGTCCTCGTTGGGCTCGGTGTGCGTGTACGAGGTGATCGCCTCGGCGATGTCCTGCGGGCCGGCCGGGCTGACGTCGGCCCGCCGCAGTGCCTTGGCGATCTTCTTGACCTCCGAGCGGGTCAGGCGCCGCTCGAGGAGGGCGAGCAGCGGCAGGTAGTCGTGCTCGGGGACGCCGCCGGGGTACCCCTCGCGCAGCCAGGCGACGATCCGGGCGAGCGGGCTGCCCTCGCGCGGCGGGGCGTCGTCCTCCTCCTCGCCACCGGCGAGCGGCCAGCCGCCGAGGACGAGCTTGGCCGAGACCCGGCGCACCTGGTCGTCGTCCGGGATGAGGGAGGCGGCCGCGGCGTCGGAGAGCCGGCGCTCCCGGTGCAGGCGGGCGAGGACGTCCAGCGCCCGCTCGGCACCGAGCCGCTCCTGGAGCACGGCGTAGAGCGCGGCGGCCTCCTCGTCGCCGACCCCGTCCGGGAAGCCGTCCCGGATCCACTGCAGGACCGGGCCGGTCAGCTGCTGGGTCATGGCCCCTCCTTACTTGTCGACGATGGTCGGGTAGACGTGCTCGAAGCTGACCACCTTGCCGAAGCCGCTGGCGACGATCATCGCCAGGCCGACGAGGATGCCGGCGAGCACCACGGCGAAGGCGATCCCGGCGAGCGCTCGGCCGGCCGGGTGGGGGCGCGCGCTGCTCACCTCGGCCTCACCGCCGGTGCCCCAGGCCATCGCGCGGACCCCGGCGGCGAAGACGGCCGGCAGCCCGGCCCCGAAGACCAGCCCCACGAGGAGGACCTTCCAGCCGCCCTGGAGGGCGAGGACGAGACTGTTCACGGCTGTTCCTTCCTCAGCGGACCCGGGTGGGACGTGGCGCGGCCCGTCCGCCGGCCTCCCACTCGTCGTTGACGTTGTGGGCGCCGATCGGCACCCGCCGGGCGCGCGCCCACATCCAGGAGGCGAACCCGGCCAGGACGAGGACGACGACCACCCCGCCGAGCGCGCCGCCCAGGGCGTGGGCGACGAACCACGTCGCGGCGCCGACCAGCCCCGCGGACGGCAGGGTGATGACCCAGGCGGCGACCATCCGACCGGCGACGTTCCACCGCACCTGGGCACGTCGTCCCACCCCGGAGCCGAGGATGGACCCGGTCGCGACGTGGGTCGTCGAGAGGGCGAACCCCAGGTGGCTGGAGGAGAGGATGACGGCGGCCGAGCTGGACTCGGCGGCCATCCCCTGGGCCGGGGAGATGTCGATCAGCCCCTTGCCGAGGGTGCGGATGATGCGCCATCCGCCGATCCAGGTGCCGAGCGCGATGGCCGAGGCGGCCGAGACCTTGACCCACACCGGGACGCTGCCGGTGTCGGACCAGTGCCCGGCGGCGATCAGGGCCAGCGTCATCACGCCCATCGTCTTCTGGGCGTCGTTGGTGCCGTGGGCGAGCGAGACGAGCGAGGCGCTGCCGATCTGGCCCCAGCGGAAGCCGCGCTGCCGGTACCTCTCCGTCACCCCGTCGGTGATCCGGAACACCAGCCAGGTCCCGACGGCCGCGACGACGATCGCGACGAGGGGGGAGAGGAGCGCCGGCAGGAGGATCTTGCCGACCACGCCGTCGAGCTTGGTGGCATCGCCGGTCCACTTCACCCCGCCGACGCCGAGGCCGGCCATGCCCGAGCCGATGAGGCCCCCGAGGAGCGCGTGCGAGGAGCTGGACGGCAGCCCGTACAGCCATGTGAAGAGGTTCCAGACGATGCCGCCCACGAGGCCGGCCAGGACGATGAGGAGCAGCGCCTCTCCACCGCCGGCGAGCAGGTCGGCCCGGGGCGCCCCGGAGGAGTCCTGGAGCTTGATCACCGAGTTGGTGACGGTGAGGGCCACCTCGACGGACAGGAACGCGCCGGCGAGGTTCAGCACCGCCGAGAGCATCACCGCGACCTTGGGCGTCAGCGCGCCGGTGGCGATCGAGGTTGCCATGGCGTTGCCAGTGTCGTGGAACCCGTTGGTGAAGTCGAAGGCCAGTGCGGTGACGATGACGAGCACGAGGATGAGGGTCGCTGCGTCCACGGGTAGCCAGTGTGGGGCCGTCATGCCACGTTCACCAAGAGCGGGAGTGTCGTTCACCTGACGTTCACCCGGCGCGGGTGCGGGCGGATGCGGCTGCCGGGGGCGCCCGGCGCGCTGCCGGGGCGCGGTTTGCCACCATGGGAGGCATGACCGACCTGGACTGGAGCACGACCGGGGGCCTGGCCGCCATCACGGAGCACCTCGCCTCCCGGATCGAGGGCTGGCGGCCGCCGGCGGCCTACGCGGTGGGCCTGAGCCCGGCATCGTCCTCGCCCGACTGGGTCTTCCCGCACGTCAACCACCCAGGTCGGCCTCGGGCCCTGGGCGCCGTCGTCCTCGCGACCATCCTCGGGCACGACGGCTCGACCGCCACCCTCGAGCTGTCGAACGCCGACCTCGAGGCCGCCGTCGCCTCGCTCGCCCCCGCCGAGGCCTGTACGGCCCTGGACCATCCCAACCTCGCTGCCTGGCGGGCGGTGCTCGCCGAGCTCGGCTCGAACCCTGCCCGGACCGCGGTCGCGGTCTTCGTCGCCGACCTCGCGGACCCGGTGGCCTCCGAGGCCGACGCCTCGCTCCGGGTGGCGATCCAGGGGGCGGCTCCCGAGCTCTGAGCCGGGGCGGCGGGGGGCGGCGCGTGGCCGGCGCGGCCGGTGGCGGGCCGGACGCCGTTTGCACTCTCCGGGTGGGAGTGCCAATAATGGCGTTGGCACTCTCATGCCGAGAGTGACAAACCGACCGGTCCGGTGAGGGTCGGGAGTCGACGGAGACCTGAGCCGTCGCCCCCCGCTCCGTCCGTCGCGGGCACCGCCCGGTCCCACCTTCGATTCGCGTGGGAGGAACCACCCGAATGGCCAAGATCATCGCTTTCGATGAGGAGGCGCGCCGCGGTCTCGAGCGGGGGATGAACACCCTTGCCGACGCCGTCAAGGTCACCCTCGGCCCCAAGGGCCGCAACGTCGTCCTCGAGAAGAAGTGGGGCGCCCCCACCATCACCAACGACGGGGTCTCCATCGCCAAGGAGATCGAGCTCGACGAGCCGTACGAGAAGATCGGCGCAGAGCTCGTCAAGGAGGTCGCCAAGAAGACCGACGACGTCGCCGGAGACGGCACGACGACGGCGACCGTCCTCGCCCAGGCGCTGGTCCGCGAGGGCCTGCGCAACGTCGCAGCCGGCGCGAACCCGATGGCGCTCAAGCGCGGCATCGAGAAGGCCGTCGCCGCGGTGTCCGACGAGCTGCTCGCCAGCGCCAAGGACGTCGAGACCAAGGAGCAGATCGCCGCGACCGCGTCGATCTCCGCCGCCGACAACCAGATCGGCGAGATGATCGCCGAGGCCATGGACAAGGTCGGCAAGGAAGGCGTCATCACCGTCGAGGAGTCCAACACCTTCGGCCTCGAGCTCGAGCTCACCGAGGGCATGCGCTTCGACAAGGGCTACATCAGCCACTACTTCGTCACCGACACCGAGCGGATGGAGGCCGTGCTCGAGGACCCCTACGTCCTCATCGCGAACTCGAAGATCGGCTCGATCAAGGACCTGCTGCCCGTGCTGGAGAAGGTCATGCAGTCGGGCAAGCCGCTGCTCATCATCTCCGAGGACGTCGAGGGCGAGGCCCTGTCCACGCTGGTCGTCAACAAGATCCGCGGCACCTTCAAGTCCGTCGCCGTCAAGGCGCCCGGGCTTCGGTGACCGCCGCAAGGCCATGCTCGGCGACATCGCCATCCTCACCGGTGGCCAGGTCATCTCCGAGGAGGTCGGCCTCAAGCTCGACACCGCGGACCTCGACCTGCTCGGCAAGGCCCGCAAGGTCGTCGTCACCAAGGACGAGACGACGATCGTCGAGGGCGCCGGCGACGCCGACCAGATCCAGGGCCGGGTCAACCAGATCCGCGCCGAGATCGAGAAGTCGGACTCCGACTACGACCGCGAGAAGCTCCAGGAGCGCCTCGCCAAGCTCGCCGGCGGCGTCGCCGTCATCAAGGCGGGCGCGGCCACCGAGGTCGAGCTCAAGGAGCGCAAGCACCGCATCGAGGACGCCGTCCGCAACGCGAAGGCGGCCGTCGAGGAGGGCATCGTCGCCGGTGGCGGCGTCGCGCTCATCCAGGCCGGTGCCAAGGCGTTCGCCAACCTCGCCCTCGAGGGCGACGAGGCGACCGGGGCGAACATCGTCAAGGTGGCCATCGAGGCGCCGCTGAAGCAGATCGCGATCAACGCCGGCCTCGAGGGCGGCGTCGTCGCGGAGAAGGTCGCGCACCTCGAGTCCGGTTGGGGCCTGAACGCCGCGACCGGCGAGTACGTCGACCTCATCGCGGCCGGCATCATCGACCCGGCCAAGGTGACCCGCTCGGCGCTGCAGAACGCCGCGTCGATCGCGGCGCTGTTCCTCACCACCGAGGCCGTCATCGCCGACAAGCCGGAGAAGGCCGCTCCGGCCATGCCCGGTGGCGACGACATGGGGGGCATGGGCTTCTGAGGCCCTGACCCCGACGGTCCGCGACGGGCGCTCCTCCTGCGGGAGGGGCGCCCGTCGCGCACGGACGCCCTGCACGTCCGGCGCCCCATCCGGGCCGTCCGCGGCACGATGGGGCGATGCACCTCGGTCCGGACCCCAGCGAGCCCCTCGTCCTCGGGCCGGTCCTCCGGTACGTCGACGGCACCTCCGCCACCGTCTGGGTGCGCACCCGGGACGCGGTCGAGGTCACGGTGACCCGCGCCGGCCGGTCGTGGACGGCCCGGACCTTCGGGGTCCACGGCGACCACCACGCGCTCGTCGTCTGTGACGGGCTCGAGCCGGGCAGCGACGACGCCTACGAGGTCGCCCTCGATGGCGAGCCCGTCTGGCCCCGAGCCGGGATGCCGCCGAGCCGCATCCGCACCCTGGACCCCGAGCGCCTGCCGCGGTTCGCCTTCGGCTCGTGCCGCACCACCGGCACGCATGACCGGGCCGGCACCGAGGAGCACGGCGTCGACGCGCTGCGCACCCTCGCCCTCGCGCTGCGGGACGACCCGCGTGCCGACTGGCCCGACCTGCTCCTGCTCCTCGGCGACCAGGTCTACGCCGACACCACGCCGCACCCCGAGCTCGAGGCGTTCATGCGGTCGCGCCGCGACGTCTCGCAGCCACCGTTCGAGGAGATCAAGGACTACCCGGAGTACGCCGAGCTCTACCGCCTCGCGTGGAGCGACGAGATCATCCGGTGGGTCCTGTCGAACCTGCCGAGCGCGATGATCTTCGACGACCACGACATCCGCGACGACTGGAACACCTCATGGTCGTGGCGCCGCGACATCCGCGCGACGACCTGGTGGCAGGAGCGCATCGTCAGCGGGCTCGCGTCGTACTGGGTGTACCAGCACCTCGGCAACCTCTCGCCCGCCGCCCTGGCCCAGGAGGAGGTGTGGCGGCGGGTCGCGGCGCACGCCGACGCCGGCGAGCGAGCTCGACCTCACCGACGACCTCAGCGCCTCGCCGCCCGGGCCGACGCCGAGCCCGGAGTCCTACCGGTGGAGCTTCACCCGCGAGCTCGGCGACTGCCTCGTCGTCGTCGTCGACTCCCGCGCGGCCCGCGACCTGCGGCCCGACGGGCGCTCGATGCTCGACCCCGCCGAGCTGCGGCTGGCTCGACGAGCACCCTGCGCGGCGGGCACCGCCACGTCTTCGTCGGCACCTCGCTGCCCTTCCTCCTCCCGCCCGGCCTGCACGACTTCGAGGCGATCGACGAGGCCGTGGCCCAGGGCGGCGTTCGGGCGCCGGGCCGCCGACGTCGCGGAGCGGGTGCGGCGCAGCATCGACCTCGAGCACTGGGCCGCGTTCAACCACGGCTTCGACGAGGTGTTCGAGATCGTCATGGACCTCGCCCGCGGGCACCGCGGGCCGGCCCCGGCGACGATCACGTTCCTCTCCGGGGACGTCCACAACTCCTACCTCGCCGAGGTCACCGACCCCGGCCGGTACGGCGCCCGCTCGCGAATCGTCCAGGCCGTGTGCTCACCGATCCGCAACCCGATGCCGCGTGGGCGTGCGGGTCATGATGTCGCTGTTCGCCAAGTCCCTCGTGCGCCCGATGCGGTTCCTCGCCTCGCCGCTCCGAGCGCGTGCCCGACCCGGCCTACCGATGGACGGTCACCGAGGGGCCCTGGTTCGACAACAACCTCGCGATGTGCCGGGTCCAGGAGGAGGCGCTCGAGCTCGTCTGGGTCACCGGGGACGTGGTCGGCCAGCGGTACGCCCACCCCCGGCTGCGCCAGGTCCACCGGGTCCGGCTCGAGACGGGAACCGGCGGCGGCCCCGCAACGGTCGACAGGGGACCGGCACCGCGGAACCAGGAGGCCGTCGCCTAGCGTTGACGCAGCGGCGAGGCGAACCCGCCCGCTGCTCCCCCGGACCACCGCGAGGACCACGCATGACGGTCGCCGACCCCACCGACGAGCGGATCCCCACCCGCACCGCAGCCGCGCGCGTCGAGAACCTCACCAAGGTCTACGGCTCGGGCGAGACCCGGGTGGTCGCCCTGGACGACGTCACCCTCGACCTGCACGCGGGGGAGTTCACCGCGATCATGGGCAAGTCCGGCTCCGGGAAGTCGACCCTCATGCACTGCGCGGCGGGCCTGGACGACGTCACCTCGGGCCAGGTCCTGCTCGGTGACGTCGACCTCACCGACCTGCGCGAGCGAGCCCTCACCGAGCTGCGCCGCGACCGGATCGGTTTCGTCTTCCAGGCCTTCAACCTCGTCCCCACGCTGACCGCCGAGGAGAACATCCTGCTGCCGCTGGCCATCGCCGGGCGCCGCCCGGAGAGCGCCTGGTTCGACGAGGTCGTCGACACCGTCGGCCTGCGGGACCGGCTCGGGCACCGGCCCGGAGAGCTCTCCGGCGGCCAGCAGCAGCGGGTCGCGTGCGCCCGGGCGCTCATCGGCCGCCCGGACGTCGTCTTCGCCGACGAGCCGACCGGCAACCTCGACTCGACCTCGGGCGCCGAGGTGCTCGGGTTCCTGCGCGCCGCGGTCGACAGCCACGACCAAACCGTCGTCATGGTCACGCACGACCCCGGGAGCGGCGAGCTGGACCGACCGGGTCGTCTTCCTCGCCGACGGCCACGTCGAGGGCGAGCTGCGCGAGCCGACGCCCGAGCAGGTCCTCGAGCGGATGGCCGGGCTCGGTCGCGCAGGCGAGGGCCTGACCGGTGCTGCGTGCCACCTGGCGGGGCATCCTCGCCCACAAGGTCCGCCTCCTGCTCAGCGGGGTCGCGGTCGTCCTCGGCGTCGCGTTCGTCGCCGGTTCCTACGTCTTCACCGACACCCTCGACCGCGCCTTCACCGGCCTGACCAGCGGTGCCGTCGGAGACGTCATCGTCCGACCCTCGGGCGGCTCGGGCGGGGCGCCGTTCGCCGGGCCCGGGGGTGCCGCCACCGTGCCGGAGTCCCTCGTCCCGCCGGCTCGCGGCGGTGCCCGGCGCGGCCCGGGCGGACGGGCGGATCACCACCTTCGGCACCTACGTCGTCGGCCCGGGACGGCAAGCTGCTCGGCGGTGGGGGGCCACCGGGCATCGCCGTGAGCTACAGCTCCGGGCCGGCCGCCCACGGCGTCCCGACCGCCACCCTGGTCACCGGCCACTGGCCGACCGCGGCCGGCGAGGTCGTCCTCGACACCGCGACGGCGGCCGAGTCCGGCTACTCGCTCGGTGACGAGGTCCCTCTCATCACCTCCACCGAGCAGCCGCGGGTGACCGGGCGCCTCGCCGGCACCGCCGACTTCGCGGGCGCCTCGCTCGTGGGGGCCGGCATCGTGATGCTCGACGCCCCGACGGCCCAGCGCATCTACCTCGACGGCAAGGACGCGTGGTCCACCGTCTGGGTGACCGCGGCGCCGGGGACCAGCCAGGACCAGCTCCGGGCGGCCGTCGCGCGGGTGCTGCCCAAGGGGTACGAGGCGACCACCGGCGACGCGACGGCCGCCAAGGCCTCGACGCGCATCGACCAGGCGCTCTCCTTCGTCAACACCTTCCTCCTCGTCTTCGCCGGCGTGGCGCTCACGGTCGGCGCCTTCCTCATCGTCAACACCTTCTCGATCCTCGTCGCGCAGCGCAGCCGCGAGCTCGCGCTGCTGCGGGCCATCGGGGCCAGCCGTCGGCAGGTGGCGCGTTCGGTGCTCCTCGAGGCGGGTGCGGTGGGGCTCGCGGGGTCCGCGCTCGGGGTGGGCCTCGGCATCCTGCTCGCGGTCGCGATCAAGCTCGTCTTCGGCAGGGTCGGGCTCGACCTCGGCGGCAGCGCGCTCGTCCTGCGGCCACGCACCGTCCTCGTCGCGCTCGGCGTCGGGGCTCGTCGTGACCCTGGCCGCCGCCTACCTGCCCGCCCGTCGGGCCGGACGGGTCGCCCCGGTCGCGGCCATGCGCGACGACGTCGCCCTCGCCGAGGGCGGGATGCGCTGGCGCCTCGTCGTCGGGAGCCTGCTGGTGGCGGCCGGGGTGGTCGGGATGGCCGGTGGCCTCGCCGGCTGGACCAGCGAGCCGACGTACGTCCTGGGCGCCGGGATCTTCGGCGTGCTGGTCGGGACGGCACTGGTCAGCCCGGTGGCGGGGCGGCCCGTGCTCGCCGGCCTCGGGTGGGCCTACCGGCGCGGGTTCGGCGCGGTCGGGCTCATGGCCGAGCAGAACTCGCGGCGCAACCCCCGTCGGACGGGTGCGACGGCGTCGGCCCTGATGATCGGGGTCTCCCTGGTGACGATGATGTCCGTGCTCGGAGCCTCCGCGAAGGCGAGCATCGACAAGGCGCTGGCCCAGGACGTCGTGGCCGACTTCGTCGTCTCCAGCGTCGTCGGGCAGGGCTTCTCGTCGACGATCGCCGACGAGATGTCCCGGGTGCCGGGGGTGGCCGACGTCGTCCGGATCCGGTCCGCCCGGATCGAGGTGGACGGGGACCGCGAGTCGGCCAACGGGGTCGACCCCGCCGCCGTCGCCGGGGTGGCCAGCCCCACCGTGACCGCCGGGTCGCTCGGCGCCCTCGGCGCCGACGGGGTGGCGCCTGTCGACGACGTACGCAGCGCAGCACCGCCTCTCCGTGGGCTCCACGGTCACCCTCGGCTTCGCCGGGGGGCAGGTGAAGGCCCCGGTCGTCGCCACCTACGACACCGACGCCGTGCTCCGCTCGGACGTCACGATGTCGCTCCAGGGTTTCGACGCCCTGGGCGTGCCGCCGACCGACCGCACGGTGTTCCTCACCGCGGCGCCGGGGGTGGACCGCACGGCGCTCAAGCAGGCCCTGGACGCCACCGTGAAGGACCTGCCCACCGTCAACGTCGGCGACCAGGCGCAGTTCGCCGCCCAGCAGCGCCGGCCCATCGACCAGGTCCTCTACATCGTCTACGCACTGCTCGGGCTGGCCATCGTCATCGCGGTGCTCGGCATCGTCAACACCCTGGCCCTCTCGGTGATCGAGCGGGTCCGGGAGATCGGGCTGCTCCGCGCGGTGGGGCTCTCCCGGCGGCAGCTGCGGACGATGCTCCGGCTGGAGTCGGTGGCGATCGCCGTGCTCGGGGCCGTGCTGGGCATCGGCCTCGGACTCGTCTTCGCCGTCGCCCTCCAGCACTCCCTGGTGGACCAGGGCATCGACGTCCTCGCCATCCCGTGGGGCCAGCTCGCCCTCTTCGTCCTGGTCGCCGCGGCCGTCGGCGTGCTCGCCGCGCTCTGGCCCGGCCGCCGCGCCGCCCGGGTCGACATCCTCCGGGCGATCGCCTCCGAGTGACCGGCGTGGACCAGGGCCCACCGGCCCGGCACCAGGAGCCCGCAGGTGCCCTGCCCGCGCTGATCGAGGCGGGCGGCCGGCGCTACCTCGTCGAGCGGGCACGTGCCGGCGACGTGCCCGCCGTCGTCGAGCTCCTGCTCGACGACCCGATCGGGGCCGGCCGCGAGACGGCGCGCGACCTCGCCCCCTACCGGGAGGCGTTCGTCGCCGTCGACGCCGACCCGCGGCAGCTCCTCGTCGTGGCCCGGGAGGGTGCCGGGCGCGTCGTGGCCACCCTCCAGCTCTCCTTCCTCCGCAGCCTCTCCCGCGGCGGCGCCACCCGGATGCAGGTCGAGGCGGTGCGGGTCTCGTCCTCGACCCGGGGGACCGGGCTGGGGCGCGGGCTCCTCGGCTGGGCCGCCGACCACGGGCGCGCCCGTGGCGCGGTCCTCGGCCAGCTGACCAGCGACCTGCGCCGCACCGACGCCCACCGTTTCTACGAGGGCCTCGGCTGGCGGCACACCCACGCCGGGATGAAGCTCGACCTCACCACCGGGCCGCCGGGACCGCAGGACCGCCCCGGCCCCGCCGGGCGGCCGGACCGGCCACCCACGCCGCCGGGCTAGCTGAACATCCGCACCGCGTGCGCCTCGGCCTCGGCGTACTGGCTGCCCGCCGCGGCGAGGACGCGACCGATGCTGTCGAGGGACTCGCGGACCTGCTGCTGGGTGGCCCGCCACTGGGCCACGACCCCCTGGAACTGGGACGACGCGGAGCCCGTCCACGCGTCCTGGAGGCCGGTGAGCCGGGCGAGCATCTGGGCGACCTCCCCCTCGATCTCGGCCGAGATCCGCGCCACGTCGCTCGCCGCGACCGCGATGCGGTCGGTGTCGACCTGGAACTGTGCCGCCATCGGGTTCCCCCTTCGCTCGGGCCGCCCCTCGTGGCCGGCCACTTCCGCCGACGCTAGGCGGGAGTCGCGGGGTCGCCGCCGAGTTGTCCACAGGGAGGGTGCCGCCGCCTACGATCGGGCCCGTGGCCATCCTCATCGACCCGCCCCGCGCCGAGGCGCACGGGCGGCGGTGGAGCCACCTCGTCAGCGACGCCAGCCTCGACGAGCTGCACGCGTTCGCCCGGGCCGTCGGCATCCCACCGCGCGGGTTCGAGGGCGACCACTACGACGTGCCCGAGGACCGCTACGACGACGTCGTGGCCGCCGGGGCCCTGCCCGTCGGTGCCCGTGAGCTGCTCCGGGCCCTCGTCGAGAGCGGGCTGCGGATGCCGAAGCGGCGCGGCGACAAGGGGGTCGCGCGAGTCACGGGCATCCGGTTCCCCGACGGCACCACGGCCGACGTCGACCTGATCCGCTCACCCCGTGAGGCCGACCACCGGCGGGTCTTCGCGGCCATGGTGTTCGTCCGCGACGCCGCCGGACACCACGTCGTGGTCCGGTCGGTGCGGCGCGACGAGTGGGGTGCGCCCGGAGGCTGGCGTGAGCCGGCGGAGACGGTGCGGGAGAACGCGGTCCGCGAGGCCCGCGAGGAGTGCGGCCTCGACCTCGACCCGGACCACCTGGCCCCGCTCGGCTACGAGCGCTTCCACCACCGCACGGCCGGGGGTCTCTGGCGCGTCGGCCAGGACCTGCTGCAGGTGTTCACGACGCGGCTGGCCGAGGTGCGCCCGCCGCTGACGGCACAGCTCGACGACACCGACGACCGCCGCTGGGTCACCTGGACCGAGCTCGAGGGGCTCTGCTCCGGGCACTTCTACTGGCCGCTGGTCGAGGCCACCCTCAGCCCGCGAGCCGGGTGAGCTCCCGGGCCAGGTTCTCCCGCGCCGCCGGCTCCCACTCCCGGCGGGCGTGCCCCGTCCGGTAGACGTGCGGGCGGGCGAGGAAGGGCCGCAGCACCTCGCCGCGGCCGCGGGCGTACTCGGCCGCGGGGACGTGCGCGTACTCGGCGCGGACCTGCCGGCAGTACTCGTCGAAGCGGGCGACCGGCGCGGCGAGCACCCAGAGGTCGGCGTCGTGGAGCAGGGCCCGGGCCGGGTCCCGCACCCGGCCGCCGAGGTCGTGGGCCGCGGTGTCGAGGACGAGGGTGACCACCCGCTCGGTGAGGTGGTCCCCGGCGCCGAGCCGGGCGAGGGAAGCGGAGGCGAGCTCGGCGCTGCGCCGCTCGTTGCCCTCGGGTGCGCCCACGGCGTAGACGGCGTCGTGGAACCACGCCGCGAGCACCGCGACCGAGCGAGCCGCCGGGCCCACCCGTTCGGCCCGGACGAGGGTCTCGACCGCGGCGAGGACCTCGGCGAGGTGGGTGGCGTCGTGGTAGTGCCGGTGCGGCTGCCGCCAGCGCCGGGCGAGGTCGGCCCCCACCGCCGCCACGGCATCCCCCGTCGCCTCCGGCAGCGCTCGGGCGCAGTCCTCGGACCACCGCCCCCGCAGAGTGTCCATCCGCCCACTGTCGCAGAGCGCCGGGCCGCTCGTCACGCGCCCAAGGTCACGGCGCCTCGTGGCCCCTCTCGTGGGCTCGGGCGTAGCGGCTGCCGGTGGCGATGAGGAGCAGGCCGGTGGCGATGAACGCCACGGACCGCACGACCCCGGAGAGGGCGGCGAGGTCGTAGAGGAAGAGCTTGGCGACCGCGACGGCCGCCAGGCCCAGTCCGCCGCGCAGGGCGAGGTCGGCGTACCGGCCCTGGGCCAGCGAGCGGAGGAGCAGCCACCCCGAGGCGAGCATCCACGACACCGTCGCCGTGGCCTGCCCCAGGAGGAACCCGATCGTCGGCTCGCCGAGACGCTCGCCGGCGAGGACTCCGAGGGAGACGACGGCGGTCGCCCAGCCGGCGAGGCCGAGGACCCACGCGGTGACCAGGCTCGCAAGCCTAACCTCGGGCGGGACGCCGCGCACGGTGGTCGTGGCATGGGCCGCCAGGGCGAGGATCCCGACGAGGAGCAGGCTGTCGAGCACCGCCACGGCGCCGTCGTGGCGCAGGGCCGAGGACTCGGTGAGCATCGCGACCGCGTGCCCGCTCCAGGCGGCCGTGCCGAGCAGGGCCGTCCCCGCGCCGAGGGCGAGGGTGACCCGCGAGCGGCTGACGAGCGCCGAGCCGAGGTGGCCGGCGGCGAGGAGCAGCAGCCCGGTCGTGACGAACCGGTGGGGCGCACCGCTGACCACGGCGAGCACCGCGGCAGCCGAGCCGCCCACCGCGGTCACGGCGACGAGGTGGGTCGCGACGGGGCCGAACGGCGCCCTGCCCAGGCCGCTGGCGGCGAGGAGGAGCACGGCCGCGGTGAGCGAGAGCAGGGTCGCCCGGAGCGGGTCGGGGAGGTTCGCGGTGGTCCCGAGGGTGGCGACGACGGCCGCTCCGAGGGAGACCGACGCGGTGACGTCAGCCGGGTCACGGTGCACCGAGAGCGCCGCGGTGGCCAGCGTCGCGAGCAGGAGCGGGACGGCCACCGCGAGCAGCCCGAGCAGCTCGGCCGTCGAGTCCGCGGCGGCTGCACCGACGAGGAGCGAGATCGCGACCGGCGTGGCCCTGACGACGGTGAGCGCCGGACGCGTCGGCTCGCCGCCGGCCCACCAGCCGGCGAGGGACAGGACGCCGAGGAACCCGGAGAGGACCCAGCCCGGCCCCCCCGCCACGACGGGGGAGAAGCCGGCCGCGCCCGCGACCATGACGACGGCCAGCAGCTCGCTGCCCCACCGGCGGGCGAGCCAGAGCCCGGCCAGGGCCACGACGCCGGACAGGGCCAGCCCGGGCACCGCGGGCACCCAGCCGTAGCCCTGCGTCACCGCGACGACGTCGAGGTAGGCGGCGGCGCCGCCCGTGGCGACGAGGGCGACCGGCGCCGCGCCCACCGCGCGCCCGGCGCGCAGGTCGGCCGCCCCCTGCCGCGACCCGAGGGTCGCCAGGACCGCCGCGAGGGCGGCCCCGGCCCCGACCCGGGCCAGCGGACCGAACCAGCCGTGCCGCACCGCGATGACGAGGAGCATCGCCACCCCGGCCAGCGTGACCACCGCTCCGGCGACCGCGAGCACGCGGGTCACCGCCCCCTCGCGCCGGTACCACGGGACCCGCGCGGCGACGGTGGCCGGGACCGCGCCGGGGGCCCGGGCCGCGCCGGGTGCCCCCGCGGCGGGAACGGTTCGGGGACGCGCCGGGTCCGGCACGGCCACCGCAGGGGCCCCGGCGGTTGCCACGAGGTGCGCCACCGGGGCCTCGCCGAGCTGCGCCCGCAGCCGGGCCAGGCCGTTGCCGACGGCGTAGAGGCGCTGCATCGCCTCGGCGAAATCGTGCTCGAGGCGTCGGACGTCGTCCTGGGTGCTCATGCGCCCAGCATCCGGGGCGCACGGGAAGGGCGCCTGAGCACGCCTACTCATGCTGCGTGCTCAGGCGCCCCGGTGGTTCCCCGTGGCGGGTCTGGGGTCAGCCGTTCTGGCTGCGGGCGGCGAGGGTCGCCGTGATGTCGAGGGTCTTCCCGCCGCGGATGACGGTCAGCTTGACGGAGTCGCCGACCGACTGCTCGCGGATGTAGCCGACGAGGGAGAGGGCGGAGTCGACCCGGTCGCCGTTGACGGCCGTGATGACGTCACCGACCTGGAGACCGGCCTTGTCCGCCGGGGTGCCCGGGGAGACCGAGGTGATCTTGGCTCCGGTCCGGGTGGCGGAGCCGTCCGAGGCGCTGCCGTCCTGCGGGGTGACCCCGAGGAAGGCGTGCTGTGCGGTGCCCTTGTCGATGAGCTGGGTGGCGATCGACTTGGCCTCGTTGACCGGGATCGCGAACCCGATGCCGATGTTGCCGGACTGGCCGGACGAGGAGGACCCGAGCGAGGCGATCGAGGAGTTGATGCCGACGAGCTGGCCGGCGCCGTTGACGAGCGCGCCGCCGCTGTTGCCCGGGTTGATCGCGGCGGAGGTCTGGATCGCGTTGGTCACCACCGGGTCGGCCTGCGTGCCGAACGGGTTGCTGCTCTCGGCCTGTGTCGTCACCGGCCGGTTGAGGGCGCTGACGATGCCGGTGGTCACCGTGCCGGCGAGGCCCAGCGGGTTGCCGACCGCCATCACCGGGTCGCCGACCTTGAGCGACTCGGAGTTGCCCAGCGCGATGGGGGCCAGGTCGCTCGGAGCGCCGGAGACCGTGACGACGGCGAGGTCGGTGGAGGGGTCGGTGCCCTGGACGTTGGCGTCGAACGTCCGGCCGTCGGCCAGGGTGACGGTGAGCTTCTGGGCGCCGGCCACCACGTGGTTGTTCGTCAGGACGTGCCCGTTGTGGTCGATGATCACGCCCGAGCCCTGGGCCACGCCCTGGGGCAGCTGGGCGGTGATCGACACGACGCTGGGCGCCACCGCGGTGGCGGTCGCGGTCCAGTTCGGGTTCGTCGCGTCGGCCTGGGTGACCGGGCCCTGGTCGGTGCCGCGGCCCAGCTGTGTCGACGACGTGCTCGCAGTGGAGGGATTCTGCGTGTCGTTCCACAGCCGGGCCGCGGCGATGGTGCCGCCCGAGGACAGGAGGGCGGCGAGGACCGCGACGGCGGTGAGTTCTGCCGTGCGGCGACGTCCGGGACGCGGGGAGGGAGAGCCGCTACCGGACGGCCCCGTCGGCCCCAGCGGCCCGTGAGGGGGTGGGGTCGTCGGGGCGTTCTGGGGGGTGCCGAAGGGGCCGGGTTCACCGTTGGCCCGCGGCGCGGTCTGGGTGCCCCCTTGAGGGGTGTACCACTGCGGGGTGGGGTGCTGGTCGGTCATGGTGGTGCGGTCCTCCTTCGGTGTCTGACATCGACGAGTCAACCGGCTCGAGGTGAGTGGCCGCTGATCAGAGGCTGGGAGTCCGCTGTGGGAGGCGGACGACGAAGGTCGCCCCGCCGCCGGGGGTCTCGGCCACCCCGACCCGGCCGTCGTGCCCGGCGACGATCGCCGCGACGATCGCGAGCCCGAGGCCGCTGCCGCCGCTGCCCCGCCCGCGGGCCGGGTCGGCACGGAAGAACCGCTCGAAGACCTTGACCGAGACGTCCTGGGGGACCCCCGGGCCGTGGTCGCGCACCTCGATGGCCAGGCCCTCGGCATCCGTGCCGACCGCGACCTCCACCGGGGTGCCGCCGGGGGTGTGTCGCAGCGCGTTCGCGACGAGGTTGGTGACCACCTGGCGCAGCCGGGGCTCGGAGCCCCACGCGACCGTCGGCTCCACCGGGCCGTCGAGCCCGAGCAGGCTGATCCGGCGCTCCGGTTCGCGGACCCGGGCGTCGGCGACCGCGTCCGCGGCGAGCACGGTGAGGTCGACCGGTCCCATCTCCGTCTCCGGGGCGTCGTCGATCCGGGCCAGGGTGAGCAGGTCCTCGACGAGGGCGCTCATCCGCCCGGACTCGGCCTCGATCCGCTCCATCGCCCCCTCGACCGCGGCCGGGTCCGACACCGCGCCCTGGCGGTACAGCTCGGCGTAGCCGCGGACGGTCGCCAGGGGGGTCCGCAGCTCGTGCGAGGCGTCGGCGACGAACTGCCGCATCCGCTCCTCGCTCTTCTCCCGGACCGCGAACGAGGACTCGATCCGGGCGAGCATGACGTTGAGGCTGCGCGAGAGGGAGGTGACCTCGTCGTCGGCCCGGCGCACGGGCACCCGTTGGGTGAGGTCGCCGGCGGCGATGGCCGCGGCCGTGTCCTCGATCCGGGTCAGCGGCCTCAGCGCCCGGCGCACGACGAAGTAGCCGAGGACGAGGCTGAGGAGGAGGACGACGGTTCCGATGAGGCCCGTGGTGACCAGGAGGCGGGCGACCGTGTGGGTGACCCGGGTGAGCGGGGTCCCGACGGCGATCGTCGCGTCGTAGCCGTTGACCGGCGCGGCGATGAACCGCCAGCTGGGTCCGTCCCCGACCGAGCCGACGGTGAACGGCTGGTGCGACACGACGCGGGGGTCGGTGCGCGGGAGGTAGGGCAGGTCGGGGTGGACGGTCGTGCCGGTGGGGTTGCGCAGGTAGACCCGGCCCTCCTCGGAGACCGAGACGGCGTAGCTCGTCGGGAGGCTCTCGTTGCCCACCCGCAGCTCGGTGACGGCCTGGTTGGCCACCGGCTGAAGGACGCTGCGCAGCTCGGCGTCGGTGCTGTCGAGCAGGTCCGAGCGCATGAGGTAGGCGGTGACCAGGCTGGTGCAGACGAGGGCGGCGCCGACGAGGAGCCCGACGATGACGAGCAGCCGGGAGCGCAGCGGCACCCGCTCCAGCCGCCGCACGACCCCGGCGACGGCGGGGGCGGTGGGCGCCATCAGCCCGTGGGCGGCATCCGCAGGACGTACCCGACGCCCCGCTTGGTGTGGATGAGCGGGGGCAGGCCCTCGGTGTCGATCTTGCGGCGCAGGTAGGAGATGTAGGACTCGACGATCCCGGACTCGCCACGGAAGTCGTAGTCCCAGACGTGGTCGAGGATCTGCGCCTTGGAGAGGACCCGGTTGGGGTTGAGGAGGAGGTAGCGCAGCAGCTTGAACTCCGTGGGGCTGGTCTCGATGACCCGGCCGGCGCGGCGCACCTCGTGGGAGTCCTCGTCGAGCTCGAGGTCCTCGAAGGCCAGGACGTGGCGGTCCTCGTCGGCGTCGCCTCGGGTTCGCCGCAGGACGGCGCGGATGCGGGCGACGACCTCCTCGAGGCTGAACGGCTTGGTGACGTAGTCGTCGCCGCCGACGGTCAGCCCCTTGATCTTGTCCTCCACCGAGTCGCGGGCGGTGACGAAGACGATCGGCAGCTGGCGGCCCTGGTCGCGCAGCCGGCGGGTGACGGTGAAGCCGTCCATGTCCGGGAGCATGACGTCGAGGACGCAGAGGTCGGGCACGTGCTCGCCGGCGACGCGCAGCGCCTCCGAGCCGCTGGAAGCGGTGGCGACGTCGAAGCCCGCGTACCGGAGCGAGGTCGCGAGGAGCTCACGGATGTTGGGCTCGTCCTCGACGACGAGCAGCCGCGCCTCGGGGTTCTGGGTCGCTGTCACGTCTCCCAGTCTCGCGAGGCTTTCTGTGAGTCGGCTGGGAATGTGCTGGACGCAACGTCGGGGTCAGTACCCCTGGAAGGAGGTGCTCGTGCTGCCGCTCGTGACGATGGCCGCGATGATGATGACGACGACGATGATGGTGACGACGACACCCGCGATGTACGCCCACCATCCCCAGCGGCTCATCCGTCGGGAGCCGGCCGGGTCGGTGGACTGCCGGGTGAGCCCGATGATCCCCATGACGAGCGCCGGGATGACGAGGAGGCCGCCACAGAACAGCAGGGTGCCGCCGGAGATGATGGTGAGCACGAGGGCGCTCGTGTTCGACGTGCTCTGCCCGTAGTTCGCCGGCGGAGGCAGGTACGGCGCGGGGTAGGCCCCGGGCGGGGGAGGGGTTCCGCCGCCCGCCGGGGCGGGGGGCACGGGCCCCGCGGCCGGGTAGCCGGCCCCACCACCGTACGGCTGCGCCCCGGTGGGGTAGGGCTGCTGGCCCTGCCCGCCCTGGCCGTAGGGCTGCTCTGCGTAGGGCTGCTGGCCGTACCCACCCTGGCCACCGTGGGGCTGCTCTCCGGAGGGCTGCTGGCCGGGGCCCGGCGCCGGCCCCCAGCCCTGCTCCGCCGGGGCGGTGGGGGACCCGGGGTGGCCGCGGTCGTAGCTCGGCTGCTCGTAGGTGGGCTGGCTGTAGCTCGGCTGGGCGTAGGAGGGCCCGCCGTAGGCCGACGGTTCGGTGCCGGCCCCCGGCCCGGTCTCGGGCATCTCGGCCGTCGGGGCCGCCCACGGCTGCTCGCCGGCGCCGGCGCCCGCCGCCAGCGGTTGGGTCGGGTCGGCGGGGGTGGGGGACTCGGCGGAGGGGCCGTGATCGAGGGCGCCGGTGACCTCCGCGTCGCCGGCGGCGCGGTCCCCGTCCGGGGTCTCGCCCGGGGCACCCTCGGGGGCCTGCGCGCCCTCGGCGGCCTGCGGGCCCTCGGCGGCCTGCGGGCCCTCGGCGGCCTGCGGGCCCTCGGCCCCGGCGGCCGGCGGGGTCCCCCCGGGCTCGTCCGGGCGCCGCTCGTCGCTGCTGCTGCTCATGGCCGTTCCTCCGTGCTCGTTCCGCCCGCGGCGGGCTCCCGTCGCCGGCCAGAACGTTACTGGGTGGCCTGCTCGCCCGCGGGCCGACCCTCGTGTCAGGATCGTGAGGTGAGACTCCCGCTCCCGCAGGTCGAGCCCGACGCCAGCCTCCCGTCCCGGGTCACCGTCTACGAGGTGGGTCCTCGCGACGGGCTGCAGAACGAGTCGGCCGTCGTGCCGGCACCGGTCAAGGCCGAGTTCGTCCACCGCCTGGCCGCGGCCGGCCTGGGGACCATCGAGACGACCTCCTTCGTGGACCCGCGCTGGGTCCCCCAGCTGGCCGACGCCGAGGAGGTGCTCGAGGCGCTCGGTGAGCAGGGGCGCGGCCCCCGGCGTCCGGTCCTCGTGCCCAACCTCCGGGGCCTGGACCGGGCTCTCGCCGCCGGCGTCGGCGGGGTCGCGGTCTTCGGCAGCGCCACCGAGACCTTCGCGCAGCGCAACCTCAACCGCTCCGTCCGGGAGTCGGTCGCGATGTTCGCGCCGGTCGTCGCCCGTGCCAAGGCCGAGGGGATGTGGGTGCGGGCCTACGTCTCGATGTGCTTCGGCGACCCGTGGGAGGGGCCGGTCCCGGTGACGCAGGTCGTCGACGTCTGCTCCCGGCTCATGGACCTGGGCTGCGACCAGCTCTCCGTCGGCGACACCATCGGGGTCGGCACCACCGGGCACGTGCACCGCCTGCTCGAGGCGCTCGACGCGGCAGGCACCGGGCCCGAGCGCGTCGGCGTGCACTTCCATGACACCTACGGCCAGGCGCTCGCCAACACCCTGGCGGCGCTGCGCGACGGCGTCACCGTCGTCGACGCCTCGACCGGGGGCCTCGGGGGTTGCCCGTACGCGAAGTCCGCCACCGGCAACATCGCCACCGAGGACCTCGTCTGGGCCCTGGACGGCGCGGGGGTCGAGACCGGGATCGACCTCGACGCGCTCGTCGCGGCGAGCACGTGGATGGCCGGGCACCTCGGCCGGCCCTCGCCCTCCCGCGTCGTGCGCGCCCTCTCCGGCGGCTGAGCGGGCTCGTCCCCGCTGCCCCCCGTCGCACCGGCGTCGTCGTCCGGCCCTCATCGGCGTCGGGGCGGGTCTGCCCGCTGTGAGGTGGGTGTGAATCGGCGGGTGCGGGCGGGTGGGGGCGGCGGCGGGGCGATGATGGGCCCATGACCGACCGTCCCACCCCGTCCGAGTCGCCCGACGGGCCCCACGGGGCCCCCGACGGCACTGTTGCCCCGCCGTCGGCCGCCGACCGCACGGAGCCCCTGTCGCCGCCGCCCGCATCGCCGCCGTCCGGGCCTGCGCCGTCCGGGCCTGCGCAGTACGGGCCTGCGCAGTACGGACCGGGATGGTCCGGCGTCGCACCCGCGGTGCCGCAGCGGACCTCGAGCGCCCGACGGCTCTGGCAGGAGGCGACCGCCACGACGGGGAGCCGGGTCGCGCTGGCGGTCGCGGGCGCCCTCGTCGTGCTGCTCGTCGTCGCCGGGATCGGTGTCGCGGGTGCGCTGCTGGTGCACCGGGTCGACGTCGCGCGGGTCTCGCAGGCGGCCGACGACGCTCCCGGCCCCTGGGGGAACGGCATGGGCCCCAACGGCATGGGCCCCAACGCTCAGGGCCAGCGCGGTGGGGGACGCGCGTTCGGCGACGACGGCCAGGGCAGCGGCACCGGACGCGGCCAGGGCCGGCCGGGCACCGGCCCCGGCAGGGGCGGCGTGGACGGCGGCGGCCTCGCCGGCATCCCGGGTCTGGGCGCACTGCTCCACGGCGAGTTCACCACCTCGGTGACCGGGACGCCGACCGTCATGGTGTTCCAGACCGGGCAGGTCACGCAGTACACGGCCGGTCAGAGCCTGGCGGTCACGAGCAGCGACGGCTTCAAGGCCACCTACGTCCTCGACTCCTCGACGACGACCCGTGGCGCGGTGGCGCTGCAGAACGGCACCCAGGTGCGGGTCGTCGCCGCCAAGGACGGGATGAAGGCCGTGCTGGTGTGGCCGGTGCGCACGACCGGCTGACCGGACGAGAACGGGCCCCTCGCCCCGCCCTCAGGGCCGGGCGGCGACGCCGGCGCGCACGCCGTTGGTCTCGGGCGTGAGGGTGCGTTCGAGCGCGAGGGCCAGGAGGGCGACGAGCCCCAGCCCGACGAGCAGGATCGCGATGAACACCCCGCCGAGCCGCTGGTCGAGCAGCCACCCGGCGACCACCGGCGCGGTGATCGCCCCGAGCTGGAAGGCGGCCGCCGAGACGGCGTTGAAGCGGCCCCGCTCGTGGTCGGCGGCGAGGTCGTTGACGATCGCCGGGACGGTGGGTTGGAGCATCGTCTCGCCGAGCCCGAAGAGCACGTGGAAGACGATGACCCCGGCCGCGGCGAGCAGCGTCCCGGCCACCAGTCCGGTCAGGCCGAGGAGCGCCCAGGCGGCCGCCCACAGCATGACGAGCCCGAGGAAGACCCGGGTGCGTCGCCGGCCGTCGATGAGGCGCAGGACGAGGAACTGCATCCCGACGATGACCGCGGTGTTGGCCGCGAAGGCGAAGCCGATGGTGCGCGTCGACACCTCGCTGACCTGCCGGGCGAACGCCGGGAAGCCGGCCTCCATCTGGCCGTAGCCCACGAAGCTGGCGAGGAAGGTCAGGAGGGTGATCCACAGCACGACGGGCCGGCGGATGATCGCCAGGTATCCGGTGGCGCCGCCTGCCTGGTCGCCGACCGGCAGCGGCCTCCCGGCGACCCCGCGCAGCGGGCCGAGGAGCAACGCGACCGGCACGAGGATGCAGGCGGCGTCGGCGAGGAAGATCGCGGTGAAGGTCCAGGGCCGGGAGACGTCGGTGAGGAACCCGCTGACCACGCCGCCGACCCCGATGCCGAGGTTGACCAGGGCGAAGTTGATGCCGAAGTACTGGGTGCGCAGCCGGCCGTCGACGATGCTCGCGATCATCGCGTTGAACGCGGGCCAGCCGACCCCGAAGCTGATCCCGAGGAGCACGAAGGCGACGACGAGGGACGGCACGGTGGCGGCGAACGCGAGGACGACGGCGCCGAGGACCTGGGCGAGGAGGCCGGCCACGACGACGGGCCGGGCCCCGACCCGGTCGGTGAGCGCGCCGACCGGGGCGGTGACGACCACGGCGACGAGGGCGATGAGGGCCATGAGCAGGCCGGCGACGTCGAGGTCCACGCCGCGGACCTCGTGGACGTAGATGACGGTGAACGGCAGCGTCATGCCGCGCCCGAGGGTGGAGACGGCGGTGGTGGAGAGCAGGTAGCGGCCCGGGGTGGGCAGCTCGGCCCAGAAGCCGCGCAGGGTGAGGTGCGCCGACCCGGCACCCGGGGCGGGGGTGGCCTCCGGCGCCGGACCGGCGGGGCCGTGGCCGGCCGGGTCGGGCGGGGCTGCCGAGGTCGTCACGGTGCCACGGTGCCACGCGCGACCGACACCCGGCGAGCGGTTTGCCCTGGCGCGGCGGGGCCGGCCGCCCGCACCGCCGAACCCGGGCGCGCCCGGCGGCCGGGAGCGGTTAGCCTTGGGCCGGTGCCCGAACGGCGCCGCCGTCCGTGGTGTCCCCGACGGGCTCCGACAGCAACTGATGACGAGGTGGACCGTGCCGACTGGCAAGGTGAAGTTCTTCGACTCCGAGAAGGGCTTCGGTTTCGTGTCCGGCGACGCCGGTGAGGGCGATGTCTTCGTCCCGGCCAGCGCCCTGCCCGCCGGTGTCTCGGGCCTCAAGGGTGGGCAGCGCATCGAGTTCAGCGTCGCCGAGGGCCGCCGAGGGGCCCAGGCGCTCTCCGTGCGGCTCCTCGACCCGGCTCCGTCGGTCGCGGTCAACCGGAAGGTCAGGGACCGCAAGGAACCGGAGGAGATGGTCGTCATCGTCGAGGACCTGATCAAGCTGCTCGACTCGGTGTCCGAGTCGCTGCGCCGCGGCCACTACCCCGACAAGACCCACGGGAACAAGGTCGCCCAGGTGCTGCGCGCCGTCGCGGGGGACCTCGAACTGTGATGGCCACCGCGGTCCGTCCCGACCCGACCCTGCGGGCCGCCGTCGACCTCGCCCGGGAGGCGGCGGTCGAGGCGGCCGGTGCCGGGTCGGTGGGCGAGCACCTCGGGATGGAGATGGTCGAGGACCGCCTGGCCACCCACTACTTCGCCTGCGACACGCCGGCCTACCGCGGATGGCGCTGGGCGGTCTCCCTCTCCCGGGTGCCCCGGTCCAGGACCGTGACGGTGTGCGAGGCCGGGCTGGTACCCGGGCCGGGCGCCCTGCTGTCCCCCGAGTGGCTGCCGTACAGCGCCCGGCTGGCCCCCGGGGACCTCGGGCCGGGCGACGTCACGCCGTTCGTCGAGGACGACCCGATGCTGGAGTCCGGCTTCGAGGCCACCGGCGAGGAGGACGTCGACGCGATGGCCTTCTGGGAGCTCGGCCTCGGCCGTCACCGGGTCCTCTCGGCCGAAGGTCGCGAGGCCGCGGCACAGCGCTGGTACGAGGGCGACGCCGGCCCGGCCACAGCGGTCGCCGCGAAGGCGCCCCTTCCGTGCGCGTCCTGCGGCTACTTCCTGCCGATGGCGGGAGCGCTGCGGGCCCTCTTCGGGGTGTGCGCCAACGCCTGGTCGCCCTCCGACGGCCACGTCGTGAGCCTCGACCACGGGTGCGGGGCGCACTCCGAGGCAGACCTTGCGGCGCCGCCGTCGGAGCACGTCGCCCCGCCGATCCTCGACGACTACGCGGTGGACACCGACTGAGCCGCGGTCCACGTCGCCCGCTCTGCCCTGCTCGGGTCAGGCCCCGGCCGCGTTCCCGCGGCCTCGCCGCACGTACCACCCGGCGAAGAGGCCGAGCCCGATGCCGGTCACGCAGGTCCACGGCCACCACGAGCGGTCGCCGGTGTGCAGGGCCGGGACCGCCAGGGTGACGACGAGGGCCACCGCCCAGAGCACGGTGCCCCCGACGACGATCGCCCGGGTGGAGACCGCGGGCGACTCGACCGGCGCCGACTCCCCGAACGACGCCGGGCGCCGCGCCTCGTGCGGCGTGCTGGGGTCCTCGCTCACCGGGCCAGCGTAGCCAGCGGACGTCGCCGGGGCCGCGCCGCCCGTGCCGTGGCCGGCCCGCCGCGCCCACCGTCTCAGCCGCGCACCCCGACGCGGTGCCGGTGCCGGCCGGCCGCTAGCCTGCCGCGCATGTCCGACACCGCGGCCAGAGCCGACGTCACGACCACCCCCGAGGACCGCGGCCCCCTCGACCGGTTCTTCAGGATCCACGACCGCGGCTCGACCGTCGGCCGGGAGGTCCGCGGAGGCGTCGCCACCTTCTTCACGATGGCCTACATCGTCGTCCTCAACCCGCTCGTCCTCGGCTACGTCAAGGATGCCGACGGCCACTTCCTCGGCGGGGGCGCCGCGCCCAACCTCCCGGCGGTGGCCGCGGGCACCGCACTCGTCGCCGGGGTCCTCACCATCGTGATGGGGCTGGTCGCCAACTTCCCGCTCGCCCTGGCGACCGGCCTCGGGCTCAACGCCTTCGTGGCGTTCGGCATCGCGAGCCAGATGACCTGGGCCGACGCGATGGGCCTGGTCGTCCTCGAGGGGCTGGTCATCCTCGTCCTCGTCCTCACCGGGTTCCGGCAGGCGGTCTTCCACGCCGTCCCGGCCCAGCTCAAGGTGGCCATCTCGGTCGGCATCGGGCTGTTCATCGCCCTGATCGGATTGGTCGACGCCGGCTTCGTGCGGCGCACCGGCACCGGACCCGTCCCGGTCGAGCTCGGGGTCGGCGGCCAGCTGGCCGGCTGGCCCACGCTCGTCTTCGCGCTCGGACTCGTCCTCATCATCGCCCTGTGGGTGCGCCGGGTGAAGGGCGCGATCATCATCTCGATCATCACGATGACGGTCATCGCCTTCGTCGTCGAGGCCCTCGCCCACGTCGGCCCCACCGTGACCGGGGTCGACGCGACCGGCCAGAACATCGTCAACCCCACCGGCTGGAACCTCAACGTCCCCGCCTGGCCGGACACCATCGCGTCGGTCAACTTCGGGACCCTCGGGGAGTTCAGCCTCCTCGGCTCCTTCTCCCGGATCGGGGTCGTCGCGGCGCTGCTCATCGTCTTCACCCTCATGCTCGCCGACTTCTTCGACACCATGGGCACGATGACCGCGATCGGCGCCGAGGCCGGCCTCCTCGACGAGGAGGGCAACCCCCCACGCATGGAGCGGATCCTCGTCGTCGACTCGCTCGCGGCGGCCGCGGGCGGAGCGGCCGGGGTCTCCTCGAACACCTCCTACATCGAGTCGGCGTCCGGGGTCGGCGAGGGTGCCCGCACCGGCCTGGCGTCGGTGGTCACCGGGTTGCTCTTCCTCGTGTCGATCGTGTTCGCCCCGCTGGTCCAGGTGATCCCCAACGAGGCCGCCGTGCCCGCCCTCGTCCTCGTCGGCTTCCTCATGATGCAGCAGGTCAAGGGGATCGACTGGGACGACCTGGAGATCGCGGTCCCCGCCTTCCTCACGATCATCCTCATGCCGTTCACCTACTCGATCACGGTCGGGATCGGCGCCGGCTTCGTGGCCTACGTCCTCATCAAGCTGGTCCGTGGGAAGGTCCGCGAGATCCACCCGATGATGTGGCTCGTCGGGGCCCTGTTCGTCGTCTACTTCTTCATCGAGCCGATCACCGAGCTCGTCTCCGGCTGACCGGCGGCCGGGGGACTGCCCGGCCGCCCGGCCGTCTCCCCGGGCCCGCGCCCGCACCGTCGAACCTCGTGGAATAGTTAGCTCAGGTAATGAGTTGTGCTAACGATCGGCACACGAACCACCCCGAGGAGCCACCACGATGGCCGCGACGAGCGCCACGGTCCGCGAGACCCGTCGGCCGCTGACCCGCGCGCAGCGGGACCAGCTGACCACCGACCTGCGCCTGGCCTGCATGCGGATCTCCCGCCGGGTGCGCTTCGAGAGCACGACCGAGGTCGCCCCGCACCAGTACTCGGTCCTGCTCCGCCTCCAGGACCAGCCGCGCACCCCGCGGGAGGTCGCCGAGATCGAGCGGGTCAGCGCGCCGAGCATGTCCCGCACCGTGGCCTCGCTCGTCGAGCTCGGCCTCGTCGAGCGCGCCGACGACCCCGAGGACGGGCGCCAGGTCATCCTCTCCCTCACCGAGGCCGGCCGGACCGTCCTGCGCGACACCAAGCGCCGGCGGGACCAGTGGCTCGCCGTGCGCCTCGACAAGCTCGAGGACGACGAGCGCGTCCTGCTCCGCGAGGCCACGGCGCTGCTGGAGAAGGTGGCCGCCGAATGAGTCCGACCTTCACCTCCTTCGAGGTGCGGAACTACCGGCTATGGTTCGGCGGCGGGCTGGTCTCCAACATCGGCACGTGGATGGGCCGGGTCGGCCAGGACTGGCTCGTCCTCACCGTCCTGACGAGTGGCTCGGCGACCGCGCTCGGCATCGTCACCGGTCTGCAGTTCCTCCCCTTCCTCCTCCTCGCCCCGTGGGCGGGGCTCGTCGCCGACCGGTTCCCCCGTCGGCGCATCCTCTTCGCGACCCAGTCGATGCTGGCGCTCTCCAGCCTCCTCCTCGGCCTGCTCGCCGTGACCGGCGCCGCCCGGCTCTGGCACGTCTACGTCATCGCGCTGTTCCAGGGCGTCATGACCGCGATCGACAACCCGTCCCGCCAGGCCTTCGTCTCCGACCTGGTGCCACCGGAGAAGCTGGCGAACGCCGTCGCGCTCAACTCGGCCTCGTTCAACACCGGCCGGCTCGTCGGTCCGGGCCTTGCCGGCCTGGTCATCGCCGCCTGGGGGACCGGCGAGGCGCTGCTCCTCAACACGCTGACCTTCGTCTTCGTGCTCGCGGCCCTGGTCCGCATCCGCGGGTCGGAGCTGCGCGGCACGCCACGGGGTCGTGGCCGCGGCGGCATCCGCGAGGGCTTCGCCTACGTCCGGCACCGCCGCGACCTCCAGCTCGTCATGCTCCTCGTGTTCGTCCTCGGCACCTTCGGGATGAACTTCCAGATCACCATGGCGCTGATGGCCACCCAGGTCTTCGGCAAGGGCGCGAGCGAGTTCGGCCTGCTGGGCTCGGTGATGGCCATCGGCTCGCTCACCGCCGCACTGCTCGCCGCGCGACGGAAGGTGCCTCGGCTGCGGGTGCTGCTCCTCGCGCTCGTCGGCTTCACCGTCGCCTCCGCGGTCGCCGCCTCGGCTCCCGGGTACACCTTCTTCGCGGTCGCCCTGGTCCCGGTCGGGCTCACCGCGCTCACCGCGATGACGACGGCCAACGCCATGGTGCAGACCCGGGTCGCCCCCGAGATGCGCGGCCGGGTCATGGCCCTCTACATGGCGATCTTCATGGGCGGCACGCCCGCCGGTGCGCCGATGATCGGCTGGGTGTCCGAGCAGTTCGGGCCCCGGTGGACCATCGGCGTGGGGTCGCTGGCGGTCGGCCTCTCGGTCGTCGCGGTGTCGGTCTGGCTGGCGAGGTCGGAGAATGTCCGGGTGAGCTACGAGTCGCGGCGTCGTCCGCGCCTGACGGTGAGCACCCTGCCCTCCGTGGACGACCAACGGCCGACGGTGCCGGTCCCGGAGCCGGCGAGATGAGCCGGGCCGGCCGGGCGGCGGCAGCGACGGGTAACCGGCGGTGACCCCGTCCTTCCGCCGGCGGATGACGCTCGGCGTGCTCGCCGTGCTGCTGCTCGTCGCGGTGCTCTACGCCGTCCTCACCTGAGCGTGCCGGGCGCCCGTCCGTGACGTCGCCCACGATCACCGGCCCCCGGGAGGCGGCGCCCTAGCGTGGTGTCATGGCCCGTGGGCGCGTGGACCGCGCGAGCCCCGACGACGTGCTCAACCTGGCCGTCGACCGGGGCAAGGTCCCGATGCACGTCGCGGCCCTCCTGGTGCTCGACGGCACGGCGGTGGCCGACGAGGTCCGTGACGTCGTCGCCGCGCGCGCCCTGGCGGTACCCCGGCTCGCGAGCCGGTTGCGGCCCACCCCGGCGGGTGCCGGCCGCCCCGTGTGGGTGCCGGTCCCCGCGGCCGCGGTCGACGCGCGCGTCGGGGTACGCGCGCTGCCCGGCGTCGGAGCGGAGGCGGCAGCCCGGCAGCCTGCCGGCCCGCCGGTCCCCGTGGAGCTGCTCGCCGCCACCGCCGACCTGGTCCTGGCCCGCCTCGACCGTGCCGGTCCGCTGTGGCGGGCCGAGGTCCTCGCCGGGCCCGGACGCCGGGCCGAGGCGCTCGTCGTCGTGGCGCACCACGCCCTGTCGGACGGCATCGGCGGGCTGGGGGTGCTGGCCGCGCTCGCCGACCCGGTCCCCACCGACGCTCCGCCCGGACCACCGGCACCGCCGGGGGTCCTGGAGCTCTACGCCGACGCGTGGCGGCACCGGGCCCGAGGGCTCGGCCAGGTCGCCGGCCGGTGGGCCCGCGTCCGGCACGGAGGACGGTCGCTGCGGCCCGCGCCCGGGCGGATGCTCGCGCAGCGGTGCAGCCTGCTGTCCCCGGGGTCGCGGTGGCGGCGCCTGGACGTCGCGTGCTGCGAGCTGGGCCACTGCTGGCGGCGGCCAGGTCGCGGGGGGCCACGGTCAACGACCTCCTCGTCGCCTCGGTCGCCGGTGCCCTGCACGGTCTGCTCGAGGCCCGGGGGGAGCACCCCGACCCGCTCGTCGTGTCCGTCCCGGTGTCGTCCCGAGCGAGCGCCGGGGACCTCGGTCCGGGAAACGCGGTCGGGGCCGTCCCGGTGCGGGTGCCCCTCGGCGCCGACCCGGAGGCGCGGGTGACCGCCCTCGTCGGCCAGCACGCCACCCTGCGCGGCGGTGCGCCGGGGAGCACCGCCGCGGTGCTGACCCCGATCTTCCGGGCGCTCGCCGCGGTCGGGCTGTTCCAGCTGCTCGTCGACCACCAGCGGCTCGTGCACACCTTCGTCACGAACGTCCGCGGACCCGCGCGACCGGTGGCGGTCGCCGGGTCGGCGGTCCGGGCCGTGGTGCCCGTCGCGACGAACCCCGGCGACGTGGCCGCGTCCTTCGACGCGCTCTCCTACGCGGGGCAGCTCGTCGTCACGGTGGTCACCGACCCGGCCGCCGTGCCCGAGGCTGCGTGGCTCGCCGGGGAGCTGGAGCGCTCCCTGCGCGGGTGGCGGCCGCTCGGCGCCGGCGGCGTCGCGGTCAGGAGAGCCGGTCGACCACGTACTCGACCGACGCGATGAGCCGGCTCACGTCGTCGGGCTCGACGGCCGGGAAGCAGGCGACGCGCAGCTGGTTGCGGCCGAGCTTGCGGTAGGGCTCGACGTCGACGACCCCGTTGGCCCGCAGCGTCCTGGCCACGGCGGCGGCGTCGACCGACTCGTCGAAGTCGATGGTGGCCACGACCTGGCTGCGGTTCGCCGGGTTCGGGACGTACGGGGTGGCGTAGTCGGTACGCCTCGGCCCACCGGTACAGGCGGCCCGAGGAGTCGGCGGTCCGGGCGGTGGCCCAGTCGAGGCCGCCGTTGCCGTTGAGCCACTCCACCTGGTTCGCGAGCATCGCGAGGGTCGCCACGGCCGGGGTGTTGTACGTCTGGTCCTTGCGCGAGTTGTCGATCGCGGTCGGCAGGCTGAAGAAGTCGGGCACCCAGCGCCCGCCGGCGGCGATCTCCTCGACGCGGGCGAGCGCGGCGGGGGAGAAGAGGCCGAGCCACAGGCCGCCGTCGGAGGCGAAGGACTTCTGCGGGGCGAAGTAGTAGACGTCGGCCTCGGCGACGTCGACCGGCAGGCCACCGGCGCCGGAGGTGGCGTCGACGAGGAGAGCGCGTCGTCGTCGGCGCCCTCGACCCGCCGCACCGGGCACATGACGCCGGTGGAGGTCTCGTTGTGGGCCCAGGCGTAGACGTCGACCCCGGCCTCGGCCCGCGGGTCGGGACGGGTGCCCGGCTCGGAGGTGATGACGGTCGGCTCGCCGAGGAAGGGGGCCTTGCGGGTGACCGACGCGAACTTGCTCGAGAACTCACCGAAGGACAGGTGCTGGGCCCGGTCGCGGACCAGGCCGAACGCGGCGATGTCCCAGAACGCGGTCGAGCCGCCGTTGCCGAGGACGACCTCGTAGCCGTCGGGCAGGTCGAAGAAGGTGGCGAGGCCCTCGCGGACCGCCTTGACGAGGTTCTTCACCGGCGCCTGGCGGTGCGAGGTCCCGAGCACCGTGCGGCCGATCGCGGCGAGCGCCTCGACCTGCGCCGGGCGGACCTTGGAGGGCCCGGACCCGAACCGGCCGTCGGCGGGCAGGAGGTCGGCGGGGATGGTGATGGGGGCGTCGCTCACGAGTGTCTCCGTGGTCGGGTGCTGGCGCCGGCCCGGGCGGGCCCGGCGTGTCCCGGGGCGCCGAGCCGCTGGGAGGGTCGCGCGGCGCGTCGGCGGAGGCGACTCGTCCATCCTCACGGGGTTTCCCGAAGCCGGACGTGACGTCCGCACGCGGGCAGCGCCGGCCGTGCCCTCCATCTGCGTCACAGGCGTCGGCCTGCACCGGCGGTCGCCGGCGCCGGGGTCCAGCACGTGGGCGCGGCGCCGGCGCCCGGACGCGGGGTCAGGAGTCGGGCGCGGTAGCCCGTGACGTCCTCGAGGGGGCGCGGGCCCGTGGCCGACGTAGCGCGAGCTCGGCCGGATGAGCCGGCCGGTGCGCTTCTGCTCGAGGATGTGCGCCGACCAGCCGGCCGTGCGCGCGCAGACGAACAGCGGGCGTCATCATCTCGCCCGGGACCTCGGCGAAGTCGAGGAGCACGGCCGCCCAGAAGTCGACGTTGGTCTCCATCCGCCGGTCGGGGTGGCGGTCGGCGAGCTCGGCGATGGCCGCCTTCTCGAGCTCGAGGGCGACCTCGTAGCGGGGCGCGCCGAGCCGCTCGCAGGTGTCGCGGAGCACGGCGGCCCGCGGGTCGTAGGCCCGGTAGACGCGGTGCCCGAAGCCCATGAGGCGCTCCCTGCGGTCGAGGACGTCTTGACGTAGCGCGCGCGTCGCCCATCTGCTCGACCCCCTCGATCATGTGCTGCGCCCGGCGACGGCGCTCCGCCGTGCAGCGGGCCCGGAGAGGGCGCCGATGGCGCCGGAGAGGCAGGCGGCGACGTCGGCGCCGGTCGAGGCGATGACCCGCGCGGTGAACGTCGAGGCGTTCATCCCGTGCTCGGCGGCGGAGATGAAGTAGGCGTCGATGGCCTCGACGTGCCGGGGGTCGGGCTCGCCGCGCCAGCGGATCATGAAGCGCTCGGGGATCGTGCGGCCCTTGTCGACCTCGGACTGGGGGACCATCGGGCGGCCGACGCCGTGGGCGGCCTGGCCGATGAAGGACATCGCCATGACCGAGGCGCGGGCGAGGTTCTCGCGGGCCTCGTCGTCGTCGATGTCGAGCAGCGGCGTGAAGCCCCAGACCGGCGCGAGCTGGGCGACCGCGGACTGGACGTCGACCCGGATGTCGCCGGTGTGCACCGGCAGCGGGAACGGCTCGGCCGGCGGCAGGCCCGGGTCGAACTCGTCGTCGACGAGCAGCCCCCACACCTGGCCGTAGGACACCCGGCCCGACGAGGTCCTTGATGTCGACGCCGCGGTAGCGCAGCGCGCCGCCCTCCTTGTCGGGCTCGGCGATGTCGCTCTCGAAGGCGATGACGCCCTCGAGGCCGGGGTGGAAGTCCGGGTCGCTGGCCGGTGGGGTGCTCGTGGTCATGGGGTGGTCCAATCGCTCGTCTCCGTCGGGCTGGTTCATTCTGCACGTCAGCCACCCCGGGGCGCGCGCGAGGACGTGCGGGTGGCCGTCGAGGACGCGCGCCGGGCAGCCCTTCGCCGGCGGGGCGGCCTGCTTCTCGCGCACCGCCACCGTGGTCTCGCCCGGGTCGCGGATGTCGAAGAGGCCGCTGGCCTCGAGCAGCTTGCTCAGCTTGGCGTAGCCGTAGTTGCGCGGGTCGAAGGAGGACTGGTTGGCGACGTGGTTGCCGACCGTGCCGACCCGGGCCCAGCCGTCCTCGTCGGCCGCCCGCTCGACGGCCCGGCGCAGCATGGCGACGAGCTTGGCGTCCTGGCGCAGCTGCTCGGGCGGGACCCGCAGCGGCGCGCCGCCGGGCCGGCGTCGTCGGCGGCCGCCCCGTCGGTGGAGCGGTCCGACTCGCTCGGTGAGCCGGTCCAGGACGAGGAAGCGGGTGCACGCGCTCTGGAACGGCGCCGGCGTCTTCGCGTCGCCGAACCCGTAGACCGGCACGCCCGTGCTCGCGCAGGTGCATGACGAGCGGGGTGAAGTCGGCGTCGGAGGAGACGATGGCGAAGGCATCGGGCCGCTGGGTGTGCAGGATCTCCACGGCGTCGACGGCCAGCGCCATGTCGCTGGCGTTCTTGCCCTTGGCCGGGTCGAACTGCTGGACCGGACGGATGGCGTTCTCGTGGAGCACCTCCTGCCAGCTCTTCAGCCCCGACTTGGTCCAGTTGCCGTAGGCGCGCCGGATGCTCGTCTCCCCGAACGAGGACAGCTCGCCGAGGATGACGTCGATGCGGCGGGCGCGCGCGTTGTCGGCATCGATGAGCAGGGCGATCCGGGCCGGGGTGTCCATGAGCGGACCCTAGCCCCGCGGGACCGGGGAGCGGCACCGGCGGGAGGGTCGGCCGCGCGGTCCGGCGACTCGGGGCATGATGCGCTGGTGCTGCGCACGCTCCTGCCCGACCTCACGCCGCTGCGGCGCAGTGCCGACTACCGGCGCATCTACACCGGCTTCACGCTGTCGAACGTCGGGTCCCAGATGGCTGTCGTCGCCGTCGGCCTCCAGGTCTACGACCAGACCCGCTCGACGGCCGCGGTCGGGCTCGTCGGGCTCTTCGCGCTCGTCCCCCTCGTCGTCTTGGGCCTCTACGGGGGCTCCCTGGCCGACCACCACGACCGCCGGCTCGTGGGGCTCCTCGCCACCCTCGTCGCGATGGCGGCGAGCGTCGTCGCGGCCGCCCAGGCCTGGCTCGGGGTGACGTCGACCTGGCTGCTCTACGGGATCGTCGCGGTGTGGAGCGGGGCGACCGCCGTGTCCTCCCCGGCCCGGACGAGCATCTTCCCCCGGATCCTGCCTCCCGAGCTGCTCGCCGCCGCGAACGCCCTCGGCGTCGTCGCGATGAACACCGCGATGACCGCCGGGCCGCTGCTGTCCGGGGTCCTCATCGACGTCGGCGGCTACCGGGCGGCCTACACCGCCGACGCGGTGCTCACCGTCGCCGCGGTCCGCAGCCTGTGGCGGCTGCACCCCGTGCCGCCCGAGCACGACGACCCACACGCCGCGCACCCCCGCCGGGCCGGCCTGCGCTCGGTGGTCGACGGCTTCGCCTTCCTGCGCACCGCACCCAACGTGCGGATGACGTTCGTGGCCGACATCGCGGCCATGCTCCTGGCCCAGCCGCGGGTGCTGTTCCCGGCGGCCGGGGCGGTCATCCTCGGCGGTGGCGCGACGACCGTGGGTGCGCTCTACGCCGCCGCGGCGATCGGCGGCATCCTCGCGATGCTGCTCTCCGGGCGGCTGGGGTCGGTGCGCCGCCAGGGGCTGGCGATCATGGTCAGCGTCAGCGGGTGGGGCGTCGGCATCGCCGGTCTCGGCTTCGCGCTGCTCGGCGCCGGCGGGGTCCTGACCCGGGGGCAGGCGCTGGTCGCGCAGCCTCGCCGCGATGGCCCTCGCCGGCGCGGCCGACTCGGTGAGCTCGGTCTTCCGCACGACCATCCTGCAGACCGCGGCGCCGGACCGGCTGCGCGGTCGCCTCCAGGGCGTGTTCATCGTCGTCGTCGCCGGCGGCCCGCGGCTCGGTGAGCTGGTCGGTGGCGGTGTCGCCGAGCGGATCGGCGAGGGGTGGACGGCGGTGGCCGGGGGAGCGGCGTGCCTCTGCGCGATCGGCCTGCTCTCGCTGCGCCAGCCGGGCTTCCTCCGCTACGACGCCCGGCACCCGACGCCGTGACCGGGCACCCTAGCCGGCGGGGCCCGACCGGCCCGGGGTGACCAGCCCGGACTCGTAGGCCGCGACGACCGCCTGGGCCCGGTCGCGTGCGCCGAGCTTGCCGAGGACCCGGTGGACGTGGGTCTTCACCGTCGACTCCTCGACGACGAGCCGCTCGGCGACCTCCGTGTTGGAGAGGCCGCCGGCGACGAGGACGAGCACCTCCCGCTCCCGGGCGGTGAGCCGGGAGACCGGGCCACGGAGGGCGGCGTTCGGGGGTCTCGAGCTCGTGAACCGCTCGATGAGGCGGCGGGTCAGGCTGGGGGCGAGGAGCGACTCGCCGGTCATCACGACCCGGACGGCGTCGACCAGCCGGTCCGCCCGGATGTCCTTGAGCAGGAAACCGCTGGCGCCGGCCTGGAGCGCCTCGAAGACCCACTCGTCGCGGTCGAAGGTCGTGAGGACGACGACCCGCGGGGCGGGGTCGAGGGCGACGAGGGCGCGGGTGGCGTCCAGCCCGTCCAGGCGTGGCATCCGGATGTCCACCAGGGCGACGTCGGGCCGCTCGCGGCGGGCGAGCTCGACCGCCTCGACCCCGTCGGCCGCCTCGCCGACGACGGTGAGGTCCGGCTCGCGGTCCAGGATGGTGCGCAGGCCGTCACGCACCAGGGCCTGGTCGTCGGCGAGGAGCAACCGGATCACGTCGACTCCTCGAGGTGTCCCACCGGGGACGGGGCGGCGGAGGACACCGGCCGGGGCAGGACCGCACGCACCTCGAAGCCGCCGCCGGGCCGGGCGCCGGCCCGGAGGGTCCCGCCGTAGAGCGCCACCCGCTCGGCCATCCCCGCGAGCCCCGCACCGCCGCTGAGTCCCTTCGGGGCGGCAGCGGTCGGGCCGTCGTCGACGACCTCCACCTCGACCCGGTCCGCGGTGGCGTGCACCCGCATCCGCACCGCCGATCCGGGGGCGTGCTTGGCGGCGTTGGTCAGCGCCTCCTGGAGCACCCGGTGCACGGTGAGGCTGAGCCCGCCGGGGAGCTCCACGTCCTCGACACCGGTGGCGTCGATCCGCAGGCCCGCAGCGGTGGCCCGCTCGACGAGCGCCTCGACCGAGGGCCGCTCCGGGGCGGGCCCCTGCTCGAGGTCGCCGCTCTGGAGCAGTCCGAGCATCCGCCGCATCTCGTCGAGCGCCCCCCGCGCCGTGTCCTCGACGGCCGCGAGGTGCCGGTCGACATCCGCCACCGAGTGCCGGTCGCTGAGCGACGCCCGGGCGGCGGTGGTCTGCAGGACGACGACGGACAGCCCGTGGCTCACGACGTCGTGGAGCTCGCGGGCCAGCTGGTCGCGCTGCTCGCGCAGGGCCAGCTCGCCGGCGAGCTCGGCGGCCTCGGCCCGCAGCCGGCTGACCGTCGCCTGCCGGGTGCGGTGCCCGACGAGCCACCCGGCACCCCACATCACGCTGCAGAAGACCGTGGTGAGCGCGGCGTCGGCCGCCCAGGAGCCCGGGTCCTCGGCGGCGGAGGAGACGACGACGAGGACGACGCCGGTCGCCCACCCGAGGATGCCCACCCGGGTGGTCGAGACCGCCGCCACGACCGCGAAGGTCACCATGAGCGCGATGAAGAGCCCGTTCGGCTCGTCCGGCCGCAGGGCCAGCGCCGCGGCCAGCCCGACGAACGGGAGCGTGGCTGCCGGCAGCGGCCAGCGCGACCGCACGAGGAGGACGAGGGTGCCTGCGCTCGCCACCGCCCCGGCGATCAGGCCCCGGCCGCCGCCGCCCCAGCCGACGACGACGAGGGCCAGGGCGGCCAGCACGACGACGGCGACGGTCCGCGGGCGGGGGCGGGGCATGGTCGGCACGGTACTGGCGTGGTGGGCACGGAGGCGTCCACCTGCGGGTGGAGGCCGGCGCGCCGGCTCCACCCCCGGGGTGCGGTCGAGCGGACCCCACGGGGCCGGGCGCCTACGATCCGGGCATGAGCACCGACGGCCTGGCCCCGCATCGCGTCGACTACACCGGCGAGGGGCTCGCCGAGGACCAGCTCCTCCCGACGCCGTACGCGCAGGTGCGCGCGTGGGTCGACGACGCGGTCCGCCGCTCCGAGCAGGCGGCCGGCGTCTTCGAGCCGCTCGCGCTGTCGGTGGCGACCGTGGACGCCGCGTGCCGGCCCAACGTGCGGACCGTCCTCATGCGGTTCCTCGACGAGCGGGGTCCCGGCTTCGTCACCGCGCTGACCTCGGCCAAGGGGCACGAGCTCGCCGGGAACCCGGCCGTGGCGGGGTCACTGACCTGGCCGGCCATGTACCGGGCCATCCGGTTCCGGGGCACGACCGTTCCGCTCGACGCCGCCGAGGTCGAGGAGTACTGGCGCTCGCGGCCGTGGGCCTCCCGGGTCTCGGCGTGGGCGTCGCAGCAGTCCCGGCCGATCGGCTCGCGGGCCGAGCTCGAGGCGCAGTACCGGCGCCGCGCCGAGCAGTTCCCCGAGGGCGACGACGTGCCCGTCCCGGAGTTCTGGGGCGGCTACCGCATCGGGTGCGACGAGGTCGAGCTCTGGGCGGGGCGCCGGGACCGGCTCCACGACCGGATCGTCTACCGCCGCACCGGCGAGGGGGACCTGGGCGACGCGGGCGCGTGGGAGGTCACCCGGCGCCAGCCGTGACCGGCCGGGGCGACCGGGGACGGTTCTCAGCCGGTGGTGCGGTGGACCTTGTGCGGTGCGGCCTGGGCCCGGGGCTTGATGACGAGCAGGTCGACGTTGACGTGCGGCGGCCTGGTGGCCATCCACGTGATGGCCTCCGCGACGTCCTCGGCGACGAGCGGGCCGGGCACCCCCTCGTAGACCTTGTCGGCCCGCTCCTGGTCGCCGTCGAACCGGGTGAGGGAGAACTCCTCGGTGTGCACCATCCCGGGCGCGACGAGGGTGACCCGGACCGGCCGGTCGACGAGCTCGAGGCGCAGCGTCTCGGTGAGGACGTGGACGCCGTGCTTGGCCACGGTGTACCCGCCGCCCCCCTCGTAGGCGACCATGCCGGCGACCGACCCGACGTTGACGAGGACCCCCTCCCCGCCGGCCGCCTCGAGTGCCGGCAGCAGCGCCTTGGTGACCTTGAGGGTGCCCAGCACGTTGCTGTCGTACATCTGCTGCCACCGCTCGACGTCGGCCTCGGCGACGGGCTCGAGCCCGAGCGCGCCTCCGGCGTTGTTGACGAGCACGTGGACGACGCCCCCGGCCGCCTCCGCGAGCCGGGCGACGTCCGCGTCGAGGGAGACGTCGCAGGTGACGGCAACCCCGCCGACCTCCCGGGCGACGGCCTCGACCCGCTCGGTCCGCCGGGCGGCACACACGACCCGGAAGCCCCGGTCCGCGAGCATCCGTGCGGTGGCGGCCCCGATGCCGCTGCTCGCGCCGGTGACGACGGCGGTGCGGCCGGTGGCTGGGGTGGCGGCGTCGTGGGCGGCGGCCGGTGCCGCGTCGGGGGGTCGGGTCACAGGGTGCTCCTCGTGGGTCGGACGGACTCGGGATCGACGGCGAACCACACGGCCTCGGCGCGGGCCAGGAGGTCGCCGGCGGGGGAGTGCAGGGCCGTGGCCGACCAGTGCCGCCGGCCCTCGGCCCGGGTCTGCCACGCGGTGACGACGCACATGGACCCCGGCTCGGGCAGCGCGCGGACGGCTGCGGTCATCGTTCCGAGGACCATCGGCCGGCCGGCGATGCCGGCCGACCAGCCGCCGGGGCAGTCGAGGGCGGCCCACACGAGCGGGGCGTCGACCGCGTCGTGCGGGACCTGCCACGTCGTGGCGTAGCGGCCGGTGCCGTCGTCGAGCGGACCGGGGCGCAGGCAGAGCCCGTCGCCGGGCTCGCGGGCCGTGCCGCAGACGACGCAGGTGGGGAAGGGGTGCTCGGCCAGGCCCTCGTAGCGCGCCTCGGCGGCCCGGGCCTCGGCGGCGGTCGCGGGCGGCGCGAGCGGGGCGTCCGGCTCGGGGGCGTTCGTCGCGGTCGCGACGAGGTGGTCGTCGTCGAGGACCTCGACGCGGACCGCGCCGCTGCCGCCCTCCGGCTCGCCGACCCGGACCGCGAGCGGCCGGTCGAGCGGCGGGGGTGAGGAGAGCCGCACCGTGACCGCGGGCAGCCCGTCCACCGGTGGCACGAAGGTGGCCACGGCTCCGCTGACCCAGCCGCCGTTGCCCGACTCGGGCGGACCGCACCACCGATGGGGGATCGTCAGCTCCACGAGACGAAACCTACGCCCGAGAGCCCCACGGCAGGTGTCTTGATGTCAAGATACCTGCGCGGATGCGGGGCCGGCGCCGCCCGGCACCGGCCCCGAGGGACCCGGGAGGAGGCGTGGTGGCCCAGGAGTTCTCGTTGCGACGCATCGCCGTCCCGGCCTTCGGGCCGACCGTGCTCTGGTCGGTCGGGGTCGGGGCGACCCTGCCGGTGGTCGCGCTCGTGGCCCGCGACCTCGGCGCCTCCGTCGCGGTCGCCGCCCTCTTCGTGGGCATCGCGACCGTCGCCGAGCTGGTCTCCGCGGTGCCGGCCGGCGTCGTCGTGGACCGGATGGGGGAGCGCCGCGCGCTCGTCGTCTTCGGCGTCGCCGACGCCGCCACCGGGCTGCTCGCCGTGGTCGCACCGTCGCTGTGGGTGTACGCCCTGGCCATCGCCCTGTCCGGACCGACCGGGGCGGTCTTCCTCCTCGCCCGGCAGTCCTATCTCACGGCCGCCGCACCGGAGGCGATGCGCGCCCGGGCCATGTCGACGCTGGGCGGCGTCGCCCGCATCGGCTTCTTCGTCGGCCCGTTCATCGGTGCGCCGGTGATCGCCGCGTGGGGGCCGCAGGCCGCCTTCGGCATCGCCGTGGTCGGCGGGGTGCTCGCCGCACTCGTCGCCTGGGCATCCCCGGACCTCGGCACCCACGGCGGTCCCGGGGGCAGCGGCGGCCCGCCCGAGCGGGTGCCGGTCCTCGAGGTCGCCCGGCGGCACCGGGCGGTGCTGCTCACGGTCGGTCTCGGGGTGCTCGCCATCGGGCTCGCGCGGTCCTCGCGAGTGGTCGTCGTGCCGCTCTGGGCCGAGGGGGTGGGGCTCACCGCCGCGCAGACCTCGCTCGTGTTCGGCGTCGCGGGGCTCGTCGAGGTCCTCCTCTTCTACCCGGCGGGCTCGATCATGGACCGCCGCGGGAGGGTGTGGGTCGCGCTGCCGGTCACCGTCCTCCTCGGGCTGGGCCTGGTCCTCCTGCCGCTCACCTCGACCCTCGTGGGAGTGGGCGCCGTCGCGGTCGTCATGGCCCTGGGCAACGGGCTGGGGTCCGGCATCGTCATGACCCTCGGTGCGGATGCCGCGCCGACGGTCGGCCGGGCTCCGTTCCTCGGGGTCTGGCGCCTCATCTCGCTGCTCGGCCACAACGGCGCGGCCCTCGTCGTGGGGGCGGTGGTCGCGGTCGCCTCCCTCGGTGCCGCCAGCGTGACGATGGGGGTGCTCACCCTGGCCGGTGGGGCGTGGCTGCTGCGCTGGCTGCCCCGCTACGACCCGCGCCGGCGGCCGGGGCCCCCGGCGCTCCGGCCCGAGCCGGGCTCACCCGACCTCGGGGCGCCGTAGGGTTGGCGGTGTGACCGACCTCATCGACACCACGGAGATGTACCTGCGCACCATCTTCGAGCTCGAGGAGGAGGGCATCACCCCGCTGCGGGCACGGATCGCCGAGCGGCTCGGGCACTCCGGGCCCACGGTGTCGCAGACGGTGGCCCGGATGGAGCGCGACGGCCTGCTCCGGGTCGCCGGGGACCGGCACCTCGAGCTGAGCGACGAGGGCCGTCGGGTCGCGACGCGGGTGATGCGCAAGCACCGCATCGCCGAGCGGCTGCTCGTGGACGTCATCGGCCTGGAGTGGGAGTTCGTCCACGACGAGGCCTGCCGCTGGGAGCACGTGATGTCGGAGCGCGTCGAGCGGAAGATCCTCGCCATCCTCCCCGACCACCTGGAGTCCCCGTACGGCAACCCCATCCCCGGGCTCGACGAGCTCGGGGAGGTCCGGGACCGCGTCGACTTCCGCACCGGGCTGTCCGCCCTCGACGAGGTGGCCGGCGAGGCGGCCCGGGTCGTCGTCGTGCGCCGGATCGGCGAGCCGGTCCAGGTCGACGCCGAGGCGCTCTCGCTGCTCACCGGGGCGGGGCTGATGCCGGGGGCCTCGGCGAGGGTCCGCCGCGACGGTGCGCGAGTCGTCGTCTGCCGCGCCGGCGAGGACGAGTCCTCGGGCGTCTCGCTGCCGCTCGACATCGCCTCCCACGTCTTCGTCGCACTGCCCTGACCGGCCCGCTCCTGCTCGCGACCGCTGTGAGCAGTGGTGCCGGTGGGATGCGACACGCACCGCTGCCCGTTACCGGAATGTGACTCGGGCACCGGCCGCCGGTTACGGTGGGCGCAGCCCGTGCTCCTGAACCACCCCCGCCCCGGAAGGCGACCCACCCCTCGTGACCCGTCATCGTGCCCCCGGCCGCCGCGCCGCGCCCGGCCGCGTCCGGCGCCTGCCGGACGGCCTGAGCCGTGGTCGCGCCGCCGCCCTCGCCGGCAAGTCGATCGCCGGCCTCGGCGTCGTCGGCGGTGCCGCGGTCGTCCTGGCCCTCCCGCTGGAGGCGACCGCCGACGCCGCCACGGCGGCCCCGTCCTCGCTGGCGCTCAGCCGGCCCGTCTCGCTCGTCGACCGCTCGGCGTCCGACCGGTCCTCCCGCAGCCGCGCTCGCACCCTGCCGGCCGCCGTCACCGCTCCGGCCGGGGTCGCCCGGTCCACGTCGAGCCGGTCGGCGTGTCGGGGGTCGCGGCGGTCGCCAAGCCCACACCCACGCCCACGCCCACCGCCTCGGCCTCCTCGCGCTCGGCCGCTGTCGCCAGGGACGCCTACACCGGCGGTGTCTCGGCCAAGTGCGCGAGCCTCGGCCTCATCCCGAACGCCCAGCGGCTGTGCACCGCCGTCCAGGCCAACTTCGGGCTCAGTTCCATCGGCGGGTACCGCCCGAACGCCGGCGAGCACAGCACCGGCCAGGCCGTCGACTTCATGATCACGAGCAAGGCGCAGGGCGACGCGATCGCCGCCTGGGTCCAGCAGCACGTCGCGCCGTTCAACGTCGAGTACGTCATCTGGCGCCAGCGGTACTGGGAGCCCGGCAGCGCGTGGCGCCTCATGGAGGACCGCGGCTCGATCACCGCCAACCACTACGACCACGTCCACGTGACCGTCGCCTACTGAGCCGCCGCCCCGCCGTGCCCGAGGGCCCCACCGCTCGCCGCGGCGGGGCCTTGCGCGTGTCGGGGTGCTGCGCACCGGGTCCGGCCCAGGGGCACCCGGGGGTCGGCGGCACGGCCGCCCGAGGCCCGACGCGGGGCCTCGGGTCGTGGTTGAAAGGACCCTGAGAACGCACCGTCCACCGCGCCGTGACCCAATTGTGACCATGCCACTGGACCGTGTTAGGTTGGCGCAGCCCGCTTCCCCCTGAGGTGGGTCCCCGACGGTGGACGCCGAGTCCTGCCACCACCGACGGGTCACGAACACCACCGCTTGGCAGGAGCGGGGGAACCACCTTCGGATCCCCGGTCACCACCGGAGCTCCTCGGGGTGAAGCCGAAGCGGCCGACAACGGTCGCGGAAGCCGGGCAACCTCAGCCCGAACCCGACAGCTCACCCCGTAGGCGCTGAGAGGTTCATCGTGGCTGACCACACCCGTTCCGGACGGCACCGCAGCGTGTCCCGGTACAACCCCGTCGCCGAGTTCTCCTCGATCGTCAAGAGCGCGGGCGAGACCGGCGTCCGGGCCTCCGCCGTTCTGGCGGCCTCCGGCGGCCTCGTCGCCGCCTTCGCCCTCCCGGCCCAGGCCGCCCCCGCAGCCCAGGCCGCCCCCGCCGGCCAGGCCGCCGCCACCACGAGCACCGGGTCGGCCGCTGCGGATGTCGCCCTGACGGCGTCTCCGCGGGCGCTGCTCGCCGCCCCGGCCGTCGTCGCCCCGCAGGCCCCCGCCCCGGCCCAGACCGACACCGTGGGGGTCACTGGCGTCAAGGCCGTCGCCAAGCCCAAGCCCAAGCCCAAGCCGGTCCAGCCGACCGTGGCCCAGGCCGTCGCCTCGCGCAGCACCGCCTCGACGAGCAGCCGGTCCACGACGCGCACCGCGGTCAACACCTCGGTGCCGCAGTCGTCCAGCGCGATCGTCAACATCGCCGAGCAGTACATCGGCGTGCCCTACGTGTACGGCGGCTCCTCACCCTCGGGCTTCGACTGCTCGGGGCTGACCCAGTACGTCTACGCCCAGGCCGGGATCTCCATCCCGCGCACCGCCTCGGCCCAGCAGGCCGCCGGGACCCCCGTCAGCAACCCCCAGCCGGGTGACCTCGTCTTCTTCGGCTACCCGGCCTACCACGTCGGCATCTACGTCGGGAACGGCATGATGATCGACTCCCCGAAGCCGGGCACCTCGGTCCAGTACCGCTCGATCTTCTCCGGCGTCTCGGGCTACGTGCGCTACTGAGCCCGCCTCGATCCCGCCTCCGCGTCGCCCCGGACCGCACGGTCCGGGGCGACGTCGTGTCGGGCGGCCGGGGGCCCCGCGCCCGACGGCCGGGCGGTGCCCGGCGGGGCCGAGCTCTCGTGACGTCAGCGCGGACCGGAGGCGTCGCCCTCGGCCGGGCCGAACCGGATCTCGGCGGCCAGCCGGGCCACGGCATCGGCCCGCTCGGTCTCGTGGGCGAGGCGGACCTCGGCGGCGGCGTCCCGTTCGTCCTTCTCGGTGACCAGGTCGTCACCGAGCCGGGCGAGCATCTCCCCGATGGCCACGGCCAGGCCGTCGCTGAGCTGGCGCAGGTTCGTGTTCATGATGAGCAGGCGGCGGTCGGAGACGGCGAGGGCGAGCCCGGGGCCGGCGCCGGTCGCGGCGGTCAGCCGTGCCGCGGTGGCCGGGTCCTCGATGCGGGTCCGCTCCTTGGCGGTGACCCGCCGCGAGAAGACGGCGGGAACGGTGTAGAGGGACGGCTCGTCCGGGGTGCCGACGTCGGCCGGCAGGCCCGATGCCAGCACGGACAGCACCTGGAGGGCCTCCGACGAGTGGTGGGCCGTCGGGTCGGTCTGGGTGGTGGGGTCGGAGTCATGGGTGAAGGTGGTCGACACGATGTCATCGCCGATCTGTGAGGAACGCTGGAATTGGAGGAGGCGGTACCGCGCCGCGGTGAGCGGGGCGGTGCGCCGGTGGGGGCCGGTCGGCAGCGATGCGGGCGCGGTCCCGGTGGTCGCCGTCGTCAGCGGCGGGTGCCGGCGTCCCGCGAGGCGGCGCGGTCGGCCCTGCCGATCCGCCGGCGGAGCTGGCCGATGCGCAGGCTGCCGACGAGCAGGGTCACGATGGCGAAGCCGACCCCGGCGATGAGCAGCATCACGGCGAGCGGGGCGGAGCCCTGAAGGCCGAGGAACGCCACCTGGACCGAGACGGTGTTCTGCAGCATGAAGACGATGAGGAGCACGAGGACGACCGCGCCGACCGCGATGCCCACCCAGGTCGCTCCGGTCCTGGTGTGTCTCACGCCCTCGGAGCCCGGTGGCGTGGCTGCCCGCGGTGGGGCGGCGACGCCCCGAGGCTGAGGGCCTGGGCGAGCCGCGCGGTCGGCGGAGGATGTCGGGACGGGCATGGCGCCCTCCTTCGACGTGCCGGGTGGCGGGTGCGACAGAAGACCGACCCTTCGTCCCGGGACTACCCCCAGTCTACCGCTCGCCGGTCCGCGGCCTCGGTGACCGCGCGAGCCGCGGTCCCGGCCGGGCGACCGCTGGTTCCGTGTCACTGCCCTCGGGTCCGGGAGAGCCTGTGTCGCAGCGCTCTTCGTTGCGGGCCCAGCCCGGACCCGGGGTTGCGCGACCGCCGGCCCTCATCGCCTCCCCGGTGCCGCGTTCGGTGTGAGGTACCCGACACCCGTCGGATTTCGCGTACTACTACGGCGGGTAGTAATTTGAAAGCGCAAGCAAAACCGAGTGAGGGCCCACCACCGAGCGGCTCTCGAAAGGGCAGGAAAAGACCATGCGTAGCACCATCGACAAGCTCGTCTCCTGGACCGGCCTCGTCGTCGCAGCCGTGCTGCTCGTCGCCGGCGGGCTCCTCGTCTGGGCGGCCTCGTTCGCCAACTCCAACGTCCACGACCAGCTCGCGGCGCAGAAGATCACGATGCCGGTCGCGGCAGCGCTGACGACGCCGGACATGAAGACCCACCTCACCCAGTACGCCGGCCAGCCCCTCACCACCGGTGAGCAGGCCAAGGCCTACGCGGACTACTACATCCAGGCTCACATGAACGAGCAGGCCGACGGCAAGACCTACTCGCAGGTCTCCGGCGAGTACATCGCCGCCTCCAAGGCCGACCCGACCGCCGAGTCCACCCAGCAGCTGGGCGAGCTCCGCCAGAGCCTGTTCATGGGCACCACCCTGCGCGGCATGCTCCTCAACGCCTACGCCTTCGGCACCATCGGCACCATCGCGATGTACGCCGCGATCGCCGCCTTCGTCGGCGCAGCCGTCATGCTGCTCCTCGGCCTCCTCGGCCTGCGGCACGCCACCAAGGTCGAGGGCATCGACGCCCCGGCCATCGAGAAGATCCCCGCGACCGCCTGACACCACGCACCTGTCCGCGCAGTGTCAGCGCGACGAGGCCCCGGTCGGCACCGCCGACCGGGGCCTCGAACGTGTGGTCACGGCGCGCGGAACCCTGCGGTCCCACGCCTGCACCGGCGTCCCGGTCCGGCCGGATCCCCTCAGCCGGAGGCCGAGCCGGCGGAGGTCCGGCTGTAGAGGACGGCGAAGCGCTGCAGGACGACCGGCATGTCCGGGCTGAACCCACGGCCGTGCGCCGCGTGTTCGGTGAAGACCCGCTCGTGGACCTCGCGCCAGGTGGCCAGGGTCCGCTCGCCCTCACCCTCGAGGTAGGCGTGCTCGTCGCTCACCTCGCTGAAGGGGACGACCTCGACCCGGGTCGTCACGACGAGGGCGTGCGGGACACCGCGACCGTCGGTGACGATGCCGAGCATCCCGGGCGTCGGGATCTCCTCACCCTCCGCCTCGTAGTCCCACAGCGCGGCGGCAGTGGCGGTCTTGGTGCCGGACAGGACGAGCGCGAGCAGCTCGTCGGCCTGCTCGGGGGTCGCTCCGAAGGCCCACGCCGGGGGCGGAAAGGCCCCCAGGGGGCGCTCTCCGGTGTAGTAGCCGGTCGGGTTGAGCTTGGCTCGCATCCTGGCCACCTGCCAGAAGGAGTCGATCATCGACGATCCGTCGGTGCCGGGCTCAGGCGCACGCATGTGCCGAGGCTAGCCCGCCGGCCGCGCCGGCGGGGTGGACCCTCGCTGAGCCGCCGCCGGCCAGGCGGGAAGCAGGGCACCTCGGTCGGGTCGACCGGGGTGATCGCCCCGGTTGCTCCGGTACCTGACCGTGGCCGGCCCGCGAGGTCAGCCCACGCCGGACCGGGGCTCGTCAGCCGCGGGGAGGGTCGTCGGGCAGCGCGGCGAACGCCTTCTTCGAGCCCCGGTACCAGCCCATCCCCTTGACCGGGTTCCGCCAGCGGCCCTTCATGTCGTCGTGGGCCTGCTGGTGTGCGGAGTCCCCCGCCTTCACCGCCTCCTTGAGATGGCGGTCCTGGGCCTTGATCACGTCGTCGGCGGTCTCGCCACGCAGCTCCAGGTCGCAGGGGCCTCCCAGCTGGCGGCACGTCATCGTCTTCATCGATCTCTCCTTCGGTCGGGTTGGGTGATGGTGCGAGCGCGCCGGGTCACGCTGGATGACCTGCGCTGCGCGGGACGACGCGGGCGAGCACGTCCGGGTCGGCGCGAAAGACGATGCCGGTGACGACGCCGTCCTCGATGGTGAAGTCGAAGAGCACCCGGGCCTCGCCGCGGTGGTACCAGGCGGCGCCGGCTCGCTCGCCGTAGGTCGCCGGGAGCGCCGCCTTCGCCGCGCCGTCGAACATCGCCGCGACAGCTCGCCGTCCCTCGAGCCGTTCCGGGGTGCCGGTGGCGATCGCCGCTGCGTCCGCGGTGACCACGACGTCCGGGGCCAGCAGGCGCAGGAGCCGCCGGAGGTCTCCGCCGCGGGCCGCTGCGAGGAAGGCGTCGACGACCTTCCAGTCCGCCGGGCGGTCCTCCCCGGCCCCACCGTCGGCGGCCGGGGCTCGAACCTTTCCCCTCGCTCGCGACGCCAGCTTGCGGGCGGCGGCCGGGGTGGTGTCGAGGATGGCGGCGACCGTGGCGAAGTCGAACCCGAAGGTGTCGTGGAGGACGAAGGCGACCCGCTCGGCCGGGGTCAGCCGGTCGAGCACCACCTGGAGGGCGACGCCGACGGTGTCGGCGAGCGCGACCTGTTCGGCGGGGTCGGGCGCTTCGGTGATCCCTGAGGTGGCCGGAGCCTCGGAGAGCTCGGCCGGGCTGGGCGTGCGGGCCCGGAGCCGGTCGAGGCACAGCCGCGTCACCACGGTGGTCAACCATCCGGGCAGGTTCTCGACGTCGGCGTCGGTGCCGTGCAGGCGCAGCCACGACTGCTGCACGACGTCCTCCGCCTCCACGGGGTCGCCGAGGACACCGGCCGCGATGCGTAGCAGCCGCGGCCGTTCGGCCTCGAACCGTTCGGCCCGGACCGGTTCGGTCTCGTCCATGGTCCTCATCCTTCGTCCGCCGGAGCCTGTCACCACGATGACGGTTCGCGGCAGCGATGTGTGACGAGGGCGCCCCACGACCCGGGCCACCGACGAGCGGTGATGCCCTCCGGCGCTGACGACCTCGCGGCTGGTCAGGTGTCGAGCCGGTACCCGAGGCCGGGCTCGGTGATGAGGTGCCTCGGGTGCGAGGGGTCGTCCTCGAGCTTGCGTCGCAGCTGGGCCATGTAGACGCGGAGGTAGTTCGTGTCGTTCTCACGGCCGGGTCCCCAGACCTCGCGGAGCAGCTGGCCGCCGGTGACGAGGCGTCCGGCGTTGCGGGCGAGGATCTCGATGAGGTGCCACTCGGTCGGCGTGAGCCGGACGGTGGTGCCGTCGCGGGTGGCGCGCTTGGCCCCCAGGTCGAGGGTGAAAGCCGCGGTCGTCACGACCGGGTGGTCCGGTCCGGGCTGGGCGCGGCGGAGGGCGGCGCGGACGCGCGCCAGCAGCTCGTCCATCCCGAACGGCTTGGTGAGGTAGTCGTCGGCGCCGGCGTCGAGCGCGCCCACCTTGTCGGCCTGCCGGTCCCGGGCCGACAGGATGATGATGGGCACGGTGGTCCACCCGCGCAGGCCGGCGATGACCTCGGTGCCGTCGAGGTCGGGCAGGCCGAGGTCGAGGATGACCAGGTCCGGCGGGCTTGCCGAGGCGGCGCGCAGGGCGCTGGCGCCGTCGGCGGCTCCGACCACGTCGTAGCGACGCGCCCGGAGGTTGATGCTCAGCGCCCGGAGCAGCTGGGGCTCGTCCTCGACGATGAGCACGCGGGTCATGACGCCACCGGGAGGCAGACCGTCATGGTCAGCCCTCCCCCCGGGGTGGGGGAGGGCTCGAGGCTCCCGTGCATCGCGTCGGTGAAGCCCCGGGCGATGGCCAGGCCGAGTCCGACGCCGGTACTGGTGTCGCGGTCGCCGAGTCGCTGGAAGGGGGCGAAGAGGGTGTCCCACTGCGCCGCGGGGATCCCGGGGCCGTGGTCGATGACGCTGATGCACACCGTCGCCGGGGCGGTCCCGGGCCGGGCTCGGATCAGGACCGGACGCTCCCGGGAGGCGTGGCGCAGGGCGTTGTCCACCAGGTTGGCCAGCACGCGGTCGAGGAGCCCGGGGTCGGCCCGGACGAGGGGGAGGTCTTCAGGCGCGTCGACGAGGATGCCGTCCCGGTCGTGGAGGAGGGCCCGGCCGACGGCCTCCTCGACGGACAGGGCTTCGGGGTGCACGGAGACGGCTCCGACCTGCAGGCGGCTCATCGAGAGGAGGTTGTCGATGAGGTCGTTGAGTCGGTCGGTGGACTCCTCGACGGTGCGCAGCAGCTCGTCCCGGTCCTGCTCGGTCCACGGCACGTCGTGCTGGCGCAGGCTGGACACAGCGGCCTTGATGCTGGCCAGGGGGGTGCGCAGGTCGTGTCCGACGGCGGAGAGCAAGCCGGTGCGGACGCGGTCGGTCTCGGCGAGCTGCTCCGCACGTTCGGCCTGGACCGTCAGCTGGTGCTCGTCCCAGGAGCGGGCGGCGAGGTCGGCGAGGACCCGGAACATCCGGCGGTCCTCGGCGAACCGCGGGGGGCCGAACGCTGCGAGGACGAGCCCGCTGGTGGTGCTCACCTCGAGGCTCGGCGCGCCGTGCGGGTCCGCGCCGACCGATGCGAGCACTCGCGCGGGCAGCGACGGGTCCCGCAGCTGAACGGTGCGCATGTCGTACAGGGCCCGGACCCGCTCGAGGACGGTCGCGGGGGGAAGCGTGCCGACCTGGGCCGAGCCCAGCTCCGAGATCAGGACCGCCTCGTACTCGGTCCGGGCCGCTCTCTCCCGGTGGCGAGCCCCGAGCTCGACGACGACGCTGACGACCACGGCCACGACGACGAAGACGACGAGGTCGACCGCGGCCTCGCGGCTCGAGACGGTGAACGTGTAGTAGGGCTCCGTGAGGAACCAGTTCGCCAGCAGGAACGAGCCGACCGCCGCGGCCAGGGCCGGGCCGAGTCCGCCGACCACGGCGACGGCCACGACGACCAGCAGGTAGATCAGCAGCACGCTGGTGTCGGCCAGCGTCCCACGCAGCGGCACCAGGAGGAGGGTGAGCAGCGGCAGCCCGAGGAGGGCGCCCACCGTCGCGGACAGCCGTCGCCGGGCCGAGATGCCGCGGACGGCCCGGAGTGGGAGGCGCGGTGTCGCTGCGGTGTCGGCCACCTGCTCAGCGTCCCACCGCAGCCGTCCGGTCGGGATCGGCAGGCGCGGTTCCTCGGCGCGCCTCGGCGGCCGCCGCGGAGCCCAGCTGGTACGGCACGTTCACCACCATGACCCCGGGGACGAACAGCAGCCGGGCCTTCAGACGCAGGGCGCTGTGGTTGTGCAGGAGGTTCTCCCACCAGCGCCCGACGACGTACTCGGGCAGGTAGACGGCGACGACCTCGCGTTCGTTGCGTCGCCGGATCGTGGCGATGTGGTCGAGCACCGGGCGGGTGACGTCCCGGTAGGCCGAGTCGAGGATCGTCAGCGGGATCGGGATGTCCCGCTCGTCCCAGGCGCGTCTCAGCTCCTCGGTCTCCTTCTCGTCGGTCCGCACGGTCACGGCGACCAGCGTGCTCGGGCGCGCCGCGCGGGCGAAGGCGATCGCGCGCAGTGCCGGGGTCTGCAGCCGGGAGACGAGGACCACGGCATGGACCCGGCTGGGGAGGAGGACGCCCTCGGGCCTGGGTCGTAGCTCGATGTCGACGGTGTCGTAGTGCCGACGGATCGCCGTCATCAGCAGGAACACCAGGGGCATCGCGATGACGACGATCCACGCGCCGTGCGCGAACTTCGTGATGAGCACGATGACCAGCACCACGCCGGTCGTCACCGCCCCGAGCCCGTTGACCACCATCGCCCGCCGCATCCGGTGCCGTTGGTCCGCCCGGGCGACCCGGCGCAGCAGGTCCAGCCAGTGCCGGACCATGCCTGCCTGGCTCAGCGTGAAGGACACGAAGACGCCGAGGATGTAGAGCTGGATGAGCCGGGTCGTGCTGGCATCGAACGCCCAGATCAACCCGGCCGCCAGCAGCGCCAGGATGACGATGCCGTTGGAGAACACGAGGCGGTCCCCGCGGCGCGCGAACTGTCGCGGCAGGTAGCCGTCCTGCCCGAGGATCGAGGCCAGGATCGGGAACCCGTTGAAGGCGGTGTTCGCGGCGAGGACGAGGATCGCGGCGGTGAAGGCCTGGACGACGAAGAAGCCGAACGAGCCGTTGCCGAACACCGCTCCGGCGATCTGGGCGATCACCGTGCGTTGGCTGTACCCCTCCGGGGCCCCGACGAGCTGGCCGGGGTCCGCCGCGACGTGTACCCGCGCCACCAACGCCAGTGCCGTGATGCCGGTGAACATCCCGATCGTCAGCGCCGCCATGATGCCCAACGTGGCCGCGGCGTTGCGGCTCTTCGGCGGCTTGAAGTTGGGGACGCCGTTGCTGACGGCCTCCACCCCGGTCAGCGCCGTGCACCCCGACGCGAAGGCCCGCAGCACCAGGGCCACCAGGAGCAGCCCGGTGACGTGCTCGTCGGCCTGCACCGATATCGAGGCGGACTCCGCGACCGGGGCGTGCCCTCGCACCGTCTGCACCAGGCCGACCCCGAGCATGAGGAACACACTGGCGACGAAACCGTAGGTGGGGACGGCGAACACGCTGCCCGACTCCTTGACGCCACGCAGGTTCATCAATGCGAGCAGCAGCACCATGCCGACCGAGAGGGCCACCGCGTGCGGTGCCAGGGCCGGCACCGCCGAGACCACGTTGGCCACTCCGGCCGCGACCGACACGGCCACGGTGAGGACGTAGTCGACCAGCAGGGCGCTCGCCGCGACCAGCGCCGCCCGGCGCCCCAGGTTGGCCCGGCTCACGGCGTAGGCCCCGCCCCCGTTGGGGTAGGCGTGGCACGTCTGCCGGTAGGACAGCACGACGATGACGAGGAGGACCACGACAGCCGACGCGATCCACGGCGTCAGGTGCACCAGGGTCAGCCCGCCGAGGCTCAACATCAGCAGGATCTCCTCGGTCGCGTAGGCGTTCGAGGACAGCGGGTCGCTGCAGAACACCGGCAGCGCCAGCTTCTTGGGCAGCAGTGTCTCGCCCATCATCGAGCTGCGCAGCGGGGTCCCGACGAGCAGTCGCTTGGGGGCCGAGCGAATGGAACTCACTCCCCGACCGAACCACTCGCACGGCTTCTCCCCGGCCGACCTTGACGGATCCTTAGCCCCACCTCCGCAGATCTTGACGACTTCCTGATGCACTGGGCCCCGGGCCGGTCCTCGTCATTGCGTACGGCGGTGAGCTCGGCCGCTCACCCCACCCTTGCGGCACCCACGACCCCGGCCTGCCGATCCGCTCACATCAGCTCGGTGAGCCTGGCCAGCCCGCGAGGGGTCTGGCTGGCCAGGCGCCCGAGCGCGGCGTCGAGCCCCGCCGTCCGGGGATGTCCGGGTGGGACCCTCGCCGGGTTGAGCGCCACCTGGTCGGCCCACTCCTTGATGTCCGGCTCGGCCGAGAAGGACATCGCCGCCTGCGTGCCGAGGACGTTCATCCGGGCCCACTCCGCCATCGAGTTGCCGTACGGCGAGGGCGGGCAGAGCCGGTTCTTCTCGTCGGCGTCCTCGCGGGTCGCCTCGACGTAGCCGACCAGTGCGGCCCCGAAGCAGGGAAACCCTGCCCTGATCGGCTGCAGGGTGATCTTCTCCGGGCGCCAGACCGGGACGAGTGGTGGGTACTTCAGTCCGTCCGCAGCGCAGTGCACGACCAGGGCGTCGTCCGCGACGGCGACCGATCCATCGGCGAAGCGGAGCCTGCCCGGGTCCACGGCCCGGATGTGACCTCGTCGCACGACGTTCTCCACGGTGCGCAGCCGAGCGAGCTCCCACGTCGCGAGCGTCGGGGTCTTGGCCATCGTCGGGGTGACCGTGCGGTCGATCCGAAGCATGATGCCGGTCTCCTCCAGCCGGAGGAACAGCTCGTCGAGCGAGGTCGCGTCCGCGGCTGCCTGCATCGTGTCGGCCGCCATGCCGAGGAAGATCTCGGGATCGGGTTGGACCACGGCGCGGTTCAGCATCCACGGGTCGCGGGGACGCACCCAGCAGATCGCGTCGGGGTCCACACCACTCGACAGCAACCAGATGCACGCGTCGGCTGCGGTCTTGCCCGACCCGGCGAGGACGTACTGGCTCGGCGGCCCCTCCAGGTTGGTGAGGTCGTTGGTGGGCAGCACCCGTGCCTCCTCGGCGACGTCGAAGGGGGGTGGCTGCTCCGCGGGAATGCCGGGAGCCAGGTAGCGGGCGTCGACGACCCGGCATCGATCGGACACCTCGAAACGCCGACCTGAGATGAGCGAGGCAACGGTGCGGTCGCCGACGTACTCGGCGTTGGGGAAGAACTCGACGTTGCCCGACTCCACCATCGCGTCGAGCACCCGCGAGTAGTAGACGCAGATCTCCGCCTGGGTGGCCCGCTCCTGCAGGCCCTCCTCGGGCCCGCGCTGCTGCATCTGACCGCCGCCGAGCAGGGTCGACGCCACGCCGTAGAAGGCGGAGGCCTGGTGCAGCCGGACGAAGGGGTAGGCCTCGAGCCAGTGCCCGCCGGTGCCGTGCCGCCGGTCGACCAGCGCCACCCGGACGTCGGCGTGGGTGGTCAGCGCGTCCGTGAAGGCCATCCCCATGGCCCCGGCCCCCACGACGAGGTAGTCGGCGTCGATCGTCGGCGTCACCACTCCACGGTGGCACTTCCGCCTCCTCGCGTCCACGGTCCGGCAGGGCCGGACCCACCTGCCGGGAGGGCCGCTCGGTCGCGCACCGGGGCGCGAACCGTCGCTTCCCCTGCCGCGCCACCGGCGATCGGCGTGCTGCCGGTCTCGGTCAGGACCGCTCGGCGCCGGCTGCTGGGGTCCCTTGATGGAACACGAGGTGCCATCGGTTCCCCGATCCCACGCAACCCGGTGCGCGGCTCAGCCGGTGACGTGGATCGCCGCACCAGGCGCGCTCCCCTTGCGTCGATCAACCGATGGGCTGAGAGACTGTAGGCGACGAACCCGATCCCCGGGAACGGAGGAGACGTTGCTCGCGGCTTCGAGGACGGGCTCGGGAAGGACTGCGACCTCTCCGCGCCGGTGGCATCGGACGCCCCGCCGGTCAAGCACCATCCCAGGCTCGGGAACGAGCCAGTCAGGAGTCATCCGATGAAGATCCAGGTCAACACCGACAAGAACGTCGAAGGCAGCGCGGCCCTCATCGAACGGGTCGAAGCAGACCTCGGGAGTGCCCTGGCGAGGTTCGAGGACCGCTTGACCCGGGTCGAGGTCCATCTCCGCAACGAGAGCGCTGGCCGTTCGACAGGGGACGACTTCCGTTGCCTGGTCGAGGCCCGGCCCGCGGGAATGGACCCGGTCACCGTCGACCATCACGCCGCGACTCTCGGCGAAGCGATCCAGGGCAGCACGCACAAGCTCGAGGCCCTCCTCACCAGCAGGTTCGAACGGCGTGAGGGCCAGAACACGCGCGGCACGATCCGCGGCCGGTGACCAAGGGGTGGGCGGGGTCGACCCCGGTGCGGGTGTCCATGGAGTAGAAACGCACTTCGTGCCCGTCGGGGTCGTGCAGCAGCGGGCGGATCCAGCCGATAGTGGGCGAAATGGACACCCGCGTGAGGCTCCCCGAGACTGGTGAGGTGAGTGGCCAGGGCGTCCATGGCCTCGCGATCAGGCACGCCGAACGCGAAGTCGAACCCGGCCGCCGCGGCGGGCCGGGCAATCCGACCACGGCCGAGCGATCCAGCCGCACGAACTTCGCCCCGAGACCGGTCGACCCGGGACACAGACACCCGCAGCCCGGACGCTGAGAGCAGCGCACCCTCACGAAGCCGATGGGTGGCACGTGAGCCTCTCGGCCAGCGAGCTCCGGCTCGATGGGGCCGTCAGGCACGCGTGTCCGCGGGTTCCCGGAGCGGGGACAGTCCCCCGGCGTGAGCCTCACCGGCGCCTGGCGACGCGTTTCCGAGCGCGCATGGACCCCGACTGTCAGGATCGGGGTCGTGGAAGGGCTGCACGGTTGGCTGCGTGCCCGGCTGAGGGTGCCCGCCGGCGCCGAGGACCCGCTGCTTGCGGCGTCCCGGCGGGAGTACCTCAGCCAGCGTGACCGGTTCGCTCCGACCCACCACGTCTACGGGCGGGTCCACGGACACGGGCGTGGCCTCTACGTCCTGGTCGCACCCCACCTGGGGCCGGGCGACCCCGTCGTCGCGGTCGGCTGGGCGCGGAACGACTACTGGGCGGTGCGGGTGTGGGGTTTCGACGGTGAGCACTTCCGCAACGACTTCGACGCTGATGCGCACGGCGCGGACGAGCCGTCGCTCGTGGCGGACGGCTGGCCGCACCCTCTCGGGTACGCCGAGACGATCGCCCGCGCCAAGCGTCTGGGACGCCACCGGGTGGTGACCACCGCCGGCTACCGCCTGACTGACGGGGCCTTCACCTCGCACGGGGTCTGGGCCGCGCCCCGCGTGAAGTTCCACTACGAGCATCCGGCCCCCGACCCCGAGGACACGCCCGTGGCCATCGAGCTGGGACTGGTCGGTCCCCGCTGGGAGGAGCACCTCGCGGAGGTCAGGGCGATCAACCGCGAGAACGGGTTCAGCAGCTCTAGCGGCCCAGGATGACGCGCCACCCCGACGAAGTGGCCTGAGGGGGGCCACCGGCGGGGTTCGCCCCCCAAGCGGTGTGACCCCCAGATGCGTACCGCCACGTACTCCTGGACGAATGAGCTCACCGTTGGCCTTGTCCCAGCCTGCCACCGGACTGACCGCTCCTGTGCCAGCCGCAGGCGGCCCGCGGCCGGGTCAGTACACCGGGCTGTACATCGTGGAGCGGATGTGGGCCTCGAGGTTGTGCGGCCGTGGCACACGAGCCAGACCCTGGGCATACGCCAGCTCCGCGACGGTGACGGCGATCTCCGCGGAAACGTCCCGGATGTCCCGCAGCAGCGGGTAGAGGTTTCCGGTGGCGAGCTGCTCCTGCGACACCAGGTCGGCCAGCGTCCGCGCCGCCGCCATGAACATCTCCTCGGTGACATGCGCCGCCTCGACCGCGATCACGCCGAGGCCAACACCGGGGAAGATGTAGGCGTTGTTTCCTTGGCCCGGGACCAGGGTCCGGCCCTGGTACTCCACCGGGCCGAAGGGGCTGCCGCTGGAGAAGACGGCGCGCCCATCGCTCCACTCATACGCGCGGGATGCCGTGCACTCCGCCTTCGAGGTGGGGTTGGAGAGCGCGAAGATCACCGGCCGCTCGTTGAGTTCGGCCATGCGCCGCACCACGTCCTGGGTGAACGCCCCACGCTGGCCCGAGACCCCGACCAGGGCCGTGGGCCGCACCGCTCCGACGGCGGCCAGGAGGTCCGCGGCCGGAGCGGCGTCGTGCGCGAAGCGCAGCTTGTTCTCGGTGAGGTCGGTGCGGCTCGACACCACCAGGCCACGTGAGTCGACGAACCAGCAACGGGACCGGGCCTGCGCCGTCGTGAGCCCCTCCTCGGCCATCGCGGCCGTGATCAGGTTGGCGATGCCGAGTCCGGCCCCCCCGGCGCCGTGGAACAGGAAGGTCTGGTCCACGAGACGGCCGCCGGTGACGCGCAGAGAGGAGAGGACGCCCGCGAGCGCCACGGCGGCGGTGCCCTGGATGTCGTCGTTGAACATGCAGTAGCCGGCGCGGTACCTCTGCAGCAGCCGGAACGCGTTGGCGTTGCCGAAGTCCTCGAACTGGACGAGGGCCCGTGGGAACCGCCGCGTGACAGCCTCCATGAACTCGTCCAGCAGGGCGTCGTAGGCCTCGCCGCGCGCCCGCTGCTCCTTCACGCCGACGTAGAACGGGTCATCGATGAGGTCGTGGTTGTTGGTCCCCACATCGATCGTGATCGGGAGGGTGGCTGCGGGGTCGATCCCAGCGCACGCGCTGTACAGCGAGAGCTTCCCGATCGGGATGCCCATTCCGTTCGCGCCCAGGTCGCCGAGGCCGAGGATGCGCTCGCCGTCGGTGACGACGATGACGCGGACGTCGTCGATCGGCCAGTTGGCCAGGACCTCAGCGACCGAACCGCGGTCCTCGAGCGTGATGTACATGCCGCGGGACCGGCGGAACATGGTGGAGAACTCCTGGCACGCCTGCCCCACGGTGGGCGTGTAGAGGATCGGCATCATGGTCTCGATGTTGTCCGTGACCACCCGGTAGAAGAGGGCCTCGTTCCGGTCCTGCAGGTTGGTCAGGGTCGTGTACTTCTCCAGTGCACTCGGTGCGGCATGGAAGCTGTGGAGCACCCGGGCGACCTGGACCTCTTGCGAAATGACCTGGTACGGGAGCAGCCCGCGCAGCCCGTGGCTCTCCCGCTCCTCCCGCGTATGTGCCGTGCCGTGGTTGAGCAACGGGTTGTGGAGGATTTCGAACCCGTGCTCTGCCATCGTGCCTCTTCAGGGAGGAGTGGAACTGGATCCCGGCCAGATTACTGGCTTCATGCGCGACCGTGTTCGGGGGATCAGCGGACGCCCAGAGCCGAGCCACTCCGTAGAGCCATCCGAGCAGCGGTATCAGGGATCCGAGAGTCAGCCAGCCGAGGGCGCGTCGCGCGGTCCTCGACCTCGATGGCGGAGCGGCCGGAGTCGGCGGCCCGACGTTGTTCCCAGGCGCGGTGGCGGCAGCTGCTGGAGCACCATGTGGGGACCCGTCCGCGGGCCGTGACCGGTACCTGTCCGCACGTGGCCACGAGTGACCTCCCCAGGAACGCGAAAACCCGCTGGTCACAGCGGGTTTCGTGCGTGCCCCCGGCAGGATTCGAACCTGCGACACCTTCTTTAGGAGAGAAGTGCTCTTCCCCTGAGCTACGAGGGCGGGAAGGCGCGGACCAGCCTAACCGCCCGCCGGTGTCCGTCCCACCGAGGACCGCTCGGCCACTGCGCCGAGGGGGGGCGGACCGCCGGGCGGGCCGAGCCCGAGCGCCGATACGCCCCCCGGCATACTGCTGCCGTGACGACGACCCCCGCCCGCCACCCCGAGGTGGCCGGCCGAGACGCCGCACAGCGCCGCGTCGTCAGCACCCTGGTCACCTCCCAGATGCTCGGCGGAGTGGGACTGTCGGCCGGGGTGGCCGTGGGCGCGCTGCTCGCCGAGCAGGTCTCCGGCTCCGCCGAGTGGGCCGGGCTCGGAGGCACGTTCCAGGTCCTCGGCGCCGCGCTCATCGCGGTCCCGATGGCCAGGCTCATGGCGGCCCGGGGGCGCCGACCCGGCCTCGTCCTCGGGTACTCCCTCGCCGCCGTCGGTGCCGTCGGGCTCGTCACGGCCGGCGTCATCCGCAACTTCCCGCTCCTCCTCGCCTCGAGCCTGCTCTTCGGCGGTGCCACGGCCTCGAACAGCCAGAGCCGGTATGCCGCCGCCGACCTCGCCGTCCCGGCGCGCCGCGCCCGCGACCTGTCGATCGTGGTCTGGGCGACCACGGTGGGCAGCGTCCTCGGCCCCAACCTCACCGGCCCCAGCGCCCCTCTCGCCCAGGCCCTGGGTCTGCCCCGGCTCACCGGCCCCTTCGTCTTCTCCCTCGTCGGCCTGGGCCTCGCCATCACCGTCATCGCCGTGCTGCTGCGCCCCGACCCCCTTCTCGAGTCGCGGCGCCGAGCGCTCGACGAGGGCGACGAGCCGGGAGAACCCACCCACGGCTCGGTCACCCGCGGGATGCGTCAGGCCTTCTCGCGCCCCGTGGCCCGGCTCGGAATCCTCACCCTGGCCCTGGGCCACGGCGTCATGGTCAGCCTGATGGTGATGACTCCGCTGCACATGTCGCACGGGCACGCCGAGCTGACCGTCATCGGCTTCGTCATCAGCATCCACATCCTCGGGATGTACGCGCTCTCACCGGTCACCGGCTGGGCAGTGGACCGCTTCGGCGGCCGGGCCGTCGCCGTCGCCGGGTCGGTCATCCTCGTCGCGGCCAGCCTGCTCGCCGCCGCCTCGCCGATGGGGGAGTCCACCACGCTCGTGCTCGGGCTCTTCCTCCTCGGGCTGGGATGGTCGTGCACCCTGGTCTCGGGCTCGACGCTCCTCACCTCGGCGCTGCCGGCTGCCGAGCGGCCGGGAGCGCAGGGGGCCGCCGACCTGCTCATGGGCCTGGCCGCCGGCGGGGGAGGAGCGGTCGCCGGGGTGGTGGTCGAGCGGCTCTCCTACCACGTGCTCGCCCAGGGCACGCTCGGCGCCGCGGTCCTCATCGGGGTGCTCGCCCTCGCCTCCCGCGCCTCACGAGTGGCCCGTCTGCCGGCGTGAGCGGGCAGCGACCGAGCCCAGCCGGTGCCCCGCCATCCCGTCCGCGACCCACGCCCGAGCCTCCCGGGCCGACCGGCCCCCCGTTGTTAGCCTGCTGAGGTGACTGCGACCGGGCCGGCGCGCAAGGAGCGGCCCCGCGACGCGGACGTCGCGGCCGGCGCCGCGGTCCGTGGCGCGGGTCCGCGCCTCAGCGTCGCCGGGGACCCACGCACCGGCCTCGTCGAGGCGGCGCGGGGTGAGTGGAACCGGCGGCTGGTCGAGCTCGGCGGCCCGAACACGCTGCTGTGGTTCCGCCACGACACCACCGGCACCCTCGACCTCGGCCGCGCGCACCTCGGGGCCCGCGGCCAGCTGCTCGCCGGCGCCCCCACGCTGCTCTCCGAGCTGGTCCGGGAGCCCGCAGCACTCGACGACGCACGTCGCCGGGTCGCTGCCATCGCTCGGACGAGCCGCCTGGTCGAGGAGTCGCACGGGGTCCGCACCTGCTTCCTGGCGATCGGGATGGCGGCGTGGACGGTCCGTCCACCCAGCCCCTCGGCCAAGGCCGTCGAGGCCCACGCGCCGGTGCTGCTGCGCGGCTGTGTGCTGCGTCCGGTCGACGCCCTGCGCAGCGACTGGCTGGTCGAGCCGGGGCCCGAGCTCGAGGTCAACCCCGTCCTCGTCCAGTACATGTCGTCCGCGCACGGCATCCAGCTCGACACCGCGCGGCTCGAACAGCTCGCCACCACCGGGTCCACGGTCGACGCCTACCCCGCGTTCGCGGCCCTCGCCGACGCCTGCGCCGAGCTCGTCGACCTCTCGGTCGACCCGCGGGTCGTCCTCGCCACCTTCCCGTACTTCAAGGCGGCGCTCGTCGCCGACCTCGGCGCCGGCGCGGACCGGCTCGCCGCCCACGACGTCGTCGCCGCCCTCGCCGGCGCGGAGGTGCTGCCGGCGAGCGGGCCGACCGCCACCGGCGACCTGCGTGAGCGGCTCGTCATCGACTCGGACGCCGTGCAGCGCAGCGCCGTGGACCGCGTCCGCCGCGGCTCGCACCTGCTGCTCGAGGGGCCCCCCGGGACCGGGAAGACCCAGACCGTCGCCAACCTCGTCGCGAGCCTCGCCGCCGACGGGCAGCGCGTCCTGCTCGTCTCCTCGCGACGCTCCGCCCTCGACGCCGCCCTCCAGCGGCTGTCCGCGGTCGGGCTCGACGACCTCGTCCTCGACGTGCGCGCCGGCGGCCACGAGCGGCGGGGCGTGGTGCGCCGGCTGGTCGACGCCCTCGACCGGCACGCCGCCGGGCGCGAGGACGACACGCCCGGCATCGGCCGCGCCGTCACCCACCGGGACCGGGCCGGGGCCGAGCTGGAGGACCACGTCGCCGCGCTGCACGAGCGCCGGGCCCCGTGGGGGGTCTCGCTCCACGAGGTACAGGAGGCGGTCTCGGCCTTCGCCGCCACGGACGAGCCGCCCCGCTGCCGGGCCCGGCTCCGCGACGAGGTGCTGCGGCGGCTCGACGCGACCACGCTGGCCGCGACCACCCGGTCGTTGACCCGCCTCGCCGAGCTGGGCCGCTGGGCGGGCGACGGGCCGGACGACCCGTGGTTCGCGGCCCGGCTCGACGGCCCGGCCGACGCCGAGGAGGCCGGAGCGCGGGTCGAGCGGCTCGTCGACGGGGGCGTCGCGGAGGCGGGCCGGATCCTCGCCGAGGTCTTCCGCGGCATCCAGCTGCCGCGACACCCGAGCGTCCTGGACTGGGGCCGCGTCCTGCGCACGGTCGGCAACGTCCGGGACACCCTGGAGGTCTTCCGGTCCGACGTCTTCGACATCCCCCTCGGGGACCTGGTCCTCGCCACCGCCCCCTCGGCCGCGCGCCGGGCGGCCGGATCCGAGCTCACCCGGGTCGACCGGTGGCGGCTACGCCGACAGGCCCGCAGCCTGCTCCGCCCGGGACGGCCACCCGAGGACCTCCACGCCGCCCTCGCGTCCGCCCACGAGCAGCGGGATGCATGGCGCGAGCTCGCGGGCTCGGGCGGACGCCCCGAGATCCCGGTCGAGCTGGACCGTGCCCGTGAGGCGTACGCCGCCCTGCTCGCCGACCTGCGCTGGCTCGACGCTCGCCTCGCCGGCCCCGACGAGGGCGGGTCCGACCAGCGGCTGGTCGAGCTCGACCTGCGGGCCCTGCAGGAGCGGATGGAGACCCTGGCCGCCGCCGCGCCCCATCTGGGCGACGTCCCCGAGGTGCGGGCGGTCCTCGACGCGCTCGACGGCGCCGGCCTGCGGGACCTCGCCGACGACCTGAGGGCCCGGGCCGTGGCGCCCGACGACGTGCGCTCCGAGGTCGAGTGGGTCTGGTGGTGCTCGATCGGGGAGCAGGTGGCCCGGGAGGACCTTCGGGTCTCCGAGCACGACGGCCGGGTCCTCACCGCGCGGCTCGAGGAGCTCGCCGAGGCTGAGCGCACGGTGCTCGCCGGGACCCCGGCCCGGGTCCGCTCCGCGGTGGGCGGCCGCGTGCACGAGGTCCGGCGTCGCCATCCGGCGCAGGAGGCGTGGCTGCGGGCGGAGGCCGCGCGCGTGCGACCGGCTCCGCTGCCGGAGCTGGTCGCGGCGGCCCCAGACCTGGTCACCACCGTGTGCCCCTGCTGGGCGATGAGTGCGCTCGACGTGCCCTCGGTGCTGCCACCGGGCGAGCTGTTCGACGTCGTCGTCCTCGAGGAGGCGTCCTCGCTGGCCGCCGCCGAGTCCGTGCCGGCCCTGACCAGGGCGGCGCGGGTCGTCGTGGTCGGGGACCCTGCCCAGGCGCCGCCGTCGACGTTCGTCACCGGCTCCGGCCCCGGACCGGCCGACGAGGACGAGGTGGTCCTCCCGTCGGTCCTGGACCTGCTCGCACCCGTCCTGCCGACCCACCGGATGACGTGGCACCACCGCTCCCGGGACGGCCGGCTCGTCGAGTTCGTGGGCGAGCACGTCTACGGCGGGGGCCTCGTGGGTTTCCCCGACACCGACCGGGCGCCCGTCACCGCGCTCGAGGTCGTCGACGGCCACGGGGTCGTCACTGCCGGCGACTCGGCGGTCGAGTCCACTCGCGCCGAGGTCGACCGGGTCGTGGCCCTCGTCCTCGACCACGCGCGCCGCCGTCCCGGCCGCTCGCTCGCCGTGGTCGCCCTCAACCGGCTCCACGCCGAGCGGGTCGAGGACGCCCTCCGGGTGGCGCTGGAGTCGCTCGACGACCGCACCCGCTCCTTCTTCGAGGAGTCGCGGCCCGAGCCCTTCGCCGTCCGTGAGCTCGACCGGGTCCAGGGTGAGGAGCGGGACGACGTCCTCGTCACGGTCGGTTACGGGAAGACTCCGCACGGCCGGGTGCTCCACCGGTTCGGGGTGCTCGGCGGGGCGGCCGGCCACCGTCACCTCACGGTGGCGCTCACCCGGGCGCGGCGCACGCTCACCGTCGTCTCCACGATCACGGCCGACGAGCTCGACCCCGCCCGCCTGCGCGCACCCGGCCCGGTGATGCTGCGGGCGCTCCTCGAGCACCTCGGCCGGGGCACCGAGTCGCCCGCCGGCGGCGAGGAGCAGCAGCCGGGCGGCCGTCGCGCGTCGGTGCTCCTCGCCGACCTGGCCCGTCGCCTGCGTACGGACGGCCTCGCCGTGCACGAAGGTGTCGGCACCGGCCCCGGTGGCATCGACCTGGCGGTCGAGGACCCGACGAGCCCGGGAACGCTGCTGCTGGCCGTGGAGTCCGACGGTCCGAGCTACGCGGCCGTGGCCGATCCCCGCGACCGGGACCGGCTCAGGGCGCAGGTGCTCGCCGCGCGCGGCTGGCAGCACCTGCGGGTGTGGAGCACCGACCTCTACCGTGACCCGGCCCAGGACGTCTCCCGCATCCTCGAGGCGCTCGGCGTGCGTGAGGCGCCCGGTGACGACTGACCCCGACGAGGGGGGACGTCGCCGGCGCAGCCGCACACCACGCCGGGCGGTGCGCCCCGGGACGCGCCCGGGCGCGGACGAGGCACCGGACGTGACGCCCGACGCGGCGCCTGACCGGGCAGCACCAGGTCAGACGTCCGGGGGGCAGTCCGAGCGTGACCGCTGGCTGCGAGAGCAGCGCCCGCCGCACTGGGAGTAGCGGCCCGGCAGCCGCCCCCGGGAGGAGGTCGACCGGTACGGCGCCACACCGGCGGAGTCGAAACCGCCGGCTCAGACCTCCTGGCGGCCCGCGCGCAGCTCGTCGCGGATCTCGGTGAGCAGCACGACGTTCGCGTCAGGGGCGTCGTCCTCCACCTCCGGGGAGAACCGGGCCTTGGCCGCCTCGTACGGCTTGACGACGAAGAAGTAGACGACGAGGGCGACGACGAGGAAGGCGATGAGCGCGCTGAGGAAGGCGCCGACGGACACCCCGCCCGGCGCGTAGGAGGAGAAGTTCGGGGTGCCTCCCAGCTTTCCGACCACGTCGAGGAGCATGTCGGTGAACGCCTTGACGACGGTGGCGAAGGCGGCACCGATGACGAACGCGACGGCGAGCTCGACGAGGTTGCCGCGCATGATGAAGTTCTTGAAGCCCTGCATTGGGGGACCCCTTCGTGGTGGACGGACGCGCACAGCGTAGGCCCGTTCGCGGCCGTCGGAGGTGCGGCCACGCCTCTTCGGGTTGGCGGCGGCGGCTCACGTGGACCCGGTCGCGACGAGGTTGACGACGACCGGCCCCTCGAGGCCACCGTGGCCTGCGAGAACGTGCTCGGCCTCGGCCGCGGGGAGGCCCAGCACGACGCCCCGCGCCGACGCCGGGCCCAGCCCCGGCACGGACTCCGCGACCGGCGGGTCGGTGGCGAGGACGACGGCGCTGCGGGCCAGCGCCGCACCCCCGAGCGCAGGGAAGACGACGACCTCCTGCCCCGCCCGCACGACGTCGGCGGTGACCGGGTCGGCCAACGTCACGTGCAGGGCCACCCGCCCCGCGCCCAGCCCCTCGGCCGGCGTTCGCGGGACCAGCCGGGTGCGGGTCAGCGACTCACCGGGGGCCAGGCCGGAGGCCAGCCGGCGGCCCAGCGCGTCGGCGGGGTCCGTGAGCGCCCCGGGCTGGACGGCGTCCTCGGGCAGGCGAGTGGTGGTGACGTCCCGCGCGGTGAGCACCGTGCCGGCCGGGACGGCGGCGGCCGCCGTGACGACCTCGACCGACGGGGGAGGCGGTGGCCGCAGCTCGGTGACGAGCAGCCAGGCGGCCGCCGACGCGCACCCGCCGGCGAGCACCCGGCGCAGCACCACCCGGCGCCAGCGGGCACGACGGCCCGGGCCGGTGACGGAGGGGAGCGGGCGCGGGAGCGAGGGCACGAGCCGACGCTATGGGCCGCCCGGCGCGGCCCGGAGGGTCAGCTCGAGACTGTGGAGGACGCCCCGGAGGCCGCGGCTCCTGTGGACGAGGAACCGGAGGACGCCGCGGCCGGGGACGAGCCGCCCGACGACGAGCCCGACCCCTCGGAGGAGCCCGACGACCCGGACGAGCCATTGTCACCGGAGCCACCCGAGCCCCCCGAGCCCGACGGGACGGACGACCCGGAACGGGAGTCGGTCCGGTAGAAGCCGCCCCCCTTGAAGACGATGCCCACGGCGTTGAACACCTTGCGCAGGCGTCCCCCGCACTCGGGGCAGACGGTCAGGGCGTCGTCGCTGAACGACTGGACGGCCTCGAAACGGTGGTCGCACTCGGTACACGCGTAGGCGTACGTCGGCACGGTGTCCTCCTGGGCGGTGGGGCGGTCACCCGGGGTACCCGGGCGGGGTACCGCGCCACGGGGTGACGGCGTCGGCCTCAATGGTAAGCGAGAGAGCACCGGCCCTGTTCCCGTGGCTGCGTGGCCCGCGTCGCCGCCTCTCAGCCGTCGGACCACTCGGCGAGGCGGCCGCCGCGGCTCACCTGGAAGAGCCGCTTCTCCACCCGCTCGCGCACCCCCGCGGGGGTGACGACGAGGAGCTGGTCGCGGTGGCGCAGCACGTCCTGGTCACGGGGCACGAACGACGCGCCGTCGCGCACGACCAGGGCGACCGCGGCGCCCGCCGGCAGCCGCAGCTCGAAGACCCGGACCCCGCCGATCCTCGAGTCGGGCCCGACGTCGATCTCGAGCAGCTCGGCGCCGAGGTCGTCCAGTGGAGTGGTGTCGACGGCCAGGTCGACCCGGTGGTGCGAGGCGTCGAGCCCGAGCCGCCGCGCCACCCACGGCAGGGTCGGCGCCTGGACCACGGTGAAGACGACGACGAGGACGACGACGAGCTCGAACATCCACTCCACCCCGGGCGCGCCCGCGGTGACCGGCACCGTCGCGAGCACGACCGGCACGGCGCCGCGCAGGCCCGCCCAGGAGAGGAAGGCCTGGGTGCGCCACGGCATCCGGAAGGGGGTGCAGGCGACGACCACCGAGAGCGGACGCGCCACGAGGAGGAGGGCGGCGCCGACGACGAGGGCCGGGACCAGCTGGTCGCCGAACCCGCTCGGCGAGGCGAGCAGGCCGAGGAGCACGAACAGGCCGATCTGGGCGAGCCACCCCGTCGCGGTCGCGAAGCCGACGACCGCCGGGCGGTGTGGCAGGCGTTGGTTGCCGAGGACGAGCGCGGCGAGGTAGCAGGCGATGAACCCCGAGGTGTGGGCCACGTCGGCGGCCCCGTAGGCGAGCACCGCGACCGCGAGCACGCCGATGGCGAACAGCGCGGAGGAGGCGGTGGCCACGACCCGCATCAGCCGGCCGCCGAGCCAGCCCACGGCCAGCCCGATCGCCGCGCCTCCGGCGAGCTCGAGGACAGCGGAGAGGAGGAGGTGCCACCAGGGAGCAGGGTGGGCGCCGGGTGCCAGGTTGGCCGCCAGCGCGGTGACGAGGAGGACGACCGGGGCGTCGTTGAACCCCGACTCGGCCTCGAGCATGCCCGAGACCCGCCGGGGCAGTGGGACCCGCCGCAGCACCGAGAACACCGCCGCGGCGTCGGTCGAGGACAGGACCGCCCCGACGAGCAGGGCGACCTCCCACGACCACCCGAGGAGGAGGTGGGCGAGGGTTCCCACGACCCCGACGCTGACGACGACGCCGACGGTGGCCAGCACCGCGGCCGGCGCGACGGAGGAGCGGATCCCCGGCCACTGGGTCGTGACCCCGCCCTCGACGAGGATGAGGACCAGCGCCGCGTACCCCAGGACCTGGGTCAGCTGCTCGGAGTCGTACCGGATGCCGAGCCCCGACTCGCCGAGGGCGAGCCCGATGCCCAGGTAGACCAGCAGTGAGGGCAGGCCCGAGCGCAGCGAGAGGCGGACGGCCGCGACGGCGACCACGAGGACGGCACTGCCGATGAGCAGCGCGACCGCGAGGTCGTCGAGGGTGAAGCCCCCGGGCGCGCCAGCGGCGCTCGCGGGGAGCGACCAGCTGGGCAGCACGGGGACCATCCTCGTGTCGTCGACGGTGGTGTCCTAGTCTCGCAGGGTGAGTCGAGCCGTCGTCGCCCGTCGCGTCCTCCTGGGCCTCGTCGCCGTCATCGTCGTCACCGCCGTGGTCCTCGGCGTCGTCGTGGTCTCGGCCGTGCGCAGCTCACTGCCGCGGCACTCCGGTGAGGCCACCCTTCCGGGCCTGTCCGCCGACGTCACCGTGATGCGCGACGGCAGCGGGGTCCCGCACATCTTCGGCGACAGCATCACCGACCTCGCCCGGGCCCAGGGCTACGTGCACGCGCAGGAGCGCTTCTTCGAGATGGACCTGCGCCGGCACATCACCGCCGGGCGCCTCGCCGAGCTCGTCGGTCCGGCGGGGCTCGACACCGACAAGGTCATCCGCACGATGGGGTGGCGCAAGGTCGCCGCGAAGGAGCTGCCCACCCTCGCCCCGCAGACCCGCCGGGTGCTCCAGGCCTACGCCGACGGCGTCAACACCTACCTGCGGGGCCGCTCACCGGGCCAGGTGTCGCTGGAGTACACCGTGCTCGGGCTCCAGCTGCCGCTCGGCGAGATCGAGGACTGGACGCCCCTGGACAGCCTCACCTGGCTCAAGGCGATGGCGTGGGACCTGCGCGGGGACTACTCCGACGAGCTGGCCCGGGCCCGGCTCTCGGGACGGCTCACCGACAAGCAGATCGACGAGATCTACCCGGCGTACGACAGCGACGTCCACCCGCCGATCCTCAGCAGCGACGAGTGGTCCCTCGACGGGAGCCCCTCCTCGGCGGTCCCGAACGCACTGACCACCTCGCCCCGGCCGGCCACCGCCGTCGACGCCCTCGCCGGTGCCGGGGCCGCCGGCATCCGGTCCGAGACGACCACCCCGGGGGCCGAGGCCGCCTACGCCGCCGTCCAGGCGGCGCTCCACGCGGTCCCTCAGCTGCTCGGTCGCGGCGAGGGCATCGGCTCCAACTCGTGGGTCGTCTCCGGCGCGCACACGACGACGGGGAAGCCGCTGCTCGCCAACGACCCCCACCTCGGAGTGAGCCAGCCGGGGATCTGGATCCAGAACAGCCTCACCTGCCGCACGCCGTCGACCTCGTGCCCGCTCGACGTCAGCGGCTTCTCGTTCGCCGGGGTCCCGGGCGTCATCATCGGCCACAACGCGCACATCGCCTGGGGGTTCACCAACCTCAACCCGGACGTCACCGACTTCTACCTCGAGCGGGTCATCGGCAACACCTACCTGCGCGACGGCGAGTGGACGCCCGTGGAGCAGCACGCCGAGACGATCAAGGTCGCCGGCGGCGCGGACCAGACGATCACGGTGCGCAGCACCGGCCACGGCCCGATCCTCTCCGACGTCATCCCCGCCGTGAGCGACGCCGGGTCCCGCGCCCCCACCCAGCAGAAGGGCGACGAGTCGGCCGACTACGCGGTCTCCCTCGCGTGGACCGGCCTGCTCCCGGGGCGCACCGCCGACGCCATCCTCCAGCTCGACCTCGCGACCGACTTCGCAGCGTTCCGGGCGGCGGCCCGGTCCTTCGCGGTGCCCGCCCAGAACCTCGTCTACGCCGACACCCAGGGCCATATCGGCTACCAGGCGCCCGGCCAGATCCCGGTGCGCCGGCCCGCCATCCCGCGCACCCCGCCCGGCTACTGGCCGGCCCCCGGCTGGGACTCGGACTACGACTGGAAGGGCTTCGTCGACGTCAAGGACCTCCCGTGGACCCTCGACCCCGCCGACGGGGTCATCGTCACGGCGAACCAGCAGGTCACCGCCGGGCGGTCGCCGTTCCTGACCTCGGAGTGGGCCGCCGGCTACCGCTCGACCCGGATCCTCCAACGCATTCAGGCCCTCGACCGGGTCAGCCCCCGGGACATGGCCGCGATCCAGATGGACGACAAGGACCTCTTCGCCGATGCCCTCGTGCCGGCGCTGCTCGGGGTCCCGCTGCGCGCGCCCGACTCAGAGACCGAGCAGCAGGACCTGCTGGACTTCACCGAGGAGGCGCGGGGGCTGCTCCGGGGCTGGGACCGCACGACCCCGGCCGACGGCTCGGACTCGGCGGCGGCCGCCGCGTACTTCGACGCCGTGTGGAGCAACCTGCTCGAGCTGCTGTTCGACGACGAGCTGCCGGCGGACATGAAGGCCGACGGCGGGGCCAGGTGGCGGGCGGCCGTCCAGAACCTCCTCGCCGACCCCAAGAGCGCCTGGTGGGACGACAAGCTGACGCCCAACGTCACCGAGGGCAAGGACGAGATCCTGCGCCAGGCCCTCGTCCAGGCGCGACTGGAGCTGACCCGCGAGCTCGGCAAGGACCCGAGCCAGTGGCAGTGGGGCAAGCTGCACCGGCTGACCCTGGAGCACAAGGTCCTGGGCGGCGAGGACGTGCCGGGAGTCGTCCGCTGGCTGTTCAACCAGGGGCCGTACGAGATGCCCGGTGGCTCGGCCATCGTCAACGCCAACGCGTGGAACGCCAGCGAGGGCTACGACGTCACCGCCGGACCCTCGATGCGGATGGTCGTCGACCTCTCCGACCTCGACGCCTCGACCTGGATCAACCAGACGGGGGTCAGCGGCCACGCCACCGACCAGTACTACGTCGACCAGACCGAGGACTGGGTGGCGGGGCGTCAGCGGCCGTGGCTGTTCACCGAGAGCGCCGTGCGGGCCACCGGCCCCGACGTCATGACCCTGCGCCCCGAGACCGGCTGAACCGGTGCACCCCCTCGGCGGTGAGCACGCCGTCGACCGGGGCGTCGTGCGCCTCGCGGGGGAGCGGGTCCTCGGCGTCGCCGAGCAGCTCACCGGGGTGGAGGACGACGAGGACCGGGGTGTCCGGCCGGCGCCGGGGAAGCGCACGGTCGTAACAGCCGCCGCCCTGCCCCATCCGGGTGCCCCGGGCGTCGACGGACAGCCCCGGCGCGAGGACGAGGTCGGCCGTCGACGGCGCGTCGCGCCCGAGCGGCCGGGCGAGCGGGTCCCCGGCGTCGTGCCAGTCGAGGTCGAGGTCGGGCTCGGTGATCGGCAGGAGGACGCGGATGCCGTGGGCGGCGAGGGCGGCGTTCATCGGTCCGGTCGGCGGCTCACCCGGGACCGAGGCGTAGGAGAGGACGACGGACCCGGACCCGAGCCCGGTCTCCTCGAGGAGGGCCACCACGGCCGTGGCCAGCGCCTCCGCGTCGGCGACCGGGTCACGGTGGCCCACCCGCTCCCGTCGGGCTGCGCGCAGGGCGCGGCGTCGCTCCACCTTGGCCGGGTTCCGGGTCACCCCGGCATCGTAGGGTGGGCGCCATGACGACCGAGGACGCCGCCACGTCGGCGATGCGCGCGGCCGGGGTCGGCGACGCCGCCGTCCGGGTGTTCTCCGGTTTCCTCGAGCAGCTGCGGAACGAGGTGACCGGCACCGTCCCCGAGTCCAGCATCACCCCGCTGACCGACGCGCCCCGGCTCGACGCGGCACAGGTCGACGACGAGGCGGTCCGAGAGGCGCTGGCCGGCACCGTCATCCTCAAGCTCAACGGTGGCCTCGGCACGAGCATGGGCGTCCAGGGGCCGAAGAGCGCCCTCGAGGTCCGCGACGGCCGTACCTTCCTCGACGTCATCGCCGAGCAGGTCATCGCCCTGCGCGCGCGGTACGGCACCTCCACCCCGCTGGTCCTCCTCGACTCCTTCCGGACCCGCGAGCAGTCCCTCGAGATCCTCGCGCGCCACCCCGGCCTGACCGTGGCCGACCTCCCGCTCGACCTCCTGCAGAGCAAGGAGCCGAAGCTGCGGGCCGACACCCTCGAGCCGGTCGAGTGGCCCGAGGACCCCGAGCTCGAGTGGTGCCCGCCGGGCCACGGTGACGTCTACGTCACCCTGTGGTCCACCGGGCTGCTGCACCGGCTGCGGGACCTCGGCTACCGGTACCTCTTCCTGTCCAACTCCGACAACCTCGGGGCGACGTGCGACGGCACCGTCCCGGCGTGGATGGCCGAGCACGACGTCCCCTACCTCGCCGAGGTGTGCCGGCGCACCACCAACGACCGCAAGGGCGGTCACCTCGTCGTGCGCCGGTCCGACGGGCGCCTCGTCCTGCGCGACAGTGCGATGGTCGAGCCGGGCGACGAGGACGCCTTCCAGGACATCGAGCGCCACCCGTACTTCAACACCAACAACCTCTGGGTCGGCATCGACGCCCTGGCCCGGCGGCTGGACGAGCGTGAGGGCGTGCTCGGCCTGCCGATCATCGTCAACCGCAAGACCGTCGACCCGACCCGACCGGACTCAACCCCGGTCATCCAGCTCGAGTCGGCGATGGGGGCCGCCATCGAGCTCTTCGACGGCGCGCGCGCCGTCGAGGTGGACCGCAGGCGCTTCCGGCCGGTCAAGACGACGAACGAGCTCCTGCTCGCGCGCAGCGACGTCTACCGGATCACCCCGGACGGCGAGGTCGAGTCGACGACGGGGGGCCGCGAGCCGTTCGTCGACCTGTCCCCGGCCTACCGCACGATGGCGCCGTTCGAGGAGCGCTTCCCCCGGGGGGTCCCCTCGCTGCGGGAGTGCACGAGCCTGCGGGTCGAGGGCGACACGACCTTCGGCGCCGGGGTCGTCTGCGTCGGCGACGTACGGGTCGGGCCCGGCACGAGGAGCATCCCGGACGGGGCGCGGCTCGAGGGCGACCTGTGATGCGCAGCGTCGAGGAGCACCGGGCGGCGGTCCTCGCGCTGGTCGGGCGGCTGCCCGCCGAGACGGTGCCGGTCGGGTCGGCCCTCGGGCGCGTCCTGGCCGAGGACGTCGTCGCGGCGGTCGACCTGCCCGGCTTCGACAACTCGGCGATGGACGGCTATGCCGTGCGCGCCGACGAGCTCGCCGGAGCAGCTGAGGGCTCGCCGGTGCGGATGCCGGTCGACGGCGACATCGCGGCCGGCGACATCGCCCGGCACGTCCTGGCCGAGGGCAGGACGATGCGGATCATGACCGGCGCGCCGATGCCGCGGGGTGCCGACGCCGTCGTCCCGGTCGAGCACACCGACGGCGGTGAGCACGAGGTCGAGCTGCGGCTCGCTCCCGAGCCCGGGCGTCACGTCCGGCGGCGGGGGGAGGACGTGCGGGCCGGCGACCTCGTGCTGCGGGCCGGGGCCCGGCTCGGCCCCGGCCACGTCGGCCTCGTCGCCGCGGGCAACGTCGCCTTGGTCGTGGTGCGGCGCCGGCCGCGGGTGGCCGTCGTCTCCACCGGCGACGAGCTGGTGCCCCCGGGCTCGACGCTCGAGCACGGCCAGATCGTCGACTCGAACAACGTCATGCTCCGCGCGCTCGTCGAGGCCGCCGGGGCGGAGGTGGCCAGCGCCCCGCACCTCGCCGACGACGCCGACGCGGTGCGCGCCTTCCTCTCCCGGCCCGAGGGCGATCCGGACCTGGTGATCACGAGCGGGGGGGTCTCGATGGGCGCCTACGACACGGTCAAGGAGGTCCTGGCCGCCGACGGCGGGGTCGAGTTCGTCAAGGTCGCGATGCGGCCCGGGATGCCGCAGGGCTGCGGGGTCCTCGGGGCCGGGCGGGTCCCGGTTGTCACCCTGCCGGGGAACCCGGTGAGCTCGTTCGTCTCCTTCCACGTCTTCGTCCTCCCCGCGCTGCGGGCGATGGTCGGGCTCGAGCCGTTCGACGACGGGTCGTTCGAGGCTGTCGCCGGGACGTCGTGGCCCACGGTCGCCGGACGCGCGGAGATGGCCCGCGTCGTCGTCGAGGACGGCGTCGCGCGGCCCTCCGGCGGCCAGGGCTCCCACATGCTCGGTGCCCTCGCCGAGGCGACCGCCCTCGCCGTCGTGCCACCGGAGGCCCACGGCGTCAACGAGGGCGACCGGCTGCGGTGCATCCCGCTCCTCGGCCGCGACCGGGCCCGTGGCTGAGCAGCAGCCCGCGCGGGGGCTCACCCACGTCAGGGCCGACGGCACGGCGCACATGGTCGACGTCTCGGCCAAGGCGGTCACCGCCCGTCGGGCCGAGGCCCGGGGCCGGGTGCTGCTCTCCGCCGAGGCCGTGGCCGCGCTGCGCGACGGCACCGTGCCCAAGGGTGACGCCCTCGCCGTCGCCCGGATCGCCGGCATCCAGGCGGTCAAGCGCACCCCCGAGCTCGTCCCGCTGGCCCACCCCGTCGCAGTGCACGCCGTCGAGGTCGACCTCGAGGTCACCGACGACGGCGTCGCGATCCGCGCCGAGGCCCGTACCGCCGACCGCACCGGGATCGAGATGGAGGCGCTCACCGCGGTGTCGGTCGCGGCCCTCGCGCTGGTCGACATGGTCAAGGCCGTCGACCGGCATGCCCGGATCACCGACATCCGGGTCACCGCCAAGTCGGGCGGCCGGTCCGGGGACTGGGCGGAGTCGTGAGTCCGGACGCCCGACCCGACCTGCACGGCCGGCGCGCCGTCGTCGTCACCTGCTCGACCCGGGCCGCGCAGGGGGTCTACCCGGACCGCGGAGGGGAGCTGCTCGCGGCGACCCTGCGCGAGTGGGGGTGCGAGGTCGCGACCCCGACCGTCGTCCCGGACGGGCCGGCGGTCGGCCAGGCGCTCGGTGCGGCGCTCGCCACCGGGCCCGACCTCCTCCTCACCACGGGCGGCACCGGGCTCACCCCCACCGACGGCACCCCGGAGGCGACCCGGCCCTTCCTCGACCGGGAGGTCCCGGGCCTCGCCGAGGCGGTCCGGGCCCGTGGGGTGGCCCAGGGGGTGCCCACGGCGGTGCTCTCCCGCGGCCTGGCCGGTCTCGCCGGGCGCACGCTGGTGGTCAACCTGCCGGGGTCCACCGGCGGGGTCCGCGACGCGCTGTCGGTGCTGGCCGAGGTGCTGCCGCACGCCCTCGACCAGGTCCGTGGAGGGGACCACTGACGTGGCCTCGGTGCCGGGGGCGGCTGACGGGGGCCGGCGGACGGGCTGGGGACGGTGGCGCCCGGGCCGCCGCCCCCGCGACGCCGGTGAGCAGGCGCCGCCGGGCTGGGAGTGGCCGGTCCGGCTCAGTGGCCGGACGCCCACCGGGGTGGACATCCTCCTGCGCCCGCTCGTCCCGGCGGACGGGCCGGCCTTCCAGAGCGCGCGCCGGGCCAACGCCGCGTGGCTCGAGCCGTGGGACGCGACCGCCCCCGACCCGGACACCCCCGCCCGCACGGTGGGCGAGATCGTCGAGATGTACGACGCCGATGCCGCCCTCGGCCGGGCCCTGCCGCTCGTCGTCGAGGTGGAGGGCCGGCTCGTCGGTCAGGTGAACGCGGGGACGATCGTCCGCGGTTCCTTCCAGTCCTTCACGGTCGGGTACTGGGTGAGCCGGTCGGTCGCGGGTCGGATGATCGTCCCCACTGCCCTCGCGCTCGTCGCCGACCACCTCGTCGGTCGGCACGGCCTGCACCGGGTCGAGGTCAACATCCGGCCCGAGAACGCCGCGAGCATCGCGGTCGTCCGCAAGCTCGGGTTCCGTTCCGAGGGAAGGCGACCGCACTACCTGCACATCGCGGGGGAGTGGCGCGAGCATCTCTCGTTCGCCCTGACGACCGAGGATCTGGGAGCCGAGTCCTTCATGGACCGGCTCGTCCGGCTCGCCGCACTCGAGCGCCGGGCCCGGCAGACCCAGTCGTCACAGGAGTCACTTGCGCGACACACCGACTCGGGTCCGAGACGGGACGCGTAGCCGCACCTACCGTCGTACGCGTGTGGTCGCCGTCCAGCCTGATCTTCCTCGTCCTTCTCGGGGTGTGGGCTGCGTACTTCCTCCAGTACTGGATCCGGCGCCGCGACCACCTGGCGACGGCCCGCTCCGTCGAGCAGTTCAGCGAGGCGATGCGAGTGCTCGAGAAGCGCGACGCCACACCCCGCACCGATCTCTCCGATCCCGAGCACCGGTCGTGGACCATCCACCCGGCGCCCGCTTCCCGCCCTCAGGTGCTCGTCAAGCGGGCGGTCCCCGCGGAACCGGCCACGGCGCGCCCCGTCACGATCAGCCAGCCGGTGGCGGAGCCTGCGTGGGCGCGCCCGGCCCCGTTGACTCCCTCGGCCCCCCGCCCGGCCGGTCCACGCCGCGAGGCACCTGCCGCCTCGGGTGCCCCACGCAGGACGGCGCCGGGCGGGGTGAGCCGGGGCGAGGTGCGGGTGCGCCCGGGCCGGCGGGCGCGGGTCGCCCTCATGCTCCTCGCCCTCGTTGAGCTCGTCACCATCGGCGTCCTCGTGCCGCTCGGGTCGCTGCCGGGGTGGGCCCTGGCCCCGTCCGTGCTCGCCCTGGTCCTGTCCTTCGGCTACGTCCGGGCCGGGGTGCGGGCCGAGCAGACCCTGCGCGCTACCCGCCGTCGCGCATCGCAGCCCACCCGGCGCACCGTCACGGCCAGCGTCCCGACCGTGCGGGCCGTGCCTCGTCGTCCGGCGGCTCCGCCGGCGGCCCCCGAGGAGGCGGGCCCGCTCGCCGACCCGGCGGCGGCTGGGCCAGCCCAGCGCGAGGTGTCCCCGGACCCGGCCGTGGCCGGGGTCGTCGGCGACGAGGCGCCGGCGGGGGTCCCCACCGAGACGCCGGCGGCGACGGGAGCTGCGGCCGAGGCGGAGGCCGAGATGGTCGAGGAGATCCACTACGTGCACCTCGTCGACGAGGACGACATCCCGCTCACCTGGGACCCGGTCCCGGTGCCGCGTCCCACCTACACGATGAAGGCGCGCGCCGAGCGCCCGGAGGTGCCGCCGGCCGAGGTCACACCCAGCCCGGTGCCGGTCGCGCTGGCCGCCGACCAGGTCGACGAGCGCCGCGCCGCCGGGGCCTGACCCGCCAGACCGTCCGCTCCCGGTGAGGGGACCACCGGGGCCGTCAGCCGCGGCTGTCGCCGTCGGGCTCGCCCACCGGGGCCCGGCCCTCTGGCCGGTCGACCTCGACGTCGTCGGCTGCCGCGGACCGCTGCTCGATCTGCTCCACCTCGTGCTCGGCCTCCTCCGCCTGCTCGGGGCCGAGGACGTCGACCGCGGTCCGCCGGGCGGCGGGTGGGATGTCACCGCGGGCCGCGGGCCCGTCGAGCAGGTGGTGGCCGACCGCGTTGAGCACTGCCACCGTGGGGACCGCGATGAGACCACCGATGATCCCGGCGAGCACGATGCCCGCGGCGATCGCGAGGATGACGGCGAGCGGGTGCAGCCGCATGGCGCGGCCGATGAGAAGCGGCTGGAGGAGATGGGCCTCGATCTGCTGCACCGCGATGATGATGCCGAGCATGATGAGCGCCTGCACCGGGCCGAGCGCGACGAGGGCGAGGAGAACGGCGACGGCTCCGGAGATCGTGGCGCCGACGATGGGGATGAAGGCGCCGAAGAAGACGAGCAGGCCGATGCCGGAGGCGAACGGAACCCCGAGCACGGCGGCGCCGACTCCGATGCCGATCGCGTCGGCGGCCGCGACGAGCACCGTGGCCCTGGCGAAGGCCGAGAGCTGGCCCCACGCGATGAGGCCGGAGGAGTGCACCCGCTCTCGGGCCGTCCGCGGAAAGAGCCGTACCGTCCAGCCCCAGACCGCGCTGCCGTCGTAGAGGAAGAAGTAGAGCGTGAACAGGGCGAGGAAGAACCCGGCGACGACGTGCCCGACGGTCAGCCCCGCGGACGCCGCCGTGTCCGCGAGACTGCCCGAGCTCAGCGATGAGCGCGCCTGGTCCACCCAGTGCTGGAGCTGCACGTCGGTGATGCCGAAGCTGGTGCGGACCCACGCCCGGATCTGGCCGATGCCCTCCGACACCTTGCTCGTGATGTCGTCGATCTGGCTGGTCAGCTGGGAGCCGACGAAGGAGATCAGGCCACTGATGACCGCGACGGTCCCGATGACCGTGATGAACGCCGCGAGACCCTTGGGTACCACCCGCGAGAGCGCTCGGTGGAGGGGGTTGAGCAACGCCGACAAGAGCAGGGCCACGAGGAGGGGGATGACCACCTCGGAGAGCAGGCTCGCCAGGTAGAGGACCCCGACGACCGCGATCGCGATGACGATGCCGCGCCAGGCCCACTCACTCGCCGTGCGCACGCCCAGCGGCACCGACCACTCCGGGTGCTGCACGTCCTCGGGCCAGGGACGTGCGTCGTCGACGCCCGTCAGGGTGCGGGGCAGGTCGCTCGGGCCAGGCCCGCGGCGTGCCGGCGCCGGGAGTCGCAGTCGCATGGGGGCGAGCCTATGTGGTGGGGGTGACGGGCGGTCGTCGCGGCCCGCAACCCGGTGAGACGGCCCTCATCGACGGTGTTATCGTTGCTCCCGCACTCGGGGCTGTGGCGCAGTTGGTAGCGCGTCTCGTTCGCAATGAGAAGGTCAGGGGTTCGAATCCCCTCAGCTCCACTTCCGGGGACCCCGTCCGGCGCGCCGGCCGGGCGGGGTTGTCTCGTTGCGGGGTCACCTCTGTCCGGACCGCGTCATCCGCCGGACCGTCACGACACCGAGGGCGAGCAGGAAGATGCCACCCAGGGAGACGAGGAGCCACCCGACGAGCCACTCCGCGACGATCCCCAGGGGGTACCCGACGGCGTACGACAGCGCCGCCAGCCCGATCAGCCACGCCTGAAGCCGGTTCGGTCGCGGGAGGCCGGTCACGCGTTCGCCCGACCCTCACCGGTGAGGGGCGCATGGTGTCGCCGAGGGCGTGTCATCGGCCGACCGGTCCGCGGGGTGGGGGGCCGCCGGGAGGGCTGACGGCGTTGAGCCGGGCGAGGTACTGCTGCCAGGCGAGGAGCTCGGTGTCGCGACCGGCCGGGTGGGCCGCGTCCTCCGCAGGCGGGGCGTCATCGGCTGCGACGGGCGCGGCGGAGGCGGCCGGCGAGGCGGGCGCGGCTTCGCGGCGCAGGTCCTTCACCAGCTTGTTCCGGACGTAGACGCCGTAGGCCGCGATGAGCGGCCACTCGAACGCGTAGACCCAGCTCAGGGTGTTTCCGGCGAGGGCCTTGCTCAGTTCGAACCCACCGGCGGCCAGGCACACCGGGACGGCGACGGCGGCGGCGACGGTGATGCGACGCGCCCTGCGGGAGTTGTCGAGTGAGCCAGCGCTCGGCATCACGAGAGGCTCGCTGACTGCTCCGCGGCCAGGGCACGGTCGAGACGGCGCGCCTTGCGTTCTTCGGCCTTCAGCCACACCGACACCGAGAGCGCCACCCAGACCATCTCGACCAGCATCCCGAGGGACCACATGAGGGCTCCGCCGAGCTGCTGGTCGCTCAGCGGGTCGGGGCCGAACGTCCGGTCGGCCGCGAGGTAGGCGGGGTACATCACGCTGCGCGCCGTGTAGATGAAGAAGCCCGTCATGCTCAGGGGGCCCCCCATCAGGAAGAGGGAGAGCACCCGTCCGAGTGGCGGCGGGCCGTGGGGAACCGGGTTCGACCCGATGAGGGGGTAGTAGAAGACGAGCGCCACCGTGAAGTACAGCGGGTGCTCCACGAAGTCATGGACCAGCGGGTGCTCGATGGCGTAGTTGTAGAAGGGCGAGAAGTGAGTCGCCACGACGGTTCCCGCGAACAGGACCCACCCGACGGCCGGCTGCGTGAGCCAGCCGGCCAGCCGGCTTCGCAGGATGGGGACGAGCCAGCGACGCCGGACGCGGGGGGAGCTCGCCTCCAGTACGAGGAGTACGGGGGCACCGACGACGATGAGCGGCGCGGCGACCATCGTGATGAGGAGGTGCTGGAGCATGTGGGCGGTGAAGAACGTGTCGTCGAGCGCTCCGACCGGGCCCACGACCGCGAACAGTCCGACGAGGACGCCGGTCACGAAGGCGGCCGTGCGGGCGTCGGTCCACCCCGTGGGCCTGGAGGTACGCACGGAACGCACGCCGACGAGGTACGCAGCGATCGCCATCGCGGCGAGCAGCATCGGCATGGGAGCGAGCACCCACGCCCCGGCGACGCCGGCCCAGTCCGCCATGGCCGGAGACTAGCCCTCCTCACCCTGTGACAAAACTGTGTGCTGTATAGCAACTCTCTACCAATTTTCGCGCCAACCTGGGAAAACACTTGTACTGGGGGTCCCGCAATGCCACCGTGCACCTGTTCGCCAACGTCGGCGACCGGGCGCGGGAAAGGCAGGGTCCCATGCGGAGTCTCGTCGGAGTGGGTGCCACGGTCATTGCCGGCGCCGTCGCGCTCGGAGTCACCGGAACCGCCGTGTCCAAGGCGCAGACCGATCCCCCGCCGTTGGTCGCGGTCGTCCGGGGCACCGCGCAGACGGCTCAGGGGTCGGTGCCACACGCCTTCCTCGAGCTCCAGACCTGGCCCGACAGCATGGCGGGCCCGCACGGCGCGGACGGTGGTGCGCACCCGGACTGGGTCACCTACGGACCGTCGACCAACCTGGTCCTGCCGGCGCACAGCCTGGTGACCATCACCATCAAGCAGTACGACACGGGCGAGGAGATCACGAACCACTACTTCGCCGAGGTGCACGGCACGGCGGACGGCACCGAGACCGTCGACGGCAAGGTCGTGACGGGGGTCGACCCCACGGCGATCGGGCACACCTTCACCCTGCACAGCCTCGCCCAGAACGGCCAGGACGAGCTCTTCGTCAACGCCCCGCTCCCTGCCGTGGCGGACGACGCGCCGGCGCTCGAGAACGGCTACCCCCAGCCGCACGTCGTCACGTTCTCCTTCCTCACCAAGGGGCCCGGGGAGTACGTCTTCAACTGCGAGTTCCCCTGCGGTGACGGCACCTACGCCAAGTTCGGTGACGCGATGTCCACACGGGGCTACATGTCCGGCACCGTGACGGTGAAGGCGTGAGCGCCCCGGAACCGGTCGCGGTCCCCGCCGCCGGCGCCGCGCCTGACGTGCCGGTCTGGCGGCGGCCAGCTGCGCGGCCGGTCATCGCGATCTGGGCGGTCCTCACCATCCTGCTCCTGCTCTTCGCGCCCGTGCCCGCGCGGCTGATGGGGGCGCCGGCGTCCCCGACGATGCGCGAGATCGAGACGACGGTGACGTGGTTCACCGCCCTGTCGGCCCCTGTTGCCGCCCTGGTGTGGGCGGTCCTCATCTACTCGCTCCTCCGCTGGCGGCACCGGGGTTCGCAGCCGCCGCCCGAGGACGGGTACGCCGTCCGGGACAACCCTCGGGTCTTCACCGTCTGGGTGGTCGGATCCGCGATCCTCTGCCTCGTCGTGCTCATCTGGGGCCTCGTGGTCATCGCCCCGAGGAACGCCGAGGCGAACCCTGCCCAGGCGCCGGTCGTCGTGGAGGTCACCGGCCAGCAGTGGGCATGGAACTTCACCTATCCGCGCGAGCAGGGGAAGACTGCGTCGGAGCTCTACCTGCCTGTGGGCCGGCCCGTCACCTTCGTGGTGACCTCGAAGGACGTCGTCCACTCCTTCTGGATCATCCAGATGGGGGTCAAGGTCGACGCCAACCCCGGTGAGAAGACGACGGCCACCGTCACGCCGACCCAGGTCGGGACGTTCACCGTGCGCTGTGCCGAGCTGTGCGGGCTGTACCACTCGTACATGCAGACGACCGTGCACGTCGTCAGCGAGGCGGACTTCAACGCCTGGCTCCTCAACCCTGCGACGGCAAGCGCATGAACCCCTCTCGCCCGGCTCCCAGGAGGTCCCGATGACGGCGCCCGTCACCTCAGCCCCATCGCGGCCGGAAGCCCCTGTGGACACCGGGGGAGTCATGCGGCGGCTCAACGTGGTGACCGGCATCGTCGCCGGGCTCCTTCTCGCCACGGCCACGTGGTGGGTGACGAACGCGACCTTCCCCGAGCTGGCGGAGGGCAACCACAAGGCGGATGCGGTCACCATCCTCACGCTCAGCGCGTGGGTGATCGGCTTCCTCATCGGTGTGGGCGCCTTCGTGGGCCCCGTCCGGTGGCTGCTCGGCAAGGACCTGACCCATGACGACGAGCTGTACCTCGCCGGCAAGGACGTCGGGGTCTGGCGCTACTTCAAGTTCACGACCGACCACAAGGTCGTGGGGATGCAGTACCTCGTCACGACGATGTTCCTCTTCGCCCTCGGTGGCACCCTCGCGATGCTCATGCGCACCAACCTCTTGCGACCCGGCTCCCAGTTCGTCGACCCGGCGACCTACAACGCGCTCGTCGGTATCCACGGCATCATCATGATCATCGCCACGATCGTCATGGTGAGCGGACCGTTCGGCAACTTCATCCTGCCCATCATGATCGGCGCGCGCGACATGTCGTTCCCGCGGCTGAACGCGCTCAGCTTCTGGTTGCTGTTCGCCGCCGTTCCGGTTCTGGTCTCCGCGTTCTTCCTCGGCGGCATCTCCACCGGGTGGTCGGCCTACGCCCCCCTGTCCGACCAGGCGCCGCGGGGCATGGACGCCTTCCTCGTCACGATCATCACCTTCGCCATCTCGACCGGCGTGGCGGGTATGAACATCACGACCACCGCGGTCAAGCTGCGGGCGCGGGGCATGACCTGGTCCCGGACCCCGATCTTCGTCTTCGGCACCGTGTCGAGCGTGGCCCTCGGGCTCATCGCGTTCCCGATGTTCGAGGTCGCGATGATCGAGCTCGGCATGGACCGGGGGATGGGTGCGGGCTTCTTCGACGCCTCGATCGGGGGGAGCGCCTGGCTCTACTCGAACCTCTTCTGGCTGATGGGCCACCCGGAGGTCTACGTCATCCTGCTGCCCGCCATCGTGGCCCTGATGGAGCTCACGCCGGTGTTCACCCGCAAGCCCCTCTTCAGCTTCAAGGGAGCGGTTCTCGGGATCATCGGGATCGTGGGGCTGAGCCTGTTCGTCTGGGCCCACCACATGTACATGAGCGGATGGGCGCCGGTCCTGGGCGGTCCCTTCATGGTGACGACCGAGCTCATCTCCATCCCGACGGGGCTGCTCTTCCTGGTCCTGCTCGGGACGTTGTGGCGGGGCCGGGTGTGGCTGCGGCTGCCGGTCATGGCGGTCTACGCACTGCTGTGGAACTTCACCATCGGCGGCATCACGGGGATCTACCTCTCGGACGTGCCCGTGGACCAGGCGATGCACGGGTCGATGTTCGTCACGGCGCACTTCCACTACACCCTGATGGGGGCCGGTCTCACGGGCGCGCTGGGCGCCCTCGCCTACTGGTTCCCCAAGATGACCGGTCGCATGCTCGACGAGAAGTGGGGCGCGATCGGCTTCTGGGTCGCCCAGCTCGGCTTCAACGTGACGTTCATGGGCATGTTCGCCGTCGGCCTGGCGGGTGAGCCCCGCCGGGTCGCGGACCCGGGCTCCTACTTCAGGATCGGGAACCTGGTGTCGTCGATCGGGGCCTACACGATCATGCTCGGGATGCTGACCTTCCTCGGGGCGCTCCTGTACTCCTGGCGGTCCGGCGAGGTGGCGGTCGCCAACCCGTGGGGCGCCCGCACGCTGGAGTGGCAGACCCCGACGCCGGTCCCTCTGGAGAACTTCGAGGTCCTTCCGGTCGTGACGGAGGACTTCTACGGCTACAGCGAGGACGGCGCCGGCGTGAGCACCGCGCCCGACGGCTCCACGCCCCCCGGCTCACCCGACTACGTGAAGGTGCCCGCGCCATGACGACCGACGTCCACACACCGGTGGCGGGCCACCTCGACCCCGAGTCCGCCGGGCGGATGAACAAGCTCGGTGTCATCCTCCTCATCGTGGGGGACGCGTTCTTCACGCTGTCCCTGGTCTTCACCTACCTCTACCTGCGCGCCCTCAACACCAACGACCAGTGGCTGGGCCAGAAGGACGCCCACCCGGTGGCGACCGGCTACTCGTGGGTCATCGTCGCGGTCGCCGCCGTCAGCTGGCTCGCCTACCGCTGGGGCGAGCAAGGAGGCCACGACAAGGCGCGGATCGCGCTGGGCGCCGGCATCGCGTCCGTGCTCGTCGTCGTCGACGCGGCCATGCAGGTGGGGCAGATGATCGGTGCCGGGTTCACCCCCCGTGACGGCGCGTACCAGTCGGCCTGGATGGCGCTTGCCGGCTACCACGTCGTCCACCTGCTGCTCACCCTGTTCCTGGGTGTCGCGATCGTCAACCGGGCACGGCTCGGGCGGTTCGCCGTCGACAGCTGGCAGGTGCGTCTCGTCGGCTACTGGTGGACGTGGATGGTCGTCGCCGCCGTCATCATCGCCGCCACCACCTCGCTGACGACCGTGGCGCACGGATGACCGTCCGGGTGGCCGCGGCCCCGTCCGTGGCCATGCGGACCCGGGTCGCGGCGTACGTCGCGCTGACCAAGCCCCGCATCATCGAGCTGCTGCTCGTCACGACCCTGCCGGCGATGCTGCTCGCCGCCCGCGGCTGGCCCGCCACCGGCACCGTCCTCGCGACGATGGTCGGGGGGACCGCGGCGGCCGGGTGCGCGAACGCGCTCAACTGCCTCCTCGACCGGGACATCGACGAGAAGATGCGCCGGACCGCGAGGCGTCCGCTGCCGCGCGCGCAGGTCTCCGCCCGCGGTGCCGCCGTCCTGGCCGGCGTGCTCGGGGCCGGCTCGTTGGCGCTTCTCGCCGTCGCCACCACCCCGCTCGCCACTGCTCTGACGGCCGCGGCGATCCTCATCTACGTGGTCGGCTACACGATGGTGCTCAAGCGCCGCACGCCGTCGAACATCGTCTGGGGCGGTGCCGCCGGCTGCCTCCCCACCCTCATCGGCTGGGCGGCGGTCACCGGCTCCCTCTCCTGGGCGGCCGTCCTGCTGTTCCTCATCGTGTTCTTCTGGACACCACCCCACTTCTGGGCGCTGGCGATGCGGTTCCGGGACGACTATTCGGCCGCCCGGGTCCCGATGCTCCCCGTCGTCGCCACGCGCGAGGTGGTCGCCGCCCAGATGTGGAGGTACAGCTGGGCCATGGTCGGCACGTCGGTGCTGCTCTGGCCGGTCGGCCACACCGGCCCGGTGTACGCCGTCGCCGCCGTCCTGCTCGGCGGCTACTTCCTCCGAGAGGTCCGCGTGCTCCGCGCCGAGGTGGGCAGGGGGGGTGCCGGACGCCCGATGCGCGTCTTCCACGCGTCGATCACCTATCTCAGCGGCGTGTTCGGGGCCCTTGCCGTGGATGTGCTGCTGTTCCGTTGACGCCCCTGCCGCACGTGCCCGGGGGACCTGGGTGACACGTTCGACACCGGCCCGCACCCGGTTCACCGGGCGGCGGGTGGCAGCCGTCGCGCTCCTCGCCCTCCTCCACGTCCTCGTCGGCGCGGGCCTCGCCTCGGCACACGCCGACCTCGAGGCCTCCACCCCGGCAGCCGGGACGAAGGTCTCCGCGCCGCCGAGCGTCGTGACGCTGAGCTTCAGTGAGGCGGTGTCCCTGGTGTCCCGCTCGGTCGTGGTGCTCGATGACCACGGCAGACGGGTGGATGCCGCCGACGCGCACCATCCCGGGTCGGACACCTCGACCGTGTCCGCCACGCTCAGCCCCGGGCTGCCGGTCGGCACCTACACCGTCCTGTGGCGCGTCGTCTCCGACGACAGCCACCCGGTCTCCGGCAGCTTCACCTTCGGGGTGGGCGTGGTCCCGGCGCCGGGTCCGGGAGGTGCGGAACCCGGCTCGGTGCCGGGCGGGTCGGCGGACGGCTTCATCACCGTGCTGCACTGGGTGGCGGAGCTCCTGGCCCTCTCCGGGACCGTCGTCCTCGGTGGCGCGGCCTTCTTCGTCGTGGGGCTGTGGCCCGAGGGACGGGCGTCGTCGCGCGCGCGCCGCATCCTCGCCGTCGCCTGGGCCGCGGCCGTCGCGGGCAGCCTCCTCGTGCTGCTCGTCGGGGGGGCCTACGGCACCGGGGCGGGGGCCGGCTCCCTCTTCGACCCTGCGACCATGGCCGCGTCGCTGACCACGACGTCAGCCCGGCTCACGGCGCTGCGTGTCGCGGTGCTCGTCCTCTCGCTCTTCTGGTGGCACCACCTGGTCCGGCGCGGGCGGCTGCCCACGCGCTTCGACACGGTGGGCGTGTGGCTCGTCGTGGCCGTCACCCAGGCGGTGGGCGGACACCCGGGCCACTCCACCTCACCGCTGCTCACCACGCTCGTGGACGCTGCCCACCTCACCGCCGTGGCGGCCTGGCTCGGCGGGCTGGTGATGCTCCGGGCCGGCTACCTGTGCCAGCACGAGGGCGACGAGCACGGGCCGGGGCACGGAACGGCCCTCCTCGAGCGATGGTCGCGCGTCGCCGCGGGCGCCGTGGCCGTCCTCGTGCTCACGGGTGCGACCTCGTCCCTCGTCCAGGTGGGGTCCTGGGCCGCGCTCGCGGGGACGACCTACGGCCGGCTCGTCCTCGGCAAGGCCGCGCTCCTCGCGCTCATCCTCGCGGTCGCATTCCGCAGCCGCCGGGTCGTGGCCCGGCTGGTCCGCGGCTCGACCGTCCACCCGCTCCGCCGGCTCGTCACGGTGGAGGCCGCTGGAGCCGTTGTCGTCCTCGCCCTTTCCGCAGCACTCGTCTCCACGGCACCTGGCCGGGAGACCTACGTGCCGACGATGTCGACGACCGTCCGCGCGCACGGTGCCCCGGGCGACATCACCCTCCACGTGGCGGTGCGGCCGACGACACCGGGGTTCCAGGGCTTGAGCGTGGCGGCGACGTCGCCCGCCGGGAAGGCCATCCCGATCGCGGCCGCCCGGGTGCAGTACACCAACGCGGCGCAGCACATCGGGCCCATGGACTACCCGGTCAGGACGACGCCCGGGGCGGGCGTGGAGGACGCCCTCGTCAGCGTCCCGACCGTCGGACGGTGGGACGTGCAGCTGCGGGTCGAGGTGAGCGGTACGTGGTACACCGGGGCCTTCTCCTACACGGTCGGCGGATGACGTCGCGTCGGGGCCCCGCGGCAGGTGGGTGGCAACACGCCGCCGCAGGCAGGTCCTGACCGCCGCCTCCGTGGGACCTGCCGGGGATGCACGTGGCGCTGAACGAGGAGCGCCTCGCGCGCTCGCACCTGGGCTCAGCTCGCGCAGGAACTGGGGTGTGCAGGCTCGCGAACCTGCGCACGGCTCGGATGGCCGACCTGGAGCTCACCCCACGGGTCACCCGGTGGCTGCGGCGGCCCGCTGCGGAGTTCCTCCCCACGGGCGGCACCCCCGACCGGAGACGGCTTGACGTCCGCGTCGGACCGCGCGCCATGATGCGGGCATGAACGTCGAGCTGCTCGTGATCCCAGGATGCCCCGGCGCGGACGACGCCTCGAGCCTGCTCCGGGGTGCCCTCGACGACATCGGGCACGACGGAACGCCCTTCACCGTGGTGACCGTCGACCCGGTCACGGCCCGGACCCGCGAGTTCGCCGGCTCCCCGGCCTTCGTCGTCGACGGCGTCGACCTGTTCGCGGGGGGCGGCAGCGGCGGCTCGATGGCCTGCCGGCTGTACCCGACACCGGAGGGTCCTCGCAACGTGCCCACCCGTCGAGATCTGCGCGCGGCCTTGACGGCCCACGTGGCCGGAGCGGCCCGACCGTGATCTTTGGACGCTCCGCCGGTCTCCGGGGGACCTCACGCGCCGCCGGGGCAGTGCTGGTGCTGTGGTTCGGTGGACGACCCACACCGCATGGTGCACCTGGGCAACCATCCGGAGGTCGCCCTGTGCCGTTCCTACGCCCGCTGGGTCGGAAGGACGGCAGCGGAGATCGAGGACCGCGACCGGACCGGCATCCCGGTGGCGGTGCGGAACCTGGTGCGACGGCTCAGGCGTGCTGCGACCGACCGCGACTGGCACCCGGCCCCCGTGCTGGGTCGACCGCTGCGCTGGCTGGGGAGATACCTGCCGTAGTGCTGCACGGCGCGCCCCATCGGGCGTGCGCACCGAGAACGCGAGACGTACGCGCCCGGCCACCGGTGCGCGTCGACGGCGCCCCCCGGTGTCGAAGGCCGGACGGGGAGAGGGGCCGGCATCCACCGGCCCCTCTCCTGCGCGGGGGACCCACCTCACTCACGGGTCCACCGCCCGGTGGTGCTCAGCCGCGTCCGTGGGCGCCCTTGCCCGAGCCGTGCCCGGAGGTGCTTCGTCCCGACCTGGCGGAGGTCTTCGCGGCCTTCACCGCCTGCTTCGCGGCCTTGCGCTCGGCCTTGGCCGCCTGCTTCTCGGCCTTGGCCGCCTGCTTGTCCGTCGGGGCCGTCGAGGTCTCGGACTGCTCGTCGGCAGGGTCCTCGCCGGTCGCCGTCTCCTCGTCCGCAGATGCCGGGGGCTCGGTGACCCGGGTGTCGGTGGTGTCGCTCGACGTGGGGTCGGTCGACGTGGGGTCGGTCGACGTGGGGTCGGTCGGAGAGCCGAAGACGTCGTCGCAGAGCACGGTCTGGATGTTCAGGAAGGCCGGCGACTTCGTGGCGGCCTGGCCGTGCGAGAGCTGGACGTGCTGCCAGGCGGTGCAGAGACCGAAGTGCGCCGGTCCGGCCGGGTCAGGCCCCTTGCTGACCGGGGCGTCGGTCGCCGTCGGGTCCTGGGCCTGCGCGTCGCCGGCCTGGGCGTCCTCGCCCTGCTCGTCCTGGGTGCCGGGGTCTTCCGACTGGTCCTGGGTGTCGCCCGTCTGCTGCTCGCCCCCGTCCTGCCCGGCGGCTTCCGCCGGTGGAGGCGTGGACGTGTCGCTGGACGGTGTGTCGAGGCTGACGAGCTGGGTGGATTCGGTGGCGGCGGCGGCCACGGCGCCGCCGAGGACGACGGCGACGGCGCCGCCGATGGCGACGCCCATGCGGGACAGTGACATGACGAGAGGACCTCCGGGTGCAGGGGATGAAGGTGGTTCCGATCGTGCTCGCAGTCCCGGCGCCGCGCAGGGTGGTCGGCGCGACATCGTCCGAACGGCCGATGGTCCCACGCGCCACGCCCCGGGCCGGTTCGGCCAGGCATGGGCGCCCGGGACCAGGTGAGCATGGGTCTGGGACCAGGGCCTCCGGCCGGCCGGAGGCGTGCCGGGCACCCGGGGGCCGAGCGACGGTCAGGCCGGCGTGAGCATCCGGCCCTCGACCCCCACCGTGCTCACGGCACCCTCGCACAGCCCGAGGAACGCGCCGAGGGCCACGAGCTCGTCGGCGCTGCCCGGCGGGAAGTCGGTGAGCCGGCGCGAGCGGACGACGAACGCGGAGTGCTGACCTCGCGAGATCGCGACGTTGAGCCGGTGCCGGTCGAGGAGGAATCCCATGCCGCGGGAGACGTCGGCGTGGGCGGAGGCGGCCATCGTGAGGATCGCGACCGGCGCCTCCTGGCCCTGGAACTTGTCGACGGTCCCGACCCGCACGCCGGTGAGCCCCGCCTCGTCGAGGGTGCGGCGGACCATCCCCACCTGCCCGTTGTACGGGGTGATGACGAGGATGTCCTCCACCCCGAGCGGGCGCGGCCCCGCCGGTGCCCCGTCCTCGGCCCGCGCGCCGGGGTCGTGCCACGTCCGGCCGAGCAGGTCGAGGACGAGGTCGCGGACCGCCGCGGCCTCCTCCGGTGACCAGGTGGAGTTGTCGCGGTGCTCGACGAGCCGGACGTGGACCCCGGGCTCGACGCCGTCGAGGGTCCGCGCGAGGGTCGTGGGCTCCTCGGAGCGCAGCCGCCCGGCGTAGGCGAGTGTCGAGACCGGCGCGGTGAGGGCGGGATGCATCCGCCACGTCGTCTCGAGGAAGTAGCCGCGCTCGGCGGGGAGCAGGGCCGCCCCGTCGGTGAGCCAGCCGAGGGCGGAGGAGTCGACGGGCTCGGCGTGGGTCCCGGTGCTCACCTGGGTCAGCTGCTGGGGGTCGCCGAGGAGCAGCAGCCGCCGCGCGGCGACGGAGACCCCGAGCGTCTTGGCGAGCGAGAACTGCCCCGCCTCGTCGATGACGAGGAGGTCGAGCTGGCCGCGCCCGACCCGCCCGGTGTTCGTGAGGTCCCACGCACTGCCGCCGATGACGTACCCGCGACCGGCCGCGGCGTGCTCCGCGGCGAACGCCGCGAGGTCGTCGGCCCGGCCGAGCGCGGTCCACGCGGGCGACTCGGTGGCCTTGGGCTCCTTGGCGACCCGAGCCGGGTCGACGCCGGCGCCGACCACCGCCGTGAGGAGGTTCTCGACGGCGGCGTGGCCCTGCGAGCAGACCCCGACGCGCCAGCCCCGCTCGACGAGCCGGGCGACGACGTGGGCCCCGACGTACGTCTTGCCCGTGCCGGGAGGGCCCTGCACCGCGACGTAGGAGTCGTCCATCGCCAGGAGGGCCGCGGTGATGGCCTCGATGTGCCGCCCCGGGCCCGCGCCGACGGCCGGGAGGGCACCACCAGTGCGCAGCCGTGGTGGGCGGCGGAGCAGCACGTCGACGGCCGCGCACTCCGGAAGCGCGCCGGCCGTGCACACCGCCTCGGCGACCTCGGCGATGGCGCGGTCGATCGGGGCCGTGCTCACCGAGTCGTTCGGGACCAGGCCGACCGGTACCTCGGTGTGCCCGCCGCCGTCCCTGGGCTGGAGCTCCTCGACGAGGAGGCGCTGGTGGAGGCGGCCGTTCGCGGAGACGTGGTCCTCGGCGTCGAGGACGGCCACCGTGGCGGTGCTCCGCGCGTTGGCGTGCAGCGGCTCGGCCGCGATGCCGGCGGGGGTGGGCACCGGGTAGACGGCCGACACCTTGCTCCACGGCCCGAGGGGAATGCCCCGCATCGGCTCGCCGATGAGCCGCAGGGTGCGGCGCGGCCGCTGGCGCGGCGTCTCGCGGTGCCAGCCCTCGACGACGTCGGCGCGCTCGACGACGAAGACCCCCTCGCCACCGCGCCAGTCCTGGACCGGGACCCGCAGTCGCTCGTAGTGCTCCTGCCACCGGGGCTTGTCCTCGCGCGCGTGGAAGAGGACGGCGGCGGCGACGAGGGCGATGCCGTGCTCCTCGGGGCCCCACTGGGCGACCGGGTGCAGACTCGACGAGGGCCCGCACCGACCGCTCGAGCTCGAGGGCGGCGAGCCGGGTGTCGCTCGGACGCGGCGTCTCGACCGGGGCCGATGGCGCCACGGCCCCATCCGGCGCCCCGAGGGCCGGCTCGTCGAGGCGGGCGAGCAGCCAGTCGCGCAGGAGGTGGGTCGAGAGGCAGTCGTCGCGGTTGTAGTCGGCGATCTCACGGAGCAGGGCCGCGGCCTCGTCACAGCGGCCCTCGTTCCGGGCCGCGAGGTACTGGTGGTAGACGACGATGCTGTCGGCACCCGCCTGGACCGCGCCCTCGCGCTGGTCCATGTAGAGCGGCTCGAGCTTCTTGATGGAGTACGAGCGCTGCGAGACGCGGACGGCGGCACGCACCACGGCGTAGAGGTCGACGAAGACGCCGTCGCGGAGCAGCTGGTCGACCTCGTCCTCGTACACCCCGTGGCGCGCCGCGAGCCGGAGCAGCGCCGACGGCTCGTACGGCGCGTAGTGGTAGACGTGCAGGTCGGGCCAGCGGCGCCGGCGCTCGGTGACGTGGTCGACGAACTCGACGAGCGCCTGACGCTCGGCCGCCCGGTCGTGCGCCCAGAACGCCCGGAACCGTGGGGTACCGGAGTCGACCTCGACCATCCCGAAGAGGTACTCCAGGCCCCACACGGGGGAGCCGCGCTCCTGCCAGAGGGGATCGCCCTCGAAGTCGAAGAAGACGTCGCCCTCGCTCGGCGGCGGCATCCGGCGGAGCGCATCGGGGTCAACCACCTCGTGGCGGACCCGGCGGTGCGGATCGGCGTCCTGCTCGAGCTGGAGCCGGGCCTGCTCGCGCAGCCGGGCCAGGGTCGCGGCCCGCACGTCGTGGACCGGTTCGTGCCGGACGGCGAGCTCGTCGATCGTCGCGACCCCGGCCTCGAGGAGCCGGCGCCGGGTCGGCCCCCTCATCCCGGCGACGAGGAGCAGGTCACGGGCCGCGACGATCTCCTCCTCGCACGTCGCGCAGCGCCCGCACGCGAGCCAGCGCTCGTCCCCCCATGCGGCGGCCCCGTCGCCGGCGAGGTGCCCGGCGAGCAGGGCGTCGAGGCGGCCCCGGCGGGCCCGGTACACCGGGACGATGTCGGCGAGCGGGATGTCCCGGACCTCGCCACCGCCGAGGACGAGGCGTGCGGTCGGCGCGGTCGGCACCCCGGCGCCCTGGAGCAGGGCGGCATAGGCGGCGATCTGGAGCAGCGCGGCCACGCTCCCGGACCGCGCGAGCTTGGTGTCGCTGACCAGCCACCCCTGCGGGGTCAGTTCGAGGAAGTCGGCATGGCCGACGAAGCCGTCGTCGACGAGGGTCGCCTGGTAGACGACCTCCGCCCCACCCCGGAGGGCCTCGAGGGTCCCGGCCATCGCCGCGGCCAGCCCGTCGGGGGTGTACGGCGGGCGCTCGAGCTGCACCACGCGCCCCGGATGAGCCCGGGCGAGCCGGCGCAGCTCGGCCTGCTCGTGCTCGTCGCCGAGGGCGGCGACCCGCGCGAGCATCGGGTCGTCGGGTTCCTCGGCCCGTGGGCGCAGCCCCCGGAGGACGTCGAGCTCGGCGACCAGGGCGAACTCGCAGGCGGACGCGGTGCGCAGGTCGCTCGCGCTGACCACCAGGCGCCGGTGCTCGCCGAGGAGGAACATGGCTCGAACCTATGCCTCAGGTCCGACACCGGCGTTCCGACACCGCCGCGGTACGGCACGCCCGGTGCCGGCCCGGGCGGCGAGGGACAGGTCAGATCCAGCTGGGGAGCCACATCCGCAGGTGCCACTGCCAGTAGGGGACGGTGTCGGCCACGTAGATGGGGTGGAAGAACGCGAAGAGCGCCAGGGTGAGCAGGAGGTACCCGCCCACGACGGACCACCGCCGGCGCCACCGGGCCGGGTCCGGCTCGCGACGCCCCAGCCACAGCCCGATGACGAAGACGACGGCCAGGACCACCCACGGCTCGAAGGCCACCGCGTAGAACGTGAAGATCGTCCGGTGCTGGTAGGCGAACCACGGCAGGTAGCCCCCGACGAGCCCGGCCGCGATCGCGCCGGCCCGCCAGTCGCGGCGGACCAGCCACCACCAGAGGACGACGAGCACGGCGAGGATGCCGAGCCACCAGACCGAGATCGTCCCCACCGGGTTGATCGCCGAGGAGCACTGGGTGGCGGCGCACCCGTCGGTGCCCCGGGCCGGGCTCTCGTAGTAGAACGAGGTCGGACGGCTCTGGAGCAGCCACGACCACGGGTTCGACTGGTAGGGGTGCGGCGTCTCGAGCGTCGTGTTGAACTGGTAGGCGTCCTGGTGGTACTTCCACCAGTTGCGCAGCACCGCGGGCAGCCACTGCGGGCCCTCCCCGGGGTGGAAGGTGTCCCAGTGCCGGTGGTAGCCGGTGTCGGAGAGGAACCAGCCGGTCCAGGACAGGGTGTACGTGACGAGCGCGGCGCCGACCATCGACAGGGCGGCGAAGGGGGCGTCGACGAGCAGCGCGCCCCGCACCCAGCGCCGCACCCCCGCGGCCCTGCGGGCCCCCATGTCCCACCACACGCTCATCAGGCCGAACGCGGCGAGGAAGAAGAGCCCCGACCACTTGGTGCCGGTGCACAGCCCGAGGGAGACGCCGGCCACCCAGCGCCACGGCCGCCAGCCGAGCCACGGGCCGCCCCCCTCGGGCCACTGCCCGCGCGGGAGGGCACCGACCGCCCGGGCGAGCACCTCGCGGCTGCGGTCGCGGTCGATGAGCAGGGCGGCGAACCCGACGAGCGCCCAGAACATGACGATGATGTCGAGGATCCCGGTGCGCGACATGACGAAGTGCGAGCCCTCGAAGGCGAGGAGGAACGCGGCCACCGTCCCGAGGGCCGTGGACCCGAACATCCGGCGGGCGACCCGGCCCACGACGAGGATCGACAGGGTGCCGAGCAGCGCCACGGAGAACCGCCAGCCCAGGCCGTTGTCCGCGCCGAAGAGCCACTCGCCGACCGCGATGACCCACTTCCCGACCGGGGGGTGGACGACGAAGTCGCCGTCGGTGCTCGAGAACACGTTGGACTGTCCGGCGACGAAGGCCCGGTCGGCGGCCGCGGCGTCCGGGTAGGAGCCGGCGACCCGCATCTCGACCCCGTAGCGCAGCATCGAGTACGCCTGCTTGACGTAGTACGTCTCGTCGAAGACGAGGGAGTGCGGCCGGTCGAGGTTCCAGAACCGCAGGACACCCCCGACGAGGGCCACGAGGCCGGGCCCGAGCCACCCCCACAGCCGGTCGGTCGGCCGGAAGCCGAGCAGCCGCCCACGCAGCTCCTCGGTCCGGGTCACCGGGACATCGTAGGTGCGCCCTCCGGATGCCCGTCCGGGCGCCCGACGTGCGAGGATCGGGCCATGAGCGGCGGCGTCCTCGTCCTGGCGGCGACCCCGATCGGGGACCCTCGGGACGCCGCGCCGCGGCTCGCCGAGGAGCTCGTCCTCGCCGACGTCGTCGCCGCGGAGGACACCCGACGGCTACGCCGGCTCTGCCAGGACCTCGGTGTCGCCCCGGCCGGTCGGGTCCTCTCCTTCCACGAGCACAACGAGTCCGAGCGCACCGCCGAGCTCGTCGACCGGCTCCGTCAGGGCGACCGGGTGCTCGTGGTCACCGATGCCGGGATGCCGTCGGTCTCCGACCCCGGGTACCGCCTGGTGAGCGCCGCGGTCGGGATCGACGTGCGGGTCACCGGGGTGCCCGGCCCCAGCGCGGTGCTCCTCGCGCTCGTCGTCTCCGGCCTTCCGGTCGACCGGTTCTGCTTCGAGGGGTTCCTGCCCCGCAAGGAGGGCGAACGCGCCCGAGCCCTGGATGCGCTGGCCACCGAGCGCCGGACGATGGTCTTCTTCGAGGCCCCGCACCGGCTGCTGCGCACCCTGGTGGCGATGGAGCGGGCCTTCGGAGCCGACCGTCGGGCGGCGGTCTGCCGCGAGCTGACCAAGACCCACGAGGAGGTCCGGCGCGGCGCGCTCGCCGAGCTCGTCGCCTGGGCCGACGACGGCGTGCGGGGTGAGGTGACCCTCGTGGTCGGCGGCGCCGACGGACCGGTGGCCGACGTCGGCAGCCAGCTCGAGGGCATCCTCGAACGGGTCGGCGAGGGGGAGCGGCTCAAGGACGTCTGCGCCGACGTCGCCGCGGCGACCGGGTTGTCGCGGAAGGCCCTCTACGACGCCGCGGTCGCGGCGCGGGCCCGGTGAGCCGCGGGGTACCGGCAGGTAACCGGGGGAATGTCACACCCGCACGCCCCTCGACAGGTCTCGCCGCACCTGCGGACGGGAGTTAAGGTGCCACCCGTGGCCACAATGACTTCCGCGCGCCCGGCGACGGGCCGCCGCACCACCATCGCCCTCAAGGTCCTCATGGCGGTGACCGGCCTGGTCTTCGTCGCGTACGTGCTGCTGCACATGTACGGGAACCTCAAGGCCCTCGCCGGCCAGGACGCGTTCAACACCTACGCCGAGCACCTGCGCACCATCGGGGAGCCGATGCTCCCGTACGGCGGGCTGCTCTGGGTCATCCGGATCGTGCTGGTCCTCAGCCTCCTCGGCCATCTCTACGCGGCGTTCGCCCTGTGGAGCCGGGCCGGCAACGCCCGGCGCACGAAGTACGCGGCGGTGCGCACCGCGATGCGCACCGCGTGGATGCGGTGGGGCGGGGTGTTCCTCCTGCTGTTCATCGTCTGGCACCTCCTGGAGTTCACGATCCTCAAGGTGTCGGTCAACCCGGACAAGCAGGGCGTCGACGTCACCCAGAACCCCTACCAGCTCGTGGTCTCGAGCTTCCAGGTGCCGTGGCTGACCCTGGTCTACGTCCTGGCCATGGTGGCGCTCGCCTTCCACCTCTCGCACGGCATCTTCAGCGCCCAGCAGACCCTCGGGTGGACGATGACGCCGGCGGCCTACCGGCGGGCCAAGATGGTCGGCCACGCCCTGTCCGCGATCATCGTCCTGGGGTTCCTCATCCCCCCGCTGTCCATCCAGTTCGGCCTGATCAAGTGAGGCGCTGACCGCCATGACCGAGACAACCGTCAACGCCGGCATCCAGCACGGCCTCTACACCGAGGGCGACCCCGTCGCCGACACCGCGGCCCCTCCCGGGCCGATCGCCGACAAGTGGACCACCCGAAAGTTCGAGGCCGCGCTCGTCAACCCGGCAAACCGCCGCAAGCTCGACGTCATCATCGTCGGCACCGGGCTGGCCGGCGGCTCGGCCGCGGCGACCCTGGGCGAGGCCGGCTACAACGTCAAGGTCTTCTGCTTCCAGGACAGCCCCCGACGGGCCCACTCCATCGCCGCGCAGGGCGGCATCAACGCGGCGAAGAACTACAAGGAGGACGGCGACTCGGTCTACCGCCTCTTCTACGACACGGTGAAGGGCGGCGACTACCGCTCCCGGGAGAGCAACGTCTACCGCCTCGCCGAGGTCAGCGCGAACATCATCGACCAGTGCGTCGCCCAGGGCGTGCCGTTCGCGCGCGAGTACGGCGGCCTGCTCGACAACCGCTCCTTCGGCGGCGTCCAGGTCTCCCGCACCTTCTACGCGCGCGGCCAGACGGGCCAGCAGCTGCTCATCGGCGCCTACCAGGCCCTCGAGCGGCAGGTCGCCGCGGGCACGGTCACGCAGTACACCCGTCACGAGATGCTCGAGCTCGTCGTCGCCGACGGCCGGGCGCGGGGCGTGATCGTCCGCGACCTCGTCACCGGCGAGATCGAGACCCACCTCGCGGATGCCGTCGTCCTGGCCTCAGGCGGGTACGGCAACGTCTTCTACCTCTCGACGAACGCGATGGGCTCCAACGTCACGGCCACCTGGCGCGCCCACCGCAAGGGCGCCTACATGGCCAACCCGTGCTACACCCAGATCCACCCCACCTGCATCCCCGTCTCCGGCGAGCACCAGTCGAAGCTGACCCTGATGTCGGAGTCGCTGCGCAACGACGGCCGCATCTGGGTCCCCAAGGACCGCGAGGACTGCGACAAGGACCCACGGCAGATCCCCGAGGAGGACCGGGACTACTACCTCGAGCGGATCTACCCCTCGTTCGGCAACCTCGTCCCGCGCGACATCGCCTCCCGCCAGGCCAAGTACGTCTGCGACGAGGGCCGCGGCGTGGGCCCGATGGTCGGCGACTTCCGGCGCGGGGTCTACCTCGACTTCGCCGACGCCATCGAGCGCCTCGGCGAGTCGGCGGTCCGGGAGAAGTACGGGAACCTCTTCGACATGTACGAGCGGATCACGGGCGAGAACCCGTACCAGGTGCCGATGCGCATCTACCCGGCCGTGCACTACGTCATGGGCGGGCTCTGGGTCGACTACGACCTGCAGTCCACGATCCCGGGCCTGTTCGTCGCCGGCGAGGCCAACTTCTCCGACCACGGCGCGAACCGGCTCGGCGCCTCCGCCCTGATGCAGGGCCTCGCCGACGGCTACTTCGTCCTCCCGAACACCATCCGCGACTACCTGGCCAAGGGGCCGTTCGAGAAGCTCACGCAGGACCACCCGGCGGTGGCTCAGGCCCGGTCGTCGGTGGAGGAGCGCACCCAGCGCCTGCTCGCGGTCAACGGCGAGCGCAGCGTCGACTCCTTCCACAAGGAGCTCGGCCTGGTCATGTGGGAGTACTGCGGCATGGAGCGCACCGAGGAGGGCCTGCTCAAGGCGATCGACCTCATCCGCGGCCTGCGTGAGGAGTTCTGGCGCAACGTGCGGGTCCTCGGCGCCGCCGACACCCTCAACCAGAGCCTGGAGAAGGCCGGCCGGGTGGCCGACTTCCTCGAGCTCGGCGAGCTCATGTGCATCGACGCGCTGCACCGGCGCGAGTCCTGCGGCGGGCACTTCCGGGCCGAGTCGCAGACCGAGGACGGCGAGGCGCTCCGGCACGACGAGGAGTACCTCTACGTCGCCGCGTGGGAGTTCTCCGGTGGTCACGGCGACGGCGAGATGGGACGGCCGGTGCTGCACAAGGAGGACCTCGTCTACGACGCCATCGAGCTGAAGCAGCGGAGCTACAAGTAACGCACGGGGGGTCCGCCCCCCGGGGACCCCCCGACCACCACCCCCACGGGGGCTCCGCCCCCCTTGACCCCCCGAAGATCCCGCGGGCCACGAGACGAAGGCACTACCCAATGAATCTCACTCTGAAGATCTGGCGTCAGGCCGGGCCGCGCCACCCCGGCGACCTGAAGACGTACAAGGTCACCGACATCAGCCCCGACATGAGCTTCCTCGAGATGCTCGACGTCCTCAACGAGCAGCTCAACGCCGCCGGCGAGGAGCCGATCGCCTTCGACTCGGACTGCCGTGAGGGCATCTGCGGCATGTGCGGGTTGATGATCTCCGGCCAGGCGCACGGTCCCGAGCGGACCACGACGTGCCAGCTGCACATGCGCAGCTTCCACGACGGCGAGGTCATCACCATCGAGCCGTGGCGGGCCAACGCCTTCCCGGTCATCAAGGACCTCGTCGTCGACCGCAGCGCCTTCGACCGGATCATCCAGGCCGGCGGGTACATCTCGGTCAACACCGGCGCAGCCCCGGACGCCCACGCGACCCCGGTGCCGAAGCCGCACGCGGACCGCGCGTTCATGGCGGCCGAGTGCATCGGCTGCGGCGCCTGCGTCGCCGCGTGCCCGAACGCCTCGGCCATGCTCTTCATGGGCGCCAAGGTCACCCATCTCTCCGAGCTGCCGCAGGGTCAGCCGGAGCGGATGGCCCGGGTGGTCTCGATGGTCGACCAGCACGACGCCGAGGGCTTCGGCGGCTGCACCAACGTCGGCGCGTGCTCGCGGGCCTGCCCCAAGGGCATCCCGCAGGACGTCATCTCGACGCTGAACAGGGACCTGCGCAGCGCGATCCGCGCCTGACCGTCGCGACGCCCCCAGGTTCCCCGGTGACGGCTCCTGGCGCGGTCCCGGTCGGGGCTCACAGCCACGACACGTGCGGCTTGAGGAGGGTGTACCCGACGAAGGCCACGACGTCGAGGATCGTGTGCGCGACGACGAGAGGCATCACCCGGCGGGTCCGGGTGTAGAGCCACCCGAAGAGCAGGCCCATCACGGCGTTGCCGAGGAACCCGCCGAACCCCTGGTAGAGGTGGTAGGTGCCGCGGATCAGGGCGCTGGTGACGACGACCCGCCACGCGCCCCACCCGGCCTCGCCCCAACGCCGGACGAGGTAGCCGACCATGATGGTCTCCTCGAGCACGGCGTTCTGGGCCGCGGCGAGGACGAGGACGGGCACGGTCCACCAGGCGCCCGAGAGGTTCGCCGCCGCGACGGTGGCGTTGATGCCGAGCGCCTTCGCGGCGAGGTAGAGGCCGAGCCCGGGGATGCCGACCGCCGCGGCGAGCGCCGCCCCCCGCCACAGGTCCTGACCCGGACGGCGCAGGTCGAAGCCCATCGTGTGCGGCTCGTCGGGGTCGTCGCGGCGCAGCAGGTGCACGGCGAGCAGCACCGGGACGAGGGCCAGCGCGATGCCGACGAGCTGGTAGGCGAGGTCGAGCCAGGGCCGGTCGGGAGTGACCGAGGTGTTCATCGCCGCGGTCTGCCGCGAGAGCGCCTCCTGGCGGGTGAGCCGGTTGACGATGTTCAGGACCGACCAGATCGCCGAGGCGCCGAGGGAGACACCGAGGACCAGCCAGGTCTCGGTGAGGTGGCGGCGACGCATGGGCCCCAGCGTAGGTGCCGCCACCGGAGCCGGCTGGGTGCCGGCTGGACGCGCGCTGGACGCTGCGTGGCCCGGCGGTCCAGCGCCCGGCGGTCAGTGGGTCGGTGCGAGCCGGTAGTACGCCGGGATGCCGAGGTGCCGGCTCCGGCGGTCCGCGCGCGCCTCGGCGAGCGCGGGGACGACGACGCCGAGGGTCAGCCCGAGGATCACCAGGCCGAGCACGACGAGGGTGCCGAGGAGGGTGGTGACGACGGTGGCGAGACCGGGGATGGTGCCCATGAGGAGTGTCCTTTCGTTCTACGGATGTAGAAGAACTCTACATCCGTAGAACCCACGACCCTCGGCCGGTGTTCCCGGCAGAATGGGGAGGTGCCGCCGACGTCCCCCCCTTCCGGTCGCGCGCGCTCCGGCCGCCGGGCCGAGCTGCTGGTGGCCGCGGTCGGGGTGCTCGCCGCGTCCGGCCTGCGCGGCCTCACCCACCGGGCGGTCGACGCCGCGGCCGGCCTGCCGGAGGGCACCTGCTCGGCCTACTTCCGGACCCGGACGGCGCTGCTCGTCGCGCTGGCCGAGCACGTCGGTGGACAGCTCTCGCGTGACGTGGACGCCATGGCGGCGGGCCTCCCTCCCGCCCGCGCGGGGGAGGATCCGCAACCGGGGCATGTCGGGGCGGTGGCGGCCGCCGTGGCCGACCTGCTCCTCCGGTGGCTGGCCCGCCCCGAGATCGTCCGCGCCCAGGCCGAGCTGGCGCTCGAGGCCGCGCGGCACCCCGAGCTCATGGCCGTCTTCGACCGGTGGCGGGCCGGTCTCCTGCGGCTCGTCGAGGGCATCGCCGAGGACTCCGGCCGGCCGCCCCGCCCCCACCGCGCCGCGGTCGCCGTGGCCGCGCTCGAGGGGGTGCTGGTCACGGCGGCACGGATGCCGCGCGCCGACCGGGAGCCGTTCGTCCGGGAGGCCGTTCCCGCGCTCGTTCTCGGGCTCCACGACGAGCCGGGGTGAGCGCGGCATCGGCCCGAGCCGCGTCAGGGCGCCGCGTACATCGGGTCGCGCCGGGAGCGGCGCCACCGCCGCAGGCGAAGCCACATCCAGACGAGCAGCCAGGCGAGGAGGACCATCGCCAGGAGCGCGAGCACCGGTGCGAGGACCGCGAGGAAGGACAGGCCGATCGACGCGCCGTCCTCGACGGTCGAGACCACCGGCCCGCCGACGCCGACGGTCGCTCCGTTGATCACCGGGCGTGCAGCCATCTTGCCGGTGTGGACGAGCCCGGAGATGACGACGCCGAGGACCACCGAGACCCACGGGTTGTCCGTCATCCACGTCGAGCTGTCCAGCCGTGACGCGGCGGTCGTCGCCGCGAAGATCAGGCCGCCCATGCTGGGCCGGATGAAGGTCTGGATCGTGTCGTTGACGGTGTCGACCGCGGGGACCTTGTCGAGGACGACCTCGGCGAGGAGGAGGACGAGGCCGATGCCGATCGCCCAGTTGCTCTCGATCCACGCGTAGCCCACCGGCAGCACGACGAGGTCGGTGAAGCGGGCGAGGAGTGCGACGACGAGGAACGGGATGTAGGCGTTGAGGCCGGCGGCAGCGGACAGGCCCATCCCGGTGAGGGCAGCCAGCACGGCGTCCTCCTTCGCTCCGTCGGCCACCGGCGCGGCCGTACCCGGCACAACAGCGCTCACCGGCCAGCCTAGTCCCGCCCCTCGTCGCCGTGACCGAACCGTTGCCCCCCTCTCGGGCCGCGGGCGGCGCGGGACGGGCACGAGCCGGGCGAGGGCGCCCCGGGTCGGCGGAAACCGGTGGACGTCAGCGGCGTGCAGGGGCCACGATCGCTCCCCGTGGACACCGACACGGCGGCACTGCTCCGGATCTACGACGACCAGCTCCGCATCGGCGGGGAGACCCGGGGGGGTGCCGGCCTGGCCCGGGTCGGCCCGCTGCACCTCGTCGTCTTCCCCGGCGGCTGGGGCTTCGTCACCTACCACGACCTCGACGGTGCCGACGCGGCCACCATCGAGCGCTGGGTGGGTGCGGTCCTCGAGCACTTCGCGGCCGACCCCACGATCACCGACGTGGAGTGGAAGACTCGCGGCCACGACGTCGCTCCCGGGCTCCACGACGCCCTCGTCGGGCACGGCTTCGAGCCGGGCGAGGTGGAGTCGGTGATGATGGGCCCGGCGGCCGTCCTCGCCGTCGAGGTGCCGCTCCCCGAGGGCGTCACGCTGCGCCGGGTCACCGAGGAGCACGACATCCGGTCGATGAGCGCGATGGCCGACGAGGTGTTCGGCGACCCGGTGTCCGACCGGCGGGCCGACGACCTCCTCGAGCGGCTCGAGCGCGACCCCGACATCGAGTTCTGGGTCGCCGAGGCCGGGGACCGGATCATCAGCAGCGGCCGCCTGGAGCCGGTGCCGGGGACCGAGGTGGCCGGGATCTGGGGCGGGTCCACGCGGCCCGAGTGGCGCCGCCGGGGCATCTACCGTGCCCTCACCGCCGAGCGGGCCCGCTCCGCGGTGCGCCTGGGGAGGACCGTGCTGCAGAGCGACTCCACCGAGTACTCCCGCCCGATCCTCGAGCGGTCCGGCTTCCTCCGGGTGACGACGACGACACCGTACGAGTGGCACCGGTGAGCCCTCCCGGCGGCCCGCGCGTCGCCGGCTGGGCGGCCACCTAGGATTCTGCGCATGAAGGTCCTCTCCGCCGTCGCCTGGCCGTACGCCAACGGTCCGCGCCACCTCGGCCACGTCGCCGGGTTCGGCGTGCCGTCCGACGTCTTCAGCCGGTACATGCGGATGGCCGGGCACGACGTGCTCATGGTCAGCGGGTCCGACGAGCACGGCACGCCGATCCTCGTCCAGGCCGACCGCGAGGGCGTCACCGCGCGCGACTTCGTCGACCGCAACCACGCGGTGATCGCGAGGGAGCTGGCCGACCTCGGATGCTCCTACGACCTCTACACCCGCACGACGACGGCCAACCACTACACGGTCGCCCAGGAGCTGTTCCACCACGTGTGGGAGAACGGGTACATGGTCGAGCGGACGACGCGCGGCGCCATCTCGCCGTCCACCGGGCGAACCCTGCCGGACCGCTTCATCGAGGGGACCTGCCCGATCTGCGGCTACGGCGAGGCCCGCGGCGACCAGTGCGACAACTGCGGCAACCAGCTCGAGCCCACCGACCTCATCGACCCGCGGAGCAAGATCAACGGTGAGGCACCCGAGTTCGTCGAGACCCAGCACCTCTTCCTCGACCTGCCGGCGCTGGCCGGGCCGCTGCGCGCCTGGCTGGAGGAGCGCGAGTCCGCCGGAACGTGGCGACCCAACGTCATCCGGTTCAGCCTGAACATCCTCGACGAGATCCGCCCCCGCGCGATGACCCGCGACCTCGACTGGGGCATCCCCGTCCCGCTCGAGGGATGGCGCGACCAGCCGACCAAGCGCCTCTACGTGTGGTTCGACGCGGTCATCGGCTACCTCTCGGCCTCGATCGAGTGGGCCCGCCGGCTGGGCGACCCCGAGCGCTGGCGCGAGTGGTGGAACGACCCCGAGGCGCTGTCGTACTACTTCATGGGCAAGGACAACATCACCTTCCACTCCCAGATCTGGCCGGCCGAGCTGCTCGCCTACGCGGGCAAGGGCGACCGTGGCGGGGAGCCGGGCCGCTACGGGGAGCTCAACCTGCC
>CAVYYD010000005.1:0-300260 GCA_963772645.1 uncultured Actinomycetota bacterium
ATGAAAGCGCCGCAGACATCCGCGCCACAACTCACCACCGCGTCTAGCTGGACCTCGAAGCGGTGCGGGAGGCTCAGGTCATCGGCATCCGACTTCGCGATCCACTCGCCACTCGCCGCTCGGAGCCCCGCATCGTTCGCCGCGCCGGCACCCGAATTGGACTCGAGTCTCACCCGCACCACCTGGTCGACTCGGTGCTCCAGGTCAGAGAGCACCGCCAGCAGCTCCTCGGAGAGGGGACCGTCCTCGACCACCACGATCTCCTGTGCTGGGCGCGTCTGCACCAAGATGCTGTCGAAGACGCGCCGGAAGTCCACAGGGTCAATGGCGGCATGAATCGGGAGCACCACCGAGATGGTGGGCCCCGGTGCTTCTATGCTCGGCCGCTCTGTGGGTGTGCTCATCGGCGAAGAGCCCGCATTGTCGAGTTCGTTCGGACAGAACAAGGGTGGACCACAGCCGCCCATCTTGGTCGGAGAACTGCCTGATGGACACGCATTCCGCGGAGTGTGGGCAGCGTCGCGGCGCGACGACCACTGCGACCTGGTTTCACTCAGCCCACTTGCATCGACAGGGGCGGCCGCACTGCCACCATGCAGTATCCCAAGGGAAACACCTGGGCCGTCCTTGCCTGCAGCCTTCGGCCCAGTTGCGTCCGGTCGAAGCGGAAGCAGGCAGCCTGCGCGAGACGGGCCAGCAACCCCAGGTGAGCGGCCACCAAGACCTTGGAAGACAGATCGGTCATGACGTCCAGCCAGCCGCCTAGAGGTTCGAGGAGTTTCACCTCAAGGCCAGCCGACTCCGCGAGTGAAGAGAGCGCGAAGTGCGTGTACCGGAAGTAGTCGTGCGGGACCTCATGGAGCCCATACAAGAAGGGAACGTTCATCAGCAACGCTCCGCCCGGACGTAAGATCCGCGCAATCTCCTGCATGAGTCCCGCTGGCTCCCGGATGTGCTCCAAGACGTCCGACAGCAGGACGGTGTCGAAGGAGTCGGATGGCAAGTGGAGCGGAGAATTGAGGTCCTGAACGAGGTCGAGATGCGGGTTCTCGTGGAGGGAGCTTCCCCAGTCCACCAAGGTCACCGATCGGGTCCGCCGATCGTAGACCCCAAAGAGCGGCGCCTTGCCACATCCCAAATCGACGAGGTCGCCGCACGCATACTCCGGCAGGGAGGTCGAATAGAACTGAGCCACGAGATCGGCCGCGAGTCGGGACCCCAGGGCGACCTCCTTGCCGTTCAGGGAGGCCCGCAAACGCCCACCCCGATGCTCGAACTTGGACGACCTCCACGTGTCGGACCGCCGCACCCGCTCACCTCCTCCACACCTAGCGGGCTGTCCAACACGTGCGAGGCACGACTGTGCTCGTACCGAAGCTCGCGGGCCGCACCTTCGCACTTTGCCCAAGGGCCAGAGTGCCAGAAGCGTGCCCTCGCCACCCGATGGTGTGGACGAGGAACTACGGGAAGGTACGGGCTGGCCGCGGCCGATCCCAGGAGGGACGCAGCAGACCCGGTCGGAAGCGATAGATGGGGCGCCGGCCGGAGCCCCATCCGCCACCCTGATCAGTACCGGTAGTGGTCCGGCTTGTACGGGCCGGCGACGTCGACGCCGAGGTACTCGGCCTGCTCCTTGGTCAGCTCGGTGAGCTCGACCCCGAGCGCCTCCAGGTGCAGCTCGGCGACCTTCTCGTCGAGGTGCTTGGGCAGCGTCGTCACGGTCGGCTTGCCGTCCTCGTCGACGTACTCGTCGGCCTTGGCGAACAGCTCGACCTGGGCGATCGTCTGGTTCGAGAACGAGTTCGACATGACGAAGCTCGGGTGGCCGGTGGCGTTGCCGAGGTTCATCAGCCGGCCCTCGGACAGCACGATGATCGAGTCGCCGTCCTCGAAGGTCCACTCGTGCACCTGCGGCTTGATCTCGGTCTTGCGCACGCCCGGCACCTTGGCCAGGCCGGCCATGTCGATCTCGTTGTCGAAGTGGCCGATGTTGGCGACGATCGCCTTGTTCTTCATCCGCTCCATGTGCTCGGCGGTGATGACGTCGAAGCAGCCGGTGGCGGTGACGAAGATGTCGGCGTCCTCGACGACGCTGTCCATGGTGGTGACCTGGTAGCCGTCCATCGCTGCCTGCAGGGCGCAGATCGGGTCGATCTCGGTGACGATGACCCGGGCGCCCTGACCGCGAGGCGACTCCGCGCAGCCCTTGCCGACGTCGCCGTAGCCGGCAACGACCGCGACCTTGCCGCCGATGAGGACGTCGGTGGCCCGGTTGAGGCCGTCGATCAGGCTGTGCCGGACGCCGTACTTGTTGTCGAACTTGGACTTGGTGACCGAGTCGTTGACGTTGATCGCCGGGAAGAGCAGCTCACCGGCCTCGGCGAGCTGGTAGAGCCGGTGCACCCCGGTCGTGGTCTCCTCGGTGACGCCCTTGATCTGCGCGGCGACCCTGGTCCACTTCTGCGGGTCGGTCGCCATCGTGCGGCGGACCAGGGCCTTGAAGACGGCGAACTCCTCGGAGTCGTCCTCGGTGGTCGGGGGCACCTGGCACGCGGCCTCCCACTCCTTGCCCTTGTGGACCAGCATCGTGGCGTCGCCGCCGTCGTCGAGGATCATGTTCGCGTAACCGCCCCCGGGCCAGGTCAGGATCCGCTCGGTGCACTCCCAGTACTCCTCGAGCGTCTCGCCCTTCCACGCGAAGACGGGGACGCCCTGCGGGTCCTGCGGGGTGCCGTGCGGGCCGACGACGACCGCGGCGGCCGCCTCGTCCTGGGTGGAGTAGATGTTGCAGGACGCCCAACGGACCTCGGCGCCGAGCGCGACCAGGGTCTCGATCAGGACGGCGGTCTGGACCGTCATGTGCAGCGAGCCGGCGATCCGGGCACCGGCCAGCGGCTGGGCCCCGCCGTACTCGGCGCGCAGGGCCATCAGGCCCGGCATCTCGTGCTCGGCGAGTCGGATCTGGTGACGGCCGGCCTCCGCGAGGGCGAGGTCGCGGACCTTGTGGTCAACGGGCATGCGTGATCTCCTTCGGAGCTCGTGCGTTCGTGGTTGACCCGGCGTCGCCCATCTGGGCCGCAGTACGAGGGGTATCACCCGCGCCGGCAGGCTCCCAGGGTAACGCAGTGCGGAGCGACCCGGGGCGGACGCGTGCCCCAGCCAGCGACTGATGGCACACGTCGACTGGTCCACCGCGATGAGTCCGCCATTCTCCACCCGACAGCTCGGCCCTGCGGCTACCCTCCCCGCATGCGGAGGGTGCCGGAGCTCGACGGCCTACGCGGCCTGGCGATCTTCCTCGTCGTGCGCATCCCATGCCCTCGGGTCCGGGGATGGACCGCTTCGGCGGCACCGGCGTGACCATCTTCTTCGTTCTCTCCGGATACCTCATCACGGGATCCTGCGCGGCGAACTTCATCGCACCGGACGCATCGACGTCGCGGGGTTCCTCCAGCGCCGGGCCCGACGACCTCCTCCCGGCGCTGCTGGTGACCGTGTCGGTCGTCGGCTGTCCTCTCCGCGGTGCTGCAGGGGAGCGGTGGTGGTCGTGGTCGTACCTTGCGCCGATCCTCTTCTACTACGGGAACTGGTGGTGGCTCGCGAACTGGCCGTTGGGTGCACTGTCGCACACGTGGAGCCTCGCCGTGGAGGAGCAGTTCTACCTGCTGTGGCCGCTTCTGGTGATGGTGACCCGTCGCTGGTTCGTGCCGGTCGTGGCGGTTCTCGCGTTGGGGTCCCTGGCTCTTGAGTCGCATGGGCGGCCATGACAACCTCTGTACGCAGCCACCCCGACGGCCGGATTCGGCCTGCTGGTCGGGGCGCTCGTGCGCCGGGTCGAGCGGGTCTCGGCGTGGATGGGACTCGTGGTGCTGATGGTGGTGGCTCGTCGTTGATGGTGATTCCGATGCGCCTTTTCGACGCCTTGTCGATGGCCGGAGTGGCGCTGGTCGCCGCAGGCTTGATCCTGTCCCGGCCGTATGGTTGCGGGTGCGTGGCTCCGCTGGCTGGGCTGGCGATTCTACGGGCTGTACCTCATCCATTTGCCGGTGCTGGTGGCGCTCCGCTGGTATGCGAATGCCCCCGTGTTGGTGTGCTTGCTGGTGGGCGTGCCGGTATCGCTGGTGCATTGGCGGAGCTGTCATGGCGGTACGTGGAGTCTCGGTGGCTCAGGCGCGGCACCTCCGGCCGGCGGGCCGTCGCCCACCTGGAGGAGAACGCGGGCGCCGTGTAGCCGACCGGGGTCTCGACGTGGCGCCCCAGATGGGGGCTCGGATCGGCCCAGGGCGGGCGACACTGCCGTCGACCCCCATCCAAAAGTGACACCAGCTCCCCGAGGGTCCAGACCGCGACTCCTGGGCGATCGCTATGACCGACCGACCCGGCCCACAACGCAGCCGATCCAGCAACTCACCGAGGCCGCCCCGCGCCGCCAGCCGCTATCGCACTCCGGTCGCCGGGCCCCGCACCCGGGGGGCGGTTCGGTTCATCCCCCTCCCCACGCGATCCTCGAGCCAGTGCACGGTGATTCGCCGGTAGAGCTCGTCCGGTAGCCAAGCGGCGTCGAATCCGTGGCCGAGGTGAGGCATCTCGATGAGCTCCACGTCGACACCCACGCCGGAGGCGCCCCCGCGTTCCGGGCACCGTCCGGCGGTACCAGCTCGTCGCTGCATGGCACGAAGAGCAACGTGGGTGGTGCCTCGGGCGTGATGAGGGTCGACGAGGTCACCGCCCGGTAGCGCGCCGGAAGTGCCTCGGGGTGCCCCCGATGTACTGCTCGGCGAACATAGGAGCCTCGGGCGCCCTACCGTCGTGATGCAACCCGACGGGGTCGAGCACCGCATACAGGCCGACCACCGCACGCACGGCGGGCACCCGGCCCTTGCAGGACGACTCCAGCGTCCCGCTCGCCGCAAGATAGGCGGCGTTCACTGCGATGTTGCCGCCTGCAGAGTCACCGACCAGCACCAGCCGCTCCGGGTCGCCCCCCAGCCCGGGGCGTGCCGTGCCGCCCACACCATCGCGCAGCCGATCTGCTGGGGTGTCGAGTCCCACAGGTGACGAGTCGGGCCCGAGAGCAGTACTCCGGGGCGACCACGAGCCATCCCTGCTCCGCGAACCACCGCATCTGCGCGGCACGACCGGACGGGTGGCCCGAAACCCACCCGCCACCGTGCACGTAGACCATGACCGATGCCGGGCGAGTGGACGGGGGAGGCGCCCACACGAGCATCGCGAGATCACCGTCGGCGTCCGACTCGTACACGGTGCTCAGGTCCGGGGCATCCGTACCGGAGAGGAGGCGCGGAATCGACCAGGGGTTGACCCACTCCTCCTGCCGCCAGCCCACCGAAAGCAGCTGAAGGGTTACCAAGGTGTGGGCCCCCAGCGTCACGACGGCCGCTCCGCACAGGGACTCGCCAACCAGCCCGTTCCGACTCCCCACGACCAGCACCGACACAATGGTGGCAACCAAGGCAAGCAGGGTCGACCACGGGGCGAACCCGACCCATAGACCGGCGTTTGGTCCTGCCAGCCCTGGCGGGCCGAAGGACACGACGACCAAGAATGCGAGCGGAACGCTGAGAGCGACCGCGGCGCCGGCGCCCAAGGACGTCAACGCTTGCCGTCGCGAGGACTGTTCCGTTGACCGTGCCATCTCACCTAGTCTCTCCCCGTCCGGTCAGGTGCGACGGCTGCCACCCCGCGGGGGCGACCAGGGAGGGCGTCGTGCTCGCCGTGACGAGGCCCCCCTGCTTGTCCGTGACCGGGTAGTCGGTAGCGCCGATCGGAAATGGTGCGCCTCAGCTCACACGGTAGTTCGCCAGTGGCACGCCCGCTGGCAGCCCAGGACATTGGGGGCTAAAGCCCCGTCAGGCGCACCCGACGGATGGAATAGAGGATCGAGTGACGGGGAAGGGCAGCAGATGACGGAGCCGAAGAAGAACCCGTTCGAACGGGCCCGAGAGGAACGTGACGCCGCGGCCCGCGTGTCCGCTGAGGAGGCTGCGGCCGCCAGCGAGAGGGAGTCCGAGCGCGCCTGGTTGGAAATGCAGGCTGCACGCGAGCGCGCCGAGGAGATGGGCGACAGGGTAGAGGAAGGAACGCGCGAAACCGGGACGGGGTCGCTATCCAAAGACGAGGGGGCCTGACGCCCTGCCCCAGACATGGGCGTTGCGGCACACGCAGGGATCACCACGGCCGGTGGAGGCAACGCATCGCTGGCCAGGGCGGCACGCATGGGCTGCCGGGCGCTGGCCGAGCAACCCCATGGCGGCGGCGGCACCATATCTCGGCCTGACATGGCCACCCCAAATGGTCAGGCCGGCACCGGCCAGCAGCGAGAACACGTCGAGTCCAAAGCGTGGTAGGCCCACGCGATGTCGCCGGTGAGCGTTGCGACGACGCGCCAGAGGGCCGATGCGCCGGCCATGACCGCCACCCAGCCAAGGGGTCTGCGCTGGGCAAGGACGAAGGGCAATACGAGGGGCCATACGGGGTAGAACTGCTCCTCCACGGCCAGCGACCACGTGTGGGACAACGGGAACAGGTTGACTCGCAACGCTCGGAGATAGTCGGCGAGGGGAGCAGCCGCCGCAATCCCGATCCCGGTGACAGCGGCCCCGAAACGGCGAAGAGAGCCACCACGAAGAGCGACAGGGACATAGGCCGGGCCCAGACGCGTGGCCCGACGGCGCCAGAAGGTTTTGATATCGAGACGTCCACGGATTGCGATCTCGCGCTGGAGTTGCCGGGTGATGAGGTAGCGGAGAGAACGAAGAGGAGCGTGACTCCTGCGACACCACCGTTCCGCAAGCCAAGTCCCCGCAGTGGTGGGCGACGACCAGCAGGATGGCGATGCCGCGCAGGCCGTCGAGCTCCGCCACCCTCATGCGGACAGCCTCGAGGGCAGGCCTCAGGCACGGGATCGGTCGCACCTCCAGGTCGAACCTCCAGAGAGAGGTGGCGTTCGGCGGAGTTACCGAGAAGCGACCCCGAACAACGGTCACCTGAGGTGCCACCTAGCGCCTAACAGCGCCGCCGTGGGCACGGTGCGGACGGAAATGCGAAATCACCCCAGGGGGCCGCCCAATCACCCACCGTCGACGTGCTCGCCGTCAGGGACCTCTGCGCCGGTGGCCGCGAGCGAGGTGTCACTGCGCTCCCCCGGCGGGCGGTAGTCGGCCCCGCGGTCGACGTCGGCCTCGAGGTACATGACGAGGGTCAGGTCGGGGACGGCCTCGCGCGCCGCACTGTTCGGCCTCGTCGATGGCCCGGGCGACGACTTCGGCGCGGTCCGGCGCGCCGACGGCCAGCTTGGCGGCGACGAGCAGCTCCTCCGGGCCCAGGTGCATCGTCCGCATGTGGATGACCCGGTCGATCGTCTCAGGTGCCTCCAGGGCCCGGGCGATGGCGCGCTGATGAGCCAGCGTCGCCGCCTCGCCGACGAGGAGGGACTTCATCTCGATCGCGAGGAAGATCGCGATGACGACGAGGAGGACGCCGATCATCCCCGAGCCGAGGGCGTCGAACACCGGGTTGGAGGTCAGCAGCGTGAGCCCGACCCCGAGGAGGGCGAAGGACAGCCCGATGAGGGCGCCGAAGTCCTCGAGGAGGATCACCGGCAGCTCGGGCGACTTCGAGCTCTTGACGAATCGCAGCCACGACCGCTTCCCCGGGTCTTGTTCGACTCCTTCACCGCGGTGCGGAAGCTCGCGCCCTCCATCGCCATCGCGACGACGAGGACGACCACCGGCACCCACCACCACTGCGACGCGAACGGGTCGTAGTTCGACTCCGACCGGGTCTCCTGGTACTTGTGCCACGCCTCGTAGAGGGCGAAGCAGCCACCGAGGCTGAAGAGGATGATCGCGACGATGAACGAGTAGACATACCGCTCGCGGCCGAAGCCGAACGGATGCTGCGGGGTCGCCTCGCGCTGGGCGCGCTTGCCGCCGACGAGCAGGAGGATCTGGTTGCCGGAGTCGGCGACCGAGTGGATGCTCTCGGCGAGCATCGAGGAGAAGCCGGTGAGCAGGAACGCGATGAACTTGGTGACCGCGATGCCCATGTTCGCGAGCATCGCCGCCAGGACGGCCTTGTTCCCACCTTCGCTCGACATGCGCCCGATCCTAGGGGCCACCACCGCGCTCCGGGGCTGCTGAGGGGCGCCCGGTCAGGGGTAGAGCAGGCCTCCCGTCGAGGCCACGAAGGTCCTGATCCACCACGCGCCTCCCAGGAGGGACAGGCTGAGGAGGAGGACGACGAGGACGGGGCCGAGGACGCGGCGCCGCAGGAGCGGCGCGAGCACCACCCCCAGCGGAAAGGCGAAGATCAGGTACCGCACGATCGCCGGGGCGACCATGGCACTGGCGATGAGGAACGCCGGGTAGGCAACGATCCAGGCCCGCAGTGCGTCGGGCGTACCCGCCGGTACCACGCGGAGGGCGAGCCAACCGAGCAGCACCATCGACGGCTCAGCAGGACCACGCCGACCACTGGCGCCCTCACGGCGAGCCCGAGCCAGGAGACCGGGGCACCGTCGTTGCCGAAGGCGTCGTGCGCCGCCCAGTAGACGCCCGGGTCCCCCGAGACCACCCCGGCGACGACCGGCCACAGGAGGGCGCCAACGCCCTGCGGCCGCGGCCACCCGGAGGTGGCCACCAGCTCGGCGCGGTCACGGGACTTCCACCAGCGGTACAGCGCGACGAGCAGCACGACGCCGAGCATCGGGGGCGCCAGCGCACGGACCAGCGACAACAGCACGATGAGCGCCGAGGTCACCGCGTAGCGCCGATCCTCGAGCGCCAGCAGACTCGCCACGAGGAGGAACAGCGCCCACCCCTCGGTGTAGCCGAGCTGGAAGACCGGCGACGCGGGCCACGTGAGGAGCGGCGAGAACCGCTCCGAGAGCCGCGGCGCGGCCGGCCCGGCGGCGCAGCCACACGCTGAGCAGGCCCACGCCGAGCACGGCGCCGGCCAGGTTGACCCACACCGCCACCGAGGCCGGCCCCAACCCGGTCAACGCCCCCACCCCGCGCAGCAGCATCGGGTACAGCGGGTGGAACGCGTACCACGCGTAGTTCTCGGGGGGCGCGCCCGGCGATCCCCCCGTCGGGTATCCCCCCTCGGCGAGGCCGATGTAGAGGTGCGAGTCCCATTTCAGCCGGTCGGCGCCCTCGGCCGTCGCGAAGGTGAGGGCGTGCGCGGCCTGGACGGTGAGGAAGAGAAGGACGAGTGCGACGTCGAACCGTCGCCCGGTCAGCCAGGCCGGGGTCGCAGTCGCGGCCTGAGACGGCCCGCGGCCGCCGCCGTGGCGCGCCCGGTCTGCACGGGGTTCGAGAGCCCTTTCCGGCCTCCTTCCCGATCCTCGAGCCCCAAGGGCTAGGGACGAAGGGCACGACGCCGCGGCAGAACCGGACGAGTCGTTGCCGTGTCCGCACACCTCCGTCCGGACCGGGATCCCGTGTTCGCAGGTCACTGCGGGCCGTTGGGACTTATCGTGGCGTGTCATGCAAGGGAGGGCTCGCGCGCTGGATGGTCTGCGCGGTCTCGCCGCGCTGGCCGTGGTGAGCGCCCACGCGACGGCGGAGCTGGGTCTCGGTACCTACGCGTCCGGCGGTGCCATCGGGGTGCTGGTCTTCTTCGTCCTCTCCGGTTACCTCATCGGCGGTCGCACCTGGGACGGCGTGCGCGGGGCCGACGACTACCGGCGCTTCGTCCGCCGCCGGGTCACTCGGCTGATGCCCGTCATCGTGGTGCTGGTCCTGGTGACGGCGCCGATCGCGTGGTGGCTCGGCCACGCCACCGTCGAGTCACTCATCAGGCGGCGCTGTTCTGACGCTCACCCAGACCTTGGGCGTGGCGAACGCGCTCGGCTACCACGCCGAGCCGGTGTGGGTGGTGACGTGGACCCTCACCGTCGAGTGGATCTTCTACCTCAGCGCACCGCTGGTGCTCATGCTGTGGCGACGGCGTGGGGTATCGGCCGCGAACGCGGCGCGCCGTGCGGCGATCATGGCGATCGGCGCCTTCATGGTGACCATTCCCCTGCAGCCACTTGCGTTCTACGCATCCCCCATCAGCAACATAGGCGTGATGTGGGCGGGCGCCGCGCTGGCCCTGCACGAGCGCAGTCGACCGCTCGCGGGGCCACGACCCGGCGCGTTCGGCGTTCGGTCTCTTCGTCCTCGTCCTGCTCATCCTGATGCCCCGCGGAGCCCCATCACGAGCGAGGGCTGGCGCGTGCTGTTCTTCCCGCTCGCCGTGGCGGGCACGCTGCTCGTCATCCGAGGTATCGCGAACGCGTCGCCGTCTGCTGCGTTGCTGTCGCGGGCGACCGCTTCCGGGCCTGGGCCTGCGGGCGTACAGCCTGTACCTCTGGCACTTCCCCGTGTGGTGGACCGTCCGCGTGACGGTGCACGCGGGTCCATTCGCGGTGGCCGCGATGAGCCTGGCCGTCACAGCCCTGGTGGTCGAGCTCAGCTACCGCCTTCTTGAGCTACCCGTGCTCCAGCAGCCCAGATCCAGAACCGCCAGCCCAGCACGCCCCACCGCCGCTACTCTCGGCGCGGCACGAGTCGGTGGCACGGCAGCCTGGCCGGAACAAGGAGCCTGAGAGCGACTCTGCTGGGAGACTCTGACGTAGAGGTAAAGAGGCCGAGAGGGGTAGACACGATGCGCGTCAACCCACTCGACGGCATCCGCGGGCTCGCCGTGCTGCTGGTGATCGTCGGTCACGCCGCCCACCCACAGAGCCAACCCCTTGCGGCCGCCGGGGTGACGCTGTTCTTCGTGCTCTCCGGCTACCTCATCACTGGCATCCTCCTGCGGGATGCCGATGAGACCGGTCGTCCGCAAGACTTGCGGCGGTTCTACGGACGGCGGGCTCGGCGGCTTCTCCCCGCGTTGACCCTGCTTCTCGCCTTCGAGATCGCATTCCGGATCGTCAGTGGGCGGAGCCTCCTTCCTGTCCTGTACGCCGGCACCTACAGCACCAACGTCGCCATCGCCTGGAACGAGACATCGAGCTTGAGCCACACCTGGTCCTTGGCCCTCGAGGAGCAGTTCTACCTGCTCTGGCCGCTGGCCCTTCCAGTGGTCCTGCGCAGCCGCCGCCCCCTGGCGTTGATAGCTGGGGTGGCAGTCGCGTCGGCAGCCCTTCGAACCGTGCTCTACTTCGGCTTCCCACCCCTGTGGCTGTTCGCGTACTTCGGCCCGTTCACACGAATCGATGCCATCCTCGCCGGTTGCGGGTTGGCCATCTTCCTTCACCGCTCCACCGTCCGCACCAACCGGGTCGCGTCTCCCGTCGCAGTCGGGGGATTGGCGGTGATCGGCCTGTCCGCTGTCTGGAGCTCCGGCCCGGCCGCGGTCCTGCTGCTGCCCCTTCTCGTCGTGGCCTCCACCGCGGTCGTGTGGGCACCTCGCCACAGCCGAACGGAGCTGGACCAGCCGACCCTTCGGTGCTCCACCCCTTCGGTGGCTGGGCCGCATCTCTTACGGCATGTACCTCTGGCATCCCCTGGTCTACATCGCGATGGGCGCTTTGGGGGCGCCGTCCTACCTCCCTCTGGTCGCGACCGTCGCCATCGCGTCAACGTCGTGGTTGCTCATCGAGCGCCCGCTGCTCCGGCAGGGCGCTGTGGCGCATCGACCGCCCGGGACGGAACCGGGCGTGAGCCCTACTGTTCAGGCAGCTGCACCGACATACTCGACAACGTAGCGACGGGCTCTTGGCGGCACTCTCGCCGGGCCCGGGGGTCGTAACGTCGTTCGGTCGCGCGATGGTTGCCGTCTGTGGTCGGGATGTCTCTTCCAGCGGGGTCAGCGCCTCACCCGGCTGACGGGTCGGCTAGCGTCACCGGCATGCCGACCGCCCGTGGAACCCTCGACTGGTCCCCCGCGACCGAGCACCCCGAGCTGATGGCCCCGCCGGTCGCTGCAGGCCGTCACCGCCATCCCGGGGGCCCTCGTCGCGCCGATCGACCCGGAGCTCGCCGACACCGCCGCCCTGTGCGAGGCCTACGACGTCGCCCTGGGCGCGAGCGCCAACTGCGTCGTCGTCGCCGGCAGGCGCGCCGGGCAGACCCGCTACGCCGCGGTGATGGTCCTGGCCACGCACCGGGCCGACGTCAACAACGTCGTCCGGCGCCACCTCGACGTCCGCAAGATCTCGTTCGCCCCGCACGAGGACGCGGTGGCGCTGACCGGGATGGAGTTCGGCGGGATCACCCCGGTGGGCCTGCCCGCCGACTGGCCGGTGCTGGTCGACGACGCCGTGGTGGAGGCCGGCGAGGTCTGCATCGGCAGCGGCATCCGCGGCAGCAAGCTCCTCGTCACCGGCGCCGACCTGCTCACCCTGCCCGGCGCCGAGCGACTCGCCCTCGCCCAGCCGGCCTCCTGAGCGGGCCGGCCCGGCCCGGCGCTCCCGCGCCCGGCGGTCAGGAGGTGCGGTCGCGCAGCTCGGCGACGTGGCGGCTGACCGACGGGTCGAGGCCGAGACCGAGGGCGAGGTAGGTCGCCGCGAAGTCGGTGACCGCGATGAGCGAGGCCAGCCGGAGCAGCGGGTGCCCCGAGCGGGCCTGCTGCTCGAGGACGACGGCCCCGGACTCGCGGGCGGAGTCGACGACGGCGTCGGCGAGGGCCACCGCCGCGGGGTCGAGGTCGGGGTCGCGCAGGGCGAGCAGCCCGAGCCGCGGCGTCGGCGGGCCGTCGAGGTAGGGGTCGGCGAAGATGTCGCGACCGGCGGGCCGCTCGACCGCGCCCGCGCCGCTGCCGAACGGCCCGTCGAGCGTCGCGACCACCTGGGAGGCGGCGTCCGGGAGGGACCCGTGCAGGGCCGGGATCCGGGCGGTGAGGCTGAGCATCGCGGCCGCGCGGGCCGCCGCGACGCCGGTGGTCGGGCCGTCGCCGAGGACGACCGGGACCGTGCCGTCCAGGCCGGTGGCGAGCAGCTTGGCGGGGTTGACGAAGGCCTCCGAGGAGGGGCGGCACTCCTCGGCCACCTCGTCGAGGAGGTCGGCGACATCGTTCAGCACCCCGAGCGGGGACTCGGCCAGGCCGAGCCGGTCCGCGGCGAGCAGCACCGGGGTGAGCAGTGACCACAGGGCCGTGCGGGAGGACGGCGCCGGCAGCGCGACGTCGACGTGGACGCCGCGGGCCCGGGCGCTGACCTCGGCCAACGGGGAGCCGGCGGCGCCGACGGTCAGCAGCGCGGCGCCCCGGCGGGCGGCCTCGGCGGCGAGGGCGAGCGGGCCGGCGGCGCGCCCGGACTGGCTCACCGCGATGACGAGGTCGAGCGGCCCGACCCAGCCGGGCAGCGGGGCGTCGCGGCGGACCATCACCGGGACCGGGGAGCCGGCCTCGGTGACCAGGTCGAGGACGTCGCCGACGACCGCCGAGCCACCGAGCGCGGCGACGAGGACCGAGCGTGGCCGCTCGCCGTCGGCGACCCGGTCGATACCGGCCTCCTCGGCGGCGACGAGCGACCGGCGCAGCTGCGCCCCGGCCGAGGCGAGGGCCCGTAGACTGCCGCGGCGGTCGAGGGCGGCGAGGGCGTCGGGGTCCTCGAGCCGCTGCTCGTCGAGCCAGGCCATGGTGGGGGCCCGGTCAGCCCGGGCGCCGGGCCTCGTCGACGAGCAGGACCGGGACGCCGTCGTCGATCCGGTAGGCGAGGCCGCACTCATCCGAGGTGCAGACCAGCTCGGGCCCGCCATCCGGGCCGGTGTCGTCCCGCAGCTCGCTGTGGCAGGCGGGGCAGCGGAGGATCTCGCGAAGCCACGGTTCGATCTGCGACGTGGCGCCGGCCGGCTCGCTCATGGTCACCTCTCGGGCGGTTCGACGGTGGGCGGGGGGTCTCCCGCGATCCTCGCACACGTGCCGGCACCGGCATCCGCTCGGTCGACCGGCCGGTGCACCGGAACGTTCGGAGGAGCACCTGGACGTTCGGGGTGCCTGACCGGAGGTTGCCGCATCGGGCGGGACAGTGGGGGTCAGGCGGGGGTGCGGACGATGCCGAGGACGGTGTCGCGGACCCGGGCCATCGTCTCGGGGTCGGCGGCCTCGACGTTGAGCCGGAGCAGCGGCTCGGTGTTCGAGGCCCGCAGGTTCAGCCACCACATCGGGTCCCCGTCGCCGCCGGCGTGAGTGATCGTCAGCCCGTCGAGCCGGTCGACCTCGACGCCCTGCTCCTGGCCCCAGGCCAGGACCCGGTCGGTCGCCGCGGGGGCGTCGGCCACCGTGGAGTTGACCTCCCCGGAGGCGCTGTAGCGGCTCAGGTCGGCCATCAGCTCGGAGAGCGGCGCCGGCTGCCCGCCGAGCGCGGCGAGCACGTGGAGGGCCGCGAGCATCCCGGTGTCGGCGAACCAGAAGTCGCGGAAGTAGTAGTGCGCGCTGTGCTCCCCGCCGAAGACCGCGTCGTGCCGGGCCATCTCCCCCTTGATGAACGAGTGGCCCACCCGGGTGCGGACCGGCCGGGCCCCGGTGGCCGCGATCTCCTCCGGCACCTGCACGGAGCAGATGACGTTGTGGACCACGGCGACCTCGCCGGGCTCGGCACCCTCCGCCACGGCCCGGGCCACCTCCCGGCGCGCGATGAGCGCGGTGATCGCGCTCGGGCTGACCGGCTCCCCGCGCTCGTCGATGACGAAGCAGCGGTCGGCGTCCCCGTCGAAGGCGAGGCCGAGGTCGGCGCCGTGCGCCCGGACGGCGGCCTGGAGGTCACGCAGGTTCTCCGGCTCGAGCGGGTTGGCCTCGTGGTTGGGGAAGGAGCCGTCAAGCTCGAAGTAGAGCGGCACGACGGTCAGCGGCAGCGCCGGCAGGCCGGCCCCGGTGCCGAGCACGGCGGGGACGGTGTACCCGCCCATCCCGTTCCCGGCGTCGACGACGACCTTCAGCGGCCGGATGCCGGAGAGGTCGACCAGGCCGCGGAGGAACCCGGCGTAGTCGGCCAGGAGGTCGCGCTCGAGCAGGTCGCCGCGCTGGTCCTGGGCGGCGTCGGTCGCCCTCGTCGAGGAGCTGCTCGGCGCGGCGGCGGACCTGCGCCAGGCCGGTGTCCTGGCCGACCGGCCGGGCCCCCGAGCGGCACAGCTTGATGCCGTTGTAGCGGGCCGGGTTGTGGCTCGCGGTGAACATCGCGCCCGGCAGGTCGAGCGCCCCGCTGGCGTAGTAGAGGCCGTCGGTGCTGCACAGGCCGACGAGGGTGACGTCGTGGCCGCGGCTGCGGACCCCGTCGGCGAAGGCCTGGACCAGCCCCGGGCCGGACTCGCGCATGTCCCGGCCGATGACGCAGCCGTGCGCGCCGTCGGGGCCGACGACGACCTCGGCGAAGGCGGCCCCCAGGGCGTGGGCGACGTCGGAGTCGAGCTGGTCTGGCACGGTGCCACGGACGTCGTAGGCCTTGACGACGGCGGCGAGGGATCGCGGTGTCACGTGCGGTGACACTACGGGACCCGGGCGCCGTGGCGCACCCGTCCGGGCCGCTTCTGACGGGGCCGCTGGGACCCGGCCGCCCGGTGAGCGGCGGCTCAGGCCTCGGCGCTGCCGCGCAGCATCCGCAGGTGGCCCCGGCGGGCGACCTCCCCGGCCACCGGGCCGGTGTCGGCCGGCGGCGGGGCGGCGTGCCGCGGGCGGCCGGCCTCCCGGACCGCGTCGGCGAGGGCGAGCAGGTCGTCGGGCGTGGGCTCGGGCTCGGAGTAGTCGGTGGCGAGCCGGACGACCTCCCAGCCGCGGGGTGCGGTGAGCCGGCTCGCGTGGTCGGCGCACAGGTCGTAGGTGTGCGGCTCGGCGTAGGTGGCGAGCGGGCCGAGGACGGCGGACTGGTCGGAGTACACGTAGGTCAGGGTGGCCACGGCACTCTGGCGACAGCCTGTCTTCGTGCACTTCCGGGACAGGTTCACGGGCTCGACTCTAGGCTCCCGGGCGCCGCGCCGACATGAGGCACGCCGTAGCATGCGGGGCGTGACCGCACGCCACCGCGACCGGCACGGCCGGGGCCCCCGGGGGCCGCTGGCGTGGCCGCCCGTGCCGGCGATGGAGACCCGCCTGGAGCGCTTCGACGACCTCGTCCTCGACGCGGCCGACCGGCTGCGCCCGCACCTCGGGTCGCGGTACGCCGCACTGGAGTTCGCGGTCGAGGACGTCCCCCCGCAGGACCCGGCGCCGTGGGAGGAGCAGGTCGCGGCGCTCGGCCGGCTGCACCGCGGCGACCCGGGCCGCCCGAACCGGGTCGTGGTCTACCGGCGGCCGGTCGAGGCCCGGGCCCAGGACGAGGACGACCTGGCCGACCTGGTCCGGGAGGTCGTCACCGAGCAGGTGGCCGCGCTCCTCGGGGTGCCGCCGCACGAGCTGGACCCCGAGGCCGACCCGGACCTCTGAGCGGGCCGTGCCTCGTCAGGGCAGCGGGAAGGCCCGGCTCACCGGCGAGCTGACCGCGCTCGGCTCGAGCGGCATCACCGACACGAGCCGGCCGGCCCCGGAGCCGGAGGTCGAGACGACGCCGGCGCGCAGCACCCCGCTGCCGACCTTCTCGACCCACACGGCATCCGCGCCCTCGAGGTCGACCGAGGCCGTGGTGTTCGGCTCCAGCCGGACCTTGCGCGTGGTGGCCCGGCCGTCGGAGACGGTGTGCACGACGGCGGTGGTCGAGCCCCCGGTGCCGACGAGGCCGAGCCGGCGGGCCACGCCCCGGGTGGCCGGCAGCGCGGCCCCGGACACCTCGGTGACCGCCGGGGCGGAGCCGGCCCAGGCGACGTCGCCGGGGTCGTTCCCGGTGCCGGCGTCGGTGAGCACGGCGGCGACGACCGGCACGTCGGCCTCGACGACGACGGCGTAGGTGCCGGCGGGCACCGACGGCAGCGCGAGCTCGGCGGTGGCACCGGCGGGAACGCTGAGCACGGTGTCGGCGGTGGTCGGCACGAGGCCGTCCCGGCCGAGCACCGAGACCCGGGCGACGGCCTGCTCCTCCCCGGGCACGGCGAGCCGGAGGGTGGCCCGGCCGCCGAGCAGCGCGGCGGGCACGACCTGGGTGGTGCGCGGGGTGTCGGCGGGCACGACGGTCTCGGCGCCGCGCGGGGTGCTGCCGACGACCCAGGTCTCGGTGAGCGTCGCCTGCAGGCCGCCGCCGTCGGCGACGACGTGCACGGCCGGCTGCTTCTCCTGGCCGGCCCACGCGTCGAGGAGCAGGCTCTCGCGGCCCCCGGGCGGCACGGTGACGGTGTGCGGGTCCCCGACCTGCCCGGCCGCCCCGTGGACGCTGACGTCGGCGCTGACCGGGTTGCCGCCCGGGTTGAGCAGGGTGAGGCGCTCGAGCCGGCCCGGACCGTCGCCGCCGGCGAGGAGCCAGAGGTCGGAGGCGGCGCCCAGGCACGGGGTCGTCGTCAGCCCGTGGGTCTCCTTGCCGGTCTGCTCCCACTCCTGGGTCGCGGCGAGCGCCGGCGCCATCGAGCCCTCGGCGGCGAGGGTGACCGGCCCGCGGCCGGGCAGCGGCGCCGAGACCGTCGAGGGCCGGGCCGGGTCGAGGGTGCCGAGGGTGGTGGAGCCGGCGGTCAGCCGCGCGGAGCCGGCGCCGGTGGGGGCCTGGGGCAGCAGCTCGGTGGGGCCGCTGGCCGCGGCGACGGTGCCGCCGACCGCCACGTCGGGGACCCCGCCGATGCCGGTGAGCTCGTCGCCCGGGCACATCAGGGTGGTCGACGTCGTCAGGCTGGCCCCGCTGACCGGCGCCTGCTGCACCCCGCTCGCGGCGACGAGGTCGAGCGCGACCGGGTGGGTGGTGGCCAGCCAGACCAGGCCGGCGGCCGCTCCCCCGGCGAGGACCACGCGCCCGGCGCCCGGCACGAACGGGCGCACCCGGGCCCACCGGCTCACGGCCGGCCCACCCGGGTCTCGCGGCGGCCGAAGGGCACCGCCAGGAACGCGAGGAGGACCAGGGCCGCGAGCTGGGCGAGGTGCCAGCCGTGCTCGGGGCTGTCGACGGTGACGGCGAGGGTGCCCGGGCCCTCGGGCAGCTCGTAGGTCGGCGAGTCGGCGCCGGCGACCGGGGCCAGGGCGCGGCCGTCGACCGAGACGACCGCGGCCTCGGCCCAGCCCGGCGGCTCGGCGACGACGAGCCGGCTGCCGGCGGGGGCGTCGATGGCGGTCACGGTGGCGGCGTGCTCCCCGGAGGTCTCGACGAGGGTCGTCGCCTCGGGGGTGACCATCCGCAGGCGTGGGCTCGCGACGAGGGCGTGGTCGCGCTCCCCGGTCGGGCTGACCCGCCACATCTCCCACCCGTCCCGCGGGGAGATCCGCTGCAGCCCGGCCGTCGCGTCGAGCCGCCGGGCGAGGTCGTCGGGGACGGCGTCGGCCCGGATGGCGAGGAGGTCGACCGCGGCGGCGGCGACGAGCCCGTCCCCGCCGGCGCGCGCGTCGAGCAGGGCGGTGACCCCGGCCGCCGCCCGCCGGTCGGCCTCGGTCACCGCGGGGAGCGGGCGCACGACGTCGGCGGCCTCCCGGCCGACGAGGCGGTAGCCGGCGCCCTGGACCCCCGGCACGACGAAGAGCGAGCGGGTCGCGAAGGCGCCGCGGGCCTGCTCGAGGGCGACCGCCGGCCGCGGGTCGTGCCAGGGCCCGAGGGCGTCGCCGAGGGTGGCCCAGCCGACCCCCCCGGCACCGACGAGTACCGCCGCCAGGGCCGCGGTGAGCACCGCCCACGTCCCGACGGCGCGGGTGCGCCCGAGCGCGTGCAGCGGGATGCCGTCGAGCCCGCGGACCAGGGCGACGACGAGGAGCAGGACCAGCGGCAGGAGGAAGGTGCCGGCCCACAGGGTGATCGGGCCGCCGGCTCCCTCGACGCCCGCGGGCACCGTGCCGAGCCGGACCGTGCGGGGCCAGGAGGGCGAGGGCGAGGGCCGCGGGCAGGAGGACGGCGAGCGCCGTGCGGCCGAGGTGCGCCAGCGGCGCCCGCGGGCGAGCGCCAGCACGCCGACGACCGCGAGCGGCGCGCTGGTCCACACCAGGGCCACCCCGGTGCCGCCGGGGTCGAGCAGGGCCAGCCGCCAGAGCGGCGGCGCCGACCCGCCCCACTGCGCCAGGCCGGAGCCGGCGACGAGCACCGGCCACGCGGCCGGTGCGGTGCCGAGCAGCCACGGGGCGAGGACGGCGGGCGGGCACGAGGGCGACGGCGAGGGCGTGCCGGCGCGGGTGCGGCTGCGGACGAGGGCGAGGAGCAGGGCCACGACGACGGCCGGGACGAGGAGGACCGGGGCGAAGGCGCCGAGGACGACGAGGGCGAGCGCGGTGGCGAACGCACTCGTCGCGGTGGAGCGGCGGACGGCGACGAGCCAGAGCCCGGCGAACACGGCGGGCAGCAGGACGAGCGCGACGAGCGCGCCGAGGCGGCCCTGGGCCACGGCCGCGGCGGCCACCCCGGAGCTCGCCCAGGCGACGGCGCCGAGGGCGCGCACCCACGGGCCGCGGGCGAGGACCCGCAGCGCGAGGTAGGCACTGACCGCGGCGAGCGGCATCGCGAGTGAGGACGGAGAGCCCGACGACGAGGCCCGGCCGGCGCCGGGGGCGCGGGCAGCAGCGGCAGGTGGGCGACGAGCCAGGCCGGCCCGGAGAGGAGCAGGGCGGCGGGCCCGACGGCGTCGGGGCCGCCGAGGCCGGCACCGGTCCATCCGTCGCTCCAGGCGTGCCAGAGGGTGGCGGCGTCGGCGCTCGTGCCGACGAGCTCGCCGCCGGCGAGGCCGGAGCCCAGGCCGGTCCACACCCCGGTGCCGAGCGAGCGGCCGGCGACCGCGGCGACCGCGGCCGCGGCGAGGGTCGGCGACGACGCCGGGATGGGTGAGCGACCTTGACGAGCCAGGAGCGGGGGTTGAGCTCGGCGACCTGGTCGCCGATCGGGGGGCGCGGTGGGACGAGGGCGTGGTGCACCGAGTCGGCCCACCCGGTGAGGACGGCCCGGCGCGGCTCGAAGAGCGAGCGGAGGTGGCGGCGGCGGACGACCGGCGCGGGTGGCGGGTGCGCCAGCGGGCGACGAGGCCCGCGGACCGGGTCGACCGAGGTGAGCGCCGAGAGCTCGGCCGCGGCCGCGCGGGGCCGCTTGAGCAGGACGAGGCCGACGGCCGCGACAGCGAGGTGAGGACGATCCACACGGCGAGGAACGGGGTGGACCACCACGGGGCGCGGGCGAGGGCGACCCGGCGGGCCGCGCGGCGTCGGACGGCGGTGGTCGGGGTGGTGACGCGACGCCCGGCCCGGTGCGCATCCGTGCCCCGGGGACGACGACGACGCGGCGGCCGGAGGCCTGGGCCCGCCAGCCGAGGTCGAGGTCGGCGCCGACGTCGCCGAAGGAGGTCTCCCAGCCGTGCAGGCCGAGGAGCAGGTCGCGCTCGACGAGGGTGCCGGCGAAGGGACGGCGAGCGCGTCGTCCATCCGGTCGTACTGGCCCTGGTCGGGCTCGCCGGGCGGCCGGCCTGCGGAAGCGAGGCGGCCGCCGCGGGTGGCGCGGATGGCGATCGCGCGCAGGCGGTCGGGGAGGCCGGCGTCGAGGTGCTTCGGGCCGAGCAGGCCGGCGGACGGCGAGCGGCGCCAGGCGTCGACGAGGGCGCCAGGGTGCGCGGCTCGGGCGTCGTGCCGACGGGGAGGAACCAGAGCAGGGCCGGCGGCGGGGTCGTCGGCGGCGGCGGGTGCGCGGCGACGGCGGCGTGGGCGGCGCGCCGCAGCGGGGCCGTGGGTGGCCTCGACGACGGTGACCGGGACCGCGGTGCCCTCGGCGACGGTGGCGACGACGTCGGCGAGGGTGAGCGCGGCGGCGGGCGGGCACCTCGTCGTCGCCGCGTGCCGGGTCGGATCCCCGCGCGAGGCGCCGTCGGCCGAGGGGCTGGGAGGAGCGGCCCCGCGGTGCGGTCGACGACGAGGACCTCGTCGGGAGCAGGGTCTGGGCGAGCACCGCGCGAGCGCCTCGCCGATGCCCGCGGGGTCGGGGCGGCTGACGAGGACGGCGGTGACGGCCGGCGGCACCGCTCCGGTCGAGGTGCCGGGGCGGTGGCGGCGGGGCGGGCGGGAGCCAGCGTCATGCGGAGGCGGGGCGGCGGCAGGCTCAGACGGCGCGCTTCTTCAGCTTGCGGCGCTCGCGCTCGGACAGCCCGCCCCAGATGCCGAAGCGCTCGTCGTTCGCCAGGGCGTACTCGAGGCACTCGGCGCGGACCTCGCAGCCGACGCACACCTTCTTCGCCTCGCGCGTGGAGCCGCCCTTCTCGGGGAAGAACGCCTCGGGATCGGTCTGGGCGCAGAGCGAGCGCTCCTGCCAGGACAGGGCGCCCTCCTCGGCATCCTCGGTGTCCACCAACCCGTCGATCAGGTACAGCTCCTGCATCGTTCCCTCCTCGACCCTCGACCCGTGCACCCCGGCCGGGTTCCTCCGGAGTACATGGGTGGAATTACACGCGTGTCATGCACCTCCCGTCAAGCCGCTTGGTGTTATTGGGAAAACTTTCCGGACGCCCGGGCGTGTCGGGCGCGTCGCCTCCTGACCGCCCCAGTCCACCCCCGACCCCGGGCATGTCGCGGTCCGGGGGCGCCGCCCGGGCCCGGCCGGGTTCGCGTGGGCCGCAGCCGTCCCCGGCGTGCCGGCCGCCGGTCAGCACCGGGCCGCGCCCGGCATCGCCGCCACCGCCACGGCACCCCCGGGACCCCGACCGCGGCCCGGGCTGGAAGACTCACGGCCATGCGCATCACGGCACTGGCCGGCGGGGTCGGCGGCGCCCGCTTCGTCCGCGGGCTGCGCCACCACCTCGACACGACCCCCGGCCTGGAGGACTCCACCGTCACCGTCGTCGCCAACACCGGCGACGACATCACCCTCTTCGGGCTGCGGGTCTGCCCCGACGTCGACACGCTCCTGTACACCCTCGGCGGCGGCGTCCACGAGGGCCAGGGCTGGGGCCGGGCCGACGAGAGCCACCGGCTGCAGGCCGAGCTCGCGGCCTACGGCGCCCAGCCCCAGTGGTTCGCCCTCGGCGACCTCGACATCGCCACCCACGTCGTCCGCTCCCAGTGGCTCGGGCAGGGGCACTCGCTCTCCGAGGTCACCGCCCGGCTGGCCGCCCGGTGGGGCCTGCCCGAGCGCGGCCTGCGGCTGCTGCCGATGACCGACACCCCGGTCGAGACCCACGTCGTCGTGGACGACGGCGACGGCGGGGAGCGGGCGATCCACTTCCAGGAGTGGTGGGTCCGCCACCAGGCCGCGCTGCCCGCGCGGCGCTTCGTCGTCGCCGGGCTCGACCGCGCGGCGGCCGCCCCCGGGGTGCTCGAGGCGGTGCGCGAGGCCGACGTCGTCCTGCTGCCGCCGAGCAACCCGGTCGTCTCGATCGGCATCGTCCTCGGGGTGCCCGGGGTGCGGGACGCCCTGCGCGGCACCCGGGCCCCGGTGGTCGGGGTCTCCCCGCTCATCTCCGGGCAGCCGGTGCGCGGGCACGCCGACACCTGCCTGCGCACCATCGGGCTCGAGCCGACGTCGGCGGCGGTGGCCGGCCTCTACGCGGACTTCCTCGGCGGCTGGCTCGTCGACCCCGCAGACGCCGAGACCGACGCTGCCGGGGGCCAAGGTCGAGGTGTTCGACGGCCCGCTGCTGATGACCGACGTCGAGTCGGCCGGGCGGATCGCGGCGCACGCGCTGCGCCTCGCCGGGGCCCTGTCGGCGTGAGGGCGCGGCGGTGAGCGCCGGCGTCGGCGCGGTCTCGGTGCTGCCGCTGCCCGGCGTGCCGGAGGTCTCCCCCGGCGACGACCTCGCCACCCTCCTCCTCGACGCGCTCGAGCGGGCGGCGCTGCGGCTGGCCGACGGCGACTGCCTCGTCGTCTCGAGCAAGGTCGTCTCCAAGGCGCTCGGGCTGCTCTGGGACGGACCGCGGGCCGCGGCCGTCGATGCCGCGAGCCGGCGGGTCGTCGCCGAGCGGGACGGCGCGGCCGGGCTCACCCGGGTCGTCGAGGCCGCGGCCGGCCCGGTGATGGCGGCGGCAGGCGTCGACGCCTCGAACACCGGGCCCTCCGGCGCGGTGCTCCTGCTGCCGGAGGACCCGGACGGCGAGGCGGCGCGGCTGCGGGCGGCGCTGCTGGCGGCCTCCGGTCTCGGCCCGAGGGCGGCGCTCGGGGTGGTCCTCTCCGACACCGCCGGGCGGCCCTGGCGGGCCGGGCTCACCGACTTCGCGCTCGGCGTGGCCGGGGTCGCGGTGCTCGACGACCTGCGGGGCGGCGTCGACGCGGACGGCCGGCCGCTGCTGGTCACCGCGCGCGCGGTCGCCGACGAGGTCGCGGCCGCCGCCGACCTGGTCAAGGGCAAGGCCGACGGGGTCCCCGCGGCGCTGGTCCGGGGGCTGCCCGCGTCGTGGTTCGCCGCCGCCGGCGACGGGGCGCGCTCGCTGGTGCGCACCGGGCCCGGGCGACTGGTTCGCGCTCGGGCACGTCGAGGCGGTCCGGGCCGCGCTCGGGGTGGCGCCGGGGTCGGCGGATGCCGCGGCCGTCGGCATCCCGTCGACCGCGCCGGAGCCGCTCGGGGCCCGGGTCGGGCGGGTCCTCGCGCTCGCCCTCGGCGGCGTGCCGGAGGGGTCCGCGGACACCTCGGTCGCCGCCGGGTCGGTAGAGGTGACGCTGGCCGCCGGTGACCCCTACGACCTCGGCCGGCTGGTCGCCCGGACCCAGGTCGCGGCGGCCTCGGAGGCGCTGCGCGCCGAGGTGCTCGCCCGCGGCCCGGCGTCGGTGACCGTCCTCCTCAGCCCGGTCCCGCCGGGGCCGGCCGAGCCCGGCTGAGCCCGGCTGCCCCCGGGTCAGCGGCCCCGGACCGGCAGGTGCGTCGGGGTCGACATCCGCGGGCCGCGCCGGGGGCGGTGGTGGCCGCCGAGCTCGAGGAGGCGCTGGACCCGGTAGCGGTGCCCGCTCCACGGCTCGAGCAGCTCGGCGAGCCCGTCGTCGTCGACCGGCCGGCCGGTCAGCGCCCAGCCGAGGTCCTTGGCGACGTGGTAGTCCCCGAAGCTCACCTCGTCGGCGAGGCCGAGCGCCCGCTGGGCCACCTCGGCCCAGGTCCACCGGCCGACCCCGGGCAGCGAGGTCAGCCGGGCCCGGGCCGCCTCCGCCGGCAGCCCGGCGCACTCCTCGACCCGGCCCGCGTGCCCGGCGGCGCGGACGACGGTGCGGGAGCGGGCCGGGTCGACGCCCGCGGCCAGCCACTCCCAGGACGGGACCGCCGCCCACTGGGAGGCGGTCGGGGGGACGACCAGGCGCAGCCCCTCCCCCGGCCCCGGGGCCGGCTCGCCGAACCGGCGCACGAGCCGCCGGTACCCGGCGAACGCCTCCTTGCCGGTGACCTTCTGCTCGATGACGGAGGCGACGAGGCACTGCAGGACCAGCCCGCTGGCCGGGACCCGCCAGCCCGGCCGGAGGCGCCACTCCCGCTCGACCAGCGGGTGGCGGGCCTCGAACCCGCCCGGGTCGTCGGCCTCCCCGAGCAGCGCCGGCACCCGCTCGAGCATCCAGTCGGCCCCGGCGCCCCAGGCGCTCGCCCGGACCTGCTCCCCCACCCCGCCGGGGACCTCGAGCCGCAACGTGACCGGGCCCTGCGGGGTGCGCCACGCGAACCACCAGCCGCCCTCGTCGCGCCGGCTCGTCGGGTCGCCGGCGCCGCGGCGGAAGATGGAGACCACCGCGGTGAGGGGCACCGGGCGGCTCGCCCGGACCTCCCGGACCCGCGCCGGTGCGGCCACGCCGGGTGCCGTCACGCCAGGTGCCGCGGCGCCACCCGCAGCGGCGGGCCGGATGGGGACGCGGCCCCCTTGAACGCCGCCCACACGTACGTCGGGGCGAGCGGCGCCGCGGCCGCCAGCGCCGCGGCGGGCACCCGCGCGGCCCACCCGGGCACCGTGTCGTCGGCGGCGAACGCGGCCGGGTCGGCGAGCACCGGGGCGGTGTAGTCCCAGGTGTCGAACGCGGCGACGAGGCGGCGCAGCCCGGCCGGGGTGTAGTAGCGCTCGTAGTAGTGCTCGCCCCGCCCGGCGAGGCGCAGGTAGCGGTCGGCGGCCCGGCGGGGCAGCCAGGACAGCAGCGGGAGCCGGTGGTGCGGCTCGACGAGCTGGAACCGGTGGCCGGCCCCGAGGTAGAGCAGGCCGCCGGGGCGCAGCACCCGGTGGATGTCGGCGACGACGGCCTCGGGGGCGACGACGTGCTCGTAGATGTGGTTGAGCACGACGAGGTCGACCGAGTCGTCGGCGAACGGCAGGTCCTCGCCGCGGGCCAGCCGGAAGTCGACCCGGTCCCCGAACCGCTGCGCGCGCCTTGGCCAGCCCCGGCTCGTCGATGTCGACACCGCTGGTCTCGGCCCCGGCGAGCGCGAGCTCGTCGGCGATGAAGCCGGCGGAGCACCCGACGTCGACCGCCCGCAGCCCGGCGAGCGAGCCCACCCCCAGGGCGTGCCGGACGACGGCGACGATCTTCGCCGCCTTCTTCCGGCGGGCCTGCTCGTCGAGCATCTTGCCCATCAGCTCGGAGTAGGCCAGCTGCTCCTCGCGCTCCGGCCGCTCGCTCATTCCCCGGATCCTACGAGGTGGTGGCGACGGGCCCACAGCCACGCGACCCCGGCGACCGCGACGTCGACGACGACCGCGAGGAACCGGGCGACGACGACGACCGCGGCCGCGGCCGCCGGGCTGCATCAGCGTGACGAGCCCGATCCCGAGGACGGCGTCGCGCAGCCCGAGCCCGGCCGGCAGGAGCACCGCGAGCATCCCGAGCACCGAGGCCAGGGCGTACCCGCAGACGCAGACGTAGAGCAGCGCGCCGACCCCGGCCTCGGGGGCCAGGGCGCGCGCGAGGACGTACACCGACACCCCCGAGCCGAGCCAGGCCGCGACGATCCAGCCCATGCAGCGGGCGACCGCGCCGCCGCCGAGCCGGTGCCCGAGCGGCTCGCGCCGCAGCAGCCGCAGCCCCCAGGACACCGAGGCGTTGAGCAGCGGCGGCCAGAGGGCGACCAGGGCCAGGAGCGACCGCGCCGACCGCCCACCACGGCGAGACGGTCGGTGTGCCCGGCGAGCAGCACCGGGATCGCCGGCACCGCGACGATCGCCCCGCCGAGCACGGACAGGCCGAGCATGATGACCCCCGTCGACGGCCATCTGCCGCCGCGGGACGTGCAGGCGGTGGCCCATCTCGGTCTGGACGACCACCGACCAGACCGACCCGGGCAGGTACTTGCCGAGCTGGCCGACGAGGAAGACGCTGGCCGCCGGGGGCAGGGCCAGCTGGGTGCCGAGGTCGGCGAGCAGGGCCCGCCACCCGAACATCGTGAAGACCGGGGGCAGCAGCCCGACGGCGAAGGAGCCGAGGACGACCGGCCAGCTGAGCCGGCCGAGCTCGCGGGAGACCGCAGGCCAGTTGCGCCACAGGGTGTAGCCCACCGCGGCGAGCACGGCGACGAGGAGGACGTAGCGGGCGACGTCGAGGGCCCGCGCGCCCGGGAGGCCCGCCCCGGGCCGGCGGGGCGGGCCTCCCCCACCCCGGGGTCGGGGGCGGGCAGCGGCGGCGGCTCGGTCACCTCACCGCCTCCGGAAGGTCAGGCGCAGGACGCCGTAGGCGGGGGCGTCGCCGACCGCGGCGGACAGCCGCGCGGTCCGCATCCGCCCGAGGAGCTCGCCGTCGACGTCGCCGACGAGGACGAGGCCGAGGTCGTCGGCGCGGGCGAGGATGCCGCGCACGCCGGCCGGGCGGACCGCGAACTCCGGGTCGTCGTCGCCGATCGGCACGGTGAGCAGGAGCAGCCCGCCGGAGCGCAGCGCCCACGACGCCTGGCCGACGACGTGGTCGACGTCGCTCGCGGTGCAGCCGCCGGGGTGCAGCCGGGCGATGACGTCCAGGCTCGCGGTGTCGACGTCGAGCACCTCGACCGCGGCCCGCCGGCCGGTGAGCTCGAGCTCGACCGGGGCGAAGCCGAGGGCGCGGGCCCACCGGGAGAACGGGCTGCCGCTGCCGGACTCGTCGACGAGCACCGCTGCCCGGTGCCGGTCGTCGAGGACCCGCACGAGCGCGGCGATGCCGCCGAGCGCGGCCCACGCGGCGACGGCGTCGCGGGCCCGGGGCAGGCCCGAGGTCGCGGGCCAGCTCGACCGCCGCGAGCGCCTCGGCGTCGACCGCGAGCAGGTCGGTGGGTCGGATCTCCTCGGGGACGTCGACCGGGGCCAGCTCGAGCAGCGGGCCGCGCCGGGCCCGCAGGGCCGCGACCGAGGACCGCGCCCGGGCGAGCGGGCCGCCGGGCAGGCCCGCAGCCCGCCCGGGCCTCCCGAGGGTGGCGCGGAGCCGCGGGGGTCGCGGGCAGGGCGGCGAGGGCCTCGACGGCGCCGACGTAGTGCGCCCACGGCCCGGCGAGGTCGGGCTCGCGGACCTCGGCGGCGAGCCGGGCGACGAGCGCCGGGTCGGCGAGGCGGCGCAGCGCGGCGACGAGGGCGTCACGGTCGCGCGGGCGGCACGAGGAGGCCGTCGACGCCGTCGCGGACCTGGGCGGCGAAGGTGCCGACGGCGCTGGCGAGCACCGGGAGCCCGTGCTGCCGGGCGAGCAGGACGTTCTGCGAGGCGGTGGCCGACGCGGTAGGTCAGGGCGAGGACGTCGTGGCGGGCGAGGAGCGCCGGCGACCCGGTCGGCCGGGACGTAGCCGCCGTGCACCTCGACCCGGCTCGCCGAGGCGGGGGTCGGCGGCGAGCTCGCGGACCCGCCGGCCGGCATCCCCCCACAGCTCGCCGGCGACGGTGAGCCGGACCCCGTCGACGTCACGCAGGGCGTCGAGGAGAAGGTCGACGCCCTTGTACTCGCGGACGATGCCGAGCGCGAGCAGCCGGGTCGGGCCGTCGTGCTCCGGCCGCGGCTCGGGCGGGCCGCCCGGGCAGGTGCGGCGGCAGGTCGAGCTCGCGGACCCGGGTGGCGCCGAGCGACGTGGCGGCCCGGGCCTGCTCGTCGGAGTGCACGAGGACGGCGTCGGCGCGCCGGAGCAGCGCCGCGACGAGCTGCCGGTCGCCCGGGGTGCGGCTCGTGCGGGCAGGACGTTGTGGGCGACGACGACGACCCGCGGGCCGCCGCGGCCGCCGGCGCCGGCGGCCCGCAGCAGGGCCAGGTGGGCCGGGACGACCGCGGGGACGACGTGGACGAGGACGACGACGTCGACGTCGCGCAGCCGCCGCCCGGCGCGCACCCACGTGTCGGGCCGGGCCCACGAGAGCACGCGCAGGGTGCGCGGGAAGGGCGGGACGTCGGGGGCGCCGCCGGGGACCGCCTGCTCGCCCGGGTAGAGGCAGCGAGGGGTAGAGGTGGCTCCACGACACGAGGGTGACGTCGTGGCCGGCCTCGGCGAGCTCGTGCGCGAGCGTCGTCGTGTGCGCGGCGACCCCGCCCTTGAACGGGATGGGTCGGGCCGACGACGGCGACCCGCAGCGTGGGGTCGGCGCCGGGCGGCGCCCCCGGGCCGCCGGGCGTCGCCGGCTCAGACACCGTCGCGGGACCGGACGACGAGGTCGGAGAGCAGGGCGAGCGAGGCGATCATGATGCCGCTGACGACGAGCAGGACCGGTCGGCCGGGAAGTAGAACGGGTGGCGGACCATGTCGACGACCGCCTTGACGCACGCCGATGCCGACCAGCCACAGGGCCGGGGGCATGAGCACCTTGAGCGGGTCGAAGTACATGACCATCCGCAGCACCTGGAGGATGTAGCGGTAGGCGTCGTGGACGAAGTGGAACTTGCTGACGCCCTCGCGCTTGGCGTAGGTCGTGTCGACGTACTTGATGTCGTGCTGGTTGGACAGGAACGCGATGGTGATCGTCGTGACGCACGAGAACCCGGCGGGCAGCAGCCGCAGGTAGGGCAGCGACACCTCGCGCCGGAAGGCGCGCAGCCCCGAGTTGAGGTCGGGGATGCGGCTCTTGGTGAGCCACTCGGCGACCTTGCGGATGAACCACTTGGCCGGCACCCGGGCCCACTTGTGGGTGCCCTCCTCGGTGGTGCGGGCCCCGACGACCTGGTCGTAGCGTCGGGTCGTCGCGCAGCATCCGGACCAGCTCGGGGATGCGCTCGTTCTCGTAGGTCATGTCGGCGTCGGTCCACACGACGATCTCGCCGCGGGCCTGCTGGGTGCCGATGCGGCGGGCGGTGCCGGAGCCGCCGTTGCGGCGGAACGGCAGGACGCGCACGTGCGGGTGCGCGCGCATCGCGTGCCGCAGCACGTCGAGGGTGTCGTCGGTCGAGGCGTCGTCGATGCAGAGCAGCTCGTAGCTGTGCTCGCTCGCCTCGAGCGCCGCGGAGATCCGCTCGATCTCGCGCAGCACGTGCGCGGCCTCGTTGTAGCAGGGCAGGACGACGGTGACGTAGGGGGCCGGGCCGGGGCCGGCGGGCCCGTCCTCGATGACGTGCCCGGGGCGCCGGGACGGCGGGGCCGGGGCCTCGCGGCGGGCCGAGGGGTCGTCGCCGCGGCCGGCCAGCTCGCCCGACCGCACGTCGACCTCCCCGGTGGGGGCGGGCAGCCGCTGGGTCTGCGCCGCGTGGAGGGCGTCGTGGTCGGGGTCGTCGCGGGACGGCCGGAGGTGCTCGTTCATCGCCAGCGAGCCTACCGGCGCGCGAGCGGCTCCCCGCCCGCCGCGGCCGCCGCCGCGGCCGTGTGGCCGAGGCCGCCGGTCAGGCCCCGTCGATGAGCCGGGCGACCGCCTTCTCGATCGCCGCCTGGCGCCGGCCCTCGTCGGGGTAGCGCCGGCGCAGGGTGCCGGCGATCGTCTCGCCGTCCTCGTACTGGTCCAGGACCCGGGGGTCGATGTAGGAGGAGCGCGCGATCGTCGGGGTGTTCCCGAGGTAGGCCGCGACCTCCTCGACCGCGGCCCGCACCGCCCGCCTGCGGGACGCGGCGGTGTCCCCCTTCTCCGGGGACTGGGCGAGGGCGACAGCGGCCAGGACGGTGGCGTGCCAGGTCCGGAAGTCCTTGGCGGTCAGGTCCTCGGCGATCATCTGCGAGATGTACTCGTTGACCGCCGGGGCCTGCAGGTCGGCCCAGCGGGCCCCGCCCCGGTAGGCGAGCAGCCGGTTCGAGCCGCCGCGGCGGCGCCGCATGTGGTCGAGCGCGTCGATGACGTGCGGGTCGCTGATCGTCACCGCGTGCTCCACCCCGGACTTGCCGACGAAGCGGAAGAGCAGCTCGTCACCGCGCCGGCGCACGTGCCGGCGCTCCAGGGTGGTCAGCCCGAACGAGCCGTTGGCGTCGGCGTAGGCGTCGGAGCCGATCCGGAAGTAGCCGAGGTCGAGCAGCCGGGTCGCGGTGGCCGCGGCCCGGGCCAGCGGCATCCCCTCGACGGTGAGGTCCTCGATGATCCGCGCGCGGGCCTTGGCGAGCCGGGTCCCGGCCGACTTGACCCGGTCGAACTTCAGCTCGTCCCGCCGGGCGCGCCACTGCGGGTGGTAGAGGTACTGCCGCCGGCCCGCCGCGTCGGTGCCCACGGCCTGGATGTGGCCGTTCGGGTACGGGCAGATCCACACGTCCTGCCACGCGGGCGGGATCGCCAGCGAGCGGATCCGCTCGACCTCCTCCGCCGGCAGCGCCCTGCCCTCGGCGTCCCGGTAGGAGAAGCCGCTGCCGGCCCGCCTGCGGGTCCAGCCCCTGGACTGCGGGGACACCCGACGCAACCTCGCCATGGGCCGACTCTAGATCCCGCCCACGGCGCTCCCACCTGCAACGATCCCGCGGATGTGGCGGGCGCGCCGTCCCACCGGTTTGGTCCTCGTCACCGGGGTGTGCGAGCGTTCGGCCATGTCCGGCCTCTCGACCGACGCCGTGCTCGACCTCCTCCGGGAGGTCGCGGACGAGGTCATCGCCCCGCGCTTCCGCTCGCTCTCCGAGGGCGAGGTGATGGAGAAGCGGCCCGGCGACCTCGTCACGGTCGCCGACCGGGAGGCCGAGGTCCGGATCACCGACCGGCTGCTCGAGGCGTACCCGGGCGCGGTCGTCCTCGGCGAGGAGGCCTTCGCCGAGGACCGCGACCTGATGGACCGCTACCTCGCCGCCGACCACGCCTTCACGGTCGACCCGGTGGACGGGACGAAGAACTTCGTCCACGGCTCCCCGACCACGCGGTCATGGTCGCCGAGGTCGTCGGTGGGGAGACGACCCGGGCCTGGGTCCTCCAGCCGGCGCACGGCGTGGCCTGGGTCGCCGAGCGCGGGGGCGGCACCTGGCGCGACGGGGAGCGGATGACGACCCACCCCGTCGCGCAGGGCCGCGCCCCGGAGGGCGTGACCTCGATGTGGTCGCTGCGCGGCCACGCGCTCGACGGGCTGCCCCCGATGCGGCTGTCGTGGGTCTGCTGCGGGGTCGACTACCCCCGGCTGATCGAGGGCGAGACCGACTACATCCTCTACGGGCGCTCGCACCCGTGGGACCACGCGCCGGGGGCCCTGCTCGTCGCCGAGGCCGGCGGCACGATCGCCCACCCGGACGGCACCCCGTACGGGCCGCGCTCGCGCCGGCCCGGGCTCGTCGTGGCCGCCGACCCGCACACGTGCAGCGCGGTGCGCCGCCGCGCCGAGCACGCCTTCGACCGCTCCTGAGCCCCTCCCGGCCCGGGGCGGACCGCGCGCGCGGGCGGCAGCCGGCCGGGGCCGCGCGCGGACCGGGTCAGCGGCCGGGCACCGGCGCGAGGTAGACCCGCACGCCGCCGGTGTCGGTCCCGCGCGGCGGCCGGTCCAGGGCGTGCTCCTCCTCGGGGAAGGCCACCTCGACCGAGGTCCGCGGGGTGAGGCCCAGGGCGGTCAGCGCCTCCGGTCCGTCTGCGGCGAGGACGACGAGCCGGTGGCCCGAGGCGGCCGCCCCCGCGGCGACCTCGGCCACGACGGCGCGCAGCCGGGCCGGGTCCTTGCGCACCGCGCTCGTCGCGACGAACGACGGGTGACCGCACATGCCGCGCACCACCTGCGGCCACTCGGTGGTGGACCGCCCGTCGACGCCGAGGACGACGTCGACGGGCGCCAGCGCCGCGCACACCCGCTCGACCGCGGCGAGCGAGCCACGCTCGACACCCACCCCGCGGAACGGCCAGGTCGCGGCGACCGCGGGCGCCCCGACCCCGACGAGGAGCAGCACCGCGACCGCCGCCGGGCCCCAGCCCCGCCCGGCGCGGCGGAGCCGGCCGGCGGCCCACGACGCGGCGGCGCAGGCGAGGACGACGACGAACGGCAGCGCGATGAGCAGGCGGCGGTCGGCCCACGGGTGGTCCGGGGTGATGCCGGGGCGCAGCAGGGTGAGCAGGGTCGAGCCCGCGGCGACGACGAGCGCGGCCCCCCAGGGGGCGAGCTCGCCGGCCCGCAGCCGCCGCAGCATCCACCGCAGCGCGAGCGCGAGGGTGAGCAGGGCGACCACGAGGGCCGGCCAGCCGACGTACCAGGAGAGCCAGTCGACGGTGTGCTCGGCGTAGGTGCGCCCGCCGTCCACGGTCATCCCCTGCCGCAGCTGCATCCCGGCGACGTACCGCGAGCCCGGGTCGTTGGGGTCCTGGCGCACCGTCATCCACCACGGCCGGGACCACAGGACGAGGCCGGCGACCACGGTGAGGGCGGCGGCGACGCCCGGCCCGCGGCGGACCAGGAGGCCCGGCAGCCGGTGGCCGCGACGGTACAGCCGCAGGCCGGCCCACGAGGCGGCGGCGACGAGCACGGCGAGGGCGAGCAGCGGCAGCAGGCTGGCGTGGACGTCGCCGAGGTAGCGGTAGGACAGCGCCCCGGCGAGGGCGGCGGCGACCGCCGTCGAGGCGCCGAGGCCCCACAGCGCCGGCCGGGCCCAGGGCCGGCCGAGCCCGAGGCCCACCGCGAGCAGCGGCAGGAGCAGCAGGCTCTCCCGGGGAGCGTCGACCCGGGCCAGGCCGGCGCCCCCGACGAGGGCCCCGGCCACCAGGGCCGCCCAGCGGGCCCGCCGGCCGTCCTGCTCCCCGGCGGCGAGGGTGAGCAGGAGCAGCCCGCCGGCGAGGGCCACGAGGGCGAGCTGCTCGGAGTAGGTGGCGCGGGCGACGGTGAGGACCGGCAGGAGCACCCCGGTCAGCGCCGCCGCCGCCACCCCCCACCACGGGCCGGTGACCAGCGCGGCGAGCAGCCCGACGAGGACGAGGACGACGGCCATGACGGCGCCCGGGAGGAGCTGGGCGACCCGCGGGCCGCCGGCCCACACGCCGTACCCGTAGACGACCGCGGGCGCCATGAGGAACTGCGGCTGCACGGCGGGCTGCTGCGGCGAGCCGACCTGGTAGAACGCCGCGCTGCCGGCCGTGACGTCACCCCGCTCGAGCGGGCCGGGGCCCCCGATGACCGACACGTCGACCGGCACGACGCGCTCGTGGGTCCGCGCCAGGCTCACCGCCGCCTGGAGGTTCGAGGCGGCGTCGCGCCGGACGAGCACGTGCTCGGAGTGGGTGGCCCCGGTGTACACCGCGAACCCGAGGCCCACCGCGACGAGGGCGAGCGCCGCGGCGCGGCCCATCGGTACCGCGGGCACGCCGCGGACCACGGCGACGGCGGCGAGCGCGGCGAGGACGGCGACGGTCCAGCCCAGCCACGGCAGCCACCAGCCGAGCGCGGCGAGGACGGCGCCGGCGGCCGTCACCGCGACGCACCACACGCCGGCGCCGAGCGCCGCCCTGGTCAGGGCGCGGGAGGTCATGCGGGCGAGCCTACGGGCGGGCGGCGGGTAGGTTTCGGGGATGCCGACCCGACCCGCCGGGGTGCCCGGCCTGCTCGCCGCGCTCACCGCCTCCGACCCGGGCCGGCCCCGCGTCACCGTCTACGACGACACCGACGGGCCGACCCGCGGCGAGCGGGTCGAGCTCTCCGCCCGGGTCCTGGCGAACTGGGTCGCCAAGGCGGCCAACCTGCTGCGCGACGAGCTCGACGCGGGGCCCGGCACCGTCGTGCTCCTCGACCTGCCCCCGCACTGGCGGACGCTGTACTGGGCGCTCGCGACGTGGTCGGTCGGGGCCTGCGTGGCGCTGCCGGGCAGCGAGGCCGCCCGCTCCGCCGACGTCGTCGTCACCGACGACCCCCGCCGGTGCGACGCGGCACCGGAGGCGGTGCTCGTCACCCTCGCCGCGCTCGCCCGGGCCGCGGCGGTGCCGGCCCCGGCCGGGGCGGTCGACGAGGCCCGCGAGCTGGCCACGCACGGTGACGTCGTCGACCTCTGGGACGACCCGGCCCCCAGCGACCCGGCGCTGTGCACACCCGACGGCACGACGACCTACGGCGAGCTGGTGCCCCGCCCCGGCCGACCCGGCCGGTGGCACACGGCCACCGCCGACACCGCGGACCTGCTCGGTCTCGCCCTGCAGGCCTGGGCGGCGGACGGGTCGCTCGTGCTGACCCGCGGCGCCCCGGGCCCGGAGGTCCTCGGCCGCCGGCTGGCCAGCGAGGGCGTCACCGCCACCGGCTGACCGGCCGTGGGCTCACCGGCTGACCGGCCGGGGACTCACTGGCCGGCGACGGCCCGCCAGGTGACGGTCGCGACGACGCCGGTCTGGGTGAGGTGGACCGACTGCTGGAAGGCCCGGACCCGGGACTCGGTGAGCGGCCCGAACGAGCCGTCCACCGCGAGCCCACCGATCGCCTTCTGCAGCGCGCTGACCGCCGCCCCGCTCGAGCCGCGCTTGAGGACGACGCCCCAGTAGCGCAGGGTGGGGATGGCGTGGGCCTCGACCGCGTCCCACGTCGCCCGGTCGACGACGCCGGTCGACGGCAGCCGCACGGAGGTCTGGAAGGCCCGGACCCGGGACTCGGTGAGCGGGCCGAACGAGCCGTCCACCGCCAGCCCGCCGATGCCCTTCTGCAGCACCTTGACCGCGGTGCCGCTGGACCCGCGCCGCAGGGTCGTGGCCTTCCACGACGTGAAGCTCGTGGTCGTGCTGGCCGTCGTGACGCCGGGGGTCGAGGACGTCGTGGACGTCGAGCCCGAGGAGGTCGAGCCCGAGGAGGTCGAGGTGCCGGAGGTCGGGGTGCCGGAGGTCGAGGTCCCCATCAGCGCCGCCCAGGTCTTCGACTCCACGACGCCGGTGACCGCCAGCCCCTTGCTCTTCTGGTACGCCTCGACCCGCGCCTCGGTCAGCGGGCCGAACGAGCCGTCGACGGCCAGGCCGCCGATCGCCTGCTGGAGCGCCTTGACCGCGTCGCCGCGCGACCACAGCTTGAGGGTGAGGCTCGCGTACTTCGCGAGCGGGCTCGTGGTCGTGCCCGAGCTGACGCTCCCCGCCGTGGAGGAGCCCGAGGTGGTGACCCCCATGAGGGCGTTCCACACCGGGGCGTCGACGACGCCGTTCTGGGTCAGGCCCTTGCTCTTCTGGTAGTCGATGACCCGCGCCTCGGTGATCGGCCCGAACGAGCCGTCGACGGTCAGGCCGCCGATCGCCTGCTGGAGCGCCTTGACCGCGGTGCCGGTGGAGCCGCGGCGCAGGGTCACCGAGACGTACTGCGCCAGGCCGGAGGTGCCCGAGGTGGACCCCGAGGTCGAGGACCCGGAGGTCGAGGACCCGGAGGTGGACCCCGGCGTCCGCGAGGGGACCGCGCCGAGCGCGACCATCTTCGCCCAGGTCGCCTCGTCCGCCGCCTTGGTCGCCGGGACGCCGTTCTTGGACTGCCAGGTGCCGAGCGCGGCGGCGGTGAGCGGGCCGAAGTGGCCGTCCGGCTCGGCGCCGATGACCTTCTGGAGGGTGACGACGTCGGGGCCGGTGGCGCCCTGGGTGAGGTACGGGTAGCCGGTGGAGGTGGTCGACGGGGCGCACGGGGAGGACGGGGTCAGCGGGGCCATCGTGTAGCTCGACAGCGCCTTGCCGGTCCACCACGAGGTCCGCTCGCAGGCGCCGTCCCAGGTGAAGGAGAAGTGGATGTGGTCGGTGTGCGGCGCGCTGCCGTAGTACGGCTTCCACGCCATCGACGGGTCCCAGGCGTTCCACTGCTGCCGGTTCCAGATGATGTAGTTGATGCCGAGCCGGCGGGCCATCGCCCCGGGCCGGCCCTGGTTGTCCGGGCCGGAGAGCCAGCGGGTCAGCGCGTTGCCGAGCGCCAGCTGGGTCGGGTCGTTGGCGTTGAGCATCCAGTCGAGCGCCCGTCCCTCCCCGTGCTCGGCCGCGCAGGTGCGCAGCGTGCCGTAGGTGTGCGTGCCGTAGGTCGCGTTGAGGAGGCGGGCGAACGCGAGCACCCCCGGCTGCGCCTCGGTGAGGCAGAGCGTCCCTCGCTGGTAGGGGATGACGACGTCGAGGGCGCTCGGGAGCGCTCGGGACGGGGTCGGGTAGGGGATGGTCGCCGCCTCCGCGGTGCCCCCGACGAGGGGGAAGGCGAGGACCGAGGCGGAGAGGGCGCCCACGGTGCGGGCGGTCCGCCGGTCGCGGCGCGCGGGCAGGTTGGGCAGGGGCAGGGACACAGCGAGGACTCCTCGATCGGCGTCGTGGCAGGGGGTTCGACGCGTCCGGTACAGCGGTCACAGACGTCACATCCGTCACCACAGGAACACCGGGCACAACCGTTCTCCCACCGGGTCCCGGCGAGCCGCAAGCGGTTCGGGCGAATTACAACCGTGTTCTTCCGCAGGTCGGTCCGAACGGACGAGTGCGCAGGTCAGCGGGCCTTTGGGCGCCGCGCGGTGTCCGCCGGACCCGTCTGACGGCCGGCACCGTGTGGTCCCGGCCCGTCGCGGCGCCCGGGGACCCGAGCGCTAGGGTTCCCGGCATGGACAAAGTCGTCGCCACACCCGCCGAGGCCGTGGCCGGGATCACCGACGGAGCGACCCTGGCGGTCGGTGGTTTCGGGCTGTGCGGCATCCCGTCGGTCCTCATCGCCGAGCTGCACCGCAGCGGGGTGAAGGACCTCGAGGTCGTCTCCAACAACTGCGGGGTCGACGACTGGGGGCTCGGCATCCTGCTGGGCTCCCGGCAGATCCGCCGGATGGTCTCGAGCTACGTCGGGGAGAACCGGGAGTTCGCCCGGCAGTACCTCGAGGGAGAGCTCGAGGTCGAGCTGACCCCGCAGGGCACCCTCGCCGAGCGGCTGCGGGCGGGCGGCGCCGGCATCCCCGCCTTCTACACCCCCACCGGGGTGGGCTCCCAGGTCGCCGACGGCGGCCTGCCCTGGCGCTACGACCACGGGGGCACCGTCGCCGTCGCGTCCCCGGCCAAGGAGGTCCGGGTCTTCGAGCGCGACGGCGTGGAGCGCGAGTACGTCCTCGAGCACGCCATCGTCGCCGACTTCGGGCTGGTCCGCGCCTGGAAGGGAGACCGGCACGGCAACCTCGTCTTCAACAAGTCCTCCCGCAACTTCAACCCGCTGTGCGCGATGGCCGGCCGGGTGTCGGTCGCCGAGGTCGAGGAGCTCGTCGAGCCCGGCGAGCTCGACCCCGACGAGGTGCACCTGCCGGGCATCTACGTCCAGCGGGTGCTGCCACTGACCCCCGAGCAGGCCGCCGACAAGCGGATCGAGCGCCGCACCGTGACCCCGAGCAAGGAGGCCTGAGCCATGCCCCTCACCCGTGAGCAGATGGCCGCCCGGGCCGCCGCCGAGCTCGAGGACGGCGCGTACGTCAACCTCGGGATCGGCCTGCCGACCCTGGTGCCCAACTACGTCCCCGACGACGTCGAGATCGTCCTGCAGTCCGAGAACGGCATCCTCGGCGTCGGCGCCTACCCGAGCGAGGAGGCCGTGGACCCCGACCTCATCAACGCCGGCAAGGAGACCGTCACCGTCCGGCGCGGCTCCTCCTACTTCGACTCGGCGACGAGCTTCGGGATGATCCGCGGGGGCAAGGTCGACGCCGCGATCCTCGGCGCGATGCAGGTCTCGGCGACCGGCGACATCGCCAACTGGATGATCCCCGGAAAGATGGTCAAGGGCATGGGCGGCGCGATGGACCTGGTCCACGGTGCGAAGAAGGTCGTCGTCCTCATGGAGCACGTCGCCAAGGACGGCTCGCACAAGATCGTCGCCGAGTGCTCGCTGCCGCTGACCGGCAAGGGCGTCGTCCAGCGGATCATCACCGACCTGGCGGTCATGGACGTCACCGACGACGGGCTCGTCCTGCGCGAGCTCGCCCCGGACGTCACCGAGGAGCAGGTGCGCCAGGCGACCGGCGCCCCCTTCACCACCGACCTGGCCTGAGCGACACGCCGTAGGGTGACGCGGGTGACCGCCCCGCTCGTCGTCGTCGCCGTCGGCACCCGCGGGCGTCCCGACGGCCTGCGCCGCCTGCTCGCCTCGCTCGGCGCGCAGACCGGGCTCGACGGTGTCGGGACCGCGGTCGTCGTCGTCGACAACGACCCCGAGGGCAGCGCCCGCGCGGTGGCGCAGTCGCCGGGCGCGCGCTGGCCGCTGGTGTACGTCGTGGAGCCGGAGCCCGGCATCCCGGCGGTGCGCCGCACCGGGGTCCGGCACGCCCTCGAGCTCGGCGCCGACGCCGTCGTCTTCGTCGACGACGACGAGGAGGCCCCGCCCCCCTGGCTCGCCACCCTCGTCGGCCACTGGCGCTCCTCCGGCGCGGATGCCGTGACCGGCCCGGTGCTGCGCCGGCTGCCCGACGGCGCGCCCGGCTGGGCCCGCCACGCCGACCACTTCGACACCCGGGGCAGCCACCGCACCGGCGAGCGCCTCGGCAAGGCGTACACCGGCAACGCGCTCGTCTCCCGCCGGGTGTTCCAGCGCCTCGACTCCTGGTTCGACGACGCGTTCCGCTTCACCGGGTCGAGCGACCTGCACTTCTTCCTCATGGTGCGGCGGGCGGGCTTCGTCATCGAGTGGTGCGACGAGGCGGTGATGACCGAGGACGTCCCCGCGGCCCGGCTCAGCTGGCGGTGGTACCTGGCCCGCGGCTACCGGTCCGGGATCGGCGACACGGTCGCCCGCCGGCTCGTCGACCCGGGCGCGCGCTCCACGCTGACCTGCGTGGCCCGCGGCGTGGCCCGGCTCGGCCACGGTCTCGTCCTCGCCCCGCTGGCGGTGGTCCGGCCCGAGTACCGCTCGTTCGCGGCCCGCCGGCTCGCCTCGGGCGCCGGCTCGCTCGTCGGGCTGCTCGGTGCCCGCTACGAGGAGTACCGGCGCAGCGACTCGGTCTGACCCGGTGGGATGGGGCGACGAGCGCCGGGCCCCGCGGCCGGTCCGGGGCGCCGCGAGGGACACGCCGAGTGAGGCCCGCGGCCTCCGGCACCGGCCAGGGCGCGCCGCCCGCGCGTGGCATCATCGGGGCCATGCCGCGCCACCGCGGGGAGGCCCCCGTCGCCCTCCTCATGTCGAGCAACGGCACCGGGATGGGCCACCTCATCCGGCTCCTCGCCTACCAGCGCCACCTCCCCGCCGACGTGCGGGCGCACGTCGTGTCGCTGAGCCAGGCGGTGCCCGCGGTCGCCGCCCTCGGCCTGCCCTACGAGTACCTGCCGAGCCAGGAGGCCACCGGGCTCGGGTCGGCCGAGTGGAGGTCGCTGTTCACCGAGCGCATCCTCGAGGTGCTGGGGCGGGTGCGCCCCGAGGTCCTCGTCTTCGACGGGACCAGCCCCTACCCCGGCCTCGACCGCGCCCTCGCGTCGAGCCCCGGCACCCGGTCGGTGTGGTCGCGGCGGGCGATGTGGCAGGAGGGCCGCAACGCGCACCAGCTCGACAAGGAGGCCTGGTTCGACGTCGTCCTGGAGCCCGGCGACCTCGCCGCCCCGGCCGACCGCGGGGCCACGGTCGGCCGGCCGGCCACCCGGGTGCGGCCGGTCACGCTCGTCGACCCCGAGACGGTCAGCGACCGGGCCACCGCCCGCCGCGCGCTCGACCTGCCCGCCGAGGGCCCGCTCGCGCTCGTCGCGCTCGGCTCGGGCAACCTCAAGGACACCACCGGGGAGGTCGACGCGGCCGTCGCGGCCCTGGCCGCGCGGGGGGTGGGCGTCTGCGTCACCTCGCCCGCGATCGCCGAGCGGGCCACCGAGCGGGCCGACGTCCACCTCGTGCGCCACTTCCCGCTGGCGGAGCACCTCGGCGCGTTCGACGTCGCGGTCTCGGCGGCCGGGTACAACTCCTTCCACGAGCACCTGCGGCTCGGGCTGCCGACGCTCTTCGTGCCCACCGAGACCTCGCGCCTCGACGACCAGGTGGCCCGGGCGCGGTACGCCGACGACCAGGGCTGGGCGGTCGCCGCCGGCACCCTGACCGGGGGCGCGGCCGACGCCGCGGTCGACCGCCTGCTCGCCGACGGAGCGGCGATGGCGCGGCGGGCGCGGTCGGCGGACCCCGGCAACGGGGCCCCGGAGGCGGCGGCGGTCCTCGCCGGCCTGCTCGAGGGGGTGAGCGCGTGAACGGCGACGGTGACCGGCGGCTGCGCCGGCTGGCGGGCCGGGCCCGGCGGGTGCCGGGGCTGCGCTCGGTCGGCAGCGGGCTGCTGCCCCGGGTGCGCTCCAGCGCGGTGCTCACCGACGCCGTCCGCCGGGTCTTCCCGCCCGAGCCCGGGCTCGGCGCGGTCCGCCGGCCGTTCCGGGCCGGGCGCCACCTCACCGGCGCCGACGTGGACCTGCTCCCGGTCGTCGCGTTCGACCTGCTCGACGTCGCCCCCGACCACCTGGCGGCCGCGGTCGAGGCGGTCGCCGCGCTCCAGCGCTCGACCCGGGCCTTCCGGCCGGTGCTCGTCCTCGGCCGGCCCGAGCCGGCCCTCGCCCGCGAGCACGGCTACGTCGTCGAGCTGGTGCCGTCCGCGCAGGAGTGGTGGGGCGCGCCGGAGGACCACGCCGCCCACGTCGCGCGCCGGCTGGTCTCGGTCCGGGAGGGCTTCCGGCCCTGGCACGTGGTCCGGCTCGGCCCGGACGGCACCGTGCCGGCCCGTGACGCCGACGTGCTGGCCGCCGTGCGCACCGTCCTCGGCGACGACCTCGACGTCCGGGTCCTCGCTACCCCGCCGGTGGCCGGAGGAGGCGACCCGGCCGGGAGGTGAGGAAGCCCCACCCCCACGACCAGTGCATCGTCGCGAGGACCGGGCCGGCCGCCAGCCGGGTCCGCCACGACTCGCCGCGGGTGATCGCCGCCCCTCCCACCGCGACCGCCGCGAGGTACCCCGCGGGCACGAGGAGGGCCGGGGACCAGCGCAGCCCGGCAAGCGTCGCCGCGCTCGTGCCGAGGACCATCGTCGGCGGTGCGAGGTACCGGGCCGAGACCGTCCCCTCGTGCAGCGTGGACACGACGCGGCGCCACCGCCCGTAGTCGCGGTACTGCCGCGCGAGCGAGCGCAGGCTCGGGCGGGGGCGGTAGGTGACGACGAGCTCCGGGGTGAACCACACGGTGCCCCCCGAGGCGCGGATGCGGTGGTTCAGCTCCCAGTCCTGGGTGCGGGTGAAGCGCCGGTCGAAGCCGCCGACCCGGTCCAGGGCCGAGCGGCGGAACGCCCCGAGGTAGACGGTGTCGACAGCGCCCGCCTCGCCTCCGGTGTGGAACCGGGACGAGCCGACCCCGAGCGGGCTGCGCATCGCGGCGGCGACGGCCCGCTCGAACGGCGTCGTGCCCCGCGCGTCCATCGTCCCGCCGACGTTGTCGGCCCCGGTCTCGCGCAGCACCCGGACGGCGGTGCTCACGTAGTCCGGGGGGATCTCGGCGTGGCCGTCGACGCGGACGACGACGTCACCGGTGGCCGCGGCCACGGCGGCGTTGAGCGCGTCCGGGGTGCGTCCGGTCGGGTTGGCCACCAGGCGCACCCGGGCGTCGTCCGCGGCGAGCCGGCGGGCGACCTCGTCGGTGGCGTCCTGGGACGGGCCGAGCGCGAGGACCACCTCGAGCGGGCCGTCCCAGTCCTGGCCGAGGACCCGGGCCACGGCCCCGGCGAGGTGCCGCTCCTCGTCGAGGACGGGCATGACGACGCTGACCAGGGGTCGGTCGGGCAGGTCGGGGGCGGGCGCCGGGTCGGGCGAGGGGGTGAGCGCGTTCATCGCGGCCCATCATCCCGCAGCGCAGACCTCCGAGAGGTCACCGGTGTTGGCGTCGGGGTCGCTGCCCGGCCGCTCCATCACCGCGGGGGTCGAGGCCGAGGGGGCGGGCGCGGCCGAGGCGCCGGCGGACCCGGCAGTGGACCCGGCGGCGGTCGGGCCGGGCCGCGCGGAGGCGCTCGCGGCCGGGGCCGTGACCCGCTCGGTCTTCGCGATGGCGTCGGCGACGGTCCGGCGCACGAACGCCGGGTCGTAGTCCCACGGCTTGATGAGCGGCGGCACGAAGTTGACCGAGGTGAGCTTCTGCTGCTTGGTCCGCACCGCGGTGTCGGCCAGCCCGGCGAGGGCGTCCTGCGGGATGTTGGTGCGGAACAGGCCCTTCGTCGCGGCGGCGATGCTGCCGAAGTTGAGGAGCACGGTCCTGGGGTCGAGCTGGTGGACCAGGGCGGTGACGACGCACCGCTGGCGCGCCATCCGCTCGTAGTTCGTCGACCCGACCCGGCTGCGGGCGTACCACAGCGCGTGGTAGCCGTCGAGGTGCTGCTGCCCCGGTTCGATGTACCCGGTGATCGGGGTCTTGTTGCCGCCGATCGGGGTCCGGCGCTGCACGGTGATGTCGAGCCCGCCCATGGCGTCGACGAGGCTCGAGAAGCCCTTGAGGTCGACGAGGACGTAGTACTGGATGTCGAGCCCGGAGAGGGACTCGACCGCCTCGGTCGTCGCCACGAGCCCGGGGTCGCTGGTCCCGGCCGGGAACTTCGCGGCGTTGTCCTCGCCCCAGGTGTAGAGGGCGTTGAGGAGGCACTGGTCGCCGCAGGTCCAGCCCTGCGGCATCAGCCGGGCCATCACCGAGCCGGGGCGGAAGTGGATGTTCTCGGTCTCCCGGGAGAAGCCGAAGAGGACCGCCTTGCCCGTCGTGGCGTCGACGCTGGCGAGCTGGATGCTGTCCGGCCGCAGCCCGGTGCGCCCGGTGCCGCTGTCCCCACCGAGGAGGAGGACGTTGTACCGGCCGTCGACCGCGCCGGCGGCGGCGCCGGTACCGAACACCGAGGTCATCGCGGAGCGGGCACTGCCCGCGGCGGTGCCCGCCCAGGCGACCGTCGCCGGCACGAGGAGCAGCGCGACGAGCAGGCCGAGCAGGCCGCGGCGCTGCGGCCGGGCCAGCCGGTCCGGGCGGCCGAGCCGCCAGGCGTCGACGAGCAGCACGGCCCACGCCAGCGCCAGCGCCGGCAACAGCCACTGGAGGGCCAGCAGGGTCCAGCGGTGGGTCAGGACGGTGAGCGCCGCCTGCCGGCTCACCAGCCACAGCAGGACGACGACGACCACGGCGCCGACGGTGCCGGCCCACACCCGCAGCGCGAACCGGCCCACGTCCCGCCGGCCCACGGCCAGCTGCGCGGCGCCCGGCAGGGCCAGGGTGAGGAGCAGCAGGCTGACCGCTCGACGACGGTCGCGCCGGGGGTCGCCGCGGCGCGTGTCGACCCGGATCGCCTCGCGCTCGTCCTGCCGCTCGAGGACGGCGGCTCCCGGCACAGGTCCCATGGCCGCCCAGTATCGGCCGACCGGACCCGGCCCGGGGTGAGGCGCGCCGGGGCGGGAGTGACGCGTGGGGCGCCGCCGGGCGGGCCGCGGTGGCCCCGCGCGCCGGGTCCACCCACCCGCTGCTGTCACACTGGGTGGTCGGCCACCCCGACCCGAGAGCAAGGACATGAGCGAGGACGAGCACGCACGGCCGATCCCCCAGGGGTCGGGCCCGGAGCCGGCGGACGAGGTCTACGTCATCGACACCCGCCGCGGCCGCCCGGCGCCCGGGTCCCGCGCCCCGGCCGCTCCCGGCCCGGGCCGCGGCTCCGACCCCGGCCCCGCCGACCCCGGCCCCGCCGACGCCGCCCCTGACGCCACCGGCTACGACGAGTACGGACGGCCGGTGCCGCCCTCCGGGCCCGGGCGCCGGCGCCCACCCCGGCGCCGCCGGCGCGGCCGCCGGGTCGTCCTCGGCCTCGTCCTCGTCCTGCTGGCCTGGCTGGCGTTCACCGCGTGGGCCCCCTGGCACGCGTGGTCGACGGTCACCCGGGTCGACACCACGCCGCAGGGGCAGCGCCCCGGCGCCGCGGACGGCCACACCTACCTCCTCGTCGGCTCGGACAGCCGCGAGGGGCTCACCGCGGAGCAGAAGCGCCGGCTCGGCACCGGCAGCGCCGAGGGCCGCCGCACCGACACGATCATCCTCGTCCACGTGCCCTCCGGCGGCGGGAAGTCGGCGCTCATCTCCATCCCGCGGGACAGCTACCTGCCGATCCCCGGGCACGGGCGGAACAAGGTCAACGCGGCCTTCTCGATCGGCGGGCCGAAGCTGCTCGTGCACACCGTCGAGCAGGCGACCGGGCTGCCGCTCGACGGGTACGTCGAGATCGGGCTCGGCGGGTTCGCCAACGTCGTCGACAGCCTCGGGGGCGTGCACCTCTGCGTCCCGCGCGCCATCAAGGACGAGAAGGCCCACATCGACCTGGCGAAGGGCTGCCAGACGCTCGACGGCCCGACCGCGCTCGGCTACGTGCGGGCCCGCTACTCCGACCCCAAGGGCGACATCGGCCGGGCCGAGCGGCAGCGGCAGTTCCTCGGGGCGGTGATGAAGCAGGCGGCCACGCCGTCGACGGTGCTCGTGCCCTGGCGCTGGTGGGACTTCACCCACGCCGCGGCCGGGAACCTCGTCGTCGGCCGGGACACGACTCTGGTCGACGGCTACCGGGTGCTGGCCGCGCTGCGCGGCGTCTCCGCCGGCGACACGCTGAGCCTCGTCGTGCCGCTGGCCTCGACGAACACGACGACCGACGCCGGCAGCTCGGTGATCTGGAACGACGCCCGCGCCAAGGACCTGTTCACGATGCTGCGCGACGGGACCCCGCTCGACGCCCCGCCGGCCGGCACCGACGGCACCCCGAGCGGCTGACCCGGGGCCGGGCGGGAGCCTGGCCGGGCACGGGGCCCCCAGCCTCGGCGGTTAGACTCGCGCGTCCCCGGGAGGCCCCGGGGACGGCCGTCGAGGATCGAGAAGGAGGGTCGCGGTGGCTGACGCCGGACCGCCGCCGGAAGGCGGCGACCCCGCGGACCCGTACCTCCGGCGCCGCGACCTGCACCATCCCCGGCGTCGACCCCGCCGCTTGCGCCGGTGGCTGGTGATCGGCGTCGTCGCCGCCCTCGTCATCGTCGGAGGGGGCACCGCCTGGGCGTTCTGGCGGCTCAACTCCAACATCCACAAGGTCGACGTCTCCTCGGCCCTCGGCACCGACCGCCCGACCCGCGACGCCCAGGCCGGGGACGCGGTCAACATCCTGCTCGTCGGCTCCGACACCCGGGTCGGCGCGGGCAACGACCAGATCGGCATGCCGGCCGACGACCCGGGCCAGCACTCCGACACCAACCTGCTCGTCCACCTCTCGGCCGACCGCTCGTGGGCGACGGTGGTCTCGATCCCGCGCGACTCGATGACCCAGGCCCCGCCGGACTGCTCCCCGACCGTGCCGAAGGACCAGTGGGTCACCCGGCAGTGGAACCACAACTTCAAGATCGGCGGCATCGGCTGCCTCATCCGCACCCTCGAGGGCGACACCGGGGTCTTCGTCGACCACTACGCCGTCGTCGACTTCCGGGGCTTCCAGTCGATGGTCAACGCCCTCGGCGGCGTCGAGGTCTGCACCACCGAGGCGATCAACGACGTCAACGCCCACCTGACCCTCTCGCCCGGCACGCACCGTCTGGACGGCCAGCAGGCGCTGGCCTACGTCCGGGCCCGCAAGTCGATCGGCGACGGCTCCGACCTCGGCCGGATCAAGCGGCAGCAGGCGTTCCTGTCCTCGATCGCGCAGGAGGCCACCTCGACCCGGCTGCTCTTCCAGCCGCCGAAGCTGTTCTCGTTCCTCGACGCCGCGACCAAGTCGCTGACCACCGACCCGCAGTTCGACCTCGGCACGATGTCCGACCTCGCCCAGAGCGTGCGCTCCATCGGCCTGTCCAACATCAGCTTCATCACCGTGCCCAACGAGGTCTACCCCCAGGACCCCAACCGCGTGCAGTGGCAGAAGTCGGCTGAGGTGATCTGGTCCTCGATCCGGGCCGACCACAGGGTCAACGGGAAGGGCCCCACCCCCACCGCGTCACCCTCCTCCGCCCCGCTCACGGTGTCACCGGACGCGATCTCGGTGACCGTGCTCAACGGCTCCGGGGCCCCGGGCCTGGCCAGTCAGGCCGGGGAGGCCCTGCGGGTCCAGGGCTTCACGGGCCTGCAGACCGGCAACGCGACCGGCCCGGTGGCCGACGGCGCGCTCGTCGAGTACTCCGGCGACGGGGCGGAGGCCGCCCGGACCGTGGCGGCGGCGTTCCCGGGGGCGACGGTGAAGCAGACGAGCGGGCTCGGCAGCCGGGTGCGGGTGACCCTCGGCCCGGGCTCCCCCGACGTCGTCGAGGTCCCGAACCGGCTGGGCACCGACCCGCTGCCCTCGCCGAGCGTCAGCGCACCGTCGCCGAGCCCCCAGCCGACGATCTCGACCCGCCCGGCGAGCGAGGACATCTGCCGGACCTCGTGAGGCCCGGGCCCGACAGCGCGCCCGGGCCTGACGGCGCGGCAGGGCCCGGCCGGCCGGCTCAGCCGCGGAGCAGCTGGCGGGCCATGACGAGGCGCTGGATCTGGTTGGTCCCCTCGTAGATCTGGGTGATCTTCGCGTCGCGCATCATCCGCTCGAGCGGGAAGTCCCGGGTGTAGCCGGCTCCCCCGAGCAGCTGGACGGCGTCGGTGGTCACCTTCATCGCGACGTCCGAGGCGAAGGCCTTGGCCGCGGCGCCGAAGAACGGCAGGTCGGCCTCGCCGCGCTCGGACTTGGCGGCCGCGACGTAGACGAGCTGGCGGGCCGCCTCGAGCTCCATGGCCATGTCGGCGAGCATGAACTGGACGCCCTGGAAGTCGGCGACCGCCCTGCCGAACTGGTGGCGCTCCTTGACGTAGGCGAGGGCCTGGTCGAGCGCACCCTGCGCGATGCCGACGGCCTGAGCGCCGATGGTGACCCGGGTGTGGTCCAGGGTGGCCAGGGCGAGCTTGAGCCCCGCACCGACCTCGCCGACGACCCGGTCGCCGGGGATCCGGCAGCGGTCGAAGTGCAGCTCCCGGGTGGGGCTGCCCTTGATGCCGAGCTTGCGTTCCTTCTCCCCGAAGGTGAAGCCCTCGTCCTCCTTCTCGACGACGAAGGCGGTGACGTTGTTGCCACGGCCGCCGTCCGGGTCGGTGACGGCCAGCACCGTGTAGTACCGGGAGACCCCGGCGTTGGTGATCCACGACTTCTGCCCGCTCAGCACCCAGTCCTCGCCGTCACGGACCGCCTTGCACCGCATCGCCGCGGTGTCCGAGCCCGCCTCGCGCTCGGAGAGGCCGTAGGAGAACGTCGTCTCGCCGGCCGCCAGCGGCGGCAGGTACCGCTGCTTGACCTCCTCCGAGCCGGCGATGATCAGCGGCATCGAGCCGAGCTTGTTGACGGCCGGGATGAGGCTGGAGGAGGCACAGACCCGGGCGACCTCCTCGATGACGATGCAGGTGGCGAGCGCGTCGGCGCCGACGCCGCCGTACTCCTCCGGGACGTGCGGGGCGAAGAAGTCGCTGGCGACGAGCGCGTCGTTCGCCTCCTGGGGGTAGCGGGACTCCTCGTCGACCGCGGCCGCGTACGGCGCGATCTTGTCCTCGGCCACCGCACGGACCGCCTCGCGGATCGCCTCGTGGTCCTCGGAGAGCCGGTAGGTGTCGAAGTCCGGGTTGCCGCTCATGGCCCCGATGCTACTCATCGGTACACGGCGCCCCGGTCCTGGTCCCGGCCGGCCGCCTCACTCGCCGTGGAGCAGGTGCCAGAGGTGGCCGTGCGGCTCCCGGTCGACGAACTCGGGCAGCACCTCGCGCTCGAAGAGCTCGACCCCGGAGAGGTCGTAGGCCTGCTCGACGAAGTACGTGATCGCGTACGTCATCCCGCGGCTGTGCAGGTCCTGGAGGGTCTCCACCACCTGCTCGGGGGTGCCGACCAGCGGTCCGGTCTCGAACGAGCGCACGGTGGACTCGACGACGTCGTCGGGCAGCCCGATCGACGCGTAGTGGTCGCGGATCCAGCCGATCCGGTCCCTGACCTCGCGCTCGTCCCGGCCGATGACGACGTTGTAGTTGGCGCTGCGGACGATCTCGCCGTAGTCGCGCCCGAGCTCGCGGCAGTGCTCCTGGAGGACCTCGCTCTTGTGCGAGAACTCCTCCGGCATCCCGGAGAAGTTCGTGTAGTCGGCGTACTCGGCCGCGATCCGCAGCGTCTTGCGCTCCCCGCCCCCGGCGACCCACAGCGGGATGCCGTTGGCGCGCGAGCCGGGCATCGAGGTGCCCTGCAGCGGCTGCGGGAAGCACCGGGCACCGTCGACCTGGTAGTGCTCGCCGTCGAGGCTGGCGGACCCGGTGGTCCACATCTGGCGCATGATGTCGACGCCCTCGCGCAGCATCCCGAGCCGCTGGCCGGCCGACGGGAAGCCGTACCCGTAGGCCCGCCACTCGTGCTCGTACCAGCCGGCGCCGATGCCCATCTCGAGCCGCCCCTCGGACACCGCGTCGACCGTGGCCGCGACCTTGGCCAGGTAGGTCGGCTCGCGGTAGGCCATGCAGGTGCACATCTGGCCGAGCCGGACCCGCCCGGTGACCGCGGCGAACGCGGCCATCAGCGACCAGGCCTCGTGGGTGGCGTCCTCGCTCGGGCGGGGCACGGTGTGGAAGTGGTCGTACACCCAGATCGAGGACCATTCCTCGATGCCGTCGGCGCGGCGTGCCAGCCCCGCCATGACCCCCCAGTGCTGGGGCGGGTCGATGCCGGCGAGGTCGTGGCGCCAGCCCTGGGGGATGAACAGTCCGAACTTCACTCGGGGCCTCCTGGAGTCGTGGGTGCCTCCGCATCATGCCGCACCGGCGGGACCCGCCGTCCACCGCGGTGAGCGCGCTCAGCCGCCGGCGGAGACCTCGGGCAGCCGCTGGGTGGCGACCACGCCGGCCAGCCCGAGGACGCCGAGGAAGGCGAGCGCCGCCACCGTCCCGAACGCGGCGACACCCGTGGCGAGCAGCCCGACGGCGAGCAGGAGCACCCCCATCGCGGTGTTGGCGACCGCGACGTACTCGGTCCGGCGGTCGCCGGCGGCGGCGTCGACGACGTAGGTCTTGCGCCCGACCCGGACGCCCACGTGGACGAGGGTGAGCACGAAGAACGCGGCGACGAGCGTCCAGCCCGGAGGGGTGGGGTCGGCCACGAGGAGCACGACGACCCCGAGGACGACGGCCGAGGCGACGCCGGCGCCGGCGGCCATGAGCCGGCGCGAGGACCGGTCGGCGGACCCGCCGAAGAGCCGCCCGCCGAGGAGGTTGGCCAGCCCGCTGGCCACGACGAACCCGGCGAGCCCGGACACCGAGGTCTGGCCCGACCCGGCGGCCGCGGTGACCACGAACGGGGGTGAGAGGGCGGAGACGAGGAGCAGGGCGCGGGCCAGGACGAAGCGACGGAACAGCCGGTCCTCGCGCAGCAGCCGCCACGCCGGCGACCACCACCCCTCGCCGCCGCCCCGGTCGGTGTCCTCGTCGGCGCCCGCGTCCGGGCCGGGGGGCTCCGCCTCCGGCTCGCGGACGCCGGAGTACACCAGCGCGGCCAGGGCCCAGGCGAGAGCGGCCGCGACGAGCAGGACCGCGAGCACCCCGCTGCCGACGTCGGAGCCGAGGGCCCGCAGGCCGAGCCCGAGGGTGAGGGCGACCGCGCCCGAGACGGTCGCCGCGACCCCGGTGAGCCGTCCGCGCTGGCCCTTGGGCACGGTCCGGCCGAGGACGTCCTTGCCGGCGAGCGAGCACAGCGAGCGGGAGAGGGCGAAGCCGGCCAGGGCGAGGACGACGAGCACCCCGGTGACGGCCCCGCTGGTCCAGGCGGCGGCCGCCGCGAGGACCAGGGTCGCGCTGGCCTGCCCGAGCGCGCCGAGCACCCAGACGCCGCGCCGGCGGCGGCGGGCCGTCACCCACCGGGACAGCGCCGCCTGCGGCAGCATCGACCCGCTCTCGCGCACCGGGACCAGCAGGCCGGTGAAGGCGGCCGGCACGCCGAGCAGCGCGAACAGCCACGGCAGCACGGTCTTGGCGTTGACCACCTGGTCGCCGACGCTCTGCAGCGAGTTGGCGCCGACCTGGCGCAGGCCGTTGGCCGCGACCTCGGGCTCCGCCTCGGCGCCGACCAGCCGTCGGTAGACCGCCCGGGAGGCGGGCGCGGAGGGTGCGGGAGTGCTCATCGGGACCACCGTAGCGACCGGGCCGGGCACCCCCCGGCAGCGACGGTCCCCGTACGCTGGCCCGCGTGACCCACCGCATCTGTGTCGTCGGAACGTCCTACGTCGGCCTCTCCCTCGCCGTCCTGCTCGCCCGGCACCACGAGGTCGTGGCCTACGACATCGACGAGGGCCGCGTCGAGATGCTGCGCCGCGGCGAGAGCCCGATCTCGGACCCCGACATCGAGGAGCACCTGCGCACCGGCGAGCTGCACCTCACCGCGACCACCGACCCGCAGCAGGCGTACCCGGGCGCCGAGTTCGTCGTCGTCGCCACCCCGACGAACTACGACGAGCGGACCAACTTCTTCGACACCAGCAGCGTCGAGCAGGTGGTCGCCGACGTGCGCCGGATCGAGCCCGCGGCGACCGCCGTCGTCAAGTCGACCGTGCCGGTCGGCTTCACCCGCGGCCTGCGCGAGCAGCTGGGCACCGACCAGGTGCTCTTCTCCCCCGAGTTCCTCCGCGAGGGCCGGGCCCTGCACGACAACCTGCACCCGTCGCGGATCGTCGTCGGCGACCGGGGGCCCCGCGGCGAGCTCTTCGCCCGGCTCCTCGCCGAGGCCGCCCTCGACGAGGAGGTGCCGGTGCTGCTGACCGACAGCACCGAGGCCGAGGCCATCAAGCTCTTCGCGAACACCTACCTCGCGATGCGGGTGGCGTACTTCAACGAGCTCGACACCTACGCGGCCACGCACGGCCTGGACACCCGCCAGATCATCGAGGGCGTCGGCCTCGACCCGCGGATCGGCAGCCACTACAACAACCCGAGCTTCGGCTATGGCGGCTACTGCCTGCCCAAGGACACCAAGCAGCTCCTCGCCAACTACGCGGACGTGCCGCAGACCCTCATCGGTGCCATCGTCTCGGCGAACACGACCCGCAAGGACTTCGTCGCGATGGACATCCTGGCCCGCCGCCCGAAGGTGGTCGGGATCCACCGGCTCATCATGAAGTCCGGCTCGGACAACTTCCGCAGCAGCAGCGTCCAGGGCGTCATGAAGCGGGTCAAGGCCAAGGGCGTCGAGGTCGTCGTCTACGAGCCCGAGCTCGAGGCCGACAGCTTCTACGGCTCGCCGGTGGTCTCCCTCGAGGAGCTCAAGGAGCGCAGCGACGTCATCGTCGCCAACCGGCTGACCGACGACATCGCCGACGTCGCCGAGCGGGTCTACACCCGTGACCTCTTCGGCGGTGACTGAGCCGGTCCGGCACGGTTTCGCCGGCGGCCGGCGGGGGCATGATGACGCCATGAGCGCGCTCAACCGGCAGAACGACATGGACACCATCCGCGAGCTGCTCATGGACCCGGGGGTCTGGGTCGTCGTCGGGCTCTCCTCGAACGAGCGGCGCCCGGCCTGGACGGTGTCGCGGTGGCTCACCGTCGAGCTCGGCAAGCCGATCATCCCGGTCCACCCGAAGGCCGAGGAGGTCCACGGCGCGCAGGGGTACGCCTCGATCGCCGACATCCCCGACCAGGACCTCATGGTCGTCGACTGCTTCGTCAACTCCAGCCGGGTCGGCGCGGTCGTCGACGAGGCGATCGCGCACAAGGACCGCCTCCAGCTCGACGCGATCTGGATGCAGGTCGGCGTCGTCGACCCGGAGGCCGCCGAGCGGGCCCGCGACGCCGGGCTCGCCGTCGTCATGGACGCCTGCCCGAGGATCGAGTGGCCGCGCATCCGCTCCCTCGGGATGCAGCGCTGAGCGCACCCCCCGACGGGCAGGAGGGGTGAGCCCGCCCGCGAGCGTCAGACGCCCCGCTGCTCGCGCAGCGCGGCCCCCTTGGCCCGGGCCTGGTCCCGCAGCGAGGCGCGGAACCGGTCCATCGCGGCGCGGAGCCGCTCGGCCTCCGGGCCCTCCCCGGCGGCGAGGATCCGGGCCGCGAGCAGGCCCGCGTTGCGCGCCCCGCCGACCGACACGGTCGCGACCGGCACCCCGGCAGGCATCTGGACGATCGAGAGCAGCGAGTCCAGGCCGTCGAGGTGGCGCAGCGGGACCGGGACGCCGATGACCGGCAGCGAGGTGACCGAGGCGAGCATCCCCGGCAGGTGCGCGGCGCCGCCGGCGCCGGCGACGAGGACCCGCAGCCCCCGCTCCTGGGCGGTCCGGCCGTACTCGAGCATCTCCTGCGGCATCCGGTGCGCCGAGACGACGTCCACCTCGCAGGCGACACCGAGCTCCTCGAGCGCGGTGGCCGCGGCCTGCATGACCGGCCAGTCCGAGTCCGAGCCCATGACGACCCCGACGACCGGACGCGCGTCGCTGCTCACTGCGTCACCACTCCCCTGAGGTAGTCCGCGGCGTGCCCGGCCCGGGCCCGCAGGTCGGCCAGCCCGTCGCCGGAGACGTTGACGTGGCCGAGCTTGCGGCCCGGCCGCACGCCCTTGCCGTAGAGGTGCACCTTGGCCCCGGGGTCGCGGGCCATGACGTGCCGGTACGCCGAGTACAGCTCGGCGTGGTGGCCGCCGAGCACGTTCGCCATCACCGTCCAGCGGTCGCGGGGGCGCGGCGAGCCGAGCGGCAGGTCGAGGACCGCGCGCAGGTGCTGCTCGAACTGCCCGGTGACCGCCCCGTCCATCGACCAGTGACCCGAGTTGTGCGGCCGCATGGCCAGCTCGTTGACGACGAACCCGGGCGCGTCGCGGCCGGGGACCTCGAAGAGCTCGACGGCCAGGACGCCGGTGACGTCGAGGGCACCGGCCACCCGCAGCCCCGCCTCGGTCGCCCGCGCGGCCAGGTCCGGGTCGAGGTCGGGGGCGGGGGCGAGCACCTCGGTGCAGATGCCGTCGGCCTGGACCGTCTCGACGACCGGCCAGGCGGCGGCCTGCCCGGAGGGGCTGCGGGCGAGGAGCACGGCCAGCTCGCGGGTGAACGGCACCTGCTCCTCCAGGAGAAGCCCGGTGCCCGCCGCCGCGGCCCGCTCGAGCCAGCCGACCAGCTCGTCGACGGCGCCGACGACCCGCACGCCCCGGCCGTCGTAGCCGCCGCGGGGGGTCTTGGCGACCAGCGGCCAGCCGACCTCGTCGCCGAACGCCTCGAGGTCTGCCCGGGTGTCGGCCCGCACCCACCGGGGGCAGGGGATGCCGAGGGCGGCGAGCCGCTCCCGCATCGCGAGCTTGTCCTGGGCGTAGCGCAGCGCCTCCGGGCGCGGGTGGAGCACCGCCCCGTCGGCGACGAGCTCGGCGAGCACCTCGGGGGGCACGTGCTCGTGGTCGAAGGTGACGACGTCGCACTCGGCCGCGAACCGGCGCACGGCCTCGGCGTCGGTGTGGGCGCCGACCGGCGAGGACGGGACGACGAGGGCGGCACTGGCGTCCTCGGCCTCGGCGAGGACGCTCAGGGTGATGCCGAGCTCGGCCGCCGGGCCGGCGCACATCCTGGCCAGCTGGCCACCCCCGATGACGCCGACGACCGGGAAGCCGCCGGGGGCTCGACGTGGCGTGGTCACCGGCGCAGGATATCCGGGGCCCGTCGGTAGAGTGCCCGGGTGACCACGCGCGAGGACCCGGGGCCGGTCTCCCGCCTCCTGGACCCGCTGCGCGGGGCGGTGGACGTCCTCTACCGCGAGATGATCAAGTTCGGCGTCGTCGGCGCGGTCTCGTTCGTCATCGACCTCGGCCTGGCCAACATCCTCTGGCACACCCTGCTGCCGGACAAGGTGACGACCGCCAAGATCATCTCCGGCACCGTGGCCACGCTCTTCGCCTGGTTCGGCAACCGGCAGTGGACCTTCCGGCACCGCCGCAGCCGGCCGGTCCACCACGAGGTCGGGCTGTTCTTCGGCGTCAACCTCGTCGCGCTCGGCATCTCCGCCGTCGTCCTCTTCGTCTCGCACAACCTCCTCGGCTACCAGACGACGCTCGAGGACAACATCGCGACGATCATCGGGATCGGGCTGGGCACCCTGTTCCGGTTCTGGACCTACCGCCGCTTCGTCTTCGCCGCCGAGCCGCTCTGAGTCCGGCGGCCCGGGGCTCAGGTCTCGCTGGCCGCGGAGAGGAACAGCGCGAAGACCGCCGGACGGGCGCTGACCAGCTCGAGCCGGCCGCCGGCCGCCTCGGCGAGGTCCCGGGCCAGCGACAGCCCGAGCCCGGTGCCCGAGGAGGACACCGAGCGCTCGAAGACGTGCGGCGCGATCGCGGCCGGCACGCCCTCGCCGCCGTCGGTCACCTCGATGACGACCGAGGGCCCGGAGCGGCGGGCGGCGATCTCGACCGTGCCGCGCCCGTGGGTCAGCGAGTTCTCCAGGAGGGTGGTGAGGATCTGGGCCAGGGCCACCGGCGTGGCCCGCACCCCGAGCCCCCGCTCGCCGCTGACCAGGATGCTGCGGCGGGCGTTGGCGAAGGCCAGCTGCCACTCCCGCTGGAGGGAGGCGAGCACCGAGTCGAGCGAGACCGCGGGGCTGGCCTCGACCCCGCTGCGGGTGCGGCTCATCAGGTCGTCGACGACCCCGCTGAGGCGTTCGACCTGCGCGATGGCGATCGCCGACTCCTCGGCGACGACGGCGAGGTCGTCGGTCACCGCGATCTCCTCGAGCCGCATGAGCAGCGCGGTGAGCGGGGTGCGCAGCTGGTGCGAGGCGTCGGCCGCGAAGTCGCGCTCGGACGCCAGCCGCCGGGCGCTGTGCTGCGCTCCCCGCACCAGCGCCGTGTCGAGCCGGTCGAGCTCGTCGATGCCGGTGGTCAGCGGGGTGGGGCGGGTGTCGCCGCCGGCGAGCCGCTCTGCCCGCTGCCGGACCGTCTCGAGCGCCGTGGTGACCCGGCCGGCCCGCCGGAGGGCGACGAGGGCCGCGGCGAGCAGGCCGACGGCCCCACCGGCGAGGAGCGCGACGAAGAGGCCCGGCCGGGACGCGTCGAGGCTGCCGTCGGCGACCGCGACGAGGACGCTCGCGGCGAGCAGGACCGCGACGAAGGTCGCGGCGGCGGCCTCGAGGGCGACGCCGAGGACGATGCGGCGCACGCGCCCGTCACTCCTGGGGGCTGTCGAAGCGGAAGCCCAGCCCCCGGATCGTCGTGATGTACCGGGGGTGCGCGGCGTCGTCGCCGAGCTTGCGGCGCAGCACCGAGATGTGCATGTCCAGGGTCTTCGTCGAGCCGTACCAGGCGCTGTCCCAGACGTCGCGCATCAGCTTCTCGCGGGAGACGACCTTGCCCTCGTTGGCGACCAGGACGCGCAGCAGCTCGAACTCCTTGCCGGTCAGCGCCACCTCCTCACCGCGGAGGAAGACGCGTCGGCCGTCGGGGTCGATGTGCAGCAGCCGGTCGGGCTCGCCGTCGGGCAGCTCGGTGGCGTTGCGGCGCAGCAGCGCGCGGGTGCGGGCGAGCAGCTCGGCGAGCCGGAACGGCTTGGTGACGTAGTCGTCGGCGCCGGCGTCGAGCCCGACGACGGTGTCGACCTCGTCGGCGCGGGCGGTGAGCACGAGCACCGGCAGCTGGCTGCCCCGCTGGCGCAGCCGGCGGCACACCTCGAGCCCGTCCATCCTCGGCAGGCCGAGGTCGAGGACGAGCAGGTCGGGCTGACGCAGCGCCTCCTCGAGCGCGGACTCACCGTCGGTGCACACGTCGACGTCGTAGCCCTCGCGACGCAGGGCCCGGGCGAGCGGGTCGGAGATCGCGGGGTCGTCCTCGGCGAGGAGCACCTTGGTCATGAGGCGATGGTAGCCACGGACCGGCTCATCCGCCCTCGGACGGCAGAGCTGCCCCCCGGACGCCCGGGGCGCGGCTCAGCTCGTGCAGGGTGACGACCCCGATGCCGCGCAGCATCCGCCGGCGCCGCTCGACGGCGGTGAACCCGGAGACCGCGCCGAGCGCCCGGGCCATCTCCTCGTCGACGTACACCGTCCCGGACGGGGTGACCGCGGTGATCCTCGACGCCTTGTTCACCGTCATCCCGAAGACGTCGCCGAGGCGGGAGACCACCCGGCCGTGGGCCAGGCCCACCCGCACCGGCGGCAGGATCTCGTCCTCGGCCATGGCGTCGACGAGGTCGAGGGCGATCGCCGCGGCCGCCGCCACCTCGGCGTGGACGAAGAGCACCTCGTCGCCGACGGTCTTGATCACCCGCCCACCGTGCTCGGTGACGACGTCGCTGGCGAGCAGCTCGAAGCGCTGGACCATCCGCGCGAGCTGGCGCTCGCTCATCCGGCGGACGAAGGAGGTGAACGAGACGAGGTCGGCGAACCCGACCGCGCGCAGCGGGGCCGAGGGGTCCATCCGGACGGCCGGGTCGGCGTCGGCGATCATCCGGTGCACGGCGCCGGTCAGGTGGCGGCGCCAGACGTAGGCCAGGAGCGGCTCGAGGTCGTCGATGATCCGGGCGAGGAGGTTGGCCGCGTCGGTGGCGACCTCCGGGGCCGGGATCGAGCGGCTGTCCCTGCCCTCGAGCTCCTCGCTGAACGGCGAGGTCAGCGACTCGGCGACGAGCTGGGTCTGCCAGACCGCGAGCCGGTCCGCGGTGCGGGCCAGGGCCCGGGTCATCCCGACGGCCAGCTCCTCGGTGATGGCGCCCTCGTCGATCATCCGCGAGACGCGGCGCAGGGCCTCGCGGTCGGCCTCGGTGAACATCGCCTCGTCGTCGTCGACCAGCTGCAGGCCCATCGCGTGCCAGAACCGGCGGGCCCGGGCCGCGGGCACCCCGGCGCCCTCCGCCACCTCGGCCCGGGTGATCGAGGCCGACCGGCCGAGCAGGGCCCGCTCGACGGCCTCCGGCAGGTTCGGCGCGGGGGCGACCGGGTCGGCCGGGGACTCGGTCTCGGACATCGCGCCTCCTCTCACCGTGTCCGGACGTGGACGACGTCACCGGCGGAGACCAGCTCCGGCCCCACCGGGGTCAGGACCGCCAGTCTGCCCGCGTCGTCGACGCCTGTCGCGGTCCCGGTGCGCACCGACCCGTCCGGGGCGTGCACCTCGACCTCGCGGCCGAGGGTCGAGCAGGCCGCCCGGTAGGCGGCGACCGACGGCCCGGCCGGCCCGCTGTCCTCGCCCAGCGCGCGGGCGAGGTGGGCCAGGTAGGCGGTGAGCAGCGCCGCCCGGTCGACCCCCGGGCGGCCGGCGGCCCGCAGCGAGGTGGCGGTCCCGACCGGCAGGTCCTCGCGGGCGGTGTCGACGTTGACGCCCGCCCCGACGACGACACCGCCCGGCACCCACTCGCAGAGGATGCCGGCGAGCTTGCGGTCACCGTCGGCGGGGACGAGGACGTCGTTGGGCCACTTCAGCGACGTGCCGAGCCCGGCGACCTCGCCGACGGCCCGGTGCACGGCCAGGCCGGCCAGCAGCGGGACCCAGGAGGCGCCCGAGGCCGGCACCGGGACGAGGACCGAGACGGCGAGCGCGGTGCCCGGCGTCGTCGTCCACGCCCGGCCCAGGCGGCCCCGGCCGCTCTCCTGACGCTCCGCGACCACCACCCGCCAGCTCCGGGGCCGGGCGCGGACCTCGTCGTTCGTCGAGCCGAGGGCCTGGAAGACCTCGACCGGCAGCCACGGCTCGCCGGGCCGTACGGAGGCGGCGTCCAGCGGAGCCGGGCCGGGCATCGAGGTCACCCGCCCAAGGCTAGGCTCGGGTCATGTCGAAGAGCGACCCGCACTCCATCGGCGGCACCGACGTTCCCGAGGACATCGACACGACGACGACCGCGGGGAAGCTGGCCGACCTCAAGCGGCGGGTCGCCGAGGTCGCGAGCGCCGGGTCCGACCGTGCGGTGGACAAGCAGCACGCCCGGGGGAAGAAGACGGCGCGGGAGCGGCTCGAGCTGCTCCTCGACGAGGGGTCGTTCGTCGAGATGGACAAGTACGCCCGGCACCGGTCGGTGGCGTTCGGGCAGGACCGGAACCGCCCGTACGGCGACGGGGTGGTCACCGGCTACGGCACCGTCGACGGCCGCACCGTCGCGGTGTTCGCCCAGGACTTCACCGTCTTCGGTGGCTCCCTCGGGGAGGTGTTCGGGGAGAAGATCTGCAAGGTCATGGACTTCGCGATGAAGGTCGGCTGCCCGGTGGTCGGGCTCAACGACTCCGGCGGGGCCCGGATCCAGGAGGGCGTGGTCTCGCTCGGGCTCTACGGTGAGATCTTCCGCCGCAACGTGCACGCCTCCGGGGTGGTCCCGCAGATCTCGCTGGTCATGGGCCCGTGCGCCGGCGGCGCGGTCTACTCCCCCGCCGTCACCGACTTCACCGTCATGGTCGACCAGACCAGCCACATGTTCATCACCGGCCCGGACGTCATCAAGACCGTCACCGGTGAGGACGTCGGCTTCGAGGAGCTGGGCGGCGCCCGTACCCACAACACCAAGTCCGGTGTCGCGCACTACATGGGCACCGACGAGGACGACGCCATCGACTACGTCAAGGCGCTGCTGTCCTACCTGCCGAGCAACAACATGGAGGACCCGCCGGTCTTCGGCGACGAGCTCGACCTCGCCGTCACCGACGACGACCGGTTCCTCGACACGATCATCCCGGACAGCCCGAACGTCCCCTACGACATGCACCAGGTCATCGAGAGGGTCCTCGACGACGGCGAGTTCCTCGAGGTGCAGCCGCTCTTCGCGCCGAACATCGTCACCGGCTTCGGCCGGGTCGAGGGTCGCTCGGTCGGGGTCGTGGCGAACAACCCGATGCAGTTCGCCGGCACCCTCGACATCGACGCCAGCGAGAAGGCCGCCCGGTTCGTGCGGACCTGCGACGCGTTCAACGTGCCGGTCCTGACCTTCGTCGACGTGCCCGGCTTCCTGCCCGGCACCGACCAGGAGTGGGACGGCATCATCCGGCGCGGCGCCAAGCTGATCTACGCCTACAGCGAGGCCACCGTCCCGCTGGTCACCGTCATCACCCGCAAGGCCTACGGCGGCGCCTACGACGTCATGGGGTCCAAGCACCTCGGCGCCGACATCAACCTCGCCTGGCCGACCGCGCAGATCGCGGTGATGGGCGCCCAGGGCGCGGTCAACATCCTCTACCGCAAGGAGCTGCGGAAGGCCGCGGAGCAGGGAGGGTCGGTCGAGGAGGCCCGGGCCACGTTCATCCAGCAGTACGAGGACGCCCTCGCCAACCCGTACGTCGCCGCCGAGCGGGGCTACATCGACACCGTCATCACCCCCTCCAACACCCGGATGAACGTCTCGAAGGCGCTGCGCGCGCTGCGCACCAAGCGGGAGACGCTGCCGCCGAAGAAGCACGGGAACATCCCGCTGTGACCGGGTGGCAGCCTCAGCGCCCACGTGGCGGCCGCCCGGTGACCGGGGCGCGACGATGACCGCCGACCAGCCACCCGCCGCGGCCATCCGGGTCACCGGGCCCGCGACGGCCGAGGACGTCGCGGCGGTCGTCGCGGTCCTGGCGGCCGCGGGCGGCGGCGACCCGGAGCCCGCGGCGCGCCGGTCCCCGTGGGCCTCCCACACGGCCGCCCTGCGCCGGCCGGTCGACCACGGCCCGGGCGGCTGGCGCCGCTCCGGCCTGCCGCGGTGACCCCGGCCGGGGTGGGGGCGGATTCGGCGGAACCGGGGCGGGTCCGGGATACTGTCGCGGTGCCCTCCACCGACCCGCCCGCGGCCCGACGGGGTCTGCCCGCCGCCGGCCGCGCCGGAGGGACCGGCCGATGACCGCGACGGCGGAGTGGTCACGGGTCGGTCGGGTCGTGGCCGAGCGGAGGATCCTGGCCATCCTCGTGCGCCGCGACCTGCGGGTCCGCTACGCCCGCAGCGTCCTCGGCTACGTGTGGACGATCCTCGACCCGCTCGCGATGTCGCTGATCTACTTCCTCGTCTTCGCGATCATCTTCAAGCGCAGCGACGTCGGGCACAAGCCGTACTTCCTCTTCCTCATCGTCGGCCTCCTGTCCTGGCAGTGGTTCAACGCCTCGATCACCGAGTCGGCCCGCGCGCTGCTCACCGAGGCCAAGCTGATCCGCTCCACCAACCTGGCCCGTGAGCTGTGGGTGGCCCGGGTCGTCATCGCCAAGGGGGTCGAGTACCTGCTCACCCTGCCGGTGCTCGCGGTGATCACCGCCGTCTACGTCCTCGCCGGGCAGGCCTCGGTCAACGTGCACATCCTCCTGATGCCGCTGGGCGTCCTCCTGGAGTTCGTCCTGCTCATCGGCATCGGGCTGATCCTCGCCCCGGTCACCGTCATGGTCGACGACGCCCTGCGCCTGGTGCGGATCGTGCTGCGGATGATGTTCTACCTGACCCCGATCATCTACACGATCAAGTGGGCCCCGGACTGGCTCGAGAAGGTGCTGTGGTTCAACCCCCTCTCGGGCATCTTCGAGCTGCTGCGCGCCGGGTTCTTCTCCGAGCCGATCCAGTGGCCCCCGGTGTTCGTCGGGGCGGCCGTCGCCGTCGTCCTCCTCCTCCTCGGCCTGCGGGTGTTCGCCCGGATGGAGCGACGCGTGCTCAAGGAGATCTGAGGTGGCGACGGTCATCGAGGTCGAGGGCGTGGGCGTGGAGTTCTACCGGTCGCGCCGCCGCCGGCTCTCGCTGCGCGAGATGCTGCTGCGCGGGGAGAACACCTCCCCGCGGGAGACGTTCTGGGCGCTGCGCGACATCGGCTTCACCGTGGGCGAGGGCGAGGCGGTGGGCCTCGTCGGCGGGAACGGGACCGGCAAGAGCACGCTGCTCAAGGTCATCGCCGGGGTGCTCATCCCCGACGAGGGCGCGGCCGCGGTGCACCGCGGCGTGGCCCCGCTCATCGAGCTGACCGGCGGGTTCCTGCCCGACCTCACCGCCCGCGAGAACGTCTATCTCACCGCCGGCCTGCACGGCCTGTCGGCCGACGAGACCCAGGCCCGGTTCGAGGACATCGTCACCTTCGCCGGTCCCCAGGTGCGGGCCGGCCTCGACATGCCGTTCCGGCACTTCTCCTCCGGGATGCAGGTCCGCCTCGGCTTCTCCCTCATCACCACCCTGGACGAGCCGATCATCCTCGTCGACGAGGTGCTCGCGGTCGGCGACGCCGCGTTCCGGGAGAAGTGCTACCGCCGGATGGAGGACCTCCTCGCCGACGGCCGGACGCTGTTCCTCGTCTCCCACTCCGAGGCCGACCTGCGCCGCTTCTGCTCCCGCGGGATCTACCTGCGCGCGGGGCGGATGGCCGACGACGGGTCCATCGCCGAGGTGCTCGAGCACTACCGGGCCGACCTGGCCGACGAGGCGGGCTGACCCGGTGAGGGCGGGACCGGGCAGCCGCCGGCTGGGGCCGCACGGGCGTCCGCGGCTACACTGGCCGGCGCCGCAGGGCGCGGCGAGTGAGCGACCCGGGGACCGACCCGGCGCCGCAGCCCGACCGGGGGGCCCCGCGTCGGCCGGCCACCGGACGCCCGTGCGCGGCACCCCGCGGGCCGACGACGGCTCGCCCCCGAACCGACTCGTGAGCTGAAAGGTGGGCATGGAACCCTACGACCTCACGGTGATCGTGCCCACGCACGACTCCGAGGAGACGATCGGACCCCTCGCGGAGGTCCTCCTCGGGATCGACGGGCCCTCCCTGGAGCTGCTCGTCGTCGACGACGCCTCGACCGACGGCACGGTCGAGCTGGTCCGCGACCTCGCCGCGCGGGACGACCGGGTCACCCTCCTGGCCCACGAGACCAACCGGGGCGCCGGCATCGCCCGCAACACCGCCTTCCCGCACGCCCAGGGCCGCTACACCCTCTTCTTCGACGACGACGACGTCATCCACACCGACGCCCTCGTGCGCACCCTCGCCGATCTCGACCGGGGTGGCCAGGACCTCGCGATCCTCCGGTACCACTACCGCCGGATGGCCGACGACGGCCGGATGGAGATGAACGTCCACGACCTCGACGTCTGGGACGAGGTCGTCGGCGCGGAGCGCTCGACGACGGTCCGCCTCGACGAGGCCGACAGCCTCGCCGGCCTGACGAACTACCCGTGGAACAAGGTGCTGCGCACGCAGACCTACCGGTCGGCCGGGCTGCGGTTCGGCTCGACCCCGGTCCACAACGACATCCTCGGGCACTGGTACTCGCTGCTCTTCGCCGACCGCATCCTGCTCGTCAACGCCGAGCTGTGCACCCACGTCGTGATGGCCGGCGGCTCGAACCTCACCAACCGTGACTCCCTCGAGCGGCTCACCCTCTTCGACGCCTTCGACGAGGCCTACGACCTGCTCGCGGCGCACCCGACGCTGCGCCGGCGGTACGCCGCCCAGTACTGGGCCAGCGTCGTGCGGATCGCCTCCTGGGCCGCCGACCGGACCGCGCCGACGGTCAGGACCCGCTTCGACGAGCGGCTCCAGGAGCACCTGATGCGCATCGACCTCGCCGACTTCGCCAGCCTGCGACGCTCCACCCCCGAGGTCTCGCGCGCCATCGTCCGCAAAGCCCTGGGTTAGGAAAGGTCCCCCACATGGCCGTGCTGTCCGTCATCGTCACGAGCTACAACATCGAGTCCTACATCGGTGCCTGCCTCGACTCGATCACCAACCAGACCCTGCGTGACCTCGAGATCATCGTCGTCGACGACGGCTCCACCGACGCGAGCCCCCGGATCATCGCCGAGTACGCCGAGGCCGACCCGCGGATCGTCCCGGTCCTGCGCGGCACCAACTCCCCCGGCGGCGTCGCGACCGCGGCCAACGCCGGGCTCGATGTCGCCACGGCCCCCTACGTCGGGTTCGCCGACGGCGACGACCTCTACGAGCCGGAGATGTTCGAGCGGCTGCTCACCGCGGCGACCACCCACGACGCGGACCTCGCGATGTGCAAGTACCGGCTCTTCACCGACGCCTCCGAGGAGCGCACCGCCCCGCCGGACGAGCACCGCTGGGACGCCTTCGACCAGGAGGCCTACCGGCTCGACGACGCGATGCGGATCGAGCTGCTCCGCTTCATCGCCGTCCCGTGGCGCAAGATCTACCGCCGTAGCCTCTTGGAGGACAACGGGATCCGGTTCCCGGTCGGCGACTACTTCTACGAGGACAACCCGTTCCACTGGTTCTGCGTCACCCAGGCCGAGTCGGTGGCCCTGGTGCCCGAGGTGCTCTGCCACCACCGGCTCGCCCGGGCCGGCCAGACGATGTCGACCGCGGACGAGCGCCTCTTCCGGATCTTCGAGCACCACGACACGATCTACGACTTCCTCGACCGCAAGGGCTGGCTCGAGGTGTACCAGACCACCCTCCTGGCCTGGGCGATGTCGCAGATGGAGTGGATCAGCCGGCGGACCCCGGCGAACCTGCGCCGCCAGCTCTACGAGGTGCTCCGCCGCGTCTACTCGCACTACACCGAGGTGCAGGTGGGCCGGGCCATCGCCGAGGCGGGCAAGGGCGTCTACGCCCGCCGGCTGTCCGAGGCGCTGGTCAAGGACAACTACCCGCGGTTCGTCGAGGCCCTCGAGCAGAACGCCAAGGGCCACAGCCCGGTCGTCCGCGGCTGGTACCACCTGCGCTACTCGGGCCCCAGGCGGACCGCCCGGATCGCCGCCCGGTTCGTCGGCCAGCAGGTCTCCCGGCACTCCCCGGTCAAGCCGGCCAAGCTGGCCAGGCGCTCCAGGGTCGGGGTCGGCACCGACGAGGTCCTCTTCGCCCTCGCGGTCCTCGAGCGGCGGATCGCCACCCTCGAGCAGGCGGTGCGCGACCAGGCCGACCGGCCTGCGGACCAGGGTCGGTAGGGGGTCGCCACCGCAGGCCGGCGGCCGGGCGCGGTCAGCGGTCGTGGGCGAAGAGCCAGCGGTAGCCGACGTAGTTCGTCACCATCCCCACGCCCATCGCGCACACCTTCGCCACCGGCGCGAGCACCGCGATCGACAGCGCGGGAACGAGCAGGCCGCCGAGGTGCACGACGAGCCAGATGACGCCCGACTGGACGACGAGCCCCGAGAAGAGGGTCACGGTGACGAACTGGACCACCGTCCCCCGTACGCTGCGCTCGCTGCGGAAGACGAAGACCCGGTTGAGCAGGTAGCTGACGCACAGCACGATGACCGTGGACATGACGTTGGCGAGCAGCGGCGGGACCCCGAACGCCACGGCGAACAGCGAGAAGAGGCCGAGGTCGAGGAGGGTGTTGGCACCCCCGACGAGCGCGTAGCGGGGGAAGGAGCCGTGCGACCGGGCCCAGGTGGCGACCCGGCCGCGGGAGACCGCCGTCATCCGCGCCCCGACCACGGCGGGGCCGGCCAGCGCAGGTACTCCAGCCGGGCGGCCTCCTCGCGAGCACGGAGCACACCGTTGAGGACCAGGCCGACGACGAGGCCGAGGATGGCGATGAGGATGAGCGAGGAGGCGAGGATCGCCGTGGGGAACCGCGGCACCAGGCCGGTCTGGTAGTACTCCCAGACGACCGGGAGCCCCAGGCCGAGCCCGACCAGGGCGAAGACCGCGGCGATGAGCCCGTGGAAGAGCAGCGGCCGCTCGTGCTGCACGAGCTGGACGATGAGCCGCAGGATGCGCAGACCGTCGTGGTAGGTGCGCAGCTTGCTCTCGCTGCCCTCGGGGCGGTCCTTGAACCCCACCGGGACCTCGACCTGCGGGACGCGCAGGTTCATCGTGTGGACGGTGAGCTCGGTCTCGATCTCGAACTCGCGGGAGAGCGCGGGGAAGGACTTGACGAAGCGGCGCGAGAAGACCCGGTAGCCGCTGAGCATGTCGGAGACCGGCTCGCCGAAGAGGAAGCCGACGAGCCGGTTGAACATCCGGTTGCCGGTCTCGTGGCCGGGACGGTAGGCGCTCTGCTCGGTGGTCTGCTTGCGGGTCCCGAGGACGTGGTCGAGCGGGCCGTCGAGGAGGGCCGCGATGAGGCGGGGGGCCGCGGCCGCGTCGTAGGTGTCGTCGCCGTCGATGAGCAGGTAGACGTCGGCGTCGATGTCGGCGAACGCCCGGCGCACGACGTTGCCCTTGCCCTTGCGGCGCTCGGTGCGGACGACCGCGCCGGCCTCGGCTGCCACCTGCGCGGTGCGGTCGGTGCTGTTGTTGTCGTAGACGTAGACGGTGATGCCGGGCACGGCCCGCCGGAGGTCCCCGACCACGGTCGCGACGGCCGCCTCCTCGTTGTAGCAGGGGACGATCGCGACGATCTCCGGCGCGCTGGGCATACGGGGTCCTTCGGGGGTCGGGGTCGGGGGCACCCACCGTGGGTGGCGGCCGGGCGCACCCGGCTCACCCGGGGTGGCTGCCGGGCGGGTCCTGGGCGGGGCCGCCCACGATGGTATCGGAGGTCGGGCCACCCGCCGTGCGGGCGGGCGGCGGCCGGCGACGGGCGGCGACGGCCACCGCGCAGGCCGCGAGCGGGAGGGCCATGTCGAGGGTGAGCGAGTACCGCTGGCCCCCCGAGACGGGACCGGCGAGGAAGCTGAGGAGGAGCACGCCGGCCGGGACGAAGACCGCGAGCGAGCGCCAGTCCCGGCGGCGCACGACGAGCAGCGCGCCGAGCGCCCACAGCCAGACCACGAAACCGGGCGCCATGAGCAGCCCGAGCACGGGGACGGCGCGGTAGCCGTCGTCGTGGGTGCCCTGCGAGTAGCTGCGGCTCGGCATCAGCCCACCGGAGCGCACGAGCCGGTCGGGCCCGTGCGGGGGGCCGGCGGTCGGGATGTCCAGGTGCACCCCCCGCACGTCGTTCGCCGACGTCACGGGGATGCCGTCGTAGGCCGCTCCCTCGGGGTCCCAGTACCCGGCGGTGTTCGCCAGGGTCGCCGCCAGCGCCGTGCCGGGGAAGCGGGCCACGATCCCCGCCCAGCCGGCGAGGAACTCCCCCGCCCCGTGGTGGGGCCACGCCGGGCGGGTCTGCAGCTTCATCGGGTCGGCCAGGCCCGGGACGTAGTGCCTGGCCAGCTCCTCCGGCGCCATCCCGTCGAACATCCGCACCAGGTACCCGCGCTCGGCCGGGGTCAGCTCCGCGGCGTGCTCCTTCGCGATCCGGGCCAGCTGCTGGATCGGGACCGAGTACAGCTCCTCGGTGGGGCCGGGTCGGACCTGGAGCAGCGCGTACAGCGGCCCGACGTAGAGGCCGTAGCCGAGGGCCACGGCGGCGAGCACGGCACCCAGCCGCCGCCACTGGGCCCGCAGCGGCACGAGCAGCACGAGCAGGCCGAGGATCACGACGTGGACGCCGTTGTTCCGGGTGACGACGAGGACGACCGCCGCGCCGGCGAGCGTCAGCCACACCCACCGGTGCCGCTGTCCGCTTGGCCGACCGAGGACCAGCTCACCGACGCACGTGGCGAGGACGACGAAGGCGACCGAGAACGGGACGTCCTTGACCCAGGTCACGGTGAGGAACGAGATGACCGGGTGCAGCGCGACCCAGGCCAGGCACGCCACCCACAGCCGTCCGGGACGCGCCAGGTCGCCATCCGCGCCAGGAGGAAGGCGAACGCCGCCGAGGTCGCCAGGACCTGCGTGCCGGTGGCCAGGGCGACGAGCCCGGTGTCGCCCAGGTCGAGCAGGGCCGCCACCCGGTCGGTCAGCGTGACGAGGAGCGAGTTCCCGACGGGCTCGTAGGCCTCCCACGGGGACGTCCCTCGCGAGTACGCCAGGCTCCGGAAGGTGTCGAAGAACACGACGCCAGGCCACTCGAGGACGAGGTAGGGCAGCCGGCCGAGGACGAGCAGCCCCGCGACGAGGAGGACGGCACGCCGCCGACGGGGGCCAGCCCCGCTGCGGAGGGCCGCGACGACGGGCAGCCCCCGTGACCCGGCAGCCGCCCCCGGGTGACGCGAGCCCCAGCGGTCGAGGACGTCGACCAGCGCAGCGACGCCCAGTGCGAGGAGCCACGCGGTGCCGAGCCAGTGGACGACGGACCAGGCCGCGGTCGAGGGGTCGGCGAGGACGTGCCCGCCGACGCGCAGGAAGAGGCCGCCGAGCTGGGCGGTGGGCGCGACCACCGCGACGCCGGTGGCCCAGCGCCAGGCCGACCCCGAGGCGCGCCGGAGCACCCACGAGCCCGCGACGACGAGCACCGCGAGGACCACCACGGAGGACAGGTTCGGGCCGCCCAGCCGCTGCAGGAGCGGCCCGGGGACCTCTCCCGCGGTGAGGGCGAGGACCGCGAGGACGCCACCCGAGCCGGCCACCGCCCCGGCGGCGGCCCTGCTCAGGATCGGCACGCGCTCACCGTAGTTGCGGGGTCGGCGACGGCCCTCGACCGACCCGGCGACCCGCGACGGCGGGCGGCGACGGCCACCGCGGAGGCCGCGAGCGGGAGGGCCATGTAGAGGGTGAGCGAGTACCGCTGGCCCCCGGAGACCGGCCCGGCGAGCACGGTGAGCAGCAACGCACCGGCCGGGACGAACGCCGCGAGGGCCGCCCGGTCACGGCACCTCGCCACGAGGAGGACGGACAGCACCCAGAGCCAGACGACGAAGCCGGGGGACATGAGCAGGCCGAGCGCCGGCAGGGCCCGGTAGCCGTCGTCGACCGACCCCTTGACGTAGTCGTGGGTCGGCACGAGCCCGCTGTCCACGACGAGCCGAGCGAGCCCGTCGGGCGGCTCGTGGGTCGGCACCCGCAGGTGCACGCCGCGCAGCTCCGCGTCGACGACGGAGAAGAGCGGGAACCCGTCGTACGAGGCCCCGGCGGGGTCCCAGTACCCGGCGGTGTTCGCCAGGGTCGCCGCGAGCGCCGTGCCGGGGAAGCGGGCCACGATCCCCGCCCAGCCGGCGAGGAACTCCCGCGCCCCGTGGTGGGGCCACGCCGGGCGGGTCTGCAGCTTCATCGGGTCGGCCAGGCCGGGGACGTAGTGCCTGGCCAGCTCCTCCGGCGCCATCCCGTCGAACATCCGCACCAGGTACCCGCGCTCGGCCGGGGTCAGCTCCGCGGCGTGCTCCTTCGCGATCCGGGCCAGCTGCTGGATCGGGACCGAGTACAGCTCCTCGGTGGGGCCGGGGTGGACGTCGAGGACGGCGTAGAGGGGGCCGACGAAGAGGCCGTAGGACACCGCGACCCCGGCGAGCACGGCCGCGAGCCGCCGGCGCCGCCCCGGCAGGAGGACGAGCAGGGCCAGCAGGCCGAGGGCGACGACGTACACCCCGTTGTTGCGGGTCACCGCGACCGCGACGGCGGCCACGGTGAGCACCGGCCACAGCCAGCGCCGGTCGCCGGCGGGACCGAACGCCACCTCGGCGGTGCACGTCACGAGGACGACGAAGGCGACCGAGAACGGGACGTCCTTGACCCAGGTCACGGTGAGGAACGAGATGACCGGGTGCAGCGCGACCCAGGCCAGGCACGCCACCCACAGCCCGTCCGGGGCGCGCCAGGTCGCCATCCGCGCCAGGAGGAAGGCGAACGCCGCCGAGCTCGCCAGGACCTGGGCCGAGACCCCGATGGCGACCATACCGACGTCGCCGAGCCCGAGGAGGGCGGAGAGCCGGTCCTCGAGGCCGACGATGAGCGAGTGGCCGACCGGCTCGTAGGCCTCCCACTCGAAGGACCCGCGAACGTAGGAGACGCTGCGCAGCGTGTCGAAGTGCACGATGCCCGGCCACCAGCCGATGAGGTAGGGCAACCGGGAGAGCACGAGGAGGCCCGCGACCACCCCGGCGGCCCCGGCCCGCCGGCGCCGGGACCCCGACCGCAGGGCGCGCACGAGGCGGTTCCCGCCCTCGAGGCCGTCCGCGCCGGCACCGGCCGCCCGCGCGCCCCAGCGGTCGAGGGCCTCGACGAGGGCGGCCACCCCGGCGGCGACCAGCCAGACGGTGCCCAGCGTGTGCACGACCACCCAGGCCCGGTTCGCCGGGTCGGCGAGGACGTCCCCGCCGACGGTGAACGACATGCCGCCGAGCCGGGCCGTCGTCGCCGCCAGCGCGACCCCCACGCCCCATCGCCAGGCCGAGCCGGAGACGCGGCGGACCAGCCACGACCCGACGACGACGAGGGCGCCGAGGACGACGACCGAGGACAGGCTCGGGCCCGGGAGGCTGGCCAGCAGCGGCCCGGGCACGGCGCCGGCCTGCAGGGCCAGCAGGCCGAACACCGCCCCCACGGTGCCCACCCACCAGCTGGCGGCCCTGTTCCGGACTGGCACCGGCACACCGTACTGGAGCAGCCGGCGCGGGCCCGCACGCCCCCCGCCGCGCCGGTCGTGACCGACCGCTGCTCCGGCCACGTGCCCACCCGGTCCGCGGGCCCGAGGCGAAACCGGCCACAATGGAGCCCATGCCCAGCCCCGCGGAGACGACCACGCCACCGGAGGAGGAGGCGTCCCCCGTGCCCGGCCGGCGGGCGCTGGTCGACCTGCCCGCCGCCGGGCTCTCCCTCCTCCTCTCGCTCTTCGTCGTCGTCGGTGCCTCGTTCAACGCCACCGACAGCGCGACGTGGTTCTCCTCCTCCACCGGCGCGGCGCTCGGCAGCCTCGTCGTCGTCCTCGGCCTGGCCCTGGTCATCTACCTGCCGGTCCGGCTCCTCTTCTGGTGGCTGGACCGGCGCTGGGACGCCGCCGGTGGCCCGCCGCCGGCGGGGCGCCCGATGCGGGCGGTGGTGCGACGCCGGCTGTGGCCGACCACCGGCGCCCTCCTCGCCGGCTGGCTGCCGTGGCTGCTCGTGCACTACCCGGGCAACGTCGACTCCGACACGATCACCCAGCTGTTCCAGTGGCTGGGCCTGCAGAAGCGCTCCGACCACCACCCCTGGTTCGACACCGCCCTCTTCGGCGGGTTCTGGGACCTCGGCCACGCGCTCGGCGCGTACACGACCGGGCTCTTCGTCTTCCTGCTGCTCCAGGAGGTGCTCACCGCCCTCGGCGTGGCGCTGACCCTGTGCTACCTCGGCCGGCTCGGGCTCTCCCGCTGGGCTCACGTGCTGCTGACGGCGTTCGTCGCCGTCTTCCCGACCTTCGTGGTCCTCCAGTCGGTGATGAGCAAGGACTCCTTCGCCGGGATCTTCTGGCTGCCCTTCCTCGTCCTCTTCGTCGAGGCGGCCCGCACCCGGGGCCGCTTCCTCATGCACCCGTGGGTCGTCGTGGCCGCCGTGGCCGTGGTGTTCCCGCTCATCATGGCCAAGCGCACCAACGCCTACCTCGTCCTCGTCTGCGTCGTGGTCCTCGTCCTCGTCGCCGCCCGCGGCACCCGGTGGCGCATCCTCGCCGGCACCGGCGCCCTGCTCGTCGTCACCAACGTCGTCTGGCCGCTGCTGGCGCTGCCGGCGATGGGCGTCTCCCGCGGCACCCTCACCGACATGCTCTCGGTGCCGCTGCAGCAGACGGCGCGCACCGTGGCCTACCACGGCGACGAGCTGCCCGCGTCGGAGAGGGCGGCGATCGACGCGGTCCTCGGCTACGACGGCCTGGCCAAGGCGTACACCCCCCGGCGCTCGGACGCCGTGAAGGGCCGCTGGGACGGGCACGCGACCCGCCAGCAGCAGCTGGCCTACCTCGAGGTGTGGCTCGCCGAGCTCGTCCGCTACCCCGGCACCTACGTGGCGGCCACCGCGGCGAACACCTTCGAGTACTTCGCGCCGGTGTCCTCGATGACCCTCCAGCAGCGGCTCGTCCTCGACCGCTACATCGACTTCTGGCACTCCCGCAGCATCGAGGGCACGACGCGGCAGCAGATCGCGGACGTCGCGGACAGCCTGCGCTCCCCCGACGCCCTGGTCCCGGCCCAGGACGCGATGAACCGGGCGACCGGGGCGTTCACCGACGGAAACCTGCTCGCCAGCAAGGCCTTCTACGCCTCGTGGGTGCCGCTCTTCGCCCTCGTCTTCGCGCTCCGGCGCCGGGCGTGGCTGCACGTCGTGGCGACCGTCCCGATGTTCCTCGGGCTCGGGGTCCTCGTCGCCGGGCCCATCGCGTTGCCGCGCTACATCATCCCGATGGTCCTCGGGGCGGTGCTCCTCGTCGGCCTGCTGCTGACCCCGGTGCGCTGGGAGCGCCGGGGCCTCGTGCCCGACCGGGACCGTGACGGCGACCGGGCCGCGGAGACCGCGGCCCGCACGCGGTCGCTCACATAGGGGCGACGAAGAACGGCGGGATCGGCTCGCCGGCGCCGATCGCCGCGAGCATCCCGTCGGCCGCGGTCAGCGCCTCGCCGATCGTGACGTCCATGTCGAGGTAGCGGTAGGTGCCGAGGCGTCCGACGAAGGTGACGCCGGTGGCCTGCTGCGCCGCCCCGATGTACTCGCCGAGCAGGCCCTTGTCGTGGGTGAGCCGGATCGGGTAGTAGGGGATGTCCTCGGGCCCGCAGGCCCGGCTGAACTCCCGGAACGCGATCGTCCCCTCGTGCTCCTCCCACGGGGCGAAGTGCTTGTGCTCGGCGATCCGGGTGAACGGCACCTCGTAGTCGCCGTAGTTCATCACCGAGCACCCCTGCAGGTCGCCCTCGGCCCGGATCGGCTCGAAGTCCAGGGTGCGGTAGCCGAGCCGGCCGTGCTCGTAGCCGAACCAGGCGTCGAGCGGGCCCGTCCACACCGAGTGGTCGTAGCCGCCGCGCAGGCCCTCGTCGTACGGGGTGCCCAGGTGCACCGAGATGCCGTCGTGGTCGAGGATGTTCTCGACGATGGCGGTGTAGCCGTGCCGGGGCATCGCCTGGTGCGGGTGGTTGAAGTAGGAGTCCTCGTAGGTGAAGCGCACCGGGAGCCGCTTGAGGATCGCCGCCGGCAGCTCGGTGGGCTCGCGGCCCCACTGCTTCTTGGTGTACCCGTAGAAGAACGCCTCGTAGATGCGGCGGCCGACGAACTTCAGCGCCTGCTCCTCGAAGTTCGCCGGCTCGTCGATCGAGTCGTCGGCCTGCTCGGCGATGAACTCCTTGGCCTCGTCGGGGCTGAGCGCGGTCTCGAAGAGCTGGTTGATCGTCAGCAGGTTGATCGGCAGGAGGTAGACCCGGCCGCCGACGGTGGTGCGCACCCGGTGGTTGAACGGGACCATCTCGCCGAAGTGGTTGACGTACTCCCAGACCCGCTCGTTGTCGGTGTGGAAGATGTGCGGCCCGTAGCGGTGGACCAGCACCCCGGTCTGCTCGTCGCGCTCGGTGTGGCAGTTCCCGGCGACGTGGTCCCGCTGCTCGTAGACGTCGACCTCGTGGCCGGCCTCGGCGAGCCGGCGGGCGATGACGGCGCCGGAGAACCCGGCACCCGCGATTCCGATCTTCACTGTCAACTCCATCGTGTCGGTGCCGCCGAGGCTACTACGGCCGCGCGGGCCCCCCGTGGGCCATGCGGCGGGCCACCCGGGCGGCGAGCGCGTCGTGGTCCTCGAGCCCGAGCACCTCGGCGGAGAGGACCTCGCGGGCCGCGTCGAGGTCCCCGGTGAGCGCGCGGAAGGCGCGCGGCACGGTGATCGCGTGCTCGGGCCGGTCGACGACCTCGACCGGGTCGCCCGCGCTGACCGTCCCCGGCTCGACCACGGCGAGGTAGGCCCCGGTGCGGCCTCGCTCGGCGAACCGGCGCACCCAGCCCGGCTCCCCCATCCACCCGGCGAAGGTCGCGCAGGGGATCCGCGGCCCGGTCACCTCGAGCAGGGCCGTGCCGACCCGCCACCGCTCCCCGACGAGCGAGCCGTCGACGTCGAGGTCGGCGGTGGTGAGGTTCTCCCCGAAGTGCCCGTCCGGGAGCCGGCGGCCGAGCTCGGCGGACCACCAGTCGAGCTCCTCGCGCGCGACGGCGTAGACGGCCTGGCGGGAGCCGCCGTGGTGGCGCCGGGAGACGCACTCGTCGCCGACGACCCCGCTGCCGAGGCCGCCGCGCTTCGGGCCCGGGTCCCGGAGCCGGGCCGAGCCGGCCGGCCGCTTGTCGATGGCCGTCCCCTCCCCGGAGGGGCTGATGCCCTCGCGGGCCGTGCCGACGTTGACCGAGAGGATGCGCGCTGCCACCCCTCGAGCCTAGGACGGCTCGGCGTCGGCGGCACGGGGCGGCCGGCGGCGGGTGGGGTCCGGTAGCGTCCCCGGGGTGAGCGACACCCCCTCGGCCGTCGACCCGGCCCGCACCCCTTCGGCCGCCGACCCGGCCCGCACCCCCACCGCCGTCGACGCGGTCGCCGACGGGTACTTCGACGCCGTCGTCGCCGCCAGCCCGATCGCGGCGACCTCGCTCGGGCTGCGCACCGGCCAGCGCGAGCTCGACGACCTCTCCCCGGACGGCTACGCCCACGAGGCCGAGCTGGCCCGCGACGCCCTGCGACGGCTCGAGGAGGTGGAGCCGGTGGACGCCATCGACCGGGTCACCGTCGCCGCGATGCGTGAACGCATCGGCCTCGCGCTCGAGGTCCACGAGGCCGGCTACGACCGGATGCAGCTCAACGTCATCGCCTCACCGCTGCAGGGTGTGCGCGGCGTGTTCGACCTCATGCCCACCGCGACCCAGGAGGACTGGGCGACCATCGCGGCCCGGCTCGGCGCGGTCCCGACCGCGCTCGAGCAGTGGACCGCCACCGTGCGCCAGGCGGCCGACGAGGGGCTGGTCACCGCCCGCCGGCAGGTCGAGCGCTGCATCGAGCAGTGCCGCGACCTCACCGACACCGACGGCTACTTCGCCGAGCTCCTCTCCGGGGCCCGGGCCGGGGCCGACCCGCTCGAGGAGCCGGTGGCGGCCGACCTGCGCCGGGGTGCGGAGGCGGCGGCCGGGGCCTACCGGCGCCTCGGCGAGGACCTCGCCGCCCACCTCCTGGACCGGGCCCCGGAGAGCGACGCGGCCGGCATCGAGCGCTACCGGCTCGCCTCGCGCGAGTTCCTCGGCTCGAGCATCGACCTCGAGGAGACCTACCGGTGGGGCCAGGAGGAGGTGGCCCGGATCGACGCCGAGATGGCCGCGACCGCGGACCGGGTGCGTCCGGGCGCCGGCGTCAAGGAGGCGATCGCCCTGCTCGACGCCGACCCGGCCTACGTCATCGAGGGCACCGCGGCGCTGCGGGAGTGGATGCAGGGTGTCGCCGACGCCGTGATCGCCGACCTGGAGGGGACCCACGTCGACATCCCCGAGCCGGTCCGGACCATCGAGGCGCGCATCGCGCCGACCCACACCGGCGGGATCTACTACACCGGCCCGAGCGACGACTTCTCCCGGCCGGGCCGGATGTGGTGGTCGGTGCCGCGGGGCGTCACGCGGTTCGGCACCTGGCGCGAGCTGACCACCGTCCACCACGAGGGTGTCCCCGGCCACCACCTCCAGATCGGCCAGGCGGTGGCCCGCAGTGGCCTGCTCAACCGGTGGCGGCGGCACCTGTGCTGGACCAGCGGGCACGCCGAGGGCTGGGCGCTGTACAGCGAGTGGCTGATGGCCGACCTCGGCTACATGAGCGACCCCGGCAACTACATGGGCCTGCTCGACGGCCAGTCGCTGCGGGCGGCGCGGGTGGTCATCGACATCGGCGTCCACTGCGGCTTCGAGGCGCCCGCCGAGGTCGGTGGCGGGGCGTGGACCTACGGCAAGGCGTGGCAGTACCTCGACGCCCACGCCAACCAGGGCGAGGCGACGATGCGCTTCGAGCTCGACCGCTACCTCGGCTGGCCGGGCCAGGCGCCGAGCTACAAGGTCGGCGAGCGGATCTGGCTCGGGCTGCGCGACGAGGTCGCGGCGCGCGAGGGTGACGCCTTCAGCCTCAAGGACTTCCACCGCCGGGCGCTCGACCTGGGCTCGGTGGGCCTCGACGTGCTCCGCGAGGCCGTCCTCGCCGGGTAGCACCCCGGGCCGGCCGCCCCGGAAGCGGCACGGGGGCGCGGGCGAGTCGGCATACTTGCCGGGGGCTGCCGAGCGACAGGAGGACGCGTGCCGCGGGCCAGAGGACGCAGGCCGGCCGGGAGCGGGACCCGGGAGGCGATCCTCGCGGCTGCGAAGCACCAGTTCGCCGAGGTCGGGTACCCCAGGACCACGCTGCGCGGCATCGCCGGGGAGGCCGGGGTCGACACCCGCCTCGTCAGCCACTACTTCGGGACCAAGCAGGAGCTCTTCGTCACCGTCGTCGACCTTCCGTTCGAGCCCGAGCGGGTCCTCGAGACGGTCCTCGCCGGCGGCCCCGAGGGCGCCGGGGCCCGGCTGGCCGCGTTCGCCCTGACCATGCTCGACACCCCGGCCGCCCGGCAGACGATGACCGGCCTGCTGCGCGCCGCGGCCTCCGAGGACGAGGCCGCCGGGCTGGTCCGGGACCTGCTCACCACCCGGATCCTCATGCCGATCGCGGTGCGCCTCGGCGGCGACCACCCCGAGCTGCGGGCGGCGCTCCTCGGCTCGCAGATGGCCGGCCTCGTCGTCGCCCGGCACATCATCGGCCTGCACGCCCTCGCCGACGCCGACCACGAGCTGCTCGCCCGGGCGCTCGGCCCCGTGCTCCAGCACTACCTGACGGACGACCTCACCGCCGGCGTCGCCACCGGGTGACAATCTCCCCCGTGGAGACCGCCGCGCTCGTCGTCGCCCTCGTCCTCGTCGTCATCGTCGTCAACCGGCTCGTCGCACCCCGCGGGGTGCCGGTGCCCATCGCCCTGCTCGTCGTCGGCGCGGTGCTCTCCTTCGTCCCGGGGATGCCCGAGCTGCGGCTGTCCCCCGAGATCGTCCTGCTCGGCCTGCTGCCCCCGCTGCTGTACGCGGCCGCCATCTCCACCTCGCTGCTCGACATCCGCACCTACCGGGCGAAGATCCTCGGGCTCTCGGTCGGGCTCGTGCTCTTCACCGCGTTCGGGGTCGCGGTCGTCGCGTGGGCGCTGCTGCCGATCCCGTTCGCCCTGGCCGTCGCGCTCGGCGCCGTCGTCGCCCCACCCGACGCCGTCGCCGCGTCGGCGGTGGCCCGCCGGATCGGGCTCCCGCGGAAGATCACCACGATCCTCGAGGGCGAGTCGCTGCTCAACGACGCGACCGCCCTCGTCACCCTGCGCACCGCCCTGGCGGTCGCCGGGCTCAGCGCGCACGGGCTGAGCGGCTCGGCCGCGGGGCCGGGCTCGGTCACCCCCGGCTCGGTCGTGCTCGACCTCGCGGTCGCCGGGCTCGGCGGGGTCGCGGTCGGGGTGCTCGCCTACCTCGTCGTCGGCTGGCTGCGGCGGCAGCTGACCGAGGTGCCGGCCGACACCGCGCTCTCCTTCGTCGCCCCGTACCTGGCGTACCTGCCGGCGGAGGAGCTGGGCGCGTCCGGCGTGATCTCGGTGGTCACCGCCGCGCTGCTGCTCGCCCACCGCTCCCCCACCATCCAGTCGGCGCCCTCGCGCCTCGCCGAGCAGATCAACTGGTCGAGCATCACCTTCGTCCTCGAGAACGCCGTCTTCCTCCTCATCGGCCTGCAGGTCTCCTCGTTGCTCGCCGACACCCGCACCGGCCAGCTGAGCCTGGGCCGGACCCTCCTCGTCGGCGCCGTGGTCCTCCTCGCGGTGCTGCTCCTGCGCCCGCTCTGGGTGCTGCCGTTCATGGCCCTGACCACCTCCCGCGGCGCCCGGCGTCGCGGGGGCCTGCTCCGCGGAGCGCTGGTCACGTCCTGGGCGGGGATGCGGGGGGTGGTCACCCTCGCGGCGGCCCTGACCCTGCCGGAGGGCACCCCCCTGCAGCCGGAGCTCGTCGTCATCGCGCTCGTCGTCACCGTGGGCACCCTGCTCGTCCAGGGGACGACCCTGCCGGCGCTGGCCCGGGCCCTGCAGGTGCGCGGCCCCGACCCGCGCCAGGACGCCCTCCAGGAGGCGACGGTGCTCGGCGCGACGACCGGCGCCGGCCTGCGCCTCCTGGAGGAGGACCCCGATGCCGACCCGGGCGTCGTCGCGACGATCCGGGACCAGGCCGCCGACCGGGTGAACCGCAGCTGGGAGCGGCTCGGCACCCTCGGACCGGGCGAGCAGGAGACGCCCGCGGAGGCCCGGGCCCGGCTGCGGGTCGGGATGATCCACGAGGAACGCGCCGAGCTGCTCCGGATCCGCGACCGCGGCGGGGTCGACCACGCGGTGCTCACCGGCATCCTCGGCCAGCTGGACGCCGAGGAGACGGCGCTGGCCTGGGGCGCGACCCGGACCGCCGACCTGCGCGAGGCCGACCTGCGCCCACCGGACCGGGTGGCCGGCGCCTGCGAGCACCTGGCCGAGGCCGAGGTCCCGCACGCGCCCACCTCGCACGACGGCTGCCCGCGCTGTCTGGAGCTCGGGATGCGCTGGGTGCACCTGCGCTCGTGCGCGACCTGCGGGCAGGTCGGCTGCTGCGACTCCTCGCAGGGACGGCACGCCGCCGAGCACTTCCGCGACAGCGGCCACCCGGTGATGCGCTCGATCGAGCCCGGCGAGGCGTGGCGCTGGTGCTACGTCGACGAGCTGCTGGGCTGAGGCCGTCGAGCCAGCGGTGGGGCGACCGCCGGCTCCCGGCCGCGCGCTGGGCCCGGTCAGCCGACCGGCTCGCGCCGGTTCAGCATCCCGAGGTCGCCGTAGGTCCGCCGGGCCTTCTCGAGCGCGGCGACGTAGCCGGCCCGCTCGTGGGCGCCGGAGTCGACGTCGGTGGGTACCGCGAGCCTGCCCCTGACCTCGCCGAGGTCGGCGAACCCGTGCCGGCGCATCCACCACGTGAGCCCCTCGACGAGGACCGTCACGTGGTCGATGCCGTGGCGCACCAGGGCGGAGGCGGTCATCACGACGTCGGCGCCGGCGAGGAGGTAGGCGGCCACGTCGCCGGGGTCCTCGACCCCGGTCGTCGCGGCGAGGGACGCGCGCACCCGGTGGTGCAGGATCGCCACCCAGGTCCGGGCGAGCCGGGCCTCGGCCGGGGAGGACAGGTCGGTGCCCACGGTGACCCGCATCGTCTCCGGGTCGACGTCGGGCTGGAGGAAGCGGTTGAAGAGGACCAGGCCGTCCGCCCCGGCCCGGTCGAGCCGGGTCGCGACCTCCCCGGTGGAGCTGAAGTACGGGCTCAGCTTGACCGCGACCGGCACCGACACGACCTCGCGGACCCGCTCGAGCACCTCCACGTGGAGGTCCTCGACGTCCCGTCCGCTGGTGCCCGGGTCGCCGGGCACGACGTAGACGTTGAGCTCGATCGCCGCGGCCCCGGCGTCGGCCAGCTGCCGGGCGAACCGCACCCAGCCACCGGCGGTGCTGCCGTTGAGCGAGGCGATGACCGGGACGTCGACCGCGGCCGCGCACTGCTCGACCAGGCGCAGGTGGCGGCTCGTGCCGCCGGTCGTCGCCGTGGCCAGCACCGGGAAGTACGACGAGGCCTCGCCGTCACCGTGCTCGGTGCCCTCGGTCAGCTCCAGGTCGCGCAGCTGCTCGTGGGTGACCTGCTCCTCGAAGAGCGAGGGCAGGACCACGGCCCCGATGCCGGCGTCGGCGAGCGCGCGGACGCGGTCGACGCCCATCGTCGCCGGCGAGGAGCTCGCCACGAGCGGGTTGCGCAGCGGCAGCCCGAGGTAGGTGGTCGACAGGTCGGTCACGGGGTCCTCCTCCCGTCGGCGGCGAAGCGGTCGGCGCCGCGCGTGGCCATCTCCTCGTAGGTCGCCCAGCGCTGGTCGACCGCTGCCTGGCCGAGGGCGAGCAGCCGCTCGGCCTCCTCCGGGTCGGCGTTGCGGATCATCCGGTACCTCAGCTCGTTGTAGAGGTAGTCCCCGAGCGGGACCCGTGGGCGTGGGGAGTCGAGCTGGAACGGGTTGCCGCCGATGGCTCGCACCGCCGGGTCGTAGCGCACCAGCGGCCAGTGCCCGGAGGCGACGGCGAGGTACTGCTGGTCCAGGCCCTTGCTCATCTCGATGCCGTGGGCGATGCAGTGGCTGTAGGCGATGATGATCGACGGCCCGTCGTAGGCCTCGGCCTCGCGGAACGCGGTGAGCGTCTGGTGCGGGTCGGCGCCCATCGCGACCCGGGCGACGTAGACGTTGCCGTAGGCGATCGCCTGCAGGGCGAGGTCCTTCTTCGGGGTGGCCTTGCCGGCGGCGGCGAACTTGGCGACCGCCCCGATCGGCGTCGACTTCGACGCCTGGCCCCCGGTGTTGGAGTAGACCTCGGTGTCGAGGACGAGGACGTTGACGTTCCGCCCGCTCGCGAGCACGTGGTCGAGCCCGCCGGAGCCGATGTCGTAGGCCCACCCGTCGCCGCCGACGATCCACACGGTGCGGCGCAGCAGGTGGTCGGCGACGCTGCGCAGGTCCGCGGCGAGCGGCCCGGGCATCCCGTCGAGGCGACGGTTCAGCTCGGCCACCCGGGCGCGCTGGGCGTCGAGCTCCCACTCGCGCACCTGCCCGGCCCCGAGGACCCGGTCGACGAGGTCGGCCCCGACCTCCTCGCGCAGCTGGGCCAGCCGCTCACGGGCCAGGTCGGTGTGCAGGTCGGCGGCGAGCCGCAGCCCGAGCCCGAACTCGGCGTTGTCCTCGAAGAGGCTGTTCGACCAGGCCGGCCCGCGGCCCGCCGCGTTCGCGGCCCACGGGGTCGTCGGCAGGTTGCCGCCGTAGATCGAGGAGCAGCCGGTCGCGTTGGCGACGGTGAGGCGGTCGCCGAAGAGCTGGGTGAGCAGCTTGAGGTAGGGCGTCTCGCCGCAGCCGGAGCACGCACCGGAGAACTCGAAGAGCGGCTGGAGGAACTGGGTCCCGCGGACGGTGCCGAAGTCGACCCGGCTGCGCTCGTTGACGGGCAGCGTCTCGAAGAACGCGATGTTCTCCGCGCTCGGTCGTCGAGCACCGGCTCGAGCGGCTCGAGGTTGATCGCCTTGCGCTCGGGGCGCCCCACCGGGCTCACCGGGCAGGCCTCGACGCACAGCCCGCACCCGGTGCAGTCCTCGGCGTACACCTGCAGGGTGTAGCGCGAGCCGGGCAGCCCGGCCGCGACGAGGGGGGTGGACCGGAAGCCGTCGGGGGCGTCCTCGGTGGCCGCCCTCGGGGTAGAACTTGGAGCGGATGACGCTGTGCGGGCAGACGAAGCTGCACGTCCCGCACTGGATGCAGGTGTCGGGGTCCCACTGCGCGACGAGGTCGGAGATGCGGCGCTTCTCGTACGCGGTGGTCCCGCTGGGGAAGGTGCCGTCGACCGGCATCGCGCTCACCGGCAGGGCGTCGCCCCGGCCGGCCATCATCTCCGCGGTGACCCGGCGGACGAACTCCGGCGCGGCGTCCGGCACCGGTGCCGGCAGGGCCCGCTCGGAGGTGCGCCGGGCCGGGACCTGCACCTCGTGGAGGGAGGCCACCGTGGCGTCGACGGCGGCCTCGTTGCGGCGCACCACCTCCTCGCCACGCTTGCCGTAGGTCTTGCGGATCGCCGCCTTGACCCGCTCGACGGCCTCGTCGCGCGGGCAGCACCCCGGAGACGGCGAAGAAGCAGGTCTGGAGCACGGTGTTGGTGCGTCCCGGCAGGCCCGCGTCGCGGGCGACGGCGGTGGCGTCGATGGTGAACAGCCGCAGCCCCTTGTCGAGGACCTGCTGCTGGACCGGCCCGGGCAGCGCGTCCCACACCTTCTCCGGCGGGTACGGGGCGTTGAGCAGCAGCGTCGCGCCGTGGTCGGCGACCCCGAGGACGTCGACCTTCTCGAGCAGCGGTGAACTGGTGGCAGCCGACGAACCGGGCCCGGGAGACGAGGTACGGCGCGCGGATCTGGTGCGGGCCGAACCGCAGGTGCGAGACGGTGAGCGCCGCCGGACTTCTTGGAGTCGTAGACGAAGTACGCCTGGGCGTTCACGCCCTCGTCGGCGCCGAGGATCTTGATCGTGTTCTTGTTCGCCCCGACCGTCCCGTCGGACCCGAGGCCGAAGAAGACGGCCCGGAAGGTCTCGGGGTCCTCGATGTCGAGCGCGGCGTCCCAGTCGACGCTGGTGCCGCCGACGTCGTCGGTGATGCCGACGGTGATCCGGCGCCGGGGCTCCTCGCGCGCCCAGCTCGGCGAGCACTGCGGCGACCATGCCGGGGGTGAACTCCTTGGACGAGAGCCCGTAGCGGCCGCCGATGACCCGGGGCGCTCGGCGCCGCTCGCCGCGGTCGACCGCCTCGGCGAGCGCCGCGACGACGTCGAGGTAGAGCGGCTCGCCCTCCGAGCCGGGCTCCTTGGTGCGGTCCAGGACGGCGACCCGGCGCACGCTGGCGGGGAGGGCGGCGACCAGCTCGGCGGCGGGGAACGGGCGGTAGAGCCGGACCTGCACGACACCGACCCGCTCGCCGGCCCGCACGAGGTGCTCGACGGTCTCGCGCGCGGTCTCGGCGCCCGAGCCCATGAGGACGACGACGCGCTCGGCCTCGGGGTGGCCCGCGTACTCGACGACCCGGTAGGAGCGCCCGGTGTGCCCGGCCACCTCGTCCATGACCTCCTGGACGATCCGCGGCACCCTGGCGTAGAACGGGTTGACCGTCTCCCGGGCCTGGAAGTAGACGTCGGGGTTCTGCGCCGTCCCGCGCACCGCCGGGCGCTCGGGGCTCATCGCCCGCATCCGGTGCTCGCGGACCAGCTCCTCGGGGACGACCGCACGCAGCACGTCGTCGTCGAGCGATCTCGATGGTGTTCAGCTCGTGCGAGGTCCGGAAGCCGTCGAAGAAGTGGACGAACGGCACCCGGGTGCGCAGCGTCGCGGCGTGGGCGACGAGCGCGAGGTCGTGGGCCTCCTGCACCGAGGCCGAGGACAGCAGCGCGAACCCGGTCTGGCGCACCGCCATGACGTCGGAGTGGTCGCCGAAGATCGACAGGCCCTGCGCGGCCAGCGAACGGGCGGCGACGTGGAAGACGGTGGAGGTCAGCTCGCCGGCGATCTTGTACATGTTCGGGATCATCAGGAGCAGGCCCTGGGACGCCGTGAAGGTCGTCGCCAGCGCCCCGCCCTGGAGCGCGCCGTGCATCGCCCCGGCCGCACCGCCCTCGCTCTGCATCTCGATGACGCGCGGGACGGTGCCCCAGACGTTGGGCCGCCGGTGGCTGGACCACTCGTCGGCCAGCTCGGCCATCGCCGAGGACGGGGTGATCGGGTAGATGGCGCAGAGCTCGTTGAGCCGGTAGGCGGTGGTGACCGCGGCCTCGTTGCCGTCGACGGTGGCACGCATCAGCCCTGCACCTCCGGAACCATCTCGATGGCATGGACCGGGCACTGGCGGTAGCAGGTGCCGCAGCCGGTGCAGGCGTCGTAGTCGAACTCGTAGCGCAGCCCGGTGCCGAGCTTGATGACGGCGTCCTCGGGGCAGGCCCCGAGGCAGCCGTCGCACTCGAAGCAGTTCCCGCAGGACAGGCACCGCCCGGCCTCGAAGCGCGCCTCCTCGGCGGTGAGCCCGGCGACGACCTCCTCGAAGTCGCGGACCCGCTGCGCGGGGTCGAGCTCGGGCTCCTGACGCCGCTCGTGCAGCCCGAAGTACCAGAGGTTGAGCTTGTCGAGGTCGGCGCGCTCGTGCTTGGCCGGCGGGGCGTACGGCAGCCCGCGCAGCCACGCGTCGATGCTGCGCGCGGCCTTCTTGCCGTGCCCGACCCCGACGGTCACGGTCCGCTCGCTGGGGACGGCGTCGCCACCGGCGAAGACGCCGGGCGCACCGGTCATCAGGGTCGTCGGGGAGACGACGACGACGTCGCGGTCGAGCTCGACCCCGGGCACGCCGCGGAGGAAGCCGGTGTCGCTCTCCTGCCCGAGGGCGAGGATGACGGTGTCCGCGGCGAGGGTCTCGAACCGGCCGGTGCCGTGCGGGCGGCCGTTCTCGTCGAGCTCCTGCACCTCGACGGTCAGGTCCTCGTCCCCCATCGAGGCGATGGTGCGCAGCCAGTTGACCCGGATGCCCTCCTCCTCCGCGTCGGCCGCCTCCTCCTCGTGGGCGGGCATCTGCTCGCGGGTGCGGCGGTAGACGATGACGGTGTCCTCGGCGCCCAGCCGGCGGGCGACCCGCGCGGCGTCGAAGGCGGTGTTGCCGCCGCCGTACACGGCGACCCGCCCGTGGACCGAGTCGCGCTCTCCGGAGGCCACCCCCCGCAGGAAGGTGACGGCGTCCAGCACCCGGCCGGCATCCATCGACGGGATGTCGACCCGCTTGGACAGGTGCGCCCCGACGGCGACGAAGACGGCGTCGAAGTTGCCGGCAAGCCGCTCGGCCTCGAGGTCCTCGACCCGGTGCCCCTGCTCGAAGATGACCCCCAGGTCGCGGATCCGGTCGATCTCGGCGTCGAGCACCGCGCGCGGCAGCCGGTAGGCGGGGATGCCGTAGCGCATCATCCCGCCCGGCTGCGCCCCGTGGTCGCGGACGACGACCTGGTGCCCGAGCCGGGCGAGGTGGTAGGCCGCGGACAGCCCGCTCGGCCCCGAGCCGACGACGAGCACCCGCCGGCCGGTGTGCTCGGCCGGCGCCTCGAAGCGCCAGCCGCGCTCGAGGGCGAGGTCGCCGAGGTGCCGCTCCACGCCGTGGATCGAGACGGCCGCGTCGAGGTCGGCGCGGTTGCAGGCGGTCTCGCACGGGTGGTAGCAGACCCGGCCGTGGACCGCGGGCAGCGGGTTGTCGGCCGTCAGCTGCCGCCAGGCCTCCTCCTCGCGACCCGCCGTGACGAGCGCCAGCCAGGCCTGGATGTTCTCGCCGGCGGGGCAGCCGGCGTTGCACGGCGGCAGCAGGTCGAGGTACACGGGCCGCTGGGTGCGGACCGGGCCGGAGCGAGTGCGCCCGAGTCCGAGGGGGGCTGGTGGGGTGAGGTCGCGCTCCGGTCCTGCCACGGGTACTCCTTGGGGCCGCGCCCCGACGAGTGCGGGGACACCCGGAATACTACGCGTCGTAGTTGTCGGTCGGCGACCCGCCGGGCGAGGGCCTCGTCACAGCCGGGCTAGGTTGTCCGGCATGGCCGGACCCACCCTCACCCTGCTCCTCGCCTCCGCCTCCCCGGCCCGCCTCGCGACCCTGCGCGCAGCCGGCGTCGACCCCACCGTGCGGGTCTCCTGTGTCGACGAGGAGGACGCGGTGGCGCGCGCCGAGGCCGCGCTCGGGGCCGCGCTCGAGGCGGCCGACGTCGCCCTCCTGCTCGCCCGGGCCAAGGCCGAGGACGTCACCGCGGCCCTCGACGCCGAGGGCGACGAGGAGACCGACCTGGTGCTGGGCTGCGACTCGGTGCTCGAGCTCGACGGCGAGGTCCACGGCAAGCCGGTCGACGCCGCCGAGGCCGTCGCGCGGTGGCACCGGATGCGCGGGGGCACCGGGGTGCTGCACACCGGGCACTGGCTCGTCGACCGGCGCCCCCGCGAGCGCGACGGCAGCGGTGGGCTGGTCGGCGGCACCGCCTCGACCGTCGTCCACTTCGCCGACCTCGCCGACGACGAGGTCGAGGCCTACGTCGGCACCGGCGAGCCGCTACGGGTGGCCGGCGCGTTCACCATCGACGGGCTGGGGGCTCCGTTCGTCGCCGCCATCGAGGGCGACCCGAGCAACGTCGTCGGCGTCTCGCTGCCGCTGCTGCGCGAGCTCGTCATCGAGGTCGGCGCCGCGTGGCACGACCTGCGCCCCGGCGGCTGACCGCCCGGCGAGCGCCCCGGGCGGCGCGAGCAGCGCCACGACGACCGCGGCCACGAGGGCCACGACGCTCGCGGTGAGCAGCGCGACCCCGACCCCGTCGACGAACGCGGACCGGGCGCCCTGGACCACCGGCCGCGCGGCGTCTCCGGCAGCCGCCACCTGCGGTGAGGAGATGAAGGCGATCGAGGCCAGGGCGGCCTCCCGCGCCTGGGTCGGCAGGCTCCCGACGACCGGGGCCACCCCGTCCCGGTACGCCTGGTTCAGGGCGCTGCCGAGGATCGCGATGCCGAGCGCGCTGCCGAGCTCGCGTGCGGTGTCGTTGACGGCCGAGGCGACGCCCTGCTTGGCGTCCGGCAGCGACTGGGTGATCGCGGTCGTCGACGGGGTGCCGGCGAGCGCCATCCCCAGGGCGAAGACCACGAGCCCGAGGGCGAACCAGCCGTAGCGCAGGTCGGTGCCGCTGCGGGAGAGGACCGCCAGGCCCGCCGCGGTGAGCAGCAGCCCGACCGGGGCGATCCGGCGGAAGCCGACCCGGGCCGCGAGGCGGGGCGCGTTGCGGGCAGCCGGGATCATGACGAACGGCAGCGGCAGGAGGGCGACCGCCGCCATCAGCGGGGACCGGCCGACGACGAACTGCAGGTACTGCAGGACGGTGAAGAACAGCCCGAAGCTGGCGAAGAACTGCACCGCGATCGTCAGGGCCCCGGCGGAGAAGCCGCGCACCCGGAACAGCCGCGGGTCCAGCAGCGGATGCGGGTACCGCAGCTCCCAGCCGACGAAGCCGACCACGGCCAGCCCCCCGAGGGCGAGGGCGCCGAGGGTCAGCGGCGCGGACCAGCCCCGCTCCGGCCCCTCGATGATCCCGAGGACGAGGCCGGAGACCGCGACGAGCGAGAGGGCCGCCCCGACGACGTCGAGCCGGTCGGCGTGCGGGTCGACCGAGTCCGGGACGACGGCCAGGGTCCCGACGAGCGCGACCGCCGCGAGCACGACGTTGAGGACGAAGAAGGAGTTCCAGGCGAACCACTGCAGGAGCAGGCCGGTGGCGAAGAGCCCGAGCACGGCACCACCGCCGGCCACCCCGACCCAGACGCCGACCGCCCGCGGGCGCTCCTCGCGGGGGAACGACGTCGTGATCACCGACAGGGTCGTCGGCATGATGCCGGCGGCGCCCAGGCCCATCAGCGCGCGCACGGCGATGAGCGCGCCCGGGTCGTCGGTCATCGAGCCGGCCAGGGCGGCCGCCCCGAACACGACGAGCCCGCCGGCGAGAAGCCGCTTGCGCCCGAACCGGTCGCCGAGGGCCCCGGCGAACAGGAGCAGGCCCGCGAAGACGACGGTGTAGGCATCGACGACCCAGGTCAGCTGGGCCTGGCTCGCACCGGTGGCCCGGGCGAGGTCGGGCAGCGCGACGTTGAGGCCGCTGACGGCGGAGACGACGGTCATCAGGGCCACCGCGACGACGGCGAGCACCGCCCGGGTACGAGCAGGCCCGAGCCCGGTGTCGGTCAGACTATTTCCACGCATGAAGAAATGCTGTTCCACGCTCGGCGAATTGTCAACCCACCCGGGAGTCGGCCGACGGCGTCCGGCGAGCCGGTCGCCGGCCGGCTCAGACCGGCGGCACGTCGCGGCGCTTGGTCGCGAAGTGGCGGTCGCGGCGCGCGGCGTAGCGCAACCGCCGGAGCAGCTCGCCGCGCAGCGCGTCGGCCTCCACGACCTGGTCGATGACCAGGTCGGCCGCGAGCCGCTCGAGGTCGACGTCCTCCTCGTACTCCGCCCGTCGTGCCGCGACGAACGCGTCCCGGGCCTCGGCCCCCTCGGCCGCCTCGACCTCGGCGATCCGGTTGGCGTACACCGCGTTGACCGCCGCTTCTGGCCCCATGACGGCGATCCGCGCGGTGGGCAGCGCGATCGTGGCGTCCGGCGCGAAGCCCGGCCCGCCCATCGCGTAGAGCCCCGCGCCGTAGGCCTTGCGGACGACGACGCAGAACTGGGGCACCGTCGCCGAGGCGACCGCCGAGACCATCTTGGCGCCGTGCCGGATGATCCCCCCGCGCTCGACCTCCGAGCCGATCATGAACCCGGGGACGTCGGCGAGGTAGACCAGCGGGATGGAGAAGGCGTCGCACAGCCAGATGAAGCGGGCGGCCTTGTCCGCCGAGTCGGTGAACAGCACCCCACCGCGGACCGCGGAGTTGTTGGCGAGGATGCCGACGCTCTCCCCGCCCATCCGGGCGAAGCCGACGACGAGCTCGGCGGCGAAGAGCGGCTTGATCTCGAAGAAGCTGACGTCGTCGACGAGCCCGTCGATGACCTCGTGGACGTCGAAGGGCTGGCTCTCCCGCTCGGGCACCGTGGAGCGGGTGAGCGGCTGGGTGGGCTCCTCGACGTGGTAGCTCGGCGGCGGCGCCTGCCAGCTGTCGGGGACGTAGGAGAAGTAGAGCCGCGCGAGCTCGATCGCCTCCTCGTCGTCGGCGGCGAGCAGGTCGCCGACGCCGGAGACCGTGCAGTGCATCCGGGCTCCGCCCATCTCCTCGAGGGAGACCTTCTCGCCGACGACCATCTCGGCCATCCGCGGGCTGCCGAGATACATCGAGGCGTTGCCCTCGACCATGATGACGACGTCGCAGAAGCTGGGGATGTACGCCCCACCGGCGGCCGACGGGCCGAACAGGCAGCAGACCTGGGGCACCTTGCCGGAGAGCGCGACCTGGTTGTGGAAGATGCGCCCCGCGCCGCGGCGGCCCGGGAACATCTCGACCTGGTCGGTGATCCGGGCCCCGGCGCTGTCGACGAGCCAGAAGACCGGCAGCTCCTCGCGGAGCGCGGTCTCGGTGGCCCGGACGATCTTCTCCACGGTGCGGGCCCCCCACGACCCCGCCTTGACCGTCGGGTCGTTGGCGATGACGAGGACCGGGCGGTCCTCCACGGTCCCCCGACCGGTCACCACGCCGTCGGCCGGCAGGCCGTCGGCGAGGGCATTGGCGTACCGCCCGTCCTCGACGAACGAGCCGTCGTCCAGGAGCAGGGCGATGCGGTCGCGGACGTAGAGCTTGTGCTGGCCGGCGAGCTTGGCCGCGGCCTTCTCGGTGGGCCGCGCCGACGCCTCGTGGGCCGCCGCGAGGCGGGCACGGACGCTGGCGACGCGCGGGTCGGTGTCGCTCATGCTGGCAGGCCCAGGCCCTTGGCGATGACCATCCGCTGCACCTCGGAGGTGCCTTCGCCGATCTCGAGGATCTTGGCGTCGCGGTAGAAGCGGGCCACCGGGTACTCCTCCATGAAGCCGTTGCCGCCGAAGACCTGGGTCGCGATGCGGGTCGCGGTGACCGCCGCCTCGGAGGTGTAGAGCTTGGCCCTCGCCGCGGCCTGCTTGACCTCCTCGAGGGATCGGCGGCCGGCCTCGTGCTCGTCCTTGAGCCACGCCGCCCGGTAGGTGAGCAGGCGCGCGGCGTCCTCCATGACGGCGAGGTCTGCGACCGGGAAGGCGATGCCCTGGTTGACCCCGATCGGCCGGCCGAAGGCGGTCCGGCTGCTCGCGTAGGCGGTGGCCTCCTCGCGCATCCGGGTGATCAGCCCGAGGGCCAGGGCGCTGATCGCGATGCGGCCGTCGTCGAGGATCTTGAGGAACTGGTGGAACCCTCGGCCGCGCTCGCCGAGCAGGTTCTCGGCCGGGACCCGGCAGCCGTCGAAGGACAGCCCGTGGGTGTCCGAGATGTTCCAGCCCATCTTGTCGTAGGCCGGCTCGACGACGAACCCGGGCGTGCCCGAGGGGACCATGACCGCCGAGATCTCCGGGCGGCCGTCCTCGAGGGTGCCGGTGCGGGCGGTGACCGTGACGACGGAGGTGATCGGGGTGCCGGAGTTGGTGATGAACGCCTTGGCGCCGTCGACCACCCACTCCCCCGCCTCCTCGTCGAGGACGGCCCGGGTTCGGGAGGCGCCGGCGTCGGACCCGGCGTCGGGCTCGGTGAGACCGAAGCCGGCGAGCGCCCGGCCGGCGACGAGGTCGGGGAGGAAGCGCTCCTTCTGGGCCTCGGAGCCGAAGGTGAGGATCGGGTTGATCCCGAGGCCGACGCCGGCCGAGAGGGTGATGCCGATCGACTGGTCGACCCGTCCCAGCTCCTCGATGGCGACGCACAGGCTGGTGAATGCCCCGCCGTCGGCGTGCTCCAGCGAGCCACCGAAGGCCTCCGGGACGACGAGGCCGAAGAGCCCGAGGTCGCCGAGCCGGGGCACGAGCTCGGCCGGGAAGTGGTGGTCGCGGTCCCACCCGGCGACGTGGGGCTCGACGGCGTCGGTGGCGAACTCGCGGACCACCGCCCGGAAGTCCTCGTGGTCGCGGCTCAGCTCGAACATCGGCGCTCCTTCGGTCGGGGATGCCGCCCCGGGTCGCGGGCGCGGGTTGCGTGCGTCACGTTCTTGACGTTGACGTAAACGTAAAGCAATACTGCCCGTCGTGCCAACCCCTGCCGCCGACACCGCCACCGGCCGCTCCTGGACCATCGCCGAGGTCGCCGATGAGTTCGGTGTGACCCACCGCACGGTGCGCCACTACGAGGACCTCGGCCTCATCTCCCCCGAGCGCCGCGGCACCGCGCGCGTCTACCACCGGCGCGACCGCACCCGGCTGGCCCTCATCCTGCGCGGCAAGCGGCTCGGTTTCCCGCTGGATCAGATCCGCACGATCATCGACCTCTACGACGCCCCCCGCGGCAAGCGCCACCAGCTGGAGTACCTGTTGTCGCAGATCGACGAGCGACGCGCCGACCTCGAGCAACGCCGCGCGGACCTCGAGGTCGCCCTCGCCGAGCTCGGGGACCTCGAGCGGGCGTGCCGCGCGGACCTCGACCGGCTGGGCTGACCCGGGCGCCCCCCACCCAGGCCCGCAGACCCGCTCCCACGCCGCGGGACGGGCCCGCGCAACGCGACGAGGCCGACACCCCGCCTCAGAGTGTCGGCCCCGTCCGTTCGCCGGCCCCCGATCCGTCCCTGCTCGGTCGGCGGCTGTGCGTTACCTCGATTGTGCAGGACGTTCGCGCCCGGGGCGCGGGCTTTCTTGACTTTTTCTTTACCTTTTTTACCTTTCGATGACGATTTCTTTACCATCAGTCTCCCGAGTCACACGGACAACATCCGTGGCCGGCTGACCCGGTGCGGTCGCGGTGGGGAGGGCCCTCGAGGAGAGCCGCTCCCCACCGCCTGGGCCGCTCAGAGCGGCAGCTGCGCCGGCGGGTCGGGCGTCACGTCGACGACGTAGCGCTCCTGGGTGCAGGTGCTGAACGCGCCGTTGTTGTTCGAGTCACCGCTGTAGCTGACCTTCCACGAGTACGTACCGTCCGCCGTGATGAAGACGTCGGTGTTGCTCGTGGCGTAGGTGCCGGCGCCCGCGACCTCGATGCCGCTCTCCTGGTACAGGGCGGCACCCGTGCAGGTGTCGTCGGCGTAGAGGGCGAACGAGATGGTTCCGGCGAGGGTGCCGTAACCGCCGGCCAGGGTGGCGCTGTCGTTGGGCAGCAGGACCGGCGTCGTGCTCAGCGTCGGGGTGTCCTTGGTGACGACGCTCGCCTCGTTCGCGTCACCGCAGCTACCGGAGACGACCTCGTTGTTCCCGTCGCCGGAGTACGAGGCGACCCAGTAGATCGTCCCGGCGGCCGTGGTCGTGTACGCACCCGAGGTGTAGTCGCCGTTGCCGGTGACATCGGCCTGGTCGGTGAAGACCTGGCTCGTGCACTGGTCGTCGGAGTACGCCGTGAAGGTGATCGTCCCGGTGGGGTCGTACCCGTCGGACAGGGTCGCCGTGTCGGTGATGGTGGCACCGACGGTCACCGGCCCGGAGGCCTGCGTCGCGATCGCCGGCTGCTTCTTGGCCACGGCACTGGCCTCGTTGGCGTCACCGCACGTGCCGGTCGCCGACACGTTGCTGCCGTCGCCGGAGTACGAGGCGACCCAGTAGATCGTCCCCGCGGCCGTGGTCGTGTACGCACCCGAGGTGTAGTCGCCGTTGCCGGTGACATCGGCCTGGTCGGTGAAGACCTGGCTCGTGCACTGGTCGTCGGAGTACGCCGTGAAGGTGATCGTCCCGGTGGGGTCGTACCCGTCGGACAGGGTCGCCGTGTCGGTGATGGTGGCACCAACGGTCACCTGGTCGACCGCCTGCGTGGAGATCGACGGCACCTTCTTGTTCTCGAAGATGACGTCCGGGGTGGCCGACCGCTGGTCGCACGTGCTCGCGCTGCGCACGCTCGCCGTCTGGGTCCCGCTGGCGTCCGCGTAACCGCTCGGCGCTGCCGTCTCGACGACGGTGTAGTCGCCGAAGAGCAGGTCGTCGATGCAGTAGAGGCCGATCTGGCCGCTGAGCGCCGGAATCGAGGTCTGGTCATCGGTGGTCGAGGGGTCGCCACCCGCGTCCAGGGCGAAGCTGGCCCCGTCGACCCGGTCGGTCGTGCCGGCGACGACCTTCTCGACGAGGATCGAGCCACGCTGCTTGACGTTGCTGAACGTGCAGGTCACGTTGTCGTCGGACGCGATCGTGATCGTCACGCCGTCGGTGATCGACGACGTGGTGCTGCCGTCGGAGCAGACGACGCTGTCGAGCTTCCAACCGGCCGGCACCGCCTCGGTCACGCCGTAGGCACCGGGCTGGACGTTGTACGCCGTGAAGCTCTCGCCGTCCGACAGCGTCCCGCCCGAGACGGCGGAGCCGTCGCCCGCGGCGTCCGAGGTGCCGGCCGCCGGGGTCACCGTGAAGACGAAGGACCCGGCTGCGTCGTTCTCCGTCTGCTTGACGATGGTGAACTGCCCACAGTTGGACAGGTTGATCTGGGTCGGTGCGATGAAGTCCTTCAGCGCTGCCGTGAACGAGTCCGAGCTGCGGCTCTTCAGGTACGCGCTGCCGAAGGTCGTGCACTCCCCCGGCCTGAACAGGTCTGCCGCCTGGAGGTCCAGCGCCGCCTCACCGAAGGTGTAGGCGTCGGCCGAGCCAGGGGCCGGCAGGAGGTCAGAGGTGATGGGCGCGGTGTTGACCGAGCCCTCCGCCGCGCCGGCCGAGGTGACGTCCCGGCGTTCGCTCCAGCACGGGTAGCTCGTGCTGCCCTCGCACCCGGGGTAGTTCGGGTCCTCCGCAGCGGTCCCGTCGTTCCACTTGTAGACGTAGATGGTCGGGGTGTCACCGCCCTTGGCCAGCTTGTACTCGACGAGCACGTCGCCGGGGGTGCGCGTCGGGGTGACCCCGTTGGCGCTCACCTGGTCGCTCTGGTTGAACTCGAAGTCCATGTTCGTCGTGCCCTTGGGGTTGAGCACCCGGAGCCACCCGAGGTACAGGAAGGGCTTGGCGTCGACCTTCTCCACGCCCACGTAGAAGCGCGTCAGGTCGCTCTTGTTCGGCGGCACGCTCCCGGTCGACGGGACGGGCGGCTCGGTGTTCTCCCAGGTGCCCTGGGTGAAGGAGTCGTCCTTCTGCCCCGAGGGGACGTCGTCCTTGTACGTGAAGTCGCCGCTGGTCAGCTGGGCCCCGTCCTGGATGTAGCTCAGGTCCTCCCAGTCCTTCTCGCCGGTGGCCGTCGTGGAGAGGGCACCGTTGCTGGCGTCGAAGGTCGACGGCGCGATGGCCGCCAGGCTCGGCACGGCGAACGCGCCGATGGCCAGGGCCCCGGCAGCCGCGCTGGCGGACAGTCGGCGGGTGCGGCGACTCATGGCGTCACCTCCGCGGACGACGGGGGGCCCGCGGGCGCGGGACGGGGACGGATCGGCGTGCGGGCACGCCTGGATGGGGTGGTGTTCATGGAAGGTCCCTCCGACCTCGTCGTTGCCAGCGTCAACGACGACGGGCGAGCGTGCGCACGCCCGTATGACGCCCCGGGTCCGGGGCGCATGAATCGCGAAGGGAGACAACGACGTCGATGCCGTGGTCTCCGGGCGGCCCAGCGTCCGCCCAGTCCTCATCCTTGCCGTCCGGGCCCCGCAGCGCATGACCAGACTTGACTATCTCTTTGCGTTTTCTTGACCCGTTCTTGAGCGAGAGGAGCACCGTCCGGCCACACCCGCCCGGCAGGTCACTCCCGCGGCTCGGGCCGGTCGAGGAGGAAGGCGTCGATCTCCTCCGCGCGCGGGGCCGTGTCCGGGCCCCGCCGGGTCACCTTGAGGGCGCCGGCCGCGTTGGCCCGCCGGGCGGCCTCGGCCCAGGGCTGTCCGGCCACCCGCCCTGCCAGCAGGACGCCGGTGTGGGTGTCGCCCGCCCCGTTGGTGTCGACCGGGCGCTGCGGGTAGCCCGCGACGAAGGCCTCGTGGCCACCCTCGAGGACCAGGCAGCCGCGCGGCCCGTCCCGCACGACGACGACGGCGTGCTCGGGCAGCAGCGAGGCGATGACCGCCGCGGCCTCCCGGATCCCGTCGACCCCGGCGAGGGCCTCCGACTCCTCGGCGTTCCCGGTCCACACCGTCGTCCGGGCCAGGACCCGGTCGCGCACGGCGGCGGGGACCTCGCCGAACGTGGCGCCGGGGTCGAGGACGACGTCCACCCCGGCGGGCAGGGCCTCGAGCCAGTCGAGGAGTGGGTCGCGGGTGCGGCCGACGAGGCTGTAGCCGCTGACGCAGACGAGGTCGCCGGGCGCGGGGGCGCAGGTCGAGAGGGACTGGGTGCTGATCTGCCGCTCGGCCCCCTGGGTGGTCACGAAGCTGCGCTCCGCGGTTGGCTCGACGAGCACGACGCAGACGCCGGTGTCGAGGTCCGGGACCGGCGGCGAGGACACGGCCACGCCGGCGCGCGCGAGCACCGCACGGACGAGGTCGCCGTTCGGACCCGTCCCGACCGAGCCCGCGTGCACGGCATCGGCTCCCGAGCGGGCCGCCGCGAGGAGGATGGTGACCGCGCCACCGGCGTGGCGGCGGTACGAGGTCGCCATGACGTTCCCGCCGCGGGTGGGCAGCCGCGGCACCTCCATGACGGCGTCGACGAGCGCCTGGGCGGTGTGGATGACGCGAGGAGGCATGCGCCGACCCTAGCGACGCCCGCCCGCGGCTCGGCCGACCCGGACCCGCACCTCGTAGAGCTCGGGGAAGAAGGTGAGGTCGAGGGCCCGGCGGAGGAAGTCGACCCCGCTCGACCCGCCGGTGCCACGCTGGTGCCCGATGGTGCGGGTGACGACCTGCAGGTGCCGGAAGCGCCACTGCTGGAACAGGTCCTCGACGTCGACGAGCTCCTCGCAGGTCTCGTACACCCCCCAGTGCCGGGCCGGCTCGGCGTAGACGGCCGCGAACACGTCGACGAGGGCGGGCGACATCCGGTACGGCTCCCGCACGTCGCGCCCCAGCACCTCCTCGGGCACGGCGTGGCCGCGGCGGGCGAGCAGGCGGAGGAACTCGTCGTAGAGCGTCGGCTCGTGAAGGAGCCGCTCGAGCTCGTCGCGCACCGGTGGGTCGTGCTCGAAGACCCGGACCATCGCCTCGTCCTTGTTGCCCAGGACGAACTCGACCGCCCGGTACTGGTGGCTCTGGAACCCCGAGCTGGTCGCGAGGAAGGGCCGGATCTCGGCGTACTCGCTCGGGGTCAGCGTGGCGAGGACGTCCCACTGCTCGACGAGCTGCTTCTGGACGTGCTTGACCCGCGCGAGCCGCTTGAGCGCCGGGGCCAGCTCGTCGTCGGCGAGGAGCGAGCGCGCCGAGTGCAGCTCGTGGAGGAGCAGCTTGAGCCACAGCTCGGCCACCTGGTGCTGGATGATGAAGAGCATCTCGTCGTGCTGCGGGGGCTCGCTGCGCGGGTGCTGCGCCGAGAGCAGGGTGGCGAGGTCGAGGTAGTCGCCGTAGGACATCGCCCGGCTGAAGTCGCGCGCGATCCCCTCCTCCAGGGTCCGCCGGGCCCGGTCGACCTCGTCGTCGCTCATGGCGACATTGTGCCGACCGCGCTCACGGCGCGACGGCGACCCCGATGAGCGCGGCGTGCCCGCTGGCGTCGACCTTCAGGGTCGCCACGGCGTCACCGGTGCGCAGGGCGTCCCGGACCTCGGGCGAGGTCCCGGTGGACAGGTAGGCGGTCTCGATGCCGCAGCGCAGCCGCCACCCGGAGTCGTCGCAGGCGAGGAACGGGCCGGACGCGGGAGGGGTGCGGACCACCGCGCCCCCGACCCACACGGCCCCGGCCCGGGTCAGCGGGACGAACGCGGCGCCCCGCTGCGGGTCCTCGACGAAGGAGGGGCCCTGGACGTCACCGGGCTGGTCCGGCAGGTCGGGGTAGGCGACGTCGACGTAGGCGTCGGCGAACGGGCTGTAGGCGTCGGCGACCTGGACCCGCAGGCGCACCTGCTCGCCGGTGGCCCGGGCGGCGAGCGGCGCCCAGACCGCGATACCGACGAGGACCACCTGGACGGCGACGACGGCGACCAGCCGGGGCAGCGGGGTGGGGCTCACGACACGGCCTCCTTGCCCTCGCGCACCAGCCGTCGGCGGCCCCGGTCGGCGAGGATCCCGGTCGCCAGCAGGACGGCGCCGACGAGGATGAACAGCGCTGCGCCGGAGAGGAGCTCGGAGAACACGGCGGTGGCCTGCACCGTCGTGAACACCACGAGGGCCGCCGTCGCGAACCACGTCATCCGGGCCGAGTCCCGCATCCCGCCGAGCACCGCGTAGCCGCTGGCGACCGCGAGGTAGACGCCGACCGCGACGAACGCGCGGGCCCACTCCCCCGCCGACAGGTCCTCGACGCGGCCGCCGTCGAACCGCCACAGGGACAGCCCGAGGCCGACGGCCAACGCCACGGCGGCCAGGCCCAGCTCGGCCCGGTCGGTGCGCCCGCCGAGGACCGTCGCCGCCCCGGCGCCCAGGACCGCCACCCCCAGCCCGACCCAGAGGACGACCGAGCGGGCGGACGGGTCGCCCTCGCCGAACGGCAGGGCCGCGACGAAGAGGCCGACGAGGACCAGGCCACCCCCCACCTCGCGCCAGGGCACCCCAGCGAGCGACCACACCGGGCCGCGGGGCCGGCCGGCGCCGTGCAGGACGCCGACGGCGACGGCGAGCAGCCCGGCCACCGCCAGGGCGGTGGACCCGGCGAGCATGCCCTCGTCGGCGTCCAGGACGAGCCAGACGAACCAGAACGCACCGAGGCCGACCCCCAGGACGAGCGAGGCGAGCGAGCGCACGGCGTACGACCAGAGCAGCACCCCGCCGGCCCAGACCCCGACGAGGAGCGGGCCGTAGGTCGAGACCTGCAGGCTCTGGGCGGCCTGGAAGACGACCGCGCCGTAGGCCGCGGCGGCGAGCAGCCGGACCACACCGAGCACCGGGGCGGGCACCGTCCCGACCCGCTGGCGTCGACGCGCCAGCAGCTCGGCGGCGCTGACGAGGCCGAGCCAGACGGCGACCATGAGGAGGAAGCGCGCGAGCGGCGACATCTGGTCGAGGTTGGCGGCGACCAGCCAGATGACGCCGAGGCCGACGAAGCCCGCACCGAGGGTCAGGACGATCCGGGCCAAGGTGACCCGCTGGCGGACCACGTAGCGGTCCCGGATGGCGGCGGCCGTCGCCTCGTCGAGCAGGCCCTCGACGCGCCACTGCCCGACCTCGCCCTCGAGCCAGTGCAGCTGGGCGCGGGTCGCGGGGTGGCGCTGCGGGTCACGGTGGGCGGGAACGGGCGGTCCGGCGACGGGTGGCGCGGTCATCGCGTGCTCCTCGGGGGCGAGCCAGGGCACCGGGGCGGTGCGCGACCATGGTCCCGCTCGGGCGGCCGGCCCGCCATGAGCCCGGACACTCAGGCGTGGCGCCAGGCCTCGAGCAGGCGGGCGGCCAGGTCCTCGGAGGCGGTCTCGCTCGTGTCGAGGACGAGGTCGACACCCTGCCGGTCCACCGGCGCCGCGCCGCTTGGGCGGACTCCCGCCTTGGCGCGGTCCCGGGGCAGCGCGCGCTCGGCGGTGCGCCGGGCGGCGGCCCCGGGGTCGACCTCGAGCCAGCACGTCGTCACCGACCGGGCGCCCAAGGCCACGCCCCACGCGCGCCAGCCCGCGCCGGAGGACGCCTCGCGGGTGAACGGCGCGACCGCCACGACGTCCGCCCCCGACCGGAGGCAGTCCGCGGCGACGCCGGCCAGGCAGCGGTAACGGGCCTCGCGCAGCCCGGCGTAACGACCGCGGTCCAGGTCAGCCACCTCCCCCAGTACCGCGGCGACCTCCTCGACGAGCGGGGTGGTGACGCTGTCGAGGTCGACGAGGGCGGCCCCGGCGGCCCGAGCGGCGAGCGCGCCGAGGGTCGACTTGCCCGCCCCGGGCGCGCCGCCGACGCAGAGCAGCCGCCTGCCGCCGTCGTCGGCCACGGGTCAGCCCTCGCCCCCGAGCGCGTCCCGGTACCACTCGGGCCCGATGACCGAGGCGACCTCGGCCTCGTCGAGCGGGGTGTACGCGGGGGCGCCGCGGCCCTCGAGGAGCTCGGCGAGCTCGTCGAGACGGCGCGCGGCGAGGTCGGCGCCGGCCCGCCTGGCGGTGGCGTCCATCCGGCCGACCGCGTCGCCCCAGATCGCCCGACCGGCCATGAAGCCGCTGCACCCGTGGTCGGCGGCGATGTCGAGCTGGGTGCGGAACCCCTCGTAGGTGACGCCGGCGGACAGGAGCACCCACGGACCGTCGACCGCCTCGTCGAGCGCGGCGCAGGCCTCGTGGGCGACGTCGAGGTCCTCGAGGTCGAGCACCGGGAACTCGACCTTCATGATGTCGGCCCCGGCCCGGCGGAAGGAGCGGGCGGCCGAGAGCACGCTGCGCCGGCGCACCGCACGGACCGCCGGGTCGGTGGTGTCCTCGCCGTCGGCGGGGAACCAGAGCGGCTCGACGACGAGCGGCAGCTGCAGCTCGCGGCAGCGGCCGGCGACCTCGGCGACGACGGTGCGCTGTCGCGCGACGACGTCCTCGTCCTGGTCGTCGCGGTGGAAGACGACGAGCTTGGCGGCGTCGGCCCCGAGGGTGGCGAGGACCGCCGGGTCCCAGCCGGGACGCAGGGTGAGCCCGGTGTCGAAGCCGGTGGCCGCCGAGGGCTCGTAGTAGAGCTCCTCGAGGCCGCTGATGACGCCGACGTCACCGGGCACGGCCCCGGTCGCGACGGCCTGGCCGAAGCTCCAGACCGGGTCGACGAGGACGGAGGTCGCGTGCCGCGACAGGGCGCGGACCATCGTCAGCTTGGACTCGACGACCTCGGCGAATCCGACGGCGTCGAGGTCGGCGTCGAAGAGCTTGAGGTAGTTCTCCGGGTGGTCGATGGCCATCGTGCGGATGTGGCCGGCGTCGTCGCAGATCCGCGCGAGGCGCCGGTGCAGGCCGATGGTGTGGACGGTGGGGACTCGGGGTGTTGACAGCGCTGTCATAGCGCCTTACGGTACGTGAAAGCGCCGCATCCGACAAGGATTGGATGCTGATGACAGCGCTGTCGTCCTGGGCGAGGAGGCCCCCGTGCTCGTCGTGACCCCGAACACGTGCATCGACGTGACGACGTGGCTCGGCGTGCTCGTCCCCGGGACGGTGGGCCGTTCGCGGCGCACCGCGTCGACGGCCGGCGGCAAGGGCGTCAACGTCTGCCGCACGCTGCGCTCCCTCGGTCGCAGCCCCCGCCTGGTCGGCCTCTCCCCCGCCGAGGATCCCCGGCTCGAGCGCTTCCTCGCCGAGGAGGGCACCGACTTCGTCCCCCTCCACCACCGCGGGCAGGGCCGGATCGCCCTCGTCGTCCTCGAGGACGACGGCCGGGTCACCGTGGTCAACGGTCGCGGCCCGGAGCCGGAGGACTGGGACCCCGAGGAGCTGCACCGTCGCGTCGCCGTCGAGCTCGGCGGCGCACCCGCCGTCGCCTGCTCCGGCTCGCTGCCTCCCGGCCTGCCCGAGGACAGCTACGGCCGGGTCGTCGAGGCGGCCCACGCCCGCGGCATCGAGGCCTACGTCGACGCCGCCCCGGCCCCGCTCGCCGCGACCCTGCCCTTCGGCCCCGACCTCGTGAGCCCGAACATCGGCGAGGCGGAGGCGCTGCTCCACGGACGCACCGACGAGCACGTCGAGGAGTCCGGCGACGACCTCGCCGACCGCTGCCTCGAGGCCGCCCGCGAGCTGCACTCCCGCGGCGCCCGCCGCGCCGTGGTCACCGCCGGCTCGCACGGCGCCGCGCTCACCACCTCGGACGGGAGCTGGTGGCTCACCTCGGCGCGGGTGCCGGTCGTCAACCCGATCGGTGCCGGCGACTCCTTCCTCGCCGGCGCCGCCGACGCCCTGCTGCGTGGCGCGGCGGACGTCGAGGCGGTCCGGCACGGGATGGCGGTGGCGGCCGCGGCGGTCCAGCACGAGGTCGGCGGCATGCTCGACCCCGGCCTCGTCGCCCCGGCTCTCGCGTCGCTGCCCGAGGGGGTCCGGGCGTGAGCCGGCCCACGATCTACGACGTCGCCCGCGAGTCGGGCTACTCCATCAAGACGGTCTCCCGGGTCATCAACGCCGCGCCCAACGTCCGGCGGGAGACCGTGGCCCGCGTCCGCGCCGCGATCGAGCTGCTCCAGTACCACCCGGACCCCGCGGCCCAGCGCCTCGGTGGGGGCAAGCTGCCCACCGTCGGCGTGGTCGTGGACTCCATCGACGACCCGTTCTTCGCGCAGGTGGTCGCGGTCATCGAGGCGCGCGCCATGGACGTCGGGATGGACGTGCTCGTCGCGTCCACCGGGATGGACGAGTCCCGGATGCGGACCCAGATCCAGCGGCTCGCCCGGCGCGGGGTCGCCGGCCTCGTCATCGCCCCGTTCGGCGAGGAGGCGAAGGTCGCCGAGGCCCTGCCCGACGACGTGCCCATCGTCATCATCGACCGCAAGTGCGGCGTGAGCACCAAGGACGTCGTCCGGGTCACCGACGCCCAGGGCGCCACCGACGCCGTCCGCCACCTCGTGGCCCGCGGCCACCGGCGGATCGGCTTCTTCGGCCAGACCGCGACGTTCACGACGATCGTCGACCGCTACGCCGGCTACGAGAAGGCGCTCGCCGAGGCCGGTGTCGAGGTCGACCCCCGGCTCGTCGAGACCCGCGCGTGGACCGCGGACGAGGCCTACCCCTACGCCCTCGCGATGCTCGCCACCCCGGACGCCCCCACCGCGGTCTTCGCGGCGTCCCCGATGATGGGCCTCGGCGTCCTGCGCGCCCAGCAGCGCCTGCACCGTCAGGACGTGGCCCTGGTGATCTTCGGGGACTACCCGGTCGCCGACCTCATGACGCCGCCGACGACCGTCATCGACCAGCGACCGACCGCCCTGGCCGACACCGCCTTCGACCACCTCGTCCGCCGCATCCAGGACCCGGCCGCCGAGGTCCTCGACACCGTCCTGCCCACCCTCCTCGTGCCCCGCGGCTCGGGCGAGCTGGCCCCGAGGGCCGAGCCGTGAGCCGCCCGGTCGACCTCGGGTTCGACCTGGGGACCACCATGACGAAGCTGGCCGCGGTCGCCGACGACGGCACCGTGGTCCTCGAGCGCTCGGTCGCCACCGCGTGGCGTGAGAGCGGCGAGGGGCGGGCCGACCGCACTCCCGCCTCGGTCGTCGACGCGGTCGAGCGGCTGCTGGCCGAGGCCGCCGACGGCCTGCCGCCGGCGACCCGCGTGCGGTCGGTCGGCTTCACCTCGATGGCCGAGGCCGGGGTGCTCGTCGACGCCACGGGCCGCGAGTGCTCCCCCGTCATCGCCTGGCACGACCCCCGTGGCAGCGAGCACGCGGCCTCCCTGCCGGAGCCGTTCGCCCGCGAGTTCCCGGCGCGCACCGGCCTGCCGGTCAGCCACGTGGCGTCCCTGTTCAAGCTGCTCTGGCTGCGCGACCACGGCGTCTCGCTGACCGGCCTGCAGTGGCTCTCGGTCCCCGAGTTCGTCATCCTCCGCCTCGGTGGCCGGCGGGTCGCCGAGCTGTCCCTCCTCGGCCGCACCGGGCTGCTCGACGTCCACGACAACCGTCCCTGGGCGGCGGCCCTGGCCTACCTCGGCACCGGCGAGGACTTCCTGCCCGAGGTCGTCGAGGCAGGCACCCCGGCCGGGTGGGTGCGCACCGACCACCCGGTGGCCGCCGTCCGCGGCGCGGTGCTCACCGTCGCCGGCCACGACCACGCCGTCGCGGCCGCCGCAGCGGGATGCGGGGCCCCCGGCTCGGCCCTCGACAGCTTCGGGACGGCCGAGGCCTTCCTCGCCTCCTCCGGGCACGTCCCGCCACCGGCGGTCGTCCGCCGCCTCGCCCTGGACGGGATCTCGGTCTACCCCCACGTCGTCCGTGGCAGCACCGGCTTCATCGGCGGCACCCGCACCGGGCTGGTCCTCAAGCGGGTCCAGAAGGTGCTCGGCGCCGAGCACGACCCGGCCCGCGCCGCGCTCGATGCCGCGACCCTGGCCCTGCCACCCGGCAGGACCGCCGACGTGCGGGTGACCGGGTACGCCATGGAGGACCACGACGTGCTGGTCCACCTCGGGTCCGAGGCCCACACCCCGGCGCACGTCTGGCGCGCCGCGATCGACGGCGGCACCGAACGCGGGCGCCAGCTGCTCGACGCCCTGCGCGCCGCGGGGGTCCCGGTCGACCGGCTCGTCGTGGCCGGTGGCTGGACCCGGATGCGCTCGGTGCTCGCTGCGCGTCGCGACCTCGCGCCCCTGGTCGAGGTGTCCGAGGTGGAGCAGCCCGGCACGTGGGGCGCCGCCCGCTTCGGGGCCTGGGCCGCCCTCCACGCCGACGAGGTCGGGCCCGACCGGCGACCACCCCCGGAGTGGTTCACCCGGCACCGAGGGCCCGATCCGGCCGCCCGCCCCGAGACCACCGACCGCACCACCGCCACCGGCACCGGCCACACCACCGACCCCGACCGCACGACCACACCACTCACCGAGGAGTCCCTGCCATGACCACCACCACCACAGGCCTCGACGCGGTCGCGACCGCCGAGGGCACCTTCGCGGTCCTCGCGATGGACCAGCGCGGGACGCTGAAGCGGATGCTCGCCGCGGTCGACCGCGCCGACACCCCCGACGACGAGCTCGTCGCCCTCAAGCGGGACATGATCGCCTCGCTCGCGGGCAGCGCGTCGGCCTTCCTCGTCGACCCGACCTTCGGCCTCCCCGCCGCCCGGAGCGCGCGGGCCGAGGCGCCCTACGGCATCCTCCTCGCCGCCGAACCGGCGAGCCGCGGCACGCACGCCGGCGAGCCGGTGGTGTCGCTCGACCCCGCCCAGGACGCGGCGTGGGTGCGCGACAGCGGCGGCGACGCGATGAAGTTCCTCGTCCAGGTGCGGGCCGACCGCCCGGTCGGCGCCGACGGCCGTGACCTGACCGGCGAGGCCGTCGAGGTGATGCGCACGCTCGTGGCCGACTGCGCGAGCGCCGGGGTCCCCTCGGTCATCGAGAACCTCATCTACCCGCTGGCCGGGGAGGAGGCGCTCACCGCCGAGGCCCGGACGGACGCCATCATCGAGGCCGCGGTGCTCATCGACTCCCTCGAGCCGAGCCTGCTCAAGCTCGAGTACCCGGGCAGCCCCGAGGCCTGCCGGCGCCTCGCCGGGCGGATCAACCGCCCGTGGGCCGTCCTGTCGGCCGGCGTCTCCTCGGAGGAGTTCGCCGACGTCCTGCGGATCAGCTGCGACGAGGGCGGCGCCAGTGGCTTCATCGCCGGCCGCTCGGTGTGGCGCGAGACGGTCGCCATGGACCACGACGAGCGCGTCACGTTCCTCTCCGACACCGGCCGCCGGCGGCTCGACGAGTACCGCTCGATCATCGAGGGCCGGGCCCGGTCCTGGCGGGAGGTGGGGTCGTGAGCGCTCCACTGTTCGAGGCCACCGGCCTCAAGCGCAGGTTCGGACGGGTCCAGGCCCTGGACGACGCGGACTTCGACGTCGAGGCCGGCGAGGTCGTGGCCCTCATCGGTGACAACGGTGCCGGCAAGTCGACGCTCGTCAAGGCCCTCACCGGCAACCTCGACGTCGACGCCGGGGAGGTGCTCTTCGAGGGTCAGCAGGTGCACTTCGCGACACCCCACGACGCCTCGCGGCTCGGCATCGAGGTCGTCCACCAGGACCTGGCCCTGGCTCCGCACCTCGACTCGGCGCAGAACATGTTCCTGGGGCGGGAGCTCATGCGCCCCGGTATCTTCGGCCGGCTCGGGTTCATGGACAACACCCGGATGCGCGAGGACGCGGCCAAGGCGTTCACCGAGCTCGGGTCGGCGGTGCGCAGCGTCGTCGTCCCGGTCGGGACGATGTCCGGGGGCCAGAAGCAGACCGTGGCCATCGCGCGGGCGGTCGCCTGGGCCAACCGGGTGCTCTTCCTCGACGAACCGACCGCCGCCCTGGGCGTGCTCCAGACCCGCAACGTCCTCAACACCATCAAGCGGGTGCGCGACCGCGGCATCGCGGTGGTCCTCATCTCGCACTCGATGCCCCACGTCCTCGACGTCGCGGACCGGATCCAGGTGCTGCGCCTCGGCCGGCGGGTGGCGACCTACCAGGCGGCCGACACCAGCGTCGAGGAGCTGGTCGGCGCGATGACCGGCGCGCTCGACAAGGAGGGAGCGGCATGAGCACCACCACGGACACCGGGACCCGGGACGGCTCGACGATCGAGACCAAGGCGACCCACGACGGGCTCGGCGAGCGGGTCAAGGCCATGCAGTCGGTGTGGATCCTCGGCGTGCTCGTCCTCATCGTCGCCGCCTTCGGTGCCCTCGCCCCGAGCACCTTCCTCACCACCGGCAACATCACGAACATCGCGCAGAACGTCTCGATCTGGGCCGTCCTCGCCGTCGGGATGACCTTCGTGATCATCACCTCGGGGATCGACCTGTCGGTCGGCTCCGTCCTCGTCGTCTCCTCCGTCGTCGCGGCCAAGGTCATGGAGTCCATGGGCGACCGCGGGTGGGGCACCGCCGCCGTCGGCCTCGTCCTGTCCGTGGTCGTCGGGATCTTCTGGGGCGCCCTCAACGGGTTCCTCGTGGCCCGCGCGAAGGTGCCGCCGCTCATCGTGACCCTGGGCACCCTCTCGGTCGCGCTCGGCGTCGCCCAGATCCTCACCGGCGGCCTCGACATCCGCTCCGCCCCGGTCGTCCTCCAGGACAACATCGGCTACGGGCGGCTCGGCGGGGTCCCGGCGATCACCCTGATCGCGCTCGTCGTCGTCGTGCTCGGCGGGATCTTGCTCCACAAGACGCGGTTCGGCCGGTACACCTACGCCATCGGCTCCAACGAGACCTCGGCCCGAAGGGTCGGGATCAACGTGGACCGCAAGCTGGTGCAGATCTACGCGCTCTCGGGCTTCCTCGCCGGCATCGCCGGGATCCTCTCCCTCGCCCAGTACGGGACGACGACGATCGCGGGCCAGTCACTGACCAACCTCAACGTCATCGCGGCCGTCGTCATCGGCGGCACGTCGATCTTCGGCGGCCAGGGCTCGATGTTCGGCTCGATGGTCGGCCTCTTCATCCCGGCGGTGCTCCAGTCCGGCTTCGTCATCATCGGCGTCTCCCCGTACTGGCAGACCGTCGCCGTCGGCTCCATCCTCATCGCCGCCGTCTACGTCGACCAGCAGCGGCGAGCCAACGCCACCCGCGGGAAGGCCTAGCCGCCCAGCCCGCACCCGGTCCCCCAGTCCCTTCGAGCAGCAGTACCCGACACCGAAGTCACCACCAGGAAGGCACAACCATGCGACACACCCTCAGGATCACCGCCGTCGGCATCGGGGCCACCCTCGCGCTCGCGGCGTGCAGCACCGGTGCACAGAACGCCGGCGGCGGCTCGAGCAGCAGCAGCTCCGGCGCCAGCAACAACAAGACGATCGCCTTCGTCCAGGGCGTCGCCGGAGACGAGTTCTACATCACGATGCAGTGCGGCATCGAGGCCGAGGCCAAGAAGCTCGGCTACACGGTGACCACCCAGGGCCCGCAGAAGTTCGACCCGACCCTGCAGAAGCCGATCGTCGACTCGGTCACCGCGTCCAAGCCCGCCGCGCTGCTCGTCGCCCCCACCGACGTCTCGGCGATGGAGGCCCCGCTCAAGCAGGCCGCCGACGCGGGCATCAAGGTGGTCCTCGTCGACACCACCGTCAACGACCCGTCCTTCGCGGTCTCGCAGATCAGCTCCGACAACGTCGGGGGTGGGAAGGCCGCGTTCGAGGCGATCCAGAAGGCCAAGCCGAACGGCGGGAAGGTCCTGGTCATCTCCACCGACCCCGGCGTCTCCACCGTCGACGCCCGGGTCCAGGGCTTCGAGGCGGCCGCCAAGGGCGACAGCAAGTTCCAGTACCTCGGCGTCCAGTACAGCCACAACGACCCGGCGACCGCGGCCAACCTCGTCTCGTCGGCGCTGCAGAAGGACCCCGACATCGTCGGGATCTTCGCGACGAACCTCTTCTCCGCGGAGGGCTCGGCCACCGGGGTCCGCCAGACGGGCGCCAAGGACATCACGATCGTCGGGTTCGACGCGGGCCCGAACCAGATCAAGGCACTTCAGGACGGCACCGTGCAGGCGCTCGTCGCCCAGCAGCCGGCCACCATCGGCAAGGACGGCGTCGACCAGGCCAACGCCGCGCTGACCGGCGGCTCGGTCCAGGAGAAGATCCAGACCGGCTTCACCATCATCACCAAGGACAACCTCGATGGTGAGGGTGGCCAGGCCGCCTACAAGTCCAACTGCTCCTGACCGGAGCCCCCGGACCACGGGGCCGCCACGTGCCGAACGGCCGTGGCGGCCCCGTGCCGCGTCCCGGTCCCTGGGGGGGTCAGGCGTGGTTGAACGTGTCGGGGTTCGGGCCGGTACGGAAGCCCTGGTCCAGGCCGTCGATCGCCTCGAGGTCGCCGGCGGTCAGCTCGAGGTCGGCCGCCTCGAGGTTCTCCACGATGCGCGAGGGGGTCACCGACTTCGGGATGACGACGCAGTCGTTGGCCAGGTGCCAGGCGATGACGACCTGGGCCGGGGTCGCGCCGTGCGCGCCGGCGATGCGGGTGATGACCTCGTCCTCGAGCACCCGCTGGCCGGAGGCGAGTGGGCTCCACGACTCGCTGACGACGCCGCGCTGGTCCTCGAAGGCCCGCAGCGCCCGCTGCTGCAGGTAGGGGTGGCACTCGACCTGGTTGATCGCCGGCCACTCGCCGGTCTCGTCGTGCAGGCGCTGGAGGTGGTCGGCGTGGAAGTTGGAGGTGCCGATGACCCGCACCCGCCCGGCGTCGCGAAGCTCCCGGAACGCGCGCCAGGTCTCGACGAAGAGGTCGCGGCGGGGCACCGGCCAGTGGATGAGGAGGAGGTCGAGGACCTCGAGGCCGAGCCGCTCCATCGAGCCGTCGAACGCGCGCAGGGTGCGGTCGCGCCCGTGGTCGTCGTTCCACACCTTCGTCGTGACGAAGACCTCCTCGCGGGGCAGCCCCGACTCGGCGACCGCCCGGCCGACGGCCCGCTCGTTGCCGTAGAGCTTGGCGGTGTCGACGTGCCGGTAGCCGGCCTCGAGGGCGGTGCGGACCGCCGGCAGGGCCTCCTCGTCCGGCACCTGCCAGACGCCGAAGCCGACGGTCGGGACCGGGACCGGTCCGCTGGGGGTGGACAGGGGGGTGGTCCTCTGGTGCGGCATGCCCCCACGGTAGGGCGCTCGGGGGCCCCGTGGCCGGGCCGGGTCTACCGATAGAGTCCGAGCCATGGCCATCAGCAAGGTCCTCATCGCCAACCGGGGCGAGATCGCCGTGCGCATCGCCCGCGCCTGCGCCGACCACGGCATCGCCTCGGTGGCGGTCTACGCCGAGCCTGACCGCGACGCCCTCCACGTGCGGGTCGCCGACGAGGCCTACGCCCTCGGCGGAACCACCCCCGGGGACTCCTACCTGCTGCAGGACAAGCTCATCGAGGTCGCCCACCAGGCCGGCGCCGACGCGGTCCACCCCGGCTACGGCTTCCTCGCCGAGAACGCCGGGTTCGCCCAGAAGGTCCTCGACGCGGGCCTGACCTGGATCGGGCCGGGCCCGGAGGCCATCGACTCGCTCGGCGACAAGGTCAAGGCCCGGCACATCGCACTCGCGGCCGACGCCCCGCTGGTGCCCGGCACCAAGGACCCGGTCGACGGCCCGGACGACGTCGTCGCGTTCGCCACCGAGCACGGCCTGCCGGTGGCCATCAAGGCCGCGTACGGCGGTGGTGGCCGCGGCCTCAAGGTCGCCCGGACGATGGAGGAGATCCCCGACCTCTTCGACTCGGCGGTGCGCGAGGCGGTCACCGCGTTCGGCCGCGGGGAGTGCTTCGTCGAGCGCTTCCTCGACCACCCGCGGCACGTCGAGACCCAGTGCCTGGCCGACCAGCACGGGAACGTCGTCGTCGTCTCCACGCGCGACTGCTCGCTCCAGCGGCGCAACCAGAAGCTCGTCGAGGAGGCACCGGCCCCGTTCATCACCGAGGCCCAGCACGCCGAGCTGCTCCGGGCGTCCAAGGAGATCCTCCGGCGTGCCGGCTACGTCGGCGCCGGCACCTGCGAGTTCCTCGTCGGCCCGGAGGGTGACATCTCCTTCCTCGAGGTCAACACCCGCCTCCAGGTCGAGCACCCGGTGTCCGAGGAGGTCACCGGCATCGACCTGGTCCGCGAACAGTTCCGCATCGCCGACGGACAGGCCCTCGACTACCCGGACCCCGAGCCGCACGCGCACTCGATCGAGTTCCGGATCAACGGCGAGGACGCCGGCCGCGGCTTCCTGCCCGCCCCCGGCACCGTGACGAGGATGGTCGTGCCCCAGGGCCCCGGCGTGCGCTGGGACGCCGGCTTCGTCGAGGGCGACACCGTGGCCGGGGCGTTCGACTCGATGGTCGCCAAGCTCGTGGTCACCGGCCGCGACCGCAGCCAGGCGCTCGAGCGGGCCCGGCGCGCCCTCGACGAGCTCGTCATCGAGGGGATGCCGACCGTCGTCCCCTTCCACCGCAAGGTCGTCTCCGACCCGGCGTTCGCCCCCGCCGACCCCCAGGAACGCTTCTCGGTGCACACCCGGTGGATCGAGACCGAGTTCGACAACGACATCCCGCCCTACGCCGGCCCGCACCCCGAGGGCGAGGAGCCGGAGGAGCGCCAGACGGTCGTCGTCGAGGTCGGCGGCAAGCGACTCGAGGTCTCGGTCCCCGGCGGCCTCTCCTTCGGCGGTGGCGGCGGCGGCAACGGCGGCGCGAAGAAGAAGGCTCCCCGCCGCTCCGGTGGCTCCAGGTCGGGGGCAGCCGCCTCCGGCGACTCCCTCACCGCCCCGATGCAGGGGACGATCGTCAAGATCAACGTCGACGAGGGCGCGACCGTCGCCGAGGGAGACCTCGTCGTCGTCCTCGAGGCGATGAAGATGGAACAGCCGATCACCGCGCACAAGGCCGGCACGATCACCAACCTCAGGGCCGAGGTCGGCGCCACCGTCACCAACGGCGCCGTCATCTGCGACATCGCCGACGCCGCGGCCGACGCGGCCGACGCGGCCGACGCGGGCTGAACCGCGGCACCACCGAGTTCCGGTGGGTTCGTGGGGCAGGTGCCTCATGCGGTGGGCGCCCGCCCGGGCCACCCTGCGGTCATGACCACCTCACCGAGCACGGCACATCCCACCGGATACGGCCACGCAGGTCGGCTCCTCGACGCCCTGGCGCGACAGGACTTCGGGGGGCTCGGCGACACCCTTGACGGCGACGTCCGGCTGCGGGCCCTCGTCTCCCGGGGCCTGGTCGAGCTCCACGGCCCGGAGGCCGTGGTCGACAGGTTCCGGTCCTGGTTCGGCGAGACGGATGCCTTCGACCTGCTCGACGCCACCATCGGCGAGGTCGCCGGGCGCCTGCACCTGAGCTGGCGGGTCCGCCTGCAGGCGCCCCGGCTCGGCGAGGGCTGGCGTGTCGTCGAGCAGCAGTCCTACCTCACCTGCGCAGAGTCAGGGTCCGTCGCCCGGCTCGACCTGCTCTGCACCGGGTACCTGCCCGTCCGGGAGGAGCTCCCATGAGCACCAAGGCAGTCATCTCGCTCACCACGGGTCTGGAGGACCCCGAACGTGTCACCGTCGCCTTCCTCGTGTCGGTCGGAGCCGCCGAGACGGGCCGACGGACGCTGATGTTCCTCACCAAGGAGGCGGTCCGCCTCGCCGTCGACGGGGTGGCGGTGGGGACCGCGTGCTCCGGGTGCCCCGACCTGCCGAGCCTCGTCGAACGCTACCGGGCCGCCGGCGGCGAGATCCTCGCCTGCCCGATCTGCGTCGCGTCCAGGGGCCTGGACGACGCGCGGCTCATCGAGGGGGCCAGGCTCGGCGGCACCATCCCGATGTGGGAGTGGATCGGCGAGGACGCGGCCACGACCTTCAGCTACTGACCGGGGTCCGTGGCAGGATCGAACCATGCGGGATGCCGTCCCGGGCCCCCCAGAACCACCTCCGCCGGCGCGCGCCGAGCTGCTCGCCGCGCTGTCCCTCGCCATCGACCTCGGCCTCGGGCTGCCCGTGGAGCACGTCCTGCGGGCCTCGCTCGTCTCGAAGGGGCTCGTCGAGCAGCTCGGCGGGGACGACGCCGAGCAGGCGACCGCCTTCTACACGACGATGCTGCTGTGGATCGGCTGCGTGGCCGACTCCCACGAGTACTCCCGGTGGTTCGGCGACGACATCGCGGTCCGCTCCGCTTCCTACGACGTGGACTGGACCGGTATGCCGTATGCCGTCTTCCTCCTGCGCAACCTCGGCCACGGGCGTCCCGTGCCACAGCGGATCAAGGTGGCCGGGGCACTGCTGCGCGACCCACGGGGCAACCTCAGCGCGATGCTCACGTCGCACTGCTCCTCCGCGGCCCTCTTCGCGGGCCGGCTCGGGTTCGGCGACGACGTGTGCGCCGCCCTCCCCTTCGGCTTCGAGCGGTGGGACGGGAAGGGCCTCCCCGCGGGGGCCTCGGGGGAGCAGCTGCCCCGAGCCATGCGCGTCGCGCAGGTCGCCGACGTCGCCGAGGCGCTCCACCGTCGCCACGGTCTCGACCGGTGCGTGGCGACGATCCGTGAGCGCCGGGGCGGCTGGTTCGACCCGCAGGTCGCCGACGCGTTCGCGGACCACGCCTCGGCACTGCTCGATCTCCCGGAGGACGTGTGGCACCTCGCGGTCGCGCAGGCCCCCGGGGCCCAGGCCGCGGTGACCGAGGCCCAGCTCGACGACATGGTCACGGCCCTCGGGGACTTCGTGGACCTCAAGAGCCCGTACACGCTCGGCCACTCGCGGGCCGTCGCCCTCCTCGTCGAGGCCGCGGCCCGGCACGCGGGGCTGGCCCGGGCCGAGCAGGCGACCCTCCGCCGGGCCGGGCACCTCCACGACATCGGACGGATCGGCGTCTCGAACCTCGTGTGGGACAAGCGCGAACCGCTCACCGCGGCCGAGCGGGAGCGGATCCAGCTGCACCCGTTCCTCTCGGGCCGGATCCTCGCCCGGGTGCCGGCCCTCGTGGCCGAGACCAGGCTCGTGGTCAACCACCACGAACGCCTCGACGGCACCGGCTACCCCAACCGGCTGTCCGGCCCGGACCTCGGCCTGGCCGACCAGCTGCTCGCGGCGGCGGACCGGTTCCGGGGTCTCGTCGAGCCGCGTCCACACCGTGCCTCGCTGTCCCCGGCGGAGGCGGCCGGCCGGCTCCGGCAGGACGCTCGCGCCGGCAGGCTCCACCCCGGGGCGGTGGACGCGGTCCTCGCCGCGGCGGGCCGCCCGTCGGCCCGCGGCGCGTGGCCGGCCGGCCTCACCGACCGCGAGGTCGACGTGCTGCGGCTGGTCGCGAGCGCCATGCCGACGCACGAGATCGCGGCGCGACTCGGCATCACCGAGAAGACCGTGCGCAACCACATCGACCACGTCCTGGCCAAGACCGGCACGTCGAACCGGGTCGGGCTCAGCCTCTTCGCCCTCACCCACGGCCTGGCCGGCGCCGCCTCGACCTCGGCCCGAGCGCGCGGCGGCGGGGCAGGACGTCCTCTCGCCGAGGGCTGAACCGGCCGTCACGACGACGGCCGGCGCTACTCGGAGCCGTCGAGGGTGGGCCCTTGGGTCCCGGCGAAGAGCGCCGTGAAGTCCAGTGAGGGGACCCGGCGGCGCGCCGCCAGCGACACGTAGGTCCGGGCCAGCACGTCCTTGCCGAAGCCCAGGACGGTGCTCAGCAGGCCGGTGGCCTCGGCGAGGTCGGCGGGGTCGGTCGAGGAGACGACCGAGCGCCACATCGCTTCCTCGAGCGCGTTGAAGGCCGCCTGCACCTCGCCGATGTCGAAGCCCGCGGCGAAGCGCTCCTCGGCCACCCGCTGCGCGGAGGCGCTGACCGCGGACAGGTCGCGGTCGCGGATGGCGGTGACGACGAGGTCGAACAGCCCCTCGAGCCGCTGCCGGGTGAGCTCCTCGCCGGCGGCCTCGTAGTGGCGCACGTGCGAGCGCTCGAGGACGGCGTAGCTCTCGTCGACGATGCTCGACCTGGACTCCAGGAGCAGGGCTGCACAATCCATGCGGGGGTACCCACCTTTCGACCCACCGATCGTCCCACGCCTGCCGCGGGGCCGACCGCGGGGGCGCGAGCGTGGAGGCGCGAGCGCGGGCGGCCGACCCCCGGGTGTCGGCCGCTGACGCCGAGACCGGTCAGGCCGGGCGGTGCTCGCCCGGGGTCATCGGGGCCGGGTCGTCGCTCTCCCGGCGCGGCTGCGGGTCGTCACCCGTCCCGGGCGCCGGGTTCGGCGCGAGCGGGCGCGGGTCTGAGGGCGCGTGGGGTGACCACGGCTCGTCGGTGTCGGGGTCGGGGTCCTCGGCGTCGGCCGGTGACCCGGCGACCGGCGACCCCCCGGCCGGGGACCCGGCAGCCGACGACGCCGGCCGCGGTGGGAGCCCGAGCCCCCGGCGCAGCGCCGCGCTCCCCTTGTCGATGGCGGGGCCGTGCTTGTCCGCGGCGTGGCCCCGGACGAACCCCTCGACCGTGTCGACGGCCCGGCTCGCCTGGTCCGGGTGCTCCCGGGCGTAGTCCCTGACCTTGCCCACCGCGGTCGTGGCGACGGCGACGACGGCGGCGGCTCGAACTGTCTTCACGGCATCCCTCCAGGTGGTGACGGTCCTGCCCGCCCCATCCTGCCCGCCCGGGCCGCCCACCGGTGGCGCAGCGCCCCGCTCGCCGGGGTCAGTCGGTGGGGTGCAGGCGCCGGGCGGCCTCGGCGATCGACCCGGACAGCGAGGGGTAGACGGTGAAGGTCGAGGCCACCTGGTCGACGTTGAGCCGGTGCTGCACCGCGAGGGTCACCGGGAAGATCAGCTCCGAGGCCCGCGGCGCGACGACCACGCCGCCGACGACCGCACCGCTGCCCTTCTGGGCGAACAGCTTGACGAACCCGTCGGTGATGCCGAGCATCTTCGCCCGGGCGTTGCGCGAGAGCGGGAGGGTGAGCACGTCGGCGTCGACCCGGTCCTCGTCGACGTCCCTCTGCGACACGCCGACCGTGGCGATCTCGGGGTCGGTGAAGATGTTGGCCGAGACGACGCCGAGGTCGAGCGGGGCGACCGCGTCGCCGAGCGCGTGCGACATCGCGATCCGGCCCTGCATCGCCGCGACCGACGCCAGCGGCAGCACGCCGGTGCAGTCGCCCGCGGCGTAGACGCCCCGGACCGAGGTCCGTGAGACCCGGTCGACGACGACGTGACCGGACGGGGCGAGGTCCACGCCGACCTCCTCGAGGCCGATCCCGCGGGTCAGGGGGACCGAACCGACGGCGAGGAGGGCGTGCGTGCCGGCGACCTCCCGGCCGTCCTCCAGCCGGACGACGACGCCGTCGCCGACCCGCTGCACCGCCGCCATCCGGGAGCGGGAGAGCACCTCCATCCCCCGCCGCCGGAAGACGTCCTCGATGACCGCGGCGGCGTCCGGGTCCTCACCGGGCAGCACCCGGTCCCGGGAGGAGACGAGGACGACCTCGGAGCCCAGGCCGAGGTAGGCCTGGGCGAGCTCGGCCCCGGTGACCCCGGAGCCGACGACGACGAGCCGCCCGGGGAGGGCGTCGAGGTCGTAGATCTGCTGCCAGGTGAGGATCCGCTCGCCGTCGGGGCGGGCGGAGTCCATGACCCGCGGCGCGGCGCCGGTGGCGACCAGGACGACGTCGGCGGCCAGGTCCTCGGCTCCCGCCGAGGTCTGCGCCCGCACCGTCGTCGGGGAGGTCAGCGAGGCCGTGCCGTCGACGAGCCGCACCCCCACCTCGTGCAGGCGGGTGACGATGTCCTCGCTCTGGGCCTCGGCCAGGTCGACGACCCGCCGGTTGACCTCCGCGAGGTCGGCGTGGGCGGCGGCGACCTCGTGGGCCTGCGCGTCCTCGAGGTGCACGCCGAGGTCGGCCGCGGTCGTGAACTCGCTGAGGTAGTCGGCCGTGGAGACCAGGGTCTTGCTCGGCACGCAGTCGGTGAGCACCGCGGCGCCGCCGATGCCGGTGGACTCCACGATCGTCACCTCGGCCCCGAGGTGGGCGGCGACGAGGGCCGCCTCGTACCCGCCGGGGCCGCCTCCGAGGATGACGACTCTGCTCGACCGCGCGTTCACGCAGCCCATCCAACCACCCGGGCGGGGGCCGCCGCCCGGCCCGCCCGGGGCACCGCCGCCCGTCCCGCCCGGGGCACCGCCGCCCGCTCCGCCCGGGTGGCGGGGAGGGTGGACGCCGGGTCACGTTTTGGTTCCGGCACGGCGAACTGCGCAATGGTCCTGTTCCATACCAACACCGGGCTGCCTACAGTTCGCAGAGGACGCCCCCGTCGGGGTGTCCCGGCATCGCCGCCCCCGAACCGGAGGTCATGATGACTCTTCCCCTCACCCGGCGTGCAGGCGCCCTCGCCCTCTGCGGCCTCGCCGCCGCCCTGGTGACCGCCTGCTCCCCACCCAGCGACCAGAACACCCCGGCGGCGTCCGGCTCCTCCGGAGCCGCCGACGCCCGGACCGCGACCTCCGCCGAGGCGTTCGGCGGGATGGACGCGCTCGTGGCGGCGGCGAAGAAGGAGGGCGCGCTCAACGTCATCGCCCTGCCGCCGGACTGGGCCAACTACGGCGAGGTCATCAAGGCGTTCCAGGCCAAGTACCCGGACATCACGGTGACCAGCGACCAGCCGGACGCGAGCAGCGCCGACGAGATCGCGACCGCCAAGCGGCTCAAGGGCCAGAGCGGCGCCCCGGACGTCTTCGACCTCGGCGCGGCCGTCGCCCTGGCGAACACCGACATGTTCGCCAAGTACCAGGTCGCGACGTGGCAGGACGTCCCGGCCGACCTCAAGGACCCCGACGGCGTGTGGGTCAACGACTACGGCGGCTACATGAGCGTCGGCTACGACTCCTCGAAGGTGCCGGCGCCCACCAGCATCGACGACCTGCTCAAGGCCGACTACAAGGGGAAGGTGGCGCTCAACGGCAACCCGACCGAGGCCGGGGCCGCCTTCGCCGGGGTCCAGATGGTCTCGCTGTCCCAGGGCGGCACCGTCGGCGACCTCGCCAAGGGCGTCGACTTCTTCGCCAAGCTCAAGGCCGCCGGCAACTTCCTCCCGGTCGACCCGACCCCGGCGACCGTGGAGTCCGGACAGACCCCGGTGGTCATCGACTGGGACTACCTGAACGCCGCGCTCACCGCGAAGGTCCCCTCGTGGAAGGTGTTCGTCCCGGAGAACGCGGTGGTCGCCGGGTACTACTACCAGGCCGTCAACGCCGACGCCCCGCACCCGGCCGCCGCACGGCTGTGGGAGGAGTTCCTCTACAGCGACGAGGGCCAGAACCTGTGGCTCAAGGGCGGCGCCCGGCCGGTGCGCTTCGACGCGATGAAGACCGCCGGCACCCTGGACACCGCGGCCGCCGCGAACCTCCCCGAGGTCAAGGGCACCCCCGTGGTCCCGACCCAGCAGGACGCCGAGACCGGCAAGAAGTACCTCGCCGACAACTGGGCCAACGCGGTTGGCTGACCTGACCGCCGGCCGCCCGAGGAGGGCCCGGCGCCGGCTCCGCCCGCCCGGCGCCCTCCTCGGGGTGGTCCCGTTCTTCGCCTACACGACGGTCTTCCTCCTCATCCCCACCCTGGTCGTCGTCATCGGCGCCTTCCTCGACGGCGACAACCGGCCCACCCTGGGCAACGTCGACGGGCTGACCCAGCCCGCCGTGGTCCGCGGCCTGACCCACTCGCTGGTCCTCTCGGCGGTGACCTCGCTCGTCGGTGCCGTCATCGGCTCGGTCCTCGCCTACGCGGTGAGCACGGCCCGTGCCGAGTCCGTCACCAAGCGCTTCTTCACCTCGCTGTGCGGGGTGCTCGCCCAGTTCGGCGGGGTCGCCCTGGCGTTCGCGTTCATGGCCTCGTTCGGTGCCACCGGCCTGCTCACCGCGCTGCTGGCCCGGGTAGGGGTCGACACCGGGGCCGGGCTGTGGCTCTACCAGTGGGACAAGGGCCTGATGCTCGTCTACCTGTACTTCCAGATCCCGCTCATGCTCATCGTCTTCCTGCCCGCCGTCGAGGGCCTGCGTCCGCAGTGGCGGGAGGCGACCGAGACCCTCGGCGGCACGACCTGGACGTTCTGGCGCCGGGTCGCCGGCCCGATCCTCTTCCCGTCCTTCGCCGGGGCAACCCTGCTGCTCTTCACCAACGCCTTCTCCGCCTACGCCACCGCCGCCGCCCTGGTCTCCCAGGCCAACCCGCTCCTGCCGCTGCAGATCGGGGCGACCTTCCGCTCCGAGGTGATCCTCGGCCAGGAGAACCTCGGCAAGGCGATGGCCCTCGCGATGGTCGTCGTCGTCGCCGTCGTGATGACGGCCTACGCGTGGCTGGACCGCCGCGCCGGCCGATGGGTGTCGCGGTGAGGGGCCGGGCGGCCTTCCGCCGCCGGCAGCGGGTCTTCCGGTGGGTCACCCTGGGGGTGCTGCTCACCTTCTTCGCCCTCCCCCTGCTCGGGATGCTCGACTTCACCACCCAGGGCCCGGGCGGCACCGGCCGCTCGCTGGCCACCTGGCGGACCCTGGCCGACGTCACGGCGATCTCCCAGGAGTACCCGGCCCTCGAGGAGGGCTTCCTCGCCTCGGTCGGCCTGGCCGTCATCACCCCGCTCGTCATGCTCGCGCTGCTCGTCCCGACGATGACCTGGGTCCGGCTGCGGCTGCCCGGGCTCTCGCGAACCGTCGAGTTCGTCTGCCTCCTGCCGCTGACGGTGCCGGCCATCGTCCTCGTCGTCGGGCTCACCCCGATCTACGCCTGGGTCTACTACCTCCTGGGGTCCTCGACGCTGTGGCTCTCGCTGGCCTACGTCGTCCTCGTCCTGCCCTACGCCTACCGCTCCCTGGACGCCGGGCTGCGGGCGATCGACGTGCGCACCCTCGCCGAGGCGGCCCGCACCCTCGGTGCGGGCTGGGCGACCGTGATGTGGCGGATCATCCTGCCGAACCTGCGGACCGCGGTGCTCTCGGCATCCTTCCTCTCCGTCGCCCTCGTCCTCGGGGAGTTCACCATCGCCAGCCTGTTCAGCAAGAAGAACCTCCAGGTCGCGATGTACGAGCTGGGCAAGTCGGACGCGAAGATCTCGGTCGCCGTCGGCCTGGCCGCGCTCCTCTTCGGCTTCCTCGTCCTGTTCGCGATGTCGTTCGTCGGCCGCCGGCCGCCGGGCGCCCGCCGCCGTGCCCGTTCCCCCCAGGAGAGCACCTCATGAGCACCCCGTCGACGGACGCCCCGCGGGGCACCGCGGTCCAGCTGACCGACCTGCGCCGCGTCTACGGCGGGGTCGCCGCGCTCGACGGCCTGACCCTGCACATCGAGCCAGGCGAGCTCGTCGCCCTGCTCGGGCCGTCCGGCTGCGGCAAGACGACCGCCCTGCGCTGCCTCGCCGGCCTGGAGGACCCCGACTCCGGCACCATCACCGTCGCGGGCCGCGACGTCACCGCGGTCCCGACGAACAAGCGCGACATGGGGATGGTCTTCCAGGCCTACAGCCTGTTCCCGCACATGACGGCACGGCAGAACGTGGAGTTCGGGCTCGAGCTGCGCGGTCGCGACCGGGGCGGCCCGCCAGGCCCGGACCGCGGAGATGCTCGACCTCGTCGGGCTCGCCGAGCACGCGGACAAGTACGCCCACCAGCTCTCCGGCGGCCAGCAGCAGCGGGTCGCCCTGGCCCGGGCCCTGGCCATCGAGCCGCAGGTCCTCCTCCTCGACGAGCCGCTGTCCGCGCTCGACGCGAAGGTCCGCACCCAGCTGCGCGACGAGATCCGCCGCATCCAGCTCGAGGTCGGCACGACGACGCTGTTCGTCACCCACGACCAGGAGGAGGCCCTGGCCATCGCCGACCGGGTCGGGGTGATGTCGGTCGGCCGCCTCGAGCAGCTCGCCGCCCCCGCCGCGCTGTACAACGCCCCCCGCACCGCCTTCGTCGCCGACTTCGTCGGCCTGACCAACCGGCTGCGGGCCCGGGTCGAGGGCGGTCGTGCCCACGTCCTGGGCGGCAGCGTCCCGGTGCTCCCCGGCTCGGCGACCGGCCCGGAGGCCGTCGTGCTCGTCCGCCCGGAAGGGGTCGTCGTCACCGACGGGGATGCCGGGACGGCCGCGGTCGTGGAGACGGCGAGCTTCCTCGGCGGGCTCGGGCGGGTGCTGGCCCGCACCGAGGCGGGCGAGTCGGTCCTGGTCCAGGTGGGCAACACCGACGTCACCGGCTTCCGCCCGGGCGACCGCATCCGGCTCGCCCCCCGCGGGGACGCCGCACTCGCGGTCGCCGACTGACCGGGAGCCGGAGGGCCGCGTGTCCGAGGGCGGGCCGACCGGGCGGGGTGGGCCGAGGACGTGCACAACCGGTGGTGACCCGGGCCACCCCGGCCCCCACCGGTCCGGTCCGTGGCCCGGCCATCGATACGCTGCCCGGGTGACCGACAACCCCACCGTGCCGCCCCTCGACGACCTCGACACCGACCCCTTCGAGGTCGCCCGCGCCGCGGCCGACGTCATCCGCGAGCGCACCGGCGTGCAGCGGCACGACGTCGCCCTGGTCCTCGGCTCGGGGTGGGCACAGGCCGGCGACCTCCTCGGCGAGACGCAGGCGACCATCGAGAACGTCGACGTCCCGGGGTTCGCCCGGGCCGCGGTCGAGGGCCACTCCGGCACGATGCGCTCGGTCGCGATCGGCGACACCGGGCGGCGCGCGCTCGTCTACGGCACCCGCACCCACCTCTACGAGGGGCGTGGCGTGCGGGCGGTCGTCCACGGGGTGCGCACCGCGGCCGCGGCCGGCTGCTCCGCCGTCGTCATCACCAACGGGTGTGGCGGCCTGCGCCCGGAGTGGGCACCGGGGACCCCGGTCCTCATCTCCGACCACATCAACCTCACCGGCGTCTCCCCGCTCGAGGGGCCGACCTTCGTCGACCTCACCGACCTCTACAGCCCCCGGCTGCGCGACGTCGCGCAGCAGGTCGACCCCGGGCTCGACGAGGGGGTCTACGTCCAGTTCCGCGGGCCGCAGTACGAGACCCCCGCCGAGGTGCGGATGGCCAGGGTGCTCGGCGGCGACCTCGTCGGGATGTCGACCGCCCTCGAGGCCGTCGCGGCCCGGCACGCCGGGCTGGAGGTCCTCGGCATCTCGCTGGTGACGAACGCGGCGGCCGGCATCTCACCGAGCCCGCTCGCGCACGAGGAGGTCATCGCGGCGGGCCGGGCCGCGGCCGAGCGCTGCGGGCGCCTCCTCGCCGACGTCGTCGGCCGGATCTGAGGACGGCAGCCGTGCCCACCGCCCACCGCCCCGGCCCCCGAGGTCCTCGCCGCCGCCCGTGCCTGGGCCGCCGACGACCCCGACCCCACGACCCGCGCCCAGCTCCTCGCGCTCGCCGACGCGGCCGAGGACGGTGACGCCGACGCGGCCGCCGAGCTCGCCGACGCGATGTCGGGGATGCTCGAGTTCGGCACCGCCGGCCTGCGCGGCCGGCTCGGCGGTGGCCCGAACCGGATGAACCGGGCCGTCGTCATCCGCGCTGCGGCCGGCCTCACCGCCTACCTGCGCACCCTCGACCCGGAACCGTTCGTCGTCGTCGGCTACGACGCGCGCACCAACTCCGACGTCTTCGCCCACGACACCTGCGCGGTGGTCACCGGGATGGGAGGGCGCGCCGTCGTCCTGCCCCACCCGCTGCCGACCCCGGTGCTCGCCTACGCCATCCGGTACCTCGGCGCCGACGCCGGGGTCATGGTCACGGCCTCGCACAACCCGCCGAGGACAACGGGTACAAGGTCTACCTGGGCGACGGCTCGCAGATCGTGCCGCCGGTCGACGGGCTCATCGCCGAGCAGATCGCGGCGGGTGCAGTCGGTGGCGTCCGTACCGCTGGCCGACGACGGGTGGGACACCCTCGGCGACGACGTCCTGGAGGCCTACCTCACCGACGTCGTCACGGTGCTCGACCCGGCGAGCCCGCGCGACGTCACCGTCGTCCACACCGCCCTGCACGGGGTCGGCGTCCGAGACCGTACGGCGCGCGTTCGTGCGCGGCCGGCTTCGAGCCGACCGCTGCCGGTGGCCTCGCAGGCCGAGCCCGACCCGATGTTCCCGACCGTCTCCTTCCCCAACCCCGAGGAGCCCGGGGCGATGGACGCCGCACTCGAGCTGGCCGAGCAGACCTCACCGGACCTCGTGGTCGCCAATGACCCGGACGCCGACCGCTGCGCCGTCGCGGTCCCCGAACCGGGCGGGTGGCGGATGCTGCGCGGCGACGAGGTGGGCGCGCTGCTCGGCGCGCACCTGCTGGCGCGGGGGGTCAGCGGCCGACTCCCCGGACGCCGTCGTCGCCAACTCCATCGTCTCCTCGCGGCTGCTCGCGGCGATGTGCCGGGCGGCGGGCGTGCGGCACGAGGAGACGCTGACCGGCTTCAAGTGGATCGGGCGCGTGCCCGGCCTGCGCTACGGCTACGAGGAGGCGCTCGGCTACTGCGTGGACCCCGAGCACGTCCGGGACAAGGACGGCGTCTCCGCGGCGCTGCTCGTCTGCCGAGCTCGCCGCCGTCCTCAAGGCGCAGGGGCGCACGCTGGCCGACCGCCTCGACGACCTGGCCCGCGAGCACGGCGTGCACGCCACCGACTCGTTCTCGGTGCGGGTCGAGGACCTCTCGCTCATCGGTCGGCTGATGGAGCGGCTGCGCGACGAGCCGCGCGGACTCGATCGCCGGGGTGGCCGTCGAGCGGTCGACGACCTCGCCCGCGGCGACGGCGGGCTGCCACCGACCGAGGGGCTGCGCTGGTACCTCGTGGACGGTTCGCGGGTCATCGTCCGGCCATCGGGCACCGAGCCGAAGCTCAAGGTCTACCTCGAGGTGGTGGAGCCGGTGGGCCGACGAGGGCCTGCGGGCGCCCGCGAGCGGGCGGCGGCCCGGCTGGCGGCCGTGCGCGAGGACCTGGAGGCGGCGACCCGGCTCTGAGCGGTGACGCAGGCCGCACCGGACGCCCGCACCCACCCCTTGTCGAGGAACCCGGCGCTTCGGCCCACCCGTAGACTCCACGGGTGAGCACCACCACCGAGATCGACGCGTCGGCGCGCGCCCGGGACATCCTCGGCGTCTCGCGCCTGACCAACTCCGCCCTCACCGGCTGGCTGCACGGCCTGCCCGGGGTCGACCAGGTCGGCTGCGAGGACCGGGCCGCCGCCCTGTCCACCCGCTCGATCAAGACCTCGAGCAAGGCATGGGCCATCGACACCGCCATCTCGATGATCGACCTGACCACCCTCGAGGGCGCCGACACCCCCGGCAAGGTCCGCGGGCTCGCGGCTCGGGCGCTCGTCCCGGACCCGAGCGACCCGACGACCCCTCGCCCGGCCGCGGTCTGCGTCTACGGCGACATGGTCGCCAGTCGCCCGGGAGGTGCTCGGCGAGCGGCGGTCAACGTCGCCGCCGTCGCCACCGCCTTCCCGAGCGGGCGCGCCAGCCGCGCGGTCAAGCCTGGCCGACACCCGGGACGCCGTCGCCGACGGGGCCGACGAGATCGACATGGTCATCGACCGCGGCGCGTTCCTCGCCGGCGACTACCTGACCGTGTTCAGCGAGATCGCCGAGACCAAGGCGGTCTGCGGGGGCGCCCGGCTCAAGGTGATCATGGAGACCGGCGAGCTCGTCACCTACGACAACGTCCGCCGCGCCTCGTGGCTCTCGATGCTCGCCGGCGGCGACTTCATCAAGACCTCGACCGGCAAGATCTCGCCCGCCGCCACCCTGCCGGTCACCCTCGTCATGCTCGAGGCCGTCCGCGACTGGCGCGACCTCACCGGCGAGCAGGTCGGGGTCAAGCCGGCCGGCGGCATCCGGACGAGCAAGGACGCCATCAAGTACCTCGTGACGGTCAACGAGGTCGCCGGCGAGGACTGGCTCGACAACCACTGGTTCCGCTTCGGCGCCGCAGCCTGCTGAACGACCTCATCCTCCAGCGGCAGAGGATGGCGACCGGCGCCTACTCCGGCGGCGACTACGTCGCCGACGACTCCCCCAGCGCCTACTGACCACCGAACGCCACCCCCACGACGAGGACCGCGATGCCCACCTTCGAGTACGCCCCGGCCCCCGAGTCGCGCGCGGTCGTCGACATCGCGAGCAGCCACGGCCTCTTCATCGGCGGCGAGTTCGTCGAGTCCACCGGCGGCACGCCGTTCAAGACGGTCAACCCGGCCACCGAGGAGGTGCTCGCCGAGGTCTCCGAGGCCACCGAGGCCGACGTCGACGCCGCCGTGCGCGCCGCCCGATCCGCCTACACCCGGGTCTGGTCGCGGATGAGCGGCGCCGACCGCGGCAAGTACCTCTACCGGATCGCCCGGATCATCCAGGAGCGGGCGCGCGAGTTCGCCGTCCTGGAGACCCTCGACAACGGCAAGCCGATCAAGGAGAGCCGCGACGTCGACATCCCGCTCGTCGCCGCGCACTTCTTCTACCACGCCGGCTGGGCCGACAAGCTGTGCTACGCCTCGCTCGGCGAGAACCCCCGCCCGCTCGGCGTCGTCGGCCAGGTCATCCCGTGGAACTTCCCGCTCCTCATGCTCGCGTGGAAGGTCGCGCCGGCGCTGGCCTGCGGCAACACCGTCGTGCTCAAGCCTGCCGAGACCACCCCGCTCACCGCGCTGCTCTTCGCCGAGGTCTGCCAGCAGGCCGAGCTGCCGCCCGGGCGTCGTCAACATCGTCACCGGCGCCGGCGCGACCGGGCAGGCCATCGTCGACCACCCGGGCATCGACAAGCTCGCGTTCACCGGCTCGACCGCCGTCGGCAAGATGATCGCCCGCTCGATCGCCGGCACCCGGAAGAAGGCCACCCTCGAGCTCGGCGGCAAGGCCGCGAACATCATCTTCGACGACGCCCCCATCGACCAGGCGGTCGAGGGCATCGTCAACGGCATCTTCTTCAACCAGGGCCACGTGTGCTGCGCCGGCAGCCGGATCCTGGTGCAGGAGAGCATCGCCGAGGAGCTCGACCGCCGGCTCAAGCGCCGCCTGGCGACGCTGCGCGTCGGCGACCCGATGGACAAGAACACCGACGTCGGCGCGATCAACAGCCGGGCCCAGCTCGAGCGCATCGAGGAGATGGTCAAGGTCGGCGAGACCGAGGGCGCCGAGCGCTGGGACTCCGGCTGCGAGCTGCCGACCAACGGCTTCTGGTTCCGCCCCACCGTGTTCAGCAACGTCAGCCAGACCCACCGGATCGCCCAGGAGGAGATCTTCGGCCCGGTCGTCTCGGTGCTGACCTTCCGCACGCCGGGCGAGGCGGTCGCCAAGGCGAACAACACCCCGTACGGGCTCTCGGCCGGCATCTGGACCGAGAAGGGCAGCCGGATCCTCTGGATGGCCGACCAGCTGCGCGCCGGCGTCGTCTGGGCCAACACCTTCAACAAGTTCGACCCGACCTGCCCGTTCGGCGGCTACAAGGAGTCCGGCTACGGCCGCGAGGGCGGCCGGCACGGCCTCGAGGCCTACGTGAAGACGGGTGGTGACCAGTGAGCCGCCGGCGTGGACGTCCGCAAGACGTACAAGCTCTACATCGGCGGGAAGTTCCCCCGCTCCGAGAGCGGCCGCTCCTACGAGGTGCATCGCCGCGCCCGCCGGGCGCCGGCGCACCGCGCCGCGGTTCCTCGCCAACGCCGCGCAGGGCTCGCGCAAGGACGCCCGCGACGCCGTCGTCGCCGCCCGCAAGGCCCAGGCGCGGCTGGGCCGGCGCCACCGCGTACAACCGCGGCCAGGTGCTCTACCGGGTCGCCGAGGTGATGGAGGGCCGCCGCGCCCAGCTCGTCCAGGACGTCCGCGACTCGGAGGGCCTGACCGCCCGCGCGCGCCGAGGCCGTCGTCTCCGCCGCCATCGACCGGTGGGTCTGGTACGCGGGCTGGGCCGACAAGTACGCCCAGGTGCTCGGCGGCCTCAACCCGGTCGCCGGACCGTACTTCGACATCTCGGCGCCCGAGCCGACCGGCGTCGTCGCGGTGCTCGCGCCGCAGGGCTCGAGCCTGCTCGGGCTGGTGTCGGTCGTCGCGCCGGTCATCGTCTCGGGCAACACCTGCGTCGTCCTCGCCAGCGAGCAGCGGCCGCTGCCGGCCATCGACCTCGCCGAGTGCCTCGCCACCTCGGACGTGCCCGGCGGCGTGGTCAACGTCGTCACCGGGCGGACCGCCGAGGTCGCGCCGTGGCTCGCCTCGCACCGCGACGTCAACGCCATCGACCTCACCGGCGCGGCGGACGCCGAGGGGTCGAGTGGGGCGACCTCGAGCTGGCGGCCGCCGAGAACCTCAAGCGGGTGCTGCGCCCGGGCGGCATCGGGCCCGGATGCGGTCGAGCCCGACTTCGAGGCCGACCCCGACCTCTCCCGGCTCACCGCGTTCCTCGAGACCAAGACGGTCTGGCACCCCAAGGGCCGCTGAGGAGGCCACCGGCCCGTGGATGAGGGGACCCGCCGCCGGGTCGTCGTCCTCGCCGGTCCGAGCGGCGTCGGGCAAGTCCCGGCTCGCCGACCGGCTGCACGCCGCCCACGGCTGGCCGGTCTTCCGCCTCGACGACTTCTACCGCGACGAGGACGACCCCGCCGTGCCCGCCACCCCGGGCTCGGCATCGTCGACTGGGACCACCCGGACAGCTGGGACGCCGACCGCGGCCTGCGCCGCCCTGCGCGAGCTCGCTCGCCACCGGTCGCACGCGACGCCGGTCTACGACATCGCGCCCAGCCGGGCCGTCGGGGTCCACGAGGTGACCGCCGGGCCGCGACGACCTCGTCCTCGCCGAGGGCATCTTCGCCGCCGAGGTCGTCGCCCGCCTCGACGCGGACGGGATGCTGCACAGCGCCTGGTGCGTCCACCACCGGCCGGCGGTGACCTTCGTCCGGCGGCTGCTGCGCGACCTGCGCGAGCGCCGCAAGCCCCCCGCGGTCCTCGTGCGCCGCGGGCTGGGGGCTGATGCGCGACGAGGCCGGGATCGTCGCGCGGCAGACCGCGCTCGGTGCCGTCCCGGCCCGCGCCGCGGCCGTCGAGCGGCTGCTCGCCGAGGGCTGAACGGGCGGCTGCGCCGGAGCGGGCCTCCGGCCGGGCACCGCTCGGTTAGGGTGGCGCCGTGTCCGCAACGGGGGTGATCCCGTGACCGACTCCGGCTGGACCCCGCCGGGGTCGGACCCCGGGCGCGCGGTCCCCCGCCGCCGGGTTACGGCCCGCCGCCGCCGGGCTACGGCCCGCCGCCGCCGGGCTACGGCCCCCGCCCGGACCGCCGGGCTACGGCCCCCCGCCGCCGGGTTACCTCCGCCCGGCGGCGGCCCTGGCGGGCCGTGGAGTTCCGCCCGGGCATCGTCCCGCTGCGACCGCTGGCCCTCGGCGACATCTACGGCGGGGTGCTCAAGGCCGTCCGCGGCAACCCGGCCGCGACCATCGGGCTGGCCACCCTGACCACCTTCGTCTTCCTCCTGCCGACGACGGCCCTCGGGTACCTGGCTGTCCTCCGTCGGCAGCGTGCCGCTGGCCACGGGCCCGTCGAGCAGCGCCTCCGACACCCTGCCGGCCGGCTTCGGCCTCGGTGTCCTCGGCGTCTACCTCCCCGCCCTCGGCCAGCTCCTCGCCGGCATCCTCCTCGCCGGGTTCCTCGCCCAGGTCATCGGGCAGGCCGTCCTCGGCCGCAAGGTGGCATCGGCGAGACGTGGCACCGCGACCCGGGGCCGGATCCTCGCCGATGGTCGGCGCGGTGCTCCTCACCGGTGCTCGCGGCTACCTCGTCATCCTCGTCCTCGTCGGCCTGCCCGTCCCGTCATCGCCGTCGTCGTCGCTCGAACAACGGCGGCGGCGGCGTCGCGGTCGGCATCGGTCCTCGTCGTCCTCGGCTGCTCGGCCACCGTCGCGCTCGTCGCGCTGTCCTCCTCGCGACGAAGTGGGCGTTCGCGACGCCGGCCATCGTCCTCGAGCGGGCCGGCGTGATCGCGGTCGCTGCGACGCTCCTGGGCGCTCGCCGGGCCTCCCGTGGCGGATCGCCGTTCTGGCGCATCTTCGGCCTGCGGCTGCTCACCGGCGATCATCGTCGGCATCGCCCCGTCCGTCATCACCATCCCGATCTCGCTGGCGCTCGTCGCGATCGTCCTCGCGGCCTCGACCGGCGCGGCGGCACCGACGGCGGCACGCTGCTCGTCGCGCAGACCATCGTCGGCGGGGTCACCGGGCTGCTCACCGGCGCCCTGACGACGCCGTTCAGTGCCGGCGTGGACGCCCTGCTCTACGTCGACGTGCGGATGCGCACCGAGGGCCTCGACATCCGGCTCATCCAGGCCGCCCAGGGCGCCGCCCCGCCGCCGTGGCCCGATCCGGACCTCGCCGTGAGCCCTGGTTCGACGCCCCGCTCGACCCCACCTCCGACGAGGCGCGCCGCTGGCTGGAGCGACGAGCTCGCCAACCCGCGCTACCACGCCCAGCCGAGCCTCGCTGTGAGCGGCTCCGTCGAGCTGCTCGACCGGCTCCTGTCGCGCCGGCCCGGACGGCGGGCTGCCCTCCTCGCGGTCCCGATCGCGGTCGGGCTCGTCCTCGCCGTGCTCGGGCTCGTCCTCTGGCGGGTGCTGCGCCGCGAGGTGGGGCGCAGCGGTCCCGGCGGACGCCCGCCACGTGCTCGACGTGCCCGACCTCGCCGGCCGCGACCCTGCGGGCGCAGGCCCGCGCGGCCCTCGCCCGCGGCGACTGGGACACCGCCGTCCTCGACGGCGTGCGCGCGATCGCCCGCGCGCGCCGTCGAGCGGGTCGTCCTCGACGACGCCCCCGGCCGCACCGCGCACGAGGTCGCGGTGGCGCTCGGCGCGCGGTTCGCCGCCGAGCACGCCGCCCTCGTCGAGGCGGCCGACGCCTTCGACGCCGTCCGCTACGGCCACCGCGCCGCCACCGAGGGGCGCGGCCCGGGCCGTGCTCGCACTCGACGAGCGGCTGGCCACGGCCCGTCCCGACCGCAGCACCACCGGCGCCGCCGGCACCCGCCGCCGGAGCCGGTCGGATGACGGCCGCCGCCCCGACCCGAGGCCACCGGCGCGGTGGCGCCGGCCGGCGTCGACACCGCGCCGGGTCGATCGCGCCGCACCCGCGGCGTGCTGCGGCTGGGTCCTCGCGCTGGTCCTCGGCGGGGCGCTCCTCGCCCTGGTCGCCGGGGGCGAGCCGCCCCGAGGACTACCTGCACCCCGACGGCACCGGGCAGGGGGGCACCCGCGCGCTCGTCGAGGTGCTGCGCGACCACGGCATCGACGTCGAGGTCGTCGAGCACCCCGCCGGGGCCGCCGCCCGGGCCAGCCGGGCGGGGACCACCGTCGTCGTCGGCAACTCCGACCTGCTGACCGACACCGCCTGCGCGACGGCTCCTCGCGGCACGCGCGGCCGCCGACCGGGTCGTCCTCCTCGACGCGCTGCCCGCACGTGCTCGTCGGGCCTCGACCTCGGCTGACGTCGCGCAGCCCGCCCGGGCGACGCCGAGTCACCCGACTGCGTCGCTGTCCTGGGTGCACGGCGACGACCGGGTCACCCACGCTGTCGTGGGCGATCACCCCGACGGCGCGCCCTGCCCGGCGGCGCCCGGGGCTGCTTCCCCGTCGCCGGCGACCCCGGCACCGGTGACCGCCGCCCGCGGTGGGCGGCCGTCGACCTGCCGCCGACCTCGGACCGCGCCCCGGTGACCGTCGTCGGCTGCCCGGACGCCGCGACGAACCGGTTCGTCACCGAGGGCGACGACGCCGCGCTCATGGTGCGCCTGCTCGGGGGCTCGCCGCGCCTCGTCTGGTACCACCCGGCGGCCGAGGACTCGACGGAGAACCCGTCGCGCACCGAGCGCTCGGTCTGGCCCGCGTGGACCGGTCCCGGCCCTGGTGTGTCCTCGCCCTCGCGTTCGTCGCCTTCGCCCTCGCCCGCGGGCCGGCGGCTCGGGCGGCTCGTCCCGGAGCCGCTGCCCGTCGTCGTCCGGGCGGCCGAGACCACCGAGAGCCGCGCCGAGCTGTACCGCGCCGCCGCCGACCGCGGGCGCGCCGCCCGGCGTCCTGCGCCGGGCCACCGGACCGGCCGGCTCGCACCGCGCCTCGGCCTGCCCGCCGGCGCCGCCGCCGAGCCCTCGTCGCCGGCGGCGCCGCCGCCTCCGGCCTCCCCGCCGCCGAGGTCGACCGCCTGCTGCGCGGTCCGGCCCCGACCGACGAGCAGGGCCTCGTCGGCCTCGCCCAGCAGCTCGCCCACCTCGAGGAGAAGGCCGCACGCCATGACCGAGAACACCAGCACCCCCACCACGGCGCAGCCGAGCCGGCCGAGGACGCCGCGCGGCCTCGCTCGTCCGGGTCCGCGACGAGGTCGCCAAGGCCGTCGTCGGCCAGGACGCCGCCGTCGCGGGGCTGCTCGTCGCGCTGCTGTGCCGCGGCCACATCCTCCTCGAGGGGGTGCCCGGCGTCGCCAAGACCCTCCTCGTGCGCAGCCCTCGCCGCCTCGCTCGACGTCGGCACCAAGCGCGTCCAGTTCACCCCCGACCTCATGCCCGGCGACCTCACCGGCTCGCTGGTCTTCGACGACCGGGCCAGCGACTTCGAGTTCCGGCGAGGGGCCGGTCTTCACCAACCTCCTGCTCGCCGACGAGATCAACCGCACGCCCGCCGAAGACCCAGTCGGCGCTGCTCGAGGCGATGGAGGAGCGGCAGGTCTCGGTCGACGGCACCCCGCACGCGCTGCCGTCGCCCGTTCCTCGTCGCCGCGACCCAGAACCCGGTCGAGTACGAGGGCACCTACCCGCTGCCCGAGGCCCAGCTCGACCGCTTCCTCCTCAAGGTCGTCCTGCCCGGTCCCGCAGCGCGAGGACGAGGTCTCCGTGCTGCGCCGGCACGCCGGTGGGTTCGACCCGCGCGACCTCGCGGGGGCCGGCATCCGGCCCGTCGCGACCGCCGCCGACGTCGAGGCCGGCGGCGCGGCGGTGCGCGCGGTCGAGGTGGCGCCGACGAGGTGATCGGCTACGTCGTCGACATCGCCCGGGCCACCCGGGACTCGCCCTCGCTCGCCCTCGGGGTCTCCCCCGCGGGGCGACCGCCCTGCTCGCGACGAGCCGGGCGTGGGCGTGGCTCAGCGGCCGCGGCTACGTCACCCCGGACGACGTCAAGGCGCTCGCCGTGGCGACCCTCGCCCACCGGCTCATGCTGCGGCCCGAGGCCGAGCTCGAGGGCACCTCGGTCACCTCGGTGCTGCACAGCGTCCTCGCCTCGGTGCCCGTGCCCCGCTGATGGCGCTGACGACCCGCGCCGCGGCGCTGGTGCTCCTCGGCGTCGTCCCGGTCGTGCTCCGGCCGGCGACGGTCGGACGTGCTGGCTGGGCGCTCGTGCTCGTCCTGGTCCTCGTCGCGCTCGACCTGCTGCTCGCCGCCTCGCCGAAGCGCGCTGCGTGGTGAGCCGGGAGGACGGCGACCAGGTGCGGCTCGGGGAGTCGGTGCCGAGCTCGCTGGTCGTCGAGAACCCGGGCCGCCGCACGGCCCGCGGGCTGCTCCGCGACGGCTGGCCGCCGTCGGCGGGCGCCGCGCTGGCACGCGGCAACGTCCTCGCCGTGCCCGCCGGGCGAGCGGCGCCGCGTGGTCACCTCCCGGCTGACCCGACCCGCCGGGGCGACCGGTACGCCGACCGGGTCACCGTGCGGCTGCTCGGGCCGCTCGGCCTGGCCGGGCGGCAGCGCTCGGTGGAGGTCCCCGGGCGGCTGCGGGTGCTCCACCCGTTCCCGTCGCGCAAGCACCTGCCGAGCCGGCTCGCCGTGCTCCGCGAGCTCGACGGGCGCGCCGCGGTGCGCACCCGCGGCCAGGGCACCGAGTTCGACAGCCTGCGCGACTACGTCGAGGGCGACGACGTCCGCTCCATCGACTGGCGGGCCACCGCCCGCCGCCAGCACCTCGTCGTCCGCACCTGGCAGCCCGAGCAGCACCGCCGCATCGTCATCGTCGTCGACACCGGGCGCACCAGCGCCGGCCGGGTCGGCGACGCGCCGCGCCTCGACGCCGCGATGGACGCCGCCCTGCTGCTCACCGCGCTGGCCGGGCACGCCCGCGACCGGGTCCAGGTCGTCGCCGGCGACCGCGCGGTGCACGCCCGGGTCACCGGCGCCGACCGGGCGCCGGCTGCTGCACGACGTCATCACCGCCCTGGCGCCCGTCGACCCGCAGCTGCGTCGAGGCCGACTGGGGCGTGCTCGCCGCCGAGGTCACCCGCTCCACCCACCGCTCGCTCGTCGTGCTGCTCACCCCGCTCGAGCCGGCCGCGATCGAGGAGGGCCTGCTGCCGGTGCTGCCGGCCCTCGTCGCCCACCACCGGGTCGTCGTCGCCTCGGTCGCCGACCCGGCCCTCGACGCGATGCGCGCGCGCGCGACGGCTCGCAGGAGGTGTGGGGCGCCGTCGCCGCCGAGCGCACGACGGCGCTGCGCGCGCCGACGGCCGACGCGCTGGGCCGGCTCGGGGTCGACGTCCTCGACGCCCCGCCGGACGAGCTGCCGGTGCGGCTGGCCGACCACTACCTCGCGCTCAAGCGCCAGGGCCTGCTCTGAGGCCCCCGGCTGCGCTGAGCCCCGGCCTCCGTCCGGCCTCCGTCCCGCCTCCGTCCGGCCTCCGTCCCGCCTCCGTCCGGCCTCGGTCCCGCCCCGCGGGGCGCGGCGGTCACCTCAGCCGGCGACCGGCACGACGTCGCCGGCGTCGCGGGCCTCGACGTCGCCCGTCGCGCCCTTCGCCGGCACGCGGCCCGGCCGACGACGAAGACGTAGAGCAGGAAGGCGGTCTCGGCGACCAGCGCCGATGGCGATCCGCGCCCAGGTGGGCAGCCCGGACGGGGTGACGAAGCCCTCGATGACCCCGCTGACGAAGAGCACCACGACGAGCCCGAGCGCGATGCCGACCGCGGTCCGTGCCTCGTGCGCCAGCGACTGCAGCCGGGGCAGCGGCCCGGGGCTGACCCACGACCAGAAGATCCGCAGCCCGACCGCGCCGGCGACGAAGATCGCGGTGAGCTCGAGCAGCCCGTGCGGGAGGATCAGCCCGAAGAACAGCGCGGTGCGGCCGTGGTAGGCCATCAGCGCGCCCGGCGATGCCGACGTTGAGGACGTTCTGAGGCGAGGATGAGCAGGACGGGCAGGCCGAGGATGCCGAGCGCGATGACCTGCGCCGAGACCCAGGCGTTGTTCGTCCAGACCAGCCCGGTGAAGTCGAGGTGGCCGTACTCGGAGTAGTAGTGCTCGAAGTCGGTGCCGACGAAGGAGTTGATCTGGTCCTGGCTCATCACCGAGGTCCACACCCGCGGGTGCGGTGTAGGCGTAGGCCAGCCGACCGCGAACGCGAGCGCGAGGTTGACCAGGGCGGTGCCGACCCACCAGCGCCGCAGCCGGTACAGGCCGGCGGGGAAGGTCGACGTGAAGAAGGCCAGGAGGCTGCGCCAGCTGCCCGCGCGGCGCGCGGCGGTCGCGAGCCGGGCCCGGGCCAGCAGCGAGGACAGGTGCGCGACGAGGGAGGGGTCCGGGCTCGCCGAGCGCACGACGGACAGGTGCGTCGAGACGCGCTGGTAGAGGTCGAGCAGCTCGTCGGCCTCGGCGCCGCTGAGCCGCCGCCGGCCCACGAGCTCCTCGAGCCGCTGCCACTGGCCGTGGTGCACGGCGACGTACGCGTCGAGGTCCACCGCATCAGCGTAGGCGACCCGCGCCCGGGGCCACCGCGGTTAGCCTGCTCGGGTGGACACCACCGGCGGCTACCGCGCGTACGCGAGCGAGGACGTCGTCACCGGCGAGGGCGTGGCCGTCGAGCTGCCCGTCGCGACGACGCTCGTGCGCGCCGTCGGCCTGCTCATCGACCTCCTCCTCGCGGCGGCGCTGCTCGTCCTCGACGGCGTCGTCGTCGGCTTCCTCACCGCGCAGACCTCCGATGCCGTGGCGCAGGCGGTCGGGCTCGTCGGCCTGGTCCTCGTCGTCGTCGGGGTCCCCGCCACGCTGGAGACCCTGACCCGGGGGCGCACCCTGGGCAAGCTGGCCCTCGGGCTGCGGGTGGTCCGCGACGACGGGGGCCCGATCACCTCACGGCACGCCATCACCCGCGCACTGCTCGGCGTCGTCGAGATCTGGATGCTCCTCGGGGTGCCGGCGCTCATCGCCTCGGTCCTCAACACCCGGGCCAAGCGGCTCGGCGACATGGCCGCCGGCACCTACGTCGTGACCCAGCGCTCCCGGATGCGGCTGCTCCCTCCCCCGCAGATGCCGCCCCCGCTCGCCGCCTGGGCCGCCGGCGCCGACGTCGCCGCGCTGCCGCCCGGGCTGACGGTCGCGGTGCGCCAGTTCCTCGCCCGCGCCGCGACGCTGACGCCGGCGTCCCGGGCCTCGCTCGGCCGGCAGCTCGTCACCGAGGTGCTCCGGTACGTCGCCCCGGCGCCGCCGGCCGGCATCCACGGGGAGTACGTGCTCGCCGCGGTCGTCGCCGAACGCCGCCGGCGCGACCTCGAGCGGCTCGGTCGCCAGGCCCGGCTCCGTGAGCGGGTCGTCGCGCCCGACCCGCTGCTGCCCGGCCCCTGACGGGTCCACCGCGGACCTTCGCACCGTCACACCGGGCCGTCGCCACCTTCGCGCCGAGCCGTCGGACCGGAACCTTCGGAGAGGCACCCCAAACTTTCCGGTGCCTCTCCGAACTCTTTCTCCGGAGGCGGGAAAGTGGGGGCGCGGTCAGTGGGCGGCGCCGAGGGCGGCGTAGCCCGGCTTGACGACGTGCTCGATGAGGGCGAGCCGCTCGTCGAAGGGGAGGAACGCCGACTTCATCGCGTTGATCGTCGCCCAGCGCAGGTCCTCCAGCGACCACCCGGCCTCGTCGACGAGCAGCTGCATCTCCCGGCTCATCGACGTCCCGCTCATCAGCCGGTTGTCGGTGTTCACGGTGACCCGGAACCTCAGGTCCTTGAGCATCGTGATCGGGTGCGTCGCCACGGACTGCGCCGCGCCGGTCTGGATGTTCGAGCTCGGGCACATCTCGAGCGGGATGCGGCGGTCGCGCACGTACGCGGCGAGCAGGCCCAGGTGGGTGGCCCCGTCGTCGTCGTGGGTGATGTCGTCGACGATGCGCACCCCGTGGCCCAGCCGGTCGGCGCCGCACCACTGGATCGCCTCCCAGATGCTCGGCAGCCCGAACGCCTCGCCGGCGTGGATCGTGAAGTGCGCGTTCTCCCGCCGCAGGTACTCGAAGGCGTCGAGGAAGCGGGTGGGCGGGAACCCGGCCTCGGCCCCGGCGATGTCGAACCCGGCGACCCCGCGGTCGCGGTAGCGCACGACGAGCTCGGCGATCTCCCGCCCGTTGGCCGCGTGCCGCATCGCCGTGAGCAGCGCCCGCATCCGGATGGGGGTTCCGGCGGCGGCCGCCTCCTGCTCCCCCTCGCGGAAGCCGGCGAGGACCGCCTCGACGACGCGCTCGATCGGCAGCCCACCGGCGAGGTGCTGCTCCGGGGCGAACCGGGACTCGGCGTAGACGACCCCGTCGGCCGCGAGGTCGAGCGCGCACTCCCGGGCCACCCGGACCAGCTGCTCCTCGGTCTGCATCACCGCGACGGTGTGCGAGAACGTCTCGAGGTACCGCTCGAGCGAGCCGGAGTCGGCGGCGTCGCGGAACCACCGGCCGAGCGCGTCGGCGTCGGTCGCCGGCAGCGCGTCGTAGCCCGAGGCCTCGGCCAGCTCGACGACGGTCCCCGGCCGGAGGCCGCCGTCGAGGTGGTCGTGCAGCAGCGCCTTGGGCGCCCGGTGGACGATCGTGGGGACGAGCGCCCCTGCGCCGGCCATCACGCGACCCGGTCGATGACGACGGGGGCGGCTGGGTGGGCGGTCCCCGGCGGCGAGACCTCGATCCCGCCGGCGAGCGCGGCCTCGGCCCGCTCGAAGCGCTCCGGGGTGTCGGTGTGCAGGGTGAGCAGGACCTGGCCCTCGCGGACCTCGTCGCCCGGTTTGGCGTGCAGCTCCACCCCGGCCCCGGCCTGCACCGGGTCCTCCTTGCGGGCCCGGCCGGCGCCGAGCCGCCACGCGGCCACGCCGACGGCGTAGGCGTCGAGGCGGGTCAGCACCCCGGAGCCGGCGGCGCGCACCTCGTGGGTCTCGCGGGCCACCGGCAGGTCCGCGTCCGGGTCCCCGCCCTGGGCGGCGATCATCCGCCGCCAGGCATCCATCGCCCGGCCGTCGGCGAGCGCGGCCGCGACGTCCTGGCCGCCGCGGCCGGCCGCCTCGAGCATCTCCTCGGCGAGCCGGACGGTGAGCTCGACGACATCGGAGGGGCCGCCGCCGGCGAGCACCTCGACCGACTCGGCGACCTCGAGCGCGTTGCCTGCGGTGAGCCCGAGCGGGGTCGACATGTCGGTGAGCAGGGCCACGGTGCTCACGCCGGCGTCGGTGCCGAGGTCGACCATCGTGCGGGCCAGCTCCGCGGCATCCTCACGGGTCTTCATGAACGCCCCGCTGCCCACCTTGACGTCGAGGACGAGCACGCCGGTGCCTTCGGCGATCTTCTTGCTCATGATCGAGCTCGCGATGAGCGGGATCGCCTCGACGGTGCCGGTGACGTCCCGCAGCGCGTAGAGCTTCTTGTCGGCCGGCGCGAGGCCCGAGCCGGCCGCGCAGATGACCGCGCCGACGTCCTCGAGCTGGTGGAGCATCTCCTCGGTGGACAGGGCGGCGCGCCACCCCGGCACGGACTCGAGCTTGTCGAGGGTGCCGCCGGTGTGGCCGAGGCCGCGGCCGGAGAGCTGGGGCACGGCGACGCCGAAGACGGCGACGAGGGGAGCCAGCGGGAGGGTGATCTTGTCGCCGACGCCGCCGGTGGAGTGCTTGTCGGCGGTGGGCCGGGACAGCGCGGAGAAGTCCATCCGCTCACCGCTGGCGATCATCGCCGCCGTCCACGTCGCGATCTCCCGGCGGGTCATCCCGTTGAGGAGGATGGCCATCGCGAGCGAGCTCATCTGCTCCTCGGCGACCGCGCCGCGGGTGTAGGCGTCGACGACCCAGCGGATCTCCTCGTCCGACAGCTCCTGGCGGTCTCGCTTGTGGATGATGACGTCGACGGCGTCGAAGGGTTCGCTCACCAGGCCATCATGGCAGGGCCGCCGGGTCCGCCCGCGCCGGTCAGCGGCGGGTCTGCAGGTCCTCGGGGCCGAAGGCCTGGGGCAGCACCTCACGCATCGGCAGCACGCCCTCGGGGGTCTGCAGCAGCGTCTCGGGCGTGCCGTTCTCCCAGAGCAGCTGGCGGCAGCGGCCGCACGGCATCAGGGTCTCGCCGTGCCCGTCGACGCACCAGACGGCCACCAGCCGGCCACCGCCGGTGGCGTGCAGCGACGAGACCATGCCGCACTCGGCGCACAGGGTCACCCCGTAGGCGGCGTTCTCGACGTTGCAGCCGGAGACGACCCGGCCGTCGTCGACGAGCCCGGCCACCCCGACCGGGAAGCGGCTGTACGGCGCGTAGGCCAGCGACGTCATCCGGACCGCCTCCGCCCGCAGGGCCTTCCAGTCGATGCCGCTCACGCGTCGATGCCGCTCACGCGCCGGCCCCGGGCACCGGGACGAGCTCGGCCACGGCGCGCACCACGGCCACCGACGCGAGCAGCCGGGCGCCGACGGCGATCGCGTCCTCGTCGACGACCAGGTCGCCCTGGTGCAGGTCGAAGGTGGGGCCGCCGTGCGTCCGGGTGCCGAGCCGGGCCATCGCGCCGGGGATGTGCGCGAGGTACCAGGAGAAGTCCTCGCCACCGAGCGACTGGGCGGTGGGCACCGGGCGCATGCCGCCCGCGAGCGCCGCCAGCCGCAGGGCCTGGATGCCGTCGGCGGTGTTGACCACCGGGGGTACGCCCTTGACCCGTTCGAGCTTGGCCTGCACCCCGTAGGGCTGGACCACGCCCTGGACGATCTCCTCGAGCAGCGGCCCGATGCTGAGCCAGGCCTGCGCGTCGAGCATCCGCAGCGTGCCCTGGCACTCCCCGGTGGACGGGATGACGTTGCTCGCCCGGCCCGCCTCGATCCGCCCCCAGACCAGGGCGGCGCCGGCCCGCGGGTCGAGCCGCCGGGACAGCGCGGCGGGGACGTCGGTGACGACCTTGGCCAGGGCGTAGACGAGGTCCTCGGTCAGCTGCGGGCGGGAGGTGTGGCCGCCGCGGCCGTGCAGCGAGACGGTGACGTGGTCGCAGGCCGCGGTGAGCGGGCCCTCGCGCAGCCCGACCTCGCCGACGTCCAGGCTCGGGTCGCAGTGCACGGCGAAGACGGCGTCGACGCCGTCGAGCGCGCCGGCGGTGATCGCCTCGTGGGCGCCGCCGGGGATGACCTCCTCGGCGGCCTGGAAGATGCCGCGGACGGCGATGCCACGCCGCTCGAGGGCGGGCTCGACCTCCTTGAGGGCGAGCAGCGCGCCGAGCAGGGCGCTGACGTGGACGTCGTGGCCGCACGCGTGGCAGACCCCCGGGGTGCGCGAGGCGCACTCGAGCCCGGAGCGCTCACGGACCGGCAGGGCGTCGATGTCGGCGCGCAGGCCGACCCGGAAGGCCGGCTCGGGCGCGCCGACGTCGGCGAGCAGGCCGGTCCCGGGCAGGAGCCGCACCGCGACCCCGGCTCGGCCCAGGCGGTCGGCGACGAGCTCGGTCGTGCGCGTCTCCTCGCGGGACAGCTCGGGGTGGGCGTGGATGTCCCGTCGGACGTCGGTGAGCTCTGGTGACAGCGAGGTGATGCGCTCGCCGATCGCGGCGAGGAGGGCATCATCGTTCATCAGGGCGACACTCTACCCGTCACCGCCGCACGGCCCGGCCGGATCGGCAGCCTCGGCCCGGCGAGCAGGCTCACCGGTCGCGGCGCGCCTTGTGCTCCTCCCACCGCTCGGCCATGGAGTCCATCTCGTGCTGGATGAACTCGAGGAACTCGACCGAGAGCTGCATCCGCTCCCCCGCCCGGGTCCGCGGGCCGAGGGCGTCGCGGGCGTAGACGAGGGCGGTCAGGATCGGGGCGTAGATCTGGTCCTTCTGCATGAGGACGTCGTGCCACGCGTCGTCCATGACGACGTAGACGTCGCGGCGGGACCCGCGCTCCCGCTCGCGCCGGATCATCCGCACCTGGGTGAGGTAGCGGACCGCTCCGGAGACGGCCGCGGGGCTGACGCCGAGGAGCCCGACGAGCTCGGCCGAGGTGAGCCGGCCGTCCTCGGTGGCGAGCAGGGCGGCGAAGACCCGGGAGGGCAGCAGCGGCAGGCCGGCCGAGGCGAGCCCGGCGCCGAGCGGCTCGACGGCCTCGGCCGGGGGCAGCGGATGGTCGTCGGCGGACTCGGCAGCGGTGGACGACATGCAGGCATATTACAACATTCACAACGTTCTGAACCTGATGTACGCTCGGTCGCATGACCGATGTCATCACCGTGTCCGGCCTGCACAAGTCGTTCGGCCGGACCACCGCGCTCGACGGGCTCGACCTCACGGTCAGCGAGGGAGAGGTCCACGGCTTCCTCGGGCCCAACGGCGCGGGCAAGTCCACGACCCTGCGGATCCTCCTCGGGCTGCTGCGCGCGGACGGCGGCCAGGCCTCCGTCCTCGGCCGCGACCCCTGGCGCGAGAGCACGTCGCTGCACCGGTCGCTGGCGTACGTCCCCGGCGACGTCGTCCTCTGGCCGACCCTCTCCGGCGGGGAGACCATCGACCTGCTCGGCCGGCTCCGCGGTGGGGTCGACGAGTCACGCCGCCGCCGCCTCGTCGAACGCTTCGAGCTCGACGAGACGAAGAAGGGCCGGGCCTACAGCAAGGGCAACCGGCAGAAGGTCGCCCTCGTCGCCGCCCTCGCCAGCGAGGCCCGCCTCCTCCTGCTCGACGAGCCCACCGCCGGCCTCGACCCGCTGATGGAGCAGGTCTTCCAGGAGGAGCTCGCCGCGCTGCGCGAGCGCGGCCGCACGGTGCTCCTCTCGAGCCACATCCTCAGCGAGGTGGAGCGGGCCTGCGACCGGGTGAGCATCGTGCGCTCCGGGCGGGTCGTCGACTCCGGCTCCCTCGTCCAGCTGCGGCACCTGACCCGCACCACCGTCCACGCAGAGCTGCGCGAGGTGCCGAGCGCCGCCGAGGTCCGGGCCTGGCCCGGGACCCACGACGTCGTCGTCGACGGCTCCTCGGTGCGCTGCACCGTCGACCCCGAACACCTCGGCGGCCTCGTCTCCGCCCTGGCCGGCCGCGGGGTCACCGCGCTGACCAGCCAGCCCCCCACGCTCGAGGAGCTGTTCCTCGCCCGCTACCAGGACGAGGTCGTCCCGCAGCGCTCGCCCGAGGAGCAACCCGCATGAACGACCGACTCGCCGGCTTCGGCCAGCTGCACCGCCTCGCCTGGCGGCGTGACCGGGTCATCGTCCCGGCCAGCGTCATCGGCCTCGTCCTGCTCTCGGTCGGGTCTGCCCAGGCCACGCTCGCGCTCTTCCCCGACGACGCCGCGGCCGCCAAGGGCCTCGCCGACATCGTCAGCAACCCCGCCGTCATCGCGATGTACGGCCCGATCAGCGCCGGGAACGCCGACGCGCTCGCGGTCTTCAAGACGGTGATGATGGGCGCGGTCCTCACCGCGATCCTCGGGCTCGTCGTCGTGCGGCGGCACACCCGCACCGAGGAGGAGGAGGGCCGCCTCGAGCTCGTCGGCGCCGGCGCCGTGGGGCGCTGGGCCCCGCTGGCCGCCGGGGTGGCCGTCGCGCTCGTCGCGGTCGTCCTCGCCAGCGTGCTGTCGACCGGCGGCATGGTCGCGATCGGGATGGACCCGCTCGGCTCCGTGGCGTTCGGCGCCGCGTGGCTGACCGCCGGTGTCGCCCAGGTCGGGATCACCGCGCTCGCGGTCCAGCTCGCCGCCACGACCCGCGGCGCCGGCGGCCTGGCCTTCGGCGCCCTCGGCCTCGCCTACGTCGTGCGGGCCGCGGCCGACTCCGCCGACTCCGACGTCGTCAGCGCGCTCGGCTGGCTCTCCCCGCTCGGCTGGGCCGGGCGGGTCGAGCCGTTCGGTCAGGACCGGATCTGGGTCCTCGCGCTCGGGCTCGCCGTCCTCGTCGCCGGGGTCGGCGCGGCGCTGGCCGTCCTCGACCGGCGCGACCTCGGCGCCGGCGTGCTGCCCTCGCGCGCCGGCCGGGCCCGCGCCCGGGGCCTGCTCTCCAGCCCGCTCGGGCTGGTGTCCCGGCTCGCGACCGGCACGCTCGTCGGGTGGGTCGTCGGCCTCGTCCTCGGCGGGGTGGTCCTCGGCTCGCTGCTCGGCGCGGTCGGCGAGCTCAGCAGCAACGCCCAGATGCAGGGCTTCCTCGAGAAGCTCGCCGGGTCCGCCGGCACGATCGAGGACATCTACCTCGCGACGGAGGCCAGGTTCATCGCGGTCGCAGTGGCCGCGGCCGGCGTCGCCCTCGTCCTGCGCCTCGGCGCCGCCGAGCGCAGCGGTCTCGGCGAGGCGGTCCTCACCACCCCGACGAGCCGCCCCCGCTGGTACCTCGCGCACGTCGTCGTCGCGGCGGCGGCCACGACGCTGTTCATGGCCGTCATCGGGGTGACCGTCGGCCTCGTCGGCCCGCGGGCCAGCGCCGGCGCACCGGGGCTGGGCGCCACCCTGGGGGCCTTCCTGTCCACCCTCCCGGCCATCTGGGTCCTCGTCGGCGTCGCGGCGCTGCTCGTCGGCTGGCGCCCACGGTTCGCCCCGTTCGCCTGGGCCCTGCTCATCGTCGGCTTCGTCGTCGGCGAGCTCGGGCCCTCGATGGACCTGCCGCAGTGGCTCGTCGACCTCTCGCCGTTCACCCACCTGAGCCAGCTCCCCGGCGGTGAGTTCGCCGCCCTGGCCGCCGCACTGATGACGGCCCTCGCGATGCTGCTCGTCGCCGCCGGCGGGTTCGCCTACCGGTCCCGCGACGCCGTCTGAGCGGCGCCGCCGGCGCCGGGCCGGCCCGGCGCCGGGCCGGCGCCGGCGTTCGGTCAGGTGAGGTCGGAGCGCCCCTGCGCCTGGAGCGCCTCGACGACCTTCTTGACGTCCTGGGCGCGCGCCCGGGTGGTGACGAGGACCGCGTCGGTGGTGTCGACGACGACGACGTCCTCGAGGCCGACGACCGCCACCCGGCGCCCGCCCGCCGGGACCACCACTCCCCCGGCGTCGACGAGCGTGACGTCGCCCGGGTCGCCGAGCACGGTGAGCCCGCCCTCGGCCGGCAGCAGCGCGGCGAGGCTCGCGAAGTCGCCGACGTCGTCCCAGGCGAACGGCCCGGGCACGACGACGACCCGGCCGGCGTCCGCGGCCGGCTCGGCGACGGCGTGGTCGATGGCGATCCGCTCCAGACCGGGCCACAGCTCGTCGAGCCGCTCCGGCTCGGCGGCGAGGGTCCGCAGCCCGGCCGCGAGGTCGGGGTGCCAGCGCGCCAGCAGGTCCAGCAGGGTCGCGGCGCGGACGACGAACATCCCCGCGTTCCAGCGGTACTCGCCGGTGGCGAGGTACTCGGCGGCGCGCACGGCATCCGGCTTCTCGACGAACCGGCGGACGTGCCGGGCGGTCCGGGCGCCCTCGAGCGGGCCACCGGCCCGGATGTAGCCGAAGCCGGTGGCCGGGTGGGTGGGCTCGATGCCGACGGTGACGAGGTACCCCCGGCGCGCGACGTCGACGGCCTCGCGGACCACCGTGGCGAACGCGTCGGCGTCGGGGATGACGTGGTCGGCGGCGAACGAGCCGACGACGGCGTCGGGGTCGACCCGTTCCACGGTGGCCGCGGCGAGCCCGATCGCGGCCATCGAGTCCCGCGGCGCCGGCTCGGCGAGGACCCGGTCGGGGGCGAGGTCGGGCAGCTGCAGGTGCACGGCGGCGGCGTGGGCGCGGCCGGTGACGACGAGGACGCGGTCACCGGTGAGCGGGGTGAGCCGGTCGAGGGTGGCCTGGAGCAGGGTGCGCCCGCTGCCGGTGAGGTCGAGGAGGAACTTGGGCCGCCCGGCCCGGCTCAGCGGCCACAGCCGGGTCCCGGCCCCACCGGCGGGCACCACGGCCCAGAACCCCTCGACGCCGGTCATGGCACGTGAGGGTAGCCGGTCACCGCGGTCAGGTCAGGTCGTCCTCGGCCGTCCGGCCGCCCCGGCCGAGGGCGAAGGACCGCACGATGCGCCACACCCCGTCGTGGTCGTGGTGGTACAGCTCGAGGCTCTCGACCCGGAACGCGGCCCGGAAGCCGGCCAGCCCCTCGAAGGCACGGTCCAGGGCCTCGTCGTCGAGGTGGTGGGCGATCGTGACGTGCGGGTGGTAGGGGAAGTCGAGGCTGCGCTCGACCGGCCCGGACCGGACCGCGCGCTCGAGCCGCTCGCACGCCGAGATCCCCTGGGACACCTGGACGAAGACGACCGGGGACACCGGCCGGAAGGTGCCGGTGCCGGAGAGGACCATGTCGAACGGCTGCGCGAGCGCGCTCACCGCGGCCAGGTGCTCGGCGAAGCGCACCGGCAGGTCGTCGACGAGCGGCGTCGGCGGGAGCAGCGTGACGTGCGGGGGGATCGCCCCGGCTGCGGGGTCGCCGAAGGACTCCCGCGAGCGCTGCAGCTGGGTGCCCCAGGGCTCGGGGATCGTGACCGCAACCCCGTGGACCGGCATGCCCGCGACCCTACTGGTGCGCCGCCGGGAGCAGGCCGACGGCCTGGCGGACCCGTGACATCGTCGCGGCGGCGACCTCACCGGCCCGTTCGGCACCGGAGGCGAGGATGCGGTCGAGCTCGGCCGGGTCCTCGAGGAGCTCCTTCATCCGCTCCTGGAACGGGGTGAGCGACTCGACGACGACGTCGGCCACCTCCTTCTTCAGGTCCCCGTAGCCGCGCCCGGCGAACCCCGCGGCGACCTCCTCGACCGGGGTGCCGGAGAGCACCGAGTGGATGACGAGCAGGTTCGACACGCCGGGCTTGGCCTCGGGGTCGTAGCTGACCTCGGAGCCGGTGTCGGTCACCGCCGAGCGGATGTTCTTCGCGATCCGCGCCGGGTCGTCCATGAGGTCGATCAGGCCCTTGGGCGAGGACGTCGTCTTGCTCATCTTCGACGTCGGGTCCTGCAGGTCCATGATCTTCGCCGAGCCCTTGACGATGTACGGCTCGGGGACCACGAGGGTCTCCCCGAACCGGGCGTTGAACCGCATCGCGAGGTCGCGGGTGATCTCCAGGTGCTGGCGCTGGTCCTCCCCGACCGGCACGTACGCCGCGTCGTACATGAGGATGTCGGCGGCCATCAGCATCGGGTAGGTGAAGAGGCCGACGTTGGCGTTCTGGCCCTTGGCCGTCTTGTCCTTGAACTGGGTCATCCGGCTCGCCTCGCCGAACCCGGTGAGGCAGCTCATCACCCAGCCGAGCTCGGCGTGGGCGGAAAGGTGGCTCTGGCAGAAGACCGCCGAGCGCGCCGGGTCCACGCCGCCGGCGATGAACTGCGCCGCGGTGACCCGGGTCCGCTGGCGCAGGACCGCGGGCTCGGTCGGGACGGTCAGGGCGTGCAGGTCGGCGACGAAGTAGTAGGCGTCGAAGTCCTCCTGGAGCCGGACCCAGTTGACCAGCGCGCCGAGGTAGTTGCCGAGGTGGAGCGAGTCGCTCGTCGGCTGCATCCCGGAGAGGATGCGGGGGCGTGCGTCAGCGACGGTGGGCTGGGTGGGCATGGTCCCCATTCTGCCCACACCATCGTCCCTAGACTCACCCGGTATGAACCGCGTTGCCGACGTCCACCGCGAGGTCCACGGCGAGATGCCCGACGGCGTCTGGTCCGCGCCGGGCCGGGTCAACCTCATCGGGGAGCACACCGACTACAACGCCGGGCTGGTCCTGCCGATCGCGCTGACGCAGCGCACCGTCGCCGCCTGCTCGCGGCGCGGCGACGACCTGGTGCGGGTCCACTCGGTGCAGAACGGCGAGACGGTCGAGGTCGACCTCGACACCGTCGCGCCGGGCACACCCAGGGGCTGGTCGGCCTACGTCGCCGGGGTGCCCTGGGCGCTGCGCCGGCAGGGCCACCCGGTGGGCGGCCTCACCGTCACCATCGACAGCGAGGTCCCGGTCGGCGCCGGGCTGTCGAGCTCGGCGGCCCTGGAATGCGCCGTGGGCGCCGCGGCGAGCGACCTCTACGGGCTCGACCTGCTCGGCTCGAGGAGCGGCCGCGCGGCGCTGGCCGACGCGTGCCGGCACGCCGAGAACGAGGTGGCCGGCGCCCCGACCGGGGGGATGGACCAGTCGGCGGCGATGCTCTGCCACGAGGGCAGCGCGCTGCTCCTGGACTGCCGCGACGGCCACACCGAGCACGTCCCGTTCGACCTGCCGGCGCTCGGGTACACCCTCCTCGTCAGCGACACCCGGGCCGCCCACGCGCTCGCCGACGGGCAGTACGGCGCGCGTCGCCAGGAGTGCCGGCGCGCGGCGGACGCGCTCGGGGTCGAGTCGCTGCGCGAGGTCGGCCTCGAGGGCCTCGACGCCGCGCTGGCCCGGCTCTCGGACCCGGTGCTCGCCCGGCGCACCCGCCACGTCGTCACCGAGACGGCCCGGGTCCGCGCCACCGTGGCCGCGCTGCGCGCCGGCGACCTCGCCGCGGTGGGCCGGCTCTTCGACGCCTCGCACGCCTCGCTGCGCGGCGACTACGAGGTCAGCTGCCCCGAGCTCGACGTGTCGGTCGAGGCGGCCCGCTCGGCCGGGGCCCTGGGCGCCCGGATGACCGGGGGCGGCTTCGGCGGCTCGTCGATCGCGATCGTCCCGGCGGACGCCGTGGAGCAGGCGGCGAGCGCCGTCCGGGACGCGTTCGGGTTCAACGGCTGGCGCGAGCCGCGGTCCTTCGCGGTCACCGCCGGGGGCGCCGCGCGCCGCGACATCTGAACCCCGGGATCGGCCGGAGACACCGGGGCGCCGGACTCGCCCGGGGCTACAGCGCGTACTCGACGAGGACCGGCGCGTGGTCGCTCCAGCGCAGCGCGTACTCCGCCGCCCGGCGGACCTCGGCCCGCACCGCCCGGGCCGCCAGGGGGGCCGTCGCGAGCTGGTAGTCGATCCGCCAGCCGGCGTCGTCGTCGAACGCCTTCCCTCGCCAGGACCACCACGTGTACGGCCCCGGCCCGGGGCCGTACAGGTCGCGGTGCACGTCGACGACGCCGTGCTCGGCCATCCAGCGGTCGAGGTGGGCCTGTTCCTGCGGGAGGAACCCCGCCTTGCCCCGGTTGCCCTTCCAGTTCCTCAGGTCCTCCACCCGGTGGGCGACGTTGAGGTCGCCGGTGACGACGGCGAGGCGGCCGTCGGCGCGACCACCGGGCGATCCGCTCGCCGATCGCGGTGAGGAACCGGTCCTTCACGTCCTGGCGGGGCGTCCCGGCCTCCCCGGTGTGGACGTAGACCGAGGCGACGGTCACCGGCACCCCGGCCACGTCGAGGTCGGCCTCGACCCACCGGCCGCTGCCGGCGAACTCCTCCCCCATCTCGGCCCGCACCTCCCGGATGGCGTGCCGGCTCAGCACCGCGACACCGGCCCGGCCGCGGGCCGCGGACGGCGCGTGGGCCAGGTCCCAGCCGGCGAGCGGCGAGCCGGCCAGGGCGGCCCGCAGCTGGACGTCGTCGGCCCGGACCTCCTGCAGGGTCACGACGTCGGCGCCGCAACCGGCGAGCCAGCTCAGGCCGCCGCGACGCACGGCGGCCCGGATGCCGTTGACGTTGGCGGAGGCGAGCAGCACCGCGCCATTGTCGGGGTCCGGCGCCCGGGCGCGGCTCGGGGGCCCGGTACGGGGCCGCCGGAGGTGGGTTGGCCCGAGGCACCGGCCCGGCGGTCTCACCCCCCGCCGAGCCTCGCCCCGGTCCTCGCCCATGGCCCCTCGGCCTTGTCGGCGGTGAACACCTCGTCGCCGGCGACGAGCCACCACCGCGAGCCGCTCGAGGCCACCGCGACCTCCCCGCCCCGGGGCGTGGAGCGCACGCACTCCCCCGAGCCGGCCGGTGACCCGTTCCGCACCGCGGTGGCCACCACCCCCGCGCACCCGCGGTCGGTCCGCACGACGACGCCGGCCGAGCCGTCCGGCGCCAGGCCGAGGGCCAGGGCACCGGTGACCTCGAAGGCGTCGGCCCACCCCTTCCCGCCGTCGGAGGTCGACCGGACCCGCCCGGTGTCGCAGAGGACGAGGGCGGTCTGCGGGTCGATCGCGGCGAGGTCGACGACGCGGGCCTGCGCCGCGCACGGCCTGGTGGTCGACCCGCTCGGACGGTGCACCGACCGGTCGTCGTCGGGCTCGCGCGACCAGGCCTTGTCCGCCGACTGCGGGTCGCCCCAGGAGGCGCCGCCGTCCCGGGTGGACCACAGCCGCAGCGAGCACTTGGAGTCGCCGCCGGTGACGAACGCGGCCGACCCGGAGTCGGGTCGCACCCGGAGCACCCGGGCCGGCGCCTTCTTCCTCGACCACGAGTCCCCGCCGTCGGTGGTCACCCAGACCACGCCGGGCGCCGAGCAGGAGCCGGCCTGCGCGACCCACGCGACGTCGGTGCCGGTGGCGGCGACGACCCGCGCGAGGGGCTCGGCGCGCACCGCCGAGGCGGACGGGGACGCCGACGGCGACGCACTGCCGGGCGTGGGCGACGTCGAGGAGGCCGAGGGCGTGGGCGCCCCGGACGTGCCGCTCCCGCCCGACGCCGCCGAGACCTCCGCCGCGGTCGGGTGGAACGCCCAGGCGATGAGGGCAGCGTCGACCAGGAGGAGCGCGCCCAGCCCGACGGCAGGCGCCACCCTGCGTAGCTCCATCGGGACAGCCTCGCAGACGAAGGGCGACCGGACGAGCCCCGTCCTCAGCCGATGGAGCCCTTCGTGACCGTCCAGGGGCCGCTGACGGTGGCGGCGGTCGCGGCTCGGTCACCGGCCACGAGCCACACGGCACCACCGGAGGACGAGATCGCCACGGCGGCCTTCGTCGGCGTCACGCCCACGACGCAGGTTTCCTTGCCCGCCTTCCCGGCCCGGACCCGGAGGACGCTGATCCCGTCACAGCCGTCGCTGGTCTCGGCGAGCACCCCCGAGCCGCCGCCGTCCCAGGAGAGCGCGAGCGCCCGGTTCCGGTCGATGGCGGTCGCCCAGCTCGACCCGCCATCGGTGGTCTCGCGGACCTCCCCGTTGGTGCACAGCACGGCGGCCCGGACCCGGTCGATGCCGGTGAGGTCGACGACGTCGGCACTTCCCGCACACGGTGTCACCGGGTTGCCGCCGGGTCGCTGGATCGTGGCCGCGTCGGTCGGCGACCGTCCCCACGCCCCCGCTCCCGACTGCGGTCCGGACCAGGAGCTCCCACCGTCGGTGGTCGACCACAGCGCGAACGCGCAGTCCTGGCCGCCACCGACGACGAAGGCGGCCGTGGCGCTCGTGGAGCGCACCCGGGTCACGTACGCCGGGGCCTTGGTGCTCGTCCACGTCGCACCGCCGTCGGTGGTGAGGTGGATCGCGCCGTCCTTGCCGCAGGAGCCGGTGTCGGCGACCCAGGCGATCCGGGCGTCGATGCCGGCGACGAGCCGGGTCAGCGGCGCGGCGGCGACCTCCGTCGGGCTCGGAGAGGGGCTGGCCGAGGCGCTCGGCGAGGGCGTCTGCCCGCCCGAGGACGCCGCGGTGGCCGTACCGGATCCGATGGCGGCGGGGGTGGCCGGTGGGAGTGCGGGGGCACTGCTGGGCCACATCGCGGCGACGATGAGGGCCAGGTCGACGCCGAGCAGGGCGAGGATGCCGAGGGTCACCCACCGCTGTCCGCGCATGGTCGACAGCATTGCCGACCGCGGCGTCAAACCCAAGCCGACAGCCCGGCATCCGCTGAGCGGGCCGGGCCCGGGTTCGGGTGACGCGCCGGGGCGCGCACCCGCACCGCCGGGCCGGACCGGGGGCCGGCCGCTAGCATGGCGGCGTTGTCAGCACGCGCCGCGGTCGGCGCGACGTCACCGGGAGTCGGCTTGGAACTGCAGGACTACATGTCCGTCGTGCGCAAGCGGTGGCGCCTCATCGTCGTCGTCTGCCTGGCCGTGATCGGTCTCGCCGCCGCCGTCACGCTGACCCAGACCAAGGTCTACGAGTCGACGACGCAGTTCTTCGTCTCCACCAGCGGTGGCAACGACAGCGTCGCCCTCCTCCAGGGCAACACCTTCACCCAGCAGCGCGTCAAGTCCTACGCGCAGCTGCTGACCACCCCCCGCATCCTCGAGCCGGTCTCCGAGGCGACCGGGGTCACCGGCGACATCTCTGGCGACATCACGGCGACCACCCCGCCCGACACGGTGATCATCGAGGTCGCCGTCCGCAACGCCGACCCCGCCAAGGCGCGCGACATCGCCCAGGCCATCTCCGAGGAGTTCCCCGCCGCGGTCGGCCAGCTCGAGTCCCCGGCCGACGGCAAGCCGAGCCCGGTCAAGGTCACCGTCGTCCAGCCGCCCACGACGCCGGAGGGGCCGGTGAGCCCGAAGCCGACGCGCAACCTCGCCCTCGGCGCCGTGCTCGGGCTGCTCCTGGGCCTGGCCGCCGCCGTGCTGCGTGAGCTGACCGACACCACGGTCAAGACCGAGGAGGACGTCGCCCAGGTCACCGAGCACCCGGTCCTCGGCGCCGTGGCGCACGACGACGAGGCTCCGCAGCGGCCGCTCATCGTGGAGGTCGACCCACGGTCGCCACGGGCGGAGGCCTTCCGCTCGATCCGGACGAACCTGCAGTTCGTCGACGCCGCGAACCACCCGCGGACCATCGTCGTCACCTCCTCGATCGCCGGCGAGGGCAAGAGCACGTGCTCGGCGAACATGGCCCTGACGATGGCGCAGGCCGGGGCGCGGGTCTGCCTCATCGAAGGCGACCTGCGGCGGCCGCGGGTCCTGGACTACCTCGGCCTCGAGGGCGGGGTCGGGCTCACCGACGCGCTCATCGGGCGGGTCGACGTCTTCGACGTGATCCAGCCCTACGGCGGCACGAACCTCTGGGTGCTCGGGGCCGGGCCGATCCCCCCGAACCCGTCGGAGCTGCTCGGCTCGACGGGGATGCGCGAGGCCCTGGCCAAGCTCAGCGACCGGTTCGACTACGTCATCATCGACGCGCCACCCACCCTGCCGGTCACCGATGCCGCGGTCCTCGCCACCCTCGTCGACGGGGCCATCGTCGTCGCCGGGTCGGGGATCGTCCACAAGGACCAGCTGCACCGAACCCTGGCAGCCCTCGAGTCGGTGTCCGGGCGGGTGCTCGGGGTCATCGTCAACCGGGTCCCGGCCGGCAAGCGCGGCGGGTACGCGCGCTACGAGTACGCCTACGACACCCCGGAGGACTCCGCGACCCGGCGGGAGCGCCGGCGCATCTCCGCGGCCTGACCGACGGCCACGGCGGCGGCCACGGCGGCGGCCTCAGCGGTTCGGCGCGGCCTTCAGGATGCGGACGATCGGCGTCAACGCGTCCTCGACCTGCGTCGCCATCAGCTCGAACACGGCGGGGGCCTCGCCGATCGGGTCGACGACGTCCGGGTCCTGGCTGGCCGCCACGAGCCCGCGCCGCAGGGAGCCCGCACGGGTGACCCGACGGACCCAGCTGCCCTCTCCACCGTCTCGCTCGACCTCCTCGGGCGTCAGCCCCGCCACGAGGTCGGCGAAGTCGCGCAGGGTCATCACCCGGTTCAGCGCAGCGGGATGCAGCCGGGCGGCGGCCGTCCGGTGCTCCCGGGCCGCCGTGAGCACCAGGTCGGCCCCCTCCACGTCGGCCGCCTCCAGACGGCGCGCGGCGAACCCTTCGGCGGGCGCGCCCGCACGCTCCAGCAGGGCCTTGGAGGTGGGGTCCATGTCGTGCCCGACGAGCCCTCGCGTCCCGGCGCTCGCGACCTCGATGCCGGTGCCGTGCAGCTCCTGGGCGAGCCGCCGCTCGAGGTAGGGCGAACGGCAGACGTTGCCGGTGCAGACGACGAGGATGGAGCCGTTCGGGGCCACGTGCGTCTCTCCTGTATGGTCGTTCCGGCCGATCGCAGGGGAGGTCCACCCTAATCGTTCGCTGAGAAGGGTGACGGGCAGCACCACGCGTGTCCGGATGCCAAGGGCCGGGTCAGTCCCTACCATGGGGCCTGCTCCGGACCCACGCCGACGAACCCCTGACCGAGACGCAAGGAACCATGAGCACCCGCCTCCGCTCGATGATGACGACACGTGTCCTGTGGACCGTGGCCGACGCCACGGTCTGGCTGGCGAGCCTGATGATCGCGCTATGGCTCCGCCTCGACTTCGGTGTCTCGCCGGTCTGGGCGACGGGCATGGCGCTCGCCGCACTGGTGGTGGTGACGACGCAGACCCTGCTCGGCTGGGTGATGGGGCCCTACGCGATCGGTCACGAGCTCGGGTCGTTCGAGGAGGTCGTCGACCTCGCCCGGACCACCGTGCTGGCCGGGGTCGTGCTGGCCGTCGCCACCCTCGGGCTCGACGAGGTCGACCTTCCCCGTAGCGTGCCCTTCACCGCCACCGCCCTCGCGCTGATCGGGATGGGCGCCGCCCGCTTCGCCGTCCGTTCGCGTCGTTCCGCGCTGCGCCGGAGTCGGCCCAGCGGCGACGCCCGACGGGTCATCGTCTTCGGGGCCGGCAACGGCGGCCGGCTCCTCGTCCAGAGCCTGGTCAGGGACCCGCGCAGCGGGCTCGTCCCGGTGGCGCTCCTCGACGACGACCCGAAGAAGGGGCGCCTGAGCATCTCCGGCCTGCGGGTTCGCGGCGACCGCGACCATATGGCCCAGGTCGCCGAGCGGTACGGCGCGGACACCCTCGCGATCGCCATCCCGAGCGCCACCTCCGCCACCGTCCGTGAGCTGTCCGAGGTCGCTGCGGACGCCGGCCTGTCCGTGCTCGTCCTCCCCTCCGTCAGCGAGATCTTCGGCGGCCGGGTCGGGGCGGCGGACCTGCGCGACCTCGACGTCGCCGACCTCCTCGGTCGCCAGCCGGTCGAGCTCGACATGCGGTCCATCGCCGAGCAGGTCACCGGCAGGCGGGTGCTCGTCACCGGGGCCGGAGGCTCGATCGGCTCCGAGCTGTGCCGCCAGCTGAGCCGGTTCGCCCCGTCCCGCCTCGTCATGCTGGACCGGGACGAGAGCGGGCTGCACGGCACCCAGATGTCGATCGAGGGGCGAGCCCTGCTCGACTCCGACGACCTCGCCCTGTGCGACATCCGTGACCCCGAGGCGGTGCTCGGCGTCTTCGAGCGCGCCCGGCCCGAGGTGGTCTTCCACGCGGCAGCGCTCAAGCACCTGACGATGCTCGAGCGACACCCGGCGGAGGCCTACAAGACCAACGTCGTCGGCACGCTGAACGTCCTCGACGCCGCGCGGGCCGTGGGCGTCGAGACCTTCGTCAACATCTCCACCGACAAGGCGGCCCGGCCGACCTGCGTGCTCGGCTGGTCCAAGCGGGTCGCGGAACGGCTCACCGCCGGCTTCGACGAGACCGCCGACGGCCGCTACGTCAGCGTGCGTTTCGGCAACGTGCTCGGCTCGCGCGGGTCGGTGGTCGTCGCCTTCATGGAGCAGATCCAGCGCGGTGGCCCGGTGACGGTGACCGACCCGGAGGTCGAGCGCTACTTCATGCTCATCCCCGAGGCCTGCCAGCTCGTCCTCCAGGCAGGCGCGATCGGCACCGGGGGCGAGGTGATGGTGCTGGACATGGGCTCCCCGGTGAAGATCGTCGACGTGGCCCGGACGATGATCGACCTCTCGGGCCGCACCGACGTCGACATCGTCTACACCGGACTGCGCCCCGGCGAGAAGCTCACCGAGGAGCTCTTCACTCCCGGGGAGGACGTGACCCGCTCGTCCCACCCCCTCATCTCACAGGTCAAGGTTCCGGGCCTCGACGCACGACAGGTCGACGTCACCTACATCTCGGACGACGTCGAGGTCCGCGAGTGGATGCACCGCGTGGGCGGGCCGATCCAGGCCCTCTCCCGCGCCGCCTCCTGACGCTCAGCTCATGGTTGTGCTGCTCGTCCTGGTCACCGCAGGGGTGACCGCACTGTCCTGCGCGCCCCTGCTCGCCGTCCTGCGCCGCACGGGCCGTTACGACGTGCCCAACGCTCGCTCATCGCACTCGGCCCCCACCCCGAGGGGGGGTGGTCTGGCCGTCGCAGCGGGAGCGGTGGTGGCGACAGCCGCCGCCACCACGTGGTCCGCGGCCTCGTGGGGCGCCGAGGGCTGGGTGGCCCTCGGCGCCGTGCTGGTGCTCGCCGCTGTCGGGTTCTCCGACGACCTGTGGGGGCTCCGCCCGATGCCGCGGCTGCTGGCTCAGGTGGCGATCGGGGCCGGCGCAGGGGCCTTTGTCGGAGGTGGGCTCACCGGCGCCGTGGTGGGCGCCGTCGTGGTGCCCGCGGCCGTCAACATGGTCAACTTCATGGACGGCATCAACGGCCTCTCTGGTGGCCACGCAGCGGTCTGGGGCGTCGGCGCCCTGCTCGCCGCCCGCGCCGGGGGTGGAGACGCTCTCGCCCTCCTCGGTGCCATCTCGCTCGGCGGCGGGCTCGGTTTCCTCCCGTGGAACACCCCGCGCGCACGCCTCTTCCTGGGGGACGTCGGTAGCTACCTCTTCGGAGCGCTTGCCGGCATCGGGCTGGTGGCCTGCCTGCCTGCCGTGGACGGGTCCCCCGGTGAGGGCTTCAAGGTCGTGGCGCTGGTGTGCGCTCCATATGTTCTCTTCGCGCTCGACACCTCAGCGGCGATCGTGCGGCGCCTGATCGCCGGCGAGCCCGTGCTCAGGGCCCACCGCAGCCACGTCTACCAGCGCCTGGTCAACGAGGGAGAGCTCCCGCACTGGGTGGTGTCGGCAGCCATGGTGGGCACCTCGCTGGTCGTCACCGCGGCCGCGGACCTGGCCCCGCCGGTCGGCGTCGCCACGGCCCTGCTCGCCGGATCGGCCTACCTGGCCACGCCCCGGATCCGACACGTGGCGGTGGCCGCATGACGCTGCGTGTCCTGATGGTGAGCCAGTGGTACGACCCGGAGTCGGGGTCGGCCGCGCAGGCAGGGGTGATCGCGCGGGCCCTGAGCAGGCGTGGCGCTCACGTCGAGGTACTCACGGGGTTCCCCAACTACCCCACCGGAGAGGTCGCGCCGGGCTACCGGGTGCGCCCCTACCTGCGCGAGGATCTCCAAGGCATCACGGTGCACCGTGCCCCCTTGTGGCCGAGTCACGACTCGGCAGCGGTCTCGCGCGCCGTCAACTACCTCAGCTGGGCCACCGGGGCCGCTGTCGTGGGGTCTCTGAAGGCCCCCGCCGCCGATGCCGTTCTGGTCCATTCCACTCCCGCCACGGCAGCCCTGCCGGCCCTGGCCCTGCGAGCCGCACGACGGATGCCGTTCGTGGTGCACGTGCAGGACCTCTGGCCGCAGACCGTCATCGCGTCCGACTTCCTCAGCGACCACCGCCGGCCGCGCGTGGAGAGACCGCTGCATGCAATGTGCGACGCCATCTACCGTCGAGCGTCCTCCATCGCGGTGACCTCACCCGGCATGGCCGCGCTGATCGCGGCCCGAGGAGTGCCGGAGTCGAAGATCCGGCTCGCGGCGAACTGGGCGGACGAGGCGGTCTTCCGGCCGGTCGCCCGTGACGAGGGGCTGGCTCGTCGCCTGGGCCTCTCCCGTCCTTTCACGTTCATGTACGCCGGCAACTTGGGCCCCTACCAGGGACTGGACACCCTCCTCGACGCGGCGGAGCGTCTTCGCCATCGCAACGACATCGGGATCGCCCTCGTCGGAGGTGGAGTCCGGGAGCCCTGGTTGCGCGACCAGGTGGCACTGCGTCGTCTCGAGAGCGTCTCCTTCGTCCCGCCCGTACCCTTCTCCGAGATGACGGACATCCTGGCGCTTGGGGACGCGCACCTGGTCAGCCTCCAGGACCTGCCGCTGTTCCGAACGACCTTGCCGAGCAAGCTGCAGGCGACGCTGGCTGCCGGCCGGCCAGTGGTCGGGGCGGTGACGGGTGACGCGGCCGCCGTCATCGGCGAGTCCGGTGCCGGGGTGGTGGTGCCGCCCGGTGACGCCGGTGCCCTGGCGGACGCGATCGGCAACCTGGCCGATTCCGGGCCGAAGCGCCTACGCGCTCTGGGTGAGGCGGCCCGACGCCACTACCTGCAGACCTTCAGTGAGGAGGCGACGTCCCAGGTCCTCCTCGACCTCCTGCACGACGCCGCGGACCGCGGCCGGGTGAGGGCGGAACGTTGACCCGCATCGCCGTGCTGGGAGCGTCGGGCTTCGTCGGATCGGCGGTGGTGGAGGCCGCCCGCCACGCTGGGCACACCGTGCTGCCCCTGCGAGCACCACGCCTCGAGCCAGGGACGACGAACCACGAACGCACGGTCGACGAGGTTGCCGCACAGGTGCCTGGTGTCGACGTGGTCATCAACTGCGCGGGCAACCCCGACGCATCGTCGACCCGCTTCGAGGACCTGCACCTGGTCAACGCTGTGCTCCCCGGGGTCATCGGCTCCGCTGCCAGGAGATCGGGGGTCCCTCGCTACATCCACGTGAGCAGCGCGGTCGTCCAGGGCCGGCGCCCCGTGCTCGACAGCACCGAGGCCACCGACGCCTTCTCGCCCTACGCCCGGAGCAAGGTGGAAGGGGAGGTCGCTGCGCGCGCCGAGGGACCCGAGGCAACCACCGTCTACCGACCTCCCAGCGTCCACGCACCCACCCGCCGGGTGACCCGGCAGCTGACCGCCATCGCGCGCTCGCCGTTGGCCACCGTTGTGGCCCCCGGGGACCGCCCGACTCCGCAGACGCACATCCGCGATGTCGCGGATGCCCTGGTCTTCCTCGCCACGAGACCGCAGCCTCCCCCACCCGTCGTCCATCACCCGTGGCAGGGGCACACCACGGCCGGCCTGCTCACGGCGCTCGGTGACGGCCGCCGGCCCCACCAAGTGCCGGCGCGCCTTGCCCACGGGCTGCTCACCGCCGGCATGCTCGCCGCCCGAGTCGTACCGACGATTGGCCCTTACCTGCGTCGGGTTGAGATGATCTGGCTCGGTCAGGAACAGGCGCGCAGCTGGCTGGAGACGGTCGGCTGGCAACCCACGACGACTGACGCGGACTGGGCACGATTGGGTCAGCTCGCGCGCGCAACCGGGTCCACGCATCCCACGAGAGACGAGAGATGACGAACTCCAACCCAGCTGGGAGCCCCGTCGCCGGGGCCACCGTCACCATCACCGGCGGGACAGGCTCGTTCGGGTCGATCATGGTCGACCACCTGCTGGCCCGGGACGTGGCGCGCGTCAACATCCTCAGCCGCGACGAGGCCAAGCAGGACGACATGCGCCACCGCCTCGGCGACTCGCGGGTCAAGTTCTTCGTCGGTGACGTGAGGGACTACGACAGCGTCGCCAACGCCGTCACCGGAGCCGACTTCGTCTTCCATGCAGCCGCACTCAAGCAGGTGCCCTCGTGCGAGTTCTTCCCCGACCAGGCGGTCAAGACGAACGTCATGGGCAGCAAGAACGTCATAGACGCGTCGCACCGCAACGGAGTCCGTTCTGTCGTGTGCCTCAGCACCGACAAGGCGGTGTACCCCGTCAACGCGATGGGCATGTCGAAGGCCCTCATGGAGAAGACGGCACAGGCCTTCTCCCGCAACCACCCGGAGTCGGCGACGACCGTCTCGGTGACGCGGTACGGCAACGTGATGTACTCGCGGGGCTCGGTGATCCCGCTCTTCGTGCGCCAGCTGGCCGAGGGGCGCCCGCTCACCGTCACCGAGCCCACCATGACCCGCTTCCTCATGACCCTGCAGGAGTCGGTCGACCTCGTCGAGCACGCGTTCCTTCACGCCGAGGCCGGCGATCTCTTCGTCAGGAAGGCTCCGGCGAGCACGGTCGAGACCCTGGCCAAGGCCGTGGGTCGCGTCCTCGGCTACGGCGATGATCCTGAGGTACGGAGAATCGGCATGCGCCATGGCGAGAAGATGTACGAGACCCTCCTGACCCGCGAGGAGGTCATCCAGTCATCCGACCAGGGCGAGTACTTCCGCGTACCGCTCGACGCGCGGGCTCTCGACTACGGGGTCTACGTCGAGCGCGGTGAGTCCGGCGGGGACCACGTCGCCGACTACGACTCGACGACGACTCCGCAGCTCGGCATCGACGAGACCGCCGAGATGCTGCTGACGCTTCCCGAGGTGCAGGCCCTGGCTGCCGCGGGGTCGCGCTCGTGAGGGTCGTCCTCACCGGTGCCAGAGGATTTCTGGGCTGGCACACCCGGCTGCGGCTGCACGCCCAGGGTGAGCACGAGGTCGTTGCGGTCTCCCGTGACAAATGGCCAGGCCTGCCCGCGCTCGTGGCCGACGCCGACGCGGTGATGCACCTGGCCGGAGTCAACCGGGGGAGCGACGCCGAGGTGGACGACGGGAACGTCCGGCTCGCCGAAGGAGTCGCGGCCGCCGTGCGGGAAAGCGGCCGCTCGATCCGGGTCATCTACGCCAACTCGATCCAGGACGGCAACGGCACCCCGTATGGGACGGGCAAGCATCGAGCCGGTGAGGTGCTGCGCGCCCTCACGTCCCAGATGGGGTGTCAGGTTGTCGACATCCGACTCCCCAACCTCTTCGGTGAGCACGGACGCCCCCGCTACAACAGCTTCGTCGCCACCTTCGTCCACGCCGTCGCCGCCGGCGAGGATCCTGAGGTGACCGACCGTCAGGTCCACTTGCTCCACGCGCAGGACGCGGCACAGACCCTCGTCGACGGCTTGGCGACGGACGCACCCAGGATCGATCCCGCCGGCACTCCGGTGGGGGTGGCGGAGGTGCTCGCCCTCCTCCGCGAGTTCCAGGCAAGCTACTCCGCTGGTGAGTTCCCGGACCTCTCGTCGCGGTTGCGCGTGCAGTTGTTCAACTGCTACCGCGCCGCGCTGTTCCCCTCCCGCTACCCCATCGCCCTGGTGCCGCACTCGGACGCTCGGGGCACCTTCGTCGAGACCGTCCGGTGCCGTGGCGGCGCGGGACAGTCGAGCATCTCCACTACGGTTCCGGGTGTGACTCGTGGGGAGCACTACCACCTCGAGAAGATCGAGCGGTTCGCCGTCGTCTCCGGCCGGGCCACCATCGCGCTGCGTCGGATGTTCACGGACGACGTCGTCGAGTTCGAGGTCGACGGGGCCGAACCCAGCGCGGTGGACATGCCGATCGGATGGGTCCACAACATCACGAACACCGGCGACGAGACCTTGGTGACCCAATTCTGGTCCCACGACCTCTTCAGGCCGGAAGCACCGGACACCTACCCTCACCCGGTCCAGCAGGAGATCCACGCCTGATGCTCAAGGTCATGACCATCGTCGGAACGCGGCCCGAGCTCATCCGACTCTCGCGCGTCATCGCCCGTCTGGACGCCACGGTCGACCACGTCCTCGTCCACACCGGCCAGAACTACGACTACTCGCTGAACGAGGTGTTCTTCCGGGACCTGGGCATCCGCCAGCCGGACCACATGCTCGGCGTTGACACGTCGTCGCTCGGCACAGTTCTGGGCGGCACCCTCATCGCCGCGGAGCGGGTGATGCTCGAGGAGCGCCCCGATGCCGTCCTTGTGCTCGGCGACACGAACTCCTGTATCGCTGCCGTGATGGCAAAACGACTGCTAATCCCCGTTTACCACATGGAGGCCGGCAACCGCTGCTTCGACGAGAACGTGCCGGAGGAGACCAACCGCCGCCTCGTCGACCACGTCGCCGACTTCAACCTCGTCTACACCGAGCACGCCCGCCGAAACCTCCTCGCGGAGGGGTTGCACCCACGACGGATCGTCAAGACCGGGTCACCGATGCGCGAGGTGCTTGACGCCTATCGGGTGGACATCCTCGGGTCTGACGTCCTCGAGCGCCTCGGCCTCGTCGACCGCGGGTACTTTCTCGTCAGCGCTCACCGCGAGGAGAACGTCGACGCACCGGCCCGGCTCAGCTCCCTGCTGTCCTGTCTCGTCGCGGTCCGTGACGCGCATGGACTTCCCGTCTTCGTCTCCACCCACCCGCGGACGCGGAAGCGCCTGGAGGCGCTTCCGGAGTGGCAGGCGCCCGAGGGCATCAATTTCAGCGAACCGCTCGGGTTCCACGATTACAACCGTTTGCAGCTCTCCGCCGCCTGCACGCTGTCCGACTCGGGCACCATCGCCGAGGAGTCGACCCTGCTCGGGTTCCCGGCTGTCACGCTGCGCGACTCGATCGAGCGTCCCGAGGCCCTGGACACAGGCGGCATCCTCATGACCGGCCTGAACTCCAACGACGTCGTTGCCGCCGTGGCGGTGGCGATCGCGGAACAGCGAACACGAGGGGATATCGGACATCTCACGCCGGATGACTACCTCGTCACCAACGCGAGCGAACGAGCGGTCAACTTCATCCTGTCGACAGCGCCGCGGCACTACGAGTGGGCGGGTATCCGAAAGCCGTGACCCCGGCTCCAAGTTTCCACGTCGACGCCTCCGGCCGCTGGTCGGGTGGCGGCACCGGAGTGTTGGACAATCTACGGTACGCAGCGGAACGCACCGATGTCCTCAGCCGCGATCCGACAACGGGTACCACCCCGTTGATTCCGCGGAACGTTCCCACCGCCATGTCGCGCCTACGCCACCCCTTCGTGTGGATGCCGCAGAACGCCCTGCCATGGGGCCCATCTGCACCGGACGAACGCCGTCTTCAGCGCAAGCTTCTCCTCGCTTCGACCGTCGTCGCCTCGCGCGCCCGGGCGATGGTCCGAATCTCGGGCGCCCTTCCTCCCCTGAACCGAGGAAGGGCCACGAGCGAGGTGCTGCACAACGTGCTGGACGAGGGCTTCGAGTCCGACCTCCCCGATGCCGTCGAGCCGTCGGACCACTTCCTCGCCGTCGGGTCCGCGCACGGTTACCGCCGACTCCCCGCGCTCGTACGAGGTTTCGAGAGCTACCGGCGCCAGGGCGGCTGTGCGGAGCTGTTGGTCGTGAGCAGCCCGGGAACCCCGTCGGTCGACTCAGAGCTCGACGCGTTGGCCGCGACAGTACCCGGTGTGCGCCACCGCTCCGGGGGTACCAGCCGCGCGGAGGTGCTGGCGTTGATGTCGGGTTCGTGCGGCGTGATCCTTCCCTCAGCCGTCGAGGCGTCCCCGATAACCCTGCTGGAGGCTCTCGCCCTCGGGCGCCCAGTCGCCTGCAGCAGAATCCCCGCCCACGACGAAATGCTCGCCGGGGCTGAAGCAGCACGGTTCTCGCCCGACGAACCCGGCTCGGTGGCGTCGGCGCTCCACGATCTGGACGAGCGGCGCGGAATCCAACCGAGCCCCCTACAGGACCCTGTCTTCCGCCGCGCCCAACGCGACGAATGGACGAACCGCCTGACGGAGTTCCTCGATGGCATCGCCTAATCACACCTTGCGGAGTGTGCATGGAAGCGCAGCCGAATGCACCGAGTCGACCCGCGTCCGCGCCTCCGACGGCCTCTTCCTGTTCGCCGTGGCGCTGCTGGTCTTCGTCCTGCCGGCTCTGTTCGCAGGGTCACACACCGGCCGGTTGAGTGACGTTGCACTGATCGGCCAGTGGGCTGTAGTCGCCTATGCGGGGGTTCACCTATCGCTACTGCTCCGGCGAGGTGCGCCCCTTTGGTTCGACACAATGTTCTGGGCCTTTGCATACGGCTGGATCGGCCTCGCCGGTTGGGCACAGATGACAGCCCAACAGAATCCCTATGGGGAGGGTGTCGCTGCCGCGACCTACGAACGGGTCGTCCTGCTCACCTTCGTGGGCTTCGTCTCCTATGACGTCGGGAAGCTCCTACTGCGCCCTCGCAACTTGCCCGAGGCGGACCCCCGGGGGCGCTTGGTGCACCGAACGCGGGCGCTAGGGCTGGCAGCCGTCGCGCTGGTGACTACACCACTTCTGGTTGGGCTGCTGGGCGGTGTTGGGTCCTTCTTGGCCCCCCGCTCGGAAAGGACAGCAAACTTGGCTGCAAGCGGCCTCATCACGGACGAGTCCAAGGTCACGGGCGGATTGTTGCTCGCTCTGACCAACGCTCTGCCCCTGATCGCCTTTCTGGGTGTGCTCGCCGTTGTTCAGCACCGCCGTCACCTCCTCCGGGGCCCTCACTGGCTGCTGCTGCTGGCAGCGCTCGGCGCACTAACGCTGTTCGTGGGAAACCCCATCAGTAATGCGCGCTTCTGGACCGGAACTATCGTGCTCAGCATCTTGTTCAGCCTCAGGTGGCCGAACACTCCTCGCGGCTATCGGGCATCGGTCAGCTTGGTCCTCCTTAGCCTGCTCGTCGTCTTTCCTTACGCCGACCGCTATCGCTACGCGGACCACGTAGCCGCCCAGCGACCGCTCGGAGACCTCTTCGTCAGCAAGCTCGACTACGACACGGCCGTACAGATGGCGAACGTGCTCACATACGTCGACGCCACCGGTGGCACCCACGGCAAACAGGCCCTAGGCGTCCTCGGCTTCTTCATCCCGCGAGGCATGTGGCCAGGCAAGCCGGGCGCAACCGGATCGATCCTCACCCAGTTCGTCGGGTTCCCGCAGTCGAACGTCTCTTCCCCCTTGTGGGTGGAGGCGTACATCGATGGGGGCTTCGTCGCTGTGGCGGTGGTCTTCGTCCTGCTCAGCATGGCTGCGACCTACGCTCAGCGCTTCAGAGGCCGACAGGCGGGCCGGCCGGTGAGCTGGGCCATGCTCCTGACGCCGGTGGTCGCCGCGTATGGCGTGGTTCTGCTCCGTGGTTCGCTGCTGTCGGGTGTCGGCGCTTTGTGCGTTCTTGTTGGTCTCAGCTGGCTCGTAACCGCCCCTGCAAGGACCGTGGATGTCGGCGAAGACATGAAAGCGGAGCCGCCATCGAAGCCAGGGACGGCACTCAGGACGCGATCCGCCACGACAGTCCGACGAGTGGACGGACCAGCACAGCCACGATGAGCGCCGTGACGACGAGCGACCACGCGACGGCGCTTGCGTTGGCGAACACCACCGCGGCCCCGAGCGCGCACACCAAGGACACTCCTGAGTGCAGCATGCGCGCGCGCAGGAGGGCGCCACTTCGACCCTGAGCCCGCAGTAGCGTGTAGGTGACCGAGACCCAGGCGAGGCCGGCGTACTCGAGGCCAGTGATGGGAAGGATCGGCGCCGCCACCGCCCAGGTGTCACCGAGCAGCGCGCGACCAATCGCGTGAGGGAGGACTACCGCGATTGCCGACACGGTCAACGACAGCGCGGACAAGAGGAAACCTATGCGCCGAAGCGGAGCCCAGGTCTGCTCCAGCGTCAGTGTGGTCCGGGAAGTCTCTGGCACGACAGCCAGCGGCACCGCAGACATGATCACGCTCAACGGACCCAGCAGAGTGCCGGCACCCCGAAGGGCGGCGGCCGCCCGCGGCCCAACGATCGCGGATGCCGCGCTGACGACCACCAAGGAAGTGACTGTGCCGAGCAACCCCTCGGCGCCGTAGCGAAGGCGACCCCCGCTCTCCTTCCTCCACCACTCGGCGAGCTCACGCACGCTCGGGGTCAGGCGCCCCCTCAGCATCAGCGCCACGGCAGACACGAGCGCCAAGGCCGCCCAGGTCCCCAGGATCCACGCAGGCCGGATCCCGGAGGGCCAGATCCAGGTCGCAACCAGCAGGACGGCCGAGCCTACCGCCCACGCGCCATCCCACAGGACCGCCCCGTGCTGGTCTCCGCGAGCAAGGGCCGCGTAACGTCCCACGTCCTCGACGAGAACGAACGGGATGGACAGGCCGACGAGGGCACCCTCGAGCGGGAGCCCGACCCAGGCCCCACCGGCCGCCACGAGGAGCCCGGCGATCAGCCCGAAGATGAAACTGGCCGTAAGGGCGCCCGCCACCTCGCCGCTGAATCCCTTCTCCTCCCGGCCCCCGCTGAGGAGGATCGGGGTGCCGAGACTGCCCCGCGTGCCGGCCAGGGCAGTCGACACGGCCAGGAGCATGACCGCCACGAGACCGAACTCCCGGACCCCCGACGTCCTCGCCACCGCAAGAACCATGAGTACGTTGCCCGCCGACGACAGGGCCTGGTCGACGACTCCGAGCCCAACTCCCCCGGCCCAACGACCGCGACGAGTCGACGCACCCACAGTGACTCGCCTTCCTGGCCGGGGGCGGCCGGCCCGCCCGTGTCGAGCGGTCATACTGTCACGGATAAGTGGACGCACGGACGGCGAGGAAGGGGGCTCAGATGCGGGCCCGCGAGGTACGGCTCGGCACTCGTCGGGTCGTCACTCTTCTCGGCAATCCTGGCCACCTGGCCATGCTGGTGGGCTCGCTGGACACCGCGACCCCACGCCGCCGGGTGGTCCGGGGAGCCCTCGTCCTCGCCTCCCGGACCCGGACGTTGCCGCTCTTGTCGCGGCGAAGCGATGACGACCCGGAACTCAAGCGTTGCCTTGCCCCCGTACGGGACCTCGTCGAGGAAGACGGAGCAGTCATGGTGGTCTGGCCCCCCGGGGACCGGGTGCACCGCCGCTATGTCGCGGTGTCCGACGCGCGCGGTCGGCTGACAGCCTTCGCCAAGGTGTCGACCGCGCCCACAGAGGACGGGCCAGCTCTTCGGACCGAGTGCGCCGTGCTCACGACCCTGGGCGCCGAGCCGCTGGCGAACGCCCGGAGCCCGAGGGTGCTGTCATCCGTTGAGGACGACGGTCTCGTGGCGCTGGTCCTTGAGGCGATACCGGCCGACCGCGAGCACCTGACATGGGATGAGGTCATAGAACTCCTTCCGTTGCGCCGCACGGGCTCCGCCGGCGCGTCGACGCACCGAGCAAATCGACCCCACGTCGGCGGCTCGGCGTCCTTCCTGACCCTCGCGGCCACCGCCAGCCCCGGAGAGCGGGATCTGGCGAACGGCGACATCCGCCCCAGCAACGCGGTTCGGGCAGGCGGGCAGGTCTGGGTCTTTGACTGGGAGTTCGCCTCCTTCGACGCTCCCTTGGCGACCGACCTGGTGTCGGCGCTCCTGACCCGCCGCGTCGAGACGAGCGACACCGGGGATGCCCAGCGCGTCGTCGACGACCTCCTCCTCGCGGCCGCAGACCGCGGGGTCGTCCCCCGCGACGTGGCGGCAGCGGTCGGGTATCTTGCTGCGGCGGGACAGCCTTGGGCAATCACCGCCACCCGTCAGGAGTGGCCGGGAGCAGCCAACGCCACCGAAAGGACGTCATGAGCGACCGCGACCACGCGACGCAGAGCTACCGCCAGGAGTTCGCGCAGGAGGAGCTGGCACGCACGTACGACGCGTCCGAGTACGGTGCCGGCTCTTGGTCGAGCCTCCTCTGGCGGCTGGAACAGCGAACGCTCAACGCACTGCTCGAATCGGCGTCGTTCGTCCCGCACCGCGACCGCTACCTGGACTTCGCCTGCGGCACCGGACGCGTTCTGTCCTACCTCGCGCCGCATTTCGACACGGCCGCAGGGGTCGACATCTCCGAGGCCATGCTGGTGCAGGCGCGCCGTCGGGCGCCCCGGGCAGTGCTCCGGGCGGCGGACGTCACGACCGATCCCGAGGTGGTCGGGGGCGAATACGACCTCGTCACGTCCTTCCGCTTCCTCCTGAATGCCGACCCATCGGATCGCCTGCCGGCCATGCGCTGGATCAGGAGCCGACTTCGCGACGAGAACAGCCGAGTCGTCGTCAACAACCACGGGAACCTGTGGACCCACAAGGCCGTCACGCATGCACTCCGGCGGCTGCGTGGCGGCCACCGCGGAACCACGGGCAACGTGCTTTCCCACCGGCAGGTCTTAAGGCTTGCCGAGGCTTCCGGGTTCGAGGTCGAGTCGGTCCACGGCATGGGCCTGCTCGGCGGCCAAGCTCTGCGCCTCATTCCCTTCGAGCGCATGACCCTGCTCCAGGAAGCCCTTAGGGAGAAGCCCTTCGTCGAACTGCTCGGCGAGGACCAACTCTACGTGCTGGCAGCTCGCTGACCCGGACCGATAAGCGGTCGGGGTTGGCCGGTCTCGGCTACCGGTGCGAGGTACTCCTCCGGTAGGATTTGTCTTGACGTCAAGATAACCGCCACCACCGAGGAGCGTCGACGACGACCATGGCCACGATCATCTACACCCTGACCGACGAGGCCCCGATGCTGGCCACGTACTCCTTCCTCCCGGTGGTCCAGGCGTTCGCGTCCCAGGCCGAGGTCGACGTCGAGACCCGCGACATCTCCCTCGCCGGCCGCATCCTCGCCCTCTTCCCCGAGCACCTCACCGAGGAGCAGCGGGTCAGCGACGACCTCGCCGAGCTCGGCGCGCTGGCCACCACCCCGGAGGCCAACATCATCAAGCTCCCCAACATCTCCGCCTCGATGCCGCAGCTCAAGGCCGCGATCCGCGAGCTCCAGTCCCAGGGCTACGCCCTCCCCGACTACCCCGACGACCCGCAGACCGAGGAGGAGCGCGACATCCGCGCCCGCTACGACAGCGTCAAGGGCAGCGCCGTCAACCCGGTGCTCCGCGAGGGCAACTCCGACCGCCGCGCCGCCGCCGCGGTGAAGAACTACGCCCGCAAGCACCCGCACTCGATGGGCGACTGGTCCTCCGACAGCAAGACCCACGTCGCCACGATGGGGCACGACGACTTCCGCGACAACGAGCAGTCCGTCGTCCTCCCCGCGGACGACACGCTCACCATCCGGCACATCGCGGAGGACGGCACGACCACCGTCTTCAAGGACGGCCTCACGGTGCTCGAGGGCGAGGTCGTCGACGGCACCGTCATGGACGTCGCGGCCCTCGACACCTTCCTCACGGAGCAGATCGCCAAGGCCAAGGCCGAGGGCGTCCTCTTCTCGGTGCACCTCAAGGCCACGATGATGAAGGTCAGTGACCCGATCATCTTCGGCCACGTCGTCACGGCCTTCTTCCCGCAGGTCTTCGCAGAAGTACGGCGCCGACCTCGCCGCAGCCGGCCTCTCCCCCAACAACGGGCTCGGCGGCATCCTCGACGGCCTGTCGGCCCTCCCCAACGGTGACGAGATCCGCGCCGCGTTCGAGCAGGGCCTGGCCGACGGCCCCCGCCTGGCGATGGTCAACTCCGACAGGGGCATCACCAACCTGCACGTCCCCAGCGACGTCATCGTCGACGCCTCGATGCCGGCGATGATCCGCATCGGTGGCCACATGTGGGGCCCGGACGGCGAGGAGCACGACACGCTCGCCGTCATCCCCGACAGCTCCTACGCCGGCGTCTACCAGGCCGTCATCGAGGACTGCCAGGCGCACGGCGCCTTCGACCCGCGCACCATGGGCTCGGTGCCCAACGTCGGCCTCATGGCGCAGAAGGCGGAGGAGTACGGCAGCCACGACAAGACCTTCGAGGTGCCCTCGGACGGCCGCGTCGAGGTCGTCAACGCCGCGGGCGAGGTGCTCATGAGCCACGACGTCGGCGCCGGCGACATCTGGCGCGCCTGCCAGACCAAGGACGCCGCCGTCCGCGACTGGGTCAAGCTCGCCGTCACCCGGGCCCGCGCCTCGCAGACGCCGGCCGTCTTCTGGCTCGACGAGAGCCGCGCCCACGACCGCACCCTCACCGAGAAGGTCAAGGCCTACCTCGCCGACCACGACACCGCGGGCCTCGACATCCGGATCATGTCGCCCATCGAGGCGACCAAGCTCTCCGTCGAGCGGATCCGCCGCGGCGAGGACACCATCTCGGTCACCGGCAACGTCCTGCGCGACTACAACACCGACCTGTTCCCGATCCTCGAGCTCGGCACCTCCGCGAAGATGCTCTCGGTCGTGCCGCTGATGAACGGCGGCGGCCTCTTCGAGACCGGCGCCGGCGGCTCGGCACCCAAGCACGTCCAGCAGCTGCTGCAGGAGGACTACCTGAGGTGGGACAGCCTCGGGGAGTTCCTCGCCCTCGCCGAGTCCTTCCGCCACGAGGGCGCCCGCGGCAACGACCGGGCGCGGCTCCTCGGCAACGCCCTCGACCGGGCCACCGAGACCCTGCTCAACGAGAACAAGTCACCCGCGCGCCGGGTCGGCCAGATCGACAACCGCGGCAGCCACTTCTGGCTCGCCCGGTACTGGGCCCAGGAGCTGGCCGCGCAGGACGAGGACGCGGTGCTCGCCGGGATCTTCGCCCCGGTCGCCGAGCATCTCGTCGCGCAGTCCGAGACCATCGACGCCGAGCTCCTCGGCGTCCAGGGGCACCCCGCCGACCTCGGCGGGTACTACCGGCCGGATGCTGACAAGGCGGCGCACGTCATGCGCCCGTCGGCGACGTTCAACGCCATCCTCGACCCGCTGCGCTGAGCCTGGGCCGGGCGTGGGGCTCAGGCCCCGTGCTCGGCCTCCGCGGCGTCGGCCTCCTCCTTCGTCCCGTGCACCGTGCCGTGCGGGTGCTCCGGCGGGGCGTAGACCGAGTAGAGCGTCAGCGGCTCGTCGCCGATGTTGGTCAGGTTGTGCCACGACCCGGCCGGCACGAACACGGCGTCGTCGTCCCCCACCGTCGCCTCGAAGCCCAGGTCGTCCCGAGCCGGCCCCATCCGCACGGCGGCGGTGCCGGACTCGATGCGGAGGAACTGGTCGTGGTCCTCGTGCACCTCCAGGCCGATGTCGTGCCCGGGCTGGATGGTCATCACCGTCAGCTGGAGGTTGCGCCCGGTCCACAGCGTCCGGCGGTAGGCCTCGTTGCCGAGGGTCGCCGCCTCGATGTCGGTGACGTACGGGTCGGGTCCGTGGTCGGTCATGACGCTCCTCCTGGATGCGGGTGCTTCCCAACGTACCGAGCCGGTCCACGGCACCGCGCGTCGTGGTGGCGACCGCCACCGCCTGAGCCCACACTGAGCCCATGCGACCCCCCTCGATGGTGCAGCGCCTCGGCGCCGAGTTCCTCGGAACCTTCTGGCTCGTCTTCGGCGGCTGCGGCGCCGCGATCTTCGCGGCGGGCTTCCTCGCCCCCAACCTCGCCGGCGGCGGCAGCATCCACGTCGGCATCGGCTTCCTCGGGGTCGCCCTGGCCTTCGGGCTGACCGTCGTGACGATGGCCTACGCCGTCGGGCACGTCTCCGGCGCCCACTTCAACCCCGCGGTGACGATCGGCGTGGCCGTCGCCCGGCGCTTCGAGTGGAAGGACGTGCCGGCCTACGTCGTCACCCAGGTCGTCGGCGGGCTGCTCGCCGGCCTCGCGCTGTGGGCCATCGCCCGCGGCCGGCCCGGCTTCGAGGCCACCGGCAACATGGCCGCCAACGGTTGGGGCGACCACTCCCCCGGGGGCTACTCGTTCATGGCGGTCCTGTGCGCCGAGGTGCTGCTCACCGCGGTCTTCCTCTACGTCATCCTCGGCGTCACCGACTCCCGCGCACCGGTGGGCTTCGCGCCGCTGGCGATCGGGCTCGCGCTCACCCTCATCCACCTCGTCTCGATCCCGATCTCGAACACCTCGGTCAACCCGGCCCGCTCCACGGCCGTCGCCTTCTTCAACGGCAACGGCGCCCCCGGGCAGCTCTGGCTGTTCTGGCTGGCTCCGATCGTCGGCGCGGCGATCGCCGGCGCGACCTTCCACCTCATCACCGGGGTCGACCGCCGCGACCGCGACATCTCCGGGCAGATCGACCCCGAGGACGCCGTCGTCGCCGCGGGTGTCGACCCCGACGCCCCTCGTCTGGCCTGAGGCCCCCGACTGGAGTGCCTCGGGCGGGTCGGGACCCTTGGTCCACACCCTCTTGTATTCGTAACCATGTTCGATTATGATCTGAGCATGGGTACGGGCCGGTCGACACTCGCGCAGCGGCGCAGCGCCATGGGCGCCGCGCTCGAAGCCCTCGACGGCCTCGGCTCGGTCCTCCACGAGGCATCCGGAGCCGACCTCGCCGAGCTGATGACGCTGGCCGACGCCCTGGCCGCCACGGCGGGTGCGGCCAGGGTGTCGGTCACGACGGAGGCTCTGGGCCGCGGCGAGGTGGCCGAAGCGGGTCACACCGCGTGTACGTGGGTGCGCGAGCACGCACCGTCCCTGCGCCAAGGCGGCGCGGCGTCGGTGGCGTCCGTCGCGGAGGCGATGGTTGCGCCCGGGCTCTCCTGGCAGCCGGATGACGAGGCGCACCGCCCCGACTCGCCGTGGGGCATCGTCGGGGCCGGCATCCACGACGGAACGGTCTCGCCGGGGCTGGCGACCGCGGTGATGCGTGAGGTGGGCCGTCTGGAGCCACTCCTGCGGCCCGAGGCCGTTCCGACGGTGACCAAGGCCCTCCTCGACCTGGGCAGGGAGTGGGGTCCGGCGCTGATGCGGCGCCTGCGGCCGCGCCTGCTCGCCGAGCACGGCCTTGCAGGCGTCCTCGACGACCTCCAGCGGAGGCTCGCTCCCGCGGCGCGCCTGTCCGCCCCGTTCGTCGAGTCCGGCGACCTCACCGAGTACCAGCTGCTCATGACCCCCGAGCAGGCAGCCGCCCTCGAGGCGGCCATCGGCCCGCTGAGCGCCCCGTCGCCCAACCCCGACACTGGCGAGCGCGACCTGCGGCCGGCGGGGCAGCGGCGTGTCGAGGCCCTGACTGAAGTGTGTCGTGCCTCCTCGGCCCACGACGCCGAGACCACCGGGGGCCGCGACGGGGCCGGCGCCGCAGCCGCGGCCCTGCACGTCGTCATCCCCTTGGCCGACCTGCAGCGCCTCACCGGCGCCGGAGAGGTCATCGGCTCCACCGCCACCGGCACCCTCCTGTCCCCCGAGGTGCTGCGGCGGGTCGCCTGCGAGGCCGATCTCATCCCGCACGTCCTGGGGACGTCCGGCGAGGACCTCGACCTCGGGAGGGTGGTCCGCCTGTTCACTCGGGCCCAGCGGCGGCGGCTGTGGCGTCGCGACCGAGGCTGCACCTACCCGGGGTGCTCTGCGCCGGCGGCGTGGACTCGCGCCCATCACGTCGTCCACTGGGCCGACGGGGGCCACTCCGACATCGACAACGCCGCCCTTCTCTGCCAGCGCCACCACACCTACGTCCACCACCGCCGCCTGGCGGCCCAGGTGTCCGCGCGCCCCGACGAGCACGGGAACTGCGTCACGTGGGACCTCTCGCCGGGCAGCTACGACCGGTACCTCCATCGACTCCGGAGCGAACGGGCAGCTCATGACCCGCCTCCTTGGTCGGCCGAGCGTTGGCGTGAGCTCCTCGACGCTCTGGGCGGCGACGATCTCGACGAGCTCCGGTGGGCCGACCACTGCCTGTCCGCGCAGGGGGCAGCCGCCGACGCCCTCGTCAGCGCCGAGCACGAGGCGGAGCTGGAGGCGCTGTACGAGCGCGAGGGTCTCGTCCGGGTCGGGATGCCGCCCGAGCTCGCCCCTTCGGGTCGCGCGTAGACCGTCCGCCGTCATGCCGTGACGGTGGTGCGCCGTGCCGTCGTCCCATTCCCGGGCCGCATCCGTCGCGCCGTCCCACCCCCCTCCGGTCGTCGCTGAGCACCGCAAGGGCGGCCCCGCACGTCGTGAGATGGCCCCCGCTGATAGCGTCGATCCATCAACCATCCAGGTCCGTCCGAAGGGGTTACCACCGTGAGCAGCACGCCCGTCAAGGTGGCCGTCACCGGCGCCGCCGGCCAGATCGGCTACAGCCTCCTGTTCCGCATCGCGAGCGGCGCGCTGCTCGGCCCCGACACCCCCGTCGAGCTCCGCCTCCTCGAGATCACCCCGGCGCTCAAGGCCCTCGAGGGCGTCGTGATGGAGCTCGACGACTGCGCCTTCCCGACCCTCGCCGGCGTCGAGATCGGCGACGACCCGACGACCGTCTTCGACGGGGTCAACCTCGCCCTGCTCGTCGGGGCCCGCCCGCGCGGCCCGGGGATGGAGCGCGGCGACCTCCTCGAGGCCAACGGCGGCATCTTCGCCCCGCAGGGCAAGGCGCTCAACGAGGTCGCGGCGGACGACGTCCGGGTCACCATCACCGGCAACCCGGCGAACACCAACGCGCTCATCGCGATGAGCAACGCCCCCGACATCCCCACCGAGCGGTTCTCGGCGCTCACCCGGCTCGACCACAACCGGGCGATCAGCCAGCTCGCGGCCAAGCTCGACGTGCCGGTCACCGAGGTGCGGAAGATGACGATCTGGGGCAACCACTCGGCCACGCAGTACCCCGACCTCTTCCACGCCGAGGTCGGCGGGCGGAACGCGGCCGAGGCGGTCGGCGACCAGGACTGGATCGAGACCACCTTCATCCCGACCGTGGCCAAGCGCGGCGCGGCGATCATCGAGGCCCGCGGCGCGTCCTCGGCGGCATCCGCGGCCTCGGCCACCATCGACCACGCGCGCACCTGGGTCCGCGGCACCCCCGAGGGCGACTGGGTCTCGATGTCGGTCCGCTCCGACGGGTCCTACGGCGTCGAGGAGGGGCTCATCTCCTCCTTCCCGGTCACGGTCCGCGACGGCCGCTGGGAGATCGTCCAGGGCCTGGAGATCGACGAGTTCTCGCGCGGGCGGATCGACGCCTCGGTCAAGGAGCTCGCCGACGAGCGCGACGCCGTCAAGGCCCTCGGCCTCATCTGACCCGCGCCCGGGCCCGCGCCTCTCGCCTGTGACCAGGCGCGGGCCGCGTAGGTCAGGGGGTGGCGGCGCGCTCGGCGGCCTGGACGACGTTGCTCAGCAGCATCGCGCGGGTCATCGGGCCGACGCCGCCGGGGTTGGGGCTGACGAAGCCCGCGACGTCCCAGACGTCGGGCGCCACGTCACCGGCGACGCGCGACTTCCCGGTCGCCTCGTCGACGACGCGCGAGACGCCGACATCGAGGACGGCGGCGCCCGGCTTGACCATCTCGCCGGTCACGATGCCCGGCACGCCGGCCGCGGCGACGACGATGTCGGCCTGCCGCACCTCGGCAGCGAGGTCGCGGGTCCCGGTGTGGCACAACGTGACCGTCGCGTTCTCCGACTTCCGGGTGAGGATCAGCCCGAGCGGCCGCCCCACCGTGATGCCGCGGCCCACGACGACGACCTTGGCGCCGGCGATCGGCACGTCGTAGCGGCGGAGCAGCTCGATGCAGCCCACCGGCGTGCACGGCAGCGGCGCCGGCTCCCCCAGGACGAGCCAGCCGAGGTTGGTCGGGTGCAGCCCGTCGACGTCCTTGACCGGGTCGACCGCGGAGAGGATGGCGTTCTCGTCCAGGCCGGTCGGCTGCTGGACGATGAAGCCGGTGCAGTCGGGGTCCTCGTTGAGCTCGTGGACGACGGCGAGGACGTCCTGCAGGCTCGAGCCGGCGGGCAGGTCGCGGCGGATGGAGTGGATGCCGATCTCGGCGCAGTCGCGGTGCTTGGCGCCGACGTACCACTGGCTGCCCGGGTCGTCACCGACGAGCACGGTGCCCAGGCCCGGGACGACCCCGCGCTCGGCGAGCGCCGCGACCCGCCGGCGCAGCTCCTCCTTGATCGTCGCGAGGATGGCCTTGCCGTCGAGGGTCGTCGCTGTCACGACCCCATCCTTCCAGCCGCTCGCCGGTGGCCCGCACCCGCCCACCGTGGCGCGGGAGTGCCCGGGTGTGGACCGACCCGGGGAGCGGTGTGCCGGTCGCGCACCGCGGGGTCAGGCGTGCCCGAGCTCGTTCTCGTCGTCCTCGTCGACGTCGGCCTGCCCGGCCTCGGCCACGGCCTCGTCGCGGGGCGGCGCCGGGGGCTCGGGCACCTCGACCTCGGCGGGAGCCTGCTCGAGCTGGCCGTCGGCGAGCTCGGCGAGCCGGTCGAGCTCGTCGTTGAGCGCGCCGAGCACCGCCTTGAGCTGGGTGTGCGCGACCCGGGCGTACGTGCGCACGTACTGGAGCTGCTGGGCGTCGACCGCGCCCCCGGCGACGACCCCGGCAGCCGCGCCGCCGGGCGGCTGCCCCTCGGCGGACGACCCGGTTCCCCCCTCGGCAGCCTCCGCGCCGGCGCCGGCCGCGCTGGCCGCATCCCGCGCGGCCTCCTGGGCGCGCTGGAGGATCCGCCGGTACTGCTCACGGGCGGTCTCCTCGAGGTCGCGGGCGTAGGCCTGGGCCTCGGCCACCGCCTCGTCGGCGGCCCGCTGCGCCTTGGCGAGCAGCTCGACCGCCCGCAGGCTCACGGACTGGTAGGCCTTCTCGCGCGCCTCCCGGCGCTCCCGGTCCGCCGAGCTCTCGGAGGACTCGACGAACGGCTCGACGGCGCTGTCCTGCTGGATGTCGCTCACGATGCTTCTCCTGTGGTGGGCAGAGGCTCATTCGGCGTGGTCGTGACGGGCACGTCCCCGTACTCCTCGAACTGGATCGACTCGGGCGGCTTCGGCAGCGACTCGAGCACCCTCGCGGTGTACTGGACCATGGCGGGCGAGCCACACACCATCGCGCGGTAGCGCCCGTCGAAGGCGGCGCCGACGGCCGCGTCCCCGACCAGGCCGGTGCGGCCCGGGTAGGCCGGGTCGTCGGAGACGACCGGGGTGTAGCTGAACCACTCCTGCTCGGCGAGGGCCCGCAGTCGGCTGTTCGCGTAGAGGTTCCACGCGAAGCGGACACCGTGCAGCAGGTGGACCCGGCGCATCGGCCAGCCGGCCCGGCGCTGCTCCTCGACGACGTCGAGCAGGGCGAGGAACGGGGCCAGGCCGGTGTTGCCGGCCACCATGACGAGGTCGGCGTCGTCCTCACGGTCCAGGGCCAGGCCGGTGCCGACCGGGGCACCGACGTGCAGGACGTCACCGGGACGGACCCGGCCGACGAAGCTGCCGCTGACCGCCCCGCCGGCGAGCACGGCGACGTGGATGTCGATCGTGTTGTCCTCGCGTGGGGCGTTGGCCGGGGTGAAGAACCGCCACGACCTCGGCACCTGCGGGATCTCCATCGCCATCGACTGGCCCGGCTCGTACGGCAGCGGCTGCTCGGTGCGCAGCCGGAAGGTCGCGATCTCGCGGCTGACCCGCTGCTTGTCCACGACCTCGGCGTCCCACCAGGCCGGCTGCACCGACTCGGACTCCTCGGCCGCCGAGATCATCGTCGTCGCGACGATGTTGTACGCGGCCGCCCAGTCGTCGGCGACCTCCTGGGTCCACTGGTCGTCGAGGAAGTAGCCGAGCGTCCACAGCAGCGATGAGCCGACCGCGTCGTAGTGCTCCGAGACGACCTGGAAGCGGCGGTGGTCGCGGCCCAGCTGCTCGACGAAGGGCACGACCTGCCCGAGGTCGTCGACGTTGCTGACGACCCGGCCGAGGGCGCTGACCAGCCGGTCGCGCTGGGCGTTCATCGTCAGCGGGAACATCGAGCGCAGCTCGGGGTGGGTGACGAAGAGGTGGGCGTAGAAGTAGGAGGCGACGTCGTCACCGTGCCGGGTGGCGGCGGCCCACGTGGACTTGAGGCGGGCGGTGTCCACGGCGCCCGGTCAGCCCTGGTGCACGACGTCGGGCCGGACGGCCCCGAGCACGCCGAGGACGTCGCCCTGGATGTCCTGCGGGACACCGACCTCGCCGAGGATCGCCATGAGGTGCTCGCCCACGCGCTCGTAGTCCGCCTCGGAGATCTCCAGCGGCTGGTGCGCCTCGTCCAGCGGCCGCCCGCGGTACTCGTCCGGGCCCCCCAGGACCTTGCTCAGCATGAGCACCATGTGGCGCTTCTGCTTGGGCAGGTCGATGGAGTCGAAGTAGTGGCCGACGAGCGGGTCGGCGGTCAGGCGGACGTAGAGCTCGTCGACCACCGCGGTGACCGCGGGCGCGCCGCCGATCCGGTCGTAGTGAGAAGCCATTGGGGTCCTCCGTCTCAGGGGTGACACAGGTACGCCGCGTGGACGGGCGTGCTGAAGCGTAGCGAATCTTGCTGGCGGTGAGAATGGGCAATCTGGGGCGGGTGTGACTCCGCAGCTCCGCCGCACCCCTGCCGGGCGATGCCGTGGACAGCATCCCGGACGGGTCGCCGGTCCGCATCCCGAACCGGCTGGAGCGGCTCCTCGGCCGCCCCATGGACCTCAGCCGTCACGGCCGTTACCGTTGCCCCGTGGCTCGGGACGAGGTGGACGACGCGCCGGCCCGGCTCGCCCACCGGCTCGTCCACCGGCCCGTCCCCCTGGTCCGACCGGGCTCCCGGGGCCGGCCGGTCCACCGCTCCGCCCGGGGCCGGCTCGACCCGACGAGCGCCTGAGGACGCCGGCGATGGCGCTGCGCACGTTCCCCGCGGGCCGGCACCGCGGCCCCGTCGCCGCCGGCCCCCTGCTCCCCCGGGTGCCCGGCGGCAGCCACCGCCGCGGGAGCACCCCGCCATCCCCCGGCCCGGCCGGGGCCGCCGGCGCAGACGATGCCGCCGCGCGCCTTCCCGGGCTCGACCTTGCCCGCGGGCTCGCCGTCGTGCTCCTCGCCGTCGCCCTGCTCGCCCCCGCGCCGGGGCTGCGCGGCCTGGCGGACGCCCTGGCCGCGCCGCTGCTCGCCGTCGTCATCGGGGTCTCGACGGGGGTGCGCCTCCGGCTCCGTCGGCCCCCGGTCGTCACGGTCCTCCTCGACGGCATCCTGCGTGGGCTCGGCCTCGTCGCCCTCGGCGTCGGGCTCCAGCTGCTCGGCGACCAGGTCGACGTCATCCTGCCCGCGCTCGGGCTGCTCCTGGTCGTCCTCGCCCCGCTGGCCCTGGCCCTGCACCGCGCGCCCCTCCTCACCCTGGGGCTCGCCCTGGCCCTTGCTGTCCTCGGGCCGCTGGTCACCGAGCGGGTCGACGACGCCCGCGCCGCCGGCGCCCAGGCCGTCGGTGCCGCACAGGTCGCGCTGCTCGACTGGACGGTTGCCGCAGACCACTACCGGCTCGTCTCGCTGCTGCCGATGGCGCTCGGCGGGCTGGCCCTCGCCGTCGCGGTCCCCCGGGCCGGCGAGCGGCCGGTCGGCTACGGCGTGGCTGCCGTCCTGCTCGGCAGCGGGCTGGCGGTCCGGGTCCTCGGCCAGGCCTCGGATGCCGGGGTCGCTCCCTCCTCGGGCTCGACGGCGGAGGTCACCTCGGCGTCCCTGCTCGCCGGCGGGGTCGTGGTCCTCGCGCTCCTCGTCGCGGGGCCCGCCGCCGCTGCCGCATCCGGCATCACGCCCCTGCTGGCCACCGGGCGGCTCGCGCTGACCGGCTACGCGCTCATGGTGCTGCTGCTCGCCGCCGTCCCCCGCACGCCCGGCGGCGCTCCGGAGCCCGGCTGGCTACCGCTGGCCGGGGTGCTCGTCGCGGTCGTCGCGGCGTGCTGGGCGATCGAGCGGCGCTGGGGGACGGGCCCGCTGGAATGGCTGGCCCACCGGGCCCGGCTGCCGGCCCGCCGGGGCGCCGGCAGCAGGGGCGTCAGTGCGCGAAGTGGCGGGTCCCGGTGAAGTACATCGTCACGCCGGCCACCCGGGCCGCCTCGACGACCTCGGCGTCACGCATCGAGCCGCCGGGGGCGACGACCGCCCGGACGCCGGCGTCGAGCAGCACCTGGAGGCCGTCGGCGAACGGGAAGAAGGCGTCCGAGGCGGCGACCGCGCCGCGGGCCCGCTCCTCGCCGGCGCGGGTCACGGCGAGGTCGCAGGAGTCGACCCGGTTGACCTGACCCATCCCGATACCGACCGACGCGCCGTCGCGGGCGAGGAGGATGGCGTTGGACTTCACCGCGCGCACCGAGCGCCAGGCGAACTGCAGGTCGGCGAGGGTGGCCTCGTCGGCCGGGTCGCCGGAGACCAGGCGCCAGTGGCCGGCGTCGTCACCGCCGGTGACCTCGCCGCCCTCGCCGCGGACCACGGCATCGACGCCGTCGCGCTCCTGGACGAGCAGCCCACCGCTGATCGGGCGGGTCTCGACGCCGCCGCGGCCCGGTGCCGCGCACTCGAGGAGGCGGACGTTCTTCTTGCGGGTGAGGATCTCGAGCGCCTCGGGCTCGAACCCGGGGGCGACGACGACCTCGGTGAAGATGTCGGCGACGGTCTCGGCCATCGCGGCGGTCACCGGCCGGTTCGCGGCGATGATCCCGCCGAACGCGGAGACCGGGTCGCAGGCGTGTGCCTTGCGGTGGGCCTCGGCGATGTCGGCCCCGACCGCGATGCCGCAGGGGTTGGCGTGCTTGACGACGGCGACGGTCGGCTGGTCGCCGTGGTCGTGGGCGGCCCGCACGGCGGCGTCGGCATCGACGTAGTTGTTGTACGACATCTCCTTGCCGTGCAGCTGGACCGCCTGCGCCAGGCCCGGGGTCGGCTGGAACCCGTTGGCGTACAGGGCGGCCCGCTGATGCGGGTTCTCGCCGTAGCGGAGCACGGCAGCCTTGTCCCAGGTGGCGCCGAGCCAGGCCGGGAAGCCGGTGCCGGCGGAGGTGTCGACGTAGGCGTTGCCCATCCACGAGGCGACGTGCACGTCGTAGGTCGCGGTGTGGACGAAGGCCTGAGCGGCAAGCGCCTTGCGCTGCTCGAGGGTGAAGCCGCCGGAGCGCACCGCCTCGAGGACCGAGCCGTAGGTGCCCGGGTCGGTGACGACCGCGACGCTCGGGTGGTTCTTCGCCGCGGCCCGCACCATCGACGGCCCGCCGATGTCGATCTGCTCGACGCACTCGTCGGGGGTGGCGCCGGAGGCCACCGTCGCGGCGAACGGGTAGAGGTTGACGACGACGAGCTCGAAGGCCTCGACGCCGAGCTCCTCGAGCTGGGCGAGGTGCTCGGGCTTGCGGGTGTCGGCGAGGATGCCGGCGTGCACCCGCGGGTGCAGGGTCTTGACCCGTCCCTCGAGGCACTCGGGGAAGCCGGTGAGGTCCTCGACGCGGGTCACCGGCAGGCCGAGGGAGTCGATGAGCGAGGCCGAGCCGCCGGTCGAGACGAGCTCGACCCCGGCGTCGTGCAGGCCCCGGACGAGGTCGGCCAGGCCGGTCTTGTCGTAGACCGAGACGAGCGCGCGGCGCACGGCGCGGACGTCCTCGGAGGGGCCGGGGGTGGAGACGGCAGCGGACATGTGGTGCTCCTCGGGGTCGGTCGTCGGCCCGGGGCACCCAGGCGGGCGATGCCTCCGCGTGCTCGACTCCCCGGTGGTGACCCACCCGCGCCAGTCGTCGCCGCCGAGTCTAGCGAGGAGCCCGCAGCGCCCGGAAATCGCCGCCTCCCCCACGGGGTCGGGTGCTCAGGTGGTCGCCGGGGGAGCCCCCTGAGCACCCGACGCGGGATGGGGGGGGATGCGGGCGCGGTCGGCCGCGAGGGCGGCCAGCACCTCGACGAGCATCGCCCGCTCCTCGGCCTTGATCCGCTCGTGCAGGGCCTCCACGGTGTCACCGGCCTCGACCCGGACGGCGCGCTGGTCGACGATCGGGCCGGTGTCCACGCCCGCGTCGACCCAGTGGCAGGTGCAGCCGGTGACCGCCACGCCGTGCTCGAGCGCGTCCCGCACGGCGTGCGCCCCGGGGAAGCTCGGCAGCAGCGCCGGGTGGGTGTTGAGCACGGCCGGGCCGGCGAGCACGGCCGGCCCGAGGATCTTCATGAAGCCGGCGGACAGGACGAGGTGGGGCCGGTACCCGGCGACCTGCCGGGCCAGGTCGAGGTCCCAGTCGGCTCGGGTGTCGTAGTCGGGGACGCGGCAGACGAAGATCGGGATGCCGGCCTGCTCGGCCCGCGCCGCGCCGAGCGTGCCGTCGCGGTCGGCACCGACCGCGAGCACCTCGAACGGGGCACCCCGGGCCGAGGCGTCGAGCACCGCCTGGAGGGTGGTGCCCGACCCCGAGACGAGGACGACGAGGCGGAGCCGCCCGCTCACCGGCGCAGCCGCCACGCGTCGCGCAGGACGGCGAGGACCGCCCCGAGCAGGAGCCAGCCGAAGAGCGCCAGGGTCAGGGCGAGCGCCGGGGCGCCGACCGAGGAGAGGCGGAACTGGCCGACCGAGCCGCCGCCCACCGCGTCGAGCAGCCCGGCACCGACGGCGGTGACCGCGCAGGCGGCGGTCGCCACGGCGAGCTTGGTGCGCAGCCGGGAGAGCCGGGCGACCGACCGCACGGCCCGGGCGCCGACGAACGCGCCGACGGCGACGAGGACCAGCACGGCGAGCACCGGCACGACGAGCGGGAAGCCGCCCGGCTCGGGCAGCGCTGCGAGGACCGGGACCATCGGCAGCAGCCCGCCCCCGGCCCCCGACCAGGTGACCGTGGCACCCTCGACCGCCTGGAAACCGGGCCCGGCGAGGAAGGAGAGGACCCAGAGGGCGAGGTTGGGCAGCATCCCGACCTGGGCGCCGACGGCGAGCACCGACCCGGTGGACCCGGCGTCGAGCCCCGCCTGCACGGCCCGAACACCGTCCCAGGAGAGCCCGACCGCGACGAGGACCACCGCGGAGCCGACGGCCAGCAGCAGCCCGAGCCCGGAGAGCCCCGGGCGCAGCCCGCGGCGCACGGTGTCGGGCAGCCGGAACAGCCCGGAGCGGGGGCCGAGCACGTCGGGGTCGTCGGCCAGCACCGGGGCGAGGGCGAGGCCGGCCGCGAGCAGCGGCAGCACCACCGCCGGGAGCGCCACGGTGGGCCACAGCGGGCGGAACGGCCCGGTCCCGGCGATCGAGGCGGTGAGCACGACGACGGAGGCGTAGCCGGCCCACCACGCGCCGACGGTGGCGGCCAGCCGCCGCGGCAGCAGGCCCCACCACGCGGGTCCCTCGAGCGAGACCCGCACCATCGCCTCCCGGGCGCCGAGCCGGGCGAGGAGGAGGAGCAGGCCGAGGCCGAGCAGCGGGGTCAGCGCGATCGTGGCCGCGCCGTCGCCGACGTGCCCGCCGGCGGCGAGCAGCCACAGGCCGGCGCCGACCGCGAGCGCGTCGCCGGGGCGGCCCGACACCGGGCCGGCCTCGGACCAGGCGAGCAGGGTGGGCCCGACGACGAGCGCGACCGAGACCAGGCCGGTGAGCGCCCCGACGGCCGCGCCGCGCCGCCAGCCCGGCCCGTCGTCGTCGGGCAGGTCGGTGCCCGGTACGGCGGCGCGGAGGCGGTCGATGACGGTCATCGAGGCCAAGTCTGGCCGACCGGCCGTGCTCCGCCCGGCAGCGACACCGCCCGAGTCGGGTTTCCCGGGCCGCCCGGACAGCACCCGGCGTCACCCGGGCAGCACCCGGGAGGGTCAGCCGGCGAGGGACTCCATGATGGAGCGCATCAGCTGGGCGGTCTCCGAGGGCGTCTTGCCGACCTTGACCCCGGCGGCCTCGAGGGCCTCCTTCTTCGCCTGCGCGGTGCCCGAGGAGCCGGAGACGATGGCGCCGGCGTGGCCCATCGTCTTGCCCTCCGGTGCGGTGAACCCGGCGACGTAGCCGACGACCGGCTTCGTCACGTGCTCCTTGACGTAGGCCGCGGCCCGCTCCTCGGCGTCGCCGCCGATCTCGCCGATCATGACGATCGCGTCGGTGTCGGGGTCCTCCTCGAACGCGGCGAGGCAGTCGATGTGGGTCGTCCCGATGACCGGGTCGCCGCCGATGCCGACCGCCGAGGAGAAGCCGAAGTCCCTCAGCTCGTACATCATCTGGTAGGTCAGGGTGCCCGACTTCGAGACCAGGCCGACGCGCCCGCCGCCGGAGATGTCCGCCGGGATGATCCCGGCGTTGGACTGCCCGGGGCTGATCAGGCCGGGGCAGTTCGGGCCGATGATCCGGGTCGTGCCGGTCTCCTTGGCGTGGTTGTAGAACTCCGCGGTGTCCTTGACCGCGACGCCCTCGGTGATCACCACGCACAGCGGGATGGCGGCGTCGATCGCCTCCGTCACGGCGGCCTTGGTGAACGCGGCCGGGACGAAGACGACGCTGACGTCGGCGCCGGTCGCCTCCATCGCCTCGGCGACGGTGCCGAAGACGGGGACGGTGGTGCCGCCCTCGAACTCGACGTCGGTGCCGGCCTTGCGCGGGTTGACGCCCCCGACGATCGCGGTGCCGGAGCGCAGCATCCGCTGCGTGTGCTTCATGCCCTCCGAGCCGGTCATGCCCTGGACGATGACCTTGGAGTCTGCGGTGAGGAAGATGGCCATGGGTTTCTCGTCGTCTCTCTTCTGCTCGCTCGGTGGGATCAGTTCTGGGAGGCCAGCTCGGCCGCCTTGCGGGCGGCGCCGTCCATCGTCTCCTCGATGATGACGCGCGGGTGGTTGCGCTCGGCGAGGATGCGCCGGCCCTCCTCGACGTTGTTGCCGTCGAGGCGGACGACGAGCGGGCGGTCCTCCTCGTCGCCGAGGGAGTCCAGCGCGCCGACGATGCCGTTGGCGACCGCGTCGCACGCGGTGATGCCGCCGAAGACGTTGACGAAGACCGACTTGACCTGCGGGTCGGACAGGATGATGTGCAGCCCGTTGGCCATGACCTCGGCCGAGGCGCCGCCGCCGATGTCGAGGAAGTTCGCCGGCTTCTGGCCATCGAACTCCTCCCCGGCGTACGCCACGACGTCGAGGGTGCTCATCACGAGCCCGGCGCCGTTGCCGATGATGCCGACCGACCCGTCGAGCTTGACGTAGTTGAGGTCCTTCTCCTTGGCCGCGGCCTCGAGCGGGTCGGTGGCCGCGGTGTCCTCGAGCTCGGCGTGGTCGGGGTGGCGGAAGCCCGCGTTGGCGTCGAGGGTGACCTTGCCGTCGAGGGCGATGACCCGCCCGTCCTCGGTCAGGACCAGCGGGTTGACCTCGACGAGCGTGGCGTCCTCGTCGCGGTAGACGGTCCACAGGGCCTTGACGACCGGCTCGACCCTGGCCGCGACGTCGGCCTCGAAGCCCGCGGCCTCGACGATCTCGCGGGCCTTGGCGTCGTCGACGCCGACGTTGGGGTCGACCTCGACCCGGGCCAGGGCCTCGGGCCGCTCGACGGCGAGCTGCTCGATCTCCACCCCGCCCTCGGTGCTGCACATCGCCAGGTAGGAGCGGTTGGCGCGGTCGAGGAGGATCGAGAAGTAGTACTCCTCGGCGATCTGGGCGCCCTGGGCGACCATCACCCGGTGGACGGTGTGGCCCTTGATGTCCATCCCGAGGATGGCGCGGGCGTGCTCCTCGGCCTCCTCGGGGCTCTTGGCGACCTTGACCCCGCCGGCCTTGCCCCGGCCCCCGGTCTTGACCTGCGCCTTGACGACGGTGACCCCTCCGCTGTCCGCGCCGACGCGCTCCGCCGCCTCGCGGACCTCCTCGGGGGTGGTCGCGACCGCCCCGGCGAGCACGGGTACCCCGTGCTTCTCGAACATGTCACGGGCCTGGTACTCGAAGAGGTCCACTGCGGGTTCGTCCTCACTGTCGACGTCGGGGGTGGTCCGTTCGGGAGCCTAACGGTGTGCGGGACGAACGTCGCTCCCCGGACCCGTCGAAGGGGCCGATCACGCCTGCGAGCGGTCGCCGGCCGCGGTCGCCGGCGGCGGCCACGGCTGAAGACCCTCCGGGCTCAGCCCTGATCCACCGGCCGATGGGGGTGCGCGGCGGGTCGTGACGTGAGAATGCCCCTGTGATGCAACAGGATCGGGATGTCTGAAGTCTCAGTCCGGTCACGTCACGAGGGGCATCTCGTAGGTGAAACCTTCTCACACGATCCGTGCGGTGTTCGACGAGCCGAATCTGGTGGGCGCGGCGGGGCTGGTCCCGGCGTTGCGGCTGGCCGAGTCCGCGGGCCTGCACGACCTCCTCGAGCAGCTCACGGTGCCCTCGCCGAACGCGTCCGCGAAGACCACGAGCGTGGTCGCGGGGATGCTCGCCGGTGCGGACTCCATCGATGACCTGGACCTGCTGCGGCACGGAGCGATGACCCGCCTGTTCGACGGGGTGCGGGCGCCGTCGACGTTGGGCACGTTCCTGCGCTGCTTCACCCACGGCCACGTCCAGCAGCTCGACTCCGCCGGCGCCAGGGTGCTGGCCGGGCTCGCCGGCCGGGTTCCGGATCTGCTGGGCGGCGCGGAGAAGCTCGCGTTCGTCGACGTCGATGACACGGTCCGGGAGGTCCACGGCTACGCCAAGCAGGCCGCCGCGTACGGGTACACCCGCCGACGCGGGTTGAACGTCCAGCTCGCCGCCCTCTCCACCGTCGGCGCGGCGCCGGTGATCGCCCGGGCGAGGCTGCGGCGGGGGAACGTCGCCTCCGCCGCCGGGGCCGGGCGCCTCCTGGCCCAAGCCATCGGCACGGCCCGGACCTGCGGGGTGTCCGGGCAGGTCCTGGCCCGGGCGGACTCGGCCTACTACGGGTGGGCGTTCGTCGGCACCGCCCTGCGGCACCGGGTGTGGTTCTCGGTCACCGCCCGGATGGACCCCAAGGTCAAGACCGCGATCAGCAGCATCCCCGAGGACGCGTGGACCCCGATCAAGTACCCCGAGGCCGTCTTCGACGAGGTCCTCGGGGGCTGGGTCAGCGACGCGCAGGTCGCCGAGGTCGACTACGTGGCGTTCACCGGGCGCCGCAAGCACGAGCACGTGCCCTGCCGGCTCGTCGTGCGCCGCGTCCGGCGCCTGCAGCCGCTCGCCTCCGACGGGTCGGTCCAGGGCGAGCTCTTCGCGACCTGGCGCCACCACGCGTTCATCACCAACAGCGACCTGCCCACCATCGAGGCCGACAAGGTCCACCGCGGGCACGCCATCATCGAACAGGTCATCGCCGAGCTCAAGGACGGGCCCCTGGCCCACCTGCCGTCGGGGTCCTACCCCGCGAACGCCGCCTGGGTCGCCTGCGCCGCGATCGCGTTCAACATCGCCCGCGCCGCCGCCGTCGCCGCCGGCATGGCCACCACCCGCTGGGCCACCCTGCGCCGCCAGGTCATCACCATCCCGGCCAGGATCGCCACCACCGGCCGCCGGCTCGTCCTGCACCTGCCCACCCGGTGGCCCTGGGCGACCGCCTGGCAGGCGCTGTGGGCCAGCGCGACCGGTCCGCCACCGCGCAGGTGAGTACCTGACCGCCCAGCCGACGAACGGCGCGACCCGAGGACCGAAGTGGAAGAGCCGGACAGACCGGCGGACCCCTCACGCCCACCCCGTCACCGGCGCCCACCCCCGACCCGAGTCAGCCACTCACGACCACCATCGGTGGATCAGGGCTCAGTCGGCCTGGTCGAGCCCGACCGCGGTGCCCCGGCGCCGGGGGCCGCCGGGGACGGCGAGGACGAGCCCCACCCCGCCGGTGTCGTCGGGGGCCCACGACTCGACGACGACCGCGCGGCCCTCCGCGAGGGCGCGGATCAGCGGCACCCAGTCGCCGGCACGGACCGGCCGCACCCGCACCACCGTGCCGTCGGCGAAGCACACCCGGACCACCGGCGGGTCGCCCGTCGGCCGGACCGCCCGCACCGGGACCCGGCGCCGGTCGAGCACCGCGAGCTGGGCGGCGAGGAGCCGCTGGAGGGTGACGCGGTGCTCGGCCGCCACGGCCTCCAGGGCGGTGTCGAGGGCCAGCAGCTCGTCCTCGTCGAGGACCTCGGCCTCCAGCGGGGTGCGGGCCGCGGGGTCCGGGCCCTCCCGAGCCTCCGGCCGCGGCGCCGGGACGGACGCGCGGCGGCGCGATGCGCGGCGGCCGAGCGCGAGCACGACGAGCAGGCCCCCGGCGAGGAGGACGAGCAGCGCCACCAGGGCGAGGTCGAGGTACCTCACCCCGTCATCATGGCCCCCGCAGAACCGTGCACCGGTGCCGGCCCCGGGCCGGGCCGAGGCCTACAGTGGCCCCGGAATGGCCCACCCCCTCAGGACGCGGGACCACGAGCCGCAGGCACCGTCGCCGGCGCCCTCGTGGGGCTCTCGCGCGCGGGCGGCTTCCGGGGCCGCGGGCCGGCTCGCCGACCCGGCGGTCCTCGCCGGTGCCGCGGTCGAGGCGGCCTGGCTCAGCGCCCACGTCGCGACCTGGCCGGTGGGGCTGGTCACCGGGCGCGGCCGGCCGACCGAGCCCGCCTACCGCGTCGAGCACCTCCCGCCGGCCCGGCGCGGCCTCATCGTCTCCGACGTCGAGGCGGCCGGCACGCCGATCCTGCTCGTCCACGGCATCGTGTCCAACCGCTCGATCTTCACCCTGCTCCGCCGGGGCCTGACCCGGCGGGGCTTCACCAACGTCTTCGCGATGAACTACTCGACCGTCGCCACCGACGTCCGGACCGCGGCGCTGCGGCTCGCCGAGGAGGTCGAGGAGGTGGTCGCGGAGAGCGGCTACGAGCGGATCCACGTCATCGGCCACAGCCTCGGCGGCCTGATCGGCCGCTACTACGTCACCCGGCTCGGCGGCGACGCCCGGGTGCACACCCTCGTCACCCTCGGCACCCCGCACGAGGGCACCTGGGCCGCGTACGCCGTCCCCACCCGGCTGATGCGCCAGATGCGTCCGGACAGCGCCCTGATGCGCGAGCTGGCCCGGCCGGTCCACGGCTGCCGCACCCGGTTCATCTCGTACTGGTCCGACAGCGACGCCGCGATCCTCCCCCAGCACTCGGCGGCGCTGCGCCACCGCGACCTGCGTGCCCGCAACGTCCGCCTCCACGGCGCCGGGCACCTGACCCTGCCGATGCTCGGCGAGGTGGTCCACGGCATCGGCGGTGCGCTCGCCCAGCTCGACGCCGACGGGCACACCGTGCGCTCGGGGGCGACCCCGCTCTCGACCCGGGGGTGACGCCGCCGGCGCCGGCCGGCGGGCGCCGCCGACACGCGCCCCGACACGCCGGTTCCTGAGAGGGTGGCAGGTGACCCGGGCCACACCGTGGCCGATCTCCGCAGGTCACCGGGCGGCCGCGCCCGGACCCGGCACGGCACGCCGTCTCGAAATCTCAGGATGAGGTTTGTGTCACGGAATGGTCACGCTACGGTGGTGACCGCCCCCCGGCGCCCCTGCCGCTCTCCAGCCCTCCGAGGTCCCCGCCCCGTGTCATCCCCGCCCTACCGCGGGCGACACTACGCCGGACGCCACCGCGTCCGTGCGCGTGGTGTCCGTCTGCCTCGAGCGTTCAGCTCCAGCTTCGTCCTGCCGACGACCGCTGCCGCAGCCCTCGTCGTGACCGCCACCGGGGCCACCGTCGCCGAGTCCTCGCCGCTGACCCTGGACCTCACCGGGCAGCAGACGGCCATGGCACGCACCCAGCAGGCCTCCGAGGTCGAGATGGTCAGCGACCTCGCCACGCGCCGCCAGGACGCGCAGATGCAGGCCGCCGCGCTCCAGGGACGGGCCGAGGCCCAGGTCCGGGCGGCCCGCGACGCCAAGCGCAAGGCCGACGCCGCCGCCGCCGCGAAGGCCAGGGCCGAGCGCGCGGCCAAGAAGTGGGTCCGCCCGATCGGCATCTGGCACATCACCTCGTGGTTCGGCCCCCGGTGGGGCACCCACCACGACGGCATCGACCTCGGCGCCCCCACCGGTACCCCGCTCTACGCGCTGTCGAACGGCAAGGTCCTCAAGGCCGGCTGGGAGTACAGCTTCGGCAACAAGCTCGAGGTGCAGTACTGGGACGGCAGCGTCGTCTGGTACGGCCACATGAGCCGCATCGACGTCCACGCGGGGCAGACCCTCGCGCCGGGCCAGCTCGTCGGCGCCGTCGGGAACACCGGGCACTCCTTCGGTTCCCACCTCCACTTCGAGATCCAGGCCGGCCCGACCGGCGACACCCCGCTGAACCCGGTGCCCTGGCTGAAGAGCCACGGCCTCTGGTGAGGCGCCGGCTGCGCCCACCGGCGCAGCCCTGCCGCGACCGTCGGCACCCCCCGCACGACGCCGGCGCCCGCCGCGCCGCCGCCCCCCGGGGCTCGCTCAGATCTTCTCGAGCGGGGCGAAGCGGAGCACGAACCGCTTGACCCCGAGCTCGCCGCCGAAGTCGACCTCGGCCTGGGTCCGCTCGCCCTCCCCGAGGGTACGGACCACGGTGCCGAGCCCGTAGGTGTCGTGGGTGACCCGGTCCCCCGGCGACAGCGGGATGACCGGGCGGGTGCCCGGCGAGCGGACCCCGGGGCGGGCGGCGAGGGTGGCGACGGCCGGCCGCTGGTCGCGGCGCCCGACCGCCGCGGCGCCGGAGAGCTCACGCTCCCACTCGAGCAGCTCGGCGGGGATCTCGTCGAGGAAGCGCGACGCCGGGTTGTACTGCGGGGCGCCCCAGGCCGACCGGACCGCGGCGCGGGAGAGGTGGAGGCGCTCCCGGGCCCGGGTGATGCCGACGTAGGCCAGCCGGCGCTCCTCCTCGAGCTCGTGGGCGTCGCCGAGGCTGCGCAGGTGCGGGAAGGTGCCGTCCTCCATCCCGGTGAGGAAGACGACGGGGAACTCCAGCCCCTTGGCGGTGTGCAGCGTCATCAGCGTCACGACGCCCTGCTCCTGCGCCTCGGCGCTCTCCGGGATCTCGTCGGCGTCGGCGACCAGGGAGACCCGCTCGAGGAAGTCGTCGAGGCTGAGCACCTCCCCGGTCTCGCGGCGGGCCTCGTCGAACTCGCGGGCGACCGCGACGAGCTCGGCGAGGTTCTCGATGCGGGTCTCGTCCTGGGGGTCCCGGCTCTCGCGGAGCTCGGCAAGGTAGCCGGTGTGGTCCAGCACGGCCTCGAGGAGGTCCGCCACGCCGGCGTCCTCGTCGTCCCGCACCCGGCCGAGGGTCTCGAGGATGCCGGTGAAGCCCCGGACCGCCGCGACCGACCGGGTGGCGATGCCCGGGGCGTCCTCCGGCCGGCCGAGTGCGGCGACGAACGGGATGCGCTCGCGGTCGGCGAGGGCGGCGACGCACGCCTCGGCCCGGTCGCCGATGCCGCGCTTGGGCACGTTGAGGATGCGGCGCAGGTTGACCGTGTCGGCGGGGTTGGCCAGCACCCGCAGGTAGGCGAGGGCGTCCTTGACCTCGCGCCGCTCGTAGAAGCGGGTCCCGCCGACCACCTTGTACGGCAGGCCGACCCGGACGAACACCTCCTCGAGCGCCCGGGACTGGGCGTTGGTCCGGTAGAAGACCGCGACGTCGCCGGGGCGGACGCCGTGCTCGTCGGAGAGGGTGTCGATCCGGCGCGCGACGAAGGATGCCTCGTCGTGCTCGTTGTCGGCGACGTAGCCGACGATGCGGGCGCCGTCGCCGCTGTCGGTCCACAGGTTCTTCGGGCGCCGGCCCTCGTTGCGGGCGATGACCGCGTTGGCCGCCCGCAGGATGGTCTGGGTCGAGCGGTAGTTCTGCTCGAGCAGGATGGTGCGGGCGTCGGGGTAGTCCTGCTCGAACTCCTCGATGTTGCGGATCGTGGCGCCGCGGAAGGCGTAGATCGACTGGTCGGCGTCGCCGACGACGACGAGCTCGCTCGGCGGGACGGCGTGCTCGCCCCGGGCGGCGTCCGAGCCCACGACCTCGCGGACGAGCTGGTACTGGGCGTGGTTGGTGTCCTGGTACTCGTCGACCAGGACGTGGCGGAACCGGCGCCGGTAGTGCTCGGCGACGTCGGGGAAGGCCTGGAGCAGGTGGACCGTGGTCATGATGAGGTCGTCGAAGTCGAGCGCGTTGGCCTGCCGGAGCCGGCGCTGGTATCCGGAGTAGGCCTCGGCGAGCACCTGTTCCTGGTGGGTGCCGGTCTCGGCGACCCGCCGGGCGAAGGTCTCCTCGTCGACGAGCTCGTTCTTGAGGTTGCTCACCTGGTGGCTGAACGACCGGGGGTTGTAGCGCTTGGGGTCCAGGTCCAGGTCACGCAGCACCATCGACATGAGGCGCTGCGAGTCGGCCGCGTCGTAGATGGAGAAGCTCGAGCGCATCCCGACCTTGTCGGCCTCGCGGCGCAGGATCCGCACGCAGGCGCTGTGGAACGTCATGACCCACATCGCCCGGGCCCGCGGCCCGACGAGGTCCTCGACCCGCTCGCGCATCTCGGAGGCGGCCTTGTTCGTGAAGGTGATGGCGAGCACCTGCCCCGGCTGGACCCCCCGGTCGGCGAGGAGGTGGGCGATGCGGTGGGTCAGGACCCTGGTCTTCCCCGAGCCGGCGCCGGCGACGATGAGCAGCGGCCCGCCCTCGTGGAGGACCGCCTCGCGCTGCTGCGGGTTGAGGCCCGCGAGCAGGGCCTGGGTGTCGGCGGCGGGGCCCGGCCTCGCCGGGTCGGCGGGCCGCCCGGACGCGGCCGCCTCCGCCCAGGTCGGCACGCCCGAGGCGTTGACGAGGGCCGCGTGGGCACTGGCGTGGGTGGCCGGGTCGACGTGCGGCCCGCCGTGGGCGTCACCGAAGTCGAGGCCGTCGAAGAGGGTGCTCATCTCGGGGACCACCCTACGTCGGCGCACCGACCGCCCCGCGCGCTCGGGCCGGAGGGAGGACTGGGGGCGGCCGGGACCACCACCGGGGTCCCGGCCGCCCGTGCGAGCGAGGGAGGGAGATCACTCGCACCGGGGATGGACGGTGAGGCCGCTGCCGTCGCCGAGGCAATCGGCCAATGACGACGACGCTACGACCCACGGTCGGACCAAGTCGAGTGTTTGTCTAATGTTGTGGAGAACCTGTGGGACGTCCATGGCCCTACCGTTGTCGCCATGGCCTCGCGCAAGGGTGAGTACGGGGACCCCGTCGTCCTCGACGTCGACGGGCTCGACGTCAGGCTGTCCAGCCCGGACCGCGTGTACTTCCCGGCCCGGGGCGAGACCAAGCTCGACCTCGCGCACTACTACCTCTCGGTCGGCGACGGCATCGTCCGGGCCCTGCGCGAGCGGCCCTGCATGCTGCACCGCTTCCCCGACGGCGTCGCCGGGGAGAAGGTGCACCAGAAGCGGCTCCCGCGCGGGGCGCCGCCCTGGGTGGAGACGGTGCGGCTGCACTTCCCGCGGTACGGGCTGCACGCCGACGAGCTGTGCGTCACCCGGCTCGCCGACGTCATCTGGGCGGTCCAGATGAGCACGGTGGAGTTCCACCCGTGGAACAGCCGGCGCGCCGACACCGAGAAGCCGGACGAGTGGCGGATCGACCTCGACCCGATGCCCGAGGCGCCGTTCGCCAGGGTCCGGCGGGCGGCCCACGTCGCCCACGAGGTCCTCGACGAGCTCGGCGCGGTCGGCTGGCCGAAGACCAGCGGTGGGCACGGCCTGCACGTCTACGTCCGGATCCGCCCCGACCACGGCTTCGCCGACGTGCGCCGCGCCGCCCTCGCCTTCGCCCGGGAGGTCGAGCGCCGCATCCCCGACGACGTGACCACGACGTGGTGGCGCAAGGACCGCGACCCCGAGGCGGTGTTCGTCGACTACAACCAGAACGCCCGCGACCACACGATCGCGGCGGCGTACTCGGTGCGCGGCAACCCGATCGGCACCGTGTCGACGCCGCTCACCTGGGACGAGGTCGACGACGTCGAGCCCGACGACCTCACCATCGCCACCGTCCCCGAGCGCTTCGCCCGGCTCGGCGACCTGCACGCCGGCATCGACGACGCAATCTTCGACCTCGCGCCGCTGCTGGAGTGGGCCGAGCGTGACGAGGCCGAGGGGGCCGCGGCGCCGCCGGAGCCCGAGGACGACACCGGGCGGCCCTGATGGACCTCGTCGTGCCGCCCGGCCCGGGGGTGCCGCACGGCCTCGTCGTGCCCGGCGCCGAGCTCGTCGAGCGGTTCTCGCGCTCCTCCGGCCCCGGCGGCCAGGGTGTCAACACCAGCGACAGCCGGGTCGAGCTCGAGGTCGACGTCCTCGGCCTGCCGCTCACCGAGGTGCAGCGCCGCCGGGTGCGGCGCGCCCTCGGCGACCGGCTGGTCGACGGGCGCCTCGTCGTCGTCGCGTCCGAGCACCGGCAGCAGCGGCGCAACCGGGTCGCCGCCCGGGAGCGGATGGCGGCACTGCTGCGCGGCGCCCTCGCACCTCCCCCGCCGGCCCGTCGCGCCACCCGCCCGACCCGCGCCTCGGTCCGGCGCCGGCTCGCGGCGAAGCGGCACCGATCGGACACCAAGGCGGCACGGTCCCGGCCCGACCCCGGCGACTGAGCGACCCGGCCGTCCCGGCCCGGGCTCAGCCGGCGGCGTCGTCGAGGAGGTCCGCGCAGAGGGTGACGGCCTCGGTCCGGCTCCGCGCACCGGTCCGGGCGAAGACGTGCTCGAGGTGCTTGGCCACGGTCGCGGGGGCGATCCCCAGCCGGCGCGCCACCTGGACGTTGGTCATCCCCTCCCGGACCAGGCACGGCACCTCGGCCTCGCGGGGGCATCCACCGGCTCGACGGGCCGTCCTCGGCCACCGTCGTCGCCGACATCGGAGCGTGGTCCATCGCCCACCCGGCGGTGCCGGCGTTCTTCGTCCCCAGCGGGGTCCAGTACGCGATGGAGACCCTCGGTGGCGGGTTCCTCGTCACCGACGGGCACCACAACCGGGTCCTCCGGGTCGGCACGGACGGCTCGATCTGCGAGCTGGTCGCGTTCGGCGACGTCGTCCCGACCGGGCTCGAGACCCGCGGGGACACCGTCCTCGTCGGTCAGGCGGGGCCGGTGCCGCACCTGCCGGAGAACGGCCGGGTCCTCGCCGTCGACGCGCGCTCCGGCGAGGTCCAGGGCGACACCGCCTACGTCATCGGCCTCGCCGGCACCGTCGTGTCGGTGGCCCTGCCCGGCTGACCCCGGCGGGGAGGCGAGCGGGTGCCCCCCCACCGGGTCGGCACCCGCTCCCCCCACCCCGGGCGACCAGGGGCGGGCTCAGCAGAGGCCGGCGACGAGGTCGACGACCTCGTCCGCGCACCCCCACGACAGGGTGACGCCCGCGCCGCCGTGGCCCGTGTTGGTGACCACCGTCCGTCCGTCGACCGAGAGCACCCCGAGCGAGACCTCGGGGGCGACCGGCCGCAGGCCCACCCGGGACCCGAGCACCTCGGCGCCGCGCAGGGCCGGCACCGCCACCCGGCAGCGCTCGACGATCGCCGCGTGCACCTCGGGGTCCGGCACGTCGTCGAGCGACCCCTCGACGTCGGTCCCCCCGCACACCACCCACCCGGGGTGCGGCAGGACGTAGGTGAGCCCCGCCGGGTCCCCGTCGTCGACGAGCCAGCGGTCCAGGCCCGGGTTGGAGAGCAGGGCCACCTGCCCGCGGGACGCGGACACCGGCAGCCCGGGGACCAGGGCGGGCGAGCGCAGCCCGGCCGCGACGACGACCAGGTCGCCGGCCACCTCCCGCACCGAGCCCACCTGCTCCTCGACGAGCTCGACCCCGGCGGCCCGGCACTCGTCCTCGAGCCACTTCAGGTGCACCGGCATCGTCACGACCGGCAGCCGCACGCAGACCCCCGAGGTCGCCCCCTCCGGCAGCTCGCCGGGCGAGGCCTCCCGCCACCCGCGCAGGCCCTCGAGCCACCACCGGTCGGCCGGGCCGCGCTCGGCGACGACGCCCTCGAGCAGCCGCACCCCGGACTCGGGCACCGCGTCGGCCAGCGCCGTCATCTTCTCGAGGGACGCCAGCCCCCACCCGACGACGCGGTCGCGGGGCCCGACGTGGTGCGGGAACCACAGCCCCCCGGCCAGCGCCGAGACGGTGTCGAGGACCGGGCGGTCACGCAGGCAGCGCACCCGGTGGCCGGCGCGCGCCAGCCGCAGCGAGGTCGTCAGCCCGACGACGCCACCTCCGACCACGGCCACTTCCGGCACGCCCTCATTGTCGGGGCCACCCCGGCCCGCCGGCCGGACCTGCCCGGGGTGTCGCGCCCCCGTTTCCGGTCGCCGACAACGGCACCGGCCCGCGCGAGCCGCGAGGATGGCCCGATGACGACACCCCCCGCCGGCCGGACCGAGCCGCACCCGGTGACCGGCATCCCCTCCACCTCGCCCGCCGCCCCGGGCACCGGCTGGCCCGGCGACCCCGCCGGGCCGGACACCCCGGTGGCGCGCACCGCGGCCGGCGTCCGCCGGCTCGCCGGCAGCGCCACCGACGTCGCCGAGCTCCAGGCCCGGGTCTCGGTCTGCCGGGCCTGCCCGCGGCTCGTGCAGTGGCGCGAGTCGGTGGCCCGCGAGGGCCGGCGCGCGGCGTTCGCCGACCAGCCCTACTGGGGACGACCCGGGCCCTCGTTCGGTGACCCGGACGCCGAGGTGCTCGTCGTCGGCCTCGCCCCGGCGGCCAACGGGACGAACCGGACCGGCCGGATGTTCACCGGCGACTCCTCGGGCGACGTGCTCTGGGCGGCGCTGCACCGCACCGGCTGGGCCGCACTGCCGACGTCCGTGGCGGCCGGCGACGGGCAGGCGCTGACCGGGATGCGGATCGTCGCCGCGGTCCGCTGCGCCCCGCCGGCCAACCGGCCCACGCCGGGCGAGCGGGCCACCTGCGCCCCCTGGCTGGAGCGCGACCTCGAGCTGTCCGCACCACGGCTGCGGGCCGTGCTCTGCCTGGGCGCCATCGGGTGGGATGCGGCGCTCGGCGCGGCCCGGTCACTCGGCTGGGAGGTGCCCCGGCCCAAGCCCCGCTTCGGGCACGGCGCCCGGGCGCCGCTCGGGCTGCCCGACGGTCGCGTGGTCCGCCTCGTCGGCTGCTACCACGTCAGCCCGCACAACACCTACACCGGCCGGCTCACCACCGAGATGCTCGACGAGGTCCTCACCGACCTGCACCGGCCCGGCTGAGGCCGCACGCACCTCGCCGCGGGCCGGGCGGCGTCGCTAGCCTCGGTCGATGATCGTCCTGGCGGCCCCGGACGCGCGGCTCGTGCCGTCCTACCTCGAGGCGCACGACGAGTTCGAGGCGGCCGGGGAGGCCGGCCGCGACGGCAACGGGAGGTGGGTCGAGCAGCCCGAGGAGGGCTACCCCGGGGTCGCCTTCAGCCGGGCCGACCTGGAGACCCCCGAGGGCGCCGAGCGGTTCGCCGCCTTCCGGCGCTCGCGGGCCGCCGCACGGAGCCCGCGGCCCGCGTGGCACGTCCCGTGCACCCACCTGTGGATCGTCGACGACGCCGACCCCGACACCTACCTCGGGTCGCTCTCGATCCGGCACCGGCTCACCCCGCTGCTCCTCGACGTCGCCGGCCACATCGGGTACTCGGTGCGCCCGAGCGCTCGCCGCCGCGGCGTCGCCACCGCCGCCCTCCGCGCGGCGGTGCCGCGCGCGGCCGCCCTCGGCATCGACCGCATCCTCGTCACCTGCGATCTGGACAACACCGGCTCCCGGCGCGCCATCGAGGCCAACGGGGGTGTGCTCGAGGACGTCCGCGGGGTCAAGCGGCGCTACTGGATCACCGCCGGCCACCGGCCAGCCGCTCCCGGGCCACCCGCGGGCCGCGCCGGGCCCCCGGCGCTCCGCCCCGGATAGGCTCGGGCCCATGACCGAGCGCCACGGCCCCGCCCTCGTCGTCCCCCGCCACGGCGGCCCGGAGGTCCTCGTCGTCGAGGACCGGCCGGCCCCCGACCCGGGCCCGGGCCAGGTCCTCGTCGAGGTCGCGGCCGCCGGGGTCAACTTCATCGACGTCTACGAGCGGGCGGGCATCTACCCCACCGAGCCGCCGTTCGTCCTCTGCAGCGAGGGCGCGGGCACGGTCGTCGCGGCGGGCGAGGGGGTCGACCACGTCGGTCCCGGCGACCGGGTCGCCTGGGCGATGACCTCGGGGACGGGCGCCCGGTACGCGACGTTGCCGGCCGAGCGGGTCGTCGACGTCCCCGACGGCGTGCCGGACGACCTCGCCGCGGCGGCGATGCTCCAGGGGATGACCGCGCACTACCTCGTGTCGAGCACCTTCCCGGTGCAGGAGGGCACGGTGGCCGTGGTCCACGCGGCCGCCGGTGGGGTGGGGCAGCTCCTCGTCCAGATGCTCGTCGCCCGCGGGGCGCGGGTCGTGGCCACCGCCGGTGGGGCCGAGAAGTGCGAGACGGCGCGGCGCCGCGGCGCGGCCGAGGTCGTCGACTACCGGGCCACCGACGACCTCGCCGGGGCCCTCGCCGACGCGGTCGGCGACCCGGGAGCGCACGTCGTCTACGACGGGGTCGGCAGGGACACCTTCGACGCCTCGCTGGCCACCCTGCGGCCGCGGGGGATGCTCGTCCTGTTCGGCGCGGCCAGCGGGCAGGTCCCGCCGTTCGACATCCAGCGGCTGAACTCCGGCGGGTCGCTCTTCCTCACCCGACCCTCCCTGGCCCACCACCTCGCGACCCGCGAGGAGCTGCAGTGGCGGGCCGGCGAGGTGCTCGGGGCCGTCGCGGACGGCTCGCTCGACGTCGAGGTCGGGGGGCGCTACCCGCTCGCCGAGGCCGCGCGGGCCTACGAGGACCTCGAGGGCCGCCGCACCCAGGGCAAGCTGCTGCTCATCCCCTGAGGGCCAGGGCGCCGGCCGTCAGGAGCCGGAGGTCCACAGGACCGCGACGGCGGCGTTGAGCAGCGCGAGCCAGCCGGCGGCGGCGACGAGCCGAGGGCGTTCCCCCTGCCCCGTGCGGGCCCTGGCCGCCGCGACCTCGGCGCACGCCGCGACCGCGAGGGCGACGACGAGCTTGACCCCGATCTTGGCGTGGTCGACCTGCTCGTCGCCCATCTCGAGGATGCCGACGAGGATGAGGCCGGTGACGAGCTGGGTCCGGGCGCCCCAGACCAGGGCCGCCGTGGACCGCCCGCGGGCGACGAACACGGCGCTGCCGACGATCGCGGCCATGCCCAGCAGGTGGGCCAGGAGGAACAGGTGCTCGACGACGTCCATGGCGCACACCCTAGGCGGCTCGCCGTGGCGCCCCCGCCCGGGGGTTCTGGGGTCGGGCCGTGCCCTCAGAGGAGGCGGCGGCCCATCGCCCACGCCGTCAGCTCGTGCCGGTTCGACAGCTGGAGCTTGCGCAGCACCGAGGAGACGTGCGTCTCGACCGTCTTGACCGAGATGAACAGCTCCTTGGCGACCTCCTTGTACTGGTAGCCGCGCGCGATCAGGCGCATCACCTCACGCTCGCGGGCGGAGAGCCGGTCCAGCTCCTCGTCGACCTCGGCGATCTCCCCCGCCGCCGCCCCGAACGCGTCGAGGACGAAGCCGGCGAGCCGGGGCGAGAAGACCGCGTCGCCGTCGGCGACCCGGCGGATCGCGGTGACCAGGTCGGTGGCGTAGATCGTCTTGGTCACGTAGCCGCGGGCCCCGGCCCGGATGACCGCGATGACGTCCTCCGCGGCATCCGAGACCGAGAGGGCGAGGAAGCGCACCGGGCCCCCGGAGCGGGAGTCGACGCCGGCGCAGCCGTGCAGGACGTCGACCCCGCCGTTGCCGGACCCGCCCGGCAGGTGGACGTCGAGGAGGACGACGTCGGGCTGCTCGCGGCGGATGACCGCGACCGCGCTGTCGACGTCGGGGGCCTCACCGACGAACTCGCAGACCGCCGGGCCCCCGGCCATCGCCTCGGTGAGCTCGGCGCGCACGCCGGTCCGGAACATCCGGTGGTCGTCGACGAGGACCACGCGGATCGGGGTCCGCGGGCCGGGTCCGGCGGTCGGGCCGCCGCTCTGGGTGCTCATGGGGGGTCTCCTTGGAGGGGCGGGAGGCGGAGCTCGACCTCGGTGCCGTCCTCGCGGCGGCGCACCCGCGCCGAGCCGCCGTGGCGCGCCATCCGGCCGAGCACGGACTGTCGGACGCCGAGCCGGTCCGGGGGGACGGCGTCGAGGTCGAAGCCGTCGCCGCGGTCGCGGACGAAGGCCTCGACGCCGGCCGGGCCGATCTCGACGTAGGCGGTGACCGGCGCACGCCCGTGCCGGACCGCGTTGAGCAGGGCCTCACGCATCGCGCGGGAGAGGGCGGCCCCGTGCGGCTCGAACGGGCGGTCACCGGTGACGACGAGGTCGACCCGGACCCCGTGCCGGTCCTCGACCTCGTGCGCGACCTCGGTGACGGCCGTGGCGAGCGACTCCTGCGACCCCTGCGGGCCGGCGTAGAGCCACGAGCGCAGCTCACGCTCCTGGGCGCGGGCCAGCCGGGTGACCGATGCCGGGTCGGCGGACTGGCGCTGGATGAGGGCGAGGGTCTGGAGTACCGAGTCGTGCAGGTGCGCGGCGATGTCGGCGCGCTCGGTGGCCCGGGCCGCCGCGACCTGCTCGCGCCGCAGGTCCCCCCAGAGCCGGACCGCCCACGGCGCGGCGACGAGGAGCACGCCGAGGAGCACCGCGAGGGCGGCGAGCAGGGCGTCCCAGACCGCGGTCAGGGACTGGCCCCGGGTGACGAGGACGAGGATGCCGGTCAGCGCCAGGGCCATCCCGAGGGCGAGCCGCATCCAGCCGGTCCCCCGCCCCGCGCCGCCACCGAGCCAGCGCGAGCGCTGGGCCTCGTCGAGGTTCGACCAGGCGACGATCGCGCCGACCGCGATGACGAAGAGCGGCAGGAGCACCGAGTCGCGCAGCGAGCCGCCGACCACCGGGGTGAGCAGCGCGCCGCCGAGGAGCACCAGGCCGGCGCCGCCGACGAGGACCAGGACCCACCGCCGCCGTTCCGGGGTGGCCGCCGGCTCGGCCATCGCCCCCGACGGGGGGTCGCGACGCAGGTCCTCCTCGGGGGTCAGCGCCCAGAGGAAGAGGTAGGCGGGGATGCCCGAGCCACCGGCGAGCGCGAGGACGACGAACACCCAGCGGACCAGCCTCCGGGACACCCCGAGGTGGCGCGCGACCGCCCCGCAGACCCCCGGCGTCCCCCCGGAGCGGTCCCGCACCAGCGGCGGCCGGCGTGACCGGGCACCCGGGCCGGCGGACCGCGGGGCGGGACGCGCGTCGTCGGGGCGCAGGCCCGTGGTCGCGGGCTGGTACGGGGTGGGCACGACACCATCCTGACGCACCGGGGGCCGCGCGGCACCGCCCCCGGGGTCGGGTCAGGGGACGGTCAGGGTCGACCCTCATGGCGGCCGGCTGCCCGCGGCGGGACGCTGGTGGCATGACGCAGACACCTGGTGCCACCACCCCCACGGCACCCCACAGTGCCCTCGACGACCTCTTCGGACGGCTCCGCGGCAGCGGCTACTTCCGCGACACCGAACGGAGGTGGTTCGGCGGCGTCTGCTCCGGGCTCGCCGCCCGCTTCGACGTCGACCCGCTGCTCATCCGCGCGGCGGCGATCATCCTCGCCTTCGCCGGCGGGCTGGGCCTCACCGTCTACCTCGTCCTCTGGCTGCTCCTGCCCGACCGCAGCGGCGACCTGCTGCTCGAGCGGGCGCTGCGCCGCGGCGACGGGTGGCCGGTGGTCCTGCTCGTCCTCACCGCCTTCGTCATCGTCGGCGGCCTCGTGTCCCTCGGCCAGGGCAACGGCTGGGGCAGCTCGCTGTGGGTGCTCCTGCCGATCGCGCTCGTCGCGTGGTTCGTCCTCGAGCGCGGACGCAGCCGCGCCGCGCCGTGGGGCACCGAGGCGCCCGCCCCCACCTACCCCGCCACCCCACCCGCGGGACCGGTCGCCGGCCCCGCTCCCACCCCCGGAGGCACCACCATGTCCGCACCGACCTCGGCCTTCGCGCCGGCGACGGCCCCGCCACCCACGGCGAGCGCCGCACCGCCGCGCAACGCCCCCACCGGCCCCTACGGCCCCTACGGCACCTACGGCACCTCGGCGCCGCCGCCGGCGCCGCCCCGGCCGATCGCCCCGCCGCCCCCGCCCGGCCCGCGCCGGCGCCGCCCGAGCGGGTTCGTCGGGATCATCTCGCTCGGTCTGGCCCTGGCCCTCTTCGGCCTCGGGGTCGCCCTCGACGGCCCGCTCGGCTTCCCCGGCGCCGCGGCCGTCCTCGGCTTCGCCCTCGCCCTCGCCGGCGTCTCTGTCGTCGCCCTCGTGCTCGGCCTGCGCGGCCGGGCCGGCGGGTTCACGAGCTTCCTCGTCATCGCGCTCGGGTTCCTCCTGGTGACCTCCGCCGGGGCGACTCGGGTCCACGTGGCCGACGGCGTCGGCGACCGCACCTGGGTCCCGACCGCCAGCACCGTCCCGGCCGACTACACCCTCGGCGCCGGCGACGCCACCCTGGACCTGACCCAGCTCGAGGGCACCCTGGGCACGACCCCGGCCACGGTGTCGGTGAACGTCGGCGCCGGTGACCTCACCGTCGTCGTCCCCCGTGGCCTCACCGCCCGCGTCGACGCCCACGTCGGGCTCGGCGACATCGAGGTCCGGGGCACCGGCGCCGACGCCGGCACCCAGCAGTCCGGCAGCAACCGCAGCCTGTCGACGACCATCGGCGGCGCGGCCTCACCCGAGGTCGTCGTCACCGCGGACGTCGGCCTCGGCCAGATCACCATCGAGGAGCAGTGAGATGACCTCCCACGACGAGACCACCCGCACCACCACCCCGGCCCCCACGGCATCCGTGCCGGCCACGCCCGCCGCGCCGGCCACCCCCACGTGGCTGACCGGCCCGGCCCCGATGCCCATCCTGCTCGGTCTGCTCGGCCTGCTCCTGGCGGCCGGCGTCGTCCTCACCGACCTGACCGACCTGACCCTGCCGTGGACCGACCTCGGCCCGTGGACCGTCGTCGCCGCCGGTGTCATCGTCCTCGTCGTCGGCGCGATCGGGCTCCGCGGTAGCGGACGTCAGGACTGAGGACGCGGATGGGGCCAGCCGACCCCCGCGGCCTCGAGCGCCACGGGGACGGTGGGCACCACCGGGACCGAGCCGAGCTCACCGACCGGCACCCATCGGGCGTCGGAGGTCGACCCGCCCACGTCGTGGACGACGGGGCGGGTCGGCCGTGTGCACCGGGCGAGGTGGATCAGCCGCACCGCGTGGCGGTCCTCCACCCCGCGCGAGGAGCGGCCGACCCAGTGCTGGGTCCGGACCTCGAGCAGGCGCACCCGGTCGACGGCCTGGCCGGTCTCCTCGGCCACCTCGCGGACGACCGCCGCACCCGGCGCCTCCCCCGGGTCCAGCCCGCCGCCGGGCAGGTTCCACCGGCCGCCGGCGCCCGTCGTCGAGGCCAGCTGGGTGAGCAGGACCGCCCCGTCGGCGACGACGACGGCGTACGCCGCCACCCGCTGCCGGAGCCGCACCCGCGCCCGCTCCGCCGCGCTCAGCGCCGCCGCGGGCTGCTCCGGGCCGGACCGGCCCGGGTCGGCGGCGACCGGCTCGACCTCGTAGCGCAGGACCAGGTCACCGAGGCCGCCGAGCGCCTTGACGGCGCCCGCCGCCCATCCGCGGGCGGCCAGGCCGCGCAGCGGGTCCTCACCGTGGCCGAGGACGAAGCGGGTGACCTCCCGGTCGCCGCGCGCGCCGACGACCGAGATCACCTCGTGGCCCCGGCCCGCCGGTACTCGGCGAGGGTCCCGCGCACGACGGAGGCCCAGTCCTGGCGCGGCTCGGCGGACCGCAGGTGAGCCCGCATCCGCTCGCGCCGGGTGGCGTCGGCGGCCAGCCGGGCCACGGCCTGGGCCAGCGCGACGTCCGAGGGCTCGAGCAGCCCGTCGACCCCGTGGGTGACGAAGTCCTCGACCCCGGTGCCGCGGGGCGCGACGACGGGCAGGCCCGCGGTGTGCGCCTCGAGCGCGGCGATGCCGAACGCCTCCAGCCGCGCGGTCGACAGGTAGAGGTCCGCGCCCTGGTGCAGCCGGCGCAGCCCCTCGCGGTCCAGGCGCCCCGGCAGCTCGACCCAGTCCATGCCGTGGTGGGCGAGGTAGCGCTCGAGCACCGGGCGCTGCGGCCCCTCCCCCGCCACCGTGGCCCGGAGCGGGACCGCGGGGTCGAGCAGGTCACGGACGCCGCGGAGCACCCGCAGCAGGGACAGCGGCCGCTTGCGGGAGGCCAGGCGCATCGCCGAGACGACGTGGACCGGCCGGGGACCCGCGACGTCCTGCGCCGACCGGGCGGCGAGCGCCTCGGCCAGCCCCTGACGCCACCACGCCGCATCGATGCCGTTGCCGAGCACCGCCACCGGGGCGTCGCCGGCGGCCGCGCTGACCCGCGCCGCCGCCATCGAGGAGACGGCGTCGAGGGCGACCCCACGCGCGGCCCAGCGACGCAGGTGGCCGGTGGCCCGGAAGAGCGGGCCGGAGCGGTCGATGACGCAGTGGAAGGTCGCCGCCACCGGCAGGCCGGCCTGCAGGGCCACGCGGGTGAGGTCGGTGGCGAACGGGCTGACCACCCCGAGATGGGCGTGCGCGACGTCGAAGCCGCCGGCGTCCAGGCGGCGGCGGACCTCGCGCGGCGCGAGCGGGTTGACCGGCACCCCGCCGGGCAGCCGCAGGGCCAGCCGGTGGACGAGCACGCCGTCCTCGTCGCTGACCATCCCCCCGCGCTCGCCTCCCGGGCCGGTGGTGGCGGTGAACACCTCGACGTCGTGGCCGGCTCCGGCGAGGTGGTGGGCGAGGTCGTGGACCTGGCGCTCGATCCCGCCGAGCCGGGGCGGGTAGCAGTCCGACAGGAGGGCGACCTTCACGAGGGTCCAGCCTGCCATGCGCGAGGATGGGCGACGATGTCTCCCACCCTCGTGGCCTTCCACGCCCACCCCGACGACGAAGCGCTGCTCACCGCCGGGACGATGGCACGGGCCGCCGCCGAGGGGCACCGGGTCGTCCTCGTGCTCGCCACGGACGGCGGCGCGGGGCTGGCCGACGACGCGCTGCGCGGGGACGGGAGCCTCGGCGCGCTCCGGCTGCTCGAGGCCCGGCGCTCGGCCGCGGCGCTCGGGGTCTCCCGTGTCGAGTGGCTGGGCTACGCCGACAGCGGCAGTGGCCCCGAGCCCGAGCCCGACCTGCCGGGCCGGGTCCGGTTCTGCCGCGCCCCGCTCGAGCAGGCCGCCGAGCGGCTCGCCGCGGTGCTGCGCACCGAGCAGGCCGACGTGCTGCTCTCCTACGACGCCAACGGTGGCTACGGCCACCGCGACCACCGGCGCGTCCACGAGGTCGCCGCCCGGGCCGCGCAGATCGCGGACACCCCTCGGGTGCTCGAGGCCACCGTCCCCCGGGACACCCTGGTGCGCGCGGTGCGCCTCCTCTCCCGGGTCTACCGCTTCCCTGCCGAGTTCGACCCGACGAGCATCGAGCGGGCCTTCTCCGCCCGGGCCGACATCACCCACCGGATCGACGTTCGCCGGCACATCGAGGCCAAGCGTGCCTCGATGCGGGCGCACGCCTCGCAGGCCACCGGCGGCGGCGCGGCGGCGGTCGGGCCCGGCGGCCAGACCGGGGACCGCACCCTCCAGGCCTTCCTGCGCATCCCCCGACCCCTCTACGATCTGGTCTTCGGGCGGGAGTGGTTCCGCGACCCGTCTCGACCAGCAGGGGGGCCGGTGGGCACCGACGTCTTCGAGGGCCTCGGGTGAGCCCGCGGACCCGGCAGCTGCTCCAGTTCGGGCTCGGCCTGGGCCTGGCGGTGGTCCTCCTCGTCTGGGGCCTGCCGCACTTCGCCAAGACCTCGTGGGGCGACATCTGGCACGTCATCCGGTCGATCCCGTTCAGCCACGCCCTCGCCTACCAGGCCCTGATGCTGCTCGGCCTGTGGTCCTACACCTTCACCTTCACCGGGTCGCTGCGCGGGCTCAGCCACCACAAGGCGCTCATCGTCAACCTCTGCGGCTCCTCGGTCTCCAACCTGCTGCCGGGCGGCGGCGCGGTCGGGCTGGCCGCGACCTACGCGATCTGCCGGTCGTGGGGCTTCTCCCGGCGGGCGACCTCGACCTCGGTCATCGTCACCGGCGTCTGGAACGTCCTGGCCCGGGTCGCCCTGCCGGTCGTCGCCATCCTCGTCCTCTACATCGGGGGGGTCACCCTGCCCGGCGTGCTCAGCGACCTCGCGATCGCCGGGTCGCTGACCGGGGTCGGGCTGATCGCCGCCTTCGCCGCGGTCATGGCGAGCGAGCGGGCCGCCCAGGCCATCGGCACCGGGCTGGACCGCGCCCTGCGCCCCCTGCTGCGGCGGCACCGGCGGTCCAGGACGATGAGCGTCAAGGAGCTCGTCCACGACCTGCGCGCCCGGATCAACGACGTGGTCAGCCACGGCTGGCTGCAGATGACCCTCGGCATGATCGGCTTCTTCGGCCTCTACTACGTGCTCTTCGTCCTGATCATGCGCGACACCGGGGTCGCGCTCCCGCTCAACCTGCTGTTCGCCGCCTACGCCATCGGGCGGCTGCTCACCGCGGTCGGCATCACCCCCGGCGGGGTCGGGATCACCGAGACGGCGACGACCATCGTGCTCGTCGGCTGGGGAGCGGTCCCCGCGGGGGCGACCGCCGGGGTCGTCCTCTTCTCGATCTTCACCCACGTCATGGAGGTCCCGCTCGGGGCCCTCGGCTGGCTGCTCTGGTCGATGAGCACGAAGGTCGAGCCGCCGGCCGAGGGCGAGGAGCCGGTCCTCGTCACCTGAGCGGGACCGCCGGGCATCAGCCGCGGAGGAAGACCAGCCCCATCGGCGTCTGCTCCTGGGTCTGGCCGAGCGGGTTGTCGGCGAACATGTCCTCGAGCCGGGGCCACTGCGCGCGCGGCAGGTCCGACCCCAGGACGTTGCGGCCGACGTCGTTGGCGTCGATGACGACGGTGCCGGCGAACGCGCTGCGCCACGGCTCGGGAACCCGCTCGCGGATCGCGGCGGACAGCCGCGCGGCCACGGCATCCGGGTCCTTGGGGGGCAGCTTGGCCGAGACGTTCGACGGGTAGGCCGAGTACTCGGTGGGGCCGTCGATGGCGCGGATGTCGTTGCCGACCAGCTCGTAGAAGAGGCCCCTGCGGCCGACGAGCTTGCCGACCGCCCCGCCGGCCGAGGCGTAGAGGATGCGGGGCAGCCCGACCTCGTCGATGGCCAGCTGCATCGTGAACGGGCTGCCGAGCCCGATCCCCATCGGCGTCTTCGTCACGTACCGGGAGAGCACCCGGGCCGGCCGGCCGACGGTGATGTCCCAGACGAAGAACGAGCGACCCTGGGTGATCGCGACGACCTTCTCCGAGACGAAGAACCACCAGCGGCCACCGGTGGCGGCCCGGTGCTCGGGGTCCGCGGCGGGCAGGCCGGCGAAGAACTCCCCGACCCGCTCGACGACGACCGCGTCGAGGTCGTCGTCGCGGCTGAACAGCTCGGTGCGCAGCGGGTAGCGGCGGACGGTGTCCCCGTGGCCGGTCGTCAGGTCGAGCTGGTAGTGCCGGTTCGGCTCGTAGTCGCTCTTGACGTACGCCGCGGCCTCCTCGGCCATCGTCTGTTCGCCGCCCTCGTCGATGAACTCGCGCAGCCACAGCTCGAGGTTGATCATCCGCCAGAACGTCATCGTGTTGACGTCGTTCTCGCCCTTGACCCAGCCCTCGAACGCGTGGATGACCTCGGTGAAGTCCCAGTACGGGCGCAGCGAGAACGACTCGCTCATGAAGATCGTGTAGAAGTGGTTCTTCAGCCGCATGAACCAGTCGACCTGCGGGGTGGTGAAGCCGATCTTGTTGCGGCGGCGGTTGATCGACTCGGGGAGCAGGCCGCGGGTGGCGTCGCGCAGGATCCGCTTGTTCCAGCCGTCCTTGATGATCGCCTCGTCGGAGAGGCTGAAGACGAACTTCAGCACCTCCTTGTCGAGGAACGGCACGCGCCCCTCGAGGGAGAACCGCATCGTGTTCTTGTCCTCGTAGCGCAGCAGGCTGGGCAGCGAGTTGTGGAACACGTCCTCGAGGAGGCGCTTCTTGAGGTGGGCCGACTCGACGGTGAACCGCTCGGCGCGGAAGCGGGCGGTGAACTCGGGGTGGAGGAGCTGGCTGTTCGGCACCTTCGTCTTCATCCGCAGCCGGTCGCGGACGGTCGACTTGCCGAGCCGGTAGAGCACGTCGAGGCTCTTGGCCAGCTCCGCCGCCTGGGCCCGCCGCCCCTGGGCCCGCAGCTGGCGGAGGTAGACGAAGTAGTACGGGATGTAGCCGGCCATCATCTCGTCGGCGCCCTGGCCGTCGAGGAGCACCGTGACGTGCTTGGTCGCCTCGCGCATCACCTGGAACTGGGCGTACGGCCCCGAGGAGATGAGCGGCTCCTCCTGGGTGCGGACGAAGTCGAGGAGGTCGGCCTTGAACTCGTCGGCGGTCGGGTGGATCTTGTGGCCGGTGACGTGCCCCGTGCAGATGTCGAGGACGTCGTCGACGTAGCGCTCCTCGTCGTTGACCGCGCCCGGAAAGACGGCCGAGAACGTGTTCTGGCGGGTGCCGACCGCCGCGGTCGACAGCTCGTCGCCCTCGCCGAGCAGCTGGTTGATGATGACCGCCACCGCGCTGGAGTCCAGCCCGCCGGAGAGCGAGGTCCCCACCGGCACCTCCGACTGCAGGCGCATCCGCACGCTCTCGACGAGCAGCCGCCGGTACTCGGCGGCCGCCGCCGCGTCGTACGGCCGCTGCTGCGTGGCGAGCTCGAGCAGCTCCTCCTGGAGGCGGGTGAACATCCTGCGGTGGATTCCGGTGGCGTCGGCGGTGAGCATCTCGCCTGGCGCGAGCCGGGTGATGCCGTCGAAGAAGGTCTCGACGCCGTCCTCGTGCACCCGGAACTGCAGGTAGCGGTAGACCGTGCGGTCGTTGACCCGGCGCTGGTAGAGGCCCGACTCGAGCAGGGGCCGGATCTCGCTGGCGAAGAGGAGCCCCTCGCCGTCGCCGTCAGGGTTCGGCACGGTGGCCACGTAGAGCGGCTTGATGCCGAAGTGGTCGCGGGCGAGGGTGAGCCGCTGCTCGTCGCGGTCCCAGATCGCGAGCCCGAACATCCCGTTGAAGCGGTCGAACGCGGCGTCGCCCCACTGGGCGAAGGCCTGGAGGACGACCTCGGTGTCGGAGTCGGTGGCGAAGCCGCGGCCCGCCGCCTCGAGCTCGGAGCGCAGGTCGAGGTAGTTGTAGACCTCGCCGTTGTAGGCGATGGTGTAGCGCCCGTCCGCGGTCGCCATCGGCTGCTGGCCGTGGGCGACGTCGATGATCGACAGCCGCCGGTGGGCCAGCCCGCACGGCCCGTCGGTGTGGATGCCCTCGCCATCGGGTCCGCGGTGGCGCTGGCACTCGTTCATCCGCGTCAGGAGGCCCTCGTCCGCGGGGAGTCCGTGGTATCCGGCGATGCCGCACATGCGTCGGGTCGTTCCTTACCTGCTCGGGGGTCGAAGGTGGACACCGCGGGGCGGCCACCGGGCAAGCCTGCCACGGATGCGGCGCCCGGCCGACTCCGCCCGCCTCCGGTCGGCTCCGCTCGGGGACCGGGGCTCAGCCGGGCAGGTGGGCGTCGAGCCAGGCCACGAGGTCGGAGACGACCTCCTCGCGGTTGGTCTCGTTGAAGATCTCGTGCCGCGCGCCGGGGTAGAGGGTGCAGGTGACGTCGTGGAGGCCGCTGGTGGCGTACTGCTCGCGCACCGCCCGCGGGCCCTTGCCGCCGGCGCCGACCGGGTCCTTGTCACCGGCCATGAGGAGCACCGGCAGGTCGGGCCGGACCCGGGCCACGCGCTCGGGGTCGTTGACCGCCCGCAGCCCCTGGAGGAGGTCGGCGAAGAAGCCCGAGGTGAAGACCTGCCCGCAGCGGGGGTCGGCGACGTAGGCGTCGACCTCGGCCTCGTCCCGGGAGAGCCAGTCGAACTTCGTGCGGTTCGGCTTGAAGGCCGCGTTGTACTGCCCGAAGGTCAGGGTGTCCATCAGCGGGCTGACGTGCCGGCGTCCCCGCAGGCGGGCCTCGAGCCGGGCGATGCCGAGCCCGGCCATGCCGAGCACGCCCGGGTCGCCGGCCGTGCCGGAGAGCACGAGCCCGGTCAGCTCGTCGCTGCCCTCGATGGCGTACTCGCGGGCGAGGAAGCTGCCCATGCTGTGGCCGAGGAGGAAGACCGGGAGCCCCGGGTGCTCCTCGGTGATCCGAGCGGTGACGGCCCGGGCGTCCTCGACGACCTTGTCCCAGCCGCGGTCGTCGGCGAGGTAGCCGTGGTCGGCGTCCCCGCCGGTCCGCCCGTGGCCGCGGTGGTCGTTGGCGTACACCGCGTACCCGGCGTGGGTCAGCGCCTCGGCCAGCCGGGCGTACCGCGCCGAGTGCTCGGCCATCCCGTGCAGGACCTGGACGACGGCCTTCGGCGGCTCCTCGGGCAGCCAGCGGTGGGTGAAGAGGGCGGTGCCGTCACTCGTCGTGACCGTGATCGTGCTGCTCTGCATCGGACCGTCCTGTTACCGGTGGGTAGTGCCTCGGGGTCCCAGCCTGCCATCCGGCCGGACCCGACGGGCCACCGGGTGCCACGTCGCACACCCCGCGCCTGCCGAGTGCAGGCACCGGGTGGCCGGCCGAGCGCCGGCCCGCTCCCGCGGCAGCGAGCGGGTCACTCCCACTCGATGGTGCCCGGCGGCTTGCTCGTGACGTCGAGGACGACCCGGTTGACCTCGCGGACCTCGTTGGTGATCCGGGTCGAGATCGTGGCGAGCACCTCGTAGGGAACCCGCGTCCAGTCGGCGGTCATCGCGTCCTCGGACGACACCGGGCGCAGCACGACCGGGTGGCCGTAGGTGCGACCGTCCCCCTGGACGCCGACCGAGCGGACGTCGCCGAGGAGGACCACCGGGCACTGCCAGATGTCGCGGTCGAGCCCGGCCGCGGACAGCTCCTCGCGGGTGATGGCGTCGGCGGCACGCAGGACGTCGAGGCGCTCGCGGGTCACCTCCCCGACGATCCGGATGCCGAGCCCCGGGCCCGGGAACGGCTGGCGCCAGACGATCGCCTCGGGCACCCCGAGCTCGAGGCCGACCTGGCGCACCTCGTCCTTGAAGAGCAGCCGGAGCGGCTCGACGAGGGTGAACTGGAGGTCGTCGGGCAGGCCGCCGACGTTGTGGTGGCTCTTGATGTTCGCCGTGCCGCTGCCGCCGCCGGACTCGACGACGTCGGGGTAGAGCGTGCCCTGGACGAGGAACTCGACCGGGTGGTCCTCGGCCCCGGCGTGCGAGCCGACGACGTCGCGGGCGGCCTGCTCGAAGACCCGGATGAACTCGCGACCGATGATCTTGCGCTTCTCCTCCGGGTCGGAGACACCCGCGAGCGCGGCGAGGAACCGGTCCTTGGCGTCGACGACGACGAGGTCGACCCCGGTGGCCGCGACGAAGTCCTCCTCGACCTGCTCGGCCTCCCCCGAGCGGAGCAGGCCGTGGTCGACGAAGACGCAGGTCAGCTGGTCGCCGACGGCCCGCTGGACGAGGGCGGCCGCCACCGAGGAGTCGACCCCACCGGAGAGCCCGCAGATGACGCGCGCCTCCCCGACCTGGCTCCGCACGCTCGAGACGAGCCCGTCGACGACGTTGGCCGCGGTCCACTCCCCGGTCAGGCTGGCTCCGCGCAGGAGGAAGTTCTCCAGGACCTGCTGGCCGAACGTCGAGTGCATGACCTCGGGGTGCCACTGCACGCCGTAGAGCCGCCGCCGGTCGTCCTCGAACCCGGCCACCGGCGCGCCCGAGGTCGTGGCCGTGACCCGCATCCCCTGGGGTGCGTGCGAGACCGAGTCGCCGTGGCTCATCCACACCGACTGGTGGTCGGGCTGCCCGTTGAAGAGGGTCGAACCGGTGTCGAGGATGCTGGCCGGGGTCGCGCCGAACTCGGAGAGCCCGGTGCGCTCGACCGTGCCGCCGAGCGCCTGGGCCATCGCCTGGAAGCCGTAGCACATGCCGAAGACGGGTACCCCGGCCCGCAGCACCTCGGGGTCGAGCCGCGGCGCGCCCTCCTCGTAGACCGACGACGGGCCGCCGGAGAGGATGATCGCGGCCGGGTCCTTGGCGAGCATCTCCGCCACCGCCATCGAGTGCGGGACCACCTCGCTGAAGCAGTTCGCCTCGCGGACCCGGCGGGCGATGAGCTGGGCGTACTGGGCGCCGAAGTCGACGACGAGCACCGGGCGGTCGGCCAGGTGCACCGGCTCGCCCCCCTCGACCAGCACGTGCGCCGTGTCCGCGCGGGGCGCGGGGTCCGCCGCGGCGGGGTCCGGTGCGGTGGGGTCGCTCACGCCGTCAAGGCTACTGGCGGGCGGTCGCGAGGTCGGCCTCGACCTCGCGGGCCACCCGTCGCTCGACCCAGAAGGAGAGGAACGGCACGCACCCGGCGAGCATGACGAGGACCATCTTGGTCAGCGGCCAGCCGATCTTGAAGCCGAGGAGCGCCGTGGCCACGAGGTAGACCATGTAGACGAAGCCGTGCGGCTGCGGCCACCAGCTGAGCGGGTTCTGGTCCCCCTTCATCCCGAAGCCGTAGGACAGGATCACCTCGACGACGAGGATCAGCAGCCCGACGCCGACGACGAAGGCCATGACCTTGAAGAAGGTCAGCCGCCGGTGCACCGACTCCAGGTCGGCGGGGTCGATGGCGGCGGCGGCAGGGGCGTCAGGAGTGCTCACGCACCCCATTGTCACCCGCGGCCAGGACCGGTTCGTCGGGGGCCCGGCGCTCGTGCTCCTCGCGGACCATCCGCCACCACAGCCAGAGGGCGAAGAGCGCGAACACCCACCACTGGACGGCGTAGGCGGCGTTGCGCCACTGGATGCCGGTGTGCCCGATCGGGGTCGGGACCTTCGCCAGCTGCGGACCGGTCCCCGGGTCCTCGGCCCGGAGGAAGAGGAAGGCGTTGTACAGCGGCGTCGGCCAGGTGTTGACGAGGACCGAGGTGTCGACCGAGGCGATCTCGCCGGGGCCGACGGGGGCGTCGGCCGGTGACTCCGGGGGCGCCAGCCCGCCCTCGACGGTGAGCGTGCCGTCCGGGGGCCCCCCGGCCTGCGCGGGGTCGGTGACGAACCCGCGGAGCACCGGGAGCGTGGCGCCCGAGCCGTCGACGAGGAACGGGGTGAGGACCCAGGACCCGACGCGCCCGTCGAGGCGACGGCCGGGCACGAGGAGCTGCCCGTCGGTGTAGTGGCCCGACGCCGTGACCGGCCGGGAGGAGAGCTCGCCGGGGAAGGCGGTGTGCGGGGTGAGCACCGAGGTCAGCGGCACCGGGCTCTGGGCGCGGGCGGCGGCGAGCGCGTCCTCGACACCCTTGCCCTCGGCGACGCCGAGCTGCCAGCGGCCGAGCTGGACGAAGACGACCCCGACGACCAGGACCAGCCCGAGCAGCCCGAGGTACCTCGGCGTCAGGGCGGTCCGCAGCACGTCACGAGGCTACGTCACCGGGGCGTCGCGCCGGCCCGGCCCGCTCGAGCCGGGCCCTGGTGCCCGTGGGCAGTTCACGCCACCGGGATGCCGTGGCGGGATGGGCATCGCTGCCGATGAGCGGCCCCGCCTGCCGCTCCTAGCGTGGCGGCACGCACCGACCCCAGGAGGCAGTCATGCAGCACCTCGAGATCCTCGACACCGTCGTCGTCGGAGCGGGCCAGGCGGGGCTGGTCACCGCTCGGGAGCTCCAGCGCCGTGGCCGCGAGTGCGTGGTCCTCGACCGGGCCGAGCAGGTCGGCGACGGCTGGCGGCACCACTACGACTCGCTCCGGCTCTACACCGCCGGCCGGTACACCGGGCTGCCCGGGCTGCCCTTCCCCGGCGACCCGAGGACCTGCCCGGGCAAGGACGAGGTGGCCGACTACCTCGCGGCCTACGCCACCCACTTCCGACTGCCGGTACGGATGCGGACCGGGGTCGAGCACGTCGCCCCGGCAGCCGACGGCAGCGACGGGTTCGACGTCCGGACCGCCACCGGCACGATCCGCTGCCGCAACGTCGTCGTCGCGACCGGCAGCTTCGGGCGCGCCGCCCGGGTGCCCGCCGTCGCCGATGACCTCGACCCCGGCATCCTCCAGCTGCACTCGAGCCAGTACCGGCGTCCGGGCCAGCTGCGCGACGGCCCGGTCCTCGTCGTCGGCGCCTCGCACTCCGGCTGTGACATCGCCTACGAGCTCGCGGAGGGCCGAGAGACCCACCTGGCCGGCCACGACTGCGGCCAGCTCCCGCTCCGCTGGAAGGGGACCGGGGCCCCCGCGGCGTTCCCGCTGGTCCTCTTCGCGTGGCAGCACGTGCTGACCCGGCGCACCCCGCCCGGCCGACGGATGATGCACACGGTCCGCACGCACGGCGGCGCCCCGATGCTGCGGGTCAAGCGCGAGGACCTCGCCGCGCGCGGGGTGGTGCGCCACCTCCAGCGGGTGGAGTCCGCCACCGCCGGGCGGCCGACGCTGGCCGACGGCACCGTTCTCGACGTCGCGAACATCGTCTGGGCGACCGGCTACCGGCAGTGCTTCGACTGGCTCGACCTGCCGGTCCTGGGCGAGGACGGCTGGCCGCGGGAGTACCGGGGGGTCGCGGCGGACGTGCCCGGGCTCTACTTCTGCGGGTTGGCCTTCCAGTACTCGTTCTCCTCGATGGTGCTCCCCGGGGTGGGGCGGGATGCCGCGTACGTCGCGGACCACCTGGCCCGGACCCGCCGGCCGTCCGGGGCGCTGGCGTCGGCGAGCGCTGCCTGAGCAGCGGCGGCGCGGCCCGGGTCGACGGTGGACCGGGGCCCTGGTCAGCCGTGGACGAGGTCGTGCTCGAACGCGAACGCGGCCGCGGCGGTCCGGCTGCCGACGTCCAGCTTGGTGAAGATGTTGCTCAGGTGGCGAGCCACGGTGCGCTCGCTGAGGACCAGCTCGGCCGCGATCTGCGCGTTGCTCCGCCCGGAGGCGACGAGCCGGAGCACCTGCACCTCCCGCTCGCTGAGGCCCCGTGGCCGACCGCCCGGGTCGTGCCCCGCACCGAGGGCGAGGTCGAGGGCGGCGACGTCGGAGCGCGCGCCGAGGGCCACCAGGGCCTCGCGTCCCGCCGCCAGCTCGGGGCGGGCCGACTCCTCGTCGCCGGCCGCGCGCATCGCCAGCCCGGCGCCGGCCCGGGCCAGCGCGGCGGCGTGCGGCAGGTCGAGCTGGGTGGCGAGCTGGCGGGCCTTGCGCAGGTACGGCAGCGCACCGACCGCGTCCCCACCGGCCCGCAGAGTGGCCCCGGCGGCCAGGGCGGCCTCGACCTGGAGCGCCTGGGACCCGAACGCCGCCGCGAGGTCCTCCAGCTCACGGGCGGCCGACCGGGCCTCCTCCACCTCGCCGGTCGCGAGCAGCACCCGCACCACCCCGGGCAGGACCCGGCTGCGGGCCACCGGGCCGGTGGTCTCGGCGAGCACCCGGTGCACCGCACCGGCGGCGGCCGTGCTCGCGCCCCGGGCGACCCAGAGCTCGGCGAGCCCGGGCTGCGGGTCGACCCCGCGCTCGGCGCTCAGCTGGAAGGACCGTTCGGCGGCCTCGAGGTCGCCCCGGAGCCGGAGGACCTCCCCCCGTTCGTACGCCGCCTGGCCGACCGCGTCGACGGCCCCGGCGCGCCGGTACCGTTCGATCGCCGCGTCGAGCTCGTCCAGCGCCTCCGACCACGCCCCGCGCGCCCGGAGCACCTGGCCGCGGTGCAGGGAGCACTGGCCGGTGAAGACGACGAGCTGGGGGTGGGACGCGCACCAGCCCTGGAGCAGCTCGGTCCACTCCGCGACCCGGCCGATGTCGGCCACCTCCTGGCAGCCCTCGATCGCGGTGCAGTAGACGTGGCCGATGGTCACCGGCTCCAGCGCCCCGGTCGTCGCCTCCACCATCGACTCGTCGAGCAGGGAGAGACCGGCGGGGACCCGCCCGGCGTAGATGGCCAGCCGGCCCTGCGCGCACAGGCCCAACGCGACGAGCCCGGTGTCCCGGTGCCGACGGCCGGCGTCCGCCGCGGCGAGCGCGCAGCCGTGGGCCTCCTCGAAGCGTCCGGCGCGCAGGTGGCCGAACATCCGGGCGAACGCGACCAGCCCGGCCTCGAGCGACCCCTCCGGCAGCTCCTCGAGCAGCCGCTCCCCGCGCGCCGCCCAGCCCGCCGAGGCCGAGGGGTCGCCGCTGGTCCCGGCGATCATCGACAGGTGGAAGGTGCAGCGCACGGCGCCGGCGACGTCGCCCGCCGCCAGCCGCTGCTCGTGCGCCCGGCGGTAGAGCTCGACGGAGTCGGTGATCCGGCCGAGGAGGTGGGCCGCCCCGGCCGCCGAGGTGAGGTCGTCACCGGTGAGGGACGCCGGGTCCAGGCCCGTCCACCGCTCCAGGGCCGTCGTCCACTCTCCGCGCTCGAACTCGGCCCGTGCGCGGACCAGCTCGTCGACTCCGGCCATGGACGCCTCCTCGAGCCGAGGGTACGCGCGGACGGGTGCGACGGGAAAAGGGTTCGCGCGGTGTCGGGGCCGGACCCTAGCGTTGGATGGTCATGCCGACGAGACCTCCCTGGCCGTACGGCGTGCGACCCCACGACGAGCCGCCGGCCGACGCCGACCGCCTCCTCCTCTGGCTCGCGCGCCGCCAGTGGCGCACCCTCCTCGCCGGGGCCTGCTTCGGCATCCCGTGGATGCTCGCGACGGCCCTGATCCCGGCCGTCGTGGGCCGGGCGGTCGACGCCGGGGTCGTCCACCGCGACGCCCGCGCCCTGCTGCTCTGGTCCCTCGCCGTCCTCGGCCTCGGCGGCCTCTCGGCCCTCGTCGGCAACGGGCGGCACTGGTTCGCCGTGCGCAACTGGCTCACCGCGGCCTTCCGCTCCGGCCTCGTCGCCGACCGCGCCGTGCGCACCCGCGGGCCCGCGCTGACCCGGGGCATGCCGGCCGGCGAGGTCCTCGCGAGCTTCACCAGCGACTTCGCCCGGATGGGGCACACCTTCGACGTCCTCGCCCGCTTCCTGGGGGCGATCGTCTCGTTCGTCGTCGTCGCCGTCATCCTGCTGCACGGCTCGGTGCTGCTGGGCCTCGTCATGCTCGTCGGTGGGCCGGTCCTCGTCGCCTCGCTCGCCCTGGTCATGAAGCCGCTCCAGCGACGCCAGAGCGCGCAGCGCGAGGAGGCCGGCCGGCTCACCGCGCTCGGGGCGGACACCGTCGCCGGGCTGCGGGTGCTGCGCGGCATCGGCGGTGAGGACGCCTTCCTCGCCCGGTACCGGGCCCAGTCCGAGGCGGTCCGGCAGGCCGGCGTCCGGGTGGCCGGCACCCAGGCCACCCTCGACTCGGCGCAGGTGCTCCTGCCCGGCCTGTTCGTCCTCGTCGTCGTCGGGGTCGGCGCGCACCTCGCGGTGGCCGGCGAGATCTCCCCCGGGCAGCTCGTCTCGTTCTACGGCTACACCGCGTTCCTCACGATGCCGCTGCAGACCGCGGTCGAGATGGCCGACAAGTTCGTCACGACTCGGGTCGCGGCGCGCCGCCTCGCCCGGGTCCTGGCCGTCGGGCCGGACCACCCGCCCGCCGGCGCCGCCTCCACCCCGGCAGCCGCGGCGGCCCGCGGCCCGCTCGTCGACCCTGTCTCGGGCGTCGTCGTCGAGCCCGGTCGCCTCACCGCGCTCGTCGCCGAGCGGCCCGAGGAGACGGCCGCGATCGCCGCCCGGCTCGGGCGGACCGTCCGCGGCCGGCACGGCGTCACCTGGGGCGACGTCGCCCTCGACGACCTGCCGGTCCAGGAGGTCCGGGCCCGCGTGCTCGTCGGCCACCCCGACCCGCGGCTGTTCAGCGGGCCGCTGCGCCGCGAGCTCGGCGGCGCCGACGACGGCGCGCGCCTGGCGGCCCTGGCGGTCGCCGACGCGCGGGACGCCCTCGCCGCGGTCGACGGTGGCCTGGACGGCGAGCTCGAGGAGCGCGGGCGCTCCCTCTCCGGCGGCCAGCGGCAACGGCTGGCGCTGGCCCGGGCCCTGCTGCGTGACCCGGAGGTGCTCGTCCTCGTCGAGCCGACGAGCGCCGTCGACGCCCACACCGAGGCCCGGATCGCCGAGCGCCTGGCCGAGCACCGCCGTGGCCGGACCACCGTCGTCGTCACCGCCAGCCCGCTGCTGCTCGACCGCGCCGACGTCGTCCTGCTCGTCGAGGGCGGGCGGGTCACCGCCTCGGGCACCCACCACGACCTCGTCCACCACCACCCCGGGTACCGCCGGGTCGTCATCCGAGGAGAGGAGGACTAGGTGTCCCCGCTGACCGGCCGCACCGACCACGCCCGCCGCACGCTGCCGATCGCCGCGGCGCACACGGTGCGCCTCCATGTCGGTGTCCTCCTGCGCGAGCACCGCGGCGTGCTCCTGCGGGTGCTCCTGTGGCACGGGCTGGCCGCCGTGGCCGGCCTCGCCGGACCGTGGGTGGTCGGGCAGGTCGTCGGCACCGTCGTCGGGGGCCGCACCTCGATCGACCGGGTCGACGTCCTCGTCGGGCTGCTCGCCGCCGCGCTGCTCGCCGAGACCACCCTGACCTGGCTCGCCCGGCGCGGCTCCTTCGTGCTCTCCGAGCGGATCTTCGCCCGGCTCCGCGAGGACTTCGTCTCCTCGGCGGTCCGGCTGCCCCTCTCGACCGTGGAACGGGCCGGGACCGGGGACCTGCTCGCGCGCACGACCAACGACGTCGACGCGATCAGCTACGTCATCCGGTTCGGCATCCCCACCGTCGTCGTGTCGGTGATGTCGGTCCTGGTCATCGGGGTCGCCACCGTCCTCGCGTCACCGCTGGCCTTCCTGCCGCTGCTGCTCACCCCGCTCATCTGGTTCCTGCCCACCCGCCGCTACCTGCACCGGGCCGGGCCCGGGTACCTCTGGGAGCACGCCTCGTACGCCCGGCTCAACGGGGTCGCCGCGGAGACGGTCGAGGGGCTCGGCACCGTCGACGCCCTCGGGCTCCAGCAGGCCCGGGCCGAGCGGTTCGAGGAGGCGCTGCGCGAGTGCCACGACGCCGAGCGGTACACCACCGGGCTGCGGCTGCGCTGGTTCCCGTGGCTCGAGATCGGGTTCTTCGTCCCGATCGCCGGGGCGCTGCTCTGGGGTGGCTGGCTCAGCTGGCAGGGCGTGGTCCCGGTCGCCACCGCGACCACCGTCGTGCTCTACGTCCAGCGCCTCCTCGACCCGCTCTCGGAGCTGGTCGAGGTGCTCGACGAGCTGCAGTTCGCGGCGACCTCGATGTCGCGCATCCTCGGGGTCGCCGAGGTGCCCGCGGACCGGGTCGCGAGCGGGGCGCGCCCCGACGGCGACCGGCTCGAGGTCAGCGGCGTCCGGTACGCCTACCGCGACGGGCGGGACGTCCTGCACGGGGTGTCACTCGACCTTCGGCCCGGCGAGCGGCTCGCCGTCGTCGGTCCCTCCGGGGCGGGCAAGTCGACCCTCGGCCGGCTCATGGCCGGGGTCGACGGGCCGCGCACCGGGCGGGTCACCGTGGGCGAGGTCCCGCTCGTCGACCTGCCACTGGAGGACCTGCGGGGCGAGGTCGCCCTCGTCACCCAGGAGCACCACGTCTTCGTCGGGACGCTCGCCGAGAACCTGCGCCTACCCCGCCCGGACGCCGGTGACGACGCGCTGCGCGACGCCCTCAAGGCGGTCGACGCCCTCGACTGGGCCGAGCGGCTGCCGCAGGGGCTCGGCACCGTCGTCGGCTCCGGGGGGTACCCGCTCACCGAGGCCCAGGCCCAGCAGGTGGCCCTGGCCCGGCTCGTGCTCGCCGACCCGCACACCCTGGTCCTCGACGAGGCCACCTCGCTGCTGGACCCCCGGGCCGCCCGCCACCTCGAGCGCTCGCTCGGCGCGGTGCTCACCGGGCGCACCGTCGTCGCCATCGCCCACCGGCTGCACACCGCCCACGACGCCGACCGGGTCGCCGTCGTCGAGGACGGCCGGATCCGCGAGCTCGGCTCGCACGACGAGCTCATCGCCGCCGACGGCTCCTACGCGGCGCTCTGGCGCTCCTGGCGCGACGAGGGCTGAGGCCGGGCGGTCAGCCCACGGCCGGCGCGGGCACGGCCGGGCGGCGCGGGGGCACCGCGCCGACACGCAGGTACCCGGCACCGACGAGGAGCTCGTCCTGACCGGGCCGCCGCTCGGGCTCACCACGGTTCGGCCACAGCGACATCGCCCGTTCGGCCTGGGCCGTGATGGTCAGCGACGGGTTCACCCCGAGGTTCGCCGAGACCGCGGCCCCGTCGAGCACCGAGATGCCCGGGTGCCCCCAGAGGCGCTGGTACGGGTCGAGCACCCCGTCGTCGGGGGTCGCGCCGATCGCCGCGCCGCCGAGGAAGTGCGCCGTCATCGGCACGTCGAACACCTCCGGCCACGAGCCCCCGGCCACGGCGTAGCGCCCGGTCGCCTCGGCGAGCCGGGCGGCGAGGCGCTCCATCGCCCGCTGCCCCTCCGGCAGCCACGTCGGGTTGGGCTCGCCGTGCCCCTGCCGCGAGGTGAGCCCCCAGCGCCCGCGCCGGCCGCGCCGGCCGGAGACCCGCAGGCTGTTGTCCCGGGACTGCATGACGAGCCCGATGACCATCCGCTCGCTCCAGCGACGCGCGATCGGCGAGAGCCGCAGCAGCGGCCGGGGGTCGCGTGCGACGGTGCCGAGGAACTCCGCCCAGCGGGGCCGGCCGGTGCCGCCCGGCACCGCCACCGTCGCGAGCAGCCCCATCGCGTTCGACCCGGGGCCGTACCGGCAGTTCTCCACGTGGGTGTCCGGCGCGGGGTGGAACGAGGAGGTGATCGCCACGCCGCGGGTCAGGTCGACGCGGTCGGGCACCCGGTCGGTCATCGCGCCGAGGAGCGACTCCGAGTTGGTCCGCGACAGCTCGCCGAGCCGGCGTGAGAGCCGGGGCAGCTCGCCCTCGGCCCGCATCGCGTGGAGCAGCGTCTGGGTGCCCCACGTCCCGGCCGCGACGACGACCCGTCGGGCCGTCACCACCTGGCGGTCCCGGCCCGAGCGCGGACCGGTGCGCTCGTGCAGGACCCGATGCACGACATCCGGCCCGGAGGTGCCCGGCACCGTGCCCAGCCGCACGACGGTCCGCATCGGCGACACCCGGACCCCGAGGCGCTCGGCGAGGGCGAGGTAGTTCTTCACCAGCGTGTTCTTGGCCCCCACCCGGCAGCCGACCATGCAGTTGCCGCACTGGGTGCAGCCGGTGCGGCGCGGGCCGGCCCCCCCGAAGTACGGGTCCTCCACGGTCTCCCCCGGCGCCCCGAAGAAGACGCCCACCGGGGTCCGGCGGAAGGTGTCGCCGACCCCGAGGTCCTCGGCGGTGGCCCGCATCATCGCCTCGACCGGGCCGTCGCACGGGTTGGTGACGACCCCCAGCATCCGGCTCGCGGTGTCGTAGTGCGGGGCGAGCTCGGACTCCCAGTCGGTGATCCCGCGCCACTGCGGGTCCTCGTAGAACGAGCGCGGCGGCCGGTAGAGGGTGTTCGCGTAGTTCAGCGACCCGCCGCCGACGCCGGCCCCGGCGAGGACGACGACGTCGGGCAGCCGGTGGATGCGCTGGACGCCGTAGCAGCCCAGGGCCGGGGCCCACAGGTAGCGGCGCACGTCCCACGAGGTCCGGGCGAAGTCCTCGTCGGCGAACCGGCGCCCCGCCTCGAGGACGAGGACCGAGTAGCCCTTCTCGGCGGCCCGCAGCGCCGCCACCGAACCGCCGAAGCCGGACCCGATGACGACGACGTCGTAGTCGACGCCACCGACGGCGCCCGCGCGCGCGGGTGCTGCACCGCTCATGGGAGGCGGACCGCCTTCATCGCCCGCAGCGCCCCGGAGAGCACACGCGCGTAGCGCTCCCCGCCCAGCCCGGGCAGCTCGCCGATGCCGACGAGGCTCTGGACGGTGACGTTCTGGGTCTCGGTGTACTTCAGGATGCCCTCCCGCCCGTGCCGCCGGCCCACCCCGGACGCCTTCATCCCCCCCATCGGCGAGGCGGTGCTCGCCCAGGCGGCGGCGTACCCCTCGTTGACGTTCACGGTGCCGGCGTGGATCCGGGCGGCCAGGGCCCGGCCGCGGCGGGTGTCACGGGTCCACACCGAGGCGTTCAGCCCGTACTCGGTGTCGTTGGCCAGCTGGGCCGCCTCGTCGTCGCCGGTCACCCGGTAGAGCGCGACCACCGGCCCGAAGGTCTCCTCGTCCCGGCACTCCATGGCGGCCGTGACCCCGTCCAGGACGGTCGGCTCCACGACGTACGGGCCGACGTCGGGACGGTGCCGGCCGCCGACGAGCACCCGGGCGCCCTTGGCCACCGCGTCGTCGAGGTGGGACCTGACCCGGGCCAGCTGGGCCGGCCCGACAAGGCTGCCGACGTCGGCCGACCAGTCGAGCCCGGTGCCGAGCCGGAGCGCCCCCACCGCCTCGAGGAAGCGCCCGACGAACTCGTCGTACACCGCGTCGTGGACCAGGAGCCGCTCGGCGCTGATGCACAGCTGGCCCGCGGAGGAGAAGCACCCGCGGACCGCACCGGGCACGGCCCGGCGCAGGTCGGCGTCGTCGGCGACGTAGAGCGAGTTCTTGCCACCGAGCTCCAGGCTGGCCCCGACGAGGCGGCGCCCGGCGGCTGCGGCGACGGCCCTGCCGGTGCCGGTGGAGCCGGTGAAGCAGACGTAGTCGGCCCGGTCGACGACGGCCTGGCCGGTCGGGTCCCCCGGACCGAGGACGACCTGGACCAGGTCCTCGGGCAGGCCGGCCTCGACGAGGAGCGCGACGCCCGCGAGGGCCGTGAGCGACCCCTGCGGGTCCGGTCGCAGGACGACGGCGTTGCCGGCCAGGACCGCGGGCAGGGCGTCGGTGACGGCGAGGCTGAGCGGGTAGTTCCACGGCGAGACGATGCCGACGACACCGCGCGGGCGGTGGTGCTCGGTGCTGCGGGTCAGCAGCGGGAAGGCACCGAGGTGGCGCTCGTCGGCGAGGTACCCGGCCCCGCGCCGGGCGTAGTGGCGGGCCACGATCGCGACGTCGGCGACCTCCTCGAACGCGTGCGCCCGGGCCTTGCCGGACTCGAGCTGGACGAGGTCGAGCAGCTCGGGGCGCCGGGCGAGGACGAGGTCGTGCAGGCGGAGCAGCACCTCGGCCCGATCGTGCACCGGCACCGCGGCCCACCGCTGCTGCGCTGCCCGAGCCCGGCGCACGGCGTCCGCGACGTCGGCGGCGGTCGAGACCGGCAGGGACGCCAGCGGCGCGCCGGTCAGCGGGGTCTCGGTGGTCAGGGTGCCGCCCTCGCCCGAGGCGACGACCCGGGCCGTCAGCTCGCGCACCCGGCTCGGCTCGAGCGCGTACGTGGCGCGCGGGTCGGTCTCGGGGTCGGCGACGACGTGGGTCATTACCGAAGGGTAACCACCGTCGAGGCTCGGCTGCGCTGGTACGGCGCGACGACGACCTCGACGCGCTGGAACTCCTTGAGGTCGAGGTAGCCCGAGGTGGCCATGGCCCGGCGCAGCGCCCCGACGAGGTTCGTCGTCCCGTCGGCGACCCGGCTCGGCCCGAAGAGCACCTCCTCGAGCGGTGCGACGGCACCGATCTCGATCCGCTCGCCCCGGGGCAGCTGGGCGTGGTGCGCCTCCGGCCCCCAGTGGAACCCGCGGCCCGGGGCCTCGGTGGACCGGGCGAGGGCGGCGCCGAGCATCACGGCGTCCGCGCCGCAGGCGACCGCCTTGACGACGTCACCGCTGGTCCCGACGCCGCCGTCGGCGATGACGTGGACGTACCGGCCGCCGGACTCGTCGAGGTAGTCGCGCCGTGCGGCCGCGACGTCGGCGATGGCCGAGGCCATCGGGGCGTGGATGCCGAGCGTGCGCCGGGTGGTGTGCGCCGCCCCGCCGCCGAAGCCGACGAGCACGCCGGCGGCCCCGGTCCGCATCAGGTGCAGCGCCGCCGAGTACGACGCGGCACCGCCGACGATCACCGGCACGTCGAGCTCGTAGATGAACCGCTTGAGGTTCAGCGGCTCGGCCCGGCCGGAGACGTGCTCGGCCGAGACGGTGGTCCCCCGGATGACGAAGAGGTCGACCCCGGCGTCGACGACCGTCCTCCACAGCTGCTGGGTGCGCTGCGGGCTCAGCGCCCCGGCCACGGTGATGCCCGCGGCCCGGATCTGGCGCAGCCGCTCGGTGACGAGGTCGGGCCGGATGTCCTCGCGGTAGATCTCCTGCATCCGCTGGGTGGCCAGCGCCGGGTCGAGGGTGGCGATCTCGGCGAGCAGCGGCGCCGGGTCCTCGTAGCGGGTCCACAGCCCCTCGAGGTCGAGGACGGGCAGGCCACCGAGGCCACCGAGCGCGATCGCCGTCTCGGGCGAGACGACGGAGTCCATCGGGGCCGCGATGACCGGGATGTCGAAGTGGTAGGCGTCGATCTGCCAGCCGGTCGAGACCTCCTCGGGGTCGCGGGTGCGCCGCGAGGGCACGATGGCGATGTCGTCGAAGGAGTAGGCGCGGCGACCGCGCTTGCCACGGCCGATCTCGATCTCGGTCACCGGGGCAGCCTACCGACGCGGCGAGCAGCGGAATGAGGCCGCCCGGTAAACCGTTTCCGGGGTGTCCGTGGCGTCGGGCAGACTTCTCGCCACGGCACCGTCGCCCCCGCTTTTCCCTCCCGCGACCCGTCGGCCCCCGCCCACGACTCCGCGGGCCTCCCGACCACACCAGCCGACATGGAGACCACGTGTCAACAGCACCCGCGCCCGCCGCTCACCCGGGCTACCCCGACCACATCGACGGCGCGGTGCTCAAGGTCGCCGGAGTCGTCGTCCTCGGCGCGATCATGTCGATCCTCGACATCACCGTCGTCAACGTCGCCCTGCCCACCTTCCAGAAGGTCTTCAGCCGCACCGGCGACCCGGTCCCCTACTCCACCGTCGCGTGGACGGTCACCGCGTACACCCTGGCGCTGGCCACCGTCATCCCGCTCACCGGCTGGGCCGCCGACCGGTTCGGCACCAAGCGCCTCTACCTCACCGCGCTGACCCTCTTCACCGCCGGGTCCGCCCTGTGCGCCACCGCCACGAGCATCGAGATGCTCATCGGCTTCCGCGCCCTGCAGGGCCTCGGCGGGGGGATGCTCATGCCGCTGGGGATGACGATCATGACCCGCGCCGCGGGGCCGCACCGGATGGGCCGGCTCATGGCCATCCTCGGCGTCCCGATGCTGCTGGGCCCCATCTTCGGCCCGATCCTCGGCGGCTGGCTCATCGACCACTACAGCTGGCACTGGATCTTCCTCATCAACCTGCCGATCGGCCTGCTCGCCCTCGGCTACGCCACGTGGGTGCTCCCGAAGGACGCCCCCGAGCCCTCGGAGTCCTTCGACTGGGTCGGCATGGCGCTGATGTCGCCGGGGCTGGCGCTCTTCCTCTACGGGGTCTCCTCGATCCCCGGCGAGGGCACGTTCTGGTCGGCCAAGGTCGGGGTGCCCGCGTCGGTCGGTCTGCTCATGGTGGCCGCCTTCGTCGTCTACAGCTTCCGGCCCCGGCACCCGCTGCTGGACCTGCGGCTGTTCGCCAACCGCAACCTCACCCTGTCGGTGGCGACGATGTTCCTCTTCGCGATGGCCTTCTTCGGCGGCCTGCTGCTCGTCCCGACCTACTTCCAGCAGGTCCGGGGCGAGTCGCCGGTCGACGCCGGCTGGCTGATGGCCGCGCAGGGCCTCGGCGCCGTGCTGACGATGCCGGTCGCCGGGCGCCTCGTCGACAGGCTGCCGGTCGGCCGGATCGTGCCGTTCGGCCTCCTCGGCATCACCGGCGGCATGTTCGCGCTCACCCAGATCGACGCGACGACGAGCTACTGGGGCTACATCCTGCCCGTCCTGTTCGTCATGGGCCTGGGCATGGGGGCGACGATGATGCCGCTGATGACCTCGGCGCTGAAGACCCTCACCGCGCACCAGGTGGCCCGGGGCTCGACCCTGCTCAACATCTCCCAGCAGATCGCCAGCTCCATCGGGGTCGCGATCATGTCCGTGGTGCTCACCAACGGGCTGACCAGCGACCGGCTGCTCACCCAGGCCCAGGGCTTCCAGGACGCGTCCCGGGGCGTGCCCGCCGACCAGGTGCCGACGCTGCTCCAGCGCTTCCCGGAGGTCGCCGCCATCCTCGGGCCCTTCGGGCAGGACCTCGCCGCCGGCCGGGCCGCGCTCCTGGGCCAGGTCCGGGAGGCGATGGCCGGGGCGTTCACGCACACCTTCTGGGTCGCGGCCGTCCTCGTCTCGCTGACGCTCATCCCCGGCCTCATGCTGCCCCGCCGGCACGAGGAGTCCCACCTCCTCGACGAGGAGACGCCCGAACAGGTCGCGCCCCCGTGGTGCTCCACTGAGCCGCGGGCGGCCACCCGCCGCCCGCCCCGCCGATGCCGGCCCGCACCGCCCCCGCGGAGCGCGGGACCCAGCGGGTCGGCATCGGCCATGCTGGGGCCATGGAGCCCGGCGCCCACAACGCGATCACCGACGTCCCCGGCGTGCGCGTCGGGCACACCACCCGGGACGGGCCGGGCTGGCTCACCGGTACCACCGTGCTGGTGCCTCCCCCCGGGACCGCGGGCGGGGTCGACGTCCGCGGCGGCGGGCCGGGGACCCGCGAGACCGACCTGCTCGACCCGCGGGCCCTGGTCGACGCGGTCGACGCGGTCGTCCTCTCCGGCGGCAGTGCCTTCGGCCTGGCGGCCGCCGACGGCGTGGCACGGGAGGTGTACGGCGCCGGGGGTGGCTGGCCGGTCGGCGCCGAGGCCGGGGAACGGGTTCCGATCGTCCCGGCGGCCATCCTCTTCGACCTCGGCCGCGGCGGGAGCTGGCTGCACCACCCGGGCGCCGCGGACGGCGCGGCCGCGTACCGGGCGGCCGCGAGCGGCCCGGTCGCGCAGGGCTCGGTGGGCGCTGGGGCGGGCTGTCGTGCCGGGGGCCTGCGCGGTGGCCTCGGGACGGCCTCGGCGGTCCTCGGGTCCGGCGTCACCGTGGGCGCGCTCGTCGCCGTCAACGCCATGGGGTCACCGGTGGCCGCCGACGGCACCCTGTACGCCGCCCGGTGGGGCCTGGGCGACGAGCTCACCGGCCTGCCGGAGCCCGACCCCGGGCGGGTCGCGGCGTACTGGGCCGAGCGCGCGGCCGAGGTGCGGGCCCTGCGGGCCGGCACCGCGACGACCCTCGCCGTCGTCGCCACCGACGCGACGCTGACCAAGGCCGGCTGCCAGAAGCTCGCCGGCGTCGCCCACGACGGGATGGCCCGCGCCCTCGCCCCGGTGCACACCGGCTACGACGGGGACACCGTCTTCGCCCTCGCCACCGGGGCCCGGCCCGCCCCGGACGGCCTCGACCTCGTCGAGCTGCACGAGGCGGCGGCGGGCTGCGTGGCCCGCGCCGTCGCGCACGGCATCCTCGCGGCCACCTCGGTCGACCGCTCCCCCGGCGGCGGCCTCGTGGCGCGGGCCTGGCGGGAGGCGCTCGCCGGCACCTGAGGGTGTGCCGGCCGGGGCGCGACCGGGTCGGTCAGGCCTGCTGGGTAGTTGGGCGCCTCGACGATGCCGGTGACGTCGTGCGGGTGCGACTCGCGCAGCCCGGCGGTGGTGATCCGGATGAAGCGGCCGCGGTCCTTCAGCTCGGGGACCGTGCGCGCCCCGACGTAGAACATCGACTGGTGCAGGCCGCCGACGAGCTGGTGGACGACGGCGCCGACCGGGCCGCGGTAGGCGACCTGCCCCTCGATGCCCTCGGGGACGATCTTGTCGTCGGAGGTCACGTCGGCCTGGAAGTAGCGGTCCTTGCTGTAGGACTTCTTGCCGCGCGAGGACATCGCGCCGAGCGAGCCCATGCCGCGGTAGGCCTTGTACTGCTTGCCGTTGATGAAGACGAGCTCGCCGGGCGACTCCTCGCAGCCGGCGAGGAGGGAGCCGATCATCACGGTGTCGGCCCCGGCGACGAGCGCCTTGGCGATGTCACCGGAGTACTGCAGCCCGCCGTCCCCGATGAGCGGCACCCCGGCCGGCCCGCAGGCCAGCGAGGCCTGGTGGATCGCGGTGACCTGCGGCACCCCGACCCCCGCGACGACCCGGGTCGTGCAGATCGACCCCGGGCCGACCCCGACCTTCACGGCGTCGACGCCGGCGTCGATGAGCGCCTGCGCTCCCGCGCGGGTCGCGACGTTGCCGCCGATGACCTGGACGTGGCGCAGCGCGGGGTCCTTCTTGACCCGCTGGACCATCTCGAGCAGGAGCCGGGCGTGGCCGTGCGCGGTGTCGACGACGAGGACGTCGACCCCGGCCTCGACGAGTGTCGCGGCCCGTTGCCACGCCTCGCCGAAGTACCCGACGGCGGCCCCGACGAGGAGCCGGCCGTCGGCGTCCTTGCTGGCGTGCGGGAACTGCTCGGACTTCACGAAGTCCTTCACCGTGATCAGACCGCGCAGCCGGCCCTCGTCGTCGACGATCGGCAGCCGCTCACGCTTGTGCTGGCGCAGCAGGAGGGTGGCCTCCTCCTTGCCGATCCCGACGTGGCCGGTGATCAGCGGCATCGGGGTCATGACGTCGCGGACCAGGGTGTGGCCCCACTCGGCGACCGGGGTGAAGCGCAGGTCGCGGTTGGTGACGATGCCGAGCAGGTGCTCCCCCTCGTCGACGACGGGCAGCCCGGAGACCCGGTAGCGGCCGCAGCGCTCGTCGAGCTCCTCGAGGGTGGCGTCGGGGCCGATGGTCACCGGGTTGGAGATCATCCCGGTCTGGGTCCGCTTGACGAGGTCGACCTGGTAGGCCTGGTCCTCGATCGAGAGGTTGCGGTGGAGGATGCCGAGGCCACCGTGCCGGGCCATCGCGATGGCCATCCGGGCCTCGGTGACGGTGTCCATCGCGGCGGAGACCAGCGGGACCCGCAACGAGATGCCGCGGGTCAGCCGGGTGGTGGTGTCGACCTCGCTCGGGATGACGTCGGTCTCGCCGGGCTGGAGGAGGACGTCGTCGTAGGTGAGGCCGAGCTCGGCGAAGGGCGAGGCGGCCGGCGGCTGCGCGGTGGAGGCGTCGACGACGGGGGTGGCGCCGGCGACGGGGGTGGCGCCGGCGCCGGGGGGGTCGCCGGCCTGCGAGGCGTGCTGCGGCCGGGCGGGGCGGGACTGCTCGTCGAGACCGAGGCTCATCACCCGATTCTACGGGCTGCGCCGGGCGTCGTCGGGACCGGCCACGGTGCCACGACGCCGCAGGTCAGCGACTTGACCAAAGCCTTACCCAGGGTTTGCCCACCTCGTACCAACTGCTTTCTACGGTGGTCGCGGGCCGCCGAGGGAGGGCGGCGCGTCTCTCGTGGAGGTTGTCCAATGGCCGAGATCACCCGGCTCCCGGGGCCCGTCGCCGACCTGTGGGAGTGGCAGCTCGACGGCGCCTGTCGCCGCGTCGGGCCGGAGGTCTTCTTCCACCCCGAGGGCGAACGGGGGAGCAAGCGCCGCACCCGGGCCAGCGCCGCCAAGGAGATCTGCCTGGCCTGCCCGGTGCTGCAGGAGTGCCGTCGGCACGCCCTGCAGGTCCGCGAGCCCTACGGGGTGTGGGGCGGCCTCACCGAGGACGAGCGCGAGCTGCACTACGCCCAGCAGCGTCACATCGCCTCCTGACGGGGTCGTGCCGCCGCCGGCGAGGACAGGGCGGTGGGCGGCAGGATCCGGGGATCGAGGGAGGCGGCCGGGCCCGGGGCGGGCCCGGTGGGCCGGGGCGGGCCGTGGGAGGCGAGAGCCACGGTCCGCCCCCCGGCCCGCGCCGAGCCCCTAGCCTGAGTGGGTGGCCACCGAGCTGAGCGTCCCCATCCGCGACGAGTCGATCCGGCTCGGGCAGCTGCTCAAGCTCGCGGGCGTCGTCGACGACGGCGGGCAGGCGCGCGAGGTCGTCGAGCGGGGGCTCGTCACCGTCGACGGCGAGGTCGAGACCCGCCGAGGTCGCCAGGTGCGGCCGGGGGACGTCGTCAGCCTGGCCGACGTGACGATCCGGGTCGCCCCGGGGGGCTGAGCGGGAGGCCCGCGCGCCGGCTCACCCCGGCGGCGCGCAGAGCCAGTCCACCCCCGCCGCCACGTGCAGGGCGGTCGTGTCGAGCAGCGGCAGCCCGGCGTCGCCCGGCCGCAGGAGCAGCCCGATCTCGGTGCACCCGAGGACCACCGCCTCGGCGCCCCGGCCGGCGAGCCGGTCGACCACCGCCGCGTACGCGCTGCGGGAGCCCGCGGTGACGACGTCGTGCACCAGCTCGTCGTAGATGACCCGGTGCACCAGCTCGCGGTCCGCCGCGCCCGGGACGAGGACCTCGAGGCCGCGGCCCCGCAGCCGCTCGAGGTAGAAGTCCTGCTCCATCGTGAACCGGGTGGCCAGCAGCCCGACCCGGTGGTACCCCGCGGCGAGCAGGGCCGCCGCGGTCGGGTCGGCGATGTGCAGCAGCGGGATGCCGGCCGCCTCCTCGACCTCGGCCGCGACCACGTGCATCGTGTTCGTCGCGAGGAGCAGCGCCTGAGCCCCCGCCGCCGCGAGCCCCGCCGCGGCGGCGCGCAGGGTGTGGGCGGTGGCCGGCCAGTCACCGGCGTGCTGGGCCTGCGCGAGCGGCGCGAAGTCGACGCTGTGCAGCACGAGCCGGGCCGAGTGCAGGCCGCCGAGGCGGGCCGCGACGCCCTCGTTGAGCCCGCGGTAGTAGGCCTCGGTCGAGGTCCAGCTCATCCCGCCGAGGACTCCGAGCAACCGCATGGCCCCGAGGGTACGGGCCGCGGACGACTGCCGCCCGCCCCCTCGCGGGGACGGGCGGCAGTCGACGGGGTGCCGGGCGGGCCCGGCGGGAGGCTGCCGGTCAGTGACCGTGCCCGTGGCCGTGGCCACCGGCGGACGCCTCCTCCTCCTCCTTCTTCTCCACGACGAGCGTGTCGGTGGTGAGCACCATCGAAGCGATCGACTCGGCGTTGCGCAGCGCGGAGCGGGTCACCTTGACCGGGTCGATGACCCCGGCCTTGATGAGGTCCTCGTACTCGCCGGTCGCCGCGTTCAGGCCCATGCCCTTGTCGAGCTCCCGGACCCGGGCGACGGCGACGTAGCCCTGGAGGCCGGCGTTCTCGGCGATCCAGCGCAGCGGCTCGGCCGCGGCCTTCTGGACGATCCGGGCACCGACCGCCTCGTCACCCTCGAGGCCGAGCCCGTCGATGACCGTGACGGCCTGGATGAGGGCCGAGCCGCCACCGGCGACGATGCCCTCCTCGATGGCCGCGCGGGTCGCCGAGATGGCGTCCTCGATGCGGTGCTTCTTCTCCTTGAGCTCGACCTCGGTGTGCGCGCCGACCTTGATGACGCAGACGCCGCCGGCGAGCTTGGCGAGGCGCTCCTGGAGCTTCTCTCGGTCCCAGTCGGAGTCGGTGCGCTCGATCTCCTGCTTGATCTGGTTGACCCGGCCGGTGACGTCCTCGTGGGCGCCGGCACCGTCGATGATCGTCGTGTTGTCCTTGGTCACCACGACGCGGCGGGCCTGGCCGAGGGTCTCGAGACCGACCTGGTCCAGCTTGAGGCCGACCTCCTCGGCGACGACCTGGCCGCCGGTGAGGACGGCCATGTCCTGGAGCATCGCCTTGCGGCGGTCGCCGAACCCGGGAGCCTTGACCGCGACGACGTTGAACGTGCCGCGGATCTTGTTGACGACGAGCGTCGAGAGGGCCTCGCCGTCGACGTCCTCGGCGATGACCAGGAGCGGCTTGCCGGACTGGACGACCTTCTCGAGCACCGGGAGGACGTCGGCGATCGCCGAGATCTTGCCCTGGTGGATCAGGACGTAGGCGTCCTCGAGGACGGCCTCCATCCGCTCGGGGTCGGAGACGAAGTACGGGGAGATGTAGCCCTTGTCGAACTGCATCCCCTCGGTGAACTCGAGCTCGGTGGACGCGGTCGAGGACTCCTCGACGGTGATCACGCCGTCCTTGCCGACCTTGTCGAACGCGTCGGCGATGGTGGCGCCGATGGTCTGGTCCTGCGCGGAGAGCGCGGCGACCTGGGCGATCTCCTCCTTGGACTCGATCTCGCGGGCGGTGGCGAGCAGCTCGTCGGAGACGGCGGCCACGGCCTTGTCCATGCCGCGCTTGAGGCCCGAGGGGGCGGCGCCGGCCGCGACGTTGCGCAGGCCCTCCTTGACCATCGCCTGGGCGAGGACCGTCGCGGTCGTCGTCCCGTCACCGGCGATGTCGTTGGTCTTGGTGGCGACCTCCTTGGCGAGCTGGGCGCCGAGGTTCTCGTAGGCGTCCTCGAGCTCGATCTCACGGGCGATGGTGACGCCGTCGTTGGTGATCGTCGGGGCGCCCCACTTCTTGTCGATGACGACGTTGCGGCCCTTGGGGCCGAGCGTCACCTTGACGGCGTTCGCGAGGGCGTCCACGCCCCGCTCGAGCGCCTTGCGGGCGGAGTCGTTGAACTCCAGTTCCTTGGCCATTGCTGTCCTTCGTGCTGGGGGTGACGGGCGCGGAGGACGCGACCCGTCGCGGGGTCTGGATCGGCCGGGCCGAACGCGTCCCGGCGGCACGGGGCCGCCGGGACGGGCGTCACGGCATCAGGTGGCGGCTCAGCCGACGACGGCGAGCACGTCACGGGCGGAGAGGATGAGGTACTCCTCGCCGCCGTGCTTGATCTCGGTGCCGCCGTACTTGCTGAAGATGACGCGGTCGCCGACGGTGACGTCGAGCGGCACGCGGTTGCCCTTGTCGTCGATGCGACCGGGGCCGACCGCGAGGACCTCGCCCTCCTGGGGCTTCTCCTTCGCGGTGTCCGGGATGACGAGGCCGGACGCGGTGGTCTGCTCGGCCTCGAGGGACTTGATGAGGATGCGGTCCTCGAGCGGCTTGATGGAAACCGACACGGTGTGCTCCTCCCTTGTGGGATGAGTCGAAGTGGACGGGACGTGCGTCTCCGGGCCGCTCTCGCCGTCGCGGGGGCCGATCCCGGCCCGGGTGGCGCTGGCACTCACACGGGGTGAGTGCCAATGAGGCAAATCTAGGTCGCCGGTTAGCACTCGGTCAACTCGAGTGCCAACGCGGCGCGGCGCGGGGCGCCCGGGGGCCGGCGGCCGGCCCCGCGCGGGGGAACGGCTCGGGCGCCCTCCCCCGGCGTGCGCTCCCGGACGGAACTGGCAGGATGGCCCGCCGTGGACGTCGGCATCGTGCGAGCGCTCGGTTCCCCCGACGGCCAGGCGGTCCTGCGGTCCCTGCCGCCCTACGACGAGTCCGCCGTCATCCGGCTGCAGGGCGAGCTGCGCCGGGAGGGCCACCCCCCCGAGCTCGTCGCCGCGCTGCTGACCCAGCAGCGGCTGCGCTCCCGGGCGGTCGCCAAGTTCGGCGAGTTCGCCGACGACATGCTCTTCACCCAGGACGGCCTCGAGCAGGCCTCCCGGCTGGAGGTCGCGGCCTCGCACGCCGGCCGGTTCTACAACGCGAGCCTGGCCACCGTGCACGACCTCGGCTGTGGCATCGGCAGCGACGCCGTCGCGATGTCGGCGCTCGGGGTGACCGTCCACGGGGTCGACATCGACCCGGTGACCGCGGCCGTCGCCGACATCAACCTGCGCCCCTGGCCGGACTCGCGGGCACGGCAGGGGCTCGCCGAGGAGTTCGAGGCGCCCCGCGACCCGCTGCGGGCCCGGGTCGGGGTCTGGCTGGACCCGGCCCGACGCGTCCCCGGCCACACCGGGCGGCACGGCCGGATCAAGCGGGTCTTCCGGCTCGACGAGATCCGCCCGACGTGGAAGTTCGTGCTCCAGGTCGCCACGGCGGTGCCGGCCACCGGCGCCAAGCTCTCCCCCTCGATGCCGCACGACGCCATCCCGCTCGGCACCGAGGCGCAGTGGACCTCCTTCGGCGGGGAGGTGCTCGAGTGCGCGGTCTGGTGGGGCCCGCTCGCCCAGCGGCCCGGGCGCAGCGCCCGCATCCTCGGACCGGGCGCCTCGCCGGTGGAGGTCGACCAGTCGATGGCCGAGCCCGACGTCCCGGTCGCCCAGGGGCTCTCCTCGGTCGGGCCGTGGCTCTACGAGCCGGACCGGGCGGTGACCCAGGCCGGCCTGCTCGGCGCGGTCACCTCGGCGACCCTCGGGCTCGAGGTCGACCGCGGCCTCGGCTACGTCCTCTCCGAGGCCGAGGTCGACGTGCCCTTCGCCCGCCGGTACGCCGTCCTCGAGGCGATGCCGTTCTCGGTCCGGACGCTGCGCGCCTGGCTGGCCCAGCACGGGGTCACCGGACTGACCATCAAGAAGCGCGGCGTGCGCCTGGACGACGACGAGCTGCGCCGCCAGCTGCGGATCGGCCGCAAGGCCGGCAGCGGTGCCCAGGCCACCGTCATCCTCACCCGGGTCGCCGGCCAGCAGGTCGTGCTCGTCGTCGACCCCGCCTGACCTCCGGGGCCCAGGGGGGTCGGCCGGCGGCAGGGGGGCTCACAGGTCCGGCTCGACCTGGGCCCCCTCCCTGAGCACCGCGGCGGCACCGGCGGCGAGCGCCGCCTCGAGGGCCGCCTCGCGACCGTCGCCGAGTACGAGGCGCGCCGCGAGGGTGCCGCAGAAGGCGTCACCGGCGCCGGTGGTGTCGACGACGTCGGCCGGGTCGACGCGATGGGCGGGGGTGATCTCACCGTCCCAGCTCGCACCGTTCGCGCCGAAGGTCACCAGGAGCGAGCCCGGCGGCGCCCCGGCCTCGGCCAGTGCCTTCATCTCGTGCTCGTTGGCGACGACCGGGTCGGCCAGGGCGAGGACGTCCGGCGGGAGCCCCGCGTACGGGGCCACGTTGAGGACCACCCGGGCGCCCCGGGCCGCGGCGCGCCGGGCGGCCGTGGCGACGACGGGTCGCGGCACCTCGAGCTGGAGCAGCAGGACGTCGCCCCGCCCGAGCCCCTCCACGGCCTCGACCTCCCGGCCGTCGGGCTCGGCGTTGGCCCCGGGGACCACGACGATCGTGTTCTCGCCGGCCTCGTCCACCGCGACCAGCGCGTGGCCGGTGGGGACCCCGGGCACGACCCGCACCGTCGAGGTGTCGACCCCCCGGGCGCGCAGCCGGTCCAGGTAGGCCCGGCCGCCGGCGTCGTCGCCGACGCAGCCGGCCATGGCGACCGTGGCCCCGGCGGCGGCCGCGGCCACGGCCTGGTTCGCGCCCTTGCCACCCGCCAGCCGGCGCAGCCCCTCCCCCGGGACGGTCTCGCCCGGGCGCGGGTGGCGGTCCACCCGGGTCACCAGGTCGACGTTGAGCGAGCCGAGGACGAGGACCCGGCCGGGCATCAGAGCCACCCCCCGACCGTGCGCACCCAGAGGTCGGCGACCCGGGGCCCGTCCACGTCGAGCGCGACGTCGACACTGGCCGGGGCGAGGCCGTGCGGGTCGTGGTCCAGGCCGACGGCCCAGTCTCGCCGGTCGACGACGGTCCGGCCACGGGTCCACCGCCCGGTCAGCTCGACCCGGACCGGCAGCCGCTCGGTGCGCAGCGCGTCGGGCAGGAGCAGCGAGGCGACGGCCCCGGCATCCCCGATCGTCGCGCCGTCGGGGGTGAAGCGGCGGTGGTGGAAGGAGATGAGCGCGGCGGCCAGGCTCGCCACCGGCGTCTTGGCCCCCCGGAGCCGCTCGACCTCGGCGTCGCGGACGAGGGGGCGGTAGAAGACGTCGAGGCCGTACATCGTCACCGGCACCCCGGCGACGGCACAGGCGTCGAGGACGATGGCCGCGGCCTCCGGGTCGTGGACGACGTTGAACTCGGCGGCCGCGGTCGCGTTGCTGACCTCGGCGCCGCCGCCCATGAAGACGACCCGGCCGAGACGGGCGAAGGACCGCGGGTGCAGCCGGGCGAAGAGGGCGATGTTCGTCATCGGGGCCAGCGGGACGAGGGTGAGCGCCGTGCCGCCGGCGGCGGCCTCGTCGACGGCGTCGCGGAGCAGCTCGACCGCGACCCGGGGGTCGGCCCGCCGCCGGGGCGGGGGGTGGCCGAGGTCGGCCATCCCGTCCGCGCCGTGCACATGACGGGCGTCCACCGGGTCCTCGAGGAGCGGGCGGGCCGCGCCGACCCCCACCGGCACGTCGCCCCGGCCGGCGACCTCGAGGACGGTCAGCGTGTTGCGCACGACGTCGGCGAGCGGGGCGTTCCCACCCACGCAGGTCACCGCACGCAGGTCGAGGTCGGGGTGGAGCGCGGCGAGGAGCAGGGCGCACGCGTCGTCGACGCCGGTGTCGACGTCGAGCACGACGGGGATCGTCATGCCACCGATCATCGCCGATCCGGCGCACGCCGGCCCGCAGCGGCGGGGGCCGCGGTTGGGACCGGCCCTCCTCGTCATCTACCGTGCTGCGGGTGAGGACCCCCCTGGCACGCTCGGCGCGTCCCGGCCCGGTGGCGGTGCGGGTGACCGCCGCTGCCACCGGCGGCCTGCTCGCCGCGGGCCTCGCGGCGTGCGGCGGGTCCCCCGGCACCGCGCCGCCGACGAGCGCCCCCCCGAGCACGGCGGCGAGCACCACGCCTGCCACCACGGCCCGCCCGCCCACGACGGCGTCCCCGAGCGTGACCGTGGACCCGGCGGCCGCGTGCGTCGAGGACATCCTGGCCGGGATGAGCGAGGCGCAGCGGATCGGCCAGCTGCTCATGGTCGGCTTCGACACGAACGCACCGGCCGGCGCGCTCGACGGCCTGATCGCCAAGCAGCACGTCGGCAACGTCATCTACCTCGGTGGGTGGAACGGCGCCGAGAAGGTCACGGCCACCTCCGAGCACCTCCAGGGGCAGGTCTCCGACGCGGCGACGGCCGGGGTGGGCCTGATGATCGCCGCCGACCAGGAGGGCGGGGAGGTCCACCAGCTGCGCGGTCAGGGCTTCACCCGGCCCCCGTCGGCCCTCGAGCAGGGCCGGATGGACCCGAGCGCGCTCACCGCGGCTGCGACCCGCTGGGCCCGGGAGATCAAGGCGGCGGGGGTCAACGTCAACCTCGCCCCGGTCACCGACACGGTGCCGGCATCCCTGGGCCGGGGCAACGGCCCGATCGGGCAGTACGGCCGCGAGTACGGCTACACCCCGAAGGCGGTCGAGCGAGGCTCCGTGGCCTTCCTCGACGGGATGCTGGCCGGCGGCGTCGAGGCCACCGTCAAGCACTTCCCCGGCCTGGGCCGGATCAGGAACAACACCGACTTCTTCACCACCGGCATCACCGACGACGTCACCGGCCCCCAGGACCCCTACCTCGAGCCCTTCCAGGCCGGCATCGACGCCGGGGCCGGGCTCGTCATGGTCTCCTCCGCCCGCTACACCAAGCTCGACCCGGGCGTGCCGGCGATGTTCTCGCAGAAGATCGTCACCGGACTGCTCCGCGAGCGGATGGGCTACACCGGCGTGGTCATCACCGACGACGTCAACGCCGCGGCGGTCCGGTCCACCCCGGCGGCGCGGCGTGCGGTCGAGGTCCTGCGCTCCGGGGGCGACATCGTCCTCACCGGCGACGCCTCGCTCGCGCCGGCGATGATCAAGGCGCTCGCCGCGGAGGCCGCCTCCGACGAGGAGTTCGGCGGCGCGCTCGACGCGTCGGTCGACCGGGTCCTGACCCTGAAGTACCGGATGGGCCTACTGCCCTGCTCCCCCGGCGGACGCTGACGCTGACCGGGGCCGCTGACCGGGCGGATACTGGTGGGGTGACCCCCGGCCTGCTCACCTCCCTGGTGCTCCTCGCCGCGGTCGGCGTCGCGAGCGCCTGGGTGCTGGGGGACGCGCGGGCCCGGGCCGCGCGCGGACGCCCGGTGGTCGCCACCGTGGCCGGGCTCGTCCTCGAGCGGCCCGAGACCTGGGCCGCCCTCTGCCTCGTCGGCTCGGTGTTCTTCCTGCCGCTCTACCTCGTGGCCCGCGCCGCCGACGGGTGACCGGCGCCCGGCCGGGCCCGTGGGGCCGGCTCAGCGCGGCCAGACGACCGTGACCTCGGCCGGCGATCCCGGCGCCCCCGACCTGCGGGTGCGGTACTCGGGCACCCCGACGCACGTCCACAGCAACCCCGCGACGTCCTGGCCGAGGAGGGCGGGCAGGTCGGAGTCGCGGAAGGTCATCCCCGACGCCGCGACCCCGAGCGCCCAGGCCATGAGGTGCAGGCGCCCCTCGACGAGCCCGGCGTGCAGCTGGGCCTCCCGGTAGCCGTGGTCGTCGAGGCCCGCGAGGTCGACCCCGGAGATGACGACGAACGCCGCGTCACGGGCGAGCCCCTGCTCGAGCGCGGCCCGGTACAGCTCGTCACGGGTGGTGGCCTCGTCGAGGGAGCGCAGCGGGTGGTCGAGGTCGGGCCAGCGGTGGACGCCGGTCGCGACGCCCTCGACACCGCTGACCGCGACCCAGTGCGGGAGGTCCACACCCCGCATCGCCACCGCGACGGCGTCGACGAGGAGCTGGCGCGGCACCGTGGCATCGGCGCGCAGCCGCCGTACCGAGCCCTTGCGCAGCACGACGTCGTCGAGCGGGCCGCCCCCCGCGCCGGGGGCCTGGACCAGGACCGGCGCGCCACGCCCCAGCGGCTCGCCGAGGCCGCTCCGCCGCCCGGCGCGCTGGGCCCGCGTGACGAGCGGGAACACCCGGCCGTCGGCGTCGTGGTGCCCGGCCATCGCGTCGCCGGTGGGGTGCAGCGCCGGGTCGCCGTCGCCGAGCCCGACGACGGCCACCGGGAACTCGAGCACCCCGTCCGCCCCGACGAGGGCGGCCACCTCGTCGTCGGGGAAGGCGGTGTGGAGCCGGGCCGGCAGCCCGGCCGAGTCGGCGAGCGCGAGGAGCTGGGCCAGCATCGTCCCGGCATCCCAGTACACGTGGCGGTAGCCCCGCTCGCGGTACCGCCAGCCGGTGCGCCACGGCACGCCGGTGACCACGACGGCAGGGTCTGCCCCGGTCGGCGGCGGCCCGACGAGGACGAGGGCGTGCGCCTCGGGGTCGTACCAGTGCACCCCGGCCGGCAGGTCGGTGCCCTCGCCGGCCCCCACCGGCACGGCGACGTACAGCTCGAGGGGGAACCGCGCCCCGGCCGACCCCGCGGCGCGGAACAGCATCCGGACCCCGTCCCGCACCGTCGTGCGGGTGACCCCCGAGGAGAGGAAGAGGAGCCGGGCCAGTCCGGCGAGGTCGGGTGCGGAGCCGGGGACGGATGCCGTGCCGGCGAGGACGTCGACGGCCGGCGCCGGCGACCCGGGCAGGTCCGTGGGCAGGAGCACCCGGGGAAGGTCGTCGTCGTACGCCTTGTACGGCATCGGGCGGTGGGCCTCGTCGTTGAGGAGGTAGTCGGCGACCACCCGGTCGTCGTCCAGGGGCTGGGTCCACTCCCGGTCGGGAACGTACCGGGTGAGCCGGTGGAGCAGCTGGGTCGGCGTCTCGTCGGCGGCCATCGGCCCATCATCCCCCTCCCCGCCCGGCGCGCGGGCGCCTACGCTCGGCCGGGTGGCCCCCTCCCCGAGCCCATCCGAGCCGCCGGTCATCGCCCTCGTCTCCGGCGAGGACGTCGAGGCGCTGCGGGACCAGTTCTGGCGCTACTCGCGCGAGTACGACCTGCGCACCGCGACCACGTGCCGCGAGGCCGAGGAGCTCACCGGCGAGGTCCTCGCCGAGGGGCGCCGGGTCGCGATGTACGTCAGCGACACCCGGCTGTCCGACGAGCCGGACGTCCTGGCGGCGTTCCACGCGTGGCGCCAGCTCGTGCCCACCGCGCGGCGGCTCGTCGTCGCGCCCTACCCCCGGTTCCTCGCCGACGCCCCGCGGCTGCGGGCCGGCATGGCCAAGGGCAAGTACGACGCCTACCTCCTCATGCCGCGCGGGGACCGCGACGAGGAGTTCCACCACGCCGTCACCGACCTGCTCAGCGACTGGGGCTCGACCGTCACCGACCCCGACGTCGTCGTCGCCAAGATCGTCGCGCCCCACCACGACCACCTCACCCTCGGCATCCGCGACTTCTTCGACCGGATGGGACTGCCCAGCCGCATCGTCGCGCCCGAGAGCGAGGTCGGCCGGCAGGTCCGTGCACTGTTCCCCGACGACGCGGGCTACCCGTTGGTCTGGGCGGCCAACCGCGACCCGATGGCGCCGCGCTCGGTGCAGCAGGTGGCCCGCGCCTTCTTCGAGACCTCGGGTGAGCGCGAGCTCGACGCCGACCGGGCGGCCCGCACCGGCAGCGACGTCGTCGACGTCGCCGTCGTCGGCGGTGGGCCCGCCGGGCTCGCCACGGCCGTGTACGCGGCATCCGAGGGCCTGAGGACCACCGTGCTCGACACCAGCGCCATCGGTGGGCAGGCCGGCACGAGCTCGATGATCCGCAACTACCTCGGCTTCCCCCGCGGGATCTCCGGGATGCGGCTGGCCCAGCGCGCCCGTAACCAGGCCCTGCGGTTCGGTACCCGGTTCCACACCGGCTGGGAGGTCGAGGGGCTCGTCGTCGGGGGCGCCGGGAGCCCGCACGTGCTGCGGGGGGAGGACTTCGAGGTGCGGGCCCGTTCGGTCGTCGTCGCCTCCGGCGTCCGCTACCGCTCGCTCGGCGTGCCCGGGCTCGAGGAGCTGGTCGGCCGCGGGGTCAGCTACGGGGCGGCGATGTCGCTCTCCCGGGAGATGGAGGACCAGGACGTCGTCGTCGTGGGCGGCGGCAACTCGGCCGGGCAGGCCGCGGTGCACCTGTCCCGGTTCGCGCGGTCGGTGACCGTGGTGGTCCGGCGAGCCGGGCTGGCGGACACGATGTCGGCGTACCTCGTCGGCGAGATCGAGTTCAACCCGCGGATCTCCGTGTGCGCACACACCCGGGTCGTCGACGGCGGCGGCACCGAACGGCTCGAGTGGCTGGGCCTGCAGGACGTCCGCACCGGCGAGCGGTCGACCCGGCCGGTGGGTGGGCTGTTCCTCCTCCTCGGGGCCGAGCCGCACTGCGGCTGGCTGCCCCCCACGGTGTCCCGTGACCCTCGCGGGTTCGTCCTCACCGGGCGCGACGTGCCGAAGGACCGCTGGGTCGACGGCCTGCCGCCGGCCAACCTCGCGACGAGCGCCCCCGGCGTCTTCGCCGCGGGCGACGTCCGGGCCGGGTCGATGAAGCGGGTCGCCGCGGCCACCGGCGAGGGGGCGTCGGTGGTGCCGCTGGTCCACGAGTGGCTCGCCCGGGTGCCCCCGTCGCACGAACGTGTGTGAAGACCGCCGGCGATCCGCGGGTCCTCACACACGTTCGCGGAGAGGTCGGGCTCAGGCGGAGACCTGGGTGACCGGCATCGAGGAGTCGGCGGGGATGCCGAGGTCGGACGGCGGGCGCCCGCGCATCACCATCTGCGCGCCGAGGGCCGCGACCATGGCCCCGTTGTCGGTGCACAGTCCCGGACGCGGCACCCGGAGCTCGATGCCGGCGGCGTCGCACCGCTCCTGCGCCATCGCCCGCAGCCGCGAGTTGGCGGCGACGCCGCCGCCCACCTGCAGGTGCCGCACCCCGTTCTCCCGACAGGCCAGGACCGCCTTGCGGGTGAGGACGTCGGTGACCGCCTCCTGGAAGCTCGCCGCGACGTCGGCCACCGGCACCGGCTCGCCCGCCGCCTCCCGGGCCTGGACCCAGCGGGCGACCGCGGTCTTCAGCCCCGAGAAGGAGAAGTCGAAGCGGTGCCGCTCCATGTCCCGGCCGGTCGTCAGCCCGCGGGGGAAGTCGATGACCACCTCGCCCTCACGCGCGGCGCGGTCGATGTACGGCCCGCCCGGGAACGGCAGGCCGAGCACCCGGGCCACCTTGTCGAACGCCTCACCCGCGGCGTCGTCGATCGTCGACCCGAGGCTCCGGACGTCGTGCGTGACGTCGGGGACGAGGAGGAGCGAAGAGTGGCCGCCGGAGACGAGCAGCGCGAGCGTCGGCTCGGGCAGCGGACCGTGCTCGACGACGTCGACCGCGACGTGGCCGGCGAGGTGGTTGACCCCGTACAGCGGCACACCGAGGGCCACGGCCAGCGCCTTGGCCGAGGCGACGCCGACCATGAGCGCCCCGGCGAGCCCGGGGCCGGAGGTGACCGCGACGGCGTCGACGTCGGCCAGCGTGACCCGGGCGTCGCGACAGGCGCGCTCGATGGTCGGCACCATCGCCTCGAGGTGGGCCCGGCTCGCGACCTCGGGCACGACCCCGCCGAACCGGGCGTGCTCGTCGACGCTGCTCGCGACGGCGTCGACGAGCAGCGTCTCGCCGCGGACGAGGCCGACACCGGTCTCGTCGCACGAGGTCTCGATCCCGAGCACCAGCGGCTGGTCAGGCATCCTCGGCCTCCTTCCCGGCGTCCGCGGGCCGCACCGTCTTCCGCATGACGAGGGCGTCGACGTCACCGGGCTGGTAGTAGCGGCGTCGGGTGCCGACCGTCACGTACCCCGATGCCGCGTAGAGCCCCAGCGCGGGGGCGTTGTCGGCGCGCACCTCGAGGACGAGGTGCCGCGCGCCGCGGGTGGTGGCGCGGGCCTCCAGGTCCGCGAGCAGCCCCCGGCCCAGGCCCGTGCCGCGGCCGGCCGGGGCGACGACGACGGTCATGACGTCGGCGACCTCCCCGCCGTGGTCGAGGCCGCCGTAGCCGAGCAGCGACCCCTGCGGGCCGACCGCCACCACGTACTCGCGTCGGGGCCGCCCGGCCAGCTCGGCCCACCACGAGCGCTCCGACCACGCGTCGTCGGGGAAGACCTCGGACTCGAGGGCGGCCAGCGCGGGCAGGTCGGTCCAGCGGGCCTCGCGGAGCACCGCCACGCCGCCGGCCGCCGTCGCGACGCTCATGCCCGGCCCCGCTCGGCGGTGGTCAGCGCGTCCGGGCGTCGCAGGTAGAGCGGCTCGACCGGCATCGGGACGCCCTCGGCGAGCCGGCGCAGCGCGAGCCGGCCGAGGGCCGCGGGGTCGACGTCGAGCACGTCGTCGCCGGCGACCGGGTGCCCGAGGAGCTCGGGGTGGAGCAGCGGGCCGCGGCCCGCCGTCGGCAGCGCCCGCACCCCCGCCGGGAGGTCGGCGGGGCGGTCCACCGCCGGGTCGCCGGCGCGCTCCGCCCGCCCGGCGGAGACGCGGTAGCGGGCCCAGTAGACCTCGCGGCGACGGGCGTCGGTGGCGACCAGGAGGTCCCCGTCGACACCGGCGGCGGCCTGCTCGGCGAGGGCGTCGAGGCTGCACACCCCGTGGACCGGCACCCCGAGGGCGTAGCCCATCGTCACCGCCGTGACCAGCCCGACCCGCAGCCCGGTGAACGGCCCGGGCCCGGTGCCGACCGCGATGGCGGTGAGCTCCGCCGGGGTGGTCCCGGCGGCGGCGAGCGCGTCCCGGACGAGCGGGGCGAGCAGCTCGGTCTGGGCGCGGGGGCCGGCGGCGGTGCGGCGCACCGGCTCCCGGCCGTCGCGCAGGACGGCGGCCCCGACCCGGGAGGTCGAGGTGTCGATCGCGAGCATCAGCACGGCACGTCCCCGAGGCCGGCGAGGTCCTCGGACGCCCAGCGGCCGCCGAGGCCGGTGACGACGGCGGCGCGGGCCTCGGTGCCGGGGTCTGCCTCGAGGACGACCTCGAGCCGGTCCTCGGCCAGGCCCTCGGCCAGACCGTGCCCCCACTCCACGACGGTGACGCTCGCCGCGACCGAGGCGTCGAGGTCGAGGTCGTCGAGCTCGAGGGCACCGGCGATCCGGTAGGCGTCGACGTGGACCAGCGCCGGGCCGTCGACCGTGGACGGGTGGACGCGCGCGATGACGAAGGTCGGGGACGTGACCGGCCCGCGGATGCCGAGGCCCTCGCCGATGCCCTGGGTCAGGGTCGTCTTGCCCGCGCCCAGGCCCCCGGTCAGGACGACGAGGTCTCCGGCCCGCAGCATCCGGCCGAGGGCCGCGCCGAGCCTGCGGGTGTCCTCGGCCGTGGCCAGCTCGAGGCGCCGGGCGCTCACGACGCCGCCTCGCGGCCGCCCCGGCCCCGCGAGCGCCGCTTCTTCGAGATGTCCTGGATGGTGCGCCGCACCCGCGGCTTGCTCGAGACCGGCACACCCCCGGCGGCCGCCCGCTGGGCCCGGGCGATGAGCATGAGGATCTGCTGGGTCACCAGCTCGTCGTGCTCGAGCATGACGATGTGGCCGGCGTCCTGGATCACGACGTGCTCGGCGCCGGGGAGCACCCGGACGATCGCCTCGCTGTGCGACGGCGGGGTGATGAGGTCGCCGGCGCCGTTGAGGACGAGGGTCTCGACGCCGATGAGCGCCGCGGCGTCGCGGACGAGGTCGAGGCCGTCGATGTCGGGCAGGAACGCCGCCATGACGTCGAACGAGGTCGCGAAGATCATCTCCGCGACGTGGTCGACCAGCTCGGGGCTCACCGGGCTGCCGAAGGCCCACCGCGCGACCACCGCGTCCTGGACCGTCTTGCCCATCCTTCGCAGAAGGTTGATGGGGCCGGAGTGGCGGGAGAGGCGGGTGAGGACCCCGGGGCCGAAGGACCCGACGACCCTCCCGGCCGTGCTGCCGATGCCCAGCTCGGTGAGCTCGTGGCCGCCCGGGCTCGTCGAGATCAGGCCGACCGCGAGGACCCGCTCGCGCACCATCTCCGGGTGCTGGCCGGCGAACGACATGACGGTCATCCCACCCATCGAGTGACCGACGAGGACCACCGGGCCGCTCGGGCAGGTGGCCGCGAGGACGGCGTCGAGGTCCCGGCCGAGCTGGGCCACGGTGCACGAGGCGAGGTCCGGCATCCCCGACTGGCCGTGCCCGCGCTGGTCGTAGGCCACGACCCGGAACCCGGCGTGCAGCAGCGCGCGGCGCTGGAGGAGCCAGCACTCCATCGACAGCGCGAAGCCGTGGACGAGCACGACCGTCGGGGCCCGCCCGGAGGGGTGGCGCCGGCCCCGGCTCGCGGTCTCCGGGGCGTCGATCTCGACCCGGAGCGGCACGCCGTCCTCGGTCGTGACGGTGAGGACCTCGGAGGGCACGTGGGTCCAGCTGCCGGGTGAGCGGGTGGAGCGCAGGCCCGTGCGGGCGCGCCGGATCTGCTCGGTGACGGCGCCGGCAGCGGCCCCGAACGGGCTCAGCGGGCTCACCGGGCCCCGCCCCGGGCCGCTGGACCGGCGGCAGCCGCCGGGTCCCCGGGCCCCGCCCCGACGACGAGGCGCGGCAGGCGCGGCCCCATCCGGGTGACGATCTCGTAGTTGATGGTGCCCGCCGCCTCCGCCCAGGCCTGGGCGCACGGCTCCCCGTCCGCGGAGCGGCCGAGGACGGTGACCTCGTCGCCGGCGGCACCCTCGAAGCCGGGGCCGAGGTCGATGACGCACTGGTCCATGCAGACCCGGCCGGCGACCGTGTGGCGGCGCCCCCGGACCTGCAGCGGCCCCCGGTTTCCGGCATGGCGCGGGATGCCGTCGGCGTAGCCGAGGGGCAGCAGGCCGAGGACCGTGTCGCGCTCGGTGGTGTACTCGTGGCCGTAGCTGACGCCCTGGCCCGCCGGCGCCCGCTTGACCAGGGTGAGCCTGGCCGTGACCCGCATCGCCTCGCGGAGGCCGAAGTGCGCCGGGTCGCCGAGGTCGGGGACCGGCGAGAGCCCGTAGACGGCGAGCCCCGGCCGGACGAGGTCGAAGTGGGCGGCCGGGTTGGTCAGGGTGGCCGCGGAGTTCGCGAGGTGGCGCAGCCCGGGCCGGACGCCGGCCCGCTCGAGCTCGCCGACGGCCTCGACGAACCGCTCGTGCTGGCGCAGCACGGTCGGGTGCTGCGGCGCGTCGGCCCACGCGAAGTGCGACCACACGCCGGTGACCTCGACCGCACCCTCGGCCTGGGCCCGGGCGAGGGCGGCGACCATCTCCGGCCAGTCGGTGAGCACCCCGCCCCGGCCGAGGCCGGTGTCGACCTTGGCCTGGACCCGGGCGGGCCGTCCCCGCTCCCGGGCGGCCGCGAGGACCGCCTCGAGGCTCCACGCGCTGCCGACCGTGACGTCGATGCCGGCGTCGACCGCCCGGCCGACGTCGGCCTGCGGCGGGAAGATCCAGGTCAGCAGCGGGGCGTCGACCCCGCCAGCCCGCAGCGCCAGCGCCTCATCCATCTGGGCGACGCCGAGCCACGAGGCGCCGCCGGCGAGGGCGGCACGGGCGGCGGTGAGCAGCCCGTGGCCGTACGCGTCGCCCTTGACGACGGCCATGACCGCCGCCGGGGCGGCGTGCCGGAGGAGCGCGGCGACGTTGTCGCGGATCGCCCCGGCGTCGATGGTGACCCATGCGGAGGCACCCGCGGGCACGGGTGACGGGGTGGTGGGCGGGGTGGTCATGGGCCGGATCAGTCTAGGCGGCGCCCGGTCTCGAGCGGATGCTGGTCAGCCGGCGAGCCGCGAGGGCCGTACCGGTCAGCGGGCGAGCAGCGCGGCGACCGTGCCGGGCAGCGCGCGAGCCACGCGAGCGCACGCACCGGTCCGCCGCCCGAGGCCCGGTCGGCGGCCACCCCGTGGACGAGCGCCCCGAGGGCCCCCGCCACGTCCGGGGCGAGCCCTGCGGCGAGGAGGGTGCCGAGCAGCCCGGCGAGCACGTCGCCGGCCCCGGCGGTGGCCAGCCAGGCCGGGGCGTCGGCCTGTGACCACACCACCACCCCCTCCCCCGGCGGCACGACGAGGGTCGTCGAGCCCTTGAGCAGCACGGTGGCGCCGGAGGCCTCGGCGAGCCGGCGGGCGTGCTCGAGCGGGGCGCCCTCGACCGCGGACCGCTCGACGTCCTGCCCGGTCAGCCGGCCGAGCAGCCGGGCGGCCTCGCCGGCGTGCGGGGTGAGCAGCGTGGCCCGACCCGCCCGGGTGCGCAGCACCGCCGGGTCGAGCAGGTCCAGGCCGCCGGCGTCGACGACCACCGGCTCCGCGCCGGCCAGCGCCTCGCGGGCCGCCTCCAGCTGCGCCGAGGCCCCGGGCGCCCGCGACCCGGTGTCGAGCCCCGGCCCGACCACCCAGGCCTCCACCCGCCCGACGCCGTGGACCGCCTCCGGCACCTGTGCCCGGACGAGCCCCTCGGGGGTCGGGGTGCCGACGTAGCGCACCATCCCGGCACCGGACTCGACCGCGGCGGTGACCGAGAGCAGGGCCGCCCCGGTGAACGACTCGCCGCCGGCCACGACCCCGAGGACCCCGCGCGAGTACTTGTCGTCGCCGGGCCCCGGCACCGGCCACAGCCGGGCCACGTCGTCGTGGTCCAGGCGCCGCACCACCGGGCGCTCGCCGACGGTGAGGCCGATGTCGACGACGGTGAGCACCCCGCAGGCCTGCTCGGTCGGTGGCAGGAGGTGGACCGGCTTGGGGACCGAGAAGGTGACGGTCTCGTCGGCCAGGACGCCGTCGGGGTCGAGCACCGCGCCGGCCGGGTCCTGCCCGGAGGGCAGGTCGACGGCGAGGACGTACGCCGAGTCTGGGACCGCGCCGACCCACGCGGCGGCCCAGTCCGGCAGCCCGGGGCGGGCCCCGATCCCGAGGACCCCGTCGAGGACCACGTCCGCCTCGGCGAGCAGCCCGGCGTCGGTCCCGAGCACGACGCCGGCCTCCTCGGCGGCGGCGCGGGCCCCGTCGTGGACCGGGCCGTGGTGGACGGCCGCGGCGGCGTACCCCGAGGCCGCGAGCCGAGCGGTGGCGTAGAGCGCGTCGGCCCCGTTGTTGCCCGGTCCGACGAGCGCGGCGACGCTCGTGCCGCCGCGCTCCTCGAGCCTGGCGGCGGCGACGGCGGCCAGGCCCTCGACCGCCCGGGCCATCAGCTCGCCCTCCTCGAGGGTGGCCATGAGGGCCTCCTCGGCGGCGTAGACGTCCGCGGTGGCGTAGGCCTCGATCACGGAGGGCTCCCTTCACGCTCGGCGACGACGACGGCGGAGGCGACCCCGGCGTCATGGGACAGCGAGACGTGCAGCGCGCCGATGCCGAGCGCCGCCACCCGGGCCGCGACGGTTCCGCGCACCTCGAGGTGGGGCCGGCCGTCCGGGCCGCGGCGCACCTCGGCGTCCTGCCAGTGCATGCCCGCGGGCGCGCCCAGCGCCTTGGCCAGCGCTTCCTTGGCGGCGAACCGGGCGGCCAGCGAGTTCAGCGGCAGCGTCCGCTCGTCGGGGGTGAACAGCCGCTCGCGCAGCGCCGGGGTGCGGTCGAGGGTGGCGCCGAAGCGCTCGACGTCGACGACGTCGATGCCGACCCCCGCGATCACCGCCGCACCGCCGTCACGGGGCGGGGCGCCCGCGCGCCGGCCGGGCCGCGCGGCCGGCGCTCACTCGACGGTGACACTCTTGGCCAGGTTGCGCGGCTGGTCGACGTCGAGGCCCTTCGCGCTCGCCAGGTGCAGCGCGAAGACCTGCAGCGGAACGACCGAGAGCAGCGGCGCGAGCATCGGCGAGCACTGCGGGATGCGGATGACCTCGCTGGCGAACGGCACGACGTCCTCGTCGCCGTCGTGGGCGATGACGATGGTGCGCGCCCCGCGGGCCCGGACCTCCTGGATGTTGGAGACCACCTTCTTGTGCAGGTCGTGCGGGGCGTCGGGGCTGGGGACGACGACGAACACCGGCTGGCCGGGCTCGATGAGGGCGATCGGCCCGTGCTTGAGCTCGCCGCCGGCGAAGCCCTCGGCGTGGATGTACGCGAGCTCCTTGAGCTTCAGGGCCCCCTCGAGCGCCACCGGGTAGCCGACGTTGCGGCCGAGGAAGAGGACCGACCGCGAGTCGGCCATGAAGTGGGCCATCTCGACGACCCGGTCCATCCGGCCGAGCAGGTCCTGGACCCGCTCGGGCATCTCCCGCAGCTCGGTCATGACGCTCTTGGGGTCGTCGGCGAACGGCCCGCCGCGCAGCTGGGCGAGGTAGAGGCCCAGGACGTAGCAGGCGGTGATCTGGGCGAGGAAAGCCTTCGTCGACGCGACCGCGACCTCCGGCCCGGCGTGCGTGTAGAGGACGGCGTCGGACTCGCGAGGGATCGTCGACCCGTGCGTGTTGCAGACGGCCAGGGTCAGGGCGCCGAGGTCGTGGGCGTGCTTGACGGCCATGAGGGTGTCCATCGTCTCCCCGGACTGGCTGATGGACACCACGAGGGTGCGCCCGTCGACGATCGGGTCGCAGTAGCGGAACTCGTGGGCCAGGGCCACCTCGACCGGGATCCGGGTCCAGTGCTCGAGCGCGTACTTCGCGACCATCCCGGCGTAGGCCGCGGTGCCGCAGGCGACGACGGTGATCCGGTCGACCGCGCGCAGCCGGTCCTCGGAGATCCTCAGCTCGTCGAGGACGAGCTCGCCGTCGTCCTTGGTCCGCCCGAGCAGGGTGTCGGCGACGGCGTGCGGCTGCTCGTTGATCTCCTTCTCCATGAAGGTCGCGTAGCCGCCCTTCTCGGCCGCGGACGCGTCCCAGGTGACCTCGTAGGCCTTGCCCTGGGCGGGACGGCCGTCGAAGCCGATGACCTCGTGACGGTCGGCCGTGATCGTGACGATCTGGTCCTGGCCGAGCTCGAGGGCGTGCCGGGTGTGGCCGATGAAGGCGGCCACGTCGCTGCCGAGGAAGTTCTCGCCGTCGCCGAGCCCGACGACGAGCGGGCTGTTCCGGCGCGCGCCGACGACGACGCCGGGGCTGTCGGCGTGCACCGCGAGGAGGGTGAAGGCCCCCTCGAGGCGGGCCACCGCCGCCCGCATCGCGGTCGTGAGGTCGCCGCAGCGGTCGTACTCGCGGCCGAGGAGCTTGGCCGCGACCTCGGTGTCGGTCTCGGACTCGAACTCGAGCCCGGTGGCGAGCAGCTCCTTCTTCAGCTGGTGGAAGTTCTCGATGATCCCGTTGTGGATCAGGGCCAGGCGGCCGCCCGCGCCACCGCGGTGCGGGTGGGCGTTGCCGTCGGTGGGGCCACCGTGGGTGGCCCACCGGGTGTGGCCGATCGCCGTGCGGGAGCGCGGCAGCGGGCGGGCCTCGAGCTCGGCCCGCAGGTTCTGCAGCTTGCCGGCCCGCTTGACGGACGAGATGCCCCGGTCGGTGATGAGCGCCACGCCCGCCGAGTCGTACCCGCGGTACTCCAGCCGGGTCAGGCCCTCCATGACGACGTCCAGGGCCCGGCCGTCCGTGGTCCGGCCGACGTAGCCGACGATTCCGCACATGCCGGCCAGCGTAGACGCTGGGCGGTCACCGGCCCGACTCCGCGCGGCGCCCCCCCACAGCCCCGCAGGGGGGCCGGCCGGGGGTGGGCGCCCGCAGCGGGCGGCGGGTCCGTCCGCCGTGCCGGGCACCTGGCCCGGGCGGATGCGCCATGATGGCGGACGTGACCGCGGCGGACCAGGCGCTCGCACGTCTCGGGCTCGACGAGCCCGGCGTGGCCCCCACCCCGTACGTCGACCTCGACCGCCGCGCGTGGTCCCGGCTGCGCGAGAACCACCCGATGAGCCTGACCCAGGACGACATCGCGCGTCTGCGCGGCCTGGGCGACCGGCTCGACCTGCGCGAGGTCGAGGACGTCTACCTCCCGCTCTCCCGCCTGCTCCACTTCTACGTGGAGGCCGTCCACGGCCTCCGGCTCGCGACCAGCGAGTTCCTCGGCGAGCGCCCGACCCGGGTCCCGTTCGTCGTCGGCGTCGCCGGCTCGGTGGCCGTCGGCAAGTCGACCACGGCCCGCATCCTGCGCGAGCTGATGAGCCGCTGGCCGCACACGCCACGGGTCGAGCTCGTGACGACCGACGGGTTCCTCCACGCCAACGCCGAGCTCGAGAGCCGGAACCTGATGCAGCGCAAGGGCTTCCCCGAGTCCTACGACCGCCGTGCGCTGCTCCGGTTCGTCGCCGACGTCAAGTCGGGGATGCCGGTCGTCAGGGCGCCGGTGTACTCCCACCTCACCTACGACGTCCTCGACGAGGTCGTCGCGGTGCGCAAGCCCGACGTCCTCATCGTCGAGGGCCTCAACGTCCTGCAACCGCCCGGGGTCCGCCCGGACGGCTCCAGCACCGGGGCCATCTCCGACTACTTCGACTTCTCGGTCTACGTCGACGCCCCCGTCGAGGACATCCGGCGCTGGTACGTCGAGCGCTTCCTGCGCCTGCGCGAGACGGCGTTCGCCGACCCGCAGTCGTACTTCCACCGCTACGCCGAGCTCAGCGACGCGCAGGCCGCGGCGACGGCGGCCTCGATCTGGGAGTCGATCAACGAGCCCAACCTCGTCGAGAACATCCTCCCGACCCGGGAGCGGGCCACCCTCGTGCTCACCAAGGGCGCCGACCACGCGGTCACCGGCATCCGGCTGCGCAAGATCTAGGAGGGCCCCGGCCGGGCGGCGCGGGGCGTGGCCGGTCAGTACCAGTGCGGGGAGCGCGCCAGCCACTGGTTGAGCGCGTTGCACGGGGTGCCGTAGGAGCTCTTGATGTACTGCAGGCCCCACTTGATCTGGGTGACGGGGTTGGTCTGCCAGTCGGGGGCCACCGAGGCCATCTTGCTGCCCGGCAGCGACTGCGGGATGCCGTAGGCGCCCGAGGAGGAGTTGGCCACCCACCACCGCCAGTCGCTCTCGCCGATCCAGAGCTGGTCGAGGCACGCCCACTGGCCCTCGCCGAAGCCGTACTCCGGCAGGAGGATCCGCGCCACGGCCTTGGGGTCGGACTGGGCGTTGGCGAGGATCCGCTTGCGCTGGGCCTCCCGGGCGGCGCGCTCCTGCTGGGCCTTGCGCTTCTTCGCCAGGGCCTCGGCGCGGGCCTTCTCGACCTCGGCGTCCTTGGCGACGAGGACGGCGGCCTGGGCGTTGCTCGCGACCCGGTCGGCGGTGACCCGGACCGAGTCGGCCAGCGCGGCGCGGCTCTGGGCGGTGGACTCGCTCGTCGTCGACTGGTCGAGGGCAAGGGTGAGCTGGGTGGCGCTCGCAGTGTCCTCGGTCACGGTGGCCGCGACCGCGGCCCCGCCGACCAGGGCGGCGAGGACGCCGGTGGTGACGACCGGCCGCAGCACCGGGGGGCGCCGGCCGACGTGGGCGCCACGGCGACGGGTCGCGGCGTGACGCGGCGCGTGGCGTCCTGCGTAGCGGGCCATGGCGAAGTCCTGAGGCGGTGGGGCGGGTGGAGCTCGGGTCGGCGGGGGCGTTACCGAATCGAGACCCTACTGTAGGGGTCGGGGGACGAGGGACCCAATCCTGACCTGAGCGGCCGCTCAGACGACCCCGGGATCCGCCGTTCGACCCCCCGGGCGACGGCCGCCCTCACAGCTCCAGGCCCTCGAGCAGGTCGGTGACGAGCGCCGCGATCGGGCTCCGCTCCGAGCGGGTCAGGGTCACGTGCGCGAAGAGCGGATGCCCCTTGAGCGCCTCGACCACGGCGACCACCCCGTCGTGCCGGCCCACCCGAAGGTTGTCCCGCTGCGCGACGTCATGGGTGAGGACGACCCGTGAGTTCTGCCCGATGCGGGAGAGGACGGTGAGCAGGACGTTGCGCTCGAGGCTCTGGGCCTCGTCGACGATGACGAACGCGTCGTGCAGGCTGCGGCCACGGATGTGGGTCAACGGGAGCACCTCGAGCATCCCCCGGTCGAGGACCTCCTCGACGACCTCGCGCGAGACGAGGGCGGAGAGGGTGTCGAAGACCGCCTGGCCCCACGGGTTCATCTTCTCGTTGGCGTCACCCGGCAGGTAGCCGAGCTCCTGCCCGCCGACGGCGTACAGCGGCCGGAACACGACGACCCTGCGCTGCTGGCGGCGCTCCATGACCGCCTCGAGCCCGGCACAGAGCGCGAGCGCCGACTTCCCGGTACCGGCCCGGCCACCGAGGCTGACGATGCCGACGTCGGGGTCGAGGAGGAGGTCGAGGGCGATCCGCTGCTCGGCGCTGCGGCCGTGCAGGCCGAAGGCGTCGCGGTCGCCGCGCACCAGGCGGACCTGCTTGTCGGGCCCGACCCGGCCGAGGCCGGAGCCGCGCGGCGAGATGAGCTTGAGGCCGGTGTGGCACGGCATCTCCCCGGCCTCGCGGTTCTCCAGCCGGCCGTACTCGTAGAGGTGGTCGATCTCCTCGGCGGAGACGTCGAGCTCGGCCAGGCCGGTCCACCCGGACTCGACGGCGAGCTCGGCGCGGTACTCCTCGGCGTCGAGCCCGCAGGCGGAGGCCTTGACCCGCATCGGCAGGTCCTTGCTGACGACCGTGACGAGGTTGCCCTCGTCGGCCAGGTTGCGGGCGACCGCGAGGATGCGGGTGTCGTTGTCGCCGAGGCGGAACCCCGCCGGCAGCGACGTGGCGTCGGTGTGGTTGAGCTCGACCCGCAGGGTGCCGCCCTCCTCGCCGACGGGCACCGGGGCGTCGAGCCGCCCGGCCTTGATCCGCAGGTCGTCGAGCAGGCGCAGCGCGGTGCGGGCGAAGTAGCCGAGCTCGGGGTGGTGGCGCTTGGCCTCGAGCTCGGTGACGACGACGACCGGGAGGACGACCTCGTGCTCGGCGAACCGGAGGATCGCGCGCGGGTCGGAGAGCAGGACCGAGGTGTCGAGGACGAGGGTCCGGCGCGGCTCCTTCCCCGGTGTCGTGCTGGTCGCCGTCGCCGTTCTCGAGGCCATTGCCGCTCCTGGTGCTCTGGGGAGTGCCTGCCGTCGACGCTACGACTCGCCGGCAGGGTGGGGTCGCTCATCGGGTCCGGCGTGTCGAGACGCCTGTGGCCGGTGTGACGGCAGGCGTCTCGTGGGGCGGGATGTCACGTGATGTTCACGCGCGACCGTGGTGCCGGGCCGCCCCGGGCCGGGCCCGGCGTCAGGCGCCGTAGCGGCGGTGGCGCTCCCCGTAGGCCCTCAGCGCGCGGAGGAAGTCGACCTTGCGGAAGTCGGGCCAGTACGCCTCGCAGAAGTAGAACTCGCTGTGCGCGCTCTGCCACAGGAGGAACCCGCCGAGCCGCTGCTCGCCCGAGGTGCGGATGACGAGGTCGGGGTCGGGCTGACCCTTGGTGTAGAGGTGCTCGGCGATGTGCTCGACGTCGATGACCTCGGCGAGCTCCTCGATGCTCGTCCCCTTCGTCGCGTGCTCGTGGAGGAGCGAGCGCACCGCGTCGGCGATCTCGCGCCGACCGCCGTAGCCGACGGCGACGTTGACGAGCATGCCCTCGACGTCCCGGGTCCGGTCCTCGGCGTCCTTGAGCCGGGCGGCCGTCTGCGCCGGGAGCAGGTCCAGGGCGCCGACGGGGTGGATCCGCCAGCGGTGGGTGTCGGCGAGCGTGTCGACGGCGTGCTCGATGATGCCGAGCAGGTCCTCGAGCTCGTGCTCCCGGCGGCCGACGAGGTTGTCGGTGGACAGCAGCCACAGGGTGACCACCTCGACCCCTGCCTCGTCGCACCAGGACAGGAGGTTGGCGATGTTCTCGGCGCCCGCGCGGTAGCCCTCGCTCGTGCCGGTGCCGCGCGCGCGCGCCCAGCGCCGGTTGCCGTCGAGCATCACCCCCACGTGGCGCGGGACCGCGGCGCTGTCGAGCTGCTTGGCCAGGCGACGCTCGTAGGCGGCGTAGACGACGTCAGTGAGCCGCATCCACCCACGTCCTCCCGCCTGCTCCGGAGCCGCGGCCGGGCACCCGCCGAGCCGTCGGAGCCACGGTACCCCTCGGGCGAGCGGGAGGAGCCGCGGGCGGCGGGCCCCAGCCGGTTCCTAACCTACGGTCACGTAGGTTACTCTGAGTCAATGACGGAGTCCGTGGACCTGGGCCCGACCGACCCGCACCGTCGGGAGGCCATCGAGCACCGCGTCGAGCATGCCCTCCAGAACGTCAAGCCCCGGCTGCGGGGCTGGCTGCACGCGGGGATGGCCCCGGTGGCCGTGCTCGCCGGGGTGCTCCTCGTCATCCTCGCGACGACGCCGAGCGGCAAGGTCTCCGCGGTCGTCTTCGCGGGCACAGCGACCCTGCTCTTCGGGACCTCGGCGGTCTACCACCGCGGCACGTGGTCGCCCGGGTCGCCGCGGTGCTCCGCCGGTTGGACCACTCCAACATCTTCCTCATCATCGCCGGCACCTACACGCCCTTCGCGCTGCTCCTGCCGACCGGACAGGCCCGCAGCCTGCTCCTCATCGTCTGGACCGGTGCCGTGGCCGGGGTGGCCTTCCGGGTGCTGTGGGCGGGGGCGCCGCGCTGGCTCTACGTGCCGGTGTACGTGCTGCTCGGCTGGGTCGCCGTCTTCTACTTCGGCCCGCTCCTGCAGCACGTCGGGGGCGCGGTCATGGCGCTCGTCGTGCTCGGCGGAGTGCTCTACAGCCTCGGGGCGGTGGTCTACGGCACGAAGCGCCCGGACATCTCGCCGCGCTGGTTCGGCTTCCACGAGGTCTTCCACGCGCTGACCGTGCTCGCCTTCACGGCGCACGTGGTCGCCGCCTCGATCGCCCTGAGCGCGGCCACGCCGGCCTGAGCGGCTCGCCGGTACGTCAGCCGCCGGGAGGCCCCTGCGGGCGGTCCTCCTCCGCGGCCTCGTCCCCGTCGGTCTCGTCGCGCAGGTCGTCCGGCCCCGCCTGGGGGTCGTCCTTGCCCCGGTGCGCCGCCTGCTGGCGGTAGGACATCCGCCGCATCCGCGCGTTCATGTTGCGCATGAGGAACCACAGCGCGAGGGCGAGGAGCACGAACGCGACGAACGCGAGGAAGCCCTGCGTGCTGTTCGTGGACTCGGTCATGCGGCGCGCTCCTTCCGGGCGTCGACGGCGAGGGTGAGGTCCGCCGAGGTCGCCAGCGCGTCGGCCTCGGCCACGTCGTCGGGCAGGCCCGCGAACAGGTCGTCCTCGGCCTCGGGCACCGGGACGTACGAGGCCGCGAGCTCGAAGTCCTCGGTGGGCCAGACCCGCTGCTGGACCTCGCGCGAGACCCGGAAGAACGACCCCTCGGGGTCGACCTGGGTGGCGTGGGCCAGGAGTGCGGCGTCGCGCCGGTCGAACCAGTCGCCGCACTCGACCCGAGTGGTGACGGTCCGGTCGGGGCGGTTCCAGTTCTCGAGCCACTCCGCGTAGGGGCTCTCCTCGCCGAGCGCGGTGAGGGCCTGGTGGAAGGCCTCGATCCGCGCCCGGGTGAAGGTCATCGTGTAGTACAGCTTGAGCGGCTGCCACGGCCGCCCCGCGGTCCGGAACGCGTCGGGGTCACCGGCCGCGGCGAAGGCGGCCACCGAGACGTCGTGGCACATGACGTGGTCGGGGTGGGGGTAGCCGCCGTTCTCGTCGTAGGTGGTCAGGACGTGCGGGCGGAACCGGCGGACCTCGCGGACGAGCGCCTCGGTCGCGGCCGCGAGCGGGGCCAGGGCGAAGCAGCCGGCCGGCAGCGGCGGGCGCGGGTCACCCTCGGGCAGGCCGGAGTCGACGTAGCCGAGCCAGGTGTGCCCGACCCCGAGCACCCGCTGGGCCGCGGCCATCTCCTCACGGCGCACCTCCGCCATGTCGCGGATGATGTGTGCGTCGTGGGCGAGGCGGGGGTTGAGGACGTCGCCGCGTTCCCCGCCGGTGCACGAGACGACGAGCACCTCGTGGCCGGCGTCGACGTACTTGGCCATCGTCGCCGCGCCCTTGCTCGACTCGTCGTCCGGATGTGCGTGGACGCACATGAGCCGGAGCCGCTCGGACATGCAGGACCCTTCCGTCCAGGTGCCTCGGGTCGTACCCGAGAATGGTCACCGGCCATCCTCTCACTGACCCGCCGACAGCCCCGCAGGAGGCGCCGTGACCCTGCCCCGCCCCGAGCCCGGCACCGGGCGCTGGTGGGTCGTCGGCACCGTCGGGGTCACCCTCGCCGTCGCCCTCGTGGTCTGGTGGGGCTGGACCCGCACGTCCGGCGCGGTCTCACCCGTGGTCACCGCCTACGAGGTCCAGTCCGACACCTCCATCCGGGTCGAGTACGACCTCGCCCGGCCCGTGGGCGTGGCCGTCGACTGCCAGGTCGCGGCCCTCGACAGCCGCAAGGGCCGGGTCGGCGTCGTCCCCGACCACGTCCCCGCGGACGGGCCTGCGGTGGTCCACCGGGTCGTCACGATCCGGACCAGCGCCCGCGCGGTGACCGGCGTCGTGCAGTCCTGCGTGCGGGTCCTGCCGACCACGGGCTGACCGGTTCGATGTGGTTGCAGCGGCCCTGGTTGCTAGACTGACCCATTGAGCACTGCGGGTCCGGTGTCCGTCCCAGCGCGCTGGAGCACCCAGCCGACGGAGCCCGGGCCCGTTGCCGTAGCACCCCGAGCAGGGGGGTCCGGCAGCACCGACCCACGAGCAGGAAGTGAAACCCCGTGACCGAGACCACCAGCCAGAGCTTCCTCACGCAGGCGGCCTACGACCGCCTCAAGGCCGAGCTGGAGGAGCTCTCCGGTCCGGGTCGCACCGAGATCGCCAAGCGCATCGAGGCGGCCCGGGAGGAGGGTGACCTCCGCGAGAACGGCGGCTACCACGCCGCGAAGGAGGAGCAGGGGAAGATGGAGGCGCGGATCCGCCAGCTGACCCAGCTCCTCGAGAACGCGAAGATCGGCGAGACGCCCGCCGACGACGGGGTCGTCGAGCCGGGGATGATGGTCACCGTCGACATCCTCGGCGACGAGGAGACGTTCCTCCTCGGCTCCCGCGAGATCATCGACGCCTCCTTCCAGGTCTTCTCCGAGAAGTCCCCCATCGGCGCCGCCGTGAACGGGGCCAAGGTCGGCGACACCGTCTCCTACGAGGCCCCGACCGGCAAGCAGATCGAGGTCAAGATCCTGCACACGACGCCGTACACCGGCTGACGGCTGCTCCGGCGTCGGCTCGCCGACCTCGCCGCGGCACTCGGCCACTCCGCCCACGCCCACCTGACCCGGGACCTCCGGGCCACCCAGCGCTTCACCCCGAGCCCGTACCGCTCCGGCGCGACGCCGGCGGACCCGGAGGCGGAGGCGGCCCGGTGACGGCGGGGCGGGCCTCGGCGGCGGCCACGAGCCGCGCCGCCAGGGCCCGCGCCGCGCCGGGGTGGCGGTCGGCGAGGAGCCCCACGGCGAAGAGCAGGTAGGCGCGGTCGACCACGGTGGCGGCGCGGTCGGGCGCCCGCCAGCCGCCACCGTGGTCGGCCAGGCCCGCAGCGAGCACGCCGTCGGCCAGGCCGGGGGGCGAGTGGCGCAGCACCCCGCCGGACCCGACGACGAGCGCCACGTCGGCCAGCGGGCGCGGCGGCTCGGACGGTGAGGGCGGGCGTCCGTGGCGGCGGAGGGCGACGACGACGGCAGCGCGGGCCAGGGCCTCCTCGGCGGCCCACTGGGCGGCATCCTCGGCGAGGTGCCCCGGGTCGGCGGCGACCCGGGTGGCGTAGGAGGCGGCGTCGGCACCGAGGGCCAGCCGCTCGCGGGCCGCCGCCCCGACGATCCCCTCGGCGTTCCACCGCATCCCCAGGTCCGCCTCGACGGTGCGGGCGTGCCAGAGGGTGCCGACGACCTCGCGGTGGATCGTCGCGTCCTCGCCGTGCGGGGTGAGGACGGAGTAGACGTCGGTGGTCGCTCCCCCGACGTCGACGACGAGCACGTCCGCACCGACGGAACCCGCGAGCACCTCGACGCCGCGCAGAACGGCATCCGGGGTCGCGGCCCGGACCAGACCGGCGAACCCGCGTCCGCGGGAGAGGCCCTTGCCGCCGATGACGTGGGTGAGGAAGACCTCGCGGATGGCGGCACGGGCCCCCTCGGGGGCGACGACGCCGATGCGGGGCAGCACGTTCGCGGTCAGCACGTGCCGCCGGCCGGTGGCGGCGAGCTCGGCAGCGGCCTCGGCCGCCACGTCCGCGTTGCCCGCGACGACGACCGGGGCGCGCAGCCGGCCCCGGGCCAGCCGCCGGGCGTTGTGGAGCAGGACGTCGGCGTTGCCGCCGTCGGTGCCGCCGACGAGCAGGACGATGTCGGGGGCGGCGGCCCGCAGGCCCCGCAGGTCCACCCCGGACATCGGCCCGTGCGCGACGTGGACCACCTTGGCCCCGGCCGAGAGGCCGACCCGGTGGCCGGCCTCCGCGGTGACCTGCCGCTCGTGGCCGACGACCGCGAGGCGCAGGCCGCCACCGGCGCTCGAGCAGAGCAGGACCTCGGCGGCCGCCCCGTGCTCGGCGAGCGCCGCGCGCACCGCATCCACCCCGTCCATGACGTCGGTACCGACGGTCGTGGGGTGCGCCGCGGCCCCGAGCAGCTCGCCGCCGGGGGTGCCGACGAGGACCCCCTTGGTGAAGGTCGAGCCGACGTCGACGCAGAGGACCGCGGGCACCCACCGCACTCTAGTGATGGGCCGGCCGGCGCCCGGGCGGCACCCCGTCGGGGCGGCCGGGGCGTCCGGGGGGCTCAGGTGAGGCGGTCCAGGGCCTGGCGCAGGTCGGCCACGAGGTCCTCGACGTCCTCGATGCCGACCGAGAGGCGGATGAGGTCGGCGGGCACCTCGAGCTCGGTGCCCGCCACGGAGGCGTGGGTCATCCGGCCGGGGTGCTCGATCAGCGACTCCACGCCGCCGAGGGACTCCCCGAGCGTCCACAGGGTCGTCTCGGCGCAGACCTTGGTGGCGACGTCCTCGCCGCCGCGGACCCGGAACGCGACCATCCCGCCGAAGCGCCGCATCTGTCGGGCCGCCACCTCGTGGTTGGGGTGGTCGGGCAGCCCGGGGTAGTGGACGGCGGTGACACCGGGGTGGGAGAGCAGGAAGTCGACGACCGCCTCCGCGTTGTCACAGTGCCGCTCCATCCGGACCGCCAGGGTCTTCAGCCCACGCAGGACCAACCAGGCGTCGAACGGACCGGCCACCGCGCCCATCGCGTTCTGGTGGAACGCGATCCGCTCGGCGACGCTCGCCCCGTCGCGGGTGGTGGCACCCGGGGCGACGACGACCGCGCCGCCGACCACGTCGCTGTGCCCGCCCGCGTACTTCGTCATCGAGTGGACGACGACGTCGGCGCCGAGCGCGATCGGGTTCTGCAGGTAGGGCGAGGCGAAGGTGTTGTCGACGACGAGCAGGGCCCCCGCCTCGTGGGCGAGGTCGGCGATGGCCGCGACGTCGGCGATGCCGAGGAGTGGGTTGGTCGGGGTCTCGACCCAGACCATCCGGGTCGCCGGCGGAGGGCCGAGCGCACCGCGTCGACGTCGGCGACGGCGGCCACCGAGTGCTCCACGCCCCACGGCTCGACGACCCGCTTGAAGAGCCGGTAGGTCCCGCCGTACGCGTCGGAGGGGATGACGACGTGGTCGCCGGGGCCAGCAGCGCCCGCAGCACCGCGTCCTCGCCGGCGAGGCCGCTGGCGAACCCGAAGCCACGCTCGCCGCCCTCGAGGGCGGCGATGCACTCCTCGAGCGCGGCGCGGGTCGGGTTGCCCGAGCGGCGAGTACTCGTAGCCGCCACGGAGCCCGCCGATGCCGTCCTGCTTGTACGTGCTCACCTGGTGGATGGGCGGCACCACCGCGCCGGTCGTCGGGTCGGGGTCCTGGCCGGCGTGGATGGCGCGGGAGGAGAAGCCGAGGTGCTCGTGGGTCATGGCACCGAGGGTAGGTGGTGGCGGCTCCGCACAGGACTGGGGCCCTCGGGCGAGGTGATCCCCTGCCTCACCTGCGCGGCCCGGGGGCCCCGTCGGCTCTCGCGCGGCGGTGCCGCTACCTCGCCCCCCAGTACGACGAGCGCGGACGTCGACGTGCCCGCAGTCGTCCCCGAGCAGGTGACCGTGGAGTAGCTGACCAGCGTGACGTCGAGCCGGAGGCTTCGTGGCCCCGCACACCGGTCTCGCTGTCGATGGACCAGTCGAACCCGAACGACTGACCTGCCGCGACATCCTGTGGGCAGGACCAGAGCGTAGGTCTCGGTGGTCACCCCGGCGCGCTCCATCGCGGGTTGAAGGTGAACTCGCCCTGCGGAGCGATGCCGGCGGTCGGTCTTCGCGCGTCACCCGGATGTTCTTGGCCTGTGCGCCGGGCGCCTTCTCGGCCGTGATCGTCGCCGTGTACGTCGTGCCTGCCGGGATGGTGCTCGCGCCGTCGTTCGTGATGTCGAAGGAGAGGTCGCCGATGGTGTGGCCGTTCTCGAGCTTGGTCGTCGTCGAGCTGGTCACCGAGAGCGTCGGCGTGTAGTACGTCACCGGGCCGGAACAGGTGGCGGCCACCGCCGGCTGCCCGACGACGATCACCGGCACGGCCCACGCCGCACCGGCCACCACCCGTCGTCTCGTGACCGATCGCAGACACGCGCACTCCTTCGTCGGTGTCATCGCCCGGGCCCAGCCCCCCGCGGCCGCTCGGACTCGACCTAGGTAACCACGCTGACCAGCGGATTCTCGCGGGTTTCTTTACTCTTGCCTTTAACGACGTGGCCGTTCGGACGAGGGCGGTCCGACCAGAGGTCGGGGGATCGAACCGCCGCACCGCCCGCGTTCTGCCACTGCGCATGCTCTTCGGATCCCGCGCAAAGACCACGCTGCCCACCCGTGACGAGGCCCTGCCGGGCCGCGACCACCGGCCGTTCCCGGTGCCCGCCGACCCACGAGGTGCTCGGCACCCCGCTCGAGGGCCCGTGGCCGGAGGGGACCGAGGTCCTCTACGTCGCGATGGGCTGCTTCTGGGGCGTGGAGCGGATCTTCTGGCGGCTCCCCGGCGTCGTGACCACCGCCGCGGGCTACATGGGCGGGTACACGCCGAACCCGACGTACGAGGAGACCTGCACCGGCCGCACCGGGCACGCCGAGACCGTCCTCGTCGCCTACGACCCGGCGGCGACCTCCCCCGAGCTGCTGCTCAAGGCCTTCTGGGAGAACCACGACCCGACCCAGGGCAACCGGCAGGGCAACGACGTCGGCACCGCCTACCGCTCGGCGTGTTCACGACCACCCCGGGCCAGGCGGCCGCGGCGCGAGGCCACCCGGGAGGCCTTCCAGCGGGTGCTCACCGAGGCCGGGCGCGGCGAGATCACGACGACCATCACCCGTGCCGAGCAGGCCGGACCGTTCTACTACGCCGAGGACTACCACCAGCAGTACCTGCAGAAGAACCCGAACGGTTACTGCAACCACGGGCCCAACGGGCTGACCTGCCCGGTCGGGGTGGCGAACCTCCCGGCGCAGAGCGACGTGCTCCCCCCGGCTTGACCGCCTCTCCGGAACGTGGGTGAAGACCGCCGGATCCCCGGCGGTCTTCACCCACGTCCGATGTCGGGAGCCGCCTCGCCCGCCGCGTCAGCGGGCCGGGTCGGGCTCCCTGGCGACGGCGGACTGGGCCATCGTGTCGAGCAGCTCCTGACCGAGCTCCTCGAGCTCCTCCTCGACCCGGTGCTCCGCCTCGGCGTGAGCGGTCTCCCGCAGCGGGAGAGCCTTGATGGCAAGGGTCGCGACGAGGACGAGGGCGACGATCGGCAGCCCGATGAGGAACACCTCGTGCAGCTGGTCGGCGAGGCCCTGGCGCACCGCGCCGGCGACGACCGGGGGCAGGGTCGCGAGCGCGGAGGGGTCGAGCACCGAGCCGACGTCCGCCGAGCCCGCGGGCACTGCGCCGCGACGGCCGGGGGCAGGTGCGCGGCGATCGCCGCCCCGAGGCCGCTGGTCAGGACCGTGCCGAAGAGGGCGATGCCGACGGTGGAGCCGACGTTGCGGAAGAACTGGCTCGAGGCGGTGGCGACCCCGAGGTCGCGGCGCTCCACGGCGTTCTGGATCACGAGGGTGTACTGCTGCATCGCCATCCCGATGCCCAGGCCGAGGACGACCATCGCGAGGGTCAGCTGGGCCTGGGTGGAGCCGCCAGGTCAGCCGGGTCAGCAGCCACAGGCCCGACGCCCATGACGACCACGCCGGCCACCATGATCGCCTTGTAGCGGCCGGTGCGGGTGATGAGCGAGCCCGGCGAGGATGCCCATGACGATGAAGCCGAGCATGAGCGGGGCGAGGATGAGCCCGGAGTTCGTGGCGTCGACGCCGAGGACGCCCTGGGCGTAGACCGGGATGTAGATGATCGACCCGAACATCACCATCGCGAGGCCGAAGCTCGCGAGGTTGCTCGCCGTGAACACCGAGGACCGGAACAGGCGCAGCGGGATGACCGGCTCGCTCGCCCGCAGCTCGACGAGGACGAACGCGACGAGCGCCACGGCCCCGACGGCGTAGAGGCCGACGATCGTCGCCGAGGCCCACGGGTAGGTCGTGCCGCCCCAGGAGGTGGCGAGCAGGATCGAGACCAGCGCGACGGCGAGGGTGGCGATGCCGAGCGACGTCGACCTCGGCGTCGCGGCGCTGGTGCGGCAGGTGGAGGAACCGCGCGATGACGAACGTCGCGACGACGCCGAACGGGAGGGCCGCGAAGAACAGCCAGCGCCAGCCGAAGTGGTCGGTGACGAAGCCGCCGGCGAGCGGCCCGGCGACCGAGGTCACCCCGAAGACGGCCCCCATCATCCCCTGGTACTTGCCGCGCTGACGGGGCGGGATGATGTCGCCGATGATGGTCTGGGACAGTGGCATCACCGTGCCCATGCCGAGGCCCTGGATGGCGCGGGCGGCGACGAGCACCCAGAAGCTGGGCGCCAGCCCGGCGACGACCGAGCCGACCATGAACACGACGAGACCGCCGAGGTAGAAGCCCCGGCGCCCGTAGAGGTCGGAGAGCTTGCCGACGATCGGCACGGTGATCGCCGAGACGAGCATCGCCGCCGTCGCGACCCAGCTGTAATGGTCCATCCCGCCGAGCTCGGCGACGATCCGTGGCATCGCCGGTCCGACGATGGTCTGGCTGATGGACGCGACGAGCATGCCGAGCATCAGCCCGACGAACACCCGGGACGCCTCCGGACCCAGCCGGTAGGGCTGTGCCGGGGCCACCGCGGCGGTGCTGGCGGTCATGAGGTCCTCTCGGTCGCGCCCGCGGCCGGGGGCAGGGCGCGGCCCTCGGTTGTTTGCATCGCCCAAGCATATTGCTTTCTGCACTCTCTGCAAAACTGCTACGCCTGCATACTGGTGCGGTGACCATGGAGACCGCGCGCGCGGAGCCCTCCCCGGAGGTGGCCACGGCCCACCCCGAGGAGCCGCTGCGGGAGCGCAAGAAGCGGGCGACGCGCGCTCGCATCCACCGCGCCGCGGTGAGCCTGGCCCTGGCCCGCGGGGTCCACGAGGTGACGGTCGAGGAGATCGCCGCCGCCGCCGAGGTCTCGCCGCGCACCCTGTTCAACTACTTTCCGACCAAGGAGGACGCACTCGTCGGCTACGACCCGACGGCCGCCGAGCGGGTCGCCGCCGAGGTGCTCGAGCGGCCGGCGTCCGAGCCGCTCGAGCAGGCGCTCCGGGCGGTCGTGACCGCCCACGTCGCCGCCCTCACCTCCGAGGACGAGCTGTGGCGGATGCGGCGCCGGCTCGCCGACCGCTCCCCCGAGCTCTCGGACCGCCTCTCCGGCGCCGGCTACCGGGTGGAGGCGGCTCTCGTGCGGGCGGCGTACGCCCGGGCCGGCACCGACCCGGCCGTCGACATCGCGACCGGCGTCGCGGCCCGGGTGACCATGGCGGCGGTCCGCGCCGCGTTCGAGCAGCACCGGGTGGCGGGGATGGGGGGCTCGCTGCTCGATCGGCTCGACGCGGCCTTCGCCGCGGCCGGGTTGGCCTCGGCGGGCTGAGGCGGCTCCCCTCACCCGGTGAGCAGTACGCGCATCGCCCAGGAGAAGAGGTTCATCGCGACGACGATGCCGGTGAGGACGAGCACGACGAGAGCGGGGACCCGGGCCCGCTCGTCCCCGGCGCGGCGTGCCCGGCGGTCGAAGACCCGGGCCAGCACGGTCGGGACGGCGAGCACGACGACCGCGCCGAGCAGCGCGGTCCCACCCACCCACCACGCCGGCAGGCCCTCACCGGTCTGGCCGAGCAGGGCACCGAGCCCCTCGCCGGCGACGAAGGACACGACGGCCGCCGGGAACCAGGCGACGACGCACCACCACGCGTGGCGCACGTCGGGTGAGCCGTCGGTGCGCGGCGAGACCGGCATGGACACGTGGCTGCTCATGACCCACCTCCGGGGTGGTCAAGGAGCCGCCGGAGCGGTGGCTGCCTCCCAGTCTCCTCCGGTCCCGGCCGCGCGGCCCGCGGGTGTGACCCGTCAGATCCGGGCGGCCACCTCGGTGCCCTGCCTGATGGCCCGCTCGGCGTCGAGCTCGGCCGCGAGGTCGGCGCCGCCGACGACGTGCACCCGGATGCCGAGCGCCTCGAGCGGGTCGGCGAGGCCGCGCACCGACTCCTGTCCGGCGCACACGACGACCGTGTCGACCGGGATGACCCGCTTCTCGGCGCCCTGCGGACCGAGCGCGACGTGCAGCCCCTCGTCGTCGATCCGCTCGTAGGACGCGACCCCGGTCACCTGCTCGACGCCCTTGGCCCGCAGCGACGCGCGGTGGACCCAGCCGGTGGTCTTCCCGAGGTCCCTGCCGATCGGCGTCTTCTTGCGTTGCAGGAGGACCACCTCGCGCGGGCTGGGCTCCGGCGCCGCCGGCGCCACCCCGCCCCGCGACGTCGCCGGGTCGCCGACGCCCCACTCGGCGCGCCACGCCGGGGCGTCGAGGGCGGGCGAGTGCTCGGTGGTGAGGAACTCGCAGACGTCGACCCCGATCCCGCCGGCCCCGATCACCGCGACCCGGTGGCCCGCGGTCCGCTCGCCGCGGACGAGCTGGTCGTAGGTGACGACCATCGGGTGGTCGATGCCCGGGATGTCCGGGAGCCGGGGCGTCACCCCGGTCGCGACGACGACGTCGTCGAACCCCGCGGCGGCGAGCTCGTCGGCCTCTGCCCGGGTCGAGAGGTGCACCTTGACACCGGTGAGGTCCAGCCGGCGGCCGAAGTACCGCAGCGTCTCGGCGAACTCCTCCTTGCCCGGGATGCGCATCGCGATGTCGAACTGCCCCCCGACGTGGTCACGGGCCTCGAAGAGCTCGACCTCGTGGCCCCGCTCGGCGAGCGTCGTGGCCGCCGCCAGGCCGGCCGGTCCGGCGCCGACCACCGCCACCCGGCGGCGCTCGGCGGTCGGCTCGAGGACCAGCTCGGTCTCGTGGGCGGCTCGCGGGTTGACCAGGCAGCTGGCCCGTCGGTGGGCGAAGGTGTGGTCGAGGCAGGCCTGGTTGCAGGCGATGCACGTGTTGATCTCGTCGGCGCGCCCCTGCTCTGCCTTGCGGACGAACTCGGGGTCGGCGAGGAAGGGGCGGGCGAGGGAGACGAGGTCGGCACCGCCGGCCAAGACCTCCTCGGCCACCTCCGGGGTGTTGATCCGGTTGGTGGCGCAGACCGGGATCGAGACGTGCTCCTTCAGCCGTGCCGCGTAGCCGGTGAACGCCGCCCGGGGGACCGAGGTCACGATCGTGGGTACCCGGGCCTCGTGCCAGCCGATCCCCAGGTTGAGGATGCTCGCCCCGTTGGCCTCGACGTCGCGGGCGAGGGTGGTGACCTCCTCCCACGTCTGGCCGTCCTCGACGAGGTCGAGGACCGAGATGCGGTAGACGATGACGAAGTCCGGGCCGACGGCCCCACGCACGGCCCGGACCACCTCGACGGCGAACCGGCGCCGGTTCTCGGGGCTGCCGCCCCACCGGTCGGTGCGGTGGTTGGTGCGCGGGGCGAGGAACTGGTTGACGAGGTAGCCCTCGGAGCCCATCACCTCGACCCCGTCGTAGCCGGCCTCCTTCGCGAGCGCGGCGGCACGCGCGAAGGCCCGGATCTGGCGCCGTACCCCGCGGTCGGACAGGGCCCGCGGCCGGAACCGGCTGATCGGGCTCTTCAGCGCGGAGGGCGCCACGCACCACGGGGTGTAGCCGTACCGGCCGGCGTGGAGGATCTGCAGGGCGACGAGGCCGCCGGCCTCGTGGACGGCCTCGGTCACCTGCCGGTGCCGGGCCGCCTGCCGCTGGGTGGTCAGCGTCGACGCGAACGGGTAGAGCGAACCCTCCAGGTTCGGGGCGAACCCGCCGGTGACGATGAGGCCCGCTCCCCCTCGGGCGCGCTCGGCGAGGTAGGCGGCCAGCTTGGGGAAGTCCCGGGAACGGTCCTCGAGTCCGGTGTGCATCGAGCCCATGAGGACCCGGTTGCGCAGTGTGACGTGCCCGAGGTCGAGTGGCTCCAGCAGGTGGGGGTACTCGCTCATCACGCCTTCTTCGTCGGTGGCTGCGCCGTGCCCCGGGGTCCGGTCAGCGGTGCCGGCGCCACCAGCGGCGCCGGGGTCGAGCCTCTCCCGAGGTTACCCGCGGGTCAACCTCGGGCGGCTGTGAGGCTGCTCGCAGCGCCTTCCACTGCTCGACGAGCTCGTCGACGTCGACGGTCGGGGCGAGCAGCTGCGGCATCCCCCGGTCCGGGGGGCGCAGACGGTCCCGGCGGACCCGGCGGTTGTAGTCCTCGAGGACGGCCCGCACCGACTCCTCGCTCCGCACCCCGCGCAGCGACTCGGGAAACGTCGCCGCCTCCTTGCGCAGCGCCACCGCGGGCGGCAGGGCACCGGTGAAGTCGAGGTGCTCACGCTCGGCGAGCTGGCGCACCCACCACATCGGGTCGTCGGGATGGCGCAGGTCGAGCGGCCGCCCCGCGCCCGGCAGGTCGTCGAACTCGCCGCGCTCCTGCGCCTCCCGGATGGCCCGCTCGACCGGGCTCTCCCAGCTCCGCTCCATGCCCCCAGTCTCACCCCCACCACCTCGCCCGGCGGCTCCGGGGACGGCTCAGTCCGCGAGGAAGGACAGCAGGTCCGCACGGGTCAGCACACCCACCGGCTTGCCGTCCTCGACGACGAGGACGGCGTCGCTGCCCTCCAGCTCGTGCCGGGCCGTGGCGACCGGCTCGCCGGAGCCGACGAGCGGCAGCCCGGGACCCATGTGCCGCTCCACCGGGTCGGCGAGGTGGGCGCGGCCGGTGAACAGGGCCTCGAGGAGGTCGCGCTCGGACACCGAGCCCGCCACCTCCCCCGACACCACGGGCGGCTCGGCCTTGACGACCGGCATCTGCGAGACGCCGTACTCGCGGAGGATGTCGATGGCGTCGCGCAGGGTCTCGCTCGGGTGGGTGTGGACCAGGGCCGGCAGCGCACCGGACTTCGCCCGCAGCACGTCCCCGACGGTCCGCTCGCCCTCGGCGTGGAGGAAGCCGTAGGACTGCATCCACTCGTCGTTGAAGATCTTCGAGAGGTAGCCGCGCCCGGAGTCGGGCAGGAGCACGACGACGACCGCGTCGGCCGGCAGGTCCCGGGCCAGGCGCAGCGCGGCGACGACGGCCATGCCGCACGAGCCGCCGACGAGCAGCCCCTCCTCGCGGGCCAGGCGGCGGGTCATCTCGAAGGAGTCGGCGTCCGAGACGGCGATGACCTCGTCGACCTGGTCGGGGTCGTAGGCCGCCGGCCAGAAGTCCTCGCCGACCCCCTCGACGAGGTAGGGCCGGCCCGAGCCGCCGCTGTACACCGAGCCCTCGGGGTCGGCCGCGACGATCCGCACCCGCCCTCCGGGACGGTCGGCCGACACCTCGCGCAGGTAGCGGCCCACCCCGGTGATCGTGCCTCCGGTGCCGGCGCCCGCCACGAAGTGGGTGACCCGGCCGTCGGTGTCCTGCCAGACCTCGGGGCCGGTGGACTCGTAGTGCGACAACGGTCCGTTGGGGTTGGAGTACTGGTCCGGCTTCCACGCCCTCGGGGTGTCGCGGACGAGGCGGTCGGACACCGAGTAGTAGGAGTCGGGGTGCTCGGGGGCGACCGCGGTGGGGCAGACGACGACCTCGGCCCCGTAGGCCCGCAGGACGTTGCGCTTGTCCTCGGAGACCTTGTCCGGGCAGACGAAGATGCAGGTGTAGCCCCGGCGCTGGGCGACCATGGCCAGGCCGACCCCGGTGTTGCCGGAGGTCGGCTCGACGATGACGCCGCCGGGCTGCAGGGCCCCGGAGTCCTCGGCGGCCTCGACCATCTTGAGGGCGATCCGGTCCTTCACCGACCCACCGGGGTTCAGGTACTCGACCTTCGCCAGGACGGTCGCGGCGATCCCCTCGGTCACCGAGGTCAGCTTGACGAGGGGGGTGTGGCCCACGAGGTCGGCGATGTGCTCGGCGTACTTCACGCCGGCCATCCTCGCACGGCCCCGCGAGCACCCGAGGGCTGCGGGCGCGTGGCTCCGGCTCGCCCCCCGGACGCTGGCGCGTGGGCGGTCAGCGCAGCCGGGCCAGGAAGCGGGCCTCGTCGACGACGACCCGCTCGACGGTGCCCCGGGCCAGGGCCCGACCGTCCTCCGCGCTCGCCTCGACGGCGAAGCCCAGCCGGCGCCCGTCGACGCTGACGAGCTCGGCGCGCACGATGACCCGGGCGCCCACCGTGCTCGGGGCGAGGTGCTCGATGCGCACCACGGTGCCGACGGTCGTCTCGCCCGCCGGGTGGCCGGCCCCCGCGACCTCGCAGGTCACCGCCTCCCACCAGGCCAGGAGCCGGGGGGTGCCGAGCACGGGAAGGGCACCGGAGCCGAGGGCGGCGGCGGTGTCGGCGGCGGTGACCTCGAGGACCCGCTCGGCCGCGGCACCCGGGTGCAGCTCCATCGCCCCATCGTAGGCGGGCCTGCGGCCCGCACGGCGGGGTGGACGGCCCGGCCGGCGCGAGGCGGGGCTACCGTGGGGGGCCACCGACCGGGAAGGGGCTGACACCGATGGGCCGCGCGCGCCGGGCTCGCAAGATCGCCGCCACCGCCGCCTACGGGGGCGGCGGGGTCGCGGCCGCGGGGGCGGCCATCGGGGCGCTCGGGTACGCCGTCATCAAGACCGAGGCGGCCTTGGCGCGCCGGGTCATCGGGGCACCCTTCGACGACTCCCCCGACGACAACGGGGTGTACGGGTCGGGACGGGGCGAGCCGTTCGAGCTCGTCGTCCTCGGGGACAGCTCGGCCGCCGGGATGGGTGCCGACGCCCCGCACGAGACGGTGGGGGCGATCGTCGCGAGCGGCGTCGCGGCCCTCACCGGACGCCGGGTGCGGGTGACCAACCGCGCCGTCGTGGGTGCCGAGTCGAGCGACCTCGAGCGCCAGCTCGCCGAGGCGCTCGGCGAGGTCGACCGCCCGGACGTCGTCCTCGTCATGGTCGGCGCCAACGACGTCACCCACCGCATCGACCGGCCCACCGCCGTCCGCCACCTCGAGCAGGCGGTGCGCCGGGCCCGGGCCCTCGGGAGCGAGGTCGTGGTCGGCACCTGCCCCGACCTCGGCACGATCCAGCCGATCCAGCAGCCGCTGCGCTCGCTGATGAAGCGCTGGTCGCGTGACCTGGCGGCCGCCCAGACCGTCGCCGTCGTCGAGGCCGGCGGCCGCACCGTCTCGCTCGGCGACCTGCTCGGCCCCGAGTTCGCCGAGTCGCCGCACGAGATGTTCAGCAGCGACCGCTTCCACCCCTCCGCCGCCGGCTACGCGCGGGCGGCGGCCGCCCTGCTGCCGAGCGTGTGTGCGGCGCTGCGGATCTGGGGCGGTGACACCGGCGACCGGGCCCCCGAGCCCCGCCGGGGCGAGGGCGTCGGACCCGTGGCCGTGGCCGCCGGTCAGGCGGTGCGGGAGGCCGGCACCGAGGTCGCCCCGACCGAGGTCGCCGGGCAGAGCCGAGGTCCTCGCGGACGGTGGGCGGTGCTCCTGCGACGCCGCACCGACGCGGTACCGCCGGCCTCCGACCCGCTCCCGGCACCGGAGGAGGATGCCGTGGGCGCGGACCCGCCGGGCCCGGGGGCGGTCCCGGCGCCCGGCCACACCGGCGGCACTCCCCCGGCGGGCACCGCGGGGCCCTCGGGCACCGACCCGTCGACCTGACCGGCCCGCCGCCGGTCAGTCGGCCGGGACGACCGCGTCGAGCTCGACCTCGACCTTCCAGCGGTGGTCGACGAGCCCCGCCACGCGCAGGATCGAGCTCGCCGGCCGGATGGTGCCGAAGATCTCCCCGTGGACCGTGGAGACGGCGTCGATGACGTCGTCGTCGGTGATGTAGTGGCGGGTCCGGATGACGTCCTCGGGGCGTCCGCCGAGCTCGGCGAGCGCGCCGAGCGCGATCTCCCAGCACCGCCTCGTCTGCTGGGCCGGGTCGACGCTGACGTGCCCGTCCGGGTTGATCGGGGCGGTGCCGGAGACGGCGATCCAGCTGCCGACGCGGACGGCGCGGGAGAACCCGACGCTGCCCTCGTACGGCGACGACGACGAGGCGAGGCTGCGCGTGGAATCCATGGGCTCATCATGTCGCGCGCCGCCGCCGCGCACGAGCCCCAACCGCCGGCCCCCGGACGAGACGCACCCCACACGACGCGCGCCCTACCTCCACCCCCGACGGGCGCCTAGGCTGGTCGTTCCAGTGAGCGCGCGCTTAGCCACCCCGGCAGGTCCCGCGCCGCGCCCGACCGAGGAGGATCCCGTGCCCGAGGCCGTCATCGTCGCCACCGCCCGCACCCCGATCGGACGGGCCTTCAAGGGCTCGCTCAAGGAGGTGCGACCCGACGACCTCTCCGTCCAGGTGGTCCGCGGCCTGCTCGAGCAGGTGCCCGCCCTCGACCCGACCACCCTCGACGACCTCTACTGGGGCTGCGCGGAGCCGAGCGGGACGCACGGGTCCAACCTCGCCCGCGTCATCGCCGTGCTTGCCGGGATGGACCACCTGCCGGGCGCCACCGTCAACCGGTTCTGCGCGAGCTCGACGCAGACGATGCGGATGGCCTTCCACGCGATCACGGCCGGGGAGGGCGACGCGTTCGTCGTCGGCGGCGTCGAGTGCGTCAGCCAGTACACCGGCTTCGCCGGCGCCGGGGGCAGCGCCGCGGACGCGCACAACCCGCTCTTCGCCGACGCCACCGCCCGCGCGGCCGAGTACGCCCGGACCAACGAGACGTGGCACGACCCGCGCGAGGACGGCCTGCTCCCCGACGTGTACATCGCGATGGGGCAGACCGCGGAGAACGTGGCGACGCTGCGCGGGGTCTCCCGGGAGCGCCAGGACGAGTGGGGGGTCACCAGCCAGAACCGGACCGAGAAGGCCATCGCGGACGGCTTCTACGCCCGGGAGATCCTCCCGGTGACGCTCGCCGACGGCACCGTCGTTGCGCGCGACGACGGCCCCCGGCCCGGCGTCACCCTGGAGGCGGTCCAGGCCCTGCAGCCGGTGTTCCGCGAGAACGGCACGGTCACCGCGGGGAACTGCTGCCCGCTCAACGACGGCGCGTCCGGCGTGGTCGTCATGAGCGACACCCGGGCCCGGGAGCTCGGCCTCACCCCGATCGCCCGGATCGTCTCCACCGGGGTGTCCGCGCTCTCGCCGGAGATCATGGGGCTCGGCCCGGTCGAGGCCTCCCGGCAGGCGCTCGCGCGGGCCGGGATGAGCATCGGCGACATGGACCTCTACGAGATCAACGAGGCGTTCGCCGCCCAGGTGCTGCCCAGCGCCGACGACCTCGGCATGGACCTCGACAAGCTCAACGTCCACGGCGGCGCGATCGCGCTCGGCCACCCCTTCGGCTCCACCGGCACCCGGATCATGACGACGCTGCTCAACGGGCTCGAGGCCCGCGACGGCCAGCTCGGCCTCGAGACGATGTGCGTCGGCGGGGGCCAGGGCATGGCGATCGTCGTCGAGCGCCTGTCCTGAGCCCCCGGCCGTCAGGCGGTCTCCCGTCGGTGTCCGAGTGCCACGAGGGCCCGGTCGAGGACCTGGGCCGGGGTCCCCTCGTTGGAGACGACCACCCCGGGTTCGTCGGGCTCGAGCGGCTCCAGCGTGGCCAGCTGGCTGGGCAGCAGGGACGGGGGCATGTAGTGGCCGGCGCGGAGCCTCAACCGGTCGAGGATGAGCTCGGAGTCGGCGACGAGATGGAGGAAGCGCACCTGCGGCCGCCCTCGGCGCAGCACGTCGCGGTAGGCGCGGCGCAGCGCCGAGCAGGCGACGACCGCGGACTCACCGCGGCTCTCCCTGGCCGAGATCCAGTCACCGATCGACTCCAGCCAGGGCCAGCGGTCCTCGTCGGTCAGGGCGCTCCCACGGCGCATCTTCTCCACGTTGGCCTCGGGGTGGAACGTGTCGCCCTCGGCGAACTCCCACCCCAGGGCCGTCGCCAGCCCCGTGGCCACGGTCGACTTCCCGCTCCCCGAGGCGCCCATGACGATGACGACGTCGGGATCCGGGGGCGCTGGACGAGCATCGGTGTCGGCCACGCCGTGCAGCCTAGGACGGCGGGGCCGACCTGGGCCCTGCGCGCAGCAGGTGGCTTTCGCACCGGTGCCCGGGAGCGGGAGCGGGCCTCAGGGCAGGGCGCGCCTGAGATCGGTGAGCAGGTCGGCGACCCCGTCGGCCCGCCCGGCCACCGACGCCTCCCAGACCAGGACGGCCAGCTGGTCGGCGAGTGCGGCCACCCCCAGGTCGGGGACCTCGGCCCCGGGCGCGCTGCGTCCGGCGAGCTCGGCGAGCACCGTGCGAACGTGCGGTGCGGCCTCCTGCGCCCGCGCCAGCGGCAGCTCCGCCCACCGGCGTCGGACCCGGTCGAGCTCGGTGCGGGCCCGGGGCGGCACCGGGTCCACGGACGACGACGCCGGGACGGGTGGGCCCGTCCCGGCGTCGCGGTGGTCGGTCACGCTCAGTTGCGCATGCGGCCGAGCAGCCGCAGGAACTCGACGTAGAGCCAGACGAGGGTGACGATCAGGCCGTGCGCGAGGAGCCACGAGTACTTCTGCGGCGCCCCGGTCCGGATGGCGTAGTCGATCGAGTCGAAGTCGAGGGCGAGCGTCATCGCGGCCAGGCCCACGGCGAAGACCGAGATGCCGATGCCGAGCGGGCCCGAGCCGCCGATGCCGAACGGGGTGTTGGTGACGATGGCGAAGACGAAGTTGACGACCGCGAACACGGCGTAGCCGACCAGGGCCATCATCATCATCCGCCGGAACTTGCTCGTGACCTTGATCAGCCCGGTCTTGTAGGCGATGAACATGCCGGCGAAGGTCGCGACGGTGGCCAGGACGGCCTGCGGGACGATCCCCGGGTAGTAGCGCTCGAAGAACTGGCTCAGCGCCCCGACGAACAGGCCCTCGACGAGGGCGTAGCCGACGATGAGCGGCACGCTGAGGGTCTTGCGGAAGGCGATGACCAGACCGAGCACGAGGGTGGCGATGGCGCCGCCCATCCACAGGGCGAAGCCGACACCCTGGCTCGCGGCCGAGCCGACCCAGCCGACGGTCCCGGTCACGAGGACGATCGCGAAGAGACCGAGGGTCTTCATGATGACGTCGTCCATGGTGACCGCGCGGTCGGTGCCGGTGCGGACGGCCGACGGCTGGTCGTACAGCTCCTGCAGCTGCTGGGCGGTCATCGTGCCGGTGGCGGCCTGGGCGGCGGCCGTCGAGTCGGTGCGGAAGCCCGCGTACCCGCTCTGGGCGTCCTTGCGCATCCGGTTGAAGGCCGGGTTGTTGGCCATCGATCCTCCGTGACGGTCGTGGCGGCGTCTGTCACCGCGTCTGCACCAGACTAGACGTGCGAGAAGCCCGCCGTGTTCCCCTCCACGGCGCCCGCGCGCCACCCCCGACCGGACCGGTCGGTGCCCCCGACGGGAGTCGAACCCGCACCTGGAGCGCTTTTAAGGCGCCTGCCTCTGCCGGTTGGGCCACGGGGGCGCGCCAACCCTAGTGCCCGAGCCCCCGGCCCGCTCCGGCCCCGGGTGGCTCAGGCGATCGAGAGCGCGATGCCGTCGAGGATGTCGTGCTCGGAGGTCACCACCTCGACCCCGGGCGAGCGCAGCGCCACCCGGCCGAGGACCTCGTGCCAGACCAGCGCCCCGGCCCCGATGACGTCGACCCGCCCCGGGTGCAGGTAGGGCAGGGCGGCGCGTTCCTGCCGGGCCATCCCCCAGAGCTCGCGGCAGGCCGCACGCTGCCGGTCCAGCGGGAGCCGGGCGAGGTGGATGGCGGCGGAGTCGTAGCGGGTGAGCCGCAGCGCGTGCGCGGTGATCGTCGTGATGCTCCCGGCGAGCCCGATGACGGCACCGAGGCGGTCGAGGGGGACGACGCGCTCGGCCGCGTCGAGCGCGGTGGCGACGTCGGCCCGAGCGGCGACGACCTCGTCGTCGGTCGGCGGGTCGGAGTGCAGGTGTCGCTCGGTCATCCGGACCGAACCGACGTCCAGGGAGAGCGCGGCCTCGACCTCGTCGGTGCCGCGGACCAGCTCGGTGGAGCCGCCCCCGAGGTCGACGACGAGGTACGGCCCGGCGCAGCCGACCCGGCGCAGGTCACCGACCGCCCCGGTGAAGGACAGCGCCGCCTCGACGTCGCCGGTGACGACCTCCGGCGTGACGTCGAACCCGGCGAACGCCGTGCGGACGCCGGCGACGAAGTCGTCGGCGTTCCTCGCGTCACGGCTCGCGGAGGTGGCGACGAACCGCACCGCCTCCGCGCCCAGCTCGCGGCACCGCTCGGCGTAGGCACCGGCCGCGGCCAGCGTGCGCCCCATCGCCTCGGGGGCGATCCGCCCGCTGACGTCGATGCCCGCTCCGAGCCGGACGATCTCCATCCGCCGGTCGACGTCGGTGAGCAGGCCGTCCGGGCCGACGTCGGCGACGAGCAGCCGGATCGAGTTGGTGCCGCAGTCGACCGCGGCCACCCGGCGCTCCCCGGCGCTCACCGCTGCTCCTCCGCCGCGCACGGAGCACGCTCCCACCAGGGCTCGAGGAGGGCCAGGGCCTCGTCGCCGAGCGGGTTGACGCCCGGGCCGGCCGCCAGCGCGTGTGCGGCGAGGACGTGCAGGCACTTGACCCGGGACGGCATCCCGCCGGCGGACACCCCCACGATCTCGGGGACCTCACCGAGCTCGGAGCGGCGTTCGAGGTAGTCGCGGTGCGCCGCGGCGTACCCGGCGCGCAGGTCGGCGTCCGCCTCGAGCCGCACGGTCATCTCGCGCATCACCCCCTGGCTCTCCAGCGTGGAGAGCGCACCGGTGAGCCGCGGGCAGGTGGCGTAGTAGGAGGTCGGGAAGGGAGTGCCGTCGGGGAGTCGCGGCTCGGTGCGCACGACGTCAGGCTCCCCGCACGGGCACCGGTGAGCCACCTCGACGACCCCACGCGGCTCGCGGCCGAGCTGGCGCGCGACGGCATCGAGGTCGGCGGGGGCGACGGGGGGCCGAGGAGCGGCCTCCCTCACCGGCGCGCCCCCGGGGCGTCCGCGGTGCGGGCGGACTGCCACACGGTCTCGTACCAGGGCAGTGCCGCCTTGGGCTGGGCGACGTCGGCACCGACCGACGCCGGGGTCGTGTGCGGCGTGGTCGGGTTCAGGACGGTGTAGGACTTCTCGCCCGGCTTGACGAACTTCAGCCGCTGGCGGGCCTGCTGCTCGACGTAGGCCGGGTCGGTCCAGCGCTCCTGCTCGGCGCTCAGCGTCGCCACGTCCTGCTCCTGCGCGGCCACCTTGTCGCGCAGCGCCGCGATCTGGGTGCGCTGGTGGACCCACGCGGCCACGGTGGAGCCGAGCATGACGACGAGGAACACCGCGACCGAGGCGAGGACCAGGGCGCGCCGGGCCAACCGGTTGGTCACGGCGCCCCCCAACCGGCCGCGCCATCCGGTGCTCGTGCGACGGACCACCTTCGCCGTGGTGGGGCCGCCGGTGGTGGAGGTGCGGGCCGGGGCGGAGGACCTGGCGGCGGACGGCCGCGCACCGGAGGTGCCGGAACGAGAGCCGGTGCCGGACCCCGCGGCGGACGGGCGCCGCGGGGGTCGCGACGCCGGTCCGCGGGAGCGCCCGGTGGTGGCCATCGGTGCCGGCTCAGCCCGTGCTGCGGGCGGCGAAGCGGGGGAACGCGCTGGCCCCGGCGTAGAACGCGGCGTCGTCGAGCTCCTCCTCGATGCGGAGCAGCTGGTTGTACTTCGCGACGCGCTCGGAGCGGGCCGGGGCGCCGGTCTTGATCTGGCCGCAGTTGGTCGCGACAGCGAGGTCGGCGATCGTGACGTCCTCGGTCTCGCCGGAGCGGTGGCTCATCATGCAGCGGTAGCCGTTGCGATGGGCCAGGTCGACGGCGTCCAGGGTCTCGGTGAGCGAGCCGATCTGGTTGACCTTGACCAGCAGCGCGTTGGCGGTGCCGGACTCGATGCCGCGCGCGAGCCGCTCGGGGTTGGTGACGAAGAGGTCGTCGCCGACGATCTGGATGCGGTCGCCGAGGCGGTCGGTGAGGGTCTTCCAGCCGTCCCAGTCGTCCTCGTCCAGCGGGTCCTCGAGCGACACGAGCGGGTAGTCCGCGACGAGGCCGGCGTAGTAGTCGACCATCTCCTCGGCGCTCTTCGTGCCGCCCTCGAAGGAGTACGAGCCGTCCTCGAAGAACTCCGAGGCCGCGACGTCGAGGGCGAGGGCGACCTGCTCGCCGGGGGTGTACCCGGCCTTCTCGATGGCCTCGAGGATGAGGTCGAGCGCGGCCCGGTTGCTCTCGAGGTCCGGCGCGAAGCCACCCTCGTCGCCGAGCCCGGTGGCCAGCCCCTTCTCCTTGAGGACCGACTTGAGCGCGTGGTAGACCTCTGCGCCCCAGCGCAGCGCCTCGCGGAACGACTCGGCGCCGATCGGCGCGATCATGAACTCCTGGATGTCGACGTTGGAGTCGGCGTGGCTGCCGCCGTTGAGGATGTTCATCATCGGGACGGGCAGGACGTGCGCGTTGGGGCCGCCGACGTAGCGGAAGAGCGGCAGGTCCGCGGAGTCGGCCGCGGCCTTGGCGACCGCGAGCGAGACGCCGAGGATGGCGTTGGCGCCGATCTTCTCCTTGTTGGCGCTGCCGTCGATGGCGAGCATCTCGGCGTCGACGAGGCGCTGCTCGCTGGCCTCGAAGCCGAGCAGCTTGGGCCCGAGCTCGTCGATGACGGCGTCGACGGCCTTCTCCACGCCCTTGCCGCCGTAGCGGCCCTTGTCGCCGTCCCGGCGCTCGACCGCCTCGAACGCACCGGTCGAGGCGCCGCTCGGGACGGCCGCGCGAGCGACCGTGCCGTCGTCGAGCGCGACCTCGACCTCGACGGTGGGGTTGCCGCGCGAGTCGAGGATCTCGCGCGCGCCTACTGCCTCGATGCTGGCCACATCGAACTCCTGTGCTGGGGGTGGACGGGTTCGGCTCCGAGCCTAGTCCCCGGCCCCCGGCTTCTCCCCGACCGACCCGCGCCGCGGGCCCCGCTCCGGTGTCAGCCGGCGGCGTAGGCCACGGCGATGGCGGTGCCGACCCGGGCGTTGTGCCGCACGAGGGCGAGGTTGGTCGCCAGGGAGCGTCCGTCCGAGAGCTCGACGAGCCGACCGAGCAGGTAGGGGGTGATGTCCTTGCCGGTGACCCCCAGCTCACGGGAGTCGGCCAGCGCCCGCTCGATGACGCCGTCGATGTCGTCGCGCGCCATCTCGTCCTCGGCCGGGACCGGGTTCGCGAAGGAGATGCCGGTGCCCATCCCGAGGCCGAACGAGGCCCGCATCAGGGCGGCGGCCTCCTGCGGGGTGTCGACCCGCATCGGCACCGCGAGCCCGCTGGAGCGGGAGAAGAAGGACGGGAACTCGTCGGTGCCGTACCCGACGACGGGGACGCCGAGGGTCTCGAGGACCTCCAGGGTGCGACCGATGTCGAGGATCGACTTGACCCCGGCCGAGACGACGGCCACCTCGGTGCGGGAGAGCTCGGTGAGGTCTGCGGAGACGTCCATCGAGGTCTCGGCGCCCTGGTGGACCCCGCCGAGGCCACCGGTGACGAAGAGGCGGATGCCGGCCAGAGCGGCGATCCGCATCGTGCTCGCCACGGTCGTCGCGCCGTGGACCCCGGTGGCGACGACGTGCGGCAGGTCGCGGACGCTCACCTTGCGGATGCCGTCGTCCGCCCCGAACAGCTCGAGCTGGCCGTCGGAGAGCCCGACGGTGGGCCGCCCGTCGAGGACCGCGATGGTCGCCGGGACCGCCCCACCCTCGCGGACGATCTGCTCGACCTCGCGGGCCATGGCGACGTTCTGCGGGTACGGCATCCCGTGGCTGATGATCGTCGACTCGAGCGCGACCACCGGGTGGCCGTCGGCGAGGGCCTGCCGGACCTCGGGGGCCAGGCTGAGCATCGGGTGGGGGGTGGACGTGGTCATGCGGGGTACTCCTCGGTGGGCGGCTGGTCGGGGGTGAGGTGGGCCGCGACGAGGGCGGCGGTGAGGTCGGTGCGCACGGTCTCCGGCGAGGCGCAGGTCAGGGCCGCGAGGACCTGCCCGGAGCGGGCGGCCTCGACGACGTCGGCGCCGGTGAGCAGCGCGTGGACGTAGCCGGCGGTCATCGCGTCGCCGGCGCCGGTGACGTCCTCGACGGCGGTCGCCGGCGCCCCGACGAGGACGACCCGCCGGGCCCGCTCGCCGTGAGACCAGCCGGCGACCGAGAGCAGGCTCCCGCGGGTGCCGCGGCGCACCCAGACGTGCTCGACCCCGCGCGCGTGGAGGGTTCCGGCGGCCGCGACGACCGCGTCGACGTCGGCGGCGACCCGGGCCCCGACGAGGGCGGCCAGCTCGTCGACGTTCGGGGTCACCGTGTGGACCGGGACCGTGCCGTCGAGGACGCCCGCCGCCTCGCCGGCCTTGGCGACGGAGACCGGGTCGAGGATGCCGGGGACGCCCGCCTCGGCGGCGGCACCGAGCAGCCAGCGGAGGACGCCGGCGTCGAGGTTGGCGTCGACGACGAGTGCGTCGCAGCCGGTGACCAGGGACGGCACGACGGACAGGTCGGCCACGGTGAGCTCGTCGGTCGCCCGCATGTCGGCCACGGCGACGAGGAGGTCGCCGCCGTCGTCGAGGACCGCGACGTAGGTTCCGGTCGGGTGCCGCGAGGCCACGACGTGCCGGCACTCGACGCCGGCGGCCTCGGTGCGGGCGATCACCGCGCGGCCGGCCGGGTCGTCGCCGACCGCGGCGAGGAGCACCGTCGGGCTGCCGAGCCGGGCCAGGTTCTCGGCGATGTTGCGGCCGACTCCACCGGCGGTCGAGCCGGCGGTCCCGGGGTTGCTCGTCCCGAGCACCGGCCGGGCCGCCGTGCGCACCTTGGTGTCGAGCACGGCGCCGCCGACGACGAGCACCGAGTCGGCCTCCGGGCGGACGAGGTAGCCACGCCCGAGGAGGACGCCCTTGCGGGTGAGGTTGCTCAGGTGCACGGAGACGGCGGCGCGGGTCGAGCCGAGCCGCTCCGCGAGCGCACTCGCGTCGAGCAGCGGGTCGGCACGCAGCAGGGCGACGATCTCGCGCTCCCGGGAGGTCAACTGCACATTGCAGATCCTAAGAGCCTTAACAGATTCAAGGCAAGTCGCGGCGCGGCGGCCGCGGAGGCCCCTCGGTCAGTCCGGTGCGGTGGCGCTGCGGGCGAGGTCCGCCAGCGCCCGACGGGCCCGCTCCTCGGCGACCGCGAGCTCGGCCCGGGACTGCTCGAACCGGTCCAGCACCTCGGGCGGGACGGCCAGGCCGCGGCGGCGCACCCGGGCGAGGACCTTGTCCGCGGTGAGGTCGACCGGCAGCGAACCGGGGATGCCGTGGAGCAGGTCGCCCTCCCCGGCGCCACCGGCGTCCCGCTTCTCGGCGTCCTTGATCCGCTCCCACTCCTGCTCGACCTCGGCGGGGGTGCTCGCTCCCCCGTCGGCGAAGACGTGCGGGTGCCGCCGGACGAGCTTGTCGACGAGCAGGCCCGCCACCGTGTCGACGTCGAAGGCGTCCTCGGCTGCCTCCTCGGCGACCCGGGCGTGGAAGACGACCTGGAGCAGGACGTCGCCGAGCTCCTCGGCCAGGTGCGGCCGGTCGCCGCCCTCGATGGCGTGGAGCACCTCGTGGGCCTCCTCGAGAAGGTACGGCGCGAGGCTCTCGTGCGTCTGCTCCGCGTCCCAGGGGCACCCTCCCGGCGAGCGCAGGCGGTCCATCGCCGCGACGACGTCGAGCAGCCGGCCACCCTGGACGTCCCAGGACCCGACGACCACCTCGACCTCCGGCGGCTGCTCGAGCCGCGAGACCTCGGCGGCGACGGCGTCGGCCAGCCCGGGGTCCCCGTCCGCGGACCCGCACCAGAGGACCCGGTGGCTGCCCGCGAGGTCGACGAGGCGGCGGGCGAGGGCCGGCACGTCGGCCGGCTCGGCCACCTCGAGGGCCACGCCGGCCTCGGCGAGCGCCTCGGCGAGCGGCTCGTCGTCGGCCCGGGCGAGCAGAAGGTCCGCGCCGGTCACCGCGTCCCACGCCTCGCGCGAGAGCAGCCCGGGGGCGACCCGCGGCGAGGTGAGGAGGAGTGCGAGCCCCGCGCCGGTCACCGGGAGCTGTTGTACGGCGTGACCCAGGCCGGCGAGGTGACCGACACCGCCGCCGTCCCGGCGTCGAACGTGCCGTACCGCGGGTTGACGACGATGTGCTGCTTGCGCAGCGCGTCACTGACCTCGATCGACTCGGCCTGCCCGAGGACACCGCTGCCTTGGGCGTCGGTGAGGGCGGAAGCGAAGCGGATGATCTCGAGGGTCCCCGCGGACGGGTCCTCGAGCCCGCGGTCGCGCGCGGCCTGCCGGGCCAGGGACTCCGACGCGACGACCCCCTTGGTGGCGAGGTAGTCGAGGACGACCGGCGCCTGGATCAGGGCGGTGAGCGTCTGGCTCGGGGTCAGCTGCTGCTGCAGGAGTGCAGGGCTCATGGAGTTGATCTCGGCCATCGACTGCTGGACCTCGGTCTCCGGGATCACCTGTCCGTCGACGACGGCGGCGCGGTTGGCCTCGGTGTTCCCGCACCCGGAGGTGACGAGGGCGGCGCCGAGCACGAGCGCCGCGCCGAGGCGGCGAACCGGGAGGGTCACGCTGGGTCCTTTCACGACGGGGTCGCCCCCGAGACGGAGGCGGTCGCCACGCGGGCGGCCTCTGCGACATTGTCCACGACCACCGACCGGATGACGTCGGCGGCCCAGTCGAGGATGGCACGGTCGCGCAGCGGCCTGCCACCCACTCGGGCGGTACGGGGGGTGGGGACGAGGATCGTCCGCAGCGCGGGCTTGACGATGGAGCCCGGGTACACCCGGTTCAGGCGCAGCTGCTGGCTCTCGCGCAGCTCGACCGGGCCGAACCGCACGTGGTTGCCCTGCACGCTGACGTCGGCGATGCCCCCGGCGCGGGCGACGGTTCGCAGCCGGGCCACCTCGAGCAGGTTGCGGACCGGCTCGGGCACCGGGCCGTACCGGTCGACGAGCTCGCCCTCGATCTCGGCCAGCTCGCGCTCGTCGCAGACCGCGGCGAGCTTCTTGTACATCTCGAGCCGGAGCCGCTCGTGCGAGACGTAGTCGTGCGGCAGGTGGGCGTCGACCGGCAGCTCGATCTTGATCTCGGCCGGGGCCGCAGGTCCCTCGCCGCGGAAGCCGGCCACCGCCTCGCCGACGAGCCGGACGTACAGGTCGAAGCCGACCCCGGCGATGTGTCCGGACTGCTCGCCACCGAGCAGGTTGCCCGCCCCGCGGATCTCGAGGTCCTTCATCGCCACCTGCATGCCGGAGCCGAGGTCGGTGTGGCTGGCGATGGTCTGCAGCCGGTCGAGGGCCGTCTCGGTGAGCGGCGTCTCCGGCGGGTAGAGGAAGTAGGAGTAGGCCCGCTCCCGGCCGCGGCCGACCCGCCCGCGGAGCTGGTGCAGCTGGGAGAGCCCGAGCCGGTCGGCGCGCTCGACGATCAGCGTGTTGGCGTTGGAGATGTCCAGCCCGGTCTCGACGATCGTCGTGCACACCAGGACGTCGAAGCGCTTCTCCCAGAAGTCGACGACGACCTGCTCGAGCTTGTGCTCGCCCATCTTGCCGTGGGCCACGGCGATCCGGGCCTCGGGCACGAGCTCGCGGACGCGGGCGGCGGCCTTCTCGATGGTGGACACCTTGTTGTGGACGAGGAAGACCTGGCCCTCGCGCATCAGCTCGCGCCGGATCGCGGCGGTGACCGTCTTCTCGTCGTAGCCCCCGACGTAGGTGAGGACGGGGTGGCGCTCCTCCGGCGGCGTCAGCAGGGTGGACATCTCCCGGATGCCGGTGACGGCCATCTCCAGCGTGCGCGGGATCGGCGTGGCCGACATCGCGAGCACGTCGACGGAGGTGCGCAGCGCCTTGAGCTGCTCCTTGTGCTCGACCCCGAAGCGCTGCTCCTCGTCGACGACGACGAGCCCGAGGTCCTTGAACCGGACCTCGGCGGACAGCAGCCGGTGGGTGCCGATGACGAGGTCGACCGAGCCGTCGGCCAGCCCGTCGAGCACGGCCTTCGCCTCGCGGTCGTTCTGGAACCGGGAGAGGGCCCGGACGGTGACCGGGAAGCCGGCGTACCGCTCCGAGAAGGTGTTGAGGTGCTGCTGGACCAGGAGGGTGGTGGGACAGAGCACGGCCACCTGCTTGCCGTCCTGGACGGCCTTGAACGCCGCCCGGACCGCGATCTCGGTCTTGCCGTAGCCGACGTCGCCGCAGACCAGCCGGTCCATCGGGACCTCCCGCTCCATGTCGGCCTTGACCTCGTCGATCGTGGTCAGCTGGTCCGGCGTCTCGATGTGGGCGAACGCGTCCTCGAGCTCGCGCTGCCACGGGGTGTCGGGCGGGAACGCGTGGCCCTTGGTCGCCATCCGGGCGGAGTAGAGGCGGATGAGCTCGGCGGCGATCTGCTTGACGTAGCGGCGGGCCCTGCTCTTGGTCTGGTGCCAGTCCGAGCCCCCCATCTTGTTGAGCGTCGGCTGCTCGCCGCCGACGTAGCGGGTGACCTGGTCGAGCTGGTCGGTGGGGACGTAGAGGCGGTCGCCCGGCTGGCCGCGCTTGGACGGTGCGTACTCCAGGACGAGGTACTCGCGGGTGGCGTCCTGCACGGTGCGCTGCACCATCTCGACGAACCGGCCGACCCCGTGCTGCTCGTGGACGACGAAGTCGCCGGGGCGCAGCTGGAGCGGGTCGACCTGGTTACGGCGCCGGGACGGCATCCGGCGCATGTCCTTGGTGGAGGTCCCCGGCCCCCCGGCCGAGCCGGTGAGGTCGCCCTCGGTGATGACGGCGAGCCGGGGCCCGGGGGCGAGGAAGCCCGGACCGACCGCCCCGGTGGTGACCGTGACGACCCCGGGCTCGGGCTCCGCGTCGTCGGCGACGAGGCGGGCGCCGACCTCGTGCTCGGCGAGGACCTCGCTGACCCGCTTGGCCAGCCCGGGCCCCTCGGTGACGAGGAGGACCGACCACTGGTCGTCGACCAGGCGGCGCACCTCGGCCACCGCGTCCTCGGTGCTGCCCCGGAAGGTCGGCGAGATGGTGAGCCCGAGGTCGATCGTCTCGTCCTCGTCGTCGCCGGCGAAGGGCGTGAGGTCCAGCCAGGGCAGCCCCAGCCCGCGGGCCTGCTCGCGCAGCTCGGCGACGGTGTGGAACGAGGCGGTGCCGAGGACCGAGCGCAGGTCGATGGGCACCGACCCGGCCCCGGCGGCGTTGGCCCAGCCGGCCTCGAGGAACTCCTCGCTCGTCGCGACGAGGTCGTGCGCGCGGGAGCGGACCCGCTCGGGGTCGGCCACGACGACGGCCGAACCCTCCGGCAGCACCTCGAGGAGGGTCTCCATGCCGTCGACCAGGGCGGGGGCGAGGGACTCCATCCCTTCGACGGCGATGCCGTGGGCCAGCTTCTCGAGGAGGTCTCGGGCGCCGGTCAGGACGTCGGCGAGCTCGCCGGCACGGGCGCGTACCGAACCGGTCAGCAGCAGCTCGCGGCACGGTGGGGCCCACAGCCCGTGCTCGGCGACCTCGAGCGAGCGCTGGTCGGCGACCTTGAACCAGCGGATCTCCTCCACCGTGTCGCCCCAGAACTCGACCCGCAGCGGGTGCTCCTCGGTGGGCGGGAAGACGTCGAGGATGCCGCCGCGCACCGCGAACTCGCCTCGGCGCTCGACGAGGTCGGTGCGGGCGTACGCGGCGGCGGCGAGGTCCTGCACGACCTGCTCGAGCGGCGCCTCGTCGCCGGCGGCGAGGGCCACCGGGCGCAGGTCGCCGAGCCCCCGCGCCACCGGCTGGAGCACGGCGCGGACCGGGGCGACGACGACGGCGGGCAGCCCGTGGCCGGTGTCGGCGGCCTCCGGGTGGGCCAGGCGGCGCAGGACCGACAGCCGCTGGCCGACGGTGTCGCTGCGCGGGCTCAGCCGCTCGTGCGGCAGGGTCTCCCAGGCCGGGAAGTGTGCGACCGCGTCGGCGCCGAGGGCGGCGGCGAGCGCGGTCTCGAGGTCCTCGGCCTCCCGGCCGGTGGCGGTGACGGCCAGCACGGGCGCACCCGCCGGCCGGGGGGCCAGGGCGGCGATGACGGCGGGCCGGGCCCCGGGCGGAGCCGACGCGGAGACCTCGGCGGCGGGCACGGAGAGGGCCTCGGCGACACGGGCGCAACCGGGGAGCGCGGCCACCCGGGCGCGCAGCGGGGAGAGAGAGGGCATCCCTCCCATCCTAGGTCGCGCCGGGGACGCTCCCGACCGCGGCGGCCGCCGGCCCGGGGCCCGGGCTCAGGAGTCGGCGGCGGTGGTGACCGGGCGCTCCGGGCGCCGCGGCCGGGGCGGCCGGCCACCGCGGGGCTGCTCGTCGCCCGGGGTCCCTTCGGCCGCGGGGTCGGCGCCGTCAGGGTCGGCCGAGCCCAGGTCGGCGGCGCGGGGTGCGGTCCGCTCCGGGAGCCACTCGCGCGCCGGCCCCGGCTCGCCCTCCTCGCGCTCCCCGCCGATCACGGGCGCCGGCTCGTCGCTCCCCACCGGCTCGGCGAGCGGCGCCGGGCCCTTGCCGCGGCGCCTGCGGTGGCCACCCTTCTCGGTGGTGTAGTACCCGTACGTCTGGTACCCGTAGACGCCGGCCGTCCGGCCCTGCGGGATGGCGTTGAGGACGATGCCGAAGATCCGGGCGTTGACGTTGCCGGCGAGCTGCAGCGTGCGCCGCAGGTTCTCCTTGCGGCTGCGGCCCATGTGGGTGACGACGAGGAGGCCGTCGACGCGTTGGGCCAGGATCATCGCGTCGGTCACGGGCAGCGCCGGGGGGGCGTCCAGGACGACGATGTGGTCCTTGGCCAGCTCGGCGATGAGGTCACGCATCCGGGCCGACCCGAGCACCTCGCTCGGGTTGTGCGGGATGCGGCCTGCCGGGAGCACCTTGAGGCCGGGGGTGTCGGTGGCGACGACGGCCTCGTCGAGCGGGACCGCGCCGGAGAGCACCTGGGTGAGCCCGACCCCGCTCGTGACGTCGAAGAGGGTGGCCACCATGGGGCGCCGCAGGTCGCCGTCGACGAGGACGACCGGCTCGCCGCGCATCGCCAGCGCACGGGCGAGCAGGGCCGAGACCGTCGACTTGCCCTCGGCGGGCATCGGGCTGGTCACGGCCACGGAGCGCGGCGGATGGTCGGGGTCGGCGAACATCAGGTTGGTGCGCAGGTGGCGCAGCGCCTCACCGACCGCGCCGCGGAGCAGCTCCTCGGACTGCAGGCGCTGCTTGAGGTCGCGCGAGCGGGGGATGGTGCCCATCAGCCCGATGTCGGTGACCGCGGCGATGTCCTCCGGCCGGCGGATCCGGGTGTCGAGCCGCATCCGGAGCATGACGACGAGGTAGGCGAGGACGACCCCGGCGCCGAACCCGACGAGGAGGATCCGCTTGACGTTCGGCGAGCTCGGGGTGCTCGGCACGACCGCGTTGGTGACCGGGATGAGCTGGACGGTGCCGGTGCCACCCTGGCCCCCGGACTCGATGTACGAGGCGACCTCGGCCGTGGCTCCCACGACGGCGTCGGCGATGTCCTTGGCCTGCTGCGGCGAGGTCGAGCTGACGAAGACCTGGATGCGCGGCGAGTCGGGGTCGACCGAGTACGAGATGCTGGCGGCGACCGCACCCGGCGAGAGGTCCAGGCCGAGGTCCTTGACCACCCGGTCGGCGACCGCGCCGCTGGTCGTCAACGGAGCGTAGCTCGCCGCCTTGGAGCTCGCCACGTTGTTGCCGACCGACGCCTCGGCAACCGACCCGTCGCCGTTGCCGACCCGGACGTACGCCTGCGAGCTGGCGGTGTAGATCCGCGGCAGCTGCGCGGCGTAGGCCGCGGCAGCGCCGACGGCGATGAGGATGCAGAAGGCGATGGTCATCCAGAACCGTCGCACGATCCGCACCGCGTCGAGCAGCGTCATTCGGGTCCTCCGCTGAGGTGGCGAGAATCACCACGGTAGCAACAGGTGTCCCACCGGGATCCCCGTTCACGCCTATCTGGGGGCGTGCACCCGCTGCTGGGCGTCGAGCAGGCCGTGGGTGAGCAGCTCCTCGACCGCGTCGGCGGCGTCGGAGAGCGTGAACGGCAGCTCCTTGCGCTCGGTCGGGGAGAAGTCGCGCAACACGTAGTCGGCGGGGTCCATCCGCCCCGGCGGCCGCCCGATGCCGACCCGCACCCGCAGGTAGTCCCGGGTGCCGACGGCCGAGCTGACCGAGCGCAGGCCGTTGTGCCCGCCCTCCCCGCCGCCACGCTTGAGCCGGATGACCCCGGCGTCGATGTCGAGCTCGTCGTGGACGACGACGAGGTGCTCGGCCGGGACGGAGTAGAAGCGCAGCAGGGCCGACACCGGGCCGCCGGACTCGTTCATGAACGAGCCGGGGACGGCGAGCACGGCGGCCGGGCCGGGCACGCCCCCGGGGCCGGTGCCCAGGCGCGCCTGGCAGACGGCCGCCCGCGCCTTGTGGGTGCGCAGCGCGCTGCCCGTCCGGGCGGCGAGCTCCTCGAGCACCATCGCGCCGACGTTGTGGCGGTTGCCGGCGTAGCGGGGGCCCGGGTTGCCGAGCCCGACGACGAGCCAGGGCGGGGAGTCGGTCACCCGCCGATGATGCCACTGACGCCGGGACGCCGACGGGCCCGGTCCGTGGTGGAGCGGGCCCGTCGGGCGGTGTGCGGGGTGCGGCTCAGGCCTCCTCGGCCTCGGCCTCGCCGCCGCCGGGCGCCTCACCCGCGGGCGCCTCACCCGCGGGCGCCTCGGCCTCGGCGTCCTCACGCTCGATGCCGGCCTCGGACTCGGCCTCCTCCAGCTCGGCCTCGAGGTCCTCGGCGCTCTGCTGCTGGGTGACGTTGACGACGAGGGCCTCGGCGTCGGTGACGAGGGTGGCACCGGCCGGCAGGGTCAGCTCGCCGGCGTGGATCCGGGTGCCGGCACGGGCGCCCTCCACCGAGACGGTGACGTACTCCGGGATCGTGGTGGCGTCGACCTCGAGGGTCAGCGTCGAGTGGTCGAGGGTGACGACCGTCTCCGGGGCGGCGTCGCCCTCGACGTGGACGGTGACGTCGACGGTGACCTTCTCGCCCTTGCGGATGACGACGAGGTCGACGTGCTCGATGATCGGCTTGATCGGGTCGCGCTGGACGTCCTTGGCCAGGGCCACGTGCTCCTCGCCGTCGATGACGAGGGTGAGCAGGGCGTTGGTGTGCTTGAGCGCGAGCATCGCCTCGTGGCCCGGCAGCGTGATGTGCACCGGGGCGGTGCCGTGGCCGTACATGACGGCGGGGATCTTGTCGGCGCGGCGGATCTTGCGGGCGGCGCCCTTGCCGAACTGGGTGCGCTGCTCGGCGACGAGCTTGGTGACCTCGGTGGACACGGGAACTCCTGGGGTGGTTCGGGGGACGGACGTGTGGTGGTCCTCGACGCGGGACGTGGCACCGAACCGGTGCGCGGACGACCCGCGGAGCCCACAGGGGCGCGCGTGCCGCCAGCGTCGATCACGGATGCGTCGCGGTCTGCCGACCGCGGGAGCCGGACTTCCTCGTCCGGTGCGACGTCCCTCGCCGAGGCAACCCCCCGAGTCTAGGCGACGAGCCAGGACAGGTCGAAATCGGGGCCCTCCCGGCCGCGCCTGCGCTACGGACCGGGCGCCGGCTCGAGCGGGCGACCGTCCGCGCCGACCGCACCGCTCGCTCCCACCTCCGGCGTGGCACCCGGGGCGCTGCGCCGCTCGCCCCAGCGGACCGCCACGATCCCGGCGAGGACGACGACCCCCCCGGCCAGCTGCCAGGGCCCGGGGAGCTCGCCGAGGAGCACCCACGCGAAGAGCACGGCGAAGAGCACCTCGGTGAGCCCGACGAAGGAGGCGAGCGTCGAGCCGAGACGGCGCGCGCCGACCACGCCGAGGACGTAGGCCAGGGCCGCCGCGACGACGACGAGCTCGGCGAGCGCGAGCCAGGCCGGCACCTCGGCGCCGGCGACGGCGACGACCGGCGAGCCCACCTCCATCTGGAGCACGCCGAGCAGCCCGAGCAGCCCGAGGATCAGCGCGCCGCAGGTGAGCCCGAGCGCCGCGAAGGCGATGGGCGGCAGCGTGGTCTCCCGCGCCGCGAGGACGTAGTGACCGGCGAGCCCGCACGCGGCGACCAGCCCCCAGCCGACGCCGACGAGGTCGGGCCGGCTCGCCCCGGTGAGGTCCAGGACGAGCGCGAGCCCGGCCAGGGCGAGGACGACCCCGACGACGGTGAGGCGGTGCGGTGGGCGCCGGGTGAGCACCCAGACCCAGAGGACGACGAGGACGATGCCGAGGTACTCCAGGAGCAGCGCGACGCCGACGGTGAGCCGCGCCACGGCCTGGAAGTAGCCGAGCTGGGCCGCCGCCACCGCCAGCGCGCCGTAGCCGGCGGCGAGCGGCAGCTCGCGGGCCACGCCGCGCAGCCGCCCGCCCGCCTGCCACGCCGCGACCGGCAGGAGCAGCGCCGCAGCACCGGCGATCCGCACCAGGACGACGGCGCCGGGGGTCCACCCCGCCGTGATGAGCGACTTGGCGAAGGGGCCGGAGGTGCCGAACGCGGCGCAGGAGACCAGCATCGCGACCAGCCCGAGGCCGACGCGACGGCGCACGGCATCGACCACGGCGACCTCCCCGGCCTGCTCCGCACCACGTGACGGCGCGTGCGGGCGCCCGGAGTGGTGTAAGGAGTCAACTGTTATGTTGGTGGTGACACTACGGGCGACCCCTGTCAGGAGTCAAGATGGCTTTCACCCATGACACCGACCTCGTGCTCCGGCACGCGGCCGCGCTCGTCAACACCCGGCCCGGTCACGGCGTCCGGGACACCGAGGACCTCCCGGACGTGGCGTCCGTCCTCGCCTGGATGGAGGCCTGGCAGTGGAGCGGCGCCCGCCCGTCGGCGCCCGGCGAGGTCGACGACCTGCACGCGGTGCGCTCCCGCATCCACCGCCTCTGGACGGCCCCGCTGGAGGAGCAGGTCGCCGAGGTCAACACGCTCCTCGCCGAGGGCCGGGCCCTCCCCCGCCTCGTCGAGCACGACGGCCAGGGCTGGCACGTCCACGCCACCGACGACGACGCCCCCTTCGCCGACCGGCTCGCGGTCGAGGTCGCGATGGCGATGGTCGACGTCATCCGCGCCGGGGAGCGCGAGCGCCTGCGCGTGTGCAGCGCCGAGGACTGCGACGACGTCTACGTCGACCTCTCGCGCAACCGCTCACGCAAGTTCTGCGAGGGCACCTGCGGCACCCGGGCCAACGTCGCCGCCTACCGGGCGCGCCGGGCGGCGGAGGCGTAGCGCGCCGGGTGGCACGTCGCCGCTCAGGTGCGGTCGCCGAAGAGGCTGGTGACCGAGCCGTCCTCGAAGACCTCCTTGACCGCGGCGCTGATCAGCGGCGCGATCGAGAGCACGGTGAGGCAGTCGATCTCCTTCTCCGGCGAGATCGGCAGGGTGTTGGTGACGATGACCTCACGGGCGGCGCAGGCCTGGAGCCGGTCGACCGCCGGGTCCGAGAGGATCGCGTGCGTCGCGGCGATGACCACGTCCTTGGCCCCGTCGGCCATCAGCGCGTCCGCGGCCTTGGTGATCGTGCCGGCGGTGTCGATCATGTCGTCGACGAGGACGCAGACACGGTCGCGGACGTCGCCGACGACCCGGTTGGCGACCATCTCGTTCGGGCGGTTGATGTCACGGGTCTTGTGGATGAAGGCCAGCGGCACCCCGCCGAGGCGCTTGGACCACTGCTCGGCGACCTTGATCCGGCCGGCGTCCGGCGAGACCACCGCCAGGTGCTCGTCGCCGTACTTGCGGGCGACGTACTCGGAGAGCACCGGGATGGCCACGAGGTGGTCGACCGGGCCGTCGAAGAAGCCCTGGATCTGGTCGGTGTGCAGGTCGACGCAGATGAGCCGGTCGGCCCCGGCGGTGCGGAACATGTCCGCCATGAGCCGGGCGCTGATCGGCTCGCGGCCGCGGTGCTTCTTGTCCTGGCGCGCGTAGCCGTAGAACGGCATGACGACGGTGATCCGCTTGGCGCTGGCCCGCTTCAGCGCGTCGACCATGAGCAGGTGCTCCATGATGTTCTCGTTGATCGGGCTGGTGTGGCTCTGCAGGACGAAGGCGTCCGAGCCGCGCACCGACTCCTCGAACCGGACGTAGATCTCGCCGTTGGCGAAGTCGTACGCGCTCGTCGGGACCAGCTCGGTGCCGAGCTGGGCGGCGACCTCCTGGGCCAGCTCGGGGTTGGCCCGCCCGGAGAACACCATGAGCTGCTTCTTCGGCCGCTTGCGGATGTTCGCGGACGGAGGCCGGTTGTGGCTCAACGGTTCCCACTTTCGGAGTCGGTCTCGCCGAGGGCCCGGCGGGCGGCCTCCGCGGAGGGGGTGCCGGCGCGCCGCCGCTCGACCCACCCCTCGATGTTGCGCTGCGGGGCGACGTTGACCGCCAGCGCGCCGGGCGGGACGTCCTTGCGGATGACCGTGCCCGCCCCGGAGTAGGCGCCGTCGCCGACGGTGACCGGGGCGACGTACATGTTGTCGCTGCCCATCCGGCAGTGGCTGCCGACGACGGTGTGCGCCTTGTTGACGCCGTCGTAGTTGACGAAGACCGAGGCGGCGCCGATGTTCGTGCCCTCCCCGATCGTCGCGTCTCCGACGTAGGACAGATGGGGCACCTTGGCCCCGGCCCCGATGTCGGCGTTCTTCGTCTCGACGAAGCCACCGATCTTGCCGCCCTCGCCGAGGCGGGTCCCGGGTCGCAGGTAGGCGTACGGACCGACCGTCGCGCCGGGCCCGACCACCGCGAGGTTCGCCACCGCCCGCTGCACCTCGGCCCCGTCCCCCACCTCGGTGTCGGTGAGGGTGACCTCGGGGCCGATCGTGGCACCGGCCCCGATGGTCGTCGCGCCGAGCAGCTGGGTGCCCGGCAGGACGGTGGTGTCGGCACCGATCGTCACGTCGACGTCGACCCAGGTCGTCGCCGGGTCGACGATGGTGACGCCCTCGCGCATGTGCCGCTCGCAGACGCGGCGGTTCAGCTCGCGGCCGACCGCGGCCAGCTGGACCCGGTCGTTGACCCCCTCGGTCTGCCAGAGGTCCTCGACGACGTGGGCCCGGACGGCGTGCCCGTCGCGCCGCGCGACCTCGACGACGTCGGTGAGGTACTTCTCGCCCTGGGAGTTGTCGGTGCCGACCCCGGCGAGGGCCTGGCGCAGCAGGGCGGCGTCGAACGCGTAGATGCCCGAGTTCACCTCGCGGACCGCCCGTTCGGCCTCGGTGGCGTCCCGGTGCTCGACGATGCGCTCGACCCGACCCTGCGCGTCCCGGATGACCCGCCCGTAGCCGGTGGGGTCCGGCAGCTCGGCGGTGATGACCGAGACGCCGCTGCCCGCCTCGACGTGGGCGCCGACGAGGCCGAGCAGGGTCTCGCCGGTGAGCAGCGGGACGTCGCCGTAGGTGACGAGGACGGTTCCGGCGAGGTCCCCGGGCAGGGCGTCGAGGCCGCACTCGACCGCGCGGCCGGTGCCCTTGACCTCGTCCTGCTCGGCGATGACGAGCCCTGCGTCGAAGGCCGAGCAGAACTCCACCACCCGGTCACGCTCGTGCCGGACGACGACCTCGACGTGCTCGGCGCCGGTGGCCCGGGCGGCGCGGATCGCGTGCCCGAGGAGGGTGGTTCCGCCGACGCGGTGCAGGACCTTGGGGGTGGCGGACCTCATCCGGGTGCCCTCGCCCGCGGCGAGGACGATGACGGCGGCCGGCCGTGCGGTGCTCACGCGTGGTGCTCCAGAGGGGTCGGGGTGCCACGGGACGTCAGCGATGCTACCGCCCGCCCGGCGGAGGCATGCGGGGTGGCCGCGCCCGGCGGGATGCCGGGGGCGGCCCGGGCGCGGCCGGCGCGGGGCCTCAGTGCGGCGTGGTCAGGCCGGGCCGGCCCGCACTGCCGGCGGCCCGGGCCACCGCCCAGCCGGCCGCACGCGAGGCCCGGGAGAAGCCCGACTCCGGCTCCCCGGAGATCCGCGGCGGCATGACCACGACCGGACAGTGCGCGGCGTAGACGAGCCGGTGGGCGAAGAGCGGGGAGCGGGCCAGCGAGCGCGGCGCGTCGATGACGAGCAGGTCGGCGTCCCGAGCGGCCTCGAGCAGGGCCCGGCGCCGGTCGCCGCGGACGAGCCGCAGCTCGACCCCGTGGTCGCCGCCGAGGACCTCGGCGACGTCGGAGACGAGGCGGCTGAACGCCTCCTGCTCGGCCTCGACCGCCCGCGGGACCCGGGTCGCGGTCGTGCCGGAGGGCGTCGCCTGCGGGTTGGGCGCGTGCCAGGCCCGCAGGGCGACGACCCGGCCGCCGCGCAGCGCCGCCTGCTCGTGCCCCCACCGCAGCGCGGTCGGCGAGCTCGAGCCGGGACTGACCCCGACGACGACCGTGTAGCGGTGCTCGGTGCTGTCCATCGGCACTCCTTCGCTCAGACCGGGAGGTGGACGGTCTCGTTGCCCTGCTCGTCGTAGCTGGTCAGTGGCGGCGCGATCTCCTCCAGCGACTTGCCCTCGGCGTCGACCCCCCAGGCCCAGGCGACGAGGGCCCCGAGCAGCATGATCGCCGTGGCGATGAGGTAGCCCCAGAACATCGGGGTCCGGTTCGAGCCGTCGCCGATCAGCCAGCCGTAGAAGACCGGGCCGAGCGCACCGAAGACCTGCGCGATGGCGAAGAAGTAGGAGATCGCCTGCCCGCGCACCTCGAGGGGGAAGATCTCGGACACCGTGAGGTACCCGGCGGACGCGCCCGCCGAGGCGAAGAAGAACGCGACGCACCAGAACGCCGTGTGAACCACCGCGTTGATGGATCCGGCCTGGAAGAGGAACGCCGAGATGGCCAGGACGATGCCGGCGAACGAGTAGGTCCCGGCGATCATCCGCCGTCGCCCGACGGTGTCGAAGAACGGCCCGAGGACCAGCGGCCCGAGCAGGTTCCCGATCGCGAACGGGAAGAAGTACAGGGCCGACTGGGAGGGCGTCTTGTCGTAGAAGTTCTGCAGGACCAGCGCGTAGGTGAAGAAGATCGCGTTGTAGAGGAAGCTCTGGGTGATCATCAGCGTCGCGCCGAGCACGGTCCGCTTCGGGTACATGTGGAAGAAGACGTACCAGAGCTGGCGGGGTGTGAGGCCCTCGCGGCCCTTGATCCACATGGCGTCGTCGTCACCGTGGTCGGGAAGGTCCTTGCCCGCGGCGCGGACGTCGTCCTCGATGCCGGAGACGATCCTCTCGGCCGCGTCCCGGTGGCCGTGGGTGACCATCCAGCGGGGGCTCTCGGGGATGTGCCGGCGGAGCTGGATGATGCCGAGGCCGAGGATCGGGCCGATGAAGAAGGCGATGCGCCAGCCGATGTTCTGCCCGAACCGGCTGGTGTCGAGCAGGATCGTCGACGCGAACGCACCGATGGCGGCACCGGCCCAGTAGGTGCCGTTGATCGCGAGGTCGACCCGGCCGCGGAACTTGCCCGGGATCAGCTCGTCGATCGCCGAGTTGACCGCCGAGTACTCGCCGCCGATGCCCATGCCGGCGAAGAACCGGAAGCCGAGGAAGATCATCATGCTCGGCGAGAGCCCGGCCGCCGCCGAGGCGACGAGGTAGAGGACCAGGGTCCAGCTGAACAGCTTCTTGCGCCCCCACGAGTCGGTGAGGCGGCCGAAGAACAGCGCCCCGACCACCTGGCCGACGAGGTACACGGTGCCGGCGAGGCCGACGTCCGCCGCGGTCATGTCGAGGGTCTTCTCGAAGCCGCCCGCGGCCACGATCTGGGCCTCGAGGCCGTCGAGGATCCAGGCCGTCCCGAGGCCGAAGATCACCATCCAGTGGAACTTCACCCACGGCATGTCGTGCATCCGGGCCGGGATAAGGCTCTTGACCGGCTTGTCCTGCACCGCTTCTTCCGTCGTCGCCACGTCGCTCCCCTTTCGTCGTCGCTCCGCCCGGTGGTGGGCGCCCGGGCACCGACGGGGCTGCCTCGCCGATGAGGGACGGTGGGGAGCGGGTGCCGGGTGTCCGTCCTCCGACGGTAGGAGGGCGCGGCGGCGTACGGACCTTTGCAGTCGTGCACGTTTCCTCGACCCCCGGAGTTCGTCGAGGATTGCCGACGATCGGGCCGGTCCACCGTCGGGTCTCGCCGATCGGGCCGGTCCACCGTCGGGTCTCGCCGATCGGGCCGGAGCCGCCCCCTGTGGCTCCCCGGGTAGGAATCGAACCTACGTCGCTAGTCCTGATTCAAAGTCAGGCGGGCCCTGCCAGCAGACCAACCGGGGAACGCCGCGCCGACGCGGCTGCGTCGAGGGTAGTCGAGCACCCGCGCAGCCACGCGGATCTGGCCCACGGCGCGGGCCGCCGCACCGGCACGGCACAATGAGGTGGTGAGCGAGGACCCGGCCGCGAAGAAGACGCGGGGCTCGCGGTCCCGGATGACCGGGCGCGAGCGCCGCGAGCAGCTCATCGGCATCGGCCGCAAGCACTTCGCCGACCGGGGGTTCGAGGGGGCCACGGTCGAGGAGATCGCGGCCTCGGCCGGGGTCTCCAAGCCGGTCGTCTACGAGCACTTCGGCGGCAAGGAGGGGCTCTACGCCGTCGTCGTCGACCGCGAGATCGAGGGCCTGCTCGCCGCCGTCACCGCGGCGCTGGACTCCGGCGGCACCTCTCGCCAGATCATCGAGCGGGCCGCCCTGGCCCTGCTCGACTACGTCGAGACCTCCACCGACGGCTTCCGGATCCTCGTGCGCGACAGCCCGGCCGGCCAGGCCACCGGCTCGTTCGCCAGCCTCATGAGCGACATCTCGACCCAGGTCGACCACATCCTCGCCGCCGAGTTCAAGCGCCACAAGCTCGACCCCAAGGCCGCGCCGATGTACGCGCAGATGCTCGTCGGGATGATCGCGCTCACCGGTCAGTGGTGGCTCGACAACCGCAAGTTCAAGAAGCAGGAGGTGGCCGCCCACGTGGTCAACCTCGCGTGGAACGGCCTGACCGGCCTCGAGCCGAAGCCGACCCTCACCGCCGGAGACCGCTCGCGGCGTCGTCCGTGAGGCCGGCGCGCCGGGCAGCGCGCGCCGGTGCGTCGTCGGCCGCCGGTCAGCGCGTCGTGCGGCGACCGCGAAGACCCGCCGGAACGGGAAGTAGCACGCCCGGCCGCGGTGCGCGGGTAGGCCTCGCGCAGCGCCTCGGCGTACGGCTCGAGGAAGGCCGCGCGCTCCTCGTCGTCCTCGAGGAGGTCGAGGACCGGCCGCAGCCCGGTGGCCGTCACCCAGGTCGAGGACCGGGTTCTCGTCGCTCGCCCTCGGGGTCGAGGACGTGGAGGTAGGTGGTCTCCCACGCGTCGACCTCGCAGCCGAGCCGCGAGAGCAGCCGCAGGTAGGTGGCGGGCTCGCCGACGGCAGGGCACGTCGAGCGCCGCCGTGAGCTCGCCGGCGCGCGGGTGCCGCTCGGCGACCTCGCGCATGAGCCGGTGGCTCGGCGCGTCGAAGTTGCCCGGCACCTGCAGCGCGAACCAGCCGCCGGGCGGCGAGCGCCGCCGACCCAGGCGCGAGCAGGTCGAGGTGGCCCGGCACCCACTGCAGCGTCGAGTTCGTGACGACGACGTCGGGCGCCTGCCCGAGCGAGGCGGGGTCCCACTCGCGCAGGTCGGCCTGCACCCACTCGACCCGCCCGTCGGTGTCGAGCTCGCTGGCGGCCTCGAGCATCGACTCCGAGGAGTCGACCCCGACGACGCGGGCTCGCGGCCACAGCCGGGCGAGGGCGAGCGTGGCCGGGCCGTGGCCGCAGCCGAGGTCGACGACGAGCGCGGGCGTCGTCGGCCCCGACCTGGGCGACGAGGTCGGCGAGCGGCCGCGACGCTCCGCGGCGAACCGGCCGTAGGCAGCCGGGTCCCAGCTCGGCTGGTCCTCATCGCGTCCTCCTCGCGCGGTGTCGCGGCGCACCCGCGCGCCGGTATCTCGACATCAAGAAACTTGACGCGGAGTAGATGCGCGCCATGGCCGCTGACGACGTCGACCGTATCGTCTCCGCGTGGCGACGCGAGCGCCCCGACCTGGACGTCACACCGCTCGAGGTGCTCTCCCGGGTCTCCCGGCTCGCCCGCCGCCTCGACCTCGCCCGGGGGCGGGCCTTCGCCGGCACCGGCCTGGAGGGCTGGGAGTTCGACGTGCTCTCCGCGCTGCGCCGCGCCGGCGCCCCCTACGAGCTGAGCCCCGGCCAGCTGGTCGCCGAGACCCTCGTGACGAGCGGGACGATGACCAACCGGGTCGACCGGCTCGTCGGCGCGCGGCTTCGTCGAGCGGCACCCCGACCCGGGCGACCGGCGCGGGGTCCTCGTCCGGCTCACCGAGCGAGGGGATGCGCGTCGTCGACGCCGCGCTGGCCGAGCTGCTCGCCGACGAGCACGACCTGCTCGCCGAGCTCGACCCGGCTGAGCGCGACGCCCTGGCCGGCCTGCTGCGCCGGCTGCTGCGCCCCTTCGAGGCGCTCGCGTCCTGAGCGGGCGCGCCCCGGCCACGGCGCGGCGCCAGCCCCCGGCAGCCGGCCTCAGCCGGACGACGTCGGCGGCCTCGAGCCACTCGAGCTCGAGCGCCTCGCGCTCGTCGACGACCTCGCGCAGCTCGCGGTTGAGCGTCGAGCACCCGCTCGTGGTCGGTCGCGGCCTCGGCCATCGCGCTGTGCAGCCGCTCCTCGCGCTCGGCGAGCCGGGCTGCAGCTGCTGCTCGACCCGGGCCATCACCTTGCGGGCCTCGCGCGCCACCGCCGGCGCGGAGCGGCATCGGCCCGCTCCCCGGCGGCCGGCGCCCGGCCGACCGCGGCGCCCGCGCCGGGCGCGTCGGGCGACCGCACCGGACGCCCTCTCCGCGCTCGACGAGCGCGGCGCGCAGCCGGAGGTACTCCTCGACCCCGCCGGGCAGGTCGCGCAGCCGGCCGTCGCCGAGCAGGGCGAGCTGCCGGTCGCAGACCCGCTCGAGGAGGTAGCGGTCGTGGGAGACGACGACGAGCGTGCCGGCCCAGCCGTCGAGCAGGTCCTCGAGCGAGGTGAGGGTCTCGATGTCGAGGTCGTTCGTCGGCTCGTCGAGGAGCAGGACGTTCGGCTCGTCCATGAGCAGCCGGGTCAGCTGGAGCCGGCGCCGCTCGCCGCCGGAGAGGTCGCCGACCCGGGTCTGCTGGCGCGGTCCGGTGAACCCGAGCCGCTGGGCGAGCTGGGACGCCGAGAGCTCCTTGCGGCCGAGCCGCACCGTCGAGCGGACGTCCTCGACGGCCTCGATGACCCGCCGGTCCGCCCACGCGTCGAGCTCGCGGACCTCCTGGGTGAGGAACCCGAGCCGGACCGTGACCCCGACCTTGCGCCGTGCCCGCCGCGAGCGGCACCTCGCCGGCGAGGGCACGCAGCAGGGTCGACTTGCCGGCCCCGTTGACGCCGACCAGCCCGACCCGGTCGCCCGGTGCCGAGCCGCCAGGTGCACCGGCTCGAGGAGCACCCGGTCGCCGACGGTGAGCGTGGCGTCGAGCAGGTCGACGACGTCCTTGCCGAGGCGGGTCGCGGCGAACCGCATGAGCTCGACGTCGTCCCGCGGCGGCGGCTCGTCGGCGATGAGCGCGTTCGCGGCGTCGATGCGGAACTTCGGCTTGCTCGTGCGGGCCGGGCGGGCCGCGGCGCAGCCAGGCCAGCTCCTTGCGCAGCAGGTTGTCGCGGCGCTCGGCGAGCACCCCGGCCATCCGCTCGCGCTCGGCCTGGGCGAGGACGTAGGCCGCGTAGCCGCCGTCGTACTGGTGCGACCCCGCCGCCGTCGACCTCCCAGGTCCGGGTGGCCACGGCGTCGAGGAACCAGCGGTCGTGGGTGATGACGACGAGGCCGGTGTCCGGGCGCGCGTAGACGCCGGCGAGGTGCTCGGCGAGCCAGGCGACACCCTCGACGTCGAGGTGGTTGGTCGGCTCGTCGAGGAGGAGCAGGTCCGGGCGCGGCGACGAGCAGCGCGGCCAGGGCCACCCGCCGCCGCTCGCCGCCGGACAGCGGGCCGACCGGCGGCGTCGAGCCCGCCGACGACCGGGGCGTCGAGCCCGCCGAGCAGCCCGGCGAGGACGTCGCGCACCCGGGGGTCGGCGGCCCACTCGTGCTCGGCCAGGTCGCCGAGCACCGCCTCGCGCACCGTCGTCGCGGCGTCGAGGGTGTCCGTCCTGGGTCGAGCACGCCGACGCGCAGGCCGCCGGTGCGGGCGACCCGGCCGTCGTCGACGCGCGAGCGCGCCGGCGAGCACCCGCAGCAGCGTGGTCTTGCCGCCGCCGTTGCGACCGACGACCCCGATCCGGTCGCCGCCGCCGACGCCGAGCGAGACGGCGTCGAGCACCTGCGCGGTGCCGAGGGCGAGGCGAGGCGCGCTCGACGGAGACGAGGTTGGCCACTAGTCGACCCGGTGGTGGATGACGTGGGCGCCGTGCACCGGGCCGCTCGCCCGCCGCACGTCGCGGACGACGCCGCTCGCGGTGAGCGCGACGGCGAGGTCGATGCCGGCCTCGGTGCCGTCGACGAGGAAGGCGACGGTCGGGCCGGACCCGGAGACGATGCCGCCGAGGGCGCCGTACTCCATCCCGGCGGCGAGGACCTCGCCGAGCTCGGGGCGCAGGAGACCGCGGCCTCCTGGAGGTCGTTGGCGAGCTGCGGGGCGAGCTCGTGCGGGTCGCCGGTGCGCAGCGCGGCCATGAGCGCGGGGTTGGCGACGGGCTCGGGTACGCTCGGCCGCGTCCGCGCAGCCGGTCGCACTCGGCGTAGACCGTCGGGGGTGGACAGCCCGCCCTCGGCCAGGGCGAGGACCCAGTGGTAGGTGCCGCGGGCCAGCACCGGGCGCGAGCAGCTCGCCGCGGCCGCTGCCCATCGCGGTGCCCCCGGCGACGAGGAAGGGGACGTCGCTGCCGAGGTCGGCGGCGAGCGTCCTCGAGCTCCTCCCGGTCGAGGCCGAGGTCCCAGAGGTGGTCGAGCGCGACGAGGGTCGCCGCGGCGTCGGCGGAGCCCCCGGCCATCCCGCCGGCGACCGGGATGCCCTTGCGGATGGCGACGTGGACCGGCTCGCCCGTCGTAGCGGCTCCGCGAGGAGCCGGGCGGCCCGCAGGGCGAGGTTGTCGCTCGCCGGGCGGCACCCCGCCGGCGAGCGGCCCGGACACGCTGACGCCCCACGTCGTCGGCGACGGCGACGGTGACGTCGTCGTAGAGGCTCACCGCCTGGTAGACGGTGGCGAGGGAGTGGTAGCCGTCCTCGCGCGGCGGCCCGACGAGGAGCTCGAGGTTGACCTTGGCCGGGACGCGCACGGTGACCGGGCCGGGCACGAGCGGGGCCGAGGTCATGGCCTCACCCTAGTCAGACGGGCGGTCGCGCGGCCGACCCGCGCGGCAGCGCCGATCCGGGCGAAGGCCGTCGACGTCGAGCTGCTCCCCGCGGGCCCGCGGGTCGACCCCCGCGGCGACGAGCGCCTGCCTCCGCGGCGGCCGCGAGCCGGCCCACCCGGCGAGGGCGGCCCGCAGCGTCTTGCGGCGCTGGGCGAAGGCCGCGTCGACGACGCGCGAAGACCTCCTCGCGCGGCGGCCGTCGTCGGCGGCGGCTCGCGGCGGGTCAGCGCGACGAGACCGGAGTCGACGTTGGGCACCGGCCAGAAGACGCTGCGCGGGACGCTGGCCGGCCAGCCGGACCTCGCGCGTACCAGGCGGCCTTGACGCTGGGCACGCCGTAGGTGCGCGACCCCGGGCCCGCGGCGAGCCGCTCGGCGACCTCGAGCTGGACCATGACGAGCACGGTCGCGCGAGGGTCGGGAAGCGCTCGAGCAGCCGCAGGACGACCGGCACCGAGACGTTGTACGGCAGGTTCGCCACCAGGGCGGTCGGGGCGGGCCCGGCAGCGTCGGTGACGGCGAGCGCGTCGGCCGTGGACGACCTCGAGCCGGTCGGCGAGCGCCGGGGCGTGGGCCGCGCACGGTCCCGGGCAGGGCGGCGGCCAGGACCGGGTCGACCTCGACCGCCACGACCCGGCGCACGACCGGCAGCAGGGCGAGGGTGAGGCTGCCGAGCCCGGGACCCACCTCGACGACGACGTCGTCGGCCCCGACCCCCGAGACCCGCACGATGCGCCGGACGGTGTTGCCGTCGACGACGAAGTTCTGGCCCCACTGCTTGGTCGGCCGGATGCCGTGCCGGGCGGCGAGCTCGCGGACCTCCGCGGCACCGAGCAGGGCGGCGTCCGGGGTGTCGTCACGCGCGTCACCCTAGCCACGTCGCGGCGCCGCCCCGGACGCACGCGTCGCCCGCCCCGGTGTGACGGGACGGGCGACGAACGCGGTCGGCTGGGGGTCAGGCGGCGCTGGCGCAGCCCCACGGCGAGAGGCCGGCCCTGGCGTAGTAGCCGGTTCGCGACGGTGATCTGCTCGCTCCCGGGAGGCGAGGTCGGCGCGCGGCGCGAAGTCGGCGCCACCGTTGGCCAGCCACGAGGTGGTACGCGAACTGGAGGCCGCCGTAGTAGCCGTTGCCGGTGTTGATGTGCCAGTTGCCGCCGGACTCGCACTGGGCGATGCGGTCCCACATCGCCGCGTTGGCGAGGTTGATGCCGGCGCCGGAGGTGTTGCCGGCGCTCGGGGCCGGGGTGCGGGGCCGCCTTGGTGCCGACCTTGACGACGGCGTCCACCGGGGCCGCGGAGGACCTTCTCGGAGACGACCTTCGAGGAGTCGAGCTTGCCGTCGACGTAGCGGTTCTCGCGGACGACCTGCTTCGATCGCCGCCCGACCGGCCGTGACGACCTTGGTCTGGCCCTTGGCCAGGCTGGAGTCCTGCTTCCTCGTCGTCGCGTAGGCGACGCCTCGGTCTTCTTCTCGGTGGCGACCCGCACCCGCTTGAGGACGATCTTCATGCCGTCGTCGACGGGGGTGTCGAGCCCGGGCGCGACGAGGTCGAGCGCCGAGCGGCTGACGCCCAGCTCACCGAGGACGCCCCGAGACCTTCGGCGCCGCCGGGCGTGACGGTACGGGTCCTGCCGTCGACGGTCACGGTGACCCGCTTCGGCGTCGTCACGGCGAGCTCGAGGCCCGAGCGGCCGAGCGGCTGCGAGCGGGAGGCGGTGAGCACGGCGCCGTCGGTCGCGGACGCCGATGTCCTGGAGCGCGGCGTCGACCGTGGTGGCGGTGGTCCAGTACTCCTTGGTGACGCCGTCGACCGTGAGGGTCAGCTTGCGCCCGTACCGGACGGAGACGTGGTCGCCGTCCTCGACCGGTGTGGCGACGGAGGGGACGACGACATCGTGCGGGCCGACGGTGATGCCCTGCTTGTCGAGGACGTCGCCGACGGTCGAGCCGAGGACGTGGACCGAGGACCGGTTGCCGTCGACGGTGAGCGGCAACGGCCTTGTCGTACGTGGGCGACGCCGACGGAGCCGAGCGGCGACGGACGAGGGCCGCCGCGCCCTGGGCGGTGTAACGAAGGGGACGGGACAGCACGACATGCTCCAGGGTCGTGCGATCCGGGCACCGGTGCCGGCCGGCCGCCCGTCGGGCCACGGCCGGTGGGGCCGCGCGCGCGGGTGCCGTCCCGTTCGCGCGACGCTGTCGAACGGGCACCCACGCGGGCCGGCCGGGGCGATCCGGCCCCGGCCATTCGCATCAACCGTGCAGGAGTCGCCGCCGGAAGGTCAAATTTCGGTAACGCGCCGGTGACGCAGGTCGCACCCCTCTGTCACATTGACCACACCAGTATCAGGAGTCACGCGACTCGCGCACGACGGCGCCTGAGAGGCTGCTGAGCAGGCCGGATCCCGTCGGTCGCGGGTCGGCGCCCCCGACCGCTCGGCCGGCCCACCGCGGGGACGGTCACCAGGGCCCGTAGAGCCGCTCGGCGTTCCCGCTGAGGGCCTGGCAGAGGGTCGGCACCGCCACGCCGAGCACCGTGGCCATCACCCGGACGGTGAGCGGCACGAGCATCGGGCTGTTGGCGGCGCCGCGCCACGGGTGGGGGGTGAGGTACGGCGCGTCGGTCTCGACGAGGACGCAGCTCGAGCGGGGTCACCGACAGGGCGTCCCGCAGGCCCTTGGCGTTCTTGAAGGTGACGGTGCCGGCGAAGGAGAGGTGGTAGCCGCGGCGGGCACACTCGCGCGCCATCTCCAGGTCGCCGGAGAAGCAGTGCATGACGGTGCGCTGCGGGGCGCCCTCCTCGGCGAGGATCCGCAGCACGTCGTCGTGGCTGTCCCGGTCGTGGATCTGCAGGGCCAGGCCGAGCCGCTTCGCGAGGTCGATGTGGCGGCGGAACGACTCCTGCTGCGCCGCGACACCATCGGGACCGGTGCGGTAGTAGTCGAGGCCGGTCTCGCCGACGACCCGGACCCGCGGGTGCGCGGCGAGCTCCTCGATCCGCGCGATCGCCGCGTCGAGCTCGCCCGCGCGCCGCGAGCCCCGGGGCCTCGTTCGGGTGGATGGCGACGCCGGCGAGCACCGCCGGGTGGGCCTCGGCGGCGGCCGACCGCGAACTCCGCGCCCGGCACGTCGCACCCGACCTGGACGACGCGGTCGACGCCGACGGCCGCCGCCGCGCGCAGGACCGGCGCCGAGGTCCTCGACCGCGACCGCCTCGCCCTCGCGGCTGATGTCGAGGTGGGTGTGGTTGTCGACGACCGGGATCGGCAGCGGGTCCGGCGCCTCGCGGCTCGCCCCGCCGGCTCGGCTGCGAGGACATCCGGGTCAGGCCCCTGCCCGCGCGAGCTCCTCGTCGACGACCGACTCGTCGAGCTTGGTGAACACCGGCGCCGGCTTGCTGATCGGGGTCCCGACCACGACCGGGCGCGACTCCCAGCGCGGGGTGCCGAGTAGTCGCCGGTGATGACCGGGTACTCGCGGCCGTCGTCCTCGGGGTCGAGCCCGCGCACGGTCTCCAGCCGCGGCATCGGGATCAGCTCCCCCTCACCGCCCAGGACCGCGTGCACCCGGTTGCCGCGTGCGGCAGGAACGGCGCGAGCATCGTGTTGAGGTCGGAGACGCACTGGACGAGCGTGTGCAGGACGGTCGCCGAGCCGCTCGCGCTCGTCCTCGCCCTTGAGCTTGAACGGCTCGGTCCGCGAGACGTAGGCGTTGACCTCGCCGACGACGCGCATCGCCTCGGCGATCGCCGCCTTCTGGCGGTGCCGCTCGAGCAGGCCGCCGACGGTGTCGAAGCCGGCGAGCACGGCGGCGCGGACCTCCTCGTCGACCGGCTCGAGCGGCCCCGGCGGGGGACCTCGCCGAAGTTCTTCGCGACCATCGCCGCCGTGCGGGAGACGAGGTTGCCCCATCCCGCGACGAGCTCGGAGTTGTTGCGCTGCACGAACTCGCGCCACGTGAAGTTCGCGTCCTGGCTCTCCGGCCCGGCCGCGCAGATGAAGTAGCGGATGCCGTCCGGGCCGTACCGGTCGAGGACGTCGCGGACGAGGATCGTGTACCCCCGCGACGTCGAGAACTGCCTGCCCTCCATCGTCAGGTACTCGCTGGAGACGACCTCGGTCGGCAGGTTGAGCTCGCCGTAGCACGCCCGGCTGCCCTCCGCGAGAACCCTTCCCGGCGTAGGCGAGCAGCTCGGCCGGCCAGATCTGGGAGTGGAAGGTGATGTTGTCCTTGCCCATGAAGTAGTACGAGAGGGCCTCGGGGTCGTTCCACCACTCACGCCAGCGCTCGGGCTCCCCCAGCCGGCGCGCCCACTCGACCGACGCCGAGAGGTAGCCGATGACGGCGTCGAACCACACGTACAGCCGCTTGGTCGGCTGGTCGCGCCAGCCGTCGAGCGGGACCGGGATGCCCCAGTCGATGTCGCGGGTCATCGCCCGCGGCCGGATGTCGTCGAGGATCGACCGGCACAAGGGCGGCGAGGCCTTCTCCGCGGCGATCCGCGCACTTCGTGACGGCGAGATCGTCGGGGTCTTCCCCGAGGCGACCATGTCGCGGTCCTTTGAGCTCAAGGAGTTCAAGCCGGGCGCGGTGAAGATGGCCCAGGTGGCCGGTGTCCCCGTCCTGCCGGTGACGATCTGGGGCGGTCAGCGGGTCTGGAACGAGAACCTGCCGAAGCACCTGGGCCGGTCGAACGTGCCGATCAGCATCACCGTCGGGGAGCCGATCCAGATCGGGCGACGCGAGGACGTCACTGCCGCAGGGCAGCGCCTGCGAGAGGCCATGCAGGCCCAGCTCGACGCCCAGCAGGCTGGGTACCCGACCCTGCACGGCGAGGACCTCCGCTACATCCCGGCCAGGCTCGGCGGCACCGCCCACGCGCCGGCGGAGTCCGCCGCTGCCGACACCCACGACATGACGCGGACCCGCGACAAGTTCACCGGCTGACCCTGCGACCTCGTCCGCCGCGTGGTCTTGCCGCACGCCGTGGGACGACGCGTCGGGGCGAGGAGAGGCCGGGCGGATGCCGGCCTCGCGTCAGACGGGGTGGCCCAGGTGTGCGAGGGCCTGACGGAGGAGAACCCCGTGGCCCCGGTCCATCTCGGCCTGCACACCGGGGTCCAGGGCCTGGTCGGGAGTCAGCCAGGTGAGGTCGAGCGAGTCGTTCTGGGGCGCGCAGTCGCCGGCCACCGGCACGACGAAGGCGAGGGACACGGCGTGCTGCCGAGGGTCGTGGAAGGGCGTGACCCCCGGGGTCGGGAAGTACTCCGCGACGGTGAACGGCTGGGGGCTGACCGGCACCCGCGGCAGGGCCATCGGTCCCAGGTCCTTCTCGATGTGACGCAGCAGTGCGTCGCGGATCCGCTCGTGGTGCAGCACCCGACCGGAGACCAGCTCACGCGAGACGGTGCCCTCGGGTCCGAGCCGGAGCAGGACACCCACCGCGAGGACCTGCCCCCCGGTCGTCGACCCGCACCGGCACCGCGTCGACGTAGAGGATCGGCAGGCGGGCCCGGGCAGCATCGAGGTCCTCCCGGCTCAGCCAAGCAGGGTCGCGGTCGAGGTCGAGGGAGCTCATGGGCTCGATTGTGCCAAGCCGGGGGAGTCGGGCACCTCGACCGGCTCGTCCAACGCCTCCGGTTCGTCGGACTCCACCGGCTCGTGGAACTCCACCGGGTCCTCGAACGCCGCACGCCGGGCCGACCGTCGAAGGGCTCCCAGCACGGCCCGACCCGTGATGAGGATGAGCACGGCGTTGGTCAACGCCCGGCCGATGTCCCAGCCGAGGCTGGTGGCCAGCGTGAACACGAGGAAACGGTGCAGGTTCTCCCCGGCCGGGGCCCCCGCGACGAACGACAGCTCACCACCCAGGCCCGTGGCGAACGGCCAGAACGACAGGTTGAGGAGCAGCCCGTACGCGAGGCCCGCGACCGCCCCGTAGGCCGCGAGCATGGCAACCTCCCACCGGCCCCGCAGCTGCGGGAGCAGCCCCGACCCCAGCCCACCCAGGCCGCCCCCAGCATCTGGAACGGCATCCAGGGTCCGACACCGCCGGTGACGAGGGCCGAGGCGAAGATGGTCGTGGCACCCAGCACGAATCCGAAACCGGCGCCGAAGACGCGCCCGCCGAGGACGAGCAGGAAGAACACCGTCTCCAGCCCGGCCGTCCCCGCCCCAAGGGGCCGGAGGGCGGCGCCCACGGCGGCCAGGACCCCGAGCATCGCGACGGCCTTGACGTCCAGGCCGCCCTCGCTCAGCTCGGCGAGCACCACGGCCAGCAGGAGGGGAAGGATGAGGGCGAACACGAGGGGGGCGTCGGTGCCGTGCGCCAGCCCGGAGCCCGGCGTCACGAGCAGCGGCCACCCGAAGGCGACCAGCCCGGCCACGCTGACCAGCGCCACCGCGATGGCCGACCGGGGACGCAGCCGCAGGGCGCGCAGCCCGCGGGGGCGGGTGCGGGTCATGTCGCCACCACCGTGAGCGCGGTGCGGACGTCGTCGACCGTCAGCCACGGGCCGGGGGAAGTGGACCTTGGAGACCTGGGGGCGAACGCCGGGGATGCCGACGACGATCTGCTCGGTGGGCCCGTCGGCCACGACCTCCCCGGCGGCGA
>CAVYYD010000006.1:0-325049 GCA_963772645.1 uncultured Actinomycetota bacterium
CGTACACCACAACCCCCGGGGGGGTATTGGGGCGGAGATCACGCCGGTGGAGCGACGCAGCCTTCCCGGGCGAGGGGAGTGGCTGGGTGTGTCAAGATCAAGAGCGAGAGCTGGCGAAGGGACTCGAACCCTCAACCCCCTGTTTACAAGACAGGTGCGCTACCGATTGCGCCACGCCAGCGGACCGGCCCGCAGACCGGGGCCCACACTCTACGCAACGGCACGTCACCCCCTGTCTCGGCACGAGGCCGGGCGCCACCTCGCCAGTGTCGGGGAGCATGATGGTGCGTCGTGTCCGATGAGTCCCCGCTCTACGTGGCCCCCACCCCCATGGGCGACGAGCCACCGCCCCCTCCCCCGACCCGGGACGAGGGCGCCCGCACTGCCACTCCCGGTCCCGGCGCCCCCCAGGCCCACCCCCGCTCCGGCCTGGCCACCCTCGTCCTGGGCGCTGCCGGCATCGTCTTCGGCGACATCGGCACCAGCCCCCTGTACGCGATGAAGACCGTGTTCGGGATCGACGACGGGCTGGTTCGCCCCACGCCCGGCGACGTGTACGGCGTCGTCTCGCTCGTCTTCTGGAGCCTCACCCTCGTCGTCTCGATCAAGTACGTCGTCTTCATCCTCCGCGCCGACAACGACGGCGAGGGCGGGGTCCTGGCCCTCGCCCACCTCGCCCGCCAGAACCTCCGGCCCGGCGGGCGACGCTGGGGCCTGGCGATGCTCCTCGGCGTCCTCGGCGCATCCCTCTTCTACGGCGACAGCCTCATCACCCCGGCCATCTCGGTGCTCTCGGCCGTGGAGGGTCTCGAGGTCGGCGCCCCGACGATCGCCCACCTCGTCGTCCCGATCGGGGCCACGGTCATCGCCGCGCTCTTCCTGGTCCAGCGCTACGGCACCCACGCCGTCGGCCGTGCCTTCGGCCCGGTGATGGTCGTGTGGTTCGCCGTGCTCGCGGTCCTGGGCATCATCCAGGTCGTGCAGGACCCGGCCGTCCTGCTCGGCCTCTCCCCCCACTACGCGGCGCTCTTCGTCGTCGACCACCCGTTCATCGCGTTCGTCGCGATGGGCGCCGTCGTCCTCGTCATCACCGGCGCCGAGGCGCTCTACGCCGACATGGGTCACTTCGGCGCCCGTGCCATCCGGGTCGCCTGGTTCGTCCTCGTGATGCCCGCGCTCACCCTCAACTACCTGGGCCAGGCGGCCGCGATCCTGCGTGACCCCACGACCATCAGCAACCCGTTCTTCCTCATCGCCCCGGACTGGGCGCACCTCCCGCTCGTCGTCCTCGCCACGATGGCCACGATCATCGCCTCGCAGGCGGTCATCTCCGGCGCCTTCTCGATGAGCCGGCAGGGCGAGCGGCTCGGCTTCCTGCCCCGGCTGACCGTCCGGCAGACCTCCCGCACCGAGGGCGGCCAGATCTACGTGCCGGCCGTCAACTGGGTGCTCCTCGCCGGGGTGATGCTGCTGCTCGTCACCTTCCGCTCCTCGGACCGTCTCGCCATCGCCTACGGCCTCGCCGTCACCGGGACCTTCCTCATCACCACGACCCTCTTCGTGTTCCTCGCCCGTACCCGCTGGCGCTGGTCCACCGCACGCATCCTCGCCTTCGCCGTGCCGATCTACCTCCTCGAGGCCGTCTTCTTCGGCGCCAACCTCACCAAGGTCATCCACGGCGGCTGGCTGCCGCTGCTCGTCGCCCTGGCCGTCGCCACCCTGATGCTCACCTGGTCACGCGGCCGCGACCTCGTCACGGCCCGCCGGCGCAAGCTCGAGGGCCCGATCGGCCCGTTCATCGACTGGCTGCACACCGACCCGGTCACCCGCGTCCCCGGCACCGCCGTCTTCCTGCACCCCGACCGGGAGACCACCCCGCTCGCGCTGCGCGAGAACGCCGGGTTCAACAAGGTGATCCACTCCGACGTGTGGATCGTGACGACGACGTCGGAGAACGTCCCGCACGTGCCGCCCGAGCAGCGGGTCGAGCTCGACCACCTCGGCGACCCGTACGACGCCATCACCCACCTCACCCTGCGGTTCGGCTTCCAGGACGACGTCGACGTCCCCGCCGCCCTGCGCCTGGCCAACGAGCTCGGTCTCGGCATCCACGTCGACGTCGACGACGCCACCTACTTCCTCTCCCGGATCACCCTGCACACCAGTGACCGCCCTGGGATGAACCGGTGGCGCAAGCGGCTCTTCCTCGCCCTGGCCCGCAACGCGGCGTCCCCCGTGGAGTACTTCCGGCTCCCGGTGGGCCAGGTCGTCATCATGGGGGCGCAGGTCCTCTTCTGAGCCCGGGTGCGCGGTGGCGGCACGCCGCACCGTGCCGGCACCCGGACAGGGAGGCGTCAGCCCCCGAGCCGGCCGTCCCGGAACTCGGCGAAGGCCCTCTTCGAGGCCGCGTCGAGGATGACGATGGACTGCCCGTCCGCGCTCGTCCCGAACCCGCCCTTGGCCACCGCATGCCCCACCTTCAGCGGGTTGAGCTGGTAGAACGACGCGACGAAGGTGAGCGCGTCCGCGGCGGACACGTTCGTCTGCGCGTGCTTGCTCACGACCGACATCTCGCGGGGGATGATGCCGGGCCCGGCCAGGCGCGCCGCCACCCCGGCCGCGAGCAGCAGCTCACCCTGGTGGGCCGAGCGGCCGAAGTCGCCGTCGGGCAGCGACTTCCGTTCCCGCGCGTAGGCGAGCGCGTGCTCGCCGTCGAGCGTCTGCTGCCCGGCGGGCACCGTGACCTTGCCCTGGAGGACGACCTTGGTCGCGATCTTCACGGGCAGGCCGCCGGACTCGTCGACGATCTTCTGGAACCCGCCGAACCCGGTGACGACGTAGCCCTCGACGGGCAGCCCGGTCACCTTCCGCACCGTCTCGACCTGGCCGTCGCCCCCGCCGTACGCGAACGCGGCGTTGATCTTGGCGCTGCCGCCGCCCGGCATCGGCGCCCAGATGTCGCGCGCCATCCCGAGGATGCCGCCGCCACCCTTGCCGTCGATACCGAGGACCTGGAGCGTGTCGCCCCGCGTGCCGGTCAGCGTCTTGCCCGGGCGGGCGTCGGACCCGATGACGAGGACGAAGCGCGGGCCCCGGCCGAGCGAGGCGCCCTTGCCCAGCGAGGGCCACCAGCCGCCGACCACCGTCCACCGCGGCCCGACGAGGAGGGTGACGTCGTCCTCGTAGGTGACGACCGCGACCTTCTCCTTCTGCCAGCTGCCGAGGGAGGCCTGCGCCTCGATGCCCTGCCGCCCCCGGTAGACGGTCGCGACGGCCGCCGTCAGGGCCGCGTCGGCCCCGGTGACGACGACGTCGGGGGTCGGGCTCGCCGAGGCCGGGGCGGAGGTCGACATGACGGCCGCGGGGCTCGTCGAGGCCGGGGGGGTCGGTTCGCTCGAGCAGGCGCCGAGGCCGATGAGGGCCAGGGCCGCGGTGGTCACGGCGAGCAGGGGGCGGGCACGCATGGCACCGAGGGTAGGTGCCGCGGCGCCCGGTGCTGCACCGGGGCTCAGTGCGGCGCGTCGGGGCCGTCCGCGGCCGCGGACCGGGGCGGGGTTCCGCGGTGGCGGCGGTCGAAGGGCGAGGCGAGGATCTCCCCGAACACCGTGCCGGTGGCGATGGCGAGCAGGACGGCCCCGGCCCCGAGCAGGGTGGTGATGCCGGACTGGATGGTCAGCAGCCCCTGGTCGCCTCCCGAGGCGACGAGCTCGTAGAGCCCGCGGAAGATCGTGAGGCCAGGCAGCAGCCCGAACGACGCGGGGACGACGAGGACCATCGAGGGCGCCTGCATCCGCTGTGCGGCGAGCCGGCCGCCGATGCCGATCGCCACCGCCGCCAGCCCGGTGGCGGTGATCGGGCCGATGCCCACCACCCGGGTCAGCAGCGCGGCCGTCGCTGCCCCGGCCACCGTGAGCAGGCCGGTGGGCAGGATGAGCATCCGCCGGCTCTGGACCGTCACCGCCGCCGCGAGGCCGACGACGAGCGCACCGACGAGCGCCGGCGCCACCGAGGCCTGGCTGACCCGCAGGTCGAGCACCGCCGGCGAGACGAAGTCGGTGCCGAGCAGGCCGGTGGTCGTCAGCATGAGGCTGAGGCCGGTGCCGATCCCGATGATCAGGCCGAGGAGCGAGAGCAGCACCCCGAGCAACCGTCCGGCGCTTGTGAGTGGGTAGCCGAAGAGGACGTCCTCGATGGCCGAGGCCATCGTGCGCCCAGGCAGCATCGCGACGATCCCGCCGGCCACGACGTAGGCGAAGTCGGCGCCGCCGAGTGGGATGTGACCCGCCGCCCCGGCCGCGTAGAAGAGTCCGGCGAAGAGCGTGGCGGCGAACGAGTTGATGGCGTTGACGTAGAACTCGGGCAGGTCGATGCGGCCGAGCAGCGTCGAGATGCCCGCGACGCCGAGGACGACGACCACGGTGACAGCCGCGGCGAGCGGGCTCGCCCCGATCATCACCGCGACCGCCGATGCCAGCAGCGCGCTGGCCACCGACACCATCCAGGCGGGGTAGTTGCGGGGGTGTCGCTTGATGGTGCGCAGCCGCTCGGCCGCCTCGGCGGGGGTCACCTCGCCGGCCACGAGCGCGGCGACGAGCCGGTGCACCGCGACGAGCCGGGCGTAGTCGTGCCGGGTGCGCCGGACGACCCGCAGCAGGGTGTGCGCCCGGCCGTCGCTGCTGCGGGCCTGGACGAGGAGGGACTGCAGGGTGATGTCGAGGTCGACCCGGTCGACGCCCGCCGCAGCCGCGACGGCGGCGACGCTGCCCTCCACCTGGGGGGCGCCCGCGCCGCAGCGCAGCATCAGCTCCCCGACCCGCACCGCCAGCTCGAGGGCGTCGCGGACGGCGGCGTCGGAACCCGCCGCGGCGGGAATGCGGGCGTGCCGGTAGGGGGTGCGACGCAGCAGGTCGAGCATCGGCATCGGCTCGGTCGGCAGGTCCCCGCGCAGTATCCGCGAGCGCCGTTCCTTCGGGGTGGTCACAGCGCCGGCACCACGCTGTCGACCCAGGCCGGGGCGTCCTGCCGGGGCCACCACGCGGGCCCACCGTGGGAGAGGGTGAGCGCCACGAGCACCGCGGCGAGGACGAGCAGCCCCCCGGCGACGACCTGCCGGCCCGCCTCCCCGGGGGTCAGCCCGCGGACGATGCTGCGGCTGCCGCGCCGCAGGCTGGCGCCCCCGGGCCCCCACCACGCGGTGAGGCCGGCGAAGACGCCAGCGCCGAGGAGGGGCAGGACCCCGTCCGCTGGTGCGGACCCGCCGGTGACGGCGCTGACCACAAGGGCGCCGGCGAACATCGCGCAGAGCCCGACGAGCACGGGCAGGGCCATCGTGAGGACCGCTCCGAGCGCGCCGACCACGAGGTGCCACGGGCTGCTCGCCACGGCCACCGCGACGTCGCTGCTGCGCGGGCCGCGCTCGTAGCGGCGCATGACCAGCGCGGTGACCGAGCGGTCGGCGGTGCGGGCCAGGGCGAACCAGGCAGCCAGGGCGAGGACGGCGGCCACCGGTGCGGCGGCGGTGAGCGCGGCGAGGAGGGCGAGCAGCGCGAGGAGCGTCCCGGACCGGTGGGGCCGGCCGATCCGGGGGTCGCCGTGCGGGCCCGGGCCCGGGCCAGCGGCGACCCCGTCGGGACCGCCGCCGGGGACCGGCCCTCCGAGAGGGCCGGGCGACCCGCCCGGCGGGGGTGGCGGCAGCTGCGGCGCGTACTGGGGACGGGGCGCGGCCGGTGGCTGCCGGTCCGCCGGACGGGCCTGCTCCCACCCGGGTGGACCGACCGGTGGACCGACCCGTGGGGCGACGGGTGGACCGACCCGTGGGGCGACGGGTGGACCGGCCGCTGGGGCGACGGGCGGACCGACCGGCGGCACGGCCGGCGGGGCGGAGGTCGCGGCGGTGGCCGCCGTGGGGAGCGCCGCGGTCCGCGGTGCGCCGAGCCGCTCGGTCGCGGCGGGGCGGACCCGCCGCACCTCGATCGCCTCGGTGACCGGCGCCCCGTGCGCGTAGCGCTCGAGGGCGCGGACGACCTCGTCCTGGTGCGGCCGCTCGTGCGGGAACGGGGAGAGCGCGGCATAGAGGAGCGGCTCGATCCGGGGGTCGACCGCGCGCAGGTCCGGATCGCCGGAGGCGACCCGGGCGAGCACGGCGTTCATCTGGCCCCGGCCGAACGGCGGGGTGCCGGTGGCCGCGAACGCGGTGGTGGCCGCCCAGCCCCACCAGTCCGTGGCGGGGGTGACGTCGTCGCCGTGGACCACCTCGGGCGCGAGGTAGCCGGGGGTGCCCATGACGAGCCCGGTGCTGGTCAGCCGCACGTCGTCGACGACGTGCGCGATGCCGAAGTCGATGAGCACGGGGTTGCCGTCGACGAGCAGGACGTTGCCCGGCTTGACGTCCCGGTGGACGACGTCGGCGTCGTGGATGACCTCGAGCGCCTCGGCCAGCCCGGCCGCCACCCGGTGCAGCTGGTCCGGCGGCAGCGGGCCGTGCTGCTCGACGTGCTCGTCGAGCGCCGGGCCCGGCACGTAGCGGGTGACGATGAACGGGGTGTCGCCGTCGACGTCGGCGTCGATGACCGGGGCGACCCTGGGGCTGCGGATCCGGCTCAGCGTCTCCACCTCGCGGGTCAGGCGGGCCCGCGCGGCGGGGTCGTGGGCGACGCTGGGACGCAGCACCTTGATGGCGACCGCGCGGCCGTGCGGGTCCAGGGCGAGGTGGACGACCCCCATCCCGCCCTCGCCGAGCCGCTGGACCAGCCGGTACCCACCGAGCAGCGCCTGCTCGCGCGGCTCGTCGTGGTCCTCCTCCGGCGGGTGGCCGTCGGCGTGGGCGTCGGCGGTCATGCCTCCACGGTAGGCGCTCGGTCCGGGAGCTCGCTGACAGCGCCGGTCACGGGTGGGTGACGTGGCGCGCCCGCTGGGCTCAGGGGGCCTGCTGGATGTAGTCGCGCAGCTGGTCGCGCTCGCTCTGCAGCGCGTCGATGCGGCTCTTGACGATGTCGCCGATACTGACGATGGCGGTGAGCCGACCGTTCTCGACGACCGGGACGTGACGGATCCGCCGCTCGGTCATCGCGGCCGCGAGGTCCTCGATGGCGTCCTCGGGCGCGCAGGTGTGCACCTCGGCGGTCATGATCCGGGAGACCGGCTGGTCGAGCAGGGCACCGCGCTCGGTGCGCAGGTGGATGACGATGTCTCGCTCGCTGACGATGCCGTGCACCCCCTCGCCGTCGTCGCTGACGACCGCCGCACCGATCCGGTGCTCGGCGAGCAGGTCCAGGAGCTCGGCGACGGTGGCGTCGGAGCGCACGGTGACGACCCCCGAGCCCTTGCGTTTCACGACGTCCGTAATCCTCATGACCCGACGATAGGGCGCCCGCCCACCGTCCGCCAGAGGTGCGTGGGGTGCCTCACCCCGACCGGGCGCGGTTGGACCACGGTTCCGCCCGAGCGCCCGACACGGCATACTGGCGAAACCGTTTGCACCGACGCGGGCGGGAGCTCCACCCCCTTTACGACGGATCGTCCGGCACGTTCCTGCCGGTGAAGGAAGGCAATGACGCCATGGCAACAGTGAAGTTCGACCAGGCCACCCGGATCTACCCGGGCAACGACACGCCCTCGGTCGACCGGCTCGACATCGACATCGCCGACGGGGAGTTCCTCGTCCTGGTCGGCCCCTCCGGCTGCGGGAAGTCCACCTCGCTGCGGATGCTCGCCGGCCTCGAGGAGGTCAACGACGGGAGGATCTGGATCGGCGACCGCGACGTGACCGACCTGTCCCCCAAGGACCGCGACGTCGCGATGGTCTTCCAGAACTACGCGCTGTACCCGCACATGTCCGTGGCCGACAACATGGGCTTCGCGCTCAAGATCGCCGGCGTCGACAAGAGCGAGATCCGCAAGCGGGTCGAGGAGGCGGCCAGCATCCTCGACCTCAGCGAGTACCTCGAGCGCAAGCCGAAGGCCCTCTCCGGTGGCCAGCGCCAGCGCGTCGCCATGGGCCGGGCCATCGTCCGCTCCCCGCAGGTCTTCCTCATGGACGAGCCGCTGTCGAACCTCGACGCCAAGCTGCGCGTCCAGACCCGCACCCAGATCGCCTCGCTGCAGCGACGGCTCGGGGTCACCACCGTCTACGTCACCCACGACCAGGTCGAGGCGATGACGATGGGTGACCGCATCGCCCTCCTCAAGGACGGCATCCTCCAGCAGTGCGCCACCCCGCGCGAGATGTACGACGAGCCGGCGAACGTCTTCGTCGCCGGCTTCATCGGGTCCCCGGCGATGAACCTCGTCAGTGTCCCGGTGACGAGCGACGGCGTGAAGTTCGGCACCCACCCGGTCGACGTCTCCCGCGACAGCCTCTCCAAGGCCGGCGACACGGTCATCGTCGGGGTCCGCCCCGAGGACGTCGAGGTGACGACGAACCAGGACGGCCTGGAGCTGCAGGTCGACGTCGTCGAGGAGCTCGGCGCGGACGCCTACGTCTACGCCACGCCCACCGACGAGCGGATCCAGCTCGAGGGCGGCGACGACAACCTCGCCAAGCCGTTCATCGCCCGCGTCGACGGGCGCAACGTGCCCGAGGACGGCTCGAAGATCTACGTCTACCCGAAGGCGCAGCACATGCACGTCTTCGACAAGGCGTCCGGCGCCCGGATCTGACCCGCACCACCGCGACGACGCCCCGGACGACCCGTTCGTCCGGGGCGTCGCCCGTCGCCCTCCGGAGGAACTCGTGGCCCTCGAGCTGACCGCCGCCCGCCCCGACCCGGCCCTCCTCGACCTGCCCTGGCGGGTCCCTCTCGAGGAGTGGCCCGAGGAGATCCTCGCCGCCCTCCCCCGCGGCATCTCCCGGCACGTCGTGCGCTTCGTCCGGCTCTCCGGGCGGGTGCTCGCGGTCAAGGAGATCAAGGAGGACCTCGCCCGCCGTGAGTTCGACATGCTGCGCAACCTCGGCCGTCTCCACATGCCCGCGGTCGAGCCCTTCGCGGTGGTCAGCGGCAGGCTGGATGCCGAGGGCCACCCGCTCGACTCCTGCCTCGTCACCCGCCACCTCCAGTTCTCCCTCCCGTACCGGGCGCTCTACAGCCAGAACCTGCGCAAGGGCACGGCCACCCGCCTCATCGACGCGCTCGCCGTACTGCTCGTCCGCCTCCACCTGGCCGGGTTCTGGTGGGGCGACGTGTCCCTCTCGAACACCCTCTTCCGGCGGGACGCCGGCTCGTTCGCGGCCTACCTCGTCGATGCCGAGACCGGCGAGCTACGCAACCGGCTGAGCACCGGCCAGCGCGAGCACGACCTCGAGATCGCCCGGGTCAACATCGCCGGCGAGCTGATGGACCTCGACGCCGGTGGGCTGCTTCAGGAGGAGCGCGACCCGGTGGAGGTCAGCGAGCGGATCGTCACCCGCTACCGCGAGCTGTGGGACGAGCTCACCGGACCCGAGCTCATCGCCGACAGCGAGCGGTGGCGAGTCGACGACCGGATCCGGCGGCTCAACGCGCTGGGCTTCGACGTCGACGAGCTCGAGATCACCACCGACATCAACGGCGCCTCGCTGCGGATCCAACCCAAGGTCGTCGACTCCGGGCACCACTCGCGGCGGCTGCTGCGGCTGACCGGCCTCGACGTGCGGGAGAACCAGGCCCGGCGGCTGCTCAACGACCTCGGCGTCTACACCGCGGCCAACAACCGGCAGGGGGACGACGAGGAGATCGTCGCCCACGACTGGCTGGCCAACGTCTACGAGCCGGTCACCCGCCGGGTGCCGCGCGAGCTGCTCACCAAGCTCGAGCCGGCGGAGGTCTTCCACGAGGTCCTCGAGCACCGCTGGTACCTCGCCGAGCGCGCCCAGCACGACATCCCGCTCCAGCAGGCGATGGACGACTACCTGGCCCGGGTGCTGCCCAGCAAGCCGGACGAGGCCGCGGTGCTCGGCGTCGACACCGAGGAGCTGCCGGTCATCGCGCACGAGTGAGGCGGCCGGCGGGCGCGGTCCGGACGGATCGGGGGCACCTGCTCGGGTCGCCGGACGGGCAGGTGCCCCCGGTCGTAGGATCGCCGCGACGCGCCACACCCCTGAAGGGTTGCCATGACCGACCAGCCCGCCGCCGACCGCCCGCTCGAGGCTCCCGGGCCGCCGACGCCGGCGGCACCCCCGCAGCCTCCTCCGAACCCCTACGCGAGCCAGCCCTACCCCGGGGTCGCACCGGCGCCGCAGCCGGCGTCCGGAGCCGACCGGGCAGCGCCCGGCCCCTACGGGCCGACGCCACCGGCCGGGCCGAACCCCTACGGTGCCGCCGCCCCCGCCGAGAACCCATATGGCGCACCGCAGCCCGCAGGCTCCTACGCAGCCGCCCCGGCCTACGCGGGCGGCCAGCCGGCACCGCCGGGGACGCTGCCGTACGTCCAGGCCAACTTCGGCCGGGTCGCTGACTTCGGGGAGCGCGCCATCGCCTACCTCATCGACCTGGCGGTGACGCTGAGCGGGCTCATCCTCGTCATCCTCGGCGGCGTCCTCCTCGCCGCCGCGACCAGCCCGGTCACCCTCGACGACGGCACCACGGTCCAGACGGCATCCGACCCGGTGCTCGGCGCCATCGGCGGCCTGCTCCTCGCGCTGGGCTACGCCGGGATGTTCGGGCTGTGGTTGTGGAACCGGGTCATCCGGATGGGACGCACCGGGCAGAGCATCGGCAAGGGCGCCCGGGGGCTGCGGCTCGTCGACGCCCAGACCGGCCAGCCGATCGGCGCCGGCAGCTCGTTCCTGCGCGACGTCGTCCACGGCCTGGCCAACTCGGTGGTCTACCTGTCGTTCCTCTGGATGCTGTGGGACCCCGACAAGCAGACCCTCGGCGACAAGGCCGTGCACTCGGCGGTCATCCACGTCCCCCAGTGACCCCCAGTTTCCCGCCTGAGGCGGGAAACTGTACTGAGGCACCGGGAAGTTCGGGGTGCTTCCGTGGAGGTTCCGGTGTATCGGTCGACCCCAGCGCGGATGGGGCGGCCGAGGGCTCAGGCGGGCGGGCCTCGGGCGGTCTCAGGCGGGCGAGGCCCAGGTCCAGCCCGGGACGTTGCGCAGAACCCAGAAGGCGAGGATCGCGCCGAAGATGGTGTACAGGACCCATGCCGGGGCCAGATGCCGCTTCGGGCGGCCGGTCCACATCCGCACCGTCCAGTTCGCGAACCCGACGAGCAGCCCGACGTAGGCGATGACGGTGAGCGGGTTGCGCGCGAGCGCGGTGCCGAGGTCGCCCTCGGTGAGCGCGTGCGTCGCGCGCAGGGCGCCGCAGCCGGGGCACCAGGTGCCGGTGAGCAGCAACCACGGGCAGGTGGGGTAGCTGCCGGGCTGGTTGGGGTCGACGACGTGCACGGCGAGCACGAACGCCGTGGCCCCGAGCGCGCTGGCGCCCGGAGCGAGCAGGCGCCGCGCCCGGCTCGGGGAGGACCCGAGCCGGGGCGGCGCCGCGGTGTGGAGAGCGGTCACATCCCGCCCGAGCTCGAGTTCGACGCGACGAGCCCGGCGACGGCCACGACCCAGAGGAGGATGCTGATGACGGCCGCGATGATGCCGGCGATCACCGACCACTTGATCCACTTGCCGGCGTCGGCGGCGGACTGGTGGGCCCCTGCGACGTCACCCGCGGCCCACTTGCCGTTGACCTCGGCCGACTTGATGATCGCGACGATGCCGAAGGGGAGACAGCAGAAGAGCGTGACGAGGATCGACCAGACGAGCTTGTTGTCCGGCGGCGCCCCACCGGTGCCGCCGGGACCAGGTGGCGGCGCGTAGCCCCCGGACGGGTATGCGTCGTCGGACATGGATGTTCCCTCTCTGTGTGCCGCGGGCCCGCACCGATCTGGGCACGGGTCGCTCCGCCCAGCCTTCCACAGTGATGGCCCCGACGCGGCTAGTCTCCGGACACCAGCGTCATCCATCGGAGGGAACCATGACCACGACGCCCCCGCCTCCCCCGCCCCCGGGCGACGGCACCCCGCCCCCGCCCGAGGAGCCTCGCGAGGAGGGCACCGGCGCCGGCTCCACCCCGCCGCCGCCACCACCCTCTCCGGAGGCGCCCGCACCGGACGAGGGCGCGCCGCCGCCGGCCGAGTCCTCGCCCCCGTCGCCCCCGGAGGGCGCCTTCCCGCCGCCGGGCGAGGACGCCTTTCCGCCGCCGGGCGAGGGCGCGGCGCCCCCGCCGCCGCCTCCCCCTCCGCCCCCGCCGCCCGGCGAGGCCTACCCGCCGGCGGCCCCTGGCTCCTACGGCTCGGCCCCCGTGCCGATGGGTGGGCCGGCCACGGCGCCGAACAACCAGAAGGCCACCATCGCGCTGGTCGTCGGCATCGTGAGCATCGTCCTGGCGTTCTGCTGCGCCATCGTCGGGGTGGTCGCCGGTGCTGTCGCGGCCTTCCTCGGCAACCAGGCCAAGCAGGAGATCGCCCGCACGGGCGGCACGCAGGGTGGGGCGAACTACGCCCAGTACGGGTTCATCACCGGGATCGTCGGCGCCGTGCTCAGCGTCATCATGATCATCCTCGGGATCGCGCTGAACATCGGCGGCGGCCTGGTCAACCTCGGCGGCTGACGTGACCGCATCCTCGGCCGTCGCCGGCGAGCGCTCACCACGGGCATGGTGGGTTGTCGCCGGCGCGGCCGCGGGGTCGGGCGCGCTCGGCTGGCTCGCCACCCACGACCCGAACGAGGCCGGCCACTACCCCGCCTGCTTCCTCCTCAGCACCACCGGGTTCTACTGCCCGGTCTGCGGCGGGACACGGGCCACGTACGACCTGCTCCACGGCGACGTCGCCGGCGCCTTCGCCCGGCACCCGCTCGTGCCCCTGCTCTACCTGGGCATCGTCCTCGGCGTCGGCTACCACTGGCTCCGCGGCCGGGTCCAGCGCCTGCCACGGCTCACCGTCCCGAACTGGGTCATCCCCGCCGCCGGCGTGGCCCTCCTCGTCTTCGGCGTGCTGCGCAACGTCCCCGGCTGGACCTGGCTCTCACCGGCCTGAGGACCCGCGCTCCCCGCCGCAGCGTCAGCGCCGCCGGCGCGCCACCTCGTACAGCGTCACGCCGGTCGCGATGCCGGCGTTGAGCGACTCGACGGCCGTGCTCATCGGCACCGAGACGATCTGGTCGCACGTGTCGCGGACCAGCCGGGAGAGGCCCTTGCCCTCGGACCCGACGACCACGACGAGCGGCTCGGACGCGAGCTCGAGGTCGGGCAGCTCGACGTCGCCGTCCATGTCGAGGCCGATGACGAAGAAGCCGGCCCTGCGGAAGTCCTCCAGGGCCCGGGTGAGGTTCGAGGCCTGGGCGACCGGGATCCGCGCGGCCGCGCCGGCCGAGGTCTTCCAGGCGCTGGCCGTCATCCCCACCGAGCGGCGGCTCGGCACGACGACCCCGTGCCCGCCGAAGGCCGCGACCGACCGGATGATCGCGCCGAGGTTGCGCGGGTCGGTGATCCCGTCCAGGGCGACGACGAGCGGGATGCCGGGCGCCTCCGGGTCGACGAGGTCACCGGGGTGGGCGTACTCGTACGGTGGCACCTGGAGTGCCAGGCCCTGGTGCGCGGCACCGTCGGTCAGCCGGTCGAGCTCACCGCGCGGGGTCTCCAGGACGGGGATGCCGCGCTCGGTGGCCGTCCTGAGCGCCTCCCGGACCCGGTCGTCCGCGTCGATGCGGCCCGCCACGTACATCGTCGTGACCGGCACGTGGGCGCGGAGGGCCTCGACGACGGCGTTGCGACCCGCGACCACCTCGCTCGACGGCTTGCCGCCGCGTCGCTGCGTCGCACCCCGGACGGTCCGCTCGTCGCGCCGCGCGGAGGCCTGGGCCCCCTGGTGCGCCTTGTGGTTCGGGCGGTCGGCGGCCTTCGGCGTGGGGCCCTTGCCCTCGAGCGCCCTGCGGCGCTGACCGCCCGAGCCGACGGTGGGGCCTTTCTTGCCGCCCTTGCGGATCGCTCCGCGGCGTTGGCTGTTGCCGGCCATCAGTCGCCCTTTCCTCGTGCCAGCGACCAGCGTGCGCCGGCCGCGGTGTCCTCGAGGACGACCCCGGCCGCGGCCAGCTCGTCACGGATGGCGTCGGCGGTGTCGTAGTCGCGGGCGCTGCGGGCCGCGGCCCGGGCGGCGACGCGGTCGCGGACGAGTGACTCGAGCGCGGCCATCGCACTGCCCGCGTCGCCCTCGCCGTCGGACCAGACGGGGTCGAGCGGGTTGATGCCGAGGACGTCGGTCATCGCGACGACCTGGCGGGCGATGGTGGCGGCGTCGTCGTGGTCCCCGTCGTCGAGGGCGGTGTTGCCGGCCCGGACGGCCTCGTGGACCACGGCGAGCGCCCCGGACACCCCGAGGTCGTCGTCCATCGACTCGCGGAACTCCCCGGGAAACTCCCGGGGGGCCCCGGCTCGGTCGGGGACCAGGGTGGAGACCTTGGGCAGCGCCCGCCGCAGGAAGCCCTCGATCCGCTCGACGGCCGCCGCCGCCTCCTCGATCGAGCCGTCGTGGTACTCGATCGTCGACCGGTAGTGGGCGGCCGAGAGGTAGTACCGGACGGCGAGCGGGCGGTGCTCCTTGACGACCTCGCTGACCCGCAGCGAGTTGCCGAGCGACTTGCTCATCTTCTCCCCGCCCATCGTCACCCAGGCGTTGTGCAGCCAGTAGTTGGCGAAGCCGAGGCCGGCCGCCCGGGACTGGGCGACCTCGTTCTCGTGGTGGGGGAAGCGCAGGTCGACCCCACCGCCGTGGACGTCGAAGGTGTCTCCGAGGTACTTGCGCGCCATCGCGGAGCACTCCAGGTGCCAGCCCGGCCGTCCGGCCCCGAACGGCGTGGGCCACGCCGCGGTGGCGGGCTCGTCGGCCTTGTGGCCCTTCCACAGGGCGAAGTCTCGCGGGTCGTGCTTGCCACGCGGGTCGGCGTCCTCGGCATCGGCCATGTCGTCGAGGGCCTGCCGGGTGAGCTCGCCGTAGGCGGGCCAGCTCCGGACGTCGAAGTACACGTCCCCCGAGCCGTCCTCGGCGGGGTAGGCGTGGCCCTTCTCGACGAGGGTGGCCATCAGCTCGACCATCTCCGGGACGTGCCCGGTGGCACGGGGCTCGTACGTCGGCGCGAGCACGCCGAGCGCCTCGAGGGCGGCGGCGGTCTCGACCTCGTTGCGGTAGGAGATGGCGTACCAGGGCTCGCCGGCCTCGGCCGACCTGGCGAGGATCTTGTCGTCGATGTCGGTGACGTTGCGGATGAGGGTGACGTCGTAGCCGTGTCCACGCTCCAGCCAGCGCCGGAGGATGTCGAAGGCCACGGCGAAGCGGACGTGCCCGATGTGCGGCGGCGCCTGGGTGGTGAGCCCGCAGATGTAGATCCCCGCCTTGCCGGGCACGACGGGGACGAAGTCACGCAGCTCGCGGGACATGGAGTCGAACAGCCTGAGGGTCACCCGGTCAAGGCTACCGGCGGGCCGCGGTCTGCCCCGACCCGCCTTTGCCCGAACGTGGGTGAAGAATGGCGTGTGGACCCCACTCTTCACCCACGTTGCGGAGAAGGAGGGGGTGCTCGCCACACCGGTCGCCATGGCCCCGGTCGCGCTGCTCACCGTCTTCCTCAACCCCTGGTGGCGGGGCGCACTCCTCTTCGGCGGGGTCACGCTCCTGGCCGGGCTCGCCGCCCCCGTGCTCGGCTGGGTCGCGTCGCAGGGCTCCATCGAGGCCTGGGCGCTGCTCTTCGGCATCGCGGTGGCGGCGGTCGTCGTCCCGCCGGCCGTCGGGTTCCTCGCGGCGGGGATCGCCGGCGCCGCCCAGTCGCGGATGGACCGAAACCCGTCGCCTCCCCCCTCAGTGACCGCGCCCGATCCACTCCTGCAGGTGCGGGGCCTCGTCGCCGATGGTCGTGGCGTCGCCGTGCCCGGTGAGCACGACCGTCTCCGGGGGCAGCCCCAGCAGCCGGGTCCGGATCGAGGCGATGATCGTCGGGAAGTCGCTGAACGAGCGGCCGGTGGCGCCCGGGCCGCCCCTGAAGAGGGTGTCGCCGGAGAACACCACCCCGAGCGCCGGCGCGTAGAGGCAGCACGCCCCCGGCGCGTGCCCCGGCGTGTGCAGCACGACGAGCTCGACGTCACCGACCGCGAACCGCTGCCCGTCGGCCAGCTCGCCGCCCGGCGGCTCGGCCTGCGACTGGTCCCACAGGACCCGGTCCTCGCGATGGAGGTGGGCGGTGGCCCCGGTGGCCACCACCACCTCGGCCACCGCGTTGACGTGGTCGTTGTGGCCGTGGGTGCAGAGCACCGCGACGACCCGACGCTCGCGGACCGCCGCGAGGATCGCCGAGGCGTCGTGCGCGGCGTCGACGACGAGCACCTCCGCGTCGTCGCCGACCAGCCAGACGTTGTTCTCGACCTCCCAGGACCCGCCGTCGAGCTCGAAGACCCCCGAGGTGACGACGCGCTCGACCCGCGCCCCGCCCGGTGAGGTGGGCAGCGGCATCCCGACGTCCGTGGCGTCGCTCACGCGCCGGCCTCGAGGATGACGACCGAGCGCAGCACCTCGCCGCGTTGCATCTTCGCGAACGCCGCCTCCACGTCCCCGAGCCCGATCCGCTCGCTGACGAACGCGTCCAGGTCGAAACGTCCCTGGCGGTACAGGTCGACGAGCATCGGGAAGTCGCGGGAGGGGAGGCAGTCGCCGTACCAGCTGGACTTCAGCGCGCCGCCGCGGCCGAAGATCTCGATCATCGGCAGGGTGACCTCCTTCTCCGGGGTCGGGACGCCGACGAGGACGACGGTGCCGGCGAGGTCGCGGGCGTAGAACGCCTGCTCGTAGGTCTCGGGGCGACCGACCGCCTCGACGACCACGTCGGCACCGTGCCCCCCGGTCAGCTGCCGGACGGCCTGCACGGGGTCCTCGGTGGATGCGTCGACGGTGTGGGTGGCACCGAAGCCCCGGGCCGCCTCGAGCTTCCGTGCGTCGAGGTCGACGGCGATGATCGTCGTGGCCCCGGCGACGTGGGCACCGGCGATCGCCGCGTTGCCGACCCCACCGCATCCGATGACCGCGACCGAGTCCCCGCGGCCGACGCCGCCGGTGTTCACCGCCGCCCCGAAACCGGCCATGACCCCGCACCCGAGGAGGCCGACCGCCGCCGGGTCGGTGCGCTCGACCGTGGTGCACTGCCCGGCCGCGACGAGGGTCTTCTCGACGAACGCGCCGATACCGAGCGCCGGCGAGAGCTCGGTGCCGTCGGTGAGGCTCATCCGCTGGGTGGCGTTGTGGGTGGAGAAGCAGTACCAGGGCTTGCCCTTCCGGCAGGCCCGGCACTGGCCGCAGACGGCACGCCAGTTGAGGATCACGAAGTCGCCCGGCGCGACCTCGCTCACCCCCTCCCCGACCGCCTCCACGGTCCCCGCCGCCTCGTGGCCCAGGAGGAAGGGGAAGTCGTCGTTGATGCCACCCTCGCGGTAGTGCAGGTCGGTGTGGCACACCCCGCACGCCTCGACCCGGACGACGGCCTCCCCCGGCCCCGGGTCGGGGACGACGACGTCGACGAGCTCGACCTCGGCCCCCTTGCTGCGGGCGATGACTCCGGTGACGGTCTGCGGCATGGGCACTCCTCCCCGGACCAGGTCCGGACGCGACGCTGCTGTCCTCGCCACGGTAGCGAAGGGCCGGCCGGTGGGCCGCTCGGGGCCGTCCGCACCCGGCATCCGGGCCTGTCCACCGACGCGTTCGGTCCTTTCCGGCGAGGAAACCGCGGACGTATGCTGCCGACGTGCCGCACCCGGTCTTCGACGAGGTCATCCACGAGCCGAGCCGCCTGCGCATCTGCGCCTTCCTCGTGCCGTCGGCGGCCACCGAGTTCGGGGACGTCCGCGACGCGATGGGGCTCTCGGACTCGGCGCTGTCCAAGCACCTCAAGGTGCTCTCCGCGCGGGGCTACACCCGGCTGCGGAAAGGGGCCCGCGACGGCCGGCAGGTCACCACCGTCGTCCTCACCGCCGCGGGCCGGGAGGCCCTCTGCGGGCACGTCGCCGAGCTGCAGCGGATGGCGCGCATCGTCGGCGAGGACCGCCGCATCGGACCGCGCTCCCGCTAGGACGCCGGGACCGCTGAGGCACCCGGGCCGGACGTGACGCGCCGCCGGGGCCGGGCGTGACCCGATTCCGGGACCGGTGTGGCGCCGCGCGGGAGAGGCTCAGCCGCGCGGATTGACGAGCGCGGTCGCCATCGCGGCGAGGCCCTCACCGCGACCGGTGAGGCCCAGCCCGTCGGTGGTCGTGCCGCTCACCGACACCGGGGCCCCGGCGGCCTCCGAGAGCGCGGCCTCGGCCTCGGCACGGCGGGCGCCGACCCTGGGCCGGTTGCCGACCACCTGGACCGCGACGTTGCCGATGTCGAACCCGGCCTCCCGCACCAGCCGGGCAGCCTCGGCGAGGAGCGTGCACCCGGAGGCGCCGGCCCACTCGGGCCGCGCGGAGCCGAAGTGCGCGCCGAGGTCGCCGATGCCGGCGGCCGAGAACAGGGCGTCGCAGGCGGCGTGGGCCGCGACGTCGGCGTCGGAGTGGCCCTCGAGGCCGGTCTCGCCCGGCCAGTGCAGACCGGCGAGGTGGAGCTCGCGGCCGGAACCCTCCGGCGCGAACGCGTGCACGTCGAGGCCGAGACCGACCCGGGGCAGTCCGGCCGCCGCCGGAACGCGGGGCGCCGCGGCCACCTCCTCCGGGGCATCCGCCATGTGCTCATCCAACACCATCGGCGTCCGGGCTCGAGGCGGGTGGCCCACCCACCCGTCGGCCAGCGCAGCCGCCACGGACCCGCCCCCGGGCAGTCCGGGGAGTCGCCGGGACCGGGATGAGGGGCGAGGGCGGGGGTACCGTGGAGGACCCAGTTCCCCGACGGATCCAGGTGCGCGCATGAGGATCGGACTGATCACCCCCCTTCACGGAGCCCCGGACGAGCCCGACACCCCGACGTGGCCGGGGATCAGCGCCCTCGCGGCGGACGCGGAGGAGGGCGGCTTCGACTCCTTCGTCGTCGAGGACGCCCTCCTCTACCGCGGCGACCAGGGCAGCAACGGCTGCTGGGAGTCGGTCTCGGTCGTGGCGGCCCTCGCGGCGACCACGTCGCGGATCGCGGTGGGCCACTCGGTGCTCAACACCCCGTACCGGTCCCCGGCCATGCTGGCGAAGATCGCCGAGACCCTCGACGAGATCTCCGGCGGGCGCTACCTCTTCGCGCTCGGGGCCGGCAACACCCCGGACTCCGACTACGAGGCGTTCGGCTTCCCCACCGACAAGCGCTACTCGCGCTTCGCCGAGGCGATCCAGGTCATCCATGCCCTGCTCCGGACCGGGCACGCCGACTTCTCCGGCGAGTACCACTCGGCCAAGGACGCCGAGCTCGTGCTGCGCGGGCCGCGCCCCCAGGGGCCGCCGATCCACGTCGCCGCGTCCGGGCCGCGGATGCTGCGGCTCGTCGCACGCTACGCCGACGCGTGGAACTGGTGGGGCTGGAACGAGACCCCGGAGCGGCTCGCCGAACGGATGCGGCCGCTGGTCGACGAGCTCGCCCGCGCGTGTGAGGCCGAGGGTCGCGACCCGGGCGAGATCGAGCGGACCTACGACTGGTACACCGTCGTGCCGCCCGGCTTCCCGGTCCCCGAGGAGCTCGGGATGGAGCATCCGGTCACCGGGAGCGCAGAGGCCATCGCCGAGTCACTTCTCGGCCTGCGGGACCTGGGCTTCTCCGAGGTGCGCTGCGACCTCGCGCCGCGGACGAGCGAGGCCCTCGAGGCGATGCGTCCCGTCGTCGAGATCCTCCACGCGGCCTGAGCCCGCATCCCGAGCCGAGACCGAGCGAGGGCCTGCCGCGGGGGCCGCGATCGCCGCGTTCAGCCCCCGAGGAGGCGTTCGGCGCGCTCGAGGTCGGCCGGTGTGGTCACCTTGAAGGCGAGCGGGTCGCCGTCGACGACGAGGACCTTGCGACCGACCCGCTCGACGAGCGCCGCGTCATCGGTGGCCACGTGGCCGCTGCGGTAGGCGCGTTCGAGGACGTCGCGGCGGAAGCCCTGCGGGGTCTGGACCGCCCGCAGGGACGCGCGCTCCGGGGTACCGGTGATGACGCCCTGGGCGTCCACGGTCTTGACGGTGTCGACGACCGGCAGCCCCGGGACGGCGCCGGCGGTGTCGGCCGTCCCGGCCCGAACGGCCGCGACGACCCGCTCGAAGACGGCCAGCGGGGTCAGGCAGCGGGCGGCGTCGTGGACGAGCACGACGTCGCAGCAGGCGTCGAGGGCGGCGAGCCCGGCGGCGACCGACTCGGTCCGCTCGGGCCCCCCGGCGACGACTCTCGCGACGTCCGGCAGGTCGACCCCATCCCAGCCGACCTGCCGGACGTCGGTGAGGTTGGGGGGGACGACGACGACGACGGAGCACAGCCCGGGCACCCGGGCGACCGTGTCGAGGGCATGGGCGAGCAGCGGCCGACCCGCGAGCGACGCGAACGCCTTCGGCACCCCTGCCCCGAGCCGCGAACCGGACCCGGCGGCGACGACGACGACGCCGACACCGCGGGATGCGGTGTCGGCGTCGTCGGTCACGTCAGGCACGGGGGCCGCCGCCGCGACCGCGGGGTCAGGACGCGAGGACCTCGTCGAGGATGGACTCGGCCTTGTCCTCGTCGGTCTTCTCGGCCAGGGCGAGCTCGGAGACGAGGATCTGGCGGGCCTTGGCGAGCATCCGCTTCTCGCCGGCGGAGAGGCCCCGGTCCTTGTCGCGGCGCCACAGGTCGCGGACGACCTCGGCGACCTTGATGACGTCGCCGGAGGCGAGCTTCTCGAGGTTGGCCTTGAACCGGCGCGACCAGTTCGTGGGCTCCTCGGCGTACGGGGTGCGGAGGACCTCGAAGACCTTGTCGAGGCCTTCCTTGTCGACGACGTCACGCACGCCGACGAGGTCGCAGTTCTCGGCAGGAACCTCGATGACCAGGTCACCCTGCGCGACCTTCAGCTTGAGGTAGAGCTTCTCCTCTCCGCGGATCGTGCGGGTGTTGATCTCCTCGATGCGCGCGGCCCCATGATGGGGGTACACGACCGTTTCGCCGACCTTGAAAACCATGTGTTGTTGTCCCCTTTCGCGACCCCAAGGATAGCACGACACGCGGGGCTGCACGAATGCAACCATCCGGCGTTTGCGCAGGTCAGAGCCCTACCGAGGTGTCCACGGACGGCAATTCGGGGGTTGACAGGGCGGCCGTTGTCGTGCTTCGCGGGTGCGCGGGCGGCGCGGGTGCGCGCCATCAGGAGGGCCCTGCGTCCACCGCCCCCGCGCCCTGGGGACAGCCCGGGACCACCCCCGCTATCCTGTGCGGCGTGACCCGAGCCGCCCACGCCCTCCGCCTGTCCGCCGTCGCGGCCGCCTCGCTCCTCGTCTCCGGGTGCGCGGTCTTCTCGCCGATACAGACCGACCAGCCGTACATCCCCGCGGAGGGGGTACCGCTGACGATCCCCGGCCTCTCGCTGCGCAACCTCGCGATCGTCACCACCCCCGACGGCGCCAAGGGCATCGTCATCGGCCAGGTCGTCAACGAGACCTCGGCGGCCGTCGACGTGCAGTTCGGGATCCAGGGCGGCTCGGCGGCGAGCGGCTCCACGGCCGTGCCGGCCTACTCCGGGGACACCATCTCCGACTCCACCCAGCAGGTCGAGATCCCCGCGCTCGCGGCCAAGCCCGGCTCGGTGGTCGACCTCACCGTGACCACCCGCGAGGCCGGGCAGAACGTCGTCACGGTCCCGGTGCTCCTGGACAACCGCTTCTACAGCAGCCTCACCGGCAGCGGCTCCTGACCCGGCCGGCACCGCGCGGGCGCAGCGGCGCAGGGCGTTGCCCGCCCCCCGGCGGCGACGCCGGCCCTCGCCTCACGCCTCGAACTTGTAGCCCAGCCCACGCACCGTGAGGATGTGAACCGGCGAGCCCGGGTTGGCCTCCACCTTCGCGCGCAGCCGCTTGATGTGGACGTCCAGGGTCTTGGTGTCGCCGACGTAGTCGCTGCCCCAGACCCGGTCGATGAGCTGGCCCCGGGTCAGCACCCGGCCGGTGTTGCGCAGGAGCAGCTCGAGGAGCTCGAACTCCTTGAGCGGCATCGAGGTCGCCTCGCCGCGCACGGTGACGACGTGCCGCTCGACGTCCATCCGCACCGGTCCGGCCTCGAGGGTCGTCGGCACCAGCTCCTCGGGCTCGGAGAGCCGGCGCAGCACCGCCTTGATCCGGGCGAGCAGCTCGCGCGAGGAGTACGGCTTGGTGACGTAGTCGTCGGCCCCCAGCTCGAGCCCGACCACCTTGTCGACCTCGCTGTCCTTGGCCGTGAGCATGATGACGGGGACGTTGGAGCGCTGCCGCAGGGCGCGACAGACGTCGACGCCGGACAACCCGGGGAGCATGAGGTCGAGGAGGACTAGGTCCGCTCCGCCGGAGTCGAACTCGGTGAGCGCGTCGTTGCCGTTGTCCGCCACCGACACCTCGTACCCCTCCTTGCTCAGCAAGTAGGAGAGGGGGTCGGAGAAGGACTCCTCGTCCTCCACGATCAGGATGCGGGTCATGCGGTGCTCTCCTCTCGGGCGGCGAGCCCGGGAACGGGGTCGGTGAGGTCGTCCCCGACGGTGTCGGCGGCTGCGGGAAGGCGCATCGTGAAGGTCGAGCCGCGGCCGACCTCGCTCCACACCGTGACGTCCCCGCCGTGGTTGGCGCAGATGTGCTTGACGATGGCCAGGCCCAGCCCGGTGCCCCCGGTGGCCCGCGAACGGGCGGCGTCGACGCGGTAGAAGCGCTCGAAGATGCGCTCCTGGTCGGCGAGGGCGATCCCCCGTCCCTGGTCGGTGACCGACAGCTCGAGGGTGTCGAGCACCCGACGCCCCCCGATGCCGACCCGGGTGCCGGCGTCGCTGTAGTTGACCGCGTTGCTCAGCAGGTTCGCGACCGCGGTGGCGAGCAGCTCGCCGTCGCCGAAGACCTCGAGGCCCTCCTCGACGGCGACGGCGATCTCGATCGAGCGGGCGTCAGCCGCGACCCGCACCCGGTCGACGGCCTCGGAGACCACGTCGCGCAGGTCGACGAGCTCGGGCTCGTGGAGGGTGTCGGCCACCTGCAGCCGGGACAGGTCGACGATCTCCTGGACGAGCCGGGACAGCCGGGTGGACTCGACCCGGATCCGCTCGGCGAACCGGGCCACGGCCTCGGGGTCGTCCTTGGCGTCGAGCACCGCCTCGGCCAGGAGCGAGATCCCGCCCACCGGGGTCTTCAGCTCGTGCGAGACGTTGGCGACGAAGTCGCGCCGCACCTCCTCGACCCGGCGGGCGTGCGTGTGGTCCTCGGCGAGGAGGAGGACGTGGTCGACACCGAGCGGGGCCACCCGCACCCGCATGACGACGCTGGCGTCCGGGTTCGGGCCGCGGGCCAGGTCGAGCTCGGCCTCGCGGATGACCCCGTCGCGCCGGACCTGCCGGGCGAGGTGGCGCAGCTCCTGGTGGACGAGCTCGCCGTGACGGACCAGCCCGTGGCTCACCGCGTTCGCCGAGTTGTTGACGACCGCGTCCGACCCGTCGACGACCACCGCGATCGAGCGGAGCACCGACAGGACGTCCCCGACGCCCTCGGGCAGCGACCTCGGGGCGGCCGCCGCGCCCGAGTAGCGTCCCTGTTCGGACCACCGGCTGGCGGCGACGGCGACGGCACCGATGACGAGGCCCACGGCTCCCCCGAGCACCGCAGCGATCGTCGCGTCCACGCCGTCCAGCGTACGGTGGTACCGGGGACGGGACCGACGCCCCGCTGGTCCGCCGCGCTGGCGGCATCCGCAATGTTCACCTCGGGTGCCCCCGTGGTTCACCGCGTGCTGCCACAGTTCGTGGGGCCGCGGAGCCGGGGCCGGCGTCAGCGCCCACCCCACCGCCCGACCGACCGCCCGCCGCCACCCCGACCGACCACCCCGGAGGAACGCAGCATCGTGATGCGCAAGGCCTACTACGCCGAGCTCGACCGGATCGCCGAGAGCCTCGTGGAGATGACCCACCTCGCGGCATCGGCCATGACCCGGGCCACCACCGCGCTGCTCGACGCCGACGTCCAGCTCGCCGACTCCGTCATCACCGCCGACGCCGAGCTCGACGCCCGACGCGAGGCCCTCGACCTCATGTCGTTCGACGTCATCGCCCTGCAGCAGCCGGTCGCCACCGACCTGCGCGTCGTCGTGACGAGCATGCGGATGAGCAGTGACATCGAGCGGATGGGCGACCTGGCCCGGCACGTCGCGAAGGTCGCCCGGCTGCGCTACCCCGAGTCGGCGGTGCCGGCCGAGCTGCGCGGCACCTTCCGGGAGATGGGCCAGGTCGCCGAGCGGATCGTCGAGAAGGCGGGCTCGGTCATCGCCGCCCGCGACGTCGAGGCCGCCCGGGAGCTGGCCCGCGACGACGACCAGATGGACGAGCTGCACCGGCACCTCTTCGCGCGGGTCACCGACCCGGAGTGGCCGTACGGCACCGAGACCGCCGTCGACATCACCCTCCTCGGCCGGTACTACGAGCGGTTCGCCGACCACGCGGTCTCGATCGCCGAGCGGGTCGTGTGGATCGTCACCGGAGAGTGGGGGAACGAGGCCGGCGGCAGCCACGAGGACGCCGAGGACGCCGAACCCTGATCCCGGTGCTCCGGCACCGGGGTGGGGGGAGGCCGGCAGGAACCTGTCGAGGCACTCGCCATCGGGGTGACCGGCGGGCGAGACTGGCGGGGTGAGCCTCGCGGTCGACGACGAGTTCGGCGGCTTCGTCGCGGCCCGCTGGCCGGACCTGGAGGCCGTGGCACTCGTCGCCGCCGACGACCCGGCCACCGCCCGCGAGCTGACCACCGAGGCGCTGGCCCGGCTGGGCCGGCGGTGGGACGAGGCGGTCGAGGAGGGCTCGCCGACCCGCGCCGCCCGGGCCGAGCTGCTCCAGGGCCTCGCCCGGCTCGGCGGTGGGCCCTCGCCGGTGGCCGACCGCGAGCCGTCGCCGGTGGCCACGCCGAGGCCCGAGCGAGCGGCCGAGCCGGTCGCCGAGCCGGTGGCCGAGCGGGTGGCCGAGCCGGTGGCCGGGCCGGATGCCGGCGGCACCGACGACGACGTCATCCACGCCGCCCTCCTCGCCGCGGTCCGGGACGAGCCACCGCTGGTCCGGGCGGCGCTCGCCGCCTCCACGATGTGGGGCTGCGACGCCGTCGACACGGCCGGGCTCGCGGGCCAGCCCGCTCGTCCGCTCGCCGACCGCGTCACCGCGGCGCACGGGCGGCTGCTGACCGCCCACCGCGCCGCCCTCGCCGCGAGGGGCCACTCCGCCGCCGACTGGCGGCTCGAGGGTGACCTCGCCGACGCGCTCGAACGCCTCGCGGCCGCGACCCTCGACCCGCCGGACCCGGCCGCCCTCGTCGAGGCACGCAGCCGTGGGGTGCACCGACGTGCCCTGCTCCTCGGCGGCACGGGGGCGCTCGCCGCCGGCGGGGCTGCGTGGTGGCTTCTCCGGGGTGCCGCCCACGAGCCGCCGCTGACCGCCACCTCGCGGCCGGGTGCCGCGACCGCCACGGCGGTCGGGCCGCAGGACCCGGTGTGGGCGTCCACCTCCCAGTGGCCCGCGCGGGGGGCGCTCGCCGCCGACCCGGGCATCCTCGCGATGGTCGCCGCCGAGGGCGGCTGGGCGAGCCGGCTGCTGTGGGCCGACGACGTGGCCGGGCTCCGGGTCGCCGTCGTCGCCCGGCTCGACCAGCCGAACATGCTCGGTGCCAGCACCGTCCTCACCGTGTGGGCCGGCGCGGAGGGGGCGCCGGCCGGCGCGCTGGCCCCGGTGCCGCTCACCCTCGACCGCACCGACGGGGTCGCCGACGTCGTGGCCGTCAGCGTGCCGATCCCCCCGAGCATCCGGGTGCGGACGGTCCGGATGACGGTCGTCCGCGCCGACAGCGAACCGGGGGGGCCGGCTCCGGTCGGCCCGGGAGCCGCGGACGCCGGTGCGCCCGTCGCCGCGGCCGCCGGCGCCGGGGCCGCCGTGCTCGTGCTGCTGACCCGGCCGACCGTCGCGGTCGCGACGTGGAGCCCGGTGGTGCATCCGACCGAGAACGGGAGCGTGGAGCGGACCTGGACCCTGGTCCGGCTCGACGGTGGGGTCGGTGCGCAGGTCGTCGACCACGTCCCGGGCGCGGCCGCCCGGGTGCAGTGCGGCGACTACGACGGACCCCTCGCCGGCGTCGCCTCGACGAGCCCGTCGACCGACGGGCTGACGCCCGAGGACGCTGCAACCGTGCTCGTCGCCACGGCCACCGGGGTCCCCGCCGACGACCTGAGGAGCACCGTGGTCATCGACTCCCCGGTCGCCGGCAGCGTCCTGGACGCCAGCGCCATCTCGGCCTCCGACGGCGACGGCCGGGTCCGGGTGGTGCACACGACGACGCCCGACGGTGCGCTCGTGCGGACCCTGCACGTCGCCGACGACGGCCGCTCGGGCCGCTCGGCCCTCTTCGGGCCGCCGGTCGTCCTGCCGGCTGCCGAGGCCGGCTCGCCGATCGTCCGCCGGCTCGACCTCGTGCCGCCGCGCACGACCCGGTACCTCGTCGTCGCGACCGGCGCCACGACCTGCCAGCTGCTCGCGACCGCGCCGGCGGCCTACCCCGTCTCCAAGGTGGAGCGGATGTTCGGGCAGACCGCGGTCGTGCCGATCGTCAACGGGCAGGACACCAACAGCTACCGGCTCGTCCTCTGGGACACCCAGGGCGGGCGCCGCTACTCCGCGGTGCCCCCGCGCGGCCGCCCGCTGCTCGACCTCGGCCCGTGGTACTGACCGTCAGCGCTGGCCCTGGCTGGCCACCGCGGCCGCGGCCTCGGCCGCGGCCTCGGGGTCGAGGTACTCGCCCGGCCGGGCCGGCATGAGGTCCTCGCCGAGGCGGTAGACCAGTGGCATGCCGGTCGGGATGTTGAGGCCGGCGATGTCGTCGTCGCCGATGCCGTCGAGGTGCTTGACCAGGGCTCGCAGGCTGTTGCCGTGAGCCGTCACGAGGACGGTGTTCCCGGCGTGGAGGTCGGCGCGGATGTCGTTCTCCCAGTAGGGCATCATCCGCGGGATGACGTCCTTGAGGCACTCGGTGAGCGGGACGTCGACACCGGCGTAGCGGGGGTCCCCACTCTGGTCGTACTCGCTGCCCCGCTCGATCGGCGGCGGCGGGGTGTCGAAGCTGCGGCGCCACAGCATGAACTGCTCGTCGCCGTACTTCTCGCGGGTGGCCGCCTTGTCGAGGCCCTGGAGGGCGCCGTAGTGCCGCTCATTGAGCCGCCAGCTGCGCCGCACTGGGATCCAGTGCCGGTCGCAGGTGTCGAGGGCGAGGTTGGCCGTCGTGATGGCCCGACGCAGCACGGAGGTGTGGACGACGTCGGGAAGGAGGCCGGCCTCCTTCATCAGCTCACCGCCGCGTACGGCCTCGGCACGACCCCGCTCCGAGAGGTCGACGTCGACCCAGCCGGTGAAGAGGTTCTCCCGGTTCCAGTCGGACTCGCCGTGGCGCAGCAGGATCAGCGTGTACTCCGTCATGCCGCCAGCCTAGCCACCGGCCGCCGGGCCCGACCGGCCGGTCAGGAGGCAGGCGGGGGGTCGCCCGGGCGCTCGAGGATGGAGCGGAACGCCTCGAGGTTGCGCAGGCTCTCCCCGCGCGAGACCCGCCACTCCCACTCCTTACGCATCGAGGTGAGGAAGCCCATGACGAGGAGCTCGTTGAACGGCTCGTCCGCGGCGGCGAGGACGACGCCGAGCACCTGGTCGAGGTAGTCGGCGTCGACGCCCGCGGCCGGTACCCGGCCGGTGACGTAGACGTCCCCGGCACGGTCGACCGCGTAGGCGATGCCGGGCAGCCGCAGGTTGCGGCTGAGGAGGAAGCGGTAGACCTCGCCGTGGTTCTCGTCGGGGTTGCGGACGACGAACGCCGAGATCGACAGCGCGCTCTCGCCGCAGACCAGCGACACGACGGTCTTGAGCTTCTTCTCGCCCGGGAGGGAGACGACGAACTCGCCGTCACGGGCCCCCCGCTCCCACTCCAGCTCGGAGCCGTCGAGCGCGTCGGCGACGACGCCGGCCAGCCGCTCCTGGACCGTCACGGGATGACCGCCTGGGGGATGCCGGTGAGCCGGGCGGCGTCGTGGATCGAGACGTCCTTGGGGCCGGCGATCGCGGCCGTGTACACCGCCTCGAGCTTCTCCGCCGTGCGCGCCCAGCCGAAGTGGGCAGCGTGCTCCGCCGCCCGGCGGGACAGGCCGGCACGAGCCTGCGGGTCGAGGACCACGCGTCCGAGGGCGGTGGCCCAGTCGGCGGTGTCGTGGCCGTCGACGAGGAGGCCTCCGTCACCGACCGCGGTCGGGAGCCCGCCCACGTTGGATGCGACGACCGGGGTGCCGCAGGCGAGCGCCTCGACGGCCACGAGCCCGAAGGACTCGCTGTGCGAGGGGACGGCGACGGCATCGGCGGCCCGGTACCACTGCGCGAGGGTGGCCCGGTCGACCGGGGGCACGAACCGGATGTTCGCCCCGATTCCGCGCCGCCGCGCGAGCGCGTCCAGGCCCATCGGGCTGCGCACCCCGGAGCCGCTCGCGCCGCCGAGGATGCCGACGACCAGCCGCTCCCGCAGCGCCGGCCGCCTGCGGACCAGCTCGGCGGCGGCCCGGACGAGGACGTCGGGGCCCTTGTGCGGCTGGATCCGGCCGACGAAGAGCAGCAGGACGGCGTCGGGCGGGATGCCGACGCGGGCCCGGGCCTCGGCCCGGGACCCCGGGGTGAAGGTGGCGAGGTCGACGCCCGGCTCGGCGACCGAGACCCGGGACGGGTCGGCGTCGTAGAGGTCGACCAGCTCCCTGGCCTCGCGCACGGTGTTGGCGACGAGCCGGTCCGCGGCGTCGACCACCTGGGCCTCGCCGATCTCGCGCCCGAGCGGCTCGGGGTCGTCACCGTCGGCGAGGTGGAGGTTCTTCACCCGGGCCATCGTGTGCATCGTGTGGACCAGCGGCACCCCGAGCCGGTCCGCGGCGAGCCACCCGACCTGGCCGGAGAGCCAGTAGTGGGAGTGGACGACGTCGTAGTGGCCGGCCGGGGCGTGGGCCGCGGTCCGCATCATCCCGGCCGCGAAGGCGCAGAGCTGGCCGGGCAGGTCCTCCTTCGACAGGCCCTCGTACGGACCGGCGGGGACGTGCCGGACCAGGACGCCCGGCTCGACCTCGACGACCTCGCGCTGGCTCGCGCTCGTGGTGCGGGTGAACAGGTCGACGGCGATGCCGCGGTGGGCCAGCTGGCGGGCCACCTCGAGGACGTAGACGTTCATCCCGCCGGCGTCGCCGGTGCCCGGCTGGGCGAGCGGGGAGGTGTGGACCGTCACCATCGCGACGCGCCGCAGCGAGGGCCGGGGCGGTGAGGTCATGGGGTCGAGTCTGACACGGCGGGGCGGGGGGTGTCGGTGACGGTGACGACCGCGCGGGGGGCCCACGCGTGGATGGCGATGCGTCCGTCCTGGCGCAGGTCGACCGCCCGTGGCACCTGGACCGGTCCGATCGCCACGTCGGTGCCGAGCACCCAGGTGAAGGCCGGCTGCTCGACCACCGTGGGGTCGACCCAGTAGGCACGCTCCTTGAGGTTGCGGGCCGGCAGGGCGGGGGCGATCCCCGTGGTCGCCGGCCGCCAGTCGAGGTGCACGACGACGGCGTCGACGCCCGGGACGTTGACGTCCATCCGGATCCGCCCGTCGACCGGCTCGAACTCGATCCGCATCGGCAGCGTCGTCACCCGGTCGTCGTCGAACAGCACGCCGGTGTAGACGACGCTGGACCCGTCGCGGGAGACCGCGTCGATGCGCAGGTTGCTGACCGCCCGGCGCACCGTCTCGCGGGGATGACCGTCGGTCGACCCGAGGCGCCCGAGCACGGCCGAGACCGGAGAGCCGCGGCGCACGGTGTCGGCGAGCACGGTGCTGGAGCGGGCCAGCCGGAACCCCGAGTCGTAGAGGGTGACCGACAGGCCGGCGCCCAGGGACTGCACGCCGCGGGCGTTCTGGGCGACCTGCAGCAGGCCGGGCTCCACATCGCTGATGCCGATGTCCCGGGCCAGGGCCCGCGGCAGCCACGAGCTGAGGCCGATCGTCAGCAGCCCCGCGAGGGAGAGCACGAGCGCGACCATCGACAGGCTGATGTCGCCCGCCCGGTTGCGCGCCCGGAGCCGTTCCCACCACACGCCGCCAAGCGTAGGCCGGGCGCCCGGGTACGGGCTCGGCGCGCCCTACGCTGGCCGGGTGCGCGGCCAGCGACCCGTCGGGACGGTCACCCGGGGGACGACCAACCCCGACCGGTTGCGGCGCTGCGACGGCACGTGCGACGGGCTGGGACGGCTCGCCGTCTGGGTCGCGGTCACCGCGGACGGGCCGCTCTCGCTGACCCGGTCGTGGCGGCTGCGCGGGCTGGAGCGGCCCGGGGTGGTCGCCGAGCGCCTGCCCAAGGCGCTCATCCACCGGAACGTGCCCGGCGAGCGGGTGCACTCCCTCCTCGGCGCGCTCTACGGGGCCTGGGCACGGCCGGCCCCGCAGGCCTCCTACGGCGCGCGGCAGCGCTTCATCCGCACGGCCGGGTCGCTGCGGGCCGCCGGGTGGCCGCTGCTCGACGGCCCGGCCCGGTGGCGGATCGGCGAGCTGACGGTGGCGTCGGACGCGGTCGCACCCGGCTCAGGTCCCGGCGACCGTGGGACGGCCGCCCGGGCGGCTCACCAGGGACCGTAGGGCCCGTCGCTGCGGCGGCCCTTGCCGATGACCTGGTCGAGGGCCGGCTTGACGTCGGCGAGGTAGACCCCGGCGGCGATGATCGCGACGATCGCGAGGATGCCGGCCAGGGCGCCCAGCGAGATGAAGCCGAGGAGGGTGGCGACCCCGGTGACGAGCGTCCAGAAGCCCTTGGTGCGCTTGCCCGCGGCGGTGAAGGCGTCGGCCCGGCGGCGGAGGCAGTCGATGAAGGCGAAGACCTCCACGCCCAGGGCGGCGATCGACAGGACGAGGACGATCCAGCTCTGGGCGCTCGAGAGGACACTCATGGGACCAGCGTAGGTCTCAGACGTCGAGGACGATCGTCACCGGGCCGTCGTTGACCAGCCCGACGTCCATGTGTGCCCCGAAGCGCCCGGTCGCCACCTGCACCCCCCTGGCCCGCAACGCGCCCACGACCTGGTCGACGACGGGCTCGGCAACCTCGGCCGGCGCGGCGGCGTTCCACGACGGCCGGCGACCCTTGCGGGTGTCGGCGTAGAGGGTGAACTGGCTGACGACGAGCACCGGTGCGCCCTCGTCGAGCACCGAGCGCTCGCCGTCGAGGATGCGCAGCTCGGCGATCTTGCGGGCCATCGTGTCCACCTGGGCCGGGCCGTCGTCGTGGGTGACCCCGACGAGGGCGAGGATGCCGGGCCCGGCGATCTCGCCGACGACCTCGCCGTCGACGGTGACCGAGGCCGCGCTGACCCGCTGGAGGACCGCCCTCACGGCATCCGTCCGTGCTCCGGGCCCTGGGCGACACCGTGGGCGACGACGGCGCCGACCGGCTCGCCGTGACCGAGGACGGGGGCGTCCTCGAGGCGGCCGTAGGCCCCGGACTCCACCCCGAGGCGGCGCAGGACCGCGGACAGGACCACCGGGCGCGCCCGCTGGCCCCCGTCGGCGATCTTCAGCGCGACGCCGCGACCGTCGGCGAGGCCGGCGGCGTAGACGGCCTCCGCGCCGTCCTTGGCGACGAGCCCGGGGGTGCCCCGCATCAGCGCGGTCACGTCCCGGCGGGTGCCGCCGACGAGCTCGGGGTGCGTCCGCATCGCGGCGGCGACCCGACCCTCGGGGGTGCCGGCGTGCGCCGAGGCGATGCGCCCGAAGGCGCGGGCCAGGCCCGCGAGCGAGACCGCCATGACCGGGGCGCCGCAGCCGTCGACGGCGGTCGCGGCGACCGGCTCCTCGGTCAGGTCCTCGAGCGTGCGGGCGATCAGCTGCTGGAGCGGGTGGGCGGGGTCTCGGTAGGTGGCGAGGTCCCAGCCGTTGACGCGGCAGGTGGCGAGCATCGCGGCGTGCTTGCCCGAGCAGTTCTGGGCGAGCGGCCGGGCGCTGCGGCCGGCCGCCAGCCAGACGTCCCGCTCCTGCGGGTCGTAGGGCAGGTCCGGGGTGTTCTGGAGGTCGGCCTCGGTGAGCCCGATGCCGGCGAGCATCGCCCGGACACCGTCGAGGTGGAACGGTTCGGCACTGTGGCTCGCGCAGGCCAGGGCCAGGTGGGCCGGCGGCAGGTCGAGGCCGGCGCGCAGCATCGCGACCGCCTGGATCGGCTTGTTGCTCGAGCGCGGGAAGACGGGGTCGGTGGCCGACCCCCACGAGGCGAGGAGGGACCCGCCGGCGGTGGTGACGGCGATGCTGCCGCGGTGCGCGGACTCCACGACACCGCCGCGGGTGACGTGCGCGAGCACCGGCCCGTCGGCGAGCGCCGGCGGGGTGGGGGCCGCGGCGTGCGCGACCGGGGACTCGGGGTGGGGCTGCTGGGGCACGGGGCGACCCTATCGCCGGGGACACCGACGACCGGGGGCCGGTCGAGCCGGCCCCCGGTCGGGGGGTTCACCGGGAAAGGGTGTACCCGGTGAGGTGCTGCGCGAGGTCAGTCGCCGACCTTCTCGGCGGCGGTCTCGACGGCCTTCTCCGCGGCCGCGGTGGTCTTCTTCGCGCTCGTGGTCGCGGCCTTGGTGGCCGAGGTCGTGCGCTTGGAGGCCCGCTTGGTCGTGGTGGAGGTGCGCTTGGCGGCGGTACGGGTCCGCTTGGCGGACTTCTTCACCTCGGCCTCGGCGGTCCGGACCTCCTCGGTGGCGGTGTCGGAGAGGACGTTCGCGACCTTGCCGGCCTCCTTGCGGCCGGTGGTGATCGTCGCCTTCGCGGACCGCTCGATCTCCGAGGCGGCGTGCCGGGCCGTGGTGACGGCGCCCTTGGCCTGGGCGATCGTGGTCTCCGCCTGGGCGACGAGGTCCTGGGTGGCCTTCTGGGTGCGAACCCGGTTGACCAGGCCCTTGCCGCGGGTGGCGAGGTCCGCGTAGCCCTCGGCGACCTTGCCGGAGACGACCATGCCCTGGTTGATCGCCAGGGCCGGGAGCTCCATGACCTGGCCGGCCACGGCGGTGGCGCGGGCCTGGACGGTGGCGGGGGCGTTGTCGAGGTCCGCACGGGCGGCCTCGGCGCGCTTGCGGAGGTCGGCGCGGGCCTTGTCCAGGTCGGCGCGGGCCTCGCGGGCCTTCTCCACGGCGAGGTCGGTGGCGCCGACGACGGCGTAGAGCGGGGTGGTGTCGATGGTCTTCCTGAGGTCCTCGAGAACGGTCATCTCGGTGTCTCCTTCGGTGGTTGGGATGGTGGGGTCTGGGGCGTCGGGCGAGACCGTGGTCTCAGTCCCGCTCGACGTAGGACTCGTAGATGTCGGTGAGGGTCTTCTTCTGCCGCGCGGTGAGGGCCGGGTCGGCAGCGATCGCCGCGCGGACGTCGGGGGCGGTGGGGGCGGAGCCGGCGGACTCGGCGTCGAGGATGCCGGCGCGGACGTAGAGCGACTCGGCCGACACCTCCAGGCCCTTGGCGAGCTGCTGGAGGATCTCGGCGCTGGGGCGCTTGAGCCCCCGCTCGATCTGGGACAGGTAGGGGTTGGAGACCCCCGCGAGCTCGGACAGCTGACGGAGGGACAGCCGGGCGGCCTGACGCTGTTCGCGCAGGTACTCGCCGAGGCTGCTGCCCAGGTCGTTCAGCGGATTCTTGCTCACGACTCCATTGTGCTTGCTCTAGTTAGCAAATGCAAACTGAGGCAAGCGTGAGCCTGTTCACACCCTGCGGACCCCTGGGTCCCGGTCGGTCGGTCCCCGTCCCGAACGGGTGTCAGGCGGACACGGTGGCCCGGCGGCGGAGGGTGATGTCGGCACACTCGACGCACGTGTCGTCGGCCACGACGCCGGCCCGGATCAGAAGCTGGAAGACCCGGCACCCGGCGCAGAACCCGAGGGCGGCCTCCAGCGTCGCGAAGAGCGTGAGGACGGCGAGCAGCACGACGGCGACACCGCCCGCGCCCAGGGCCAGGGCCAGGGCGCTCCCCGCCGAGAACCCGAGACCGATGGCCTGGGCGAAGCGCTTCGGGGTGCCCGACACCGGGCGCGGACGGCCGAGCCGCGGGGCCACGACCGAGGCCACGAACCGGCTCAGCGGGTCCAGTCGGGGGCCGCCCGCGATGCGCAGCGCGAAGCCGAGGGCGAGGGCGACAGCGAGCCACAGCCACCCGGTGGCCAGGGTTGCGCCGGCGAGCAGGGCGACGCCCGCGGCGGTGGCACGGGCGGCCTTCTCGTTGACCACGTCGGGGAACCCAAAAGCAGATCGGAGGCTGTTCATAACCCCAGATTATGGATGGTGGGGTCGGCAGCGTCTCCCACCGTCCACCACTCGGACCGCGGGCCACCGGCCGGCAGCCGGTCCGGCCGATGGCGAGGAGACGCTCAGCGGGCCCGCCGGTCCTTGACGCCGAGCAGCTCCCGGGCCTCCCCCGTCGTCATCGGCGGCCGCTGCAGCAGCGTCGCCAGCTCCGCCGCCCGGGCCACGAGCTCGTCGTTGTGCTCCACGAGCCGGCCCCGCCGCAGGACGACGTTGTCCTCCATCCCGACGCGCAGGTGACCCCCGGCCGACAGCGCCGCCGCCATCACCGGCAGGTGGCCGCGCCCGATCCCGGTCGCCGACCAGGACGTCACCTCCGGGGGCAGCATCGCCACCCCGGCCATCAGCGCCGCCGTCGTCGCCGGCATCCCCCCGGGGACCCCGGTGACGAAGTCCACGTGCACCCGCCCACCGAACGGCAGGCCGTGGGTGTCCAGGAGCCGTCGCAGGGCGTGGACGTGGCCGAGGTCGAACAGCTCGAACTCCGGCACGACCTCCCGTTCCTGCGCCAGGACGTAGAGCTCGCTCATGAACGGCCACGGGTTGAGGAAGACGTCATCCCCGAAGTTCGTCGTCCCACAGGTCAGCGAGCACGAGTCGGGCTCCGCGTCGAGCACCGTGAGGCGGGTCCGGAGCGGGTCGTGCACCGAGCCTCCGGTGGAGAGCTGGACCACCAGGTCGGTCGACTCCCGGACCGCGTCCACGGCCGCGCGCAGGATGCCGGGGTCCAGCGTCGGAGCGTGGTCGGCGTCGCGCAGGTGCAGGTGGATCAGCGACGCGCCGGCTGCCTCGCAGCGGCGCGCGGTCTCGACGACCTCCTCGAGCGTGGTCGGCAGCTGTGGGAGGTCGGCCTTGGCGTGCTCGGCACCGGTCGGCGCCACGGTGATGAGGGTGCCGGCGGGCCCGGCGGACGGCGTCGTCATGCCGTCATCATCGCAGGGACGCCACCCGACCGCGCCGGAGGATCGTCGCTGTTCAGGCCCGCACGACGGCCGTCTGTGCGGCGGCGACACCCCCGGCGAGAAGATCGGCGTCCTCCGGCACGGAGCGCCGGATGACAGCCAGCGCCACCGGCCCGTCCTCGTGGTGCCGCGCCACCGTCGTCAGCCGGCCCACCTGCCGACCCTCGAGCTCGACCGCGGACCCGGCGTCGGGGAGCACGTGGCCCGACCCGTCGAGGTGGAGGAAGACCAGCCGGCGGGGCGGGCGGCCGAGGTTGTGGACCCGGGCGACGGTCTCCTGCCCTCGGTAGCAGCCCTTGTGCAGATGGACGGCGGTGCGCAGCCAGTCGACCTCGTGGGCGATGGTCCGGTGGTCGGTCTCGAACCCCAGCCGCGGCCGCCAGGCCGCGACCCGCAGCGCCTCGGCGGCCCACAGGCCGGCGAGCGGCCGGTCCCCGACCGCGGCCTCGAGCCGGTCCCGGGTCACGAGCAGCTCGCGCCAGGCCCGGCCCTGCCCCGGGTGGCCCTCGACGGGGCCGTACGCGGCGGTGTCGCCGACCAGCGCGGGCCACGGGTCGACCCAGGCGAGCGGCTCCCCCTCGACGGACTCCGCCCCGAGCGGCTCGCCGAGGACGGCCCAGTCGGTGCTCACGTCGGCCACCTCGACCCGGAGCATGAACCGCATCGACTCCAGCCAGGCCACCAGCGCGGGCGCCGTTCCCGGTTCGACGCTGAGCCACGTCGTCCGGCCGTCGTCCACCACGTGCAGGGCGTGCTCGACGTGGCCCTTCGGGGAGAGCACGAGCGACTCCCGCGACTCGCGCGCCGAGAGGCCGGTGAGCTGCTGGGTCGTCATCGAGTGCAGCCAGGAGAGCCGGTCCGGGCCGCTCACGGTGACGACGTCGCGGTGCGAGAGGTCGACGCAGGCCAGCCCCTCGGCCAGGAGCCGCTGCTCGCGCATCGGGTCGCCGTAGTGGGCGGCGACGCCGGCATCCAGGCCCTCGGCCTCGACCGCGCCGTGGCGCTCGAGGAGGGGCGACCCGGTGGTGGGTGTGGTCGGTGTGGTCATGGTGTCTCCCTGCAGGTACGGCACAGGCCGTGGACGGCGGCGTGGGCGACGTCGGCGGCGAAGCCGAGCTCGTCCTCGATCCGGGCGACGAGCCCGTCGGCCGCGGCGAGCGGCACCTCACCCATCCAGCCACAGCCGCGGCAGACGACGTGGACGTGGGTGGCGTGCTCGACGAGGTGGTAGCTCGGGGTGCGGTGGTCGACGTGGGTGTGGCCGACGAGCCCGAGCTCCTGGAGCGCGTCGAGCGAGCGGTAGACCGTGGATGCCGGCAGCGGCGTGCCGCCGTCGGCGACGGCCTCGGCGATCGCCTCCGGGGTGGCGTGACCCAGCCGCCGCACGGCGTCGAGCACCCGCTCCCGCTGGGAGGTCAGGCGCTTGCCGCGGGCGCGCAGCCGGGGCCCGAGGTCACTCATCCCACCAATGTAGGCGGGTCACAGGTGGGGCGCCGAACCCACACCTACACTGTCCCGGTGAGCCAGCACGGAATCGACGAGCTCGGGCTGACGACCGGGGAGCCACCGCAGCCCGAGGTCGCGCCTCGCCGGCGCCGTCGGCGCGCGCTGCGCCGCACCCTGGTCATCGTCGGCGCCATCCTCCTGCTGCTCTTCGGCAGCGTCGTCGGCTACGTCGGCTTCATCGGCTTCACCGTCAACGGGAACGTCACGCAGGAGAACCTGCTCCCCGCCCCGACCGCACCGGTCACCGCCCCGGACGGCTCCGAGGTGCCCTCGAGCGGGGTCGGGACCAACTTCCTCGTCATCGGCACCGACGGGCGCACCCCCACCGACCGGGGCCGCTCCGACGTCATCATCATCGTGCACATCCCGCAGGACCCCACGGACATCCAGATGATCCACTTCCCCCGGGACCTCTACGTCTCGATCCCGGGCCACGGGAAGAACAAGATCAACGCCGCGTACGCGTTCGGCGGCGAGCCCCTCCTCGTCCAGACCCTCCAGAACCTCCTCGGCATCCGCATCGACCACGTCGCCCGGACCGACTTCGGCGGCCTCAAGGGCATGGTCGACGCGGTCGGCGGGGTCCGGGTCTACGCGGAGGAGGCGAGCAACGGCATGGGCAACGGCGGCCCGACCGTCATCCACAAGGGTTGGAACGACCTCGACGGCACGCAGGCGCTGGACTTCGTCCGCGAGCGCTACGAGCTGAGCCAGGGCGACATCTCCCGCGGACGGCGCCAGCTGGCCCTGATCAAGGCGCTCCTGCTCAAGGCGACGAGCCCGTCGACGCTGGCGAACCCGGTGAAGATCGCGCACTTCGCCGACGCCGCCACGACGAACCTCACCGTGGACCAGAACCTCACCCTGTCCGACATGAAGGACTACGCGCTCGAGCTCAAGGGCATCCGCAGCAACGACGTCGTCTTCGCCACCGCCCCGTACACCGGGTTCGCGATGGACCCGGTCGCCGGCTCCATCGACGTCGTCGACACCGGGAAGATGAAGCTGCTCGGCGACGCCCTGCGCACCGACACGATGGACAGCTACCTCGACGTCTTCCAGACGCCCTGACCCGCCGCCGGGGTGTGCGTGCCGGCGCTCACTCGACGCGCTTGAGCTCGGCCGAGACGTGCGACTGCATCGGCTGCCCCACCGCGGCCATGTCCATGACCCACATGAGGTTGCTGTTGACGTACCCGTAGAGCCGCTGCGCCGCGGTGTACTCCTTGGCGTCGGGGCTGCGCATCACCCCGTCGGTGGCCACCTCGACCTTGGCCGGCTCGGCCCGGCCGGCGTACAGCTCGAGGAACCCGGTGGGGTGAGCGAGGAGCAGCTCGACGGTGGAGCCGTCGGCGGCCTCGGCGGCCGGGCGCCAGAACCCGAGCTCGGTGGCCAGCGGCCGCACCTGGTTGCCGTCGTCGTCCAGGAGCCAGGTGCGCGACTCCCAGCGCAGGAATCGACGACCGTCGTGGGTGCAGATGATCTCCTGCCCGAAACGCGCGGACTCGATCGTCGGGTAGCCGACGAGGCCCGCTCCGGCCCACTGCCCGACGAGCCAGGCGAGCGGGGCGAGGTCGGGGTGCAGAGAGGTGTCGAGCTGGAAGACCATGGCGGGCAGTCTAGGGATGCCGCGCCGGGCCGTGGCCGCCCCGGCTCCCGCTGGCTCAGCCGACGACGAGGAGCTGGAGCCCGTAGGCGACCACCCCGGGGCCGAGCACGCCGGCGGCGGCCGTCGCCAGCTGGGCAGGCAGCGAGCCGATGCCGGGCAGCACGACGAGGGCGCGGCGCAGGGCGTGCGAGACGCCCGCGACGACGACCCCGACGAGCGCGGCCCGGGCCGGGCCGGGGCTCCCGGCGAGGGACGCCGCGACGACGGCGGAGGCGCCGCCGAGCACCATGGCCAGCGGGAGCATCCACGACCGGGCCCGTTCGTACCTGACGACGACGTCGGCGACGGCGGACACGGCGATCGCCACGCACGCCACGAGGGCCAGGTCAGAGGCCCGCCCCGAGCGCGAGAGCGGCATCCACGCGCTGCCGAGCGCGACGAGGGCCAGCCCGAACGCGGTGACGCCGACGGACTCGGTCAGGCGCGGCCGGCCGTCGCGGCGGAGGATCTGATGGCCGAACATCAGCCCGAGCCCGATGGCGAGCGCGACCGGGACGAGCCGCAGGTAGGGCGGTTCGGCGGTGACGGCAGCGGCGCCCGCCGCCAGCACGGCGGTGACCCCGACGGCGAACGAGGACCCGAACCGGCTCGAGGAGCCGAGCAGCCGGGGCCAGCCCCAGGCCAGCAGGAGCCCGGAGACGGCGAGGCCGACGCCGAGGAGCGCCGGGTCGGTGACGACGCCGAGCGCCAGGAGGGCGGCGAGGACGACGGTCGCGACGACGCTCGCCGGCCGTGGGACCAGGGCGAGCGGTGGCAGCGGTGCGGTGCGGGCGGCGGCCTCGCGCCGGGCGCGCCGGGTGGCCCGGCTCTCCGCGGCGGGGGTGGCGCGACCCGCGGCCGCGGGAGCCGGGGCGTCAGGGTCCGCCGGGGCCTCGGAGGAGGGAGCCTGGGCGTCGGGGTCCGCCGTGGCCTCGTCGTCCGGCGAGGCCGACGAGCGGCCCGGCGGGGTCACCTCGCCCGGCTGCTCCTCCACGTCCGGCATCCTCCCATCACCCACCGGCGAACGGGGGGAGCACCTCGACGAGGGCGCCGGGGGGTATCGGGTCCTCACCGGCCCCGGCCCGACCGTCGACGAGCACCGACGCGACGGCGAGCACCGGGCGCAGGTGCGGTCGGTCCGCACCGAGCCGGGCGACGAGCTCGGCGACGGTCCCCGCGGCGGGGACGGCCTCGACGTCGACGCCGGCCGCGGCACGGGCGCCGGCCCAGTACCGGACCGTGACCACGGCCGGGGCGAGGGTGTCCGAGGGCTCGCTGGCCCGGTCGACTCGTTCCATGACCGCCTATCCTGTGGACCGATGGCCCACCTGCTGCTGCTGACGAACACCCTGGCGCCCGGTGCCGAGGTGCTCCCGGCGCTGGGGTTGCTGAGTCACCATGTTCGCATCCTCCCGGCCGAGGCGTCGGCCCTGGTCGACGCCCCGGACTGCGACGCCGTGCTGGTCGACGCCCGCCGCGAGCTCGCGATGGCCAGGTCCCTGTGCCGCGTCATCGGCACCAGCGGCAGCACCTCACCGCTGCTCGTCGTCGTCACCGAGGGCGGCCTCGCCGGGCTGACGAGCGAGTGGGGTGTCGACGACGTGCTCCTGGACTCCGCCGGCCCGGCGGAGGTCGAGGCGCGGCTGCGGCTGGCCGTGGGCCGGCGCGCAGACGGCGAGGAGGTCGACGACGGGCCGATCACCGCCGGCGCGCTCGTCATCGACGAGGCCACGTACTCGGTCCGGCTGCGGGGGCGGCTGCTCGACCTCACCTACAAGGAGTTCGAGCTGCTGAAGTACCTCGTCCAGCACCCGGGGCGGGTCTTCACCCGCAGCCAGCTGCTCCAGGAGGTCTGGGGGTACGACTACTTCGGCGGCACCCGCACCGTGGACGTGCACGTGCGACGGCTGCGCGCCAAGCTCGGCACCGATTACGAGGTGCTCATCGGGACGGTCCGCAACGTCGGGTACCGCTTCGTCCCCGAGGTCGCCGACGGGCTCTCCGAGGTCGAGCCCTGAGCGGGGAGACGACCCGGGCCGCGAGTCTCGACGCGACCACGGCGGATGCCGCGCGTGCCCTCTGGGCCCGAGCGGCCGACGCGGACGGCGTCGCCCCGGTCTCCGAGGCGTTCGCGCTCGCCGTGGAGCACCGGCGTCCCGGAGCGGTGCACCTCCTGCGCCACGACGGGGACGCGCTCGCTGGCTACGGGCAGGTGGCCGACGCCGGCACCGGCGCGGCCACCGCCGAGCTCGTCGTCGAGCCGGCCCTGCGCCGCCGAGGCCACGGCCGGGCCTTGCTGGTTGCCGTGCTCGACGCGGGCGCGCGCAGCGTCTGGGCGCACGGCGACCTGCCGGCGGCCCGCGCGCTCGCGGCGTCCGCCGGGCTCGAGGCCACCCGGAGCCTGCACCTCATGGGCCGCGCGCTGACCGGTCAGGACGCCGAGGACCCCGTGCTGCCGCCCGGGTACACGGTCCGCGCGTTCACTCCGGGACGGGACGAGGAGGCGTGGGTGCACCTCAACGCCGCCGCGTTCGCCCACCACCCGGAACAGGGCCGGATGACGGTCGCCGACCTGCGCGAGCGGATGGATCAGGCGTGGTTCGACCCCGCGGGCTTCCTCCTCGTCGAGCGGGACGGGCGACTGGTGGCCTTCCACTGGACCAAGGCCGAGCCCGGGACCGGGTGGGCCCACGGCTCCGGTCCGAACGCAGTGAGGAGCGGGACCGGGTGGGCCCACGGCTCCGGTCCGAACGCAGTGAGGAGCGGGACCGGGTGGGCCCACGGCTCCGGTCCGAACGCAGTGAGGAGCGGGACCGGGGAGGTCTACGTCGTCGGGGTCAACCCCAACGAGCAGGGGCACGGACTGGGCGGCCCGCTCACCGCCCTCGGCCTGGCCCACCTCGCCCGGCGCGGGCTGTCCTCGGTGCACCTCTACGTCGACGGCGACAACACCGCCGCACGCCGCACCTACGAGCGCCTCGGCTTCGAGGACCTCGCGGTGGACGTCCAGTACACCCGCCCGGCGGGCTGAGGACCGGGGCCGCCGGGACCTGACAGGATTGCTGCCATGACGACCCACGCGAGTGAGACGGAGCGGGCCGGGACCGCCCGCGACGCCGCCGCGGACGCCGCCGTCGAGGGGACCATCGTCAGCGAGGTCTCGATCGCCAGCGCCTCGGCGAGCGAGACCCGTCACCAGCAGCCCCGGGCCAGCAACGGGCGCTTCGTCCGCACCGGCCAGCGGCCCGAGGAGGAGGACGAGGGCCTGCCGGCCGACCGCTTCCTCGACCGGGAGATCTCCTGGCTGCAGTTCAACGAGCGGGTCCTGCAGCTCGCCGCCGACGACAGCGTCCCCCTGCTCGAGCGGGCCCGCTATCTGGCGATCTTCGCCTCGAACCTCGACGAGTTCTTCATGGTCCGCGTCGCCGGCCTCAAGCGGCGCATCGCCACCGGGATCGCGGTCCGGTCGGCCTCCGGGCTCGAGCCGCGCGAGGTGCTCGAGCAGATCTCGCTCGTCGCCCACGAGCTGATGTCGATGCACGCGCGCGTCTACGCCGAGCACGTCCGCCCCGCGCTCGAGTCCGAGGGTGTCACCGTCGTGCGCTGGGACGCGCTCTCCGACGAGGAGCGCCACCGGCTGCACGCCGTCTTCACCGACCGGCTCTTCCCGGTCCTCACCCCGCTGGCCGTCGACCCGGCCCATCCCTTCCCCTACATCTCGGGGCTCTCCCTGAACCTCGCCGTCATCCTCGTCAACCCGCGCACCGGCAAGGAGCACTTCGCCCGGATCAAGGTGCCACCGCTGCTGCCCCGGCTGCTGCGGGTCGAGCCCGGGCCCGAGGAGTCGCCGCTCGCCGACATGTACGACACCCGGTTCGTCCCGCTCGAGGACGTCATCTCCGCCCACCTCGACCAGCTGTTCCCGGGGATGGAGGTCCGCGAGCACTTCACCTTCCGGGTCACCCGCAACGAGGACCTCGAGGTGGAGGAGGACGACGCCGAGAACCTCCTCACCGCCCTGGAGCGAGAGCTGACCCGGCGCCGGTTCGGGCCGCCGGTCCGGCTCGAGGTCGAGGAGGCGATGGACGACCACGTCCTCGAGCTCATCGTCCGCGAGCTCGGGGTGGCCGGCTCGGAGGTCTACCGGCTGCCCGCTCCGCTGGACCTGCGGGCGCTGAACATCGTCGCCGACCTCGAGCGCTCCGAGCTGCACTTCGAGCCGTTCGTCGCGCGCACCAACCCCGACCTCGCCCCCACCGAGTCGGCCAAGGCCCGCGACGTCTTCGCGGCCGTCCGCAAGCAGGACGTCCTCCTCCAGCACCCCTACGACTCGTTCTCGACCTCGGTGCAGGCCCTCCTCGAGCAGGCCGCGGCCGATCCCGCCGTCCTCGCCATCAAGCAGACCCTCTACCGCACCAGCGGCGACAGCCCGATCATCGACGCCCTCATCGACGCGGCGGAGGCGGGCAAGCAGGTGCTCGCGGTCGTCGAGATCAAGGCCCGCTTCGACGAGGAGAACAACATCTCCTGGGCGCGCAAGCTCGAGCACTCCGGGGTTCACGTCGTCTACGGCATCGTCGGGCTGAAGACCCACGCCAAGCTGTGCCTCGTCATCCGCCAGGAGGCCGAGGGGATGCGCCGCTACTGCCACGTCGGCACCGGCAACTACAACCCCAAGACCGCCCGGCTCTACGAGGACCTCGGCCTGCTCACCGCCGACGAGCAGGTCGGCGAGGACCTCTCGCGGCTCTTCAACCAGCTCTCCGGCATCGCCCCCCGCAGCAGGTTCAAGCGGCTCCTCGTGGCGCCCCGCTCGGTCCGTTCCGGGCTCCTCGCGCAGATCGAGGAGGAGGTCGAGCACGAGCAGCGCCACCCCGGCACCGGCTACATCGGGTGGAAGGTCAACTCGATCGTCGACGAGGCGACCATCGACGCGCTCTATCGGGCGTCACAGGCGGGGGTCCGGATCCAGCTCTGGGTGCGGGGGATCTGCGCGCTGCGGCCCGGCGTCCCCGGGCTCTCCGAGTCCATCGAGGTGCGCTCGGTGCTCGGGCGCTTCCTCGAGCACTCCCGGATCTTCTACTTCGGCGGCGGGGGCGAGCCGGTGGTGTACATCGGCAGTGCCGACATGATGCACCGCAACCTCGACCGCCGGGTCGAGGCGCTCGCCCGGCTCACCGAGCCGAGCCACCTCGAGGAGCTGCACCAGCTGCTCGAGCGCGGGATGTCCGACCGCTACGCGCACTGGCGGCTGCAGCCCGACGGCCGCTGGGTGCGCCGCCACCTCGACGACGACGGCGCACCGCTCGAGGACCTCCAGGCTGCGCTCATCGAGATGCACGCCAAGCGCCGGCGCAAGGCGCGCCGCCGGTGAGGATCCCGGCTGCCGGGACGGTGCCCTGGCGCGTCCGCGGGGACGTGCTCGAGGTCGCCCTCGTGCACCGGCCCCGCTACGACGACTGGGCCTGGGCCAAGGGCAAGCTCGACGCGGGAGAGCAGTGGCCGGTCGCCGCCGTGCGCGAGACCGACGAGGAGACGGGGCTGCGGGTCGCGCTCGGGGTCCCGCTCCCCGAGGCGCGCTACACCCTGCTCGGCCGGGACGGCACGCCCGACGAGAAGGTGGTCCGCTACTGGGCCGCGCGGGTCGTCGGGGGGCGCGGTCGCCTCGTCAACGAGATCGACGAGGTGGCCTGGCTCGACCCGAAGGCGGCCCACGACCGGCTCGACTACGCCCGCGACCGGGACCAGCTCCTCGCCCTCGTCCGCTGGCAGCAGTCCGGGCTGCTCGACACCTGGCCGCTGGTCCTGGTCCGGCACGCGCACGCCGTGGCCCGGTCCAGCTGGGACGGCGCCGACGACACCACGCGCCCGCTCGACGACCGCGGCCGGGACCGGGCCCGCGCCCTCGTCCCCCTGCTCGAGGCCTACCGGCCCACCCGCCTCCTCAGCTCGCCGTCCGACCGTTGTGTGGCGACCGTCGAGCCCTACGCGGCGTCGGCCCGCCGGCGGCTGCGGCTGCGCGGGGGCCTGTCCGAGGAGGGTTTCGCCGCCGACGCTGCGAAGGCCGCCCGCCACCTGCGCCGGCTGCTCGACCGGGGCCGTGCGGCGCTGGTCTGCTCGCACGGCCCGGTCATGCCCGGCCTCGTCGCCGACCTCGCCGGCCGGGTCGACCCGGCCGCCGACGCGGCGGCGACCGGCCTCCTCGAGGCGGCGGCCGAGGAGCACCTCGCCAAGGGTGAGGCCCTGGTCTGCCACCTCGTGGGGGCCGGCGAGGGCGCCCGCATCGTCGCGGTCGAGCGCCACGAGCCCTGACCCGCGGCGTTCACCCGGCCGTGACCCTTCCGTGGCCTTGACGGCCGTCGACCAATGGCCGGTCGCCGTTCACGCCCCGTTCACCACCGACGGGCCGACCCGTCACCCACCGTTCCTAGCGTGCCTCCCGTACGACCACGAGGGTCCGCTTCGGTGCCCCCGAGGCGGCCGTCGTCGGCCCCCTACCCCAGAGAGGCACTACCCCGTGAAGCGCTCCCTTTCGGCCTGGTCGGCCGTCCCCGCCGCCGTCGCCCTGTCCCTGACCGTCGCGGCGTGCGGCGCGGCGAACGAGGACACCGGCTCCTCCTCGTCCTCGAGCGGTTCGAGCAGCTCCGCCTCTCTCTCCGGCTCCCTCAACGGCGCCGGGGCGAGCACCCAGACCGTCGCCCAGGAGACGTGGAAGGCGGCGTTCGAGACCGCCAACCCGGACGCCACCGTGAACTACGACCCGATCGGCTCCGGCGGCGGCCGCGAGCAGTTCCTCGCCGGCGCCACCCAGTTCGGCGGCTCCGACGCCTACCTCAAGGACGAGGAGCTCGCCAAGCTGCCCGCCACCTGCGGCGAGGTCATCGAGTACCCCGTCTACATCTCCCCGATCGCCGTCATCTTCAACATCAAGGGCGTCGACAAGCTCCAGCTCGACCCGCAGACCCTCGCCAAGATCTTCAAGGGCGAGATCACGAAGTGGAACGACCCGGCCATCGCCGCCACCAACAGCGGGGCCAACCTGCCCGACGAGGCGATCGTCCCGGTCCACCGCTCCGACGAGTCGGGCACGACGAACAACTTCACCGACTACCTCAACAAGGTCGCCGGCGGCGTCTGGACCGACGCCGCCAGCGGCACCTGGCCGGTCTCCGGCGGCGAGTCGGCCAAGGGCACCCAGGGTGTCGTCCAGGCCGTGACCGCCGGCGAGGGCTACATCGGCTACGCCGACGCCTCGCAGGCCGGTTCGCTCGGGGTCGCCGACGTCAAGGTCGGCAGCAGCTTCCAGGGCCCGAGCGCCGAGGCCGCCGCCAAGATCGTCGACGAGTCCACCCGGGTCTCCGGTCGCAGCCAGTACGACTTCGCCATCGACCTCAAGCGCGACACCGCCACCGAGGGCGTGTACCCGATCGTCCTGGCCTCGTACGCGCTGGCCTGCACCACCTACAAGGACCAGGCGACCGCCGACCTCGTCAAGGCCTACCTGTCCTACACGGTGAGCCCCGAGGGCCAGCAGGCTGCCGCGAAGGCCGCCGGCAGCGCGCCGCTGAGCCAGAGCGGCATGGACAACGCGATGAAGGCGATCAACGCCATCTCGGCGGGCTGACGTCTCGCTGGGGAGGGCGGTCCCGGCCCCCGGGGCCGCCCTCCTCCACGCCCGGCCCCGCGCCAGTACGCTGCCGGGGGCACGGCTCCCGCCCCCGGCATCCACCCCAGGAGATGACCCACCCGTGAGCAGCGACACCGTCCAGGACCGGGCGGCGCCCCAGGCCTCGCACCGCGGCGACCGGATCTTCGCGGGCACGGCGCTCGGCGCCGGGGCCGTCATCCTCGTCGTCCTCGTCGGGGTGGCGGCCTTCCTCCTCTGGCAGGCCTTCCCCGCCCTCACCGCCTCCCCGCAGGACGTCCGCGGCGGGAACGGCCTGTGGAGCTACATCTACCCACTGGCCTTCGGCACGGTCCTCGCGGCGGTGCTCGCGCTGCTCCTGGCGACGCCGCTCTCGATCGGCATCGCGCTGTTCATCACTCACTACGCACCCCGCCGGATCGCGCAGGGGCTCGGCTACGTCGTCGACCTGCTCGCGGCCGTACCGAGCATCATCTTCGGTCTCTGGGGCATCTACGTCGTCGCGCCGCTCTCGGTGCCGCTGGCCCAGTGGCTCGAGGCCCACCTCGGCTTCATCCCGCTCTTCACCGGGCCGGCGAGCACCTCCGGGCGCACGATGCTGGTCGTCGGCATCGTCCTGGCGATCATGATCCTGCCGGTGATGACCGCGGTGAACCGCGAGGTGTTCCTGCAGACCCCGCGGCTGCACGAGGAGGCCTCGCTGGCCCTCGGCGCCACCCGTTGGGAGATGATCCGGATGGCGGTGCTGCCGTTCGGGAAGTCCGGGATCATCTCCGGGGCGATGCTCGGGCTCGGGCGCGCGCTCGGGGAGACGATGGCCGTCGCGCTCATCCTCTCGGTCACCCCCGGCGTGCACTGGGACCTGATCAGCACCGAGAACTCGGGCACGATCGCCGCCGACATCGCGCTGCAGTTCCCCGAGTCCAGCGGCCTCGACGTCAACACCCTCGTCGCGTCGGGGCTGGTCCTCTTCTTCATCACCCTGCTCGTCAACATGGCGGCGCGCTACGTCGTCTCGCGGCGCGCCGAGTTCTCCGGAGCCAACTGATGTCCGAGCTGAACGTCCGGGCCCCCGGCCAGCGCGGCGGCACCGGCGGCCCGGGGGGTCGCGACGTGCCTCCGAGCGCGGTCGGGGCACTGCCCCTCATCCACCCCTCCCTCCCCCGGTGGGCGGTCCTGGCCACCCTCGCGGCCGCCGCGGCCCTCACCCTCCTCCTCCAGCTCACCCTCTGGTCCTTCGGGCTGGTCAGCTTCGTCCTGCTCAGCGCCGTCCTCTACGGGGTGGCCATCTACGGGCTGAGCGCCTGGGTGGAAGGCCGGCGCAACGCCCTCGACCGGCTCGTCACCGCCGTCGTCACGACCTTCTTCCTCCTCGCGATCCTCCCCCTGGCCTCGGTGCTCTACGAGGTGGTCACCGAGGGGTGGAAGCGCTTCGACGTCGAGTTCTTCACCTACTCGATGCGCGGTGTCGTCGGCGCCGGCGGCGGCGCCTACGCCGCGATCCTCGGCACCCTGATCATCACCGCGATCACCGCGCTGGTCTCGGTGCCGGTCGGCATCATGGCCGCGGTCTACCTCGTCGAGTACGGGCGCGGCACGCCGCTGGGCCGGGCCCTGACCTTCTTCGTCGACGTGATGACCGGCATCCCGTCGATCGTCGCCGGCCTCTTCGCCGCCGCGCTCTTCGTCCTCGTCCTCGGCCCGGGCGTCCGGGCGGGCGTCATCGGCGCGGTCGCGCTCAGCGTGCTGATGATCCCCGTCGTCGTCCGCTCCACCGAGGAGATGCTCCGCCTGGTGCCGAACGAGCTGCGCGAGGCGTCGTACGCGCTCGGGGTCTCCAAGTGGCGGACGATCACCAAGGTCGTCGTCCGGACCTCGATCGCCGGCATCGTCACCGGGGTGACGCTCGCCGTGGCCCGCGTCATCGGCGAGACCGCACCGCTGCTGGTGACCGTCGGGACGACGACCTCGACGAACCTCAACCCGTTCGAGGGCCGGATGGCGACCCTCCCGGTGTTCTCCTACTACCAGTACGCCCAGCCGGGGGTTCCGTCCGAGCCGTACTTCGCCCGCGCCTGGGCCTCGGCGCTGACCCTCATCATCATCGTCATGGCGCTCAACCTCGTCGCCCGCCTGATCTCCAGGTTCTACGCCCCCAAGACCGGGCGCTGAGCCGACACCACCACCGAGAAGGAAACGGACCCACCGTGGCCAAGCGCATCGACGTCAAGGACGTCAACATCTACTACGGGGACTTCCTCGCCGTCGAGGGGGTGACGATGACGATCGAACCCCGTGCCGTCACCGCCCTCATCGGGCCGTCGGGGTGTGGGAAGTCGACGTTCCTACGCACCCTCAACCGGATGCACGAGGTGATCCCGGGCGCCCACGTCCAGGGCGAGGTGCTCGTCGACGACCAGAACCTCTACGCCCCCGGCGTCGACCCGGTCGGCGTGCGGCGGCGGGTCGGCATGGTCTTCCAGCGGCCCAACCCGTTCCCGACCATGTCGATCTACGACAACGTCGTGGCGGGGGTCAAGCTCAACAGCACGCGGATGAAGAAGGCCGAGCTCGACGACCTCGTCGAGGGCTCGCTCAGGGGCGCGAACCTCTGGAACGAGGTCAAGGACCGCCTCGCCAAGCCCGGCTCCGGGCTCTCCGGCGGCCAGCAGCAGCGGCTGTGCATCGCGCGGACCATCGCCGTGAAGCCCGACGTGGTCCTCATGGACGAGCCCTGCTCGGCGCTGGACCCGATCTCCACGCTGGCCATCGAGGACCTCATCAACGAGCTGAAGTCCGACTACACCATCGTCATCGTCACCCACAACATGCAGCAGGCCGCCCGGGTGTCCGACCGGACCGGGTTCTTCAACCTCAAGGCGACCGGGGAGCCGGGGCGCCTCGTCGAGTACGACGACACCCAGAAGATCTTCAGCAACCCGACCGAGAAGGCCACCGAGGACTACATCAGCGGCCGCTTCGGCTGACCCGGGGCCCGCTCAGGTCAGCGGGCTGAGCAGTGCGTAGGCGAGCGCTCCGCCGAGGCCGGCGCCGGGGAAGGTCAGCACCCAGGCGAGCAGGATCGAACGCACCACCGACCAGCGCACCGCCTTCGGCGAGCGGACCGCACCGGCGCCGAGGATCGCCGAGGTGATCGTGTGCGTCGTCGAGATCGGCGCGCCGGTGGCCGTCGCGACGTAGAGCACCGAGGCGGCCGCGGTCTCGGCGGCGAACCCCTCCGGCGCCTGGAGCGGGATGATGCGACGGCCGAGGGTCCGGATGATGCGCCAGCCGCCGGCGTAGGTGCCGACCGCGAGGACCAGGGCGGACGAGCCGAGGACCCACCACGGGATGGAGGCCTCGGTCGCGGGCCGGTACCCCCCGGCGACCAGCGCGAGGACGACGACGCCGGCCGTCTTCGAGGCGTCCTGCATCCCGTGCCCGAAGGCCATGGCGGCCGCCGAGACGGTCTGGGCGTAGCGGAAGCCCCGGGTGGCCGGGCCGGCCGCCGTGCGCCGGAAGGCCCAGTGGATGGCGACGACGAGCAGGTAGCCGAGGGCGAGCCCGACGACCGGCGAGACGACCATCGGGACGAGGACGAGGTCGCGGACGCTGATCCACTGCACCGTCGCCCCGGCCGCGAGCGCCGCGCCGCCCAGGCCCCCGATCAGGGCGTGCGAGGACGAGGTGGGCATCCCCCGCCACCAGGTGAGCAGGTTCCAGGCGATCGCCCCGACGAGCGCCCCGGCGCAGACGGCCAGGCCCACCGGCCCGACCGGCACGGTGACGATGTCGCTGCCGATGGTCCGGGCGACCCGTACCCCGACGAACCCGCCGGCGAGGTTCATCCCGGCGGCCAGCGCGAGCGCGATCCGCGGGGTCAGCGCCCGGGTCGAGATCGACGTGGCGACGGCGTTCGCGGCGTCGTGGAAGCCGTTGGTGTACGTGAACCCCAGCGCCAGGAGGACGATGAGGGCGACGGGCCACCAGCTCACCGGGGGTCAGGACTCCCGGACGGCGATCGCCTCGACCTTGAGCGCCACCTGCTCGAAGGCGTTCGCCGTGGCCTCGAGGGCGTCGATGACGTCCTTGTGCTTCAACACCGTCAACGGGTCCGGCTTCTTGGCGTTGAAGAGGTCGGCGAGCATCCGCCGGTACTGCTTGTTCGCCCGGTGCTCGAGCCGGTTGACCTCGATCCAGTAGCCGTCCAGGTCGCGCAGCGAGCGCAGCCGGGGCATCGCCTCAGCGGTGATCTCGGCCATCCGCGCGATGATCTCGACCTGCTTGGCGACCCGTGGCAGGAGCGGGTCGAGCCGGTACAGGACGATCGTGTCGACCGCGGCCTCCATGAGGTCGACGCAGTTGTCGAGGGCCACCGCGAGCCCGTGGATGTCGGCACGGTCGAACGGGGTGACGAAGGAGCCGCCGGCCCGGCGCACGATCTCGTGGGTCACGTCGGCGGCGGCGCCCTCGATCTCGTGCATGCGCTTGAGGACGAGCTCGCGCTCGTCGGGGTCGGCGCCGAGCAGCGTCGTCAGCTCGCGGGCACCCTCGACGAGCTGCTGCGCCGAGGCGGCGAACAGCTCGAAGAAGCTGGGGTCCTGCGGGGTGAGGCGGAAGGCCACGGCCGATCTCCGGGGGTGCTCGGTGGGGTCCGCGTACAGGCTAGGGCCACGGACGGCCCGGGACGACATCGGTGCGGCGAGCGGCCGGCGCCGTGGTGCGGTGGGTCAGTCCCGCCCCCCGTTGCCGTTGACCTCCGGCCGCTGCGGCACGCCGGCGACACCGAGGATCTCGTCGATCCGCTCGGGGCTGAGCGGCTCGTCGGCCTGGGAGGCGGCCAGGACGAGGGCACCCACCATGTCGATCTCGGCCTGAAGCTGCTCGTCCCGCAGCGAGGGATCCCCGTGCACCTCTCCACGGTAGGGCGACGACGGCGGGATGGCTCCTCGGGAACCGCAGATTCAACCGCCCACGCTCAAAGATGACTCGACCGGGCCCCCCGGTCGGGGCCTTGACCTGGCCCCCCGGTCGGGCCCTGTCGCGAGTGCCTCGTGGTGAGGGGCTCCGGGACGACGCGCGGGGGGCGGAGAGGAGGGTGGGTGCCGGACCGGGAGCGCCTCACGGCGCGTGGCCGCTCGTAGCGGCTGATGTTGGGACCCGGGGCTGCCGCGGTCCGGCACCCACAGACGACCCTAACGCCTCGGTGCGCCCGTCGTGTTCCCGACGGGCCGGATCGTCCTGCGGGCGCCCCCGGCGGGGTGGCCGTCAGTCGAGGTCGCCGGCCCGCCAGAGGTTGGCGCAGGCGCGCAGGTCCTCCCCGGTCTGCAGCAACGCGGCGCCGGTCCTGGTGAGACCGCTCGCCCCTTCGGGGTCGAGGCCGTCGCGGTCATGGGCCAGCTCGGCCCGGCCGGCCGCGATCACCGCGCAGAACGCCGACGCCCGTTCGAGGGCCACGGCGAGGTCGCCGTCGAACACGCCGGCGAGGATCTGGTCGGCCACCCGCTGCAGCTCCTCCGGCCGCGGCGGCTCGGCGATACCGGCCACCGCGTGCGCCACGTCGGTGAACCGGATGCCGGCCGCGTACTCGCGGCTGGCCTGCTCCGGGCTGCGCCGCACCCACTCCCGCAGCGCGTAGAGGCGCCACAGCGCCCCGGGCAGGGAGCGGCCAGGACGTGAGGACCACAGGTCGGCCACGGTCGAGAGCCCGAGGTCGTCGACGAGGGCCACGAGCCGGGAGGTCACCTGCGGGTCGTGGGCCGACCTCCCGGCCCCGACGAGGATCGCCGCGGTCTGGTGCGCGACCTCGGTGGTCTCCGCGGGCCCGGGCAGGGTGCCACCGTGCGCCTCGAGGTCCTCCGGCCCGAAGTGCAGGGGCCGGCGAGGCACGGGTCGTCCGCCGTCGCTGCTCATCACTCCATCGTCGCAGACCGCTCGGTGCAGCGAGGTGCGCATGCACCGCGACCAGCCCCGATGCCGCGCCGCGGGTTACGTTGGAGGCATGGCGCAGGACGGAACGGCAGCGGCCAGGGCCCGGACGGCACCCGAGCCGGACCACCCAGCGAAGAGCGAGTCGCCGTCCGACCTGCCTGCGCGCACCTGGCGGTACACCCTGAAGTCGGCATTCGCCGAGTTCCAGAAGGACCAGTGCACCGACCTGGCGGCGGCACTCACCTACTACTCGGTGCTCTCGATCTTCCCCGCCCTGCTCGCCCTGGTCTCCCTGCTCGGTGTCTTCGGCCGCGGCCAGAAGACCGTCGACGCGATGCTCCAGTTCGTCAGCGACCTCGGCCAGGGCAAGGTCGCCGACCAGCTGCGCGGTCCGATCGAGGCGATGGTCGGCGGCCGCGGGGCCGGCATCGCGTTCTTCCTCGGCCTGGTCACCGCGCTGGTCTCGGCCTCCGGGTACGTCGGCGCGTTCGGCCGGGCGATGAACCGGGTCTACGAGGTGGACGAGGGGCGGCCGATCTGGAAGCTGCGCCCGCTCGTCGTCGGCATCACCCTCGGGCTCGTCGTGCTCGCCGCGCTCGTCCTCGTCGGGCTCGTCGTCAGCGGCCCGGTGGCCCAGGCGGTGGGCCAGGCGGTCGGCCTCCAGGACCAGGCGGTCACCGTCTGGGCGTGGGCCAAGTACCCGGTCATCCTCCTCATCGTCATGGTCATGGTCGCCGTGCTCTACCACGCGACCCCCAACGTGCAGCAGCCCAGGTTCCGCTGGCTCTCCCCCGGTGCGGTGGTCGCCATCCTCGTCTGGGTCCTCGCCTCGGTCGCCTTCGGCTTCTACGTCACGACGTTCGGCAAGTACGGCCAGGGTTCGGCCTACGGGTCCCTCGGCAGCATCGTCGTGTTCCTCCTCTGGCTGTGGATCACCAACCTGGCACTCCTGCTCGGCGCCGAGCTCGACGCCGAGCTCGAGCGCACCCGCGAGCTCGAGGCCGGCATCCCCGCCGAGTGCGGAATCCAGCTGCCGCCGCGGGACACCCGCCAGTCCGACAAGGCCCGCGAGAAGCGCGAGGAGCGCGTCGCCACGGCCCGCCGGATCCGGGAGGAGGCCGTCGCGGCGGGGGGTTTGAGAGCCGGACGGAATGGGTACCACGGGGGGGCGCGGCCGGGCTCGACGCGAGCCGGCCGGCGCGACCGGGCCACCACCGAGCTCGAGCCGCTCCCCTCGGAGGGAGTCCGGGCGAGCGACGACCGACCCGCCCGGTACCACTCCACCCAGACCTAGACAAGGGCTTGACATTGCCGCCCACCGCTGACCAAGATCCCGCCCCTCGAGGGCGTATCGTTCCCGCCGTGCACAGAGGACGACCGGAGTGACCACGCTCCAGCAGGGCCAGCGGCTCGGCGGCCGGTACACCCTGGACGAGCGCATCGCCTCGGGCGGCATGGGTGACGTCTACGAGGCGCACGACGACGTCCTCGAGCGCACCGTGGCGGTCAAGGTGCTGCGTCCCAACGCCTCCGACGAGGAGGTGTTCGCGCGCCGCTTCCGCAGCGAGGCGCTCTACACCGCCAACCTCTGCCACGCGAACATCGCCACCGTCTTCGACTACGGCGAGGAGGACACGGTCGCCTACCTCGTCATGGAGCTCGTGCCCGGGGAGCCGCTGTCCACCCTGGTCCAGCGCGAGGGGGCGCTCGACCCCTCCCGGGTCCGCTCGATCATGGGGCAGGCCGCCCTGGCCCTCGGTGCGGCCCACGAGGCCGGCGTGGTGCACCGCGACGTCAAGCCGGCCAACATCCTCATCACCCCGGACGGCACGGTGAAGCTCACCGACTTCGGCATCGCCCGGGCGGTCGACGGGTCGGGCCAGACGCTCACCGGCGAGGTCCTCGGCACCCCGCACTACCTCTCCCCCGAGCAGGCGCTCGGCGAGTCGGCCACCGGCGCCTCGGACCTCTACGCCCTCGGTGTCGTCGCGCACGAGATGCTCACCGGGCGCCGCCCCTTCGACAAGAACACGCCGGTCGCGACCGCGCTGGCGCAGGTGAACGACCCGCCGCCGCCGCTGCCGCCGCACGTGCCGGCCGAGCTGCGCGCGATCATCGAGCAGTGCTTGGCCAAGAAGCCCGGCGACCGCCCGCAGAGCGCCCGCGAGCTCGGCGAGGCGCTCGGGCTGCCCGAGACCGAGCTCGGCACCGCCGCCGGGACGGAGCGCAGCGCGGCGCAGGTGGTCGGGGCCGCCGAGGCCTCCGAGGAGCACCTCGACGAGCGCCCCGCCGCCCCGCCGCGCTGGGACTCCACCGCGGTGGACCCGACGCCCACGCCGAGCCAGCTCGAGGTCGCCACCCGCGGCCGGGTGCACTGGATGTGGGTGCCGGCGGCCAGCCTGGTCGCGGTCTTCGCCTCGGTGCTCGCCTTCGCGCTGACCCGCTGACCCGCTGACGCGCCGGCCGGCGGCCCCGGAGGTCAGGCCCCTGGCTGGCCCTCACGCTCCTCCGTGGGTGACCGGGCGGCCCTGCTCCTTCCACGCCCGGATGCCGCCGTCGAGGTGGGCGACGTCGGCGTACCCGAGGCCCTGAAGCGCCTGGGCGGCGAGCGCGGAGCGCCCGCCGGAGGCGCAGTAGAGGATCGTCGCCCGGGCCGGGTCGAACTGCGGGAGGTGGTAGGGGCTGCCCGGGTCCGCGTAGAACTCGAGCATCCCCCGCGGGGCGGGCACGGCGCCGGGGATGGCCCCGTCGCGCTCTGCCTCGCCCGGCTCGCGGATGTCGACGAGGGTCACCGCGCCGTCCTCGATTCGGGCGGCGACCTGCTCGACGGAGAGGTTGACGATGGAGCTCCTCGCGGCGGCGACGAGCTCCTGCACGGTCTGCGACATGGTCCTGCCTCCTGGTGGTCGCGGGCGGCCGGTCCTGCGGTGCCGGACTGCCCTGTGGTGCCCTCCATCGGACCGCCCACTCCGTGAGAGGCGCATCCGTGCCGAGTACGGAACTTCTCCCCCACCGGGTCGCCGGCTGCGCCATCCTGAGCGGATGGAGCCGAGGGCGACACCACGGCCCGGCCTGCGCTCCGCCGGAGTGACCGCCCGCGAGGCCGAGGTGTTCTGGCTGGTCGGCGAGCGCCTGCACAACGCCGAGGTGGCGCAGCGGCTGCACCTCTCGGAGCGGACCGTGGAGAGCCACGTGTCCTCCCTGCTGCGGCGCCTCGGCGGCACGAGCCGGCAGTTCCTCGTCGAGGAGGCTGCCCGGCTGCGCGCCGCCGAACGGGTGGCGCCGCGGCCGCCGGAGCTTCCGCGGCCGGTGTCCGCGTTCATCGGGCGGGAGGAGGAGGTCGAGGTCGTCACCCGGCTCCTCGAGGGCTACCCCCTCGTCATCCTCACCGGGCCGGCGGGAGCGGGGAAGACCAGGCTCGCCGTCGAGGTCGCGGCCCGCACCGGCCCCGCAGCGGTCGTCGACCTCTCGATGGTGCGGGCGGCCGAGGACGTGCTGCGGGCGGTGGCGGAGCAGCTGGGGGTCTCCACCGAAGGGCTGGCCACCGCCGGCGGCGCCGCCGGCCCCGGAACGGCCGACAAGCCGGGAGGGGCTGGAGAGGCTGATGGGACCGGGGCCCGCGGAGCGACCGGGGGCCGCGGTGGGGCCGGGGCCCGGTCGGACGGGACCATCGGACTGGTCGCCCGGATCCGGGACCTCCTCGCGGAGGAGGGCTGGCTGCTCGTGCTCGACAACTGTGAGCACGTCGTCGATGCCGCGGCGGAGCTGGTCGCCGGGCTCCTCACCCGGGCCGGGGTGCGGGTCCTCGCGACGAGCCTGCGACCGCTGCGAGTCGCCGGGGAGACGATCCACGAGGTGCTGCCCCTGGCCGTGCCACCGGCGGGCGCCTCGGCCGCGGAGGTCCGTGCAGCGCCGGCGGGACGGCTGTTCGTCGAACGGGTCGGCCGGGTCCTGCCCGGCTTCGACGTCGACGAGGGCACGGCCCCGGACATCGCCGCCATCTGCCGGGGGCTGGACGGCCTCCCGCTGGCCATCGAGCTGGCAGCCGCCCGGGCGCGGGCCTTCAGCGCGGCGGAGCTTCGGCGCCGCCTCGAGGACGACGTGACCCGGGCCGGCGTCCTCGCCGACGGCACCCCGGGGCGGGACGGTCGCCACGAGACGCTGGAGCGGGCCATCCGCTGGTCCTACGACCTGCTCGGCCCCGACGAGCAGGTGCTCTTCGAGCGCTGCGCTGCCTTCGCCGCACCCTTCGACTACGACTCGGTGGCCGCGGTCGCCGGCACCGCGCCGCTCACCGCGTCCTCGCTCGCCGCGGCGTTTCCCCGTCTGCTGGACCGGTCGATGGTCGTCGCGCGCCGCCGGGGTGAGGTCACCGAGTTCCGGCTGCTCGACAGCCTGCGCCGGTTCGCGCTCGACCGGCTCGCCGAGCAGGGACTGGCCGACGCCGTGCGGGACCGGCACGCCAGCTACCACCTGGAGCGGGCGGCAGGTCTGGGCGAGTCGCTCATGGGCCCGCAGCAGCGGGCGGCCTGGGCCTGGTTCGCCGCCCGCTGGGCGGACGTCGGCGAGGCGGTCCGCTGGTCGCTGACCTGCGGCCGGCCCGCCGAGGTGTGGGCCTTCCTGGCGGGTGTCGGCTCGGCGTGGGAGGTACTCGGCGCCCGCGGCGAGGTCTTCGGCTGGCTCGAGGCGGTGGCGGCGGACCCGCTGCCGCCGGGGAGCGCCGGGGTGCGGGCCGCGTGGACGGCATCGCTGCTCTGGGGGTACCAGGACGTCGAGCGCACCGAACAGTGGGCCCGACGCGCCGACCGCCTCGCCCGGGCCACGGGGTCGGAGCGCGACCTGGCGACCGGGGCGCTGGCGCTGGGCTGGGCAGGGATGTACCGCGGGTCGCCGGATGCCGTGAGCCTCCTCGCGCAGGCGAGCGCGGGTTTCGAGCGGCTCGGCGACCGGTGGCACGTCGCGTTCGCCCGGGAGTGCCGGGGTATCGCGAGCACCGCGGTCGACGCGGCGCTGGCCTGTTTCGACGATGCGGCGACGCAGTTCGGGCAGATCGGCGACGACGTCAAGCGCGCCAACTGCCTCGTCCACCTCGCCGCCAGGGCGGTGGGCAGCCGGCGGCGCCTCGAGGAGGTGCCGCAGTGGCTCGAGGAGGCGGCGCGGCTGGCGGCCGACATCGGTGCCGAGCACGAGCAGGTGCACGCAGCGCTCTGGCAGGCGGGTCTGGCCCTGCTGACGGGGGCGTCGGACGACGCCTACCCGGCCTACGCGGCGCTGCTGCCCCGGTTCCGCCGCCTCGGGGACTCCCGGTGCACGGGCCGGTGCCTCTGCGGGCTCGGGCTGGTCGAGGCCAGGCAGTGGGATGACGAGGGCCGCCGCGACGAGGGGCTGAGGAGGCGTGCCCGCGCACACCTCGAGGAGGGCGTCGAGCTGCTGCGGCGCACCACCGCCCACGAGGAGGCGGCGGCAGCCCGTACGGCCCTGGAGCTCGTGCGAGGCTGAGGTGGGCGGCCGGTGCATCCGGCGGCGGGTCGAGGACGGAAGTAGGAGTGGTTGCCGCGGACGGTCCGGGCCACCCGAGGAGGTCAGCATGCTCGTCGCGCGCTCCGGCGCCACCGAGACCGCCCTGGCCCCACGGGCGGTGCTGGGGCTGCTCGCGGGTCCCCCGGCTGCCGGACCGCACCGCTGCGCCTGGCGATCGGGCGCCGCGGCGGCCTCCGGGCCGAGCGGCGCGCACCCGGACCGGGGAGGCGAGAGCGCGCGAACCTCTATCGTGGGCGGCGTGAGCGTGGAGGCCGAGACCGGCAGCGGCGTCGATGACGTCCACGACCTCGGCGAGCGGCTGCGCGCCGGCTCCCGGGAGGCGCTCGAGGAGGCCTGGACGCGGTGGTCCGGGCTGGTGCACACCCTGGCCGTCCGCTCCCTGGGGAACCACCACGACGCCGAGGACGTCACCCAGCAGGTGTTCGTCGCTGCGTGGCGTGGGCGGCACACCCTCGACCCCTCCCGCGGGACGGTCCCGGCCTGGCTCGTCGGCATCACCCGGCGGAAGATCGCCGACGCCCACGGACAACGCTCACGTCACCGGCGCGACGCCGAGGCGGTGGGCCGTGAGTCCCCGGCCGAGCAGCACGCGCCACCGCCGGAGGACCGTCTCGTCGACCGGCTCCTCCTCGCCGAGGCCCTGGACGGCCTGGGCGAGCCGCGGGCCAGCACCATCCGGCTGGCGCTCGTCGAGGGCCTGACCCACGAGCAGGTCGCCGAGCGCCTCGACCTGCCGCTCGGGACCGTGAAGAGCCACATCCGCCGCGGACTCGGCACCCTGCGCGCGCGACTCGAGGAGGTGACCCGTGACCACGCATGACGCCCGACCGCATCCCGACGACGCCCTTGTCGACCTCGCCACCGGGGAGGTGGTGTCCGACGCCGTCCACGCGCACGTCGCGGCGTGTCCGCGGTGCCAGGAGGAGCTGGTGGCCATGGGCGCCGTCGCCGAGCTCGTCCGGATGCCGGCACCCGAGCTGGTCCAGCCCCCCGGTGAGGTCTGGGCTGCCGTCCTCGCCGAGATCGACGGTGGAGCCGTCAGCGATCCCACCGAGGCCCCCGGGGGCAGCGGCACCGGCGCCCGCGAGGTCGAGGTCACTCCGACCGGCGCGGTCGTGCACGACCTCGAGGCTCGGCGCCGCCGGCGGGTCAGTCCCTGGTGGCTGGTCGCCGCCGCGGCCGCGGGTCTGGTGGTCGGGGGCGCGGGTGTGGCCGTCGTCGACCGCCCGGCCCCGGGCCCTCGCACGGTCGTCCTGGCCCGGGCCAGCCTCGACACCCTGGACACCGAGCGAGCCCTCGGGCAGGCCAGCGCCGTCGAGGTCGGCCGACAGCTCGACCTCGACGTCTCCACCCCCGGGCTCGACCCCGGCCGCGGCTACCTCGAGGTGTGGCTGATCAACAAGGACCTCAAGCGGATGGTCTCGATCGGCGTCCTCCGCCCCGGCGAGGGCACCCAGCGGTTCCCGATCGACCGCGCCCTGATCGACCGTGGCTACGTCATCGTCGACATCAGCCGCGAGGGGTACGACGCCCACCCGGAGCACTCCGGGAACAGCCTCGTCCGGGGCACGCTGCAGGTCTGAGGGCCGCCGCCGGCGGCCCCGGCAGCACGTCGACGAAGAATCGACAAACTCTAGACACAATGCATCCGGGCCGCGCCCGCGGAGGGAAAGAGGGGTGTCAGCACCTCCTCCGAGAAAGGTCCGTCATGCGCCGACTCCTCACCGCCGCCGCCGTGGCAGCGGTCGCCGCGCTCCCCCTCACCCTCACGACCTCCGCCAGTGCGGCGGAGACCGCGTCCGTGGTCGTCGTCCACGGTGTGCCCGGCCTCACCGTGGACGTCTACGGCAGCGCCGACGAGACGTACACCGCCGACGAGGCCCTGCTCACGGACTTCGCCCCGGGCACCGTCACCGACCCGGTCTCGCTGCCCGCCGGCACCTACAACCTGGCGGTCTTCCCGGCCGGTGACGCCCCCTCCGGCACGCCGGCGATCGAGGCCAAGGGCGTCGAGGTGCCCGCCGGCGCGAACATCAGCGTCGTGGCACACCTCGACGCCTCGGGTACGCCCGTCCTCACCCCGTTCGTCAACGACACCTCGAAGGTGGCCGCGGGACAGGGGCGCCTCGTGGTGCGGCACACCGCCGCCGCCCCGGCGGTCGACATCCTGGCCGGCGGCACGCCGGTCTTCACCGGGCTGACCAACCCCAACGAGGACAGCGCCGACCTGCCGGCCGGCACCGTCTCCGCGGCGGTCGCCCTCGCCGGCACCACCGACCCGGTGATCGGGCCGGCCGACGTCACCGTCTCCGAGGGTGCCGCGACGATCGTCTACGCGTACGGCTCGGCCGCGGACAACACCCTCGCCCTCGCCGTCCAGACCATCGGGGGGCTGCACTCCTCGCCCTCCGGTGTGCCGTCCGGCACGGCCGAGCTGCCGGCCGACCGGACGCCGGTGGCCCTCGGGACGCTCGCCGTCCTGGCGACCCTGCTCGCCGCCGGCTTCGGGCTGCGTGCCCGGCGGGTGCGCGCCTGAGCCGAGCCACCGAGCGGGTGGCCCGGCCCGGCGACGGGCCGGGCCACCCGTTGGCCTGACACCGAGGAGAACGATGGCAGCCACCGACCCCGCGCGGCGCTGGCGGGCCGCCGCCGTGACGGCCGCGGTCGTCGCGCTCTCCGCCGTGCTCGGAATGGCCGGCTGGGCGGTGACCCGGCCGGGCGACGCCGCCGGGGACGGTTTGGCAGCCCTGGGTGCCGCGAGCGCCCCCGCGACCGTGAGCCCGCCGCCCGCGTCCGCCTCCGGACCGGCCCCGTCACCGTCGGTCCGGGCCACGGCGCATCCCGCCGCTCCCGGCGACCGGTCGATCGCAGCCGCACCGCCGCCGACCCGGCTCCGGATCCCGGCGCTGCGGATCACCGCGTCGGTCGACCCCGTCGGGGTCCAGCCCGACGGCGCCATGGTGATCCCCGCGGCGCTCACCCGGGTCGGCTGGTACCGGTACGGTGCGGCGCCCGAGGACCCGCAGGGCCACGTCGTCATCGCCGGCCACGTGGCGACCGAGGCGGGACCGGGGGCGCTGGCACGGCTGGCCGAGGCAGAGCCCGGCATGCGCGTCGAGGTCGTCGACGCCGACGGCACGGTGCACCGGTACACCGTGCGCGGGCGGGAGGCGATCCACAAGACGGCCCTCCCGGTCGACGAGATCTTCGCCCGCGACGGCCGGCCCGTGCTGGTCCTGATCACCTGTGGCGGCGAGTACATCCCGCAGCTGCGGTCCCACCGCGACAACGTCATCGTCACCGCGGTCCCCGACGACCGCTGACCTCCCCGCCCCGGGACCCGCGCGGTAGCCTCGGGCGTCGTGAGGCAGCGAACCGGCGACGTCGCCGGTCGCCGCGGGTCCTCACGTCAGGGCCTCTAGCTCAACTGGCAGAGCTGCGGACTTTTAATCCGTAGGTTGTGGGTTCGAGCCCCACGGGGCCCACCAAATCCGCAGGTCAGCGGCCTGAGGTGTCACGAGCACGCCATCTCGTCTTGCCGGCGGGCACACATGCGGGGACACACGCGGCCGCTGTCACCGGCCCCTTTGACCAATGGACGCTGTCGGATCTCTTCCGTATGCTCTGTGGTGGCTCACGAAGGACAGCGACAAGCCCTGGCTGGCTGTCTGGCAACCTCCCGCAGAGGTGCCCCAGGTGACGAGCCGGTCATCCGATGACAATCGCGGATCTCCACGGGCGCACCGAGGGGTCCGACGGACCCCGAAGGAGTGCACCGTGCCCAACCGACACGACGACCTCGTCGCCACCGCTCGCGAACTGGTCGACCATGCGCAGGACGCCGTCGACGCGCTCGAGAGTCGCCGGTTCTCGCAGGCCCAGCAGGACGTCACCGCCGCCGCCGACCTCGCCCACGACCTGCAGCGGCGAATCCACGCCGAGCGCCAGGCCCGCGGCGAGGCGGACGGCGAAGCCCCGAACCCCTACCGTCACGTGCTCGTCCCCGGCCCGACGCTCGAGGACGGGCTGCGGCTGCTCAGCCTCGAGGACCTCCGCGAGCACCTCCGCCACGAGAACTGGCGGCTCCACCACCACCCCGACGCCTACGGACGGTGGTGGATCTCCAAGCACTTCTCCAGCGCCCGCCGCGAGCTCGTCGGCCGAGGAGAAGCGCCGGACGCGTGGACGGACGGCACCGAGGCAGACCTCGAATGACCAACCCGCGCGGGCCCGTGCCACGACGTCTCGGCCCACGGTGCCGACGTGCACGCTGCACGGAGGCAGGTTCGCGAGGAGGTAGCCGACCGCGAGAGCTGAGGTGCTCGCCGTCCCGTTGCCGGCCGACGCCGCGACCCCGGTGCGAGCCCGGACTGGCAGCGATCCGGGCTCAGGCGAAGGTCGTGTACGCCGGCCCGCCCCCGGCACCGATGGCGTCGAGTGCCGCGAGGTCGTCGAGGGTGGGCTCCCACGCGCCCGCCTCGACGTTCTCGGCCACCTGCGCGGGGCGGGTGGCGCCGCAGATGACGCTGGCCACCCCGGGCTGGGCGGCGAGGCCGCCGACCGCGACCGTGACCGGCGACAGGTCGCGTTGGCGGGCGAACCGCTCCAGCGCCTCGATCCGTTCCCAGTCGGCCTCGGCCAGACGCGACGCCTGCTCGGGCGAGGCCAGCCGCGACCCCACCGGCGCGGCCTCCCCCCGGCGGTACTTGCCGGTGAGCAGCCCGTAGGCGAGCGGGAAGTAGGGGAGGATGCCGACGCCGACCGACTCGCAGGCGGGGACGAGCTCGTCCTCGGCCGCCCGGTTGTACAGCGAGTACTCGTTCTGTGCCGAGACGAACCGCTGAAGCCCGCCGGTGCGGGCCACCCAGTCGGCCTCGACGACCTGCCAGGCCGTCAGGTTCGAGGAGCCGATGTAGCGGACCTTCCCCTCGGTCACCAGCTCGGTCAGCGCCTCGAGGGTCTCCTCGACCGGGGTCACCGGGTCGGGCTTGTGCAGCTGGTAGAGGTCGATCCAGTCGGTGCCCAGCCGGCGCAGGCTGGCCTCGACGGCCTGGCGCACGTAGCGGCGGCTGCCGTATCCGGCCAGGTGGGCGCTGTCCGCCTCTCCCCACCGAACTTCGTCGCCACGACCACGTCGGGCCGGCGGCCGGCGAGGGCCCGGCCGAGCAGCTCCTCACTCGCTCCGCCACCGTAGGACGCCGCGGTGTCGAAGAGCGTGACACCCTGCTCGACCGCCGCGTCGACGACCGCGCGGGTCTGCTCGGCGTCGATCCTCCGCCCGAAGGCGTTGCACCCGACGCCGACGACCGAGACCCGCAGGCCGCTGTCGCCGAGGGGCACGTAGCGCATCTCGCTCATGCGGTGACCCTACGAGCCAGGCACCGCCGACGGGCGGCTGGGTGCGTGCCGTCGGCCGTCGTCGAACCCTGCCTCAGAGCCGGACGACCATCTTGCCGGTGTTCTCGCCACGCATCACACCGAGGAAGGCGTCGAAGGCGTTCTCGATGCCGTCGACCGAGGTCTCGCGCAGGGACAGGGTGCCGTCCTGGAGCCAGCCGGCGGCCCGACGGAAGTACTCGCCGGCGAGGTCGTAGTGGTCGCCGACGAGGAAGCCCTCGATGCGCCCACGGGTCTGGATGAGGCGGGCCAGGTTGCGCGGCCCCGGCGCCGGCTGCGTGTCGTTGTAGACCGAGATCATCCCGCAGACCGCGACCCGGCCCCGCCGCCGCAGCGAGCCGACGGCCGCCTCGAGGTGGTCGCCACCGACGTTGTCGAAGTAGACGTCGATGCCGTCCGGGGCGGCCTCGCGCAGCTGCCGGGAGACCGGCCCCTCCTTGTAGTTGAACGCCGCGTCGGCGCCGAGGTCCTCGAGGACCTCGCGGACCTTCGCCGCTGACCCGGCGCTGCCGACCACCCGGGAGGCCCCGAGCGCGCGGGCCACCTGCACCACGGCGCCACCGACGGCGCCGGCCGCGCCGGAGACGAAGACCACGTCGCCCTCCTGCATGCCGGCGACCCGGGTGAGACCGGCGTACGCGGTGAGGCCCGTCATCCCCAGGACGCCGAGGTAGGCGGACGCCGGGGCCGCGTCGGCGTCGACGACCGTGGCCCCGGAGGCATCGAGGACGGCGACGTCGCGCCAGCCCAGGCCGTGCAGGACGTGGTCGCCGGGCTCGAACCCGTCGGCCCGGGACTCCTCGACGACGCCCACCGCCGCCCCCTGCATGGCGTCGCCGAGCTCGTAGGGCGCGGCGTAGGACTTCGCGTCGCTCATCCGGCCGCGCATGTACGGGTCGACCGAGAGCACCACGTTGCGGACGCGCAGCTGTCCGTCGGCGAGGTCGGCGACCTCGCTCTCGACGAGCTCGACGTCCTCGTGGCTGGGCCAGCCCACGGGCCGGGAGCGGAGCCGCCACTCGCGGGGCGTGGCGCTGGCTGCGGGGGGCGTGGTCGGGCTGTCGGTCATCGTGGCCTCTCGGTGTCGTGGAGTTCGGGTCCACCCGTGCAACCGCGGCCGGCTCGGCATCCATCCCACCCCCGTGCGTCGAGGTGTTTCGCCCGCTCCGCGGGGGTGAGCCTGCCGCGGCGCCACCGGGCATCCGAACGATTTCCGCGCGCCACCGCCCCTGCTCTAGGCTCGAGCCCAGAAAGGGAGTAGTCCCCAACTGCCGTGTCGACACACTGACCTTCGGGTCCGGTGCGGCGGCCACCTCGGTGGCGGACGAGACTTTCGGCCAGTTCCACGACCCCGACAGGCGTGGCCGGCCGAGGTCGTCCACGGCGCTCCTCGTCCGGGCCACGAGGAGACGCCCCCCGATGAACGCCTTCCTGCTCAGCACCGCCGTCATCTTCGTCGCGGAGCTCGGCGACAAGTCCCAGCTGATGGCGATGACGTTCGCCGCCCGCTACCGGGTTCGCGACGTGCTCGTCGGCATCACCGTCGCCACCGCCCTGGTCCACCTGGTCTCGGTGGGGATCGGCGTCGCTCTCGGTGCCGCGTTCGCGCGCTACCAGGGAGCCATCTCCGTGGTCGCCGGCCTGGCCTTCCTCGCGTTCGCCGCGTGGACCCTGCGGGGCGACGAGCTGACCGAGGACGAGGCCGACAAGGCGCGCCGCAGCACCGGCGCGGCGGTCCTCGCCGTCGGCACCGCGTTCTTCCTCGCCGAGCTCGGCGACAAGACGATGCTGGCGACGGTCACCCTCGCCACCCGGGAGGGCTGGTTCGGCACCTGGGTCGGTAGCACGGTCGGGATGGTGCTGGCCGACGCCCTCGCGATCGGCGTGGGCGCCTGGCTCGGGAGGGCCCTGCCCGAGAAGGCGATCCGCTACGGCGCCGCCGCCCTCTTCGCCGTGTTCGGCCTCGTCCTCGTCGCGGAGGGGCTCGGAGTGTTCTGACCTGCCCCGACGCTAGGGTCTGCGCATGAGCGAGGAGAACCGCGTCGAGCCGACCCCCACCCCCGGGTCCGGCGAGACGACGACGACCACCACCACCCCCGCCGAGCCGAAGGACGACCTCGTCACCACCGAGCACGTCCTGCGCCTGGGCCGGCGGCGGCTGCCCTACACCGCCACGACCGGGCGGGTGGTCCTGCGCGAGGAGGTCGTCGAGGACGGCACCTCGAAGGGCTTCACGGCGAAGGCCGAGGTGTCGCTCACGTCCTACGTCGCCGAGGCCGAGGACCCCGCGGGCCGGCCGGTGGTCTTCGCCTTCAACGGCGGGCCCGGGTCGAGCTCGGTGTGGCTGCACCTGGGGCTGCTCGGGCCGCGGCGGGTCGTGGCCGGGGACGCCGGGAGCCTCGCCGCCCCGCCGTACGGCCTGGCCGACAACGCCCAGACGCTCCTCGAGGTCGCCGACCTCGTCTTCATCGACCCCGTCTCCACCGGGTTCTCCCGCGCCGTCGAGGGGGGCAAGGCCAAGGACTACCACGGCTTCACCCGGGACCTGGAGAGCGTCGGCGAGATCATCCGGCTGTGGACCACCCGCCACGGCCGGTGGCTCTCACCGAAGTTCCTCGCCGGCGAGTCCTACGGCACGGTGCGTGCCGCCGCCCTCGCCGACCACCTCCAGACCACCCACGGGATGTACCTCAACGGCGTGGTGCTCATCTCCTCGGTCCTCGACCTCGGCTCGATCGGGCTCCACCAGCCGGAGGACCGCGGCCATGTGGGGTTCCTGCCCACCTACGCGGCCATCGCCCACTACCACGGTCGGCACGGGCGGGCCTCCCTGCGCGCGGTCCTCGAGGAGGCCGAGGCGTTCGCCGAGCGCACCTACCCCTGGGTCCTCGCACGTGGGCACCGGCTCCCCGCGGAGGACCGGCGGGACGCGGTGCGCACCCTGTCCCGCCTCACCGGGCTCTCCGAGGAGTACGTCGACCTGGCAGACCTCCGCGTCGAGCACCTGCACTTCTTCGCCGAGCTGCTCCGCCGCGAGCGCCTCGTCGTCGGCCGGCTCGACGGCCGGTTCACCGGCCCGGCCGGCAACCGGGGTCGCCGAGGTGATCAGCCACGACCCGAGCATGGACGCCTTCGCGGGCGCCTTCGCCGCGGCGTGGAACCACTACGTGCGTCACGAGCTCGGCTATGAGAACGACCTGCCCTACGTGCAGCTGTCGACGACGGTCAACGAGGAGTGGTCCTACAAGGAGTTCGAGGGCAGGGGCGTCGACGTCAGCGACCGGCTGTCCCGGGCGATGCGGGCCAACCCGCACCTCAAGGTGCACGTCGCCTACGGCTACCACGACGGCGCCACCCCGTACCACGCCGCCCAGGACACCTTTGCCCACCTCGACGTGCCCCGCGAGCGGCTCGAGGACGTCGAGCACCGGTTCTACGAGGCCGGGCACATGATGTACGTCCACGAGCCGAGCCGGCTGCGGCAGAGCGAGGACCTCGCCGACTTCGTCCGCCGGGCCAGCGCCGCGCGCTGACCCGCCAGCGGCGGTGTCGCGGTGAGAGCCGGGACGGATCGGCTGGTGGTTCGGTACGCCACAGGGGAGGGTGGGGTGATGGACACCCTCACGCCCGGACCGTCGGCCACCGTCCGGGTCGAGCTGGCCATGCCCGTGGAGCGGGCCGGAAGGCTCGCCGTCTCGCTCGCCGTCGCCGAGCACCTGCAGCGGGAAGAGCACCTCGGCATCACCGGCGCCCTCGGCGCGGTGGACGCCCTCGCCGTCGCCACGTCCCACGGGACGCGCCTACACCTGCTCGAGGCGCCGGAGGGCGAGCTCGTCGTCACCTACGTGGCCACCGTCGACCTCACGCCGGGGGGCTCCGACGAGGTCACCGACGCCGATCGCTACACCTACCTGCTGCCCAGCCGCTACTGCCCGAGCGACCTCCTCGCCGGGTTCGCCGTCGGCGAGCTCGGTGGTGGCGACGACGCCGACATCGCACGGCGGGTAGTGGCCTGGATCCACCGCCGCACCGCCTACGTCCCCGGCTCCACCGGCGCGACCGACGACGCCCTCGTCCCGCTCCAGCGGGCCGCGGGGGTGTGCCGCGACTTCGCCCACCTCGGCGTCACCCTGTGCCGTGCGCTCGGGCTGCCGGCCCGCTACGTCTCGGTGTACGCGCCGGGGCTGGACCCGATGGACGCGCACGCGGTCCTCGAGGTCGCGGTCGACGGCCGGTGGCGGGTGTTCGACCCCACCGGGCTCGCTCCACGGGCGTCGATGGTGCGGATCGGCACCGGCCGCGACGCCGCCGACGTCGCGGTCAGCTCCTCCCTCGGCGCGGTCGTCGGTGCGCCCTCGTTCCGGGTGACGGCCACCGCCTCCCCGAGGCTGCCCAGCGACGACCCGGACGAGCTCGTCACCCTGGCCTAGGTGTACGGGCGGGCACCCCGCCGCGGGCCGGGTCAGTGGCTCGCGACCTCCAGGCGGTAGACCATGGACCGGGACCCGCCCGGGGCCACCTCGACCGCGTCGGCCAGGACGTTGCCGCCCTCGACGCAGACGAAGGAGGACCACGCGTCGCCGACGTCCTGCAGTGCGGTCCCCTTCTGCTGCCACGGGTTCCACACCACGCGGTCGGCGGCGCCCTCCGTGCTCACCCGCAGCCGGCGCCCGAGTACCGGGTCGTGCACCGTCACCGGGGCGTCACTGCGGTAGACGCGGTCGGTCTCACCGGCGAGCACGACGGCACCGTGCTGGCGCTCCTCACGCCCGGTCGTCTTGTCGAGGTAGCCGGCCCCGTCCAGGCCCTCGAGGCGGACGCGGCGGACGTCGCCGACGCGGAGGTACGCGTGAAGCGCCTGCTCGAGGTCGAACGGCTCGGCCCCGCTGTTCGTCGTCGTCAGCTCGAGCTCGAGCGCCGCGCCGAGGTGGGTGCGCAGGTCGAGGGCGTAGCGGTGGGGGAAGTGCGGCGAGGTGGCCGTCGCGCTGGTGATCCGGTGGTGGAGCGTGACCGCATCCGGGCCGTCCACCCGCTCGACGAGCTCCCAGTCGGCCGCCCGGACGAAGCCGTGCGCCGGCGTCATCCCGGAGTGGCGCCCGGGCCCGAACCACGGCCAGCACACCGGGATCCCGGCGTGCGGCGCCTCCCCGGGGCGGACCCGCAGGCCCGGGGCGGAGAAGAGGACGGGTTCGGACCCGGCCGGCGCCCAGCCGAGGACGAGCGCGCCCTGGTCGAGCACCTGCCCGGCGCACGTGTCGTTGCGGACGACGGTCGGCCCGACGGCGTCTTCGTTCATGCCGCCAACCTAGGGCCGGCCACGCTCGGACCAGCACCCGGGGAACCCGGGGCCGTGGCACCGGTTTCCCCGGGTGCGGAGCCAGCGGGCTCGTGCGACTTCTCAGGCCCCGCGGTGCTCGAGCTCGGCGGCGCGGGCTCGGGCGGTCCGGCGGCCGGCGACCAGGCTGGTGGCCGTCACCAGCGCGAGGATGCCGACGATGACTCCGAGGGAGGCGAGCGTCGGGACCTCGGGCACCGCGGGCCAGAGGCCGTGGGCCCAGTGCAGGACGAGCTTGACCCCGATGAACAACAGGATGGCGGCGAGGCCGTAGCCGAGGTGCACGAGCTTGCTGAGCAGCCCGGCGAGGACGAAGTAGAGCGCCCGGAGCCCGAGCAGGGCGAAGGCGTTGGTGACGAAGACGAGGTAGGGGTCCCCGGTGATGCCGTAGACCGCCGGGACCGAGTCGACGGCGAAGACGACGTCGGTGCCGAGGATCGCGACGGTGACCAGGGCGAGCGGGGTGAGGGCGCGGCGGCCGTTCTCGAGCACCGTCATCGCGGTGCCGCGGTAGTCCTCGACGACGGGCCACCACCGCCGCAGCAGGCGCACCGTGCGGATCGAGCCGATGTCGACCGCCTGGTCCTCGTGGGACATCGCGTCGCGGAGCACCTTGACCGCGGTGACGAGCAGGACCGCCCCGAAGAGGAGGAAGGTCCACGAGAAGCTGGCGATCAGGGTGGCGCCGAGTGCGATGAACACCCCCCGCAGGAGGAGCGCCCCAGCGACGCCGATGAGCAGGACCCGCTGCTGCAGCTCCTTCGGCACGGCGAACGCGGCCAGGAGCAGCATGAAGACGAAGAGGTTGTCGACGGAGAGGGACTTCTCGACGAGGTAGCCGGTGTAGTACTCCAGCCCCCGCTCGCCGCCGAAGGCGCTCCACACCCAGACGCCGAACGCCAGGGGCAGGGCCACGTAGAAGGCCGACCAGCTCACCGCCTCACGCATCGACACCTCGTGCGGGCGCCGGGTGATCGCGAAGTCGAGGGCGAAGAGGAGCAGGACGCCGGCGATCGTGGCGGCCCAGGTGACGGTGGTCCCGACGGAGCCGGTGGCCAGCGGCTCGGTGGCGAGACGGAGGGCGGGATGCATGGTCAGGGTTCTCCTCAGGGCACGGCGTACGGTCCTGAGGTCTCCTTCACCGCCGTGGCGGCGCCGTACCGGGAACGCCGTCGGGCGCTCGTACTGACCGGCACGAACTTGGGAAGTACTCCCCTCGTGGGAGCAGCGTACCCAAGCGGTTGAGTTTTCCACAACTCCGTGTGCGGAAACTCGCTCACACCGCCCGCGGCGACCGTCGGCGGCGGCGGTCACGGCCAGACGGCGCGGTCACGACGAGGCGGCCCGGTACCGCTCGAGCGCCTCCCGGCGTTCCTCGGCGTGGTCGACGATCCGCCGGGGGTATCCGTGCGCGTAGCCGCCGTCGTGCCGCCACGGCTGGTGCACCTGCTGGCCCGGCAGGTGCCGCAGCTCGGGGACCCACCGCCGGACGTAGTCCCCGGAGGGGTCGAACCGCTCGCCCTGGGTCACCGGGTTGAAGACCCTGAAGTACGGCGAGGCGTCGGTTCCGGTCCCGGCCACCCACTGCCAGCCGTGGTTGTTCGAGGCGACGTCGCCGTCGAGGAGGTGCTCGAGGAAGTGGCGGGCCCCGAGCGGCCACCACACGTGCAGGTCCTTGGTGAGGAAGCTCGCGGTGATCATCCGCACCCGGTTGTGCATCCACCCCTCGGCGAGCAGCTGGCGCATCCCGGCGTCGATGACCGGGAAGCCGGTGTGCCCGGTCCGCCAGGCCCGGAGCGCGTCCTCCGGCTCGTCGTAGCGCATCCCGGCCAGCGCCGGACGCAGGTCGTGCCAGGCGCTGCGCGGGTGCTGGAAGAGGACGTCCGCGTAGAACTCGCGCCAGGCGAGCTCGTCGACGAACGTCGAGGCGCCCGTGCCCCGCTCGCCGGCGAGCTCGGCCAGGAGGGTGCGCGGGTGCACGACCCCGAGCTTGAGGTACGGCGACATCCGCGAGGTGTGGTCCAGGGCCGGCAGGTCGCGCTCGTCGGCGTAGTCGCGCAGGTGCCGGTCCCGGAACCGGCGCCAGCGGGCGAGCGCGGCCTCCTCGCCGGCCGGGGGCAGCTCGGGGAGCCCGGATGCCGCGAGCGCCGCGTCCAGCGCGGCCGTCGCCCGGGCGTCGTCCCCGGCGTGCCGCAGCGGCAGCGTCCTCGGCGTGCTCGCCGGCTCGGCCCAGCCGTGCGGCGCGCCAGGCCCTGGCGAACGGCGTGAACACCTTGTACGGGTCACCCGAGCCGTTGACGACGAGCCCGGGACCCACCGCGTAGGGCGTCCCGGTCTCGACCCACCGGACGCCGGCCTCCTCGAGCCGGCCGGCGACACCGGGCGTCGCGGCGCCGCCCCGCCGGCGTCGTCTCCCGGGTGACGTGCACCGACGACGCCCCGACCCGCGGCGGCGAGCTCGGGGACGACGCGTGCGCGGGTCGCCGTGCAGCAGGGTGAGGGCGCCGTCGAGGTCCGCGTCGAGCGCCCGGAGGTTCGCCGCGAGCCAGGCCCGGCGCACCGGCCCGGCGCCGCCGCCACAGCGCGGGGTCGACGACGAAGGCGACGACGAGGTCGCCGTCGGCGGCGGCGTCCCTCGCGGCGAGCAGGGCCGGGTGGTCACGGCGGCGCAGGTCGCGGCGCAGCCAGAGGACGGAGGTCATCGGGGCCGGCGCACCGCCAGTCAGCTGAACCGGTCGAGGACCGGCGGGAGGAGGAAGAGCATCCCGAGCGACCAGGTGAGGTGGGTGACCGTCGGGCCGAGGATGCCGCCGGTCACCCGCCGCTGCAGGCCGACGACGAGCCCGACGACGGCCGCGGCGAGGACGAGGAGCGGGATGCCGGAGGACGCCGTCACCAGCGCGTAGACGACGGTGGTCACCGCGAGCGCGTGCCGGCGTCCCACCCCGGCGTAGAGCGCCCCACGGAAGTACAGCTCCTCGGCGATGCCGTTGACGCCGGTGATGAGGGCGACGACCGGCGAGCGAGCCGTACTCGGCGTGGTCGAGGAGCTGCTGGACCGGGTTGCGCAGGACACGGGACCTGGGCGACGAGGACCGCGCCGAGGAGGAACAGGACGAGCAGCATCGCGCCGAGCGCGAGCGACTGCAGCGACGGCGCGGCTCTGCCCGTCACCGTCCCGGGTGTGGGCCCGGCCGAGGTGCAGCGGCCCCGAGGCGAAGGCCCCGACCGACCCAGACCGCGGCGAGCGCGAAGCGTGCCGACGTAGAAGAGGCGCGTTGCCCGGCTCGATCCGCAGCGCCCAGGCGAGGACGCCGGCGCCGACGAGCAGGGTGACGGCGGCGACGACCCGGCGGCGCCGGAAGGCGGAGTCGGGCTCGGTGTGGTCGCGCGGGACGGGGTCGACGAGCGTGGCCCGGAAGAACGCGCGCAGCTCGGCGACGGGGTTCACGGGCCGGGCCGCCTCACGCTCCGCCCCGCGGCGCCGCCGCCCCGTGGCCGCTGCCACGGCGGCCGCCGCCGGCCCAGTCGGGGTCCGCGGCGGTGACCCTGGCGGGGTCGACGGTGCCCGGCTCGGGCCGGGGGTCGGCGTCGTCGCCGGCGATGGCGTCGGTGACCGCGCGGTCGAACCCCAGGGCACCCCCGGGCGGTGGCCCGACGAGTGCGTCGATGTCGTCCTCGGCGCAGACGACCTCGTGGAGCAGGCTCTCGACGAGCGGCTTGGCCAGGCCGGTGGGGACCGGGGTGACGAGGCCGACCCACTGGCTGGCCAGCCAGGGCGTGAGCACCGGGATGGACACGACGGTGCGCGGCAGGAGGCCGGTGAGCCGCGCGAAGCGGGTGATCATCTCGCGGTAGGTGAGCACCTCGGGACCGCCGATGTCGAGGGTCCGGTTGACCTCGGGCGGCAGGTCCGCCGCCCCGACGAGGTAGTGCAGCACGTCGCGGACGGCGATCGGCTGGATCCGGTTGCCGAGCCACTTGGGCGCGACCATGACCGGTAGTCGCCTGGTCAGGTGGCGCATCATCTCGAACGACGCCGACCCCGACCCGACGATGACCGCGGCCTGGAGCACGGCGGTGGGCACGCCGCTCGCCATGAGGAGGTCGCCGACCTCGACGCGGGAGGCGAGGTGGTCGCTGAGCGGGCCCTTCGCCGGGTGCAGGCCGGAGAGGTAGACGATCCGGGAGACCCCGGCCTCGTAGGCCGCGACGCCGAAGGAGCGGGCCATCTCGCGGTCGCGCTCGACGAACCCGCCGGCGGAGTCCATCGAGTGGAGCAGGTAGTAGGCGACCTCGACGTCGGCGAGTGCCTCGGCGAGGTCGGAGCGCGAGGACGCGTCACCCTCGGCGACCTCCGCCCGCGGGGCCCACCACCGGTCCTCGACCCGGGAGGCGTCGCGGGTCAGCACCCGCACGCTCCAGCCGTCGTCGAGCATCCGCGGCACGAGGCGCGACCCGATGTAGCCGGTGGCCCCCGTGACCAGGGCCCGGCGACCGGCTCCGCGACCGTCGGTCACAGGCGGTCCAGGGCGGCCCGGAGCTGGGCGGCGGTCTTGTCACCGAGCCGCTCGAGCAGCGGCTTCATCACCGGCCCGGCGAACCGGGCGAGCCCGGTGAAGGTGAAGTCGGCGCGGTAGACCACCTGCGAGCCGCCCCCGGACGGGGTGACGGTGATGGTGTCCCGGCTCGTGGTCGTGGCGTTGCGCCCGACGATGACGAAGCGCGGCTGGGCCACCTCCTCGACGGTGTAGTCGAGCTCGACGCTGTTGCCGGCGAACTGGGAGACGTTGTGGTACACCGTGCCGGGGCCGCCGTCACCGGAGACCCGCTCGCACGAGGTCGTGCCGGAGTCCCACTCCTCGGCGTTGCGGAAGTCGACCAGGTACGGGAAGACCGCCTCCGGTGCTGCGGTCGTCGTGACGGTGCGTTCGATGGTCGTCATTCAGCTCCCCTCCGGGCGAGTCGGATCTGGGCGACGTCCAGGTAGGACGTCGCGAAGCCTGCTTCACAGTAGGCGAGGTAGAACTCCCACATGCGGCGGAAGGTCTCGTCGAACCCGAGGGGCCGCACCCCGGCCAGCCGTCGAGGAAGGAGATCCGCCAGCGGCGCAGCGTCTCGGCGTAGTCGGCGCCGAAGGAGTGGACCCGCTCGACCCGCAGGGTCGTGCGGTCCCGGGTCACGTCGCGGATCGCCTGCAGCGACGGGATGAGGCCGCCGGGGAAGATGTACTTCTGGATCCAGCCGAACGACCCGCGGGTGGCGAGCAGGCGGTGGTGCTCCATGAGGATGGCCTGGATGGCGACCGCGCCGCCGGGGGCGAGCAGGTCGTCGATGCGGCGGAAGTAGGTCTCCCAGTACTCCTCGCCGACCGCCTCGATCATCTCCACGCTGACCACCGCGTCGTAGCTGCCCGACGACCTCCCGGTAGTCCGCAGGCACACCTCGACCCGGTCGGCGACCCCCGCCGCGGCGACCCGCTCGAGCGCCAGGCCGCGCTGCTCGTGGGAGAGGGTCACCGAGGTCACCGTGGCGCCGCGCCGCGCGGCCCGGATGGCGAGCTCGCCCCAGCCGGTGCCGATCTCCAGGACCCGGGACCCCGCCCTGACCCCGGCCGTGTCGAGGACGGACTCGACCTTGCGGACCTGGGCCTCGTGGAGGTCCTGCTCCGCCAGCGGGCGGGCCGGGTCGAACATCGCCGAGCTGTACGACATCGACGGGTCGAGGAAGGCGGCGAAGAGGTCGTTGCTCAGGTCGTAGTGGGCGCTGATGTTGCTGCGCGACCCCGCGAGGGTGTTGCGCTGGTGGCGCGGGATCGCCCGGTCGACGAGGCCGCGGAGGGAGAGCAGCGGCCGGGGGACGAGCTCGCCCATCCGGGCCGCGAAGGGCATGAGGGCCTCGGCGAGGTCGGTGCCGTCGGCGGCACGCCAGTCGCCGGACATGTACGCCTCGCCGAGCCCGATCTTCGGGTGGGCCTCGAGCCGCCGGTAGAGGGCGTCCGGCCTGACCACCTGGAGCACCGGGGCGCCGGGTCCGCCGCCCCGACCTCGGTGCCGTCGGGGTAGCGCAGCCGGACCGGCATCCGGTCCACGGTGGCGTGGACGACCGAGCGGGCGACGGCGCCGCGGGTCAGGACGCGGGGGAAGCGCAGGCTGGGGACTCCCAGGTCGAGTCCGGGGCTGTCGACGGTCATCTCACACTCTCCAGGGAACCGACGGGTCGGGGACGGATGGGCAGCCGCCGCAGCCACAGCCAGATGCCGTGCACCCGGATCAGCGCGGTGACCCGCTGCGGCATCAGGGGGTGGCGTAGGGCGGTGGCGAGCACGGAGGTCGGGGTCGCCGCTCTCGGCCGGCCCGAGACGGTGGCGGTCACCAGGGGTTCGTCGCCGACGAGCAGCCGGATGGCGACCCCGACCCGGTGCGGGGACATCCGGACGCGGATGGCGTAGCGCCCCTCCACGTCGTTGAACGGCGAGACGTAGAACTCCTTGGCGACCTCGTCGGCACCGTGGGCGTCCGGGCGCAGGACGTAGGCGTGCCGGCCACCGTAGGTGTTGTGCACCTCGACGACGACGGCCACGAGGGAGCCCTGAGCGTCGAGGCACCAGTAGGCGGTCATCGGGTCGAAGACGTGGCCGAGCACCCGGGCGTGGGCGAGCATGACGACCCGGCGCACCGCTCCGGCGTCGACGCCCTCGCGCTCGAGGACGCGAAGGACGTTGGCCCTCAGCGCCGGCAGGCCCGGGCTGCCGGCGAGATGGTCCTCGCCGTGGAAGGACGCCAGCGGACGCATCCAGCGCGGCAGCCGTGGCGGGTCCTCGAGGTCGACCAGCCACTGGATGTGGGCGTGGGTGAAGGCGTGCCGGAGCGGCCGGTGTCGAGTGTGGTGGACCCGGCCGACGACGAGGGCCGGAAGCGGGGGCAGCACGGCGGTGGAGCTCACCACGTCGTCCCGAACGCCGCCGCGGCCGCGACCCCGGCCCGGCAGCCGTCCTCGTGGAAGCCCCAGCCGTGGTAGGCCCCGGCGTAGGTGGTCCGGTCGGTCGTCAGCTCGGGCAGCCGATGCTGGGCCCGGACCGCGCCGAGGTCGTAGCGGGGGTGCCGGTAGTGCATGGTGGCCACCACGGACGCCGGGTCTATCCGCTCGGTGGCGTTGAGCGTGACGTAGAACGGCTCGGCCGCCGGCAGCCCCTGGAGCCGGTTCATCCAGTAGGTCACCACGGCGCCGCGGGAGGGGTCCTCGCCGACGAGGTAGTTCCACGACGAGCGGGCCAGCCGGGCCCGCGGCATCAGCGAGGGGTCGCGGTGCAGGACGGTCTCGTTCTCGGTGTACCGGAAGGCGCCGAGCACCTCCTTCTCGGCCGGCGTGGGGTCGGCGAGGAGCCCGAGGGCGTCGTCGGCGTGGGTGGCCAGGACCACCCGGTCGTGCCGGCCGGCGGCACCGCCGCGGGTGCGGACCTCCACGCCGTCCGGGGTGCGGGAGACACCGGTGACCGGGTCACCGCTGCGGACCGTGCCGAGCCGGCCGGCGAGCGCGTCGACGTAGGTCCGGGAGCCGCCGACGACGGTCATCCACTGAGGCGAGTCGCCGATGCTGAGCATCCCGTGGTGGTCGAGGAAGCGGAAGAGGTAGCGGGCCGGGTACTCCAGGGCTGCCTCGCCGCCGCTGGACCACACGCAGGCGACGAGCGGGACCGCGTAGCGGCGGGTGAAGGTGCCCGGGAACCCCCCGTCGCGGATGAACTCGCCGTAGCTGGTCGTGTCCTCGTCGTCGGTGGTGTCGAGGAACTCGCGGGCGAGGCCGTGGAAGCGGCGGACCGCGCGCAGCAGCCCGACGTAGTCGCGGTCCAGGAGCTGGCGGGGCCGGGCGACGAAGCCCTTGGCGCCGCGGCCGCCGGCGTACTCGAGGCCGCTGGCCTCGTCCCGGATGCTCATCGACATCTCGGTGTCGCGGGCCCGGACCCCGAGCTCGCGGAGGAGCCGCCGCAGCAGCGGGTAGGTGCGGTCGTTGTGGACGATGAAGCCGCTGTCCACCCGCAGCGGCCCGGACGCCGTGTCCACGGTGTGGGTGTGGGCGTGGCCCCCCAGCCGGTGCTCGGCCTCGTAGAGGGTCACGTCGTTGTCCCTGCTCAGCAGGTACGCCGCGGTGAGGCCGGAGACGCCGGCACCGACGACCGCGACCGAGGGGCGGGACGCGCGGGGCCCGTCCGTGGAGGAAGGAGGCATGGGGTGGACTGTAGAACCTTTCGTCGAATCTCGTCAAAGGTTTGTACAAAGTTACCGCATGAGGTTACGGTTGCCGGCATGAGGAGTTCGGTTCCGCCGACGATGCGGATCGGGGAGCTCGCGTCCCGGGTCGGCGTGAGCACCCACGTCCTTCGCGCCTGGGAGTCCCGCTACAGCCTCCTCCAGCCGTCGCGCTCCGCCGGCGGCTACCGGCTGTACGGTCCCGAGGACGAGCGACGGGTCCGCGAGGTCATCGCGCTGCGCGACCAGGGTGTCAGCGCGGTCGAGGCCTCGAGGCGGGTGCTCGCCGCCGAGCGGTCGGGCACCTCCCCCACGGCGGTCACCCCCCAGGGGGCGGCGGCCGCCGAGCGCGCAGCCCAGGACGGCGTCGACCAGGGCCTGCGCACCGACCCGCCGGTGCTGGCCGCCCAGCTGCTCGACGCGGTGTCGGCCCTCGACGAGGACCGGGCGCACGCCGTCCTCGACACCGCCTTCCTCGACCGCTCGATCGAGAGCGCCATCGTCGACGTCCTCGTGCCGTTCCTCGTGCGGGTCGGCGAGGCCTGGGAGCTCGGCCGGATCGGCATCGCCCAGGAGCACTTCGCCTCCAGCCTGGTCCGTCGCCGCCTCGGCGCCCTCTCGCTCACCTGGGGCGTCGGCAGCGGACCGGTCGCGGTGCTGGCCTGCCCCCCCGGGGAGTTCCACGACATCATCCTGCTCAGCTTCGGGGTGCTCCTCGGCCGCGCCGGCTGGCGCATCCGCTACCTCGGCGCCGACACCCCGATCCCGTCGCTGACCTCGGCCTGCCGGCTCGCCGAGGCCGACGCCGTGGTGCTGGCCTGCCGCCGACCCTCGGGATACCGCTCGCACGCCGACGCGCTGCGCCGGCTCGGGCTGCAGCACCCGCTGTGGATCGCCGGCCGTGGCGCGACGCCCCGGGTCATCGAGGAGCTCGGGGTCCAGCTGCTCGGGCCCGACCTGCCGGCCGGGGTCGTCGAGCTCACCGGCGCCGCCCGGGCGGCCCGGGCCGCCCGGGCCGACGCCCCGGCCGGACCCCGGTCCGACGGCCCGGACACCGACGAGGCGGCCGGCACGGTGCCTGACGAGTCGGCATCCGAGGAGACCGCGGGGTCCGAACGGACCGCGTGAGCACGCCGCCGCCGCGACCGTCGACCGACCTCGAGGAGCACCCGTGACCCTGACCGACCACGGCCGAGCGACCCGCACCGGGTCCCCCGCCCAGGTCGCCACCCGCATCGAGGCCGCTCTGCGGCCGCTGATCGGCGGCGACCTCCCCGTCCGTCTGCGCGCGTGGGACGGCTCCGAGAGCGGGCCGGCCGACGGGGTGCTCGTCGAGCTGCGCAGCCCCCGGGCGCTGACCCGGCTGCTCTGGCATCCGGGCGAGCTCGGCGCCGCTCAGGCGTACGTCAGCGGTGAGCTCGCGGTCCACGGCGACCTCGGCGACGCGCTCGACCTGGTCCGTGACACGGTCGCCGCCCGCGCGCTGCCCCCGCTCACCCCGGTCCGGATGGCCCGGGCCCTGCCCGAGCTGGTGCAGCTCGCCCGGGACACCGGCGCGCTCGCCCGTCCGCCGGCACCACCGGCGACCCAGGCGGTGGTCCGCGGGCGGCTGCACTCCCCCGCCCGCGACCGTGCCGCGATCAGCCACCACTACGACCTGTCCAACGACTTCTACGCCCTGCTCCTGGACCCGCACCTGGCGTACTCGAGCGCGTTCTTCGCCGACGGACCGCAGATGCCGCTCGAGCAGGCCCAGGCCGCCAAGCTCGACCTGGTCTGCCGCAAGCTCGGGCTCACGGAGGGGATGACCCTCCTCGACGTCGGCTGCGGCTGGGGCTCGCTGTCCCTGTACGCGGCCGAGCACTTCGGCGCCCGCGTCACCGGGGTCACGATCGCCGCCGAGCAGAAGGCGTTCATCGACGAGCGGATCGACGAGCGCGGCCTCGGCGACCGGGTGCGGATCGAGCTGCGTGACTACCGGGAGGTCGACGCGGGCCCGTACGACGCGGTCGCCTCGATCGAGATGGGCGAGCACGTCGGCGAGCGGAACTACGACAGCTACGCCGCCGTCCTGCACCGCAGCGTGCGACCGGGCGGCTACGTCCTCGTCCAGCAGATGTCCCGCTCCCGGGGCCACCATCCCGGTGGCGGTCCGTTCATCGAGTCCTTCATCGCCCCCGACATGACGATGCGACCGGTCGGCGACACGCTGACCCTGCTCCAGGAGGCCGGGTTCGAGGTCCGCGGCGTCCACGCGCTGCGGGAGCACTACGTGTGGACCGTCCAGGCCTGGCATCGCACCCTCGAAGAGCGGTGGGACCGCGTCGTCGACCTGATCGGCGACGAGGCGGCCCGCGTCTGGCGGCTCTACCTAGTCGGCGGCGCGCAGGCCTTCAGGGACGGCCGGATGGGCGTCGACCAGCTCCTGCTGCGCCGCCCCGGTGGGCCGCCGGTCGCCTCGGACCCGGCACGCTGATGCTCGGGACCCTGCTCCTCGTCGTCACCGCCGGGCTGCTGACCTCCGCGGCCGTCATGGCGGTCACTGCGGCCGTGGCCCGGGCCCGCGGCACGGTCAGCGTCGTCGACATCGCCTGGGGCCTGGACTTCGTCGCGGTCGCGTGGGTGTCCTACGTCCTCGGCACCGGGTCCTGGCGCTCGTTGCTGCTCGCCGTCCTCGTCACCCTCTGGGGCGGCCGGCTCGCCTGGCACATCCGGCGCCGCGCCCTCGGCAAGGGCGAGGACCCCCGGTACGAGAAGCTCCTCGCCGGGGCGCCGGAGGGCCGGCGCTTCGCCTACGCCGTGCGCCGCGTCTTCGTCGTCCAGGGACTCGCGGCGTGGTTCGTCGCCCTCCCCGTGCAGGTCGCCGCGGCCACCGACCGGCAGCTCGGTTGGGTGGCGGCCGCGGGCGTGCTGCTCTGGCTCGTCGGTGTCGCCTTCGAGGCTGTCGGCGACGCCCAGCTGGCCCGGTTCAAGACCGACCCGGCCGCCAAGGGCAGGATCATGGACCGTGGCCTGTGGGCCTGGACCCGCCACCCGAACTACTTCGGCGACGCCGCCGTGTGGTGGGGCGTCTGGCTGGTCGCCGCGGAGGCGTGGCCCGGCGTCCTCACCGTGCTCTCCCCGGCCGTCATGACGTACTTCCTCGCGTTCGCCACCGGGGCCCGGCTCCTCGAGTCCGAGATGGCCAAGCGCCCCGGCTACCGGGAGTACATGGCGAACACGAGCATGTTCCTCCCCCTGCCGCCCCGGAAGAGGCGGCCCGCGGGCGGGCGAGGCGTCCGGGGCTGAGCCTCGGGCGCCGCCGGGTGGGCGCTGGCTGACGCCGCGGCTCAGGTCTGGTCGTCGACCGCGGCGTCCGGCGCGTTCTTCTGCACCGACGCGATGCCCTTCATCGCGCTGGCCCTGCTCTCGTAGGCCTCACCCGTCGCGATGACCTGCCCGTTGCTCGACTTGAGCCGGAAGCGGAACTTGCCGGCCTTGTCCTTGTAGAGCTCGAACTTCCCCGGCATCTCCGACTCCTTCGCCAGCGCGGGTGTGGTGGCGTCACGGTAGTGCCCTGGGCCCGGTGGACCAACGGCCGTGCGCCGAACGGTCGCCGGGCTCAGCCGAGCAGCCGCGCCACCGCGTGGATGACCAGCCCGGCGAGCGCCCCGACGACCGTGCCGTTGATCCGGATGAACTGCAGGTCACGACCGACGTGCAGCTCGATCCGCTCCGCGGCCTCTCGCCCGTCCCACCGGTCGACGGTCACCGAGATGACCTCGGCGAGCTCGTTGCCGTAGGTCTCGACGGCGAACGAGACCGCCTCGGCGAGCCGGGCCTCGACGCGTGACTTCCACTCCGGGTCCTCGACGAGGTGCCGGCCGAGGTGCTCGAGCAGCTCGTCGCCGCGCGCGTGGAAGTAGGAGCCCTCGTCCTCCATCGCCGACTCGAGCGCGGTGCGGAAGGACTGCCAGAGCCCGAGCGCCGTCTCGGGCACCTGGGGGTGGGTGAGCAGCCGCTCCTTGAGCGACTCCGCCCTGGCCATCACCTCCTCGTCGTGCTGGAGGTCGTGCGCCAGCCGGCGCAGCAGGTCGTCGAGGGCACGGCGGGCGGGATGCCGGACGTCGAGCCGGATCTCGCGCAGCCAGGCGAGGACCTGCTCGTAGGTCCACTGGATGACCCGCTCGTCGAGCCACGGCGGGGTCCACCACGGGGCTCGGGTGCCGAGGACCTCGGCGTAGGTCCCGGGGTTCTCGCGGAGCCAGAGCTCGAGCTGCTCGAGACCGAGGTCGACGAGGCCGTGGTGGGTCTGCTCCTCGACCACGCCCTCGAGGAGCGCACCGGCGATCGGGCTCACCGGCTCCCGGACGAGCCTGGGCACGAGGAACCCGCTGACGATGCCGCGGACCTCGTCGTCGGAGAGCCGGCCCAGACCGGCGCGCCCGACCCGGACCGCCTCGGCGAGGACCCGCCGGCGATGCTCCGGGCGCAGCAGCCAGGCACCGACCCGCTCGCTGACCCTCGCGGCCGCGAGCCGCTCCCGGGCGATCTCGACGGTGAGGAAGTTCTCGGTGACGAACTCCTGCAGGTTGCGTCCGATCTCGTTCTTGCGCCTCGGGATGATCGCGGTGTGCGGCACCGGCAGCCCGAGCGGGTGCCGGAAGAGGGCGGTGACGGCGAACCAGTCGGCCAGCGCACCGACCATCGCCGCCTCCGCCGCGGTGTTCACATAGCCCCACACACCCGAGTGCTCCAGGCGCACCGTGGCGAGGAACACCGCCGCGGCGAGGAGGAGCAGCGAGATCGCAAGCAGCCGCATCCGCCGCAGCCCCACCCGGCGACGCGCGTCGGCGGGCGAAGGGGCCATGAGACTCACGGCCCCGATCCTGCCGGATGCCCGCACGCCTACGCTGGGGCGGTGCAGTTCCTCAACGACCTCGCGCCCCAGCTGGACCTGACGTACGACGACGTCTTCATGGTCCCGAACCGCTCGAGCGTCACGAGCCGGCTCGACGTCGACCTCTCCACCGTCGACGGCACCGGCACCACCCTCCCGCTGGTCGTCGCCAACATGACCGCGATCGCCGGCCGGCGGATGGCCGAGACCACGGCCCGCCGGGGCGCGCTGACGATCATCCCGCAGGACATCCCGGTCGAGATCGTCCGCGAGGTCATCGCCTGGCAGAAGTCGCGCCACCTCGTCTACGACACCCCGATCACCCTGGACCCGACGACGACCGCCGGCGAGGCGCTCGCCCTGCTGCACAAGCGGGCCCACGGCGCCGCCCTGGTCACCGACGAGCGGTGCCGGCCGGTCGGCATCGTCACCGAGACCGACCTCACCGGCGTCGACCGGTTCACCCAGCTCGCCGACGTCATGGTCCGCGACATGGTGACGATCCCCGACGGCGTCGACGTCGAGGACGCCTTCGACACCCTCTCGCACGCCCGGCGGCGGCTCGCGCCGGTCGTCGACGACACCGGGGCCCTCGTCGGCCTCCTGACCCGGGCCGGCGCGCTCCGCGCCCACCTGTACTCCCCCGCCGTCGACGACGCCGGGCGGCTTCGGATCGGGGCCGCGCTCGGGATCAACGGCGACGTCCCGGCCAGGGCCGCCGCGCTCGCCGAGGCCGGCGCCGACGTCATCGTCATCGACACCGCGCACGGCCACCAGGACAAGATGGTCGAGGTGCTGCGCTCGCTGCGGGCCCTCGGCCTGCCGGTGCCGCTCGTCGCCGGGAACGTCGTCTCGGCGCAGGGAACCCGGGACCTCATCGAGGCCGGCGCCGACATCGTCAAGGTCGGGGTCGGGCCCGGGGCGATGTGCACCACGCGGATGATGACCGCGGTGGGGCGCCCGCAGTTCTCCGCCGTCCTCGAGTGCGCCGGCGCGGCCCGCGACCTCGGGCGGCACGTCTGGGCCGACGGCGGGGTGCGTCACCCGCGGGACGTCGCGCTGGCCCTGGCCGCCGGCGCGGCCAACGTCATGATCGGCTCGTGGTTCGCCGGCACCCTCGAGTCGCCCGGTGACCTGTACACCGACGAGCACGGACGGCAGTACAAGGAGTCCTTCGGGATGGCGTCGGCCCGCGCGGTCCGCAGCCGGACGGCATCCGACACCGCCTACGAGCGCGCCCGCAAGGCACTCTTCGAGGAGGGCATCAGTTCCGCGCGGATGTACGTCGACCCGGAGCGGCCGAGCGTCGAGGACGTCATCGACCAGATCGTCGCCGGGCTGCGCAGCGCGTGCACCTACGCCGGGGCGCGCACCCTCGAGGAGTTCCACGAGCGTGCCACGGTGGGCATCCAGTCGACCGCCGGCTTCGCCGAGGGCCGCCCGCTGCACACCTCCTGGTGACCCCCGGGCTGGGAGCCCGGCGGGGAACGGGATGCGCGAGGATGGCTCGATGGCCTACGACGTCGAGCGCATCCGCTCCCACTTCCCTGCCCTGCGCGAGGGCGCGGCCCACTTCGACGGCCCCGGCGGCAGCCAGGTGCCGGACGTCGTCGGCGAGACCGTGGCCCACACCCTGACCAGCGCGATCTCCAACCGCGGCGACGTGACCGCCGCCGAGCGCCGCGCCGACCGGGTGGTCCGCCAGTGCCGGCAGGCGGCCGCCGACCTGCTCGGAGCCGACCCGGGCGGCATCGTCTTCGGGCGCAGCGCCACCGCCCTGACCTACGACCTCGCCCGGGCCCTGGCCAAGGGCTGGGGCCCCGGCGACGAGCTCGTCGTCACCCGCCTGGACCACGACTCCAACATCCGGCCCTGGGTCCAGGTCGCCGAGGCCGTCGGGGCCACCGTGCGCTGGGCCGACTTCGACCCGGCGACCGGCGAGCTCCCGACGGAGGCCGTCGCCGGGCTGCTCACCGACCGGACCCGCCTCCTCGCCACGACCGCGGCCTCCAACCTGGTCGGCACCCGGCCGGACACCGCGGCCCTCTCGGCGCTCGCCCACGAGGTCGGTGCGCTGCACTGGGTCGACGGTGTGCACGCCACGGCGCACGTCGCCGTCGACGTCGCCACGCTCGGCGCCGACGTGTGGACCTGCTCGCCGTACAAGTTCCTCGGCCCGCACTGCGGCGTCCTCGCCGCGTCCCCGGAGCTGCTCGAGGGGCTGCACCCCGACAAGCTCCTCCCGTCGACCGACGCCGTACCCGAGCGGTTCGAGCTGGGCACCCTCCCGTACGAGCTCATGGCCGGCACCACCGCAGCCGTCGACTTCCTCGCCGGTCTCGACGACCTCGACACCCCGGTCACCCCCGAGGACCGCCGGGAGCGGCTGCTCGCCTCGATGGATACCGTCCACGCCCACGAGAGCGCGCTGCTGGCCGTCCTCGAGCCGGCGCTGCGCGGGATGGCGGGGGTCACCCTCCACTCCAACGCCGCGTCGCGCACCCCCACCCTCCTACTCACCCTCGAGGGTCACGACCCCCAGGCCGTCCGCAGGCACCTCGCCACGCGCGGCGTCAACGCCCCTGCCGGGCACTTCTACGCGCTCGAGGCCTCACGTCACCTCGGGCTCGGGGACGGCGGCGGCGTCCGGCTCGGGCTGGCGCCGTACAGCTCCGCCGAGGACGTCGAGCGGGTGGTCACGGCGCTCGACGAGCTCGCCAGGTCGGCGGCCTGAGCGTGGTCGCGCTCCTCCCGCCCCTCGAGGCGCCGGTCGACCCGGCCGACGCGCTGCGCCGCATCGCCTTCCTCCTCGAGCGCACCCGAGCCGGCAGCTACCGGGTGGAGGCGTTCCGCGCTGCCGTGCGGACCGTGCGCGAGACCGACCCCGGCGAGCTGCGGGAACGTGCGGAGGCGGGCACCCTGCAGGAGCTGGCCGGCATCGGGAAGTCGACCAGCGGCGTCGTCGCCGAGGCGCTGGCCGGCGAGCTCCCGGCCTACCTCGCGGCGCTGCAGGAGAAGTCCGCCGGCCCGCTCGTCGAGGGCGGCGCACGTCTCTTCGCCGCGCTGCGCGGGGACTGCCACACCCACTCGGACTGGAGCGACGGCGGCTCGCCGATCGAGGAGATGGTTCTCACCGCCGTCGAGCTCGACCACGAGTGGATGGTGCTCACCGACCACAGCCCGTCGCTGCGGGTGGCCAACGGCCTGAGCGTGGAGCGCCTGACCCGGCAGCTCGGCATCGTCGACGCCGTCAACCGTTCCCTCGCCGGCCGGTTCACGCTGCTCAAGGGCATCGAGGTCGACATCCTCGACGACGGCTCGCTCGACCAGACCGAGGCGATGCTCGGTCGGCTCAACCTCGTCACCGCCTCGGTGCACAGCAAGCTGCGGATGAACGCCGGCCCGATGACGGCGCGGATGGTCGCGGCGGTGTCCAACCCGCGCGTCAACGTCCTCGGACACTGCACCGGGCGCCTGGTGACCGGGTCGCGCGGCACCCGGCCGCCGTCGGAGTTCGACGCCCGCGCCGTGTTCGAGGCGTGCGCGGAGCACGGGACCGCGGTCGAGATCAACAGCCGCCCGGAGCGCTGCGACCCGCCCGACGAGCTGGTCGAGCTGGCCTTGGGGATCGGCTGCCTGTTCGCGGTCGACTCCGACGCCCACGCCCCCGGCCAGCTCGACATGAAGGCGTACGGGTGCGAGCGCGCCGAACGGCTCGGGGTGCCGGCCGAGCGGATCGTCACGACGTGGGATGCCGGACGCCTGAGGGAGTGGGCCGCCGGCTGAGGCCGGCGGTCGGGGCCGCCACCCGGCGCGCGGATGGGGCCCGGCGTCAGGCGCTGCGGCGCATCCGGCCCTCGAGGTCGACCCGCAGCGCGCGCTGGTCCACGTTCAACTGCCACAGCACGCGCCGCACGTCGGGGTCGTCGGTCCGGAGCACACCGAGCGCGACGTGCGCGGCGGTGATCTCACGGCTCCGCTGACGGATCGCCTCGCGCACCGCGAGCTCGAGGACCTTCTTCGCGCCCCGGCCGAAGCGCACTCGCCCCGCACCGAAGCGCAGCCGACCTCTGGGCGGTCCGGCGGCCACGAGGTCATCGTCCGCCTCGGGAGCCTCGGGAGCCTCGGTCCGGTCGTCAGGTCCGCCGTCGAGCGCCCCCTCGCCGAAGCGCTCCTCGACGGCACGACGGATCGCGTCCAGGTCGATGCCGAGCGACCTCAGCGCCTCGGCGTCCTCGTCGTCGAGCGGTCGCGGTGGCGGCGTGGTGTCACCGCGCTCGAGCTCGAGAGCGGACACCACGGCGGCGTCCGTGAGCCCGTGCGCGGCGAGCACCTCCCGCACGGAGCTGGCGTCCTGGGTCAGGGCGAGGAGGAGGTGCACGGGCCCGACCTCGGTGGCGCCGAGCCGCGGGCAGAGCTCCTGGGTGGTGATGACCACGGCGCGCGCGTCATCGGTGAAGCGTTCGAACACGGTTACCTCCGGGCGTGCTTGCGGTGGACTGTCTGCTTGGTGACGCCGAGGGCGTCGGCGATCTCCTGCCACGACCAACCCTGCTCGCGGGCGCTGCGGACGTGGAGGGTCTCGAGCCGCTCGAGGAGCCGGCCGAGGGCGGCGACGGCGCGCAGGCCGACGGCAGGGTCGGTGCTGTCGAGGTCACCGGCGAGGTCGGTGGCGGTTCTGGTCATGTCCGTCAGCATATGCTGACGGATCCTCGCCGTCAACAGATGCTGACGACTGGCTGCGTTGGCGCTCCGCCCGATGGCCGCTCGGGCGCACACACGGCCGTTTTGGTGGGGGGCCCACCCGTCCCCTATGCTTTCGAAGTCCTCGACGGATCCGAGCGCTGCGCCCGCGCGACGTTGGAGGGTCTCGACGAGGTCGGGTCCCCATCGTCTAGCGGCCCAGGACCCCGCCCTTTCACGGCGGTAGCACGGGTTCGAATCCCGTTGGGGATACGGTCTTGCATCACACAAGGCCCCGTAGCGCAGTTGGTTAGCGCGCCGCCCTGTCACGGCGGAGGTCGCGGGTTCGAGTCCCGTCGGGGTCGCTCCTTCATGAAGGGGACGGGTCACCGGCTCTTCCAGGAAGGCCCGGCCAGGTAGCTCAGTTGGTACGAGCGTCCGACTGAAAATCGGAAGGTCGGCGGTTCGACCCCGCCCCTGGCCACTCCCAGAACCCCAAGGTCCGATGGTCGCCATCGGCCCGCAGAGGGAGCGCACCGATCTGGGAGGCGGTGGCGCGCTCAGCTGCTGACGTCGAGCTCGGCGTACATGCCAGCGGCGTAGTGGCCGGGAAGGTTGCAGACGAGCTCGTAGCGCCCCGGTTCCAGGTCGAGGGTGACCCAACCGTCGCTGCCGGCGGCGATACCGTCTCCCTCCCCGCCGGCGCAGGTGCTCGAGGCCTCGCCGAGGCTGCCGGCCTCGGAGACAGCGCCGTCGGACCCGATCGTCCGCTGGCCGACCTCGGTACCTGGAGCCAGCGGGAGGACGACGAGCTCGTGGGTGAGCGAGCCCTCGTTGGCGACCCTGAGCGAGACGGTGCCGGCGCTGACCGTTGTCGGGCTGACCTGCACGCTCATCCTCCCGCGCATCCCGTAGCCGGAGCCGCCGGCCCCAGCCCGGCCCATCATCCCGTCGCGGCCGCCCATCATCCCGCCGGGGCCGCCAGCCATCGCGCCGGGGCCGCCCATGTCGGTGAGGGTGATGTCGGCGACGGCGCCCGGCAGGGACGGGACGGGGCACGAGGAGGTCGCGGCCCGGGCGGCATACGGCCCGGGGGCCGTGGTGCCGCCCCCGCGGCCGCCGAGGTTGCCGGTCACGGCGGCCAGTGCCGCGGTCGAGCCGGCGGCGAGGGCGACGGCCGTGACGGCCCCGGCCAGGGCGAGCTTGACGTTGGCCCGCATCGGTCTCACCGATCCAACAGGACGTCGCGGCGGTGCCGGTAGTCCTCCTCGCTGAGGTCACCGCGGGCGAACCGCTCGTCGAGCGTCTGGAGCGCAGCGGGGGCACCGGCCGCCGGCGGCAGCTGCGCGCCGCCGGCAGCGGGATAGGACGTCGGCGAGTACTCGCCGCGCTGGCTGCCGTGGCTGGCCCACCGGAGGAGGACGACCACGGCGAAGACCACCAGCCCCCAGAACAGCAGCATGCCGATCCCCATCCCGATCCAGCTTCCGACGCCCCAGCCGCCGCCGTTCCAACCCATCATCGGAGTTCCTTCCCTCGAGGCGGGCACCGGCGAGCGCCGGCCCCTTCTCGTGCAGGTCTGGCAGCCGGCCACTCACGGCGGCTGCGTCACCGCCGACGTTCCCCCCGGGGCGTGAAGGGACTACCGCGCCCCCGATGAAGGTTCCGTGAAGCCCCGAGAGGTACACCAGCCACCGCGGACGGACGGGTCAGGAGATCTTGCGCCGGTAGGTGCTCATCGCGAGGGCGTACGCCACGACGAGGATGCCGAGGGTCCAGGCGAGCGCCACCCAGATGCCGCTGCCGACCGGCTGCTGGGTGAACAGGGCGCGGATGGTGTCGACGATCGACGTCACCGGCTGGTGCTCGGCGAACACACGAACCGGTCCGGGCATCGTGGCGGTGGGCACGAACGCCGAGCTGATGAACGGCAGCAGGATCAGCGGGTAGGAGAACGCGCCGGCGCCGTCCGGCGACGTCGCGGTCAGGCCCGGGATGACGGCGAGCCACGTCAGCGCGACGGTGAGGAGGACCAGGATGCCGAGGACGGCGAGCCACGCCAACACTCCGGCACTCGTGCGGAAGCCCATCAGCAGCGCGACCGCCACGACGACCGCCAGCGAGACCAGGTTGGCCACCAGTGAGGTGAGCACGTGCGCCCACAGCACCGCCGAGCGGGCGATCGGAAGGGACTGGAACCGTTCGACGATGCCGCCCTGGATGTCGAGGAACAGACGGTAGGCGGTGTAGGAGATGCCCGAGGCGATGGTGATGACGAGGATGCCGGGCAGGAGGTAGGTCAGGTACGGCCCCGGCCCGGTGTGGATGGCGCCGCCGAACACGTAGACGAACAGCAGCATGAAGGCGATCGGCATGATCGTCGTGGTGATGACGGTGTCCAGGCTTCGGGTGACGTGGCGCAGGGAACGGCCGAGCAGGACCGTGGTGTCGGCAAGGGCATCGCTGGTCATCGCGGCCTCTCCTGGTCGTCCGGGCCCACCAGCGCGAGGAAGACGTCCTCGAGGGTGGGCTGCTTCTCGACGTACTCCACCCTGGCCGGCGGGAGCAGCGCCTTGAGCTCGCTCAGCGTGCCGTCGACGACGATCCGACCCTGGTGGAGGATCGAGGATCCGGTCCGCGAGCTGCTCGGCCTCCTCGAGGTACTGGGTCGTCAGCAGCACGGTGGCGCCTCGGCCGGTCAGCTCCTTGACGGCGCGCCACACCTCGAGCCGCCCCTGGGGGTCCAGGCCGGCCGTCGGCTCGTCGAGGACGATGACCGGCGGGTCCCCGATCAGGCTCATGGCGATGTCGAGGCGCCGGCGCATGCCTCCGGAGTAGGTCGACACCCTCCGGCCCGACGCCTCCGCCAGGGAGAATCGCTCGAGCAGGGCCTGCGCCACCGCGCCCGGGGCGTCGAGGTGGCGCAGCCGCGCGATCAGCACGAGGTTCTCCCGGCCGGTGAGGATCTCGTCGACCGCCGCGAACTGCCCGGTCAGGCTGATCGACTCACGCACCCGGCCGGCCTGGGACGCGACATCGAAGCCGTTGACGCGGGCCACGCCGGCATCTGCCCTCAGCAGCGTGGACAGGATCCGCACCACCGTGGTCTTCCCTGCACCGTTCGAGCCGAGCAGCGCCAAGACGCTTCCCCGCGGCACCTCCAAGTCCACGCCGCGCAGGACGTGGAGGTCCCCGTACGACTTCGCCAGGCCCGTCACGGCGATGGCCCTGTCGGTGCTCATGTCCGCTCCCCGCGCTCCGCGTCCTCGACCGCCCTGGTCAGGCGCGCGCGCTCCTTGTCGATCCACCGCTTCCCGTCGTAGGCCAGGGCGAAGGTGTCGGCGAAGTCGACCGGGTCCTCACCGACGATGTCGCGCACCCGCGCCCCGTCGGCCGCCGCCCGCTCCCAGAGCTCGGCGAAGTCGCCGAGCATGGTCAGCGCGGTCTCGCCATCCATGACCATCACCCCGGACATGAAGTACCGCTGGAGCGCCTTGGCGACCGCGGCGTACGGCTCCGGAAGGGCCTCGATGCGTGCGGTGTACTGCCGGAACCGCCTCTTCTGCTCGAGCGAGCCGGTGACCCTCTCGATCCACGTGGCTGCCATGTTCACGTCCCTCTTTCGTGGAGCTGGTCGATGCGCTCGGCGAGGAAGCCCCACGTGCTCCAGAACTCCTCGAGGTGCTCACGGCCGGCGCTGGTGAGCGAGTGGACCTTGCGCGGCGGCCCCTTCTCGGACGGCACCCTCTGCACCTGCACCAGGCCCCGCTGTTCGACCCTGACCAGGACCGCGTAGACGGTGCCTTCGGCGATGTCGACGAAACCCTGCTCGCGCAGCCATCCCGTGATCTCGTAGCCGTGGGCGGGCGACGTGGACAGGATCGCCAGGACGATGCCCTCCAGCGCGCCCTTGAGCATCTCGGTCATCTGCTTGCCCACGCACCACTCCGAACTACTCAACAACACTGACTACTAGTCCCGGTACATAGTACCGCTGAATAGCGACGGCACAACCCCCCCGTCGGCGCCGATCCCCCGTCGCCCGGCCGGCGTCCCGTGGGAGACTCCGCCCGGGACGAGGAGGACGGAGCCGACGATGCCGAGCCTGCGGGGCGCGCCCAGGGTGCGGCGGCCCGTGGCCAGGTCCGAGTCCGGGCCCGCCGAGACCGGGCTCCGCCTCCAGGACGCCGCGACGCTGGACCCCGCGGCGGCCCTCGCCGCCCTCGGCGTGGCCCCGGGCCAGGGGCTCTCCGCAGCCGACGTCGAGGCGCGGCGACGGCAGTGGGGCCCCAACGCCGTGTCCTCCCACCGGGCCCGGTTCCTGCCCGTCCTCGGGCACCAGCTGCGCTCCCCGCTGCTCGCGCTGCTGCTCGCGGCCGCCCTCGCCTCGTACTTCGTCGGTGAGCGCAGCGACGCCGTCATCATCGGCGTCATCGTCGGGCTGTCCATCGGGCTGGGCTTCGTCAACGAGTACCGCGCCGAGAAGGCGGCCGAGGCGCTGCACGACCAGATCCGCCACGAGGCGGTCGTGCTGCGGTCGGGTCGGCCGGCCCGGGTCGACGTGACCGACCTCGTCCCGGGCGACATCGTCGACCTGCGGCTCGGCGACATCGTCCCGGCCGACCTCCGGCTGCTCGAGGTCGCCGGGCTGGAGTGCGACGAGTCGGTGCTCACCGGCGAGTCGCTGCCGGTGGACAAGCAGCGTCGACCCGACCGCGCCGCGGCGCCGCCCTGGCCGACCTGACCGGCTGCGCGCTGATGGGCACCGTCGTGCACGCCGGCAGCGGCGCGGGGCGTGGTCGTGGCGACCGGGCCCGCACCGAGTTCGGCGCCGATCGCGGCCGGGCTGAGCACCCACCAGCTCGACACCGAGTTCCAGGTCGGGCTGCGCCGGTTCTCGATGCTGCTGGTCTACGTCGCCGGCGCGCTGACGACGTCGATCTTCGTCATCAACGTGCTGCTGCACAAGCCGGTCATCGACGCCCTGCTGTTCTCCCTGGCCATCGCCGTCGGCATCACGCCGCAGCTGCTGCCCGCGGTCGTGTCCACCAGCCTGGCCGCCGGATCGCGGCGGATGGGCCGCCGCAAGGTGCTGGTCAAACGGCTGGTCTGCATCGAGGACCTCGGCAACGTCGACGTGCTGTTCACCGACAAGACCGGCACGCTGACCGTCGGCCGGATCGATTCATGCGAGCGGTCCCGGCCGACGCGGACGTCGCCCCGGAGCAGGTGCTGCGGTGGGGGCTGCTGTGCACCGAGAGCGCGAGCGCGGCCGGCCGGCGCCGGCCGTGGGCGGCAACCCGCTCGACCAGGCGCTGTGGGACTCACCCGCCGCCGGCCGCCGAGCGCGCCGCGCTCGCGGGCTACACGCGGCTCGCCGTCGCTGCCCTTCGACCACGAGCGGCGGATGGTCTCGGTCGCTCGTCAGCGACCCGCGCGGGCGGCCTGACGCTGGTCACCAAGGGCGCGCCGGAGGCGGTGCTGGAGCGCTGCCGTCGACGTGCCCGGCGCCGCACGCCGGCGCGCTGGACGCCGAGTTCGCGGCGGGCAACCGGGTCGTCGCCGTCGCCACCCGGCCGCCGCGCGAGCAGGCCGACCGGCCTGACCACGCGACGACGAACGCGACCTGCACCTCGCGGGCCTGCTCGTGTTCCTCGACCCGCCCAAGCCCGACGCCGCCGAGTCGCTGCGCCGGCTCGCCGGCCTCGGGATCACCGTCAAGGTCGTCACCGGCGACAACCCCGCGGTCGCCGAGGAAGGTCTGCCGCGACCTCGGGCTCCCCGACGCGCGCCGCGCTCACCGGCACCGACCTCGCGGCGCTGGACGACGACGCGCTGGCCGCCGCGATCGCCGGGACCACCGTCTTCGCCCGGGTCAGCCCGGCGGACAAGGCCCGCATCGTGCGCGTCCAGCGACGCAGCGGGGGCGGCGTCGCGTTCCTCGGCGACGGGGTCAACGACGCCCTCGCCCTGCACGCCGCCGACGTCGGGATCTCGGTCGACTCCGGCACCGACGTCGCCAAGGACGCCGCCGACGTCATCCTGCTCGAGAAGGACCTCGGCGTCCTCGCCGACGGCGTGGCCGAGGGCCGGCGGATCTTCGCCAACACGATCAAGTACGTCCTGATGGGGACCTCGAGCAACTTCGGCAACATGTTCTCCGCCGCCGGCGCGTCGCTGTTCCTGTCCTTCCTGCCGATGCTGCCCTGCCAGATCCTGCTCAACAACCTGCTCTACGACACCAGCCAGCTGGCCATCCCGACCGACAACGTCGACGAGGAGCAGCTGCACCGGCCCTCGCACTGGGACATCGGCTTCATCCGCCGGTTCATGCTCGTCTTCGGCCCGCTCAGCTCGCTGTTCGACTTCGCGACCTTCGCCGTCATGCTCTGGGTCTTCCACGCCGGGGCGGCGGAGTTCCGCTACCGGGTGGTTCGTCGAGTCGCTCGCCACCCAGACGCTGGTCATCTTCGCCATCCGCACCCGCCGGGTGCCGTTCTTCCGCAGCCGCCCGAGCCTGCCGCTGACCCTGGCGGCCCTCGGCGTCGTCGTCGTCGGGGCGCTGCTGCCGGCCACGCCGCTGGCCGGCGCGCTCGGCTTCAGCCCGCTGCCCGGCGCGTTCTTCGCCGCGCTCGTCGCGATGGTCGTGGTGCTACCTGCTGCTCATCGAGGTCGGCAAGCGGCTCTTCTACCGGTCGACGAGCACGACGTTGCCCGCCCCGCGGCGGTACAGCCACCTCCGCCACGTGACCCGCCGGTCGGCCCGGTTCAGCACCCGCGCTCCCCACGGCGAGTGACCCTGACGAGGGCCGTGCGCCCGGCACCCGGGACCCGTCGGTCTCCGGGTGCCGGTGCGGCCCGGCCGGGCCGGGCCGGCCCCGGCTCAGGGATAGCTCGTCACCGTCACCGGGACGTCGGGGTTGGCGATGGTCGAGGAGCCGCCGGTGTCGTTGACGACGTGCCGGATGCCGCCGCTGCCGGTGCCCGGGTCGAGGAAGATGGTGAGCAGGTCGCGCACGCTGCCCGGTGCCAGGGTCGTCGGCACCTCGAAGGCGCGCTCGGCGAAGATCTCGACGCCCTGGTTGAAGAAGCTGTAGCTGCCCATGCCGGCCCCGCTGAACTCGCCGACGGTGTCGGCGACCCGCAGGGCCGGGTAGCCGTCGACGCCGGGAGCCGCCCGCCAGGCGTCCTGGCTCGGTGGGTCGTAGGGCATCTCGTTCTGGAAGAACACGACCCGACCACGCTCGCCGTTCCAGACGACCTCGTCCTTCTGGTAGTGCTCGACGAAGAGGCCGTAGGCCGTCACGTCGTCACCGTTGACGACGAGGCCGGTGTCCGCCTCGTTGACGGTCCAGCCGACGCCCTGGCCGTGGTCGGCCCGCCATGCCCAGATGTCGTCGAGGATGACGTCGTCGGAGTTGACCTCGAGGCTCACCGTGGCCCGGCCCTCCGCCGCCCCGCCGATCCGGAAGAACACGTCGTGCAGGGTGGTCGGGTCCTGCGCCCGGCTCTTGTGGGCGTGCGACGGGCCCACCTGGACGAGGACGTCGGAGCGGACCGGACCGGCGTCGACGGTGAACCCGGTGAGGTCGACACCCGGGACGTCGGCGACGGTGACCGCGGCGTTCCCCCGGGTCGGGACCAGGGTGGGCAGTCCGAGCCCGAGGACCACGGTGCCGGGACGCTTCACCGCGAGGGCCCGGTCGAGCCGGTAGACCCCGGGAGTGAGCAGCAGGTCCTCGCCCCGAGCCAGGGCGGTGTCCATCTCCCGGGCGCTGTCCGAGGGTGACACGACGGCGAAGTGCGAGAGCGGCACGGAGCGACCGGCGTCCGGGCCGTCGGCCCAGCTGACGCCGGAGGAGTCGGTGCGCGGCGCCGGCACGAAGACCGCCGGCTCACCGGCATCGTCGACGTAGAGGTACGGGGCCTCCCGGGTCACCGGGCTCGTCGCCAGCGTCGTGTAGGGCCCGCCGCAGCTCGCGGCCCCGGGGAAGCACTGGGCGGGGGCGCCCTCGACCCCCGCGAAGACCTGGTTCCACACGCCGTTCGACCACGACCCGACGACGCTGTCGCGGGTGAACCACTGCTGCTGCGAGCCGTTGACGACGGCGCCGAGGCGGGAGTCGGCGATGAACCCGCCGCTGGCGAAGGACGGGCCGGTGCAGTAGTCCATGAGCGTGGTGTGCCCGCCCCGCACGTCGACCCGGCGCATCGGCGCGGCCTGCGAGACCGCCCAGAACTCTCCGGAGTAGCAGCCGAAGTCCGGAGTCGTCACCTCGATGGTGAGGTTGGACAGGGAGCGCCAGAAGTTGTTGAGCGCGACGCAGAAGCCGTTCTCGCACTGGTTGCGCACGTACACCGAACCGTTGATGACGACGTCGCCCGGCATCCGGCCGAGCCCCGCGACCATCGTGTAGTACCCGACCTGGATGTTCAGCGGCGCCTGGGCCGAACCGTAGGTGCCGGGCAGGAAGAGCAGGGCGTACCGCTCGGACCCGAACTGGTTGCCGACCTGCTGGGCCGCGATGGCGTCGACCTCCGCCGCGATCGCGGCCGTCGACATGCTCGGGTCGAACACCCGGACATTCGGCCCGAGCGCCGCCGTCAGCTCGGCGCGGGCCCGGGCGGCCGAGGCCACCGCGGCCGGCGCGGTGGACGCTCCGGCCGCGGTGGCCGGCAGTACCCCGAGGAGGAGCAGCAGTGCGGCGGCGAGGACGCCGAAGGCGGTGGAGCGGGGACGGAAGCGGTCCATCGGGCATCCTCCAGGCGGCATCGGCGGCGCGGGTGGTTCCCGACAGCGTGGCACCGCCGGCCGGGTTCCACCAGTGGAGACGCGGACCGCCCCGGTGCGGGTCACGCGCCGGGCGCCGTGCGCCTCAGCGGGCCGCCTCGTCGAGGAGGCGTCGGGCCCCCTCGTCGACGACCGCGGCATCCGTGGTCACGGCCAGGCAGCGGATGCCGTGCGCGCGCATCCGGCGCGCGGTGGCGGGCGAGCCGGCATACCCACCGACCAGGATGCCGTGGCTGCGCGCGGCGGCGACGACCCGGCCGAGCGACCCGTCGGGTGCCGTGTCGTCGAGCAGCGCCTCGACCGTCGTCCCGAGCGCGAGGGCAAGGTCCAGCGGCCCGACGAAGAGGCCGTCGACGCCTGGCAGCGCGGCGATCGCGGCGACCGCCCGCAGCGCACCCGCGGTCTCGACCATGACCCAGCACCGCGTCGTGGCGTCGGCCTCGTGCGGAGCCACGGCCGCCCCACCCCACAGCGGCGCGAACGGCCCCCAGCTGCGTTCTCCCGCAGGGGCGTAGCGCGCGGCACGGGCAGCGAGCCGGGCATCATCGACCCCGGACACCGAGGGCACGACGACACCAGCGGCGCCGGCGTCCAGGGCGGAGCCGATCCATCCCGGGTCCACCCCCGGGACCCGCACGAGGAAGGGAACCGGCGCGGCGGCGAGGGCGCGGCCGGCCGCGTAGAGAGTGGCCCGGTCGAGCGGGCCGTGCTGGGCGTCGAGGGCGACCCAGTCGAAGCCGCTGCGCGAGAGCCGGAGCAGCAGGTCGAGGTCGCTCGTCATCGTCCACACGCCACGGGAGTCGTCCACGTCGCCATGGTGCCAGCCACGGGTCAGCAGCCCACTGCCGACGGCGCGGGCGGGGCAGGCGGGTCCCGCGCCGGCTCCGCCGAGGACGTCGTGGCCGTCCAGCCCTCGCACCGGCTCTCGGTCGGCGAGGATGTCGCCCGTGGACCGCGCCGCAACGAGCCGCATCGCGCACACCCGCCATCCCGTGGCCGCGCCGCTGTCCGACGCCTCGGTGGCCCGGCTGCTCGACCGGCTCGACCCGCCCTCGGGCTCGCGGGTGCTCGACCTCGGCTGCGGGTCGGGCGCCTGGCTCGTCGAGCTCCTCGCGCGGCGACCGGACCTCACCGGCCTCGGGGTCGACACCCACCTGCACCCCGACCGGGTCGAGCGCGCGGCGGCCCGCGGGGTCGGCGGCCGGCTCACCTGGCACGAGGGCGATGCGCGGGAGTGGTGGGACGGCGGGTACGGCGCCGTGCTGTGCGTCGGAGCGGCCCACGCGTTCGGCGGCCCCGGCGCCATGCTCGACGCGGTGGCCACCCACCTCGCCCCCGGCGGCCGGGCGCTCGTCGGCGACGGCTTCTGGGAACGGCCCCCGTCCACGCTCACCCAGGAGGCCCTTGCCGCCGGCCCGGCGGACCTGCCCACGCTGCCGGGCCTCGTCGGGCTCGCCGCGGAGCGTGGCTGGGCGGTGACGTCCGGGCACGTGAGCACCACCGGCGAGTGGGACGACTACGAGTGGTCGTGGACCGGCTCGCTCACCGAGTGGGCACTGCGCCCCGACACCGACCCCGCGGACCGGGCCGAGGCCCTCGACCTGGCCGACCGACACCGCCGTGAGTGGCTCGAGGGGTACCGCGGCGAGCTGGGGTTCGCCACGTTCGTCCTCGCCCGACGCCGCTGACGGCACCCGGGGTCTCGGCCTCCCGAGCTGTTCGCCGTCCGCGCACCGGTGGCGAACCGGCGACGCGCCCGCGTCCGCCGTCGGCAGGGGGTGAGGCGCGTCTCGGGCCGGGACCGCGCCGTGCCCCCGGTGCGAGGATGGGAGCCGGCGGCACCCGCCCCGCCGATGCGTGACGAGGGTGGTCGTCACCGCCGGTTGGAGCGCCCAGAATGTCCACCGCCCCCACCCCGACCTCCGGGCCGCACCCCGGCTCGCACGTCCGCAGCGACCGTGCCGGAGCGAGCCGTGCCGGACACGCGGTCGGGGTCCTCGTCAACCTCGCCGTCCTCTACCTCGTCAACGTGCGCCCCGGGTGGGATGCGCTGTCCTTCCTCACGGCGGACACCCCGCTGGTGCTCGGCCTGGTCAACCTCTCGCTCGGGGTGAGCGTGGCGGCCGAGGCCAGCTACGTGGTCGTCGCCGGGGCCGGCTGGCGCGCCTTCGGTGACGTCGTGACGACCGGTGTCGGACTGGCCGCGGTCGTCCGCGTGTGGCAGGTCTTCCCCTTCGACGTGGCCGGCCCCTGGCAGCTGGCGCTGCGGGTGCTGCTCGTGGTGGCCGTCGTGGGCAGCCTGATCGGCATCGTGGCGGCACTGGCCCGGCTCACCCGGGCGGCGGCGCGACCGGTGCGACCGCGGTGAGCGTCTCGATCGTGTCCGCCTCGCCGGCGGGCTTGTCCTCGCGGTAGCGCACGACCCGCGCGAACCGCAGCGCCACACCACCGGGGTAGCGCGTCGAGCGCTGCAGCCCGTCGAACGCGACCTCGACGACCTGCTCGGGCCGGACCGGGACCACCCAGCCGTCCGTGCCGTCGGTCGCCAGCTCGGCGAACCGTTCGGTCTGCCACCGCAGCATCGTGTCGCTCATCCCCTTGAAGGTCTTGCCGACCATGACGAACCCGCCGGTGTCGGGGTCGCGGGCGCCGAGGTGGATGTTCGAGAGCCACCCTCTGCGCCGGCCGGAGCCCCACTCGACGGCGAGGACGACGAGGTCGACGGTGTGGGTCGGCTTCACCTTGACCCAGCCGCTCCCCCGGCGACCGGCCGCGTACGGCGAGGTGGCGTCCTTGACGACGACCCCCTCGTGGCCGGCTGCGACGAGGTCGTCGAAGAAGGTACTCGCGGCGGCCGGGTCGTCGGTGACGAGCCGTGGGACGAGCAGGTGCGGAGCGAGGTCGGCCAGCACCTCGTGGCGCAGCAGCGCCGGCTCGTCGACGAGGTCGCGGCCGTCGCGGTGGAGCACGTCGAAGAGGTACGTGGTGAGCGGGACCTCCACGTGGAGCCGGTCGACCTCGGCCGAGCTCGCGGTGCGGGAGCCGGTGACCTGGAACGGCGCGGGGCGCCCGCCCTCCTGGAGGACGATGGCTTCGCCGTCGAGGACGAGGTCGCCACCGGGGAGGGCTGCCACCGCCTCGACGACCTCCGGCACCCGGTCGGTGACCTCGTCGAGGCTGCGGGTGAACACCGTGACCTCCCCGCCGCGACGGTGCACCTGCACCCGGATGCCGTCGAGCTTGCCGTCCACGAGGAGGGTGCCGCCGGCGAACCCGGCCACCGCCTCGTCGGTGGTCTTCGCCGAGGACGCGAGCATCGGGCGCAGCGGGCGCCCGACGACGAGCCCGACCCCCTCGAGCGCCGCACGGCCGCCCCGCGCGGCGGTCTCGGCCACGGCCGAGGTGAAGCCGGCGAGCATCGCCGCCCGCCGCACGACCGGCTCCGGCACGCCGAAGGCGCGGGCGACGGCGGCCAGGACGACGCCGTCCAGGGCCCCCTGGCGCAGGGTGCCGGTGACGAGGCCGCGCAGGAAGCGCTGCTCGTCGGCGGTCGCCCGGCCCAGGAGCGAGGCGAGCTCCGCAGCGCGTGCCGCGGCGGACCCGGCCCCGGCGGTTCCGGCCAGCCGGTCGAAGGCGGCATCGACGTCGGCGACGGTGAGCGTGGCCTCGGACGCCGCCGGCGGCATCGACCCGAGGGAGCGGAACCCCACCCCCAGGCGCCGCTGTGGCAGCACCCCGGACAGGTGGGCCACGACGACCCCGACCTCGGCGGCGGGCGCACGGGCGACGAGCGCGGCGAGGGCGTCGCGCTTGGCCGTCCGCGAGGACGTGGCCGCCACGGCCCGGGAGACGGCGACCACCTCGGCGAGGAGGACCGGGCCCTCCGTCGTGCTCCCTGCCGCCGGCGGCGGCCCGGCCTCCTCGCTCATCCGTCCAGTGTGCCGCGCGGCACCGACACCGCCTCCTGACCGCCGCTGACCGGCCGAGACGGGCCGGCTGGCGGACCGGTCAGCGGGCGAGCCGCATCGGGACGTGGGGGATGCCGTCCTCGACGAACTCCTCGCCGTCGCGGACGAACCCGAGCCGCGCGTACCACCCTTCGAGGTGGCTCTGCGCGTCGAGGACCACCGGGCCGGACGTGGCCTCGAGCGCGGCCGCCACGAGGGCGGCCGCCACGCCGCGCCCCCGGGCCGTCGCCGCGGTGGCCACCCGCCCGATCCGCAGCTCCCCACCGGCCCGGCCGAGCATCCGCAGCGTCGCGAGCACCGCGCCGTCCTCGCCGGTCACCCACCACTGGACGGCACCGGGCTCGAGGTCGCGCCCGTCCAGGTCGGGGTAGGGACACGCCTGTTCCACGACGAAGACGTCCTGGCGCAGCCGCACGATCTCGTGCAGGGTCACCGGGCCGAGCTCGCGCCAGGGCGCGGAGCGGATGTCGGTCACGGTCACCTCCTGCGGTGGCACGACATCCTCCCAGCCGATCCTCCCAGCGGCTGCGGCTCGCCCGACGCGGGGACGGGCGACAACCGGGCATCCGGAGCCCCTCCCCGGGCCGGCGCTGGCAGAGTGGGCGCCATGAGCGCCGAGTTGCCCGTGCTCGGGTTCGGCCTGCCGGTCTCCGGCGCCTGGGCCACCCCTGAGGTGGTCCGTCACGTCGCCCGTCGCGCCGAGGAGCTCGGGTTCGCGTCGCTGTGGACCTTCCAGCGGCTGCTCTCACCGGTGGGTTCCGACCTCGGCCCGTCGCACCGGTCGGTCCTCGACCCCCTCCTCGCCCTCGCCCACGTCGCCGGGCACACCCACCGGATCCGCCTGGGGACGGCCACCCTCTGCGCCCCCTTCACGGCGCCGGTGGTGCTGGCGAAGGCGACGGCGACCCTCGACGTCCTCTCCGGCGGCCGGCTGACCCTGGGGATGGGACTCGGCTGGCTGCCCGAGGAGTACGCGGCCGCCGGCGTGCCGTTCCAGCGCCGGGGGCCCCGGATGGACGAGTACCTGCGCTGCCTCTTCGCGCTGTGGACCCAGGACCCCGTCGAGTTCACCGGCGAGTTCTACACCGTGCCGCGCTCGCACGTCGCGCCCCCGCCGGTCCAGCGTCCGCACCCCCCGGTGCTCCTCGGCGGGACGGCGCCCCCGGCACTGCGGCGGGCCGGCCGGCTCGCCGAGGGCTGGATCGCGAGCAGCCGGCACGACCCCGGCCGGCTCGGCCAGGACGTCGCGACGGTGCGCGCCGCCGCGCGCGAGGCCGGCCGCGACCCCGACGCCCTGCACGTCCTCCTCCGCGGGGTCGTCGAGCTGCACGACAGGCCGCGAGCGGGTCGACGCAGCCCCTTGCACGGCACCCGAGACCAGGTGCTCGAGGACCTGGCCGCCCTGGCCGGGCAGGGCGTCTCCGAGGTGCTCCTCGACCCGAACCTCTCGCCGCGGGTGACCTCCCCCGGGGTCACCGCCGCCGCGGCCCTTGCCGAGGCCGAGCACGTGCTCGAGGCCTTCGCCCCGTCGGCTCTCTAGGGCCGGCCGCTGCGCCGCCGGGCGCCCGGCTCGAGGCGGCCCATCGTGTGGCCGGAGCCCATCGCGCGGCACGATGGGGCGATGAACCCCGGCCACGACCCGACGCCCGCCCCGCGGCTTCTCCTCCTCGACGTCAACGAGACGCTCTCCGACCTCTCCCCCCTGGCCGACCGGTTCGTCGACCTCGGACTGCCGGCCCACCTCGCGACGCCGTGGTTCCTGGGGACGCTGCGGGACGGGATGGCGCTGACCGTCACCGGCGACAACCCGGCCTTCGCCGACCTCGCCCGCGCCTCGTTCCACGCCCTGGCCGCCGGGCGCCCCGACGCCCCGGCAGACCTGCCGGCGGCCGCGGAGCACGTCATCGAGGGGTTCATGGCCCTGCCGCTGCACCCGGACGTCGCCCCCGGCCTGCGAGCGCTCCACGGTGCGGGCATCCGGCTGGTGACCTTCAGCGTCGGGTCGGCCGCCGTGGCGGAGGGGCTCCTCGAGCGGAACGCTCTGCGCGGTGCCGTCGAGCAGGTGCTCAGCTGCGCCGACGCGCCGGCCTGGAAGCCGTCCGGGGCGGCGTACCGGTACGCGCTCGACGTCTGCGCGGTCGAGGCCGCGGACGCCATGATGGTCGCGGTGCATCCCTGGGACCTGCACGGCGCGGGCCGGGCGGGCCTCCGCACGGCGTACGTCGACCGCACGGGGACGCCGTACCCCTCGACGATGCGGCCGCCGGACCTCACCGTCGCCTCGTTCACCGACCTCGCGGCACGGCTCGCCGGCACCGGGGACACGCCCGCCTGAGCCCTCGGGGCGGAGGGCTCAGGCCTGGACGACCGCGCCCGAGGACAGCAGGGCGTCGACCTCGTCGGCGCCGAAGCCGTGGGCCAGCAGGTAGCTGCGGGTGTCGGCGCCGGGGGCCGACTCCGGCCCCGGCGGCAGCGCCGGGGTCGCCGACAGCCGGGGCGGCGTGACGGGCACCCGCCCCGCCCCGAACGGCGCGAACGTGCCGCGCGCGGCGAGGTGCGGGTGGTCGGGGGCCTCGCTGAGCGAGAGGACCGGGGCGACGCAGGCGTCGCGCCCGGCGAAGACCGTGGCCCACTCGTCGCGGCTGCGGGCGCGGAACGCCGCCGCGAACGCCGCCTCCTGCGCCGGCCAGGTCGACGGGTCGTACTGCTCGCCCGGTGCCTCGACCGCGAGCGTCTCGACGAGCTCGCGCCAGAACTGGGGCTCGAGCGCACCCACGGCGACGAACCGCCCGTCGGCGCACTCGTACACCCGGTAGAAGGGTGCGCCGCCGTCGAGGAGGTTGGCCTCGCGCTCGTCCCGCCAGGCCCCGGCCGCGAGCATCCCGTGCACCGTCGAGACCAGGTGGGCGGAGCCGTCGACCATCGCCGTCTCGACGACCTGCCCCCGCCCGGTCACCGACCGCGACACCAGTGCGGCCAGGACGCCGGCGACGAGGTACATCGAGCCGCCGCCGAAGTCGCCGACGAGCGGGACCGGCGTCACCGGCCGCCCGGCCGCTCCCAGCGCGTGCAGGGTGCCGGACAGCGCGGCGTAGGTGAGGTCGTGGCCGGCGCTTCTCGCGAGTGGGCCGTCCTGGCCCCAGCCGGTCATCCGGCCGACGACGAGCCGTGGGTTGCGGGCCAGGCACTCCTGCGGGTCCAGCCCGAGCCGCTCCAGGACGCCGGGCCGGAAGCCTTCGAGGAGGACGTCTCCCTCGTCGGCCAGGCGCCGGACGACCGCCAGTCCGTCCGGCTGCTTGAGGTCGACCGCGATGCTCGCCCGGGAGCGCCGCAGCCCACCGGCGAGCGCGAGCGGGTTCGCCTCCCCGGGCCGGTCGACGCGCACGACGTCGGCACCGAGCTCGGCGAGCAGCATGGCCGCGAAGGGCACCGGCCCGATCCCGCCGAGCTCGACGACCCGGATGCCGTGCAGCGCGCCCGGCGCCGGTTCGGCACCGGCGTCCTCGGCCGCGCGGTCGCTCACCGGGGCGCGGGGACGAGCTCGCGCAGCCCCGGAAGCACCTGCTCGGCGAAGGTGGCGAGGAACCGCTCCTGGTCGTGGCCCGGCCCGTGCACGACGAGGTGGTCGAAGCCCAGGTCGGTGTACACCTTGAGCGCGGCCACGACGTCCTCGGGCTCGGAGGCGACGACCCACCGCCTGGCGACCTGCTCGATCGGCAGCTCGTCGGCGGCCCGCTCCATCTCGGCCGGGCTGTGGATCGAGTGCTTCTGCTCCGGGGTCAGGGACAGCGGTGCCCAGAACCGGGTGTTCTCCAGCGCGCGCTCCGGGTCGGGGTCCCAGGAGACCTTGACCTCGATCATCCGGTCGATGTCCCCGTGGCCGCGCCCGGCCTTGTCCAGCCCCTCGTCGACGGCCGGCACGAGCTTGTCGCGGTAGAGCTCCTCGCCCTTGCCCGAGGTGCAGATGAAGCCGTCCGCGTGCCGGCCGGCATACCGCGCGACCATCGGGCCGCCGGCCGCGACGTAGACGGGCACCGGCTCGTCCGGACGGTCGTAGATGGCCGCGTCCTCGGTGCGGTAGTACTCGCCCTCGAAGGTGACCCGCGGCTCGGTCCACAGCCGCCGCATCAGGGTCACCGCCTCGCGCAGCCGGGCGAACCGCTCCTTGAACTCGGGCCACTCGCCCTCGCCGACCGAGCCGACCGCCACCTCGTTGAGGGCCTCGCCGGTGCCCACGCCGAGCATGATCCGGCCCGGGGCGAGGCAGGCCATCGTCGCGAAGGTCTGCGCCACGACGGGGGGGTTGTACCGGAAGGTCGGCGTCATCACCGAGGTCCCGAGGAGCACGCGCTCGGTCCGGGCCGCGACCCACGCCATCCACGCGATCGAGTTCGGTGCGTGGCCGCCCTCGAGCCGCCACGGCTGGAAGTGGTCGCTGATCGTCACCGAGTCCAGGCCCAGCTCCTCGGCCCGGACCGCGAACCCGGCGAGCTCCCCGGGGGCGAACTGCTCCGCCGACGCCTTGTAGCCGACCCTGATGCCGTGTCCTGTCGCCATGGGCTCATCCTGCCCCAGCAGGCGGCAGCGGCCGGACGATGGCGCCCGGTCAGCCGGCGAGGACGAGGAGCTCCAGGGCGATGCCGTCGGGGTCGCGGAAGGAGAGCCCGGAGCCGTACCCGGCGTCCTTGACCCCACCGTGCTCGATGCCCGGCACCGCGATGCCGTGGCACCGTGCTCCCGCCTACTCCCTCCGGCACCCGCGCGGCAATGGCCCGGTGGGGCGGTCCGCGCCGGCGCGACGCTCCCCCGCCCCCCGTACGCCCCGGTCCGCCCCGGTCGCCCCCGGAGCCCTACCCTGCCGACATGAGACGGCGGCGGCTGCACCTCGGCGTGGCGGGCCTCCTCCTCGCCGCGACCGCGGTCCTCGTCCCGGTTCCCGGCTCGGCGCCGAGCGAGCACCTGCTCGTGGGCTGGCTGGTGGGCGTCGCCGCGTTCTGCCTTCCGGTGCTGCGTCTCGTCCACCGGCTCGACGGCCCGGCGACGCGCGAGCACCTGCACGGAGCCGAGGGGGGCCGGACCGAGACCGACGTCATCGTCGTCCTGGCCGCGATCGCCTCCCTCGGCGCCGTGGCGGTGGTGCTGGTCGCCGCCCCCGGCGGTGGCGGCGCCTCGGGCTTCGACGCCGTTCTCGCGGTGCTGGCCGTGGCCGCGAGCTGGTTCGCGGTGCACACCGTCTACACGCTGCGCTACGCCCGCCACTACCTGCTCGAGGAACCCGGATGCGTCGACTTCGGCTCCGACGACCCGCCGCCGCTGTCCGACTTCGCCTACCTCGCCTTCACCCTCGGGATGACCTTCCAGGTCTCCGACACCACGCTGCGCACGGCGGCGGTCCGGCGGCTCGTGCTGCGTCACACCCTGTTGTCCTACCTGCTCGGCACGGTGGTCGTGGCGACGACGATCAACCTCGTCGTCGGCATCGCCGGGGGTGGGTCAGGGGGCTGACCGCCCGGGCCGGCGGGTCTAGCGTGAGGCCATGGCCACCGACCTCATCGACCTCGGCGAGCACGAGCAGGTGGTGTTCTGCACCGACCGCGACACCGGGCTGCGCTGCGTCATCGCGCTGCACGACACCTCGCTCGGCCCGGGTCTGGGCGGCACCCGGTTCCACCCCTACCCGTCGATGGATGCCGCCCTGGCCGACGTCCTGCGGCTCTCCCGCGCCATGTCGTACAAGAACGCGGTCGCCGGCCTCGAGCACGGCGGCGGCAAGGCCGTGGTCCTCGGCGACCCGCGCCGCGACAAGACACCCGAGCTGCTGCACGCCTACGGTCGCTTCGTGGAGTCGCTCGGCGGCCGGTACGTCACGGCCTGCGACGTCGGCACCTACGTCGCGGACATGGACCTCGTCGGTGAGGAGACCCGGTGGGCCACCGGGCGCTCCCCCGAGCGCGGGGGTGCCGGGGACTCCTCGGTGCTCACCGCGTACGGGGTCTTCCAGGGGATGCGGGCCGCGGCCCAGCACGTGTGGGGCGAGCCGACCCTCGCCGGGCGCCGGGTCGGCATCGCCGGGGCCGGCAAGGTCGGCGCGCGGCTGGCCGAGCACCTGCTCGAGGACGGTGCCGAGGTCGTCGTCACCGACGTCGACCCGGCGGCGGTGGAGCGGCTGCGCGCCCGCCACCGCGAGGTCGGCTCCGTCGCCGACGTCGACGAGCTGGCCCGCGAGCCGCTCGACGTCTTCAGCCCGAACGCCCTGGGCGGGGCGCTCGACGACGACACCGTCGACACGCTGCGGGCCCGGGTCGTCTGCGGGGGGGCGAACAACCAGCTGGCCAACGGCGCCACCGCCGAGCGGATGGCCGCCCGCGGCATCGTCTACGCCCCCGACTTCCTCGTCAACGCCGGCGGCGTCATCCAGGTCAGCGACGAGCTGCACGGCTTCGACATGGACCGTGCCCGCGCCCGCACGGCGACCATCTTCGAGCACACCCTCGAGGTGCTCTCCGGCGCCGCCACGGACGGGGTCACCCCGGCCGTGGCGGCCGACCGGCTCGCCGAGCGGCGGATGGCCGCGGGCGGGCGGACCCCCTGGCTCCCGGAACATGCGACGCGCCCTTGACGTTTCCGGAAGCGGCGTCGCTGTGGGCCTGATCCTCATGTACCGTTGGCGCCACGACAGAACCACAATTCCCGGGACCGCTCCGCGACGTGGGATGACCCTTCACGGGGCCGTCCAGCCAGCGATGCCGCCCCGGCAGACGCACGAGGGGGTCACGCCATGGGGCGCGGCCGAGCCAAGGCCAAGCAGACGAAGGTCGCTCGGGAGCTGAAGTACTACAGCCCGGAGACCGACCTCAGCGCGCTTGAGCGAGAACTTCACGGGCAGTCCGGGAGCGGTGAGCCAACGCGCCGCAACCGCGACCGTGACGACGAGGACGACTACGACTCCTGGGCATCGGGCCGGCGTTGACGCCGACCTGACCCACACCTCGGGCCACCCGCGCCGCCGTCGCGGGACGTGGTGGCGGTGCACCCCTCCGCTGACGCCTCGGCATCTGCCATGCTCGGGCGCATGAGCGAGACGACTGCCTCCGCCACCCGGCGCCTCGGCGTCGAGACCACCGGGATCGAGATCATCGACGAGGCCGAACGCACGGCCTCGCCCCGCGACCTGTTCTGGCCGTGGTTCGCGGCCAACGTGTCGGTCTTCGGGATCTCCTACGCGGCGTTCGTCCTCCAGTTCGGGGTCTCGTTCTGGCAGGGGGTCGTCGTCGCGGTCGTCGGCATCACCGTCTCGTTCGCGCTCTGCGGCGTCATCGCGATCGCCGGCAAGCGTGGGTCGGCCCCCACGATGATCCTGTCCCGCGCCGCCTTCGGGGTGACCGGCCAGAAGGTCCCCGGCGTCATCTCGTGGCTGACCTCGATCGGCTGGGAGACCTTCCTCGCCATCCTCGCCGTCCTCGCCACGTCGACGATCTTCACCCAGCTCGGGTGGAGCGGCGGGACCGGCACCAAGGTCGTGGCGGCCGTGGTCGTCGCCCTCCTCATCGTCTCCGCGTCGGTCGCGGGCTACCACATCATCATGCGGCTGCAGTCGGTGCTCACCTGGGTCACCGGCGTCGTCACGATCCTCTACATCGTGCTGACCGTGAAGGACGTCGACTGGGCGGCCGTACAGTCGCTGCCGAGCGGGTCGCCGCAGGCCGTCGTCGGGGCCCTCGTCATGGTGATGACCGGGTTCGGGCTGGGCTGGATCAACATCGCCGCGGACTGGTCGCGCTACCAGCGGCGCGACGCCTCCGGCCTGGCCATCGTCGGGTGGAACACCTTCGGCGGCGCGGTCGCACCGGTGGTCCTCGTCCTCTACGGGCTGCTGCTTTCCGGCTCGGACCCCAAGCTCGTCGACGGCATCGCCAACGACCCGATCGGGACGCTCGCGACCCTGCTGCCGACCTGGGTGCTCGTCATCTTCCTCGTGGCGGTGATCCTCTCCCTCGTCTCCGGCGCCGTCCTCGGCATCTACTCCTCCGGGCTGACCCTCCTCTCGCTCGGGGTGCGCATCCCCCGTCCGGCCGCGGCGCTCGTCGACGGCGTCATCCTCACCCTGGGCACCGTCTGGGTCGTCTTCTTCGCCCAGAGCTTCCTCGGGCCGTTCCAGTCCTTCCTCATCACCCTCGGTGTGCCGCTCGCCGCCTGGGCCGGGCTGATGATCGGCGACATCTGGCTGCGCCACCGCGACTACACCGACGACGACCTGTTCGACCCCCGAGGCCGGTACGGCAGCTGGGACTGGACCTCGATCGGCACGATGGTCGTGGCCTCGGTCATCGGGTGGGGGCTCGTCGTCAACTTCTTCGCCGCCGACGCCCCGTGGAACAACTGGCAGGGCTACCTCCTCGAGCCGCTCCGGCTCGGCACCTACGTCAGCACGGGCGAGGGTGCGCCCTACTGGGACGGTCCCTGGGCGTACGCGAACGTCGGGGTGATCGTCGCGCTCGTCCTCGGCCTGCTCGGCTCGCTCCTGCTGCGCCGCGGGACGGTTCGCCGGCAGGAGTCCCTCGACGGCACCGCGACGACGGGCGCGCGAGCCGCCGAGCCGGTCCGATGAGCGCTCCGGCGACGCCGGCGCCGGTGCAGGACGGCTGGCTCGTCGTCGTCGACCCGCAGGCGGTCTTCGCCTCCCCGCAGGCCTCCCCGTGGGGCTCACCGATGTGGGCCCGGGCCGTCCCGAGCATCGCCGACCTCGCCGCACGCTACGGGCCGGAGCGCACCATCGTCACGCGGTTCGTCGCCGACCCCACACTCGGGGGGTCGTGGGCGCCGTACTACGAGGACTGGCCGTTCGCGCTCGTTCCCGACGACGGACCCGTTGTACGCGGTCGTCCCCGAGCTGCGCGGCGTCGCGGACCGGGTGCTCACGGCCGGGACGTTCGGCAAGTGGCCGCTGCTGCGTGAGGTCGTCGGCCCCGACGCGCACGTCACCCTCACCGGCGTCGCGACCGACTGCTGCGTCATCTCCACCGCCCTCCCGATGGCCGACGCCGGGGTGAGCGTGCGGCTCGTGGCCGACGCCTGCGCAGGGTCGACGCCCGAGAACCACGCCCACGCCCTGGCCGTGATGTCGCTCTACGCCCCGCAGATCACCATCACCTGACCCGAGGCCAGGCGCCGCCGGCCCCTCCTCAGGGGGTCCCGCCGAGGGCCAGGACCGCGACCCCGGCCACGATGCCCACGGCACCGGCGACCAGACCGGCGACCCGGGCGCCGAGTGCCTCGCCGCGGGCGACCACCTCACTCGTCGCGAGGCCCGCGCACCAGCCGACGAGGACCGCCGGCGCCACCTGGGTGACGATGGCGAGGGCATCGACCGTGAGCGACTCGCGGGCGGTCGCCGCGTTCCACCCGGACGCGAAGACCCAGCCCAGCGCGATGAGGAGGGCCACGAGGGCGGCGAGCACCACGGTCGCGGACGTCAGCACGCCGACGGCCCAGCGCCGCGTGGTCCTCCTCCGCTCCTCACCGTGACCGGGGTTCCGGCCGGGCCGGGTCGGGGGGTCGGCGAGGGGGCGGTCTGCAGGAGGCACACGACGAGGATGGCGCGCGGTGCGCCTCCCGTCATGGGGTCCCGTACTCAGCTGCGCGCCCGCCGGTGGTGGGGAGCCCGTCAGGCGCCGGGGTGCTCGCCGACGAGCCGGACCGACCCGCCGTCGACGCCCTTGGCCCCGCGCACGACATCGGCACCTGCCGCGTCCGCGGCGTCGGCGGGCAGCACCTCGCCCATGACCCACGTGCGGAGGCCGCGACCCTCGAGGGACGTCGCCGCCGCCTCGGCGGAGGCGGCGGGCACCACGGCAGCGAAGCCGACGCCCATGTTCAGGGTGCGCTCGAGGTCGGCGCGGGGTACCCGACCCGAGTGCAGCCACGAGGCGCGAAGATCGGCGGGGGCGTCCACGACGCGCGGTCGACGCGGGCGTGGACGGATCGCCGGCAGCACCCGGGCGAGGTTCGCCGCCAGCCCACCGCCGGTCACGTGCGAGAGGGCGTGGACCTCGATCCCGTCGGTGCGGAGGAGGTCGAGCAGGTCCGCGGCGTACACCCGGGTCGGCTCGAGCAGCTCCTCACCGAGGGTGCGGCCGAGCTCGTCGACGTGCCGGTCCAGCGACCACCCGGCGTGCGCGACGACCCGGCGTACGAGCGAGTACCCGTTCGAGTGCAGGCCGCTGCTCGCGAGCCCGAGCACGACGTCGCCGATCTCGACCCGCTGCGGACCGAGCACGTCATCGAGCTCGACGACCCCGGTCGCGGCGCCGGCGACGTCGTACTCGTCGGGGCCGAGCAGCCCGGGGTGCTCGGCGGTCTCTCCGCCGACCAGGGCGACCCGTGCCTGCTCGCACGCCCGCGCGATGCCGGACACGATGGCCGCGACCCGCTCGGGTACGACCTTGCCGCAGGCGATGTAGTCGGTCATGAAGAGCGGCTCGGCCCCGCGTGACGACGATGTCGTCGACGACCATCCCGACGAGGTCGAACCCGATGGTGTCGTGCCGGTCGAGCGCCTGCGCGATGGCGACCTTGGTGCCGACGCCGTCGGTGGAGGTGGCGAGCACCGGGTGCCGGTAGGCGGCGAGGGCGCGCGCGTCGAACATCCCCGCGAAGCCGCCGAGCCCGCCGAGCACCTCGGGACGGGTCGCGCGGCGCACGGCATGCCTTCATCAGCTCGACCGCCCGGTCACCGGCCTCGACGTCGACCCCCGCGGCGGCGTACGTGATGGCGGGGGTCTGGTCGGGCGCGCTCGGCTCGCTCACTCAGGCAGCCTACCGACGGCACGGGGACGAGCCGCCGGCCGCCCATCGCCCGCCCGGCGGTACGCCTCGGACAAGTCGTTCACCGGCCCCCGGGAACCTTCGCCCGGGGGCCGGAACGGTTCGGGGCCGCCGGTGACGGTTCCGGCATCCGGAGAGAAAGCTGAGGCCGGTGGGGGCGTCAGAGGGACTTGAGGATGTCCTCCACCCGCTCCTTGGCGTCGCCGAAGAGCATCTGGGTGTTCTCGCGGAAGAAGAGGGGGTTCTGCACGCCCGCGTAGCCGGTGGCCATCGACCGCTTGAAGACGATGACGTCCTTGGCCTCCCACACCCGCAGGACGGGCATCCCCGCGATCGGCGAGCCGGGGTCCTCCTCGGCGGCGGGGTTGACCGTGTCGTTGGCGCCGATGACGAGGACGACGTCGGTTGCCGGGAAGTCGTCGTTGATCTCGTCCATCTCGAGGACGATGTCGTAGGGCACCTTGGCCTCGGCGAGCAGGACGTTCATGTGGCCGGGCAGGCGGCCTGCGACGGGGTGGATGCCGAACCGGACGTCGACGCCCTGGCCCCGCAGCTTCCTGGTCAGCTCGGCCACGGCGTGCTGCGCCTGCGCCGTCGCCATCCCGTACCCGGGGGTGATGATGACCGACCTGGCCTCCGTGAGCAGGTCGGCGGTGGCCTCGGCGGTGATCTCGCGGTGCTCGCCGTAGTCGGTCGTGTCGGCCGTCGTGCCCCCCTCGACACCGAAACCGCCGGCGATGACGGAGATGAACGACCGGTTCATCGCCCGGCACATGATGTAGGACAGGTAGGCACCGGAGGACCCGACGAGCGCACCGGTGATGATGAGCAGGTCGTTGTCGAGGAGGAAGCCGGCAGCGGCGGCGGCCCACCCCGAGTAGCTGTTGAGCATCGAGACGACGACGGGCATGTCGCCGCCGCCGATCGACGCCACGAGGTGCCACCCGAGGAAGAGGGCCACGACGGTGATCAGGCCCAGCAGCAGGTGCCGGGCGAAGGTCGCGTCGTGGGGCAGCAGCACGTAGACGACGGTCAGGACGAGGAACCCGACGATGAGCCCCAGGTTGAGCACGTTGTGGTGCGGCAGCATCAGCGGCGCCGACTTGATCCGTGCCGAGAGCTTGAGGAAGGCGACGATCGAGCCGGTGAAGGTGACCGCACCGATGAAGATGCCGACCGCGACCTCGGCGTCGTGGATCGCCGGGTGCGCTGCGCTCTGGTAGGAGCTGTTCCACCCGACGAGGACCGCGGCGAGACCGACGAAGCTGTGCAGCATCGCGATGAGCTCGGGCATGCCGGTCATCGCGACCTTGCGGGCGCGGTCCAGGCCGATGAGGGCGCCGATGGTCATCGCGACGGCGATGAGGAGGAGCCCGAGCCAGCCCGAGCCCTGGGTGCCGACCTCGACCGGGCCGACCGAGCCGACGGACACCCCGGCGGTGGCGGCCCAGACGGTGGCCACGAGGGCGATCGCCATGCCGATGATGCCGAACCGGTTGCCGCCGCGCGCCGACTCGTGCCGCGAGAGGCCGGCGAGCGCGAGGATGAAGGAGAGGCCGGCGACGATGTACGCGCCCTGGACGAGGGTGATCGGCAGGCTCATCGCGCGGCCTCCTCGCGCTTGAACATCTCGAGCATTCGCGCGGTGACCCGGAAGCCACCGAAGACGTTGATGCTCGCGACGAGGATGCCGATGAACGCCACGACGGACACCCAGAAGGCGCCGTGGCCGACCTGGAGGACCGCCCCGACGACGATGATGCCGCTGATCGCGTTGGTCACCGACATCAGCGGGGTGTGCAGGGCGTGGTGGACGTTCCCGATGACGTAGAAGCCGATGACCACCGAGAGCATGAACACCATGAAGTGGCCGAGGAACGGCTGCGGTGAGAAGGCGGCGACGAGGAGGAAGACCGCAGCCGCCAGGCCCAGGTAGCCGAGCCGGCGCTGCGGGCTCATCGGCTGCTTCGGTGGTGGTGGCTCGGCCGGTGGAGCCGCGGGCTGGCCGGCCGGGGCGGCGGAGACCTGCACCGGCGGCGGGGGCCAGAGCACCTCGCCGTCGCGGACGACCGTCATCCCCCGCTGGACGACGTCGTCCATGTCGAGGACGGCCTCGCCGTCCTTCTCGGGCGTCAGCAGCTTCATGAGGTTGACGAGGTTGGTACCGAACAGCTGGGAGGCCTGCGTGGGCAGGCGGCCGGGCAGGTCGGTGTAGCCGAGGATCGTCACGCCGTTGGCGGTGACCACCTTCTCGCCCGGCGACCGTGCCGGCGACGTTGCCGCCGTTGGACGCGGCCATGTCGACGACGACCGAGCCGGGCTTCATCGAGGCGACCATGGCCTCGTCGATGAGCCGCGGCGCCGGGCGGCCGGGGATGAGCGCGGTCGTGATGACGATGTCGACGTCGGCGGCCTGCTCGGCGTAGAGCTCGGCGGCCTTGCGGTCGAAGTCGGCGCTCGTCTCGCGTCGCGTAGCCGTCGGCCGAGGGGCCGGTGTCCTCGACGTCGATCCGGAGGAACTCGCGCGCCCATCGACTCGACCTGCTCGGCGACCTCGGGGCGGGCGTCGAAGGACCGCACCATCGCGCCGAGCGCAGTTCGCGGTGCCGATCGCCGCGAGGCCGGCGACGCCGGCGCCGACCACCAGCACCTTCGCCGGCGGAACCTTGCCGGCAGCGGTCACCTGGCCGGTGAAGAACGAGCCGAACTCGTGGGCGGCCTCGATGACCGCGCGGTAGCCGCCGATGTTGGCCATCGAGGACAGCACGTCGAGGGACTGCGCCCGGGAGATGCGCGGCACCGCATCCATCGCCAGCGCGGTGACCCCCTGTGCCGGCCAGCTTCTCCACGAGGTCGGGGTTGAGCGCCGGGGCCATCAGCGAGACGACCACCTGGCCGGGACGCAGCCGCCCGATCTCGACGTCGGTCGGCGCGTTGACCTTCAGGACGACGTCGGCGTTCCACACCTCGCCGTCGACGACGTCGGCGCCCGCCGCCTGGTACGCGGCGTCGTCGAAGCTCGCGAGCGCCCCGGCGTCGTTCTCGACGAAGACGGCGTAGCCAAGGCCCAACAACGCCTTGACGGTGGTCGGGGTGGCGGCGACCCGGGTCTCCCCGGGCAGGGACTCACGGGGAACTCCGATGCGCACAGGAACGCTCCTCCTCACACGGCAGGGACGACTCAACCTATCGGGTGCCCTCCCGAGCCCGTGCAGCGGTGTGACCCGGTGAACGCAGCGGGCGCCGGTCCGCGGTGCGGACCGGCGCCCTCTGCGCTTCCCTGGTGCCTCTCAGCCCTCGGACCTGCGGAAGCCCGACCGCTCGGCGGCACCCTCGTCGTAGAACCAGACGTCCGGGTCGGCGTCGGCGTAGCCGGCGTCGTCGGGCGTGCGGAAGGTCATCGTGTCCCGGTAGCCGGCGACCGGGTGGTCCATCGGCTGGGCGCCGTCCTCGAGCGGAGCGGCGGAGCCGACGCCGAACCCGCCGTCGCGGATCTCGTGGAACTCCGAGACGCGCCGGGCGCGCGAGGGTCCGTCGGTATCGGGCTGCTCGGGGTCGCGCGGCTCGGGGTCGGGCTGCTGCTCGGCGCCGGACGTCTCGACCGCCGACGTCTCGACCTCGGAGGAGCGCTCCGCCTCCTGGTCGAGCGCCTCCCGGTCCTCGGCCAGACGGTCGCCGCGCTCGCGGTTCTCGGCCAGCAGGTCGCCCTCGTCGGCGCCCCAGTCGCGCTCCGAGGTCGGGTCGTAGCGCTCCTCCGTCGGCTCCTCCACCCGCTCCGAGGCCGGGGCCTGCGCCTCCTCGCCGGGCTCGAGGACCGACTCGTCGGTCGGATGCTCGCCCTCGGCGACGGTGGACTCGCCCGCCGTACCGTCCTCGACGGCCTCCCGGGACGGCAGGTGGCCACCGTCGGCGAGCGCCGGCTCGGTGGAGGCGTAGGAGTCGGTGTCGGCGAGGATCACAGCCTCGGTATCGGGGTGCTCCGCTGCGCCCGGTGCTCCCTCGGCATCGCCGGCCTCGACGTCGCCGTCACCCGTTCCGGCGCGCTCCTCGTCGCCCGACTCGTCCCGGAGGAGGCCACGCGCCGACTCGTCCGGGAGCGTGGGCTCCACCGGATCCGCCTGGTCCTCGGCGAGGACGGGCTCGCTGGCCGCGTAGGAGTCGGTGTCGGCGACGATGGAGATCCCGTCGGCATCGTCCGCCGCCTCCTCGGAGCCGGCGGCGGTCCGCTCCGTGGGCGCGCCGTCCTCCGCCGCGTCGTCGCGCGGACCGCCCCACTCCCCGTGAGGTGACTCGGCATCCGCCGCGGCACCCTCGGAGGCCGGACGGCGAGCCGCGGCCCCGCCCTCGGCGGCAGTGGTGTCGGCGGGCTCGTCGTGCGCAGCGCTGTCGCTCATATCCCGGCTGGTACCCACGGGTGCGCCGGCCCAAACCTCCCGCTCCGTGGCCGGCTCGTCGATGTCGTCGCCGTCCCCCGCGTCGTCACGGTAGTCGGCGGCCGAGGCGATCCGGGCACTCCGCTCCTCGTCGGCCCGCTCCTCGTCGGTCCGGGGCTCCTCGACCGCGCCCCCGTGCTCGTCCTGTCGCCCCCAGGCCGCGGCGCCGACGGCGGCGGCCGCCGCGGCACCGGCGACCGGGGCGGTCGACGCGCTCAACGGGCGGACTCCTCGCCGCGGGCCTCCGCCTCCTCGCGGGCCCGGCGGCGCTCCGCGCGGGTCATCGGCAGCCCGTCCTCGCCCACGACCGTCCCCGCACGGTCGTCGGTGTCGGCGTCACGATCGGCGTCCGGGTCCACCTCGGCGCCCGGCTCGGTGGCCGGCTCGCCCGCGGCCGGCCCCCTCGCGGCCGGCTCCCCCGCGCCGTCCTCGGGCTCGGGTGCCGGCTCCGGGACCGCGTCCTCGGGCACCGGCGGGAAGCTGGACTCCTTGACGTCCGGGTCGACGTCGTCGGCGCGCCGCATCATCGCCTCGTACTCCTGGCGCGTGGCCTCGGCGGCCCGGCGACTGCTCCTCGGCCTCGGCCTCGCAGACGCGCCGCCGCGCGCGCGGCCTCCTCGGCCTCGGCCCGGGCGACGCCGGCACGCTCCTCGGCCTGGGCGGCGAAGGACCCCTGGCCGGCCATCGCCGCGCGCGACGCCCTCGGCCTCCGAGCGCAGCCCGGCGGCCTCGACCCGGTGCTCCTCCCGTCGGGCCGAGCTGCGCCGCAGGATGAGCGCGACGAGCGCCGCCGCCACGAGGACGAGGAGCGATGATGAGGATGAGCTGACCGGTCGTCATGGTGCTTCCTGTCTCGGACGCTGGGGTTCTGCGCGGACAACCTACCGGCGGCCGGGCCGCCTCGGCGGCTCCGGGCCCGGTCCCCGCCGCGCCGGAAACCTAGGGGCTCGCCGCCCGGCGCGCCACCCGAGCGGCCGGGCCTGGGCAGCCTCCGGGGCGCCACGTCCGCGGGTGCCACCGATCCGGCCGGGGTCAGAGGCCCAGCTCGGCGACCGTCTTCTCGCGCATCTCGACCTTGCGCACCTTGCCGGTGACGGTCATCGGGAACTCGTCGACGACCCGGACGTAGCGCGGGATCTTGTAGTGGGCCAGCCGCCCGTTCGCGAACTCACGCAGCGACTCGGCCGTCATCGGCTGGGCGCCCTCCCGCATCCGCACCCACGCGCACAGCTCCTCGCCGTACTTCTCGTCCGGGACCCCGATGACCTGCGCGTCGAGGATGTCGGGGTGGGTGTAGAGGAACTCCTCGATCTCGCGGGGGTAGATGTTCTCCCCGCCGCGGATGACCATGTCCTTGATCCGGCCGGTGATCTGGACGAAGCCGTCGTCGTCCATCACGGCGATGTCGCCGGTGTGCATCCAGCCGTCGACGAGCACCTCGGCGGTCTTCTCGGGCTCCTCCCAGTAGCCGAGCATCACCGAGTAGCCCTTGGTGCAGAACTCTCCCGGCGTGCCCCGCGGCACCGTCTCGCCGGTGAGCGGGTCGACGACCTTGATCTCCAGGTGCGGGTGCACCGACCCGACCGTGTTCACCTTCTGCTCGAACGTGTCGTCGGTGCGGTTCTGCGTCGAGACCGGCGAGGTCTCGGTCATCCCGTAGCAGATCGTCATCTCGTCGATGCCCGCCTCGATGAGCTTCGTCATCATCGAGGCCGGGCACGGGGAGCCCGCCATGATCCCCGTCCTGACCGAGGACAGGTCGTAGGAGCCGAAGTCCGGCAGGGACCACTCCGCGATGAACATCGTCGGCACCCCGTAGAGCGAGGTGCAGCGCTCCTCGGCGACCGCGGCCAGGGTGGCCTCCGGGTCGAAGCCCGGGGCCGGGATGACCATGCAGGCCCCGTGGGTGACCGCCGCGAGGTTGCCCATGACCATCCCGAAGCAGTGGTAGAAGGGCACCGGGATGCAGACGCGGTCGGCCTCGGTGTAGCGGCACAGCTCGCCGACGAGGTAGCCGTTGTTGAGGATGTTGTGGTGCGAGAGGGTCGCGCCCTTGGGGAAGCCGGTCGTCCCCGACGTGTACTGGATGTTGATCGGCTCGTACGGGTCGAGGTCGCGCTGGGCCATCGTCAGCCGCTCCGGGCTCACCTCGTCGGCCCGGTCGAGGAGGCTCGTCCAGGACTCCTGGCCGACGACGAAGGCCTCCTCGAGGGTGGGGCACCGGCGGGCGCGAGGACTCGAGCATCGCGACGTAGTCGGAGGTCTTGAACGACTCGGCCGTGACGAGCATCCGGATGCCGGCCTGGTTCAGCACGTAGGTCAGCTCGTGGGTTCGGTAGGCCGGGTTGATGTTGACGAGGATCGCGCCGATCTTGGCGGTCGCGAACTGGGTGAGCAGCCACTCGGTCGTGTTCGGGGACCAGATGCCGATCCGGTCGCCCTTGGCCAGGCCGACGGCGAGCAGGGCGCGGGCGAGCCGGTCCACCTCGGCGCCGAGCTCGGCGTAGGTCATCCGGACCCCCTGCGCCCGGTCGACGAGCGCGTCCCGGCCGCCGTGGGCCGCAACGGTCGCGTCGAGGTTGTCACCGATCGTCTGCTCGAGCAGCGCGGGCTCGGTCGGGCCGACCGTGTGCGAGAGGGTGGGATCGGGGGAGGTGGCCATCGTCATCCTTCCTGGCGGGGGCCGGCGCCGGTGCCGGCCTCGCCCAGCCAATACCCCCGAGCGAGGTTCGGCAAGGGCGCGGCTGCCGCCGACGGGTCAGGCGGGCGTGGGTCGCGACAACCGGTCGAGGACGCCGAGGAGGAGGGCCTCGCGCAGCGCGGCGGGGCAGGCGTCGAGGAGGGCGTTGACCGGCGCCATCCGCGCCGGCAGCTCGACCGTCCCGCCGGGCCCGGCGAGCCCGGCCGCTGCGAGCAGGCCCGCGAACGCGGCGTCGTCGAGGGCGGTCGGGTCGAGCCCGCCGAGCATCCCGGCCAGCCCCGGGTCGACGGCGACCGGGCCCGCGGCCCGCGCGGCGACCACCGCCTCGCGCAGCGCCTCGAGGAACTCCGGAACCGCCGGAGCGGTCGCCGCCGACAGGGTGAGGTGCAGGGTGGGCGGCAGGTCGCGGTAGGTCATCTGAGGCTGGACGAACCAGCCTCGCTCGAGCATCTCGTCGGCGAGGGTGAAGACGTCGCACGTCCCGTCGGTGACGAGCGCTAGCAGGGTCGAGTCCGGCGTGGCGACCACGTCGAGGCCATCGACGTCCCGGACGGCCGCGGCGATCGCCAGGGTGGCCTCGCGCGCCTGCCGGGCCAGGCGGGCGTACCCGGCCGAACCGATGTGGTGGGTCACCGCCCACGCGGCCGCGAGCGGCCCGCCGGACTTCGTCGACTGCATCGTCGAGTTGAGCATCGTGTAGCCGGGCCAGTCGGCCGACGCGAAGAAGTGCCCCCGACGCAGCTCGGCGCTGCGGTGGAGGAGCAGCGAGACCCCCTTGGGGGTGTACGCGTACTTGTGCAGGTCGACGCTGATGCTCGTCACGCCGGGCACCTCGAAGGTCCACGGGGGTGCGCCGTCGAGGTGCGGCAGGACCCAGCCACCGATACAGGCGTCGACGTGGCAGCGGATCCCGCGCTCCGCGGCGAGCGCGGCGATCTCGGGCACGGGGTCGACGACGCCGTGCGCGTACGAGGGGGCGGAGGCGACGAGCAGGACGGTCCCGTCGTCGACCGCCTCGGCGAGGGCCGCCGGGTCGGCGCGGAGGGTCCGGCGGTCGACGTCGACGACGCGGGGCTCGAGGCCGAAGTACTTCGCGGCCTTGAGGAAGCGCCGCGTGCGCGGTGACCGGCAGGACGAGGTTCGGCCGCCGGGCACGGCCCCGGGCGCCCTCACGGGCCGCGAGGACGGCGAGGAGCAGCGACTCGGTGCCGCCGCTCGTCACCGACCCGACGAACCCCTCGGGTGCCGCGAGCAGCCGACCGGCCATCGCCACGAGGTCGTTCTCCATCCGCAGCAGGGACGGGAACGCCGTCGGGTCGAGCCCGTTGGCCGAGGCGAACATCGCGAGCGCCTCGAGCCCGAGGGCGTCGGCCTCGGCGAGCCCGGAGTCGTAGACGTAGGCGAGGGTGCGCCCGCCGTGCACCGGCAGGTCGCCGGCCCGCAGGGCCCGCAGTCGCGCCAGCACCTCGGCGGCGGACAGGGCGGGGGCCACGCCGTCCCCGGGGTCCGGGGTTCGGTCGGGGGTGCTCGTCATCGCCTCGCCTCCACCCCGGCGACGCTACCCTCCGGCCCGGCCGGCGTCATCGGGCCACCGGGGCGTCGAGGCGGTAGCGGCGCAGCAGCAGCGTGGAGAGGCCGACGAGCACCGCCGGGACGAGGGAGAACCCGAGCGCGATCGCGAGGCGCGCCGAGCCCGGCTGCGTGGCACCGGCATCCGTGGAGGAGACGTAGCCGCCGGCGGTGAGGACCGCCGCGTAGAGGAAGGGCCCGAGGGCGAGGCCCAAGGTCTCCCCCGCGGTCCACACGCCGGTGAAGGTGCCGGCCCGTGACTGCCCGGTGCGTTCCGCGTCGGCGGCGGCGACGTCGGGCAGCATCGCGAGGGGGAACATCTGGCAGGCGGCGTACCCCACCCCCACGACGGCGACGCTGAGGGCGGCGGCGGTGAGGCCGACCCGGACGGTGAGGAGCGTCGCGAGCGCGCCGAGGGCGAGGAACATCGAGCCCCCAGGCGTAGCCGGCGCGCTTGCCCCGGCGCTCGCCGAACCGCTGCCACAGCGGCGTGACGAGCGAGCGCCGGGCGCGACGAAGCAGACGAAGAGGACGGTCGAGGCGAGCCCGCCACCGAGCAGGACGCGGGCGACGTAGTCGACGCCGGCGAGCATCGCGCCGGTCGCGAGCGCCTGGAGGACGAAGACGCCGAGCAGGGTGCGGAAGGGCGCCGAGGTCGCCACCACCCGCAGCTGGGCGCGCAGGCTGCCGCCGGCCGTGGCCGCCGTCGCCTCGGCGCGGCGCGGGTGCCCCACCACGCGCCGAGGGTCCCGGCGAGGATGAGCACGCCGACGAAGAGGCCCACGCCCCGGTAGCCCCAGGTGGGGCCGAGCGCGTCGCGGACGACCGGGGAGAGGCCGCCGCTGACGAGGATGGCCAGGGCGAGGATGGCGACCCGCCACGTCATGAGCCGGGTGCGCTCGTCGTAGTCGTCGGTCATCTCGGCCGGCATCGCGACGTAGGGGACCTGGAAGAAGGCGTAGGCGGTGGCGCAGCCGAGGAAGAGGACGACGACCCACGCGGCGGCGAGCCCGCGTGGGCGAGGTCGGGCCGGCGAAGAGGAGGACGAAGGCGACGGCGAGGGCAGTGCCGGCGCGGAGCAGGAACGGACGGCGGCGGCCGGCCGGGTTGCCCGAGCGGTCGCTGATGCCGCCCGGCGACGGGGTTGAGGACGACGTCCCAGGCCTTGGGCAGGAAGACGACGAGGCCGGCCAGGCCCGCCGCCGACGCCGAGCCGGTCGGTGAGGTAGGGCAGCAGGAGCAGGCCGGGGACGGTGCCGAACGAGCCGGTCGCGACCGAGCCCAGCCCGTAGCCGCGCCGGACGGACCGGGTGAGCGTCTGCGCCATGGCCGGACCCTAGTGGCGATGATGGGGCGGTGGCGGCGCGTCGGAGTTTCCGGGGCCGGATCGCCGGGGTCGGCTCGACCTCCGGGGTGCGGGTCGTCGTCGGGTGGTGGACCCGAGTCACCGCTCGGCGGCTTCGGCGACGCGATGGTCGAGCGCGCCGACGGCCACCGGCTGCTCCTGGCCCCGACGCCGGCGGTGGCCGACCTCGTCGCGACGACGTACACCTTCGACGAGGTCCGCATCGAGCCGTTCGCCGTCTCCGCCGGGGCGGGACCCGGGGCGGGACCGGGGCCCGCCTCGTGGTCGGTGCGCTCCCCCTCGCTCGAGCTCGACCTGGCCGTGGGGGGCCGCACCGGTCTCGGCCGGCTGCTGCGGGTCGTGCCCGCGGGGGTGGCCGCGAGCCCGGCCTTCGCCACCCTCGCCGACCCGGTGGCCCGGGTGGCCCTGCGCGGGGTGCGGACCCGCGGCACGGCCCGCGCCGGTCGCCGGGAGTACTACGGCGCCACGGACGTCCACGCGGTGGCGTCGATGACCGGCCGGCTCGACGGCACCGGCCTCGGCGACCTCGCGCCGGTGGAGCCGCCGTGCCGGTTCGGGTTCTCCTCCACACCGCGCCGGCCCTCGGTCACCGACGTCGTCACGACGATCGTCGGCACCGCGTGAGCCGGTCGCCCGCTGCCGGACGACCCCGCGCCGGGGCCTCACGCGCTCGGGGTGATCCGCAACAGCCTGTCGTCCTGCCCGTTCGTCGTCGTGACGTAGAGCGCGCCGTCGGGGCCGAGCCGCGCCGCGCGCAGGCGTCCGTACGGACCGTTCGTCGCCTCCGGGACGGCGACGTCGGCGAGCGTGCCGTCCTCGCGAAGCTGGAGGACGAGCAGCTTGGCCCCCTTGAGCGCGGTGACGACGAGCGCGCCCTCGAAGGCTCCCCACTGCGGGCCCTCGAGGAACTCGGCGGCACAGAGCGCCTGCGTGCTCCGCCCGGACTGCCACACCGCCGGCACCGCGTCGGGGAACCGCTCGAGGTCGGTCATCGGCACGCTCTCGTCGTACCCGCCGACCGTGCCGCCCCGGGAGGGGTCCCAGCCGTAGTTGGCACCGGGCTCGATCCGGTTGACCTCGTCGTCGAAGCGTCGGGCCGTGCTCGGCGGTGTAGACCTCCCCGGTGCCCGGGCGCACGGCCACCCCCTGGACGTTGCGGTGCCCGTAGCTGAGGACGTAGCGCTGGCGGGGGTCCGCGGCCGCGGCGAACGGGTTGTCCGGCAGCGGCTGCCCGGTGTCGAGGTCGAGCCGCAGCACCTTGCCGCCGAGGCTCGTGAGGTCCTGCGAGACGTCGCCCACGGCGGTGTCGCCCGTCCCGACGAGCAGCGCGCCGTCGGCGGCCAGCTCGGGCCGGCACCCCGAGTGCCGCCCGGTGGAGATCGGCAGCCCGGTGAGCAGGTCGCGGACCCGCTCGGCCGTCCGGCCGTCCCGGGACAGCCGCCACGTGACGAGCCGGACGTCGACCGGGGCGCCGCCCTCGGCATGGGTCTGGCACGTCGTGAACCGCCGCGAGGCCGCGAAGTCGGGGTGCACGACCATCCCCATGAGACCGCCCTCCCCGGAGACGAAGAGGTCACCCAGGTCGGCCTCGACCCGGGTCACCCGGGCGCCGGCCCGCAGCCCCGACACGAGCGAGAGCCGCCCCGGCCGCTCGGAGACCAGCGCGGTGCCGTCGGGCAGGAACCCGACGTCCCAGCCGTGCTCGAGCCCGCCGGCCACGACCTCGACGTCGAGCTCCGGCTCCACGGTGCTGCGGGGCGCCGGGCTCGGGGTGGCCGCGGTGGCGGCCGTGGGCGGGGCCGTGGGCGGCACCTCACCGACGCTCCCGGACCCGCCCGCGCACGCGGCGAGGGGCACGGCGAGCAGCACGCAGGTCAGCAGCGTGGCGGGCGTCCGGAGTGGGCGGGCGCATGCCCCATCCTCACCCCGGGGAGGTCGGCGACGGCGCGTTCGTAGGCCGCCGCGACGGCGACGAGGTCCGCCCGGTACTCGCGCGATGCTGCAGCCGCGGCCGGTGCGGCCGAGGAGGATGCCCTCGGCGGCCCACCGTGCCCGGGCCTCGTCCAGCAGCGGTGCCGGCAGGCTCGCCGGCGGCGTTCGTGACCCGCCACCAGGTGACGTTGCCGCCGTACGCCTTCATGATCGACCCGACCTGCCGCGGGCCGATGCCGACGACGGCCGCGACGTCCCCGTAGGACACGACGCGTCCGCGCGGGACCTGCTCCACGGCCCGCAGCACCCGCTCCACGACGACGTCGTCCACCCCCGAGTCTGCCGGGTGGGCACGGGGGTCGCGCTCAGGGCCCGACCGGGAGGGAGAGCGTGAAGAGGCAGCCGGAGCCGTCCTCGAGGTTCTCGACCCGGGCGTCGCCGCCGTGACCGCGCGCGACCTCGCGGGCGATGGCCAGGCCCAGCCCCATGCCTCGCCCCGACCGCGAGGGGTCGCCGCGCCAGCCCGGCTCGAACACGAGGCCCAGGTCGCCACCGGGGATGCCGCCGCACCCGTCGGCGACCGCGACCTCCGCCCGGTCGCCGCGGACCCGCGTGCCCACCTCCACCCGGCCGCCAGCGGGGGTGTGCTGGACCGCGTTGCGGAGCAGGTTGGTCACCGCGCGCGTGGTGGCCCGCACGTCGAGGTCGACGACCGCGCCGGACAGGTCACGCGCGAGCACCTCCACCCCGGCCGCGGCGGCCAGCGGCGCGACGGTGGCCACCGCGTCGGACACGACGTCGTCGAGGGCCGCCGGCTCCACGCGGGCCCCGGCCGCGCCGTGCAGCCGCGAAAGCTCGGCGATGTCGTCGACCATCGCGTCCATCCGGTCGACCTCGCGGACGATCCGACCGTGCGCGGCGTGCGGGTCGGCGACGGCCCCGTCCTCGAGCGACTCGGCCAGGGCCCGGATGCCGGCGAGCGGGGTGCGCAGGTCGTGGGACAGCCACCGGACGGTCTCCCGCCGGGAGGCCTCGACCTGCTCGGCGCGGCCCCGGTCCGCGCGCTCGCGAGCCTGCTCGGCCTCGAGCCGCCAGACCCGCCGGGCCAGGACGAGGCCGACGATGACAGCCATCGGCGCGCCGGCGAGGAGGACGAAGAGGAGGGTCCGGTAGTCGTCCGCGCCGATGAGCATCGACCGGCTCGCCACCGCGACGCCGGCGCCGAGCGAGGCGACGAGGACGATGGGCGCGCCGAGCGCCGCGAGCGCCGGGCGACGGCGGGCGAGCCGGGCCAGGACGAGCGCCCCGAGCGTGCCGGCCGCGGCGGTCACGCTCGCGGAGAGGACGACCGCGAGGAGGTCAGGTGTCACCCGGGCCGCCCTCCGCGGGGCCGCGGCCGTCCCAGCGGTACCCGCGCCCGAACACGGTGGCCAGCCGCTCCGGGGCGCTGGGGTCGACCTCGACCTTCTCCCGGACCCGGCGCACGTGGACCGTGACGGTCGAGGGGTCACCGATGTCCCAGCCCCACACCTCCTTGATCAGCTGGTCGCGGGACCAGACCATGCCCGGGTGCTGGAGGAACCACGCCAGGAGGTCGAACTCCCGAGCGGTCAGCGTCAGCGGCTCGCCGGCGCGCCGGGCCGACCGGGCGCCGAGGTCGAGCTCGAGGTCGCCGTCGCACAGGACACCGCTGACCTCCTCCGGCGGTGCGGCCGCGCGGCGGAGGACCGACCGGACCCGCAGCTCGAGCTCGCGGAGGCTGAACGGCTTGGTGACGTAGTCGTCCGCCCCCTGCTGCAGCCCCTGGACCCGCTCGTGCTCCTGGCCGCGTGCGGTGACCATGATGAGGGGCAGGTCGCGGCGCATCGAGCGCAGCCGCCGGGTGACCTCGAGCCCGCCGAGGCCCGGGAGCATGAGGTCGAGGAGGACGAGGTCGGCCGGCTGCGCGGTGAAGTGCTCGACGGCGGCCTCACCGTCGGCGACCGGGTCGACGTCGTGGCCGGCGCGGGCCAGGTAGGCCGCGACGGCCTCCCGGACCGTCGGGTCGTCCTCGACGAGCAGGATCCGCACCACCCCCCAAGGCTAGGGGCGGCCGCCGGCGGCCCACGGCATCCGCCGGGCCACGGGTAAGCGCCCGGAAAGGAACCACTCGGGCCGTGGACCAACCGGCCGTGGACGCACGGGCCGGCCCGCGCGGCCGGGCTGCGAGACTGGACGCATGCGCCGGATCGTCCAGAGCCAGAAGCTCCAGCACGTCCGCTACGACGTGCGCGGCCCGATCCTCGTCGAGGCCCAGCGCCTCGAGGCCGAGGGCCACAAGATCCTCAAGCTCAACATCGGCAACACGGCACCGTTCGGTTTCGAGGCCCCCGAGGCGATCGTCGCCGACATGATCCACAACCTGCCGGACAGCCAGGGCTACGCCGACTCCAGGGGCATCTACTCGGCCCGGACCGCGGTCGCGCAGTACTACCAGAGCCACGGGCTGCGCGACACCGGCGTCGAGGACGTGTTCATCGGCAACGGGGTCTCCGAGCTCATCACGATGGTGCTCCAGGCCTTCGTCGACGACGGCAACGAGATCCTCGTCCCGGCCCCCGACTACCCCCTGTGGACCGGCGCGGTGTCGCTCTCGGGCGGCACGCCGGTGCACTACCGCTGCGACGAGTCCAACGGGTGGGACCCCGACCTCGCCGACATCGAGGCCAAGATCACCGAGCACACCCACGCACTCGTCATCATCAACCCGAACAACCCCACCGGCGCGGTGTACTCCGAGGAGACCGTCCGGGGCCTCGTCGAGATCGCTCGCCGCCACGACCTCGTCGTCATGGCCGACGAGATCTACGAGAAGATCATCTTCGACGACGCCGTCCACCACCACGCGGCGACCTTCGCCGGGGACGACGTCCTCTGCCTCACCTTCAGCGGCCTGTCCAAGGCCTACCGCGTCTGCGGGTACCGCGCCGGGTGGGTCATGGTGAGCGGTCCGACGCACCTCGCCGAGGACTACCTCGAGGGCCTCACCCTCCTCGCGAACATGCGGATGTGCTCCAACGTCCCGGCGCAGCACGCGATCCAGACCGCGCTCGGCGGCTACCAGTCGATCACCGAGCTCATCGTCCCGGGCGGCCGCTTCTACGAGCAGAGCAAGCTGGCCGCGCGGCTGCTGGGCGAGATCCCGGGCGTCTCCTGCGTCGAGCCCCGCGGCGCCCTCTACTGCTTCCCCCGCCTCGACCCCGTTCTCTACCCGATCGAGTCCGACGAGGCCTTCGTCATCGACCTGCTCCGGGCGAAGAAGATCCTCGTCACCCATGGCACCGGCTTCAACTGGTTCGAGCCCGACCACTTCCGGCTCGTCACCCTCCCCGACGTCGAGACGCTCACCGAGGCGATCGGCCGGATCGCGGACCACCTGGCCACCCTGCGCGCCTGAGCCACCGGCGCCGCGACGGCCCGGCCGGCCTCACCCGACGAGCAGGGTGAGGGCGCGCGCCGCCACCGTGGCCACGGCGAGCACCAGCAGGAGCGCTCCGACCCCCGGCCGGTGTCGCACCTCCGCGGCCTCCGGCGCCGCCGCACGGGCGACGACCCGGCGGTCGTCGAGCGCCGCCGCCACCTGGGCGGCAGTCGGCGGCCGGTGCCGGGCCGGATCCACCGCGGCCGCGCGCGGCTCCTCCTCACGCCAGGGTCCGAGGGCCACGTGGTCACCGTCCTCGAGGAGGAGGACGACCTCGCGGGCGCCGACGCGCACCGCGGTCACGGCCGACAACGGGATGGTGTGCCGGACCAACCCACCCGAGAGGGTCACCGCGTCCGGGCCGGCCACCGACGAGGAGAGCGCCCAGCCCAGGCCCGAGACGACGATGCTGGCGGCCCCGAGCCCCAGGCCGATGACCGAGGCCCCCTCCCCCATGACCTCGGGCAGCAGCCACCATACGGCGGCCGGCACCCCGAGCGCGCCCACCAGGCCGAGGACGCGCCGCCAGGCCGGCGGCCGGGCGACCGCGGGCAGGGCCGCGGCGCGCGCCGTCTCCGGCACCGGCTCGGTCCCGGCCAGCGGGTCGTCCTCGAGGTCCGGGTCCACCGACGAGTCGTCCGCCAGGGGCAGGTCGGGCAGGGCCCGGAGCGGCGCCACGGCCGGCTCCACCCCGTGCGCGTGGACCAGGCTCGCCCAGCCGCCGGGCCGGACGTCCCCCACGAGCCACCCGGGCCGGGTCGCCGTCTCCAGCGTCGGGACGAGGAGCACGTCCCGGGGCCGGGCCAGCACGTCGAGCTCGGCGAGGACGAGGTCCTCGTCGGTGGCGAGCACCCCCACGACGTCGTCGCCCTCGAGCCACCGCACAGCGACCCCCCGGTCCGGGGGCGAGGCGGCGAGCACGGCCCGGTGCACCCGTCCGACGAGCAACCGCCGACCGAGCACCGCCGCCAGCAGCAGCGCGGCCAGGGCGATGCTCAGCCACCACGTCGGGTCCGGCGGCTCGGCGCTCAGGTGGGTCCAGCCCGGGTCGGCACGGTCCACGGTGAGCTCGACGACGTCGCCCGGCTCGTAGGTGCCGATCGTCTCCAGGCGCACCTCCGCCGGGATCCCCGGCTCGGGTCGGTCGACGACGAACCGGGTCTCCCCCGAGCCCTCGTCGTAGCCGGCGACGCGGGCACTCACACCGACGGCGCGCGCCAGGTGCGCGGCGTCGGAGGACGTCTCGCGGCTCAGCATCCCCCCCGAGGCGAGCGCGACGAGGAGGAGCACGACGACCGCTGCGTGGACCGGCCCCAGCGGTGCGGGTGGCGGCGGCCCGGCCCGCACGACGGCGGCACGAACCGACTCCGGCACCGGCTCGGTGGCGGCCGCCGCGACCTCGCGCTCGCGGCGACGCGCCCGGTGCAGGAGGGCGAGGTGCCCGAGGTGCATCGCCGCGAGGGCCGGCCAGGCGACGTTGGCGGTGGTGACGGGGTCGAGGGCGAGGTCGATGGCAGCGAAGCCCACGGCGCACGCGGCCGCCAGCACCGGGAGCCACCAGACGAGGACGATAGCGGCGAGGGCCGCCACCACGGCGGCCGAGAAGACCGGGTCGGGCCCGCAGACCGTCGGGTCGGCGACCGAACAGGGCCGGTCGTCCCCGACGGCCGAGGCGACGAGGGCTCCCACGCCCGCGGCGACGAGGGCCATCCGGGGCCACCGGACGGTGGCGGCGGACACCCACTCGCGGGCCCGTCCACCCGTCATCCCCACCGACACCACGCGCGAACTCTAGGGGGATGCCGACCGGTGGCGTGGGGACTTTCGCCAGTGGTGCTCGGCGTCCCCCGAACCTCGGATGCCGTCCGCCCCCACCATGGGGAGCGGACGGCATCCGAGGTGGCCCGGCGGGGGCGGTGACCCGGCCCCGGACCGGTCAGGAGACGGCGTTCAGGGCGTTGACGATCCCGTCACCGTAGAACCCGTTGAAGTCCGCCGAGCCGACGCAGACCGCGTTGTACGCGCTGGGGATCGGCGGTGCATAGTCGTACGGACCGCCGTCCCCGTCGGGGCACGCCGTGTCGCGGGCGCTGTCCATGAGGATTGTCGCCGTGACGTCCGGGTCGAGCCCGAAGTCGCCCGGGGCCACCGTGCCGCCGTGCGCGGCGACGACGAGAGCTGCGACCCCGGCCGCGTGCGGCGACGCCATCGAGGTGCCCTGGAGGTACTGGTAGTACCCGCACACCTGCGTGCCGTCCTCGACGGCGCAGTCCTTCATGACGAAACCCTGCCCCTGCTCGGTGATGTCGCCGTTGGCGTCGACGTCGCCGGCCGCCTGCAGGACGTTGAGCGGCGCCGCAGACAGGATGAGGTTCGCCGGGTTCCGCGGCGGCGTGCTGTCGTAGTAGTCGCCGCCTGGCGCGGAGACCTCGATCTCGCCGGAGGTGAGGTCGGTCGTGTAGTTGGAGTAGTAGGCCTTGCGCTCCGACGGGCCGACCGCCGAGACGCCGATGACGTGTGGGCCCTCGACGGGCAGGTCGACACAGCTCGAGTTGTCGATGGTCCGCGGGTGCGGGCCCGAGAAGCCGTAGTCCGGGCTCGAGGTGTCGGTGCGCGGGTTCGCGAGGTCGTCGTGACCGTTGCCGAGCGCCCCGACGAGGGTGACGCCGTGCTCGTGGGCGTAGTCGAGCGCCCTCGTCATCGCCTCGATGACGAGGTTCTGGTTGGCGACCTCCTCCGGGCTGTCACCCGGAGCGCCGCCCTGGCAGGCGTAGGCCCACGGGTCGACGTAGAACGACATGTTGACGACGTCGAGCCCGACGTCACCGGAGTAGGTGAGCGCGTCGACCGTCGGGCCGAGGAGGAAGTAGCCGCTGTCCTGGCCGGCGCGGACGTTGACGAGGTCGACCTTCGGCGCGACCCCGGAGACACCGAGGTCGTTCATCGCGGCTCCGACGGTGCCGGCGGTGTGCGTGCCGTGGCCGTTGTCGTCCACGGTCGCAGGGTCGACGCAGTCGCCGTACTGGCAGAGGGCACCTTCGGGGTCGTCGGCGTCGGTGGTGAAGTTGCGGGACAGCCGATGGTCGAAGTTCGGCGCGATGTCGGGGTGGCTGGCGTCGAGGCCGGTGTCCATGATCCCGACCCGGACCCGCTTGCTGCCCATCGTGACCTGGTGGGCCTCGGCGGCGTCGATCATGTCCATGCCCCAGAGGTAGCCGTCGAGCGGGTCGGTCCTGAGCTTCTTCCCGGCAGCGGCGGGCTTCTCCGCCGCGTGGGCGGCCCCACCACGGGGGCGCTCCACCGACATCCGGACCGGGGCGTCCTTGGGGGAGTGGCCGACGACCCCGTTGGCGCCGGCGGCGGACACCCCCGACATCGAGCGGGCCTGCGTCGCGAAGGCGGCGTCGGTCGACGTCACCGTCACCATCCCGATCGCCGTGTTGACCGACTCCACCCGGGCCCCCGCCCTCGTCAGCCGGGTGGCGAGCGCCCTGACGTCGGCACCCTTGTCCGCCAGGACGACGAAGGACGCCGACCTGCCCTTCTGGGCCGCTGGCGCCGTCGCCTGGGCCGCTCCAGCCGTGGCGCCGAGAGCACTCGTGGCGAGTGCCACGGCCCCGACGACGGCAACCATGCGAGATCGTCGCATCTGCTGTCTCCTCCAGTGGATGAGGCGGCGCCTGTCCGCGCTCGCCTCGTGGTGTGGCGGGCGCCCTGTCGCACCCGCTCGGCCACGCTAGGCCCAACCTCACCGCCGCGCACCTCGAGCGACCGTATGCTCCCGCCCATGCGTCGTAGCAGCCCCGGACCTGCTCCGGACGTCTTCGAGACCTTCGCGCACCGGGTCGAGGACGACCGCGGCCGGGCCGGCCCGGCGGCCAGCGCCGGCACGCTCGCCCGCTCGGCCGGCGCCACGGTCGGCCTCATGGTCCTGACCGCCCTCGGCTTCGTCCTGGGGGCGTGGCTCGCCTCGCACGTCGTCCCGGACATCGGGTGGGTCAACCCGCTGTGGGAGGGGCTCGCCTTCCTGCTCTGGTGCGGGGTATGGGGGACGATCAGCGCCGGTGTCCTGCTGGCCGTCGGGGTCGTCGCGGTGGGCCTTCCGTGGGTGCGCCGTCAGCGCGGCGCGGGCGCGACCTCCACCTCGGCGCCGTAGGACCAGTCCGCGTGCAGCGGTAGGGAGTCCCCGCTCCAGAACCGACCCGGGTCGTACCAGTTCGTCGGCACGTCGGAGCGCAGGATGCCCATCTCCTCGAGGGTGAGGGCGACGACCTCGGCGCAGTAGGCCACCTCGGGCCGCAGGCCCTTCGCCTCGGCCGCACGCCGGGTCAGGTGGGCGTCACGGCCGCGCAGCCAGCGCCAGGCCAGCGTCATCGTCGAGGGGAACGAGACGCCGTCGAGCCGGGCGACGACGCGCAAGGCGGCATCGTCCTGCTCGGGGCCGGTCGCCGGGCTGAGCTGGCGCAGCCAGGCCCGTTGGTGGTACCGCTCCTGCCAGGTCGTCACCGCGTCCCGCAGGTCGTGCAGCTGCACCCCGCGGTGGTGCTCGCCGGTCCACACGTCGCGCAGCGAGCGGCCGAGCTCGGCGTGCCACATCAGCGGCGGGAGGTCGTCGATGACGACCGCCATGCCGACGTGGTTGACCGGGGCGTTGCTCGCGGTCTGGATGAGGCGGTCGGCCACGGCGCCACCCCGGAAGACCCACAGGTCGCCGGTGCGGGTCGCCTCGACCGCCTCGTCGAGGAGGACCGGGGTCGCGCGGGTGCTCGGCATGGGTCCAGTCTGCCGGGACGGCCCGCCGGGGAGTGGCCCGCAGACCCCCGGCGAGGGTGGGACCGGCCCGCGCGGCGGCGGGCAGGGCCCACCGCCGCGGGATGGCCGCCGCTCTCCGCTCAGTACCGTGTCCCCATGGCGAACGCGAACCGCTGGCTCAAGGTGCTCGGCGTGGCGAGCGTCGTCGGTGTCGTGGCGACCGGAGCGCTCATCGCTCGCGACGAGCGCGAAAGGCGTTCCTACACAGCGGACGAGGTCCGCGACCGGCTCCGGGCCAGGCTCACCGACGAGGCCGGTGACGACTCGGGCGAGGACGGTGCGGCCGGCCAGAGAAGACGTCCGTTTGGGGGGTGACGGTGCGGCTCAGCGGGTGACCAGGGCCTCGAGGCGGTCGTAGCCCTGCGACATGCCGCTCTCCATCCCGGACGCGACCATCTCGTCCCGTCCCTCGACCGTGCGCCCGACGCTCCGCCCGCGCAGCCGCGTGCGTCCGCCGCCGAGGTCGTCGAACCAGAGGAACTCGAGGGCGACCTCGTCGGGCATCCCCTCGTACTCGAAGGTCTGTAGCGCGAACTCGTCCTCGCGCACCGTGTGGAAGCACCCTCGGAACCAGTGTTCGCCCCCCTCGGGGCTGCGGTGGAGGTAGCGGTATCCGCCCCCGGAGACGAAGTCCCAGCGCTCGGCGGTCATCTCGTAGCCGTGCGGCCCGAGCCACCGGACGACCAGCGCGGGGTCGCGGTGGGCCTCGAAGACCGAGGCGACCGGTGCGTCGAACTCGCGGGTGAAGTCGATCCACGGCACGCCGGCCGGGACGTCGAGGTGCAGTGCACTGCTCATGGTCTGTCCTTCTCGTGGTGCGTCGGGCCCTCGGCCAGCAGGGCGTCCAGTCGCCGGAACCGCCGCTCGTGGGCGAGCCGGTAGCCGTCGATCCACGCCGTGAGCCGCTCGAGGGCCGCGGGGTCGAGCGAGACCGGTCGGCGCTGCGCCTCCCGGCCCTTGGTGACCAGGCCCGCCTGCTCGAGGACCCGGATGTGCCTCGAGACCGCCTGGAGGGAGATCTCGAAGGGTTCGGCGATCTCGTTCACCGTGGCCGGTCCCCGGCTCAGGCGGGCGATGATCGCGCGACGCACCGGGTCGGCGAGAGCCGCGAAGCCCGCGTCCACCGGGTCGTCGTCCATGCCTGTATTCAACTCAGGTGTTTATCAACTGTCAAGTTGATACGAAGTGCCGGATGCGGTCCCTGCCCGGTGCGGTGACCCCACGCCCGGCGTGGCCCCGGGACACGGTGGCGGCCATACAGTGGCCCGGTGAGCACCCACCCCCACGGCCGCTGGCTCGACCTCCCCTCGCACCGCAGGTGGCTCGACGACGGCTTCGCCCGGCTCGTCGCCTTCTCCCTGCCGTCCATCCGGCCCGAGGGCGGCTTCACGTGGCTCGGCGCGGACGGTCACCCGCTCCCCGACCGCCGACCGCAGCTCTTCCTCACCGCCCGGATGACGCACGTCGCCGCGGTGGGCGTCACCCGGGGCGTGCCGGGGGCCGGCGAGCTGCTCGACCACGGGATGGCCTCGCTGCTCGGGCTGCACGCCGACGCGGTGCACGGCGGGTGGCTCAGCGAGCCGGGGACCCTCACGCGCAAGTCGACGTACGACCACGTGCACGTGGGCCTCGCGGCGTCGAGCGCCCTCGGCGCCGGCCACCCCGACGCCGCCGGGCTGCTCGAGCAGGTCGCCGCGGTGGTCGACACCCACCTCTGGGACCAGGACGCGCAGATGCTCCGCGAGTCCTTCGCCCCGGACTGGTCCGACGACGAGGACTACCGGGGCGCCAACGCCAACATGCACGGGCTCGAGGCCTTCCTCGCGATGGGTCGCGCCACCGGCGACCCGCTCTGGCACCGGCGCGGGCTGGCGATCGCCACCCGGCTCGTCGACGGGGCCGCCCGCCGCCAGGGCTGGCTCCTGCCCGAGCACTTCACCCGGGACTGGCAGGGGCTCCCCGAGTACCACCGCGACGAACCGATGCACCCGTTCCGTCCGTACGGCGCCACCTTCGGGCACTCGCTGGAGTGGGCCCGCTTCCTCCTCGAGCTGGACGGATCGACGCTGCTCGAGGAGCGACCCGGCTGGCTCCTCGAGGCGGCCGAGGGACTGACCCGGCGCGCGCTCGACGGCGGCTGGGCCGTGGACGGCCGGCCCGGGCTCGTCTACACCGTCGACTGGGACGGTGAGCCGGTTGCCGACGTGCGCCTGCACTGGCCGGTCTGCGAGGGCATCCAGACCACCGCCGTGCTGGTACGGCGCACCGACGACCCCCACTGGGAGTCCTGGTACCGCCGGCTGTGGGACCACGCCGCCCGATACTTCATCGACGGGCGGGGCACCTGGCGCAACGAGCTCGACGAGGACATGGCCGAGGCCGGCCGGGTGTGGCCGGGGCGCCCGGACGTCTACCACTGCGGCGGCGCGCTCACCGGGCCGCTCGGGCTCTGAGCCGTCCGTCCCCCGGGGCTTCCCGAGCGGGCGCCGCGCTCGGCCCATCCCTGCCGAGGGTGCGACAGGATGACGGGATGACCTCCGTGCGAACCCTCGACCTGACCGCACCCGGGCTCCGTCTCGAGCTCGTCCCCGCCGGTGCGGCCGTCCGCCGCCTCGTGCTCGAGACCCGCGAGGGACCGGTCGACCTGGCCCTCGGCCACGCCGAACCGCAGGGCTACGCCTCCGGCGGCACCTACCTCGGCGCGACGATCGGTCGCTTCGCCAACCGCATCGACCGGGGCCGGTTCACCCTCGATGGCACCAGCCACCAGCTGGCCACCAACCAGGGCGGCAACACCCTGCACGGCGGCCCCAGCGGCTTCGACGCCTACGAGTGGGGTGTCGCCGACGCGGGTGCGGACCACGTGACGTTCACCCTGACCAGTCCCGACGGCGACCAGGGCTTTCCCGGCGCGCTCGAGGTCGAGGTCACCTTCTCGGTGGCGGCGGACGAGGTGACGATCGGATACCGGGCCCGCACCGACGCCCCCACCGTGGTCAACCTGACCAACCACACGTACTTCATGCTCGACGGTGCCGGCAGCGGGACCATCGACGACCACGTCCTCGAGGTCGCCGCCGGGGCCTTCCTCCCGGTGCGCGAGGACTCGGTGCCCACCGGCGAGCTCCGGCCGGTGGAGGGCACCCCGTTCGACCTGCGCGGCCCGCGGCGCCTCGGCGAGGCGCTGGCCCACGACGACGAGCAGCTGCGCCGGGGCGACGGCATCGACCACAACTACGTCCTCGACGGCACCGGCCTGCGAAGGGCCGCTCGCCTCGTCGGCGCGTCCGGCCGCTGGCTGGAGGTGCACACCGACCAGCCGGGCCTGCAGGTCTACACCGGTGGGCACCTCGACGGCTCGGTCACCGGCCTGCACGGCGGGACCTACGGCCCGCGCGCCGGCGTCGCCCTGGAGACCCAGGGCTTCCCGGACGCGCCGAACCACCCCGAGTTCCCGAGCACCGTCCTGCGCCCCGGCGAGGCCTACACGACGCGCACCGTGTGGCGCCTCGGCTCCTCCTGAGCCTCGCCCCGGGCTACGGCCGGTCGGGGACCGCCGCGGCGAGGGCCCGGACCGCCGTGGTGAAGCACTCCTCCGGCGGGGTCACCAGCCCGGCTCCGACCTGGCCGGTGCCGGCGACCCGCCCCGCCATCCCGGTGTTGATCTGCGGCAGCACCCCGGTCCTGACGACCTTGGTGACGTCGATGCCGGTGGGGGTGCCACGGAAGCCGAGGATCGGTACCTGGTAGGCGGTGTGCTCCCCCACGGTCACCTCGTACATCCGGCGCGTCGTGGCGAGGGCGAAGGGCACGTCGCCACCGACGAAGCGGACGATCGCCGGCGCGGCCGCCATCGCGAACCCACCGATCCCCGCGGTCTCGGTGATCGCCGAGTCACCGATGTCGGGGTTGGCGTCCGGCGGGCCGTAGTCGCCGAGGAAGAGGCCCTCAGGGGTGTTGGCGGGCCCGGTGAACCATGCGTCGCCGGTGCCCGAGACCCGGATCCCGAAGTCCGTGCCGTTGCGCGCCATGGTCGTGACGACCGTGCAGCCCGGGATGCCCTCGGCCGCCCGGGTGGCGAGCTTGCACGCCGGCATCCCGAGGTTGAGGAAGAAGTGCTCGTTGGCCCCCGAGAACCGGACCGCCTCGGCCACGTCGGCGGAGGACGCGTCGGCGGTGATCATCCCGGGCAGCAGCTCGCGCAGCAGCATGAGCGAGCCGGCCCGGTTGCGGTTGTGGCCCTCGTCGCCCATCTGGAGCATCTGCGCGATGACCGCCCGGACGTCGACCGGACCCGTCACGCGGACGGCCTGGCGCAGGATCGGACCGAGCACGGCGCCCATCCAGCGCAGCCGGTCGATGACCTCGGGGCCGTAGGCGCCGTACCGGAGCACCTTGCCCAGCCCCTCGTTCAGGGTGCACCACGCGTCGTGGCCGTGGACGTCGTCGCGCAGGGCGTACATCCACATCGACGGACTCACCACCCCCGCCATCGGCCCCACCGCCCCGCGGTGGTGGCACGGTTCGAGGTCGTAGCGGCCCGCGGCCAGGCTGCCCCTGCGCCTCCTCGGGCGTGTCCGCGAGCCCCTCGAGCAGAACGGCACCGACGAGCGCGCCCCGTAGCGGCCCGCTGGCCCGCTCCCACTCCACGGGCGGGCCGGCGTGGAGGAAGGTGCCACGGGCCAGGCCGACGGCCTCGGCGGCGGGCAGCACGTCGACGAGGACCGCCTCGGCGCTGGTCATCCGGGTCAGGGCCAGGGCGTTGGCCTCGGCGCGGCGCCGGTCGGCCATGACCCGGGCGAGCTCGGCCTCGGTTCCCCCGAGTGGTGGCCGCCAGCCGACCTCGGTGACCGGGACCGCCTGGGCACGGAGGGTCTCGGCGAAGAGCGCGACCCCGGAGGTCGCGACGACCGGGTCGGTGGCGAGCAGTCCGTGCAGGGGGCTGGTCACCGGACGCTCCTCAGCTCGTCGACGGCGTGCCGGGCGGCGGCGGCGTTGGAGAGGAACACCGAGGCCCCGGCGGCGGCGAGCGCCTCCTGGCACCGGCTGCGGCCCTGCGGGTCGGTGTCGGTGCCACAGAGGGACACGACCACCGGGAGCGCCCGGCCGTCAGCGTGGGCGCGGGACCGGGCCGAGCGGACGGCCTCGACCAGCTCGGGCGCCGGGTCGGGATGGGCGCCGTGGCCGAGGACGAGGTCGAGGAGGAGGACGCCGCACGTGGGGTCCGCCGCCTCGAGGGCGAGACGCTCCAGCCGAAGGGTCGGGTCGATCATCGGGTGCGCCCGGCCGCGGGTCAGCTCGTCGGCGCCGAAGTCGACGACGGCGTGCCCGGTGGTGGTGAGGTCCTCGGGCAGGGCCGGCCCGGTGGCGTGACCGAGGTTGGTCCGGACCCGGCCCAGCGCCTCGCTGGCGACGAGCGCGGCCTCCTCCGCCAGGGTCCCGCCGCAGAAGAGGCCGCGGAGGGCCGGGCCCCGGGCGAGCGAGGGCTGGTCGGGCTCCGCCAGGTGGTGGGGCCAGTCGGGGACGTGGTGGCCGCCCGCGGCGAGAACCGCCTCGACCGCGGTGGTGAGGTCCGGGCGGCCGGCGCCGAGGACGGCCCAGTGCACGGTGAGCCCGAGCTGGGCGGCCTCGGAGCGCACGGCGTCCAGGACGTCGTCCGCTGGGGGCTTGGAGACCACGACGACGGACGAGGTGGATGGGTCGTCGGCGAACGCGTGGAGAGCCTGGCGGGTGGCGCGGCCCGCGACGGCGGTGGACAGGTCCCGGCCGCCGACGCCGAGGCAGTGGCTCACCCCGACCCCGGCGGCGTCGAGGAGGCACATGACCTGCTGTGCCCCCGTGCCGGACGCGGCGACGATGCCGACCGTCCCCGGGCGGACGACGTTGGCGAAGCCGAGCGCGGCCCCACCGACGAGGGCGGTGCCGCAGTCGGGACCCAAGACGAGCAGGTCGGCGTCGGCCGCGGCATCCTTGAGCCGGACCTCGTCCTCGACGGAGACGTTGTCGGAGAACAGCATCACCGACGCCCCCGCGTCGAGGGCGTCCCAGGCCTCGGTGACGGCGTGCGCGCCGGGCACGGAGACGACGACGAGGCCGGCCCCCGAGCGGCGCACGGCCGAGCCGATCGTCATCGGTGGGACCTCGTCGCCCGTACCGGTCGAGGCACCGGACCCACTCAGGGCCGCCAGCTCTGTCGCGACGGCCGCGAGGCCCGCCGCGACGGCGTCGTCGTCGGCGGCGCGCAGGGCGACGACGAGGTCGTTGGGCCCGGCCTCGGCGGGGACCTCGAACCCCATCCCGCGCAGCACGTCGCAGTTGAGCTCGGTGGCCATCGCGACCTGCGCGGACCGGACCCCGTCGGTCGCCGCCACGGCCCGGGAGACCTGGAGCAGGCTGACCGAGTCGTGGTAGGTGCCGTGGCGGAGCTCGACGTGGACGGTCATGCGGCACGCCGTCGACGTGGCGCCGAGCCGGCGGAGCCCGGGGCGCCGAGGGCGGCGCGGATCCCGGCGACGAGGTCGCGACCCGAGGTGTGGCCGAGGGCGAGGACGGCCGGGAGTGCGGCGGCCGTGGCCGGCCCGTCGGAGGCGGCCACGGCATCGACGAGGGCGACGACCTCGGGCACCGACCAGCCGTCGGCGGCGGCCTCGAGCAGGGCGGCGGAGACGGCCGTCGTCCGGGCGAGGTGGCCGCGGACGGCGACGGACAGGGGGTCGGGGCGCGCCGGGCCGGCCGGGGCCAGGGCGGCGCGCACGAGCAGGGCACCGGCGAGGGCGTCGTCGCCGGCGGGGGTGAGCCCCGGGCCGCGGCCGACGACGGCTGCGACAGCGACGGCGGCGTGGCCGGGCTCGGTGGCTGCCAGGGCCGCCAGGAGCGGCTCGTGCAGCCAGTGGTGGTCCGGTGGCGGGTCGCCGGGCCCGGGGTCGAGCAGGCGGCGGACCGCGGGGTCCGGTGCGCCGTGCCGGGTGGCCGGCCGTACACGGGACGGACGCCACGACCGGACGGCCCGCACCTCGAGCAGCGGGAGGACGACCGACCCGGCACCCACCACCACGACGTCCCCGGCGCGCGCAGCCCAGGCGGATCTCCTCGCCTCGACGGCGCACCGCACGGCGGTGGGCATCGCGGCGGCGTCGCGGGCCAGCACCGGGAGCACCGTGCGGCCGGACACGAGGTAGACCCCGAACCGGTGGGCACCGGCGACCACCATCTCGGACGGTGGGCCCTGGACCAGTGCGGCGGTGAGCGGCGACATCGCCGCCGGCACCGTCCGCGGGGCGGGCGCGGGTGCGGTCGCGGGCATACGGCGACGCTAGTGAGGTGGCTACAGTGACCCGATGGTCAGAGTTGCCAACGATGACCCCAAGGGGGCGCAGACCTTGCCAGCGGGCGAGGGAGTCGAGGGCCGCCCGGACGGTGGCGCGCCGCTGGTGGGGCACGCCCTGGACGGCTCGGCCCTGCCCACCGACCCGGTGCAGCGCGCCACCGCGCTCGAGCTCGTCGTCGAGCACCAGGCCGCGCTGCTGCAGCGCGAGGACGAGGTGCACCGCGTCCTCGTGCGGGTCGTCCTCGCCGGCGGCTCGCTCGCCGAGCTGTGCGGCGCCGTGGCCGGAGTCGTCGGCGGCGCGGCCGTGGTGACCACGACCGACGGGCGGGTGCTCGCGTCGGGGGGCGGCCCGGGGGACGTCGAGTCCGCCCTGGCGTTGCCCTGCTTCGACCGCAGCGGACGCCTGCTCGTCGAGGACGAGCCGGTGGGTCCACGCGAGGGCGATGACGGGGCCGACCCGGCGAGGGCCTTCGTCCGGATCAACGCCGGGTCCTCCGACCTCGGCCTGCTCGGGGCCTTCTCGCCCGGAACGGCGTTGTCGGCCACCGACATCCACGTGCTCGAGCGGGCGGCGACGGTGGCAGCCCTGGCCATCACCAAGGAGCAGGCGGTCTCGGCGGTCGAGGGCAAGTACCGGGCGGAGTTCCTCCGCGACGCCCTCGCCGGGCGCGCCGGCGACCAGGCCGAGGCAGCGTCCCACGCGGCATCCCTGGGGTGGGACATCGACCGCCCGGTCGTGGTCGTCGTGGCCGAGACCGACGAGAACGACGCAGAGACCACCCGGGAGCCGGAGGAGGTGCGCAGCCTCCAGGAACGGTTCGTCCGGGCGTGGACGCAGGCCGTTCGGGCCCGCGACGCCCGGGTGCCGGTGGCCGGGTTCAGCCAGGAGGTGGTCGTCCTCCTTCCGGTGGACGAGGGCGCCGACACCGACGCGGTGCTTCGGCCGGTCGGCGACCTCGTGCGGGAGGTGCGCGGCGACGGCGGCGGCGGTCGGCGGGCGTTCTCCACGGGGGTGTCCCGGACGGTGCGGTCGGTCGGCGACCTGCCGCGGGCGTACGAGGAGGCGTTGACCGCCGTCCGGGTGGGGCGGCAGGTCCACGGCGCGTCGGGGCTCTCGCACTTCCACCAGCTGGGGATCTACCGGCTGCTCGCCCTCGTGCCCGACTCCGCGGACCTGCGGCGGTTCGTCGTCGAGTCGCTCGGGGAGCTGGCGACCGACGACTCCCCTGAGAACGCTGACCTGCGCCATACGCTCTCGGTCCTCATCGACACCAACCTCAACGTCGCCGAGACGGCCCGCCAGCTGTTCTTCCACTACAACACGCTGCGCTACCGCATCGCCAAGCTCGAGCGGATGCTGGGGCCGTTCACCTCCGACCCCCAGCTGCGGCTGACCCTGGCGCTGGCCCTGAGGGTGCACCAGATGAAAGGCCTGTGAGAGGACCGAGCCGGGCCGCCGCGGGTGAGGGTGGGGCGCGCCGCAGACGCCCACCACACGGGGTCCGAAGGGGGCGCGCCTCGCCGCGGTGGGGCGCCGCGGCTGTCAGCGCTCGTCGAGCGCCGCCAGCAGGCCGGCGCAGTCCTCCACGGTGAACGTCGCACCGGGGTGGGTGACATGACCGGTGGGGTCGATGGCCGTCACCGGCTCGTGGAAGCGCACGCACACCCCTCGCTCCCCGTTGGTCGCGAAGGTCACGCCGTGGTCGCTCAACGAGAGGTGTGCCGGCCCGGCGGTCTTGAGGAACGCGTAGTCCTCGGTGACCGACGCCTCGGTCACGTTGGCGAGGGGCGTGTCGAGTGACCACAGCCCGAACCGCGCACGCAGCCGGCCGTCCCCGACCTCCACCCAGGCCCGCTCCGGCGTCACCGTGAAGGGCAGCCCGGCGAGCCGGTAGGCGGGGTCGAACCGGAACGGGAAGCGCTGAACAGTCATCCCCCGACGGTAGGCCCCCGCGGCCCCACCAGCGGCTCGTCGGTGCGCGCCTCGGAGTCCCAGTGCCGAGCCGCGTGGAAGGTCACCGCAGCGGGCAGCCCGGCCCGTCCCGCCACCACGACCTCGAGCGCCGACCCGACACGCCCCGCCGGGAGCCGGTTGGCCAGCGTCACGTGCGGCGTCCACGCCCCCGGGCCGAGGTGGTCGTGAGCCGGCGCCAGGAACCCCGCGAGCCCGCGGTGCACCGCGAGCAGGCCCTGGGTCGGCACGACGGCGAGCGCGAGGACGAACGGCCCCCGGCCGAAGAGCACCGGCGCCCCGAGGCGCGCGGCCAGGGGAAGGACCCCGAGCAGCCGCACCACCGCCCGCTCACCCTCCGGCCCGGGCCAGGAACGGCTCACCGCGAGGGTCGTGTGCGGCCGGTTCGAGGGGCTGCGGTGGTGCGCCAGGCTGGGCAGCCCAGCCGCGTCCAACCGCTGCCAGATGCCCCGCACGGCGGCGTCGACCGCCGCGTCGGGCACGAGGTCGACGTGGTGCACGTCGCCATCCTCGTCCACCTCCCCGCTCCGGGCCGGCGACGGGTCGCACGGCCCAGGGTGCCAACACCGGCCGCATCCGGCTGTCACACATTGCCGAGGGTGTCGCCTGACGCGGTCACTACGTTCCGTGTATCACGGTCCCTGTGTGAGCCGCGCCACCCCCGGCCCCGCTCCCGGCAAGAGAGGTCGCCCATGTCCCTCGGTCTCGGTTGGAAGCTCAAGGGGGACGGGCGCACGCTCGGCCCCGGCGACGTCGTCGCCCCCGACGAACGGCTCTCCTGGGGCCGCACCGTGGGCCTCGGCGCCCAGCACGTCGTCGCGATGTTCGGCGCGACGTTCGTCTTCCCGCTCGTCATGGGCCTGAACCCGCAGCTCGCGATCATGATGAGCGGGATCGCGACGATCGTCTTCCTGCTCATCGTCCAGGGGAAGGTCCCGAGCTACCTCGGCACGTCCGCCTCGTTCGTCGGCGGGGTCGTGGCGATCCGCGCCAACGGCGGCGACTCCACCGAGGTCACCGGCGCCATCCTCGTCGCCGGCGCCGTCCTCGCCCTCGTGGGCCTGGCCATCCACGTCGCCGGCTCGCGCGTGCTCCACGAGGTGCTGCCCCCGGTCGTCACCGGCGCGGTCGTCATGCTCATCGGCTTCAACCTCGCCCCGGTCGTCGCCGGCATCTACTGGCCACAGGACCAGTGGGTGGCCGTCCTCACGATGCTCTTCACCATCGTCTGCGCCGTGGCCTTCCGCGGGTTCATCGGCCGCATCGCCATCTTCCTCGCGCTGATCTTCGGCACCCTGCTCTCGTGGCTCCTCGACGTCACGTTCGGGCAGATCCACTCCGTCCTCGGTGGCGCCACCGAGGCCACCGACCACTTCCGCTGGGACACCTCGGGGATCGGCGCCGCCTCCTGGTTGGGCTTCCCGCCGCACACGATGACCGGCGCCGACGGCAAGGAGGTCGTCGGCTGGCACGCCCCGAGCTTCTCCGTCGCGGCGATCCTCCTCGTCCTCCCTGCCGTGATCGCCCTCATCGCCGAGAACACCGGCCACGTCAAGGCGGTCGCCGAGATGACCGGCCACAACCTCGACCCGGTGATGGGACGGGCGATCGCCGCCGACGGCGTCGGCACCGTGCTCGCCAGCGCCGTCGGGGGCTCCCCGACGACGACGTACGCCGAGAACATCGGGGTGATGGCCGCGACCCGCGTCTACTCGACGGCCGCCTACTACGTGGCCGCCCTCGTCGCGATCGTCTTCGGGCTCTCGCCGAAGTTCGGTGCGCTCGTCGCCTCGGTGCCCGGCGGCGTCCTCGGCGGCATCACCGTCGTGCTCTACGGGATGATCGGGCTCCTCGGCGCCAAGATCTGGAAGGAGAACGGGGTCGACTTCGGCAACCCGGTCAACCTCGTGCCGGTCGCGGCCGGCATCATCATCGGCATCGGCAACGTCGAGCTCGAGGTTCACCGACAACTTCTCACTCAGCGGCATCGCGCTCGGCACCATCGTCACGGTCGGCGCCTGGCACCTGGCCCGGGCCATCGCCCCGAAGGAGATGCGCGAGCGCGCCGCCGGGGCCGTGATCGCCGTCGGCGACACGGTCTACGGCGACAGCGACGGCGTCGACGACCTCTACCAGGGGGGCTACCCCGGCGACCCCGGCCGGCGGGAGCCCGAGCGCGACGAGCGTCCCTGACCCCGCTCGGCGCGCCCCGCCCGGGGACACTCCCCGGGCGGGGCGCGCCGGTCCCAGACCACGCCCGCCCTTCCGCGCGGCGCCCCGGAGAGGCAGGATCGAGCAGGTGAAGCCCGGACCGTTCGTCCACCACGCGCCGCGCACCGTCGAGGAGACCGTGGCGGTGCTGGCCGAGGTCGGCCACGACGGCAAGGTCCTCGCCGGGGGCCAGAGCCTCGTGCCCCTCCTCAACATGCGGCTGGCGAACCCGGGCCACCTCGTCGACGTCAACGGCGTGGGCGGCCTCGACCGGGTCGAGGTCACCCCGCGCCTGGTCCGGGTCGGCGCGCTCGTCCGGCACGCCGGGCTGGAACGGCACCCGGGCGCGCACGCCGCGCTCCCCCTCCTGCGTCAGGCGCTGCGCCAGGTCGCCCACCCCGCTATCCGCAACCGGGGCACCACCGTCGGCTCCCTCGCGCACGCCGACCCGGCGGGCGAGATGCCGGCCGTGGCGGTCCTCACCGAGGCGGTGCTCGAGACGGTGAGCACCCGCGGGCGCCGCGAGGTGGCCGCAGCCGACTTCTTCGCCGGCCCGCTCGAGACCACGCTCGAGGTGGACGAGCTGGTCGAGGCGGTCCGGTTCGGCCGGATGCCTCCCGGCACGCGCACCTGGTTCCTCGAGTCCGCCCGGCGCCGCGGTGACTACGCCCTGGCCGGCGTCGCGGTCGCGGTCCGCACCGACGGCGACACCGTCGCCCAGGCCCGGGCCGCCTTCGTCTCCGTCACCCCCGTGCCCGTCGTCCTCGACCTCACTCCCGCCCTCGCCGGCCGGCCCATGTCGGACCTGCCCCTCGCCGACGTCACCGAGCTCGTCCGCGCCCATGTCGACCCGGAGACCGACATCCATGCGAGCGCCGAGTACCGGCGGATGCTCGTCGCCGAGCTCACCGGCCGGGCCCTGACCGCCGCCACCGGCGCCGACTCCGCCGAGGATGGAGCCGCATGACCGAGCCGGCCACCGAGCAGCTGCTCGACCTCACCCTGCGGGTCAACGGCGTCGTCCGCACCGCGGCGGCCCCCGCCCGGCGCCTGCTCTCGGACTTCCTCCGCCACGACCTCGGCCTCACCGGCACCCACGTCGGCTGTGAGCACGGGGTGTGCGGCGCCTGCACGGTGCTGCTCGACGGCGAACCGGTCCGCTCCTGCCTGATGTTCGCGGTCACCGCCCAAGGCCACGAGGTCACCACCGTCGAGGGCGTCGGCGACGACCCCGCCGCGCTGGGCCCGGTGCAGCAGGCGTTCGTCGAGTGCCACGGGCTGCAGTGCGGGTTCTGCACGCCCGGCTTCGTCACGACGATCACCGCCTACCTGGAGGAGCACCCGGACCCCAGCGCCGAGGAGGCTCGTGACGCCGTCTCCGGCAACCTCTGCCGGTGCACCGGGTACACCAACATCGTCCGGTCGGTGCTGCGTGCGGCCGAGATCCGCCGGGAGCGGGCCGGGGGTGGCGACGCGTGAGCACCCGCCAGGTCGGTGAGCGGGTCCAGCGCCGCGAGGACCCCCGACTCCTCACCGGGCAGGGCCGCTACGTCGACGACCTCGGACACGGCGCGCTCGAGGCGGCGTTCGTGCGCAGCCCGCACGCCCACGCGCGGATCACCGACATCGACGTGGCCGACGCCGTCGACCTCGACGGGGTCGAGGCCATCTACACCCACGAGGACCTCGACGGGCGGGTCGGGGAGCCGCTGCCGGTCCTCATCCCCCACCCGGCCCTGACCCACCCCCGCACCGGGTACTGCCTGGCGAAGGACGAGGTCAAGCACGTCGGCGAGGCCGTCGTCATGGTCGTCGCCCGCGACCGCTACGTCGCCGAGGACGCCTGCGCCCGGATCCGGGTGTCCTACGAGCAGCGCCCGGTCGTCGTCGGCATCGAGCAGGCCCGGGCGGGCGGCCACCGCGTCCACGACGACGTCCCCGACAACGTCAGCGCCCACCTGCTCCAGGAGGTCGGCGACGTCGAGGCGGCCCTCGCGGGCGCCCCGAACACGCTCACCCTCGAGCTCGAGATCGAGCGCAGCGCGAGCATGCCGATGGAGGGCAAGGGCGTCTATGCCCGCTGGGACCCCGCCGACGCCTCGCTGCGCCTCTACTCCTCCACCCAGACGAGCACCGGGGTGCGGGCAGCGGTCGCCGCCAAGCTCGGGATGCCGCTGGCCAAGGTGGAGGTCGTCACCCCCGACGTCGGCGGTGGCTTCGGCGTCAAGATCGTCCACCCGTGGCCGGAGGAGGTGCTGGTCCCCTGGGCGGCCCGCGCCCTCGGGCGCGACGTCAGGTGGACCGAGGACCGCCGCGAGCACTTCGTCTCCAGCGCGCACGAGCGCGGCCAGCTCCAGCAGGTGACGGTCGGCTTCGACGACGAGGGCCGGCTGCTCGGCCTCGACGTCCGGTTCTGGCACGACAACGGCGCCTACACCCCCTACGGCATCATCGTCCCGATCATCACCGCCACCCAGCTTCTCGGGCCGTACAAGCCGGGCGCCTACCGGGTGGAGTTCTGGAGCCTCTACACGAACACCGTCCTCGTGACCCCGTACCGCGGGGCCGGCCGGCCGCAGGGCTGCTACGCCATGGAGCGGACGATGGACGCGATCGCCGCGCACCTCGGACTCGACCGCGCCGAGGTGCGCGCCCGCAACTTCATCCAGCCCGACGAGATGCCCTACGACCAGGGCCTGATGTTCCAGGACGGCCGGCCGCTCAGGTACGACTCGGGCGACTTCCCGGCCTCCCTGGCCAAGCTCAAGGCCCTCGTCGGGTGGGACGACTTCGCCGCCTACCGCGAGCAGGCGGAGCGGGCGGGGCGCCGGGTCGGCATCGGCATCGGCTGCTACGTCGAGGGGACCGGGGTCGGGCCGTACGAGGGCGGGCACGTGCAGGTGGAGACCAGCGGCCGGGTCAACGTCGCCACCGGCCTGACCACCCAGGGCCAGTCGCACCAGACCGTGCTCGCCCAGGTCGTCGCCGACGAGCTGGGCGTGCCGTTGCAGGACGTGCACGTGACCACCGGCGACACCCGCCGGATGCCGTACGCCGTCGGCACCTTCGCCTCGCGCGGCGCCGTGATGTCCGGCAACGCCGTGGCGCTCGCCGCGCGGGTCGTCCGGGCCAAGGCGCTGCGGATCGCCGCCGACGCCCTCGAGGTCTCCGCCGACGACCTCGAGATCGCCGACGGCGTCATCTCGGTGCGGGGCGCCCCCGGCAGCTCGATCGACCTCGCCACCGTCGCGGTGCTCTCCAACCCGCTGCGCTACGCGTTCGACACCTCCGCCCAGGCCGCCACCCAGTTCGCCGGCACGTTCGACCCCGACCGGCCGCCGGTCGCCGACGACGACGAGCCCGGGCTCGAGGGCCGGGACTTCTACTCCCCCACCCAGGCCACCTTCGCCAACGGGATGCACGCGGCCGTCGTCGAGACCGACCCGGTCACCGCCGAGATCCGCATCCTGCGCTACTGCGTCGTCCACGACTGCGGCCCGATGCTCAACCCGATGGTCGTCGAGGGGCAGGTGCACGGCGGCGTCGCGCAGGGCGTCGGCGGCGCGCTGTACGAGCGGATGGTCTACGACGAGTCCGGCCAGCTGCTCAACGCCTCGTTCATGGACTTCCTCATGCCCTACGCCTCCGAGGTCCCCGAGGTCGAGACCGACCACCTGGAGACACCGAGCCCGCTGAACCCCCTCGGCATCAAGGGCGCCGGCGAGGCGGGGACGATCCCCGTCTCGGCGGTCATCGCCTCGGCCATCGAGGACGCCGAGGGCTTCCCCATCCGCTCGATGCCGATCGGGCCCGCCGAGCTGTGGGAGCTGCGCCGGGCGCACGCGCACGCCGGTACCCCCCGTTCGGGCACCCCCACCGCCGCCCCCCAGGAGGACCCGCGATGAAGATCACCGGCAGCTCGACGCTCGAGGCGCCCGTGGAGCGGGTGTGGGAGGCGATGCTCGACCCCGCGGTGCTGGCCCGCTGCATCCCGGGCTGCGAGACCCTGACGACCCTCGACGAGGACCGCTACGCGATGACCGTGACCGCCGGGGTCGCGGCCATCAAGGGCACCTACACCGGCCAGGTCGCACTCGCCGACAAGGACGCGCCGTCGGCGCTGACCCTGCGCGCCAGCGGCGCCGGGGCCCCCGGGACGATCGACGCCGACGTCAAGGTGCGCCTCACTCCCGGCGCCGGGGGCGGCACCGAGGTCGCCTACGACGCGAACGCGTCGGTCGGTGGGTCCATCGGTGGGGTGGGGCAGCGGATGCTGGCCGGGGTCACCCGCAAGATGGCCGGCCAGTTCTTCGCCGCCCTCGACGCCGACCTCAGCGGCACCGCGGGCCCGGCCGCGGTGGGAGTGCCCGGCGCTGCGGCCGGCGCCGAGGCCGGCGCCCTGCCGGCCGCCTCCGCCCCGGTCGCGCCACCCTGGGCGGGCACGACGTTCCCCGGGAGGGCGGCCTCCGCGGCGACGGCGCCGTCGTCCACCCGCGACCTCGTCCTCGCGGCCGTCGCGGGCGGCCTGCTCGCCCTCGCCGGGGTCGCTCTCGGTGCCCGGATCGCCAGGAGGCGCTGATGCGCGCGTTCACGGCCGCGGCCGTCCAGGTCGCCCCGGTCCCCGGTCCGCTGACGGCCGACTCGGTGACCGCCGACATCGACCGGTGCATCGAGTACACCCGGCGCTGCGTCGAGGCCACGGCGGCCGAGCTCGTCGTGCTCCCCGAGTCGTGCACCACCGGCTTCACCCCGGGATGCCCCACCGAGGAGCTCTGGGAGCTCGTCTCGGAGGTTCCGGGCCCGGTCACCCGGCGCCTCGCCGACTGCGCCGCCGACCTCGGCATCCACCTCGTGTTCGGCACCTACGAGCGTGGGGCGAGCCCGGAGGTCGTCTACAACACCTCGGTGCTCGTCGACCCCTCGGGCGAGGTGCGCGGGGTGTACCGCAAGACGCACCCGTTCTGCTCGGAGGCGGTCGCCGGCGGGGGCTGGGTGACCCCCGGGGACACCGCCACCGTCGTCGACACCGAGCTCGGCCGGATCGGGATGATCATCTGTTTCGACGGCGACTACCCCGAGCTGGCCCGGATCGAGGCGGTGCTGGGCGCCGAGGTCATCTGCCGCCCCTCGGCGCTGCTCCGCTCGGCCGACATCTGGGAGCTGACCTCGCGGGCCAGGGCCTACGACAACCACGTCTTCGTCGTCGGCGCCAACGCCACCGGCACCGATCCCGCGGGCGTGCACTACTTCGGGAACAGCCACGTCGTGTCCCCGCTCGGGCACATCGTCGCCAAGGCCGCATCGCACGAGGGCTGGGTGTCGGCCCGTCTCGACCCCGCCGAGGCGCTCTCCTCGCTGACCCCCGGCTCGAACATCGGTCAGGGCTTCGACCACCTGCGGGACCGCAACCTCGACCTCATCCGCAACCACCGCGACGACCTCGAGGCCCCGGCCGCCTCCTCCTTCCCGCACGCCTGAGGCGCACGCCCCGCCGGCCCGTCGCAGCGTCCGGCGGGTCGGCGCGACCTGAGCCACGGTGCCGGACGCAGTGGCGGCCGAAACCCTCGGCGGCGCCGACACCGAACGTCTACGCTCCTGAGCAGGCCCTGAGAAGGGGACGCCGACCGCGGCGACCTGGGCGGGAAGGACACCGATGCAGACCACGCTGCTCGTGATCGGGGGCGTCGGCATCGCGATGCTGCTCATCTCGCTCATCATCGGTGACCTCGTCGACGGGCTCCTCGACGGCATCGGCCCGGACTTCCTCTCGGGGATGGCCCTGGCCGGCTTCCTCGCCGCCTTCGGCTTCGTCGGGGCACTCGTCGCGAACGCCGGGGGCTCGACCACCGTGACGGTCCTGTCCGGGCTCGCCGCCGGGGCCGCCGTCGGCGCCGGTGCGGGGTACGCCAGCTCGCGGCTCATGCGCGGCGGCGACGAGTCCACCGTCCGGTCCTCCGGGCTGGTCGGCCTGCACGGCACCGTCATCGAGCCGGTGCCCGTGGAGGGCTACGGGATGGTGAGCGTCGTCGCGGCCGGGCACATCACCCGGCTCAACGCCCGCGCCGACGGCCCGCTCCCCAGCGGCACCGCCGTCGTCGTCACCGCCGTTCTCAGCCCCACCTCCGTCCGGGTCTCCCGCCAGGAGGGCTGAGGCTCCCAGCATCCGCGCGGCGCCCCCGCGGCCACCCGTCACCACCACCGACATCAGCACGCGCCGCAACGGCGCCGGAAAGGCAGGGCCCATGTTCGGGCTGGAGCTCCCCGTCACCCTCATCGCCGTCCTCGGCCTCGTCGCCCTCGTCGTCGTCATCGGCCTGACGATCGCCTCGCGCTACCGGGTCGCCGGGCCGAACGAGGCGTTCATCGTCACCGGTCGCAAGGGCAAGGAGGTCAGGAACCCCGAGACCGGGGAGATCTCCACCGACCTGTCCGGGCAGAAGGTCGTCATGGGCGGCGGGATCTTCGTCATCCCGTTCATCCAGCGCCTGCACATCCTCGACCTCTCGAGCCGCCGCATCATGGTGCAGATCCGTGGTGCCGTCTCGGGCCAGGGGGTCAAGCTCAACCTCGACGGCGTCGCCATCGTCAAGGTCGGCGGGAACGAGGACTCGATCAGGGCCGCCGCGCAGCGGTTCCTCACCCAGCAGAAGGAGATCGAGACCTTCACCCAGGAGACGCTGGCCGGCTCGCTCCGCTCCATCGTCGGCTCGCTCACGGTCGAGCAGATCATCCGGGACCGGGCCGCGTTCGCCCAGCGGGTCGCGGACGAGTCCGAGTCCTCGCTGACCGGCCAGGGCCTGGTGCTCGACACCTTCCAGATCCAGGACATCACCGACGACGGCACCTACCTCTCCGACCTCGGCCGCCCCGAGGCCGCCCGGATCGGTCAGCACGCCGCGGTCGCCGAGGCCAACGCCCGGCAGGCAGCCGAGCAGGCGCGCATCGCGGCCGAGCAGGAGATCGCGATCAGCCAGCGCCGGCTCGCGCTCAAGCAGTCCGAGATCAAGGCCGAGACCGATGCCGCGGCAGCCCAGGCCGCGGCCGCGGGCCCGCTCGCCCAGGCCGACCGCGACCAGGCGATCCTCACCGAGCAGGAGAAGGTCGCCGTGCGCCAGGCCGCGCTCAAGGAGCGCCAGCTCGACACCGAGGTCCGCAAGCCGGCCGACGCCGAGCGCTACCGCGTCGAGCAGGAGGCCGAGGCCGCCCGGAACGCGGCGATCGCCCAGGCCGACGCCCGCAAGGCGGCGAGCATCGCGGCCGCGCAGGCGGATGCCGAGCAGGCCCGCCTCACCGGTGAGGCCGAGAAGGCGCGCCGCTCCGCCCTCGCGGACGCCGAGGCGATCGAGGGCCAGCGGCGCGGCGAGGCGGACAAGTCGCTGCGTGTCGCGCAGTCCCAGGCGCTCCGGGCCGAGGGGGAGGCGCAGGCCAGCGCCATCCTCGCCACCGGCCAGGCGGAGGCCGACGCGATGACCAAGCGCGCCGACGCCTTCGCCCGGTACAACGACGCCGCGGTGCTCCAGATGCTCGTCGAGGTCCTCCCGAAGGTGGCCCGCGAGGTGGCCGCCCCGATGGCGGCCATCGACTCGCTCACCGTCGTCTCCACGGACGGTGCCGCGGCGCTGCCGAAGCAGGTCACCGACAACCTGACCCAGACGATGGCCATGCTCAAGAGCACGACGGGGATCGACCTCCAGCGGATCGTCGAGCGCTACACGGCGGGCGAGTCGTCGACGGCGGCCGGGCGCCGGCCGGCGGCCCACGAGGGCCCGTCGCCCGAGGGCTCCTCGACCGAGGTGACCACGACGTCCTGACCCGGGCTTGCCCGGGGCGCCCTGTCGGGCCTCAGCGGGGGTGGCCGTGGTCCTCGGACCAGGCGGCCAGGACGTCCGCGGTGCCCTCCGCCTCCCCCGGCCGGGGCAGGAGGGGACGGACCACCTCGGCGAGGCCGTCGAGGGCGTGGCCGAGCGCCGCACCGGCGGCGACCACCGACCGGCGTGGGGAGTGGCAGGCCTGCTCGGCGACCCGCTGCGCGACGCCGATCTGGGCCGGCAGCGACATCGCCACCTCGGCGTCCCGGAAGACGTAGGTCTCCCCGTAGTGGGCGAGGTCGGCTCGCACCTGGGAGACCTGACCGGCGAGCTCGTGGACGAGGCTGGCGCTGGCACTGTCGTCGGGGTCGAGGGTGACGTCCTCCGGGGCCAGGGCCGCGAGCCGGGCGGCGAAGGCCCGGCGGCGGCCGAGCACCGGGTGGATCTGCAGCGACCAGGTGACCACCGCGGTGAGGACGAGGAAGCCGACGAGGGCCTCCAGCGGCACGAGCACCCGCAGCACCGGCTCGACCGGGACGATGTCGCCGAGCCCGAGCGTGGCCGAGGTGACGAGCGAGAGGTAGAGCGCGTCGAGCACCGAGGACCGGGAGCCCGGGTCGAGGCTGCTTCCGAACGAGAAGCCGTCGGGCATGTGCGGGAGGTAGACGAGCGACCAGGCGAGGACCACGCCGCCCCCCCACGTGAGGATCACCGACAGCACCGCGAAGGGCCCGGCGAGCGGGGTCGGGGCCCCGTCGCGGCCGAACCGATGCGCCAGCCGCCACGTGCCCGCCATCAGCCGCGGGCTCAGGATCCCCTGGCCCCGGGGGTGCCAGAGGGTCAGCGTCACGTCGACGAGGACCGCCCCGACGAGGAGAGCCCCGAGGAAGGTGCTGACCCACGCCATCAGACCCGACCCCTTCCCCGCCTCAGGCGTGCCTCGGAGCCCGGTGACGGCCGAGCCAGAACAGGCCCACCGCGGCCCCCCAGATGACCGCGAAGACCGCGACCAGGGCGAAGCCGGCGTACCCGAGGTCGATCGAGGAGGCCCACGCCAGCGCCGGCCAGCCGAGGTACTCCTCGGCCAGCTGGAGGAGCAGCAGGCCGCCGATGACCAGCGCGACGAGCACCGAGAGCAGGGTGACCGTCCCGTTGTAGAGGATCTTTCGTCCCGGGTCGACGAAGGCCCAGCGGTAGGCATGGGACATCACGACCCCGTCGATGCTGTCGAAGAGCACCATGCCCGCGGCGAAGAGCACCGGCAGGACGAGCACGGCGTACCAGGGCAGGGCGTAGGCCGCGCTGCCGCCGGCGAGGACGAGGAGCGCCACCTGGGTGGCGGTGTCGAAGCCCAGGCCCATGAGCAGCCCCACCGGGTAGATGTGCCGCGGGGAGTCGACCCGCCGCACCGCACGGCTGAAGACCCGGGCGAGGAGGCCGCGCTGGTGCAGGTGGTGCTCGAGCGCCTCCTCGTCGAAGGTGCCGGCGCGCCAGTGGCGGTAGGCGTGGACGATGCCGAGCAGCGCGCTGGCGTTCATCAGCCCGAGGACGAGGAGGAAGATGCCGGCGGCCGCCGTGCCGACGAGCCCCAGCGAGCTCTGGAGCGCCGAGCCCTCGTCCTGCAGCTGGGAGGCCAGCGAGCGCACGCCGAGCGCGAGGAGCAGCGAGAGCCCGAAGACGACGCTCGAGTGCCCGAGGGCGAACCACAGGCCGGTGTCCAGGGCCCGCTTCCCCTCCCCGACGAGCTTGCGGGTGGTGTTGTCGATCACCGCGATGTGGTCGGCGTCGATGGCGTGCCGCGCCCCGAGCAGGAACGCGGTGAGCCCCAGCCCCACCCCGAAGACTCCCGCGTCGCCGAGCCGGTAGCCGGCCGGCACCACGAGGAGGAGCAGCACGCCCCACCCGACGACGTTGAGCACCACGACGACGGCGGCCATCCACGTCAGGGTGCGGCGGTCGCTGCCGCTCCACCGGGACGGGGCGCGCGCGGTGGTCGTGGCCATGGACGCCACCTTATTGCACACGGTTCGCAACTGGCACCCCCGGGGCCGGGGCCGTGCGGGCCTCCCCCGGTGGGCGGGCGACGGGCGCCGCGGCTGTCACGGATGGCCGCAGACCCCGACCTCCGTCGGCAGGATCTGACAACGCGCCCCCGGCCGCTGCCCGGTTGGATCGACCCCATGGCGCAGCGACGGATCCGGGTCGGCATCGACACCGGCGGCACGTTCACCGACGTCGTCGCCGTCGACGAGGAGAGCGGCGAGCTCGTCACGACGAAGACCCCGAGCACCCCCGACAACCCGGCAGACGGCTTCATCACCGGCATCGAGAAGATCCTCCGGGTCATGGGTGCCGCCGGGGAGGACCTCACGGGCGTCGCACACGGTACGACGGTCGCGACGAACAGGCTGCTCGAGGGCAAGGTCGAGCGGCTCGGCTTCGTCACCACCGAGGGCTACGAGTTCATGCTCGAGATCGCGCGCCAGGCCGTGCCGGACGGGTACGGCAACTCGTACTTCTGGGTCAAGCCGCCACGGATCGTGTCCGCCGACGCGGTGCGCACCGTCCGCGGCCGCCTCGACGTCTCGGGCGATGAGGTGCGGCCGTTCTCCGAGGAGGACGCCGTCGCGGCCGCCCGGTGGTTCCGCGACCACGGGATCACCACGATCGGGGTCTGCTTCCTCCACTCGTACGCCAACGACGCCCACGAGCTCGCGATGCGCGAGGTGCTGCGCCGGGAGCATCCGGACGCCGTCGTGTCGGTGAGCAGCGAGGTGCTGCGCGAGTACCGGGAGTACGAGCGGGCGATGACGACCCTCGTCGACGCCGCGGTCAAGCCGGCCGTCAGCCGGTACGTGACGAACATCCGCGAGCGGCTCGACGGCTTCACCGGCGGGGAAGCCGGTGCCGTTCTCGGTGATGAAGTCCAACGGCGGGGTGCTCTCTGCCGACGAGGTCGTCCACCAGCCGATCACCACCGTGCTCTCCGGGCCGGCGGCCGGCGCCCTGGGGGCGGCGCTCATCGCGGAGCGGGCCGGCTTCGCCGAGGGTGCTCACCTGCGACGGCGGCGGCACCTCGACCGACGTCTCGGTCGTCCTCGACGGCGAGCCGACGCTGACCACGGAGGGGTCGGTGGGTGCGTACCCGAGCAAGATCCCGATGATCGACGTCGTCACCGTCGGCGCCGGCGGGGGCTCGGTCGCGTGGGTCTCACCCGAGGGGTCGCTCAAGGTCGGCCCGCAGTCGGCCGGCGCCGACCCGGGGCCGCTCTGCTACGGCCTGGGTGGGACCGAGCCGACGATCACCGACGCCCACGTCGTCCTCGGCCGCATCCCGCCGCACCTGCTCGGCGGCGAGATCCCGCTCGACGTCGAGCCGCCCGCGCCGGGCTCGATCGCCCTCGCCGGCACGGCTCGGGCTCGACCTCGAGCGGTGCGCCGCCGGGCGTGCTCGAGATCTCGGCGTGGAACCAGGCCAACGCCCTGCGGCAGGTCTCGGTCAAGCGAGGGCTCGACGTCCGCGACTTCATGCTCACCACGTTCGGCGGCTCCGGGTCGCTCCTGGCCTGCCGGCTCGTCGACGTCCTCGGCCTCGCCGGCGTCGTCGTCCCGGCCGAACCCGGGCAACCTCAGCGCGTTCGGGCTGCTCACCGTCGACGTCCGCAACGACTACGTCCAGACCCACGTCGCGCGGCACACGAGCCTCGACCTCGGCGCGGTGCGCTCGATCCTCGAGGCGCTCACCGGCCGGGCCGCCGCGGCGCTCGACGCCGAGGGCTTCGCACCGGGCCAGCACGGGTCGTCCGCACCGCCGACCTGCGCTACTTCGGCCAGGCCTACGAGGTCCGGGTGCCGGCCGGCGCCGGGGAGGTCGACGCCGCCTGGGCCGAGGAGGTCGCCGGCCGCTTCCACGACGAGCACCGCCGCGCTCTACGGCTACGACTTCCGCGACGACCCGGCGCAGCAGGTCGAGTGGGTGAACCTGCGGGTCACCGGGATCGGCCCGATCACCCGGCCGGACCTGCGGCCCCTCCCGGAGCGCGGCGCGGGCGAGCCGGTGGGCGAGGGCCTGCCCGGCCAGCGCTCGGCCCGGGGGTCTGCTTCGACCCCGACGCCGGCTACCTCGCGACGCCCGTGCTCTGGCGGCCCGACCTGCGCGCCGGCGACACCTTCCGCGGGCCGGCCGTCATCGAGGAGTTCGGCTCGACCGTCCCCGTCCACCCCGGCTTCGCCGTCCGCGTCGACACGCTGGGGCAACCTCGTCCTCACGAAGGAGGACGCGCGATGACGCCCGACCCGTTCACCGACCTCGAGGCCTACCTCGCCAGCGCCCCGGTCAACCCGGCGGGGCTGCCGACCGCCTACGAGCACGGTGGGCGGCTCACCCCGGAGGGCACCGACCGTCGACCCGATCCTCGTCGAGATCGTCCAGGGCACCCTCGCCAGCGTCGAGATGGAGGTCGAGACGGCGATCGCCCGCACCTCGCGCAGCCCGATGATCCGCGACGCCCACGACTTCCGCGCCGGCATCCACGACCGCCAGCCTGCGCAAGCTCACCGGGCGGTCGTACTCGCGCGCTCGTGCACCCGGTCGCGCGCGACTTCCCGCTCGCCGAGATGGCCGAGGGCGACGTCTTCTTCCACAACGACGTCTACGAGTCCGAGGGCGGCATCGGCCACCTGCCCGACCTCTGCGTCACCGTCCCGGTGTTCCACGAGGGCGAGGTCGTCGCGTTCGTCCAGGCGTTCGGCCACCACGACGACATCGGCGGCGCGGTGCCCGGGTCGATGCCGAGCCACGCCCGCAGCGTCTTCGAGGAGGGGCTGTCCGTCCCGCCGATCAAGCTGTGGGACCGGGGAGCCCCGAACACGGCGGCCCTGCGGATCATGACCCGCAACAGCCGGATGCCGGACAGCCTCGCCGCCGACCTCGACGCCGAGTGCTCCGCGTGCCTCATGGGGGCCCGCCGTCTCGCCGAGCTGTTCGAGCGCTACGGCCGCGACACCGTCGAGGCGGCCTTCGACGCCATCCTCGACGCGACGACCGAGACCTACCGGCGCGAGGTGCTCGACCGCATCCCCGACGGCACCTACGTCTGGGAGGACTACGCCGAGCACGACGGCGTCGACGAGCCGAGGCTGCACACCCAGCGGATCACCCTGACCAAGACCTCCACCGGCGGCCCGGGACCCGGCGACGGCGGGCCCCGGCTCGTCATCGACTTCACCGGCACCGGACCCCAGGCCAAGGGCCCGATCAACCACTGCGGCGACTACGTCGGCGGCAACTTCCTCAAGAAGTGGCTCGCGCCGATCCTGCGCAACCTCGCCGACACCCCGGAGCGGATGGCCGAGCTCGACGTCAACGAGGGCGTCGTGCCGCTCATCGAGATGCGCTTCCCCGAGAAGGGCACGCTGCTGACGCCGGTCTACCCGGCGCCGACCAACGCGCGCACCTTCGTCATCCTCCGGCTGCTCGGCGTGCTCGCCGGGCGTCGTCGCCAAGGCGGTCGACGGCCGGATGCCGGCCGACCAGGAGACCATCCGCTACACCGGCGTCTACGGCAAGGACCGCGACGGCAACGACTACCTCATGCGCGAGGTGCTCGGCGGCGGCTCGGGCGGGCGCTACTACGCCGACGGCGAGGACACCATCCACGTCGTCCCCGACTCGCGCAACCTGCCGACCGAGTTCACCGAGAGCCGGTTCCCGTTCCGGGTCGAGCGGCTCGGGCTCGCCGTCGACTCCGGCGGCGCCGGGCCGGTACCGCGGCGGCCTCGGCTACGAGAAGCACATCCGGATGCTCGCAGGACGCGCACTTCATGTCGATCGCCGACCGCTCGATCCTCGCCTGCTGGGGGGTCAAGGGCGGCCGGGCCGGTCGGCCCTTCGAGGTGACGGTCGACCTCGGCGGCCCCGACGAGCGGGAGGTCGACGCGCTCGCCGACGACGAGCCGGTCCGGGCCGGTCAGGTCATCCGCATCCGCACCACCGGTGGCGGCGGCTGGGGCGACCCGCTCGAGCGGCCCTACGACGAGGTCGAGCGCGACCTGCGCTGGGGCAAGGTGTCGTTCGAGGGGGCGCGTCGTGACTACGGCGTCGTGGCCTCGGGACGCAGGGACGAGCCGGTGCTCGACGTCGGCGCGTCCGACGCGCTGCGCGAGGAGCTGCGCGCCGCCCGGGCCCGAGAGCCGTTCTTCGACCGCGGACCCGGCTACGCGCGCCTCTCCGGCGGCGCCGACGGCCGCCGACGTCGACTGGCTGTGAGCGCTGGGCGCGCCCGGCCGGGAGGAGCCGGGCACCGGCGCCGACCTGGCCCGACCGGGTCTGGTGTGCACCCGGCGCACGGGTCGATACTCGCTGGACGGTGCCGCACCAGGGAGGACCGGCATGGACGTCAGCACCTTCTACGCCCTCTTCTCCGCGACGTGCTTCACCCTGGTCGGGCTCTGGTGGACGGTCATCGACCGCAACCGGCGGTGGCTGCGCGAGCCGCCGACGCGGCGTCGGGTGGGCGCGGTCTACCTCTCCTTCCTCCTGCCGGCCCTCATGGGCCTCTTCGCGCAGGTCGGCGGCACCGTGTCGCCGGTGTTCTGGCGGACGAGCTTCGTCGTCATCGCGGCCGTCGGGGCGCTCGGAACGGTGCGCCTGCTGCGGTCGGCCCGGGAGGACCCCGATGCCGGCGTGTTCGCCCGGGCCTGGTGGGCCTCGGCCGTGGTCTACGCCGTCATCGCGGTCATCGGGCTGCGGCCCGAGCTCGTCCGCGGGCTCGGGCTGACGCCGCTCCAGGGCGAGGCGACCCTGCTCGTCGTCCTCGTGGCACTCGCCCACGCGGTGGCCTGGGAGTTCATGACCCGCCGCCCGGCCGACGGCACGGACGGCTGAGGCCACCGCCACGGCAGGTGACACGCCCGCGGCGTGGTGGGACGATGCCCCGGTGGCGCAGGACCGGGCGTGGCTGGAACGGGCCGTCGCGCTCGCGGTCGAGAGCGTCGGGCGCTCGGGTGGCCCGTTCGGGGCCCTCGTCGTGCGCGACGGCGTCGTCGTGGGCACCGGCACCAACCGGGTCACCCTCGACCTCGACCCGACGGCTCACGCCGAGGTCGTCGCCGTCCGTGAGGCCTGCACCCGGCTCGGGGTGTTCGACCTCTCCGGCGCGACGCTCTACGCCTCGTGCGAGCCCTGCCCGCTGTGCCTGTCGGCCGCGCTGTGGTCCCGGCTCGACGCCGCGGTCTGGGCCGCGGACCGGCACGCCGCGGCCCGCGCCGGGTTCGACGACGCCGCGTTCGCCGACCTCCTCGTGCCGGCGCCCCCCGATGCCGGGTGGCCGCTGCGGCTGGCCCAGGTGCCCCTCGCATCCTCGGAGGACCCGTTCGCGGCGTGGCGCGCGAACCCGGACCGGGTGCCGTACTGACCCCGCTAGGGTCGGCGCCGACCGCCAGCACCGAGGAGCAGCACCGTGAGCGGACCGCTCGACGACGTCGTCGTCATCGACCTGACCCGTGCCCTGGCCGGACCCCACTGCGCGATGATGCTCGGCGACATGGGCGCCCGGGTCATCAAGGTCGAGAGCCCCGCCGGCGGGGACGAGTCGCGCGGCTGGGGACCGCCCTTCGTGGGACCGGAGGACCAGCCGGTCTCGACGTACTTCCTCTCCTGCAACCGCAACAAGGAGTCGGTGGCCCTCGACCTCAAGAGCGAGCACGGCCGCGCGACGCTCGAACGGCTCGTCGGCAGGGCCGACGTCCTGCTGGAGAACTTCCGCCCCGGGGTGCTCGACCGGCTCGGCTTCTCCGTCGAGCGGCTGCACGAGCTCAACCCGCGCCTCGTCGTCCTCTCGATCAGCGGGTTCGGCCACGACGGCCCCGAGGGCGGCCGGGCCGGCTACGACCAGATCGCCCAGGGCGAGGGCGGGCTGATGTCGCTCACCGGCACCGACGCCGACCACCCCCAGCGGGTCGGCGTCCCGATCGGCGACCTCCTCGCCGGCATGTACGGGGCGTACGGCGTCGTCGCCGCCCTGCACGAGCGGAGCCGGACCGGCCGGGGACGGGTGGTGCGCACCTCCCTGCTCGCCTCGATCGTCGGCGTCCACGCGTTCCAGGGAACCCGGTACACGGTGGCCGGGGAGGTCGGGCACGCGGCCGGCAACCACCACCCGTCGATCTGCCCCTACGGGCTGTTCAGCTGCGCGGACGGGATGGTCCAGCTGGCCTGCGGCAGCGAGGCGCTGTGGCGCCGCCTCGCCGCGGGCTTCGGGATCGACGCCGAGGCACCCGGGTTCGCGACGAACCGCGAGCGGGTCGGCAACCGCGACGCGGTCGTCGCGACGATCGACGAGGCCTTCTCCGGCACCCGGCTCACCGACCTCCTGCCCCGGCTGGCCGAGCTCGGGGTCCCGGCCGGGGAGGTCCGGACCCTGGACCGGGTCTACGACTGGGACCAGACCCGCAGCCAGGGGCTGGTCATCGACGTCGACCACCCGCTCCTCGGGCCGATCGAGATCCCGGGACCGCCGATCCGGCTCGACGACAACGGCTACGCCGGGGGCCGTGAGGTGCATGCGCCTCCCCCGCTGCTCGGCCAGCACACCGACAGCGTCCTCGCCTGGCTCGACACCCTCGACACCCTCGACGCCGGGGACGGCCCCGATGCTGGCGGCAGGCCCCCGGCCCAGCCCTGACCCTCGGGCGGACCCCGGCGGTGCCAACGGGCGGGGCCTCGTTGGGCAGAACCTGACAACGCGGCACCACGTCCCCGCTCCCTAGGGTCGAAGCCCCGGGCAGCGGCCCGGCCCCGACGCGAGCGAGGTGAGATGCGGGTCCTGCTGGCCCTCGGCGGCAACGCGATGACCGGCCCCGACGGCAACGCCACCCCGGGCGCCCAGATCGCCGCCATCACCGGCGCGATGGAGCACGCCGCCCGGCTCGTCGCCGCGGGGCACGAGCTCGTCATCACGCACGGGAACGGGCCCCAGGTCGGCAACCTCCTCGTCAAGAACGAGCTCGCCGCGCACGTCGTCCCGCCGGTGCCGCTGGACTGGTGCGGCGCCCAGACCCAGGGGACGCTCGGGATGACGATCCTCGACGCACTCGACGCCGCCCTCGCCGCGCTGGGCGCCCACCGACCGGTGGCTGCCCTCGTCACCCGCACCCTCGTCGACCGCGACGACCCCGGCTTCACCCACCCGAGCAAGCCGGTGGGCCGCTACCTGGACCGGGAGGCGGCCCGGCGGATGGTCGACCACGGCCAGGTCTGGCAGGACCGGGGCGAGAAGGGCTGGCGGCGGGTCGTCGCCTCCCCCGAGCCGCTGGAGGTGCTCGACGTCGGGGCCGCGCGCACCCTCCTCGACGCCGGGTACGTCGTCGTCAGCGCCGGAGGCGGCGGCATCCCCGTGGTCCGCGACCGCGACGGCCGGCTGCGCGGGGTCGAGGCCGTCATCGACAAGGACCTCACCGCCGCGCTCCTCGCGGCCACCCTCGACGCTGGACGCCCTCGTCATCGCCACCGACGTCGACCACGCCTCCGTCGGGTACGGCACCGACGCGCAGCGGGACCTCGGCCGGGTCACGCTCACCGAGCTCCGCGCCCTCGCCGACGACGGCGAGTTCGCCTCGGGGTCGATGGGCCCCAAGGTCGAGGCGGTCACTCGCTTCGTCGCGGGCGGCGGCCGCCGCGGCGTCATCAGCTCACTCACCCACATCACCGACGCCGTCGACGGGCGCTTCGGCACCGTCGTCGAGCCCGATCCCGGCACCTGACCGCACCGAGAGGAACACACCGATGCCCGACGCCATCGAGGTCCGCAAGGTCCCGCTGCACACCGTGTCCGACGCCTCCGAGCTCGGGCGGCTCATCGACGACGGGGTCATGGAGGCCGACCGCGTCATCGCCGTCATCGGCAAGACCGAGGGCAACGGGGGGGTCAACGACTACACCCGGATCATCGCCGACCGGGCCTTCCGCGAGATGCTCGTCGCCAAGGGGGCCGACCCCGAACGGGTCAAGGACGTCCCGATCGTCTGGTCCGGGGGCACCGACGGGGTCATCAGCCCACACGCGACGATCTTCGCCACCGTCCCGGCCGAGCGCGCCGAGCCCACCGATGAGCCGCGGCTGACCGTCGGTTTCGCGATGAGCGAGACCCTGCTCCCGGAGGACGTCGGACGCACCGCGATGATCACCAAGGTCGCGGACGCGGTGAAGGTGGCGATGGGGCGGGCCGGCATCACCGATCCCGCCGACGTCCACTACGTGCAGACCAAGACGCCGCTGCTGACGATCGACACGATCCGCGAGGCCAGGAGCCGCGGGCACGACGTCTTCACCGAGGACACGCTCACCTCGATGGACGTCTCCAACGGCGGGACCGCGCTCGGAATCGCCGTCGCGCTCGGCGAGATCGACATGCCCCGCGACGAGGACGTCCTGCGCGATCGCTCGCTGTACTCCTCGGTCGCGTCGTGCTCGTCCGGGGTCGAGCTCGACCGGGCGCAGGTCGTCGTCGTCGGCAACGCCCGCGGCCTGGGCGGCCGGTACCGGATCGGCCACTCGGTGATGCAGGACGCGCTCGACCAGGACGGGATCTGGGCAGCCATCCGCGACGCCGGCCTCGAGCTGCCGGAGCGGCCGCACTCCTCGGACCTCGACGGCCGGCTCGTCAACGTCTTCCTCAAGTGCGAGGCGAGCCAGGACGGCCGGGTCCACGGCCGGCGCAACGCCATGCTCGACGACTCCGACGTCCACTGGCACCGTCAGATCAAGGCCGCGGTGGGTGGGGTGACCGCGGCGGTGACCGGCGACCCGGCCGTGTTCGTCTCGGTCTCGGCGGCCCACCAGGGCCCCGACGGTGGCGGGCCCGTCGCGGCCGTCGTCGACCTCGGCGAGGACCCGACGGGGTACCGGCCGTGACCGGGCGGGGCCGGCGTCGCCCGGGCTACCGCTCGCGAGCGGCGATCCAGGCGACGGCCTCCGCGTACCCGCGCACGCCCCTGCCGACGACGTGGTGGTCGCACACGTCGGAGAGGTAGGAGAAGCGCCGGAACTCCTCCCTGGCCCGGATGTCGCTGATGTGCACCTCGACCCGGGGCACCGTGCAGGCGGCGAGGGCGTCCCGCAGCGCCACCGAGGTGTGGGTGTAGCCGGCGGCGTTGAGGACGATGCCGGCCGAGCGGTGCCGCCCCTCCTGGACCCAGTCGACGAGGACTCCCTCGTGGTTGCTCTGGCGGAAGTCGAGGTCGAGCCCCGCGTCCTGGCACGCCGCCGAGCAGAGGCCCTCGACGTCGGAGAGGGTCGCGGTGCCGTAGATCTCCGGCTGCCGTTCACCGAGCAGGTTGAGGTTCGGCCCGTTGAGCACGAGCACCGTGCGTGCGTCCATGACCGCAGACTAGGCCGGTGCCGATCCCGCGGGACGCCGGTCACGCCCGTACGGCTCGGCCCGGCTCACACCCGCTCGAGCAGGGCGGTGACGTAGAGGACGCCGAACGGGTCCTCGGTCTCGAGGTCGGTGCACCGCATCCGGCCGGATGCGGCCATCGCGGCCGCCGCCACCTGGAGCGGCGCGCGCCCCTGGACGAGGAGGTCGGCGCAGAGCCGGGGCTCGAGGGCGAGCAGCGCGTCGGGTTCCGCGGCGCGCAGGGCCTCGACGAGCGCGCGATCGACGTCGAACGAGCGGTCGTCGAGGTGGCCCGGGGCCTTCTCGCCCCGCCGGGCGCCGCCGTCGCCCACGACGACGAGCGACACCTCACCGGGGCCGGCGCCGAGCGCCCCGCCGGCGGCGCGGCACCCGTCGACCGGCGCGTCCCACGGGACCTCGACGACGTCGTCGGCCTCCCGGCCCGCGAGGTCGAGCAGGTGCGAGCCGACCCGCCGGCCCAGGGCGGGCCGCGTCGAGCGCGGCTCGCGGTCGGTGGCGCAGACCAGGACGAGCCGCCCCGGCCCGCCGCGCTCGGGCAGCACCGAGCGGACCAGGTCGACCGACCGGTCGCGCAGCGCGGCACCGACGTCGGCCCGCCCGGTGTACTCGGGCAGCAGCAGCGGCGGGCTGGGCACGACGGCGACGGCCCGGATCACGCGAGCCCCCGGGTGGTGCGGGCGGGCGGCAGGTCGCCGGCGACGACGGAGACGAGGTCGAGGACCTGTCGCGTCTCGAGCACCTCGTGGACCCGGTAGACCTGGGCCCCGTGCCAGGCGCAGAGCGCCGTGGCGGCGAGGGTCCCGGTGAGCCGCTCGCCGACCGGCAGGTCGAGCGCCTCGCCGACGAAGTCCTTGTTGGACAGGGAGACGAGGACCGGCCATCCCGACGTCGTCAGCACGTCCAGGCGACGGGTCAGCTCCAGGGAGTGCCAGGTGTTCTTGCCGAAGTCGTGCGCCGGGTCGATGAGGACCCGCGACGGCTCGACCCCGGCCTCGACGGCCGCCGCCGCCTGGGCCAGCAGGGAGGTCCGGGCGTCGGCCACGACGTCGTCGTACTCGATGCGGTGCGGCCGCGTCCGCGGCGTGACCCCACCGGTGTGGGTGCGGACGATCGAGACACCGAACTCCGCCGCGACGGCGGGCAGCCCCGGGTCGGCGCCGCCCCAGGCGTCGTTGAGGACGTCGGCGCCCACCTCGCACACGGCGCGGCCGACCTCGGACCGCCAGGTGTCGACGCTGATGACGAGGTCGGGGAACTCACCCCGCACCCGCTCGACGAAGCCGACGACCCGCCGCATCTCCTCGGCCGCGTCGACCTCCACCCCGGGGGCGGCCTTGATGCCCCCGATGTCGACGAGGTCGGCCCCCTGCTCGACGACCTGGCGCACCCGCTCCATCGCGGCGTCCTCGGCCCAGGTGACGCCCTTGTCGTAGAACGAGTCCGGGGTCCGGTTGACGATGGCCATGACGAGCCGCGCCGTGGGCGGGTACTCGGTGCCCCCGAGCCTCAGCGGCGCTCCGGTGCTCACGAGCGGACCTCCACGGCGGCGGCGAGGTACCCCGGCACGGTGACCGCCGGCGGACGCTCCATGACCTCCACCGGCCGGGGGCGGGCGACGAAGCCGGCCGGGCCCCGGTCGTACTGGCGCAGGGTCAGCACCTGCGAGGTCCTCGACGCCGTCCGCGCCCCGGTGCGCGCCTCCATCGCGGCGATCACCTGCACGGCCATCGGGCCGAGGGTGTCGTGCCGGTGGTGGCGGTGGGCCCGGCGGCCCAGGTCGACCTGGGCCACGGCGTCGGCGCCGAGCAGGTCGGCGGTGTCGACGAGGGCGGCGATCTCGACGCCGTACCCGACGGGCACCGCGAGCCGTTCGAGGACGGACCGGCGCACCGACCACTCCCCGGCGAGCGGCTGGACCACCCCGGCGAGCCCGGGTCGGTGCAGCGCGAGCAGCGGCCGGGCCACAAGCTCGGTGACCCGCCCGCCGGTCTCGGCCTCGTGGCCCTGCGGGTCGAGCAGCGGCCGGTCGTAGACGGCCTTGACGAGGGCGACCCCGGGGTGGGTGAGCAGCGGGCCGACGAGGCCGGCGACGAAGTGGGGTCCCCACTCGACGAGATCGGAGTCGACGAAGGCGAGGACGTCGGCACCGGTGACGAACAGCGCCTTCCACAGCGCCTCGCCCTTGCCCCGGGCCGGACCGAGGTCGGCACGGACCTCGCCGGCGGCGTGCACCACGGCGCCCGCCCCGGCAGCGACCCGGGCGGTGGCGTCGGTGGAGTCCGAGTCGATGACGACGAGCTCGTCGACGAGCGGCACGTCGTCGACCCAGGCGCGCCGCACCCCGGCGACGACGGCACCCACGGTCGGCTCCTCGTCGCGCGCGGGGATGACGACCGCCACGCGCAGGCCGGACGCCCGCTTGGCCGCGAGGAGCTCCTCGGCCGACCAGTCCGAGGCCGCGAAGGTGCGGATGTCCGGGTCCGGGGCTGGCACGGCATCACCCTAGACGGCGAACCGGCGCGTCCCGAACCGGAGGCGGCATCCCTCGACAGCCGGTGGGCCTCGGACCGGCGGGCGGATCTCAGTCGCCGCGGAAGACCGGCGCCCGCTTCCCGAGGAAGGCCGTGACCCCTTCGCGCGCGTCCGCGGACCGCATCAGCCGGCCCTGGTCGCGCTCCTCGACGGCGAGCGCCGCGTCGAGGTCGAGGACGGCGCCGTTGACGGCGGCCTTGGTGGCTGCGGCCGCGGGCGGCGAGAAGGAGGCGAGCTGCCGGAGCAGCTCCTCGCCCCGCGCCGCGAACTCGTCGTCCGGCACGCACTCGGAGACCAGCCCCCAGTCGGCGGCCAGCGTGGCCGGCAGCTTCTCGCCGGTGAGGGCGAGCCTCAGTGCCCGGGCCCGGCCGATGTTGGCGGCGACCAGCGCGGTGGCGCCGCCGTCCGGCATCAACCCGATCCGCGCGAAGGCGAGGACGAGGGTCGCCGAGGCGGCGGCGAGGACGTAGTCGCAGGCCAGGGCCATCGACGCGCCCGCACCGGCGGCGACCCCACGCACCAGGGCCACGGTCGGGCGGGGGCAGGAGAGCAGGGCCCGGGCCACGGCGCCGACCCCGGCCAGGGTGGCGTCGTCGAGCTCTCCGCCGGAGCCGGCCGCCCTTGACAGGTCGGCTCCGGAGCAGAAGGCGCGGCCCGCACCGGCGAGCGCGACGACCCGGACGCCCGGGTCGGCGGTGGCCGCCTCGAGGTGGGTGACCACCGCGTCGAGCATCGTCGGGTCGACGGCGTTGAGGCGCTCGGGGGCGTCGAGGATGACCCGGGCGACCCCGGCCGACACCTCGTACCGCACGTGCTCGCTCATCGCCGCTCCTTCGGGGTGGCGGTCGGCGCCTCCCGCGGCACCGACGCTCCTGCCTCGGCAACCTACCCCGGCCCGGCCCCGGGCCGCGGGCGCGACGGACGCACAGGTCGCTGATGGGTCGGCCACAGGATCGGTTCCTACCGTGACGGCGTGGACCACGACCTCGCGCACCCTGCCGACCCGGAGGGCGGGGCACGGATGCCGGCCCGGCCGACCCGGACGGGGAGGCGGCGGGCGGTGCGCACCGCCCGCGCCCGGCGGCACCGGTGGGCGGTGCTGGCGGCCGTGGTCGTGGCGATCCTCGCCGTTCCCGCCTGGTCCGTGGCGGGAGCCCTGGCGGCTCCGGGGACCGACACGACGGCCGCACGCCTGGCCGAGTGGGCTCGCGGGCACGGGCTCGGGCCGGTCGTCACCGCCCTCGAGCAGGCGCAGTACGACCTCAACCCGCCGGCGGTGGGCGGGCGGCCCGCCGGCGGCATCCCCACCGCTCCCACCGACACCGCGAGCACCGCCGGCACCCCGACGGCGAGCGCGACCCACACCCGGGCCTACGACGCCGCACCCGCGGCGGTCGCGAGCCAGGCCCGACCGCTGCTGCCGGGTGAGGGGACCTGGCGCACCCTGCTCAGCATCTCGGGGCACCCGGCCGCGCGGGTGGCCTTCCTCCGCCCGGACAACAGCCACACCTCGTACGTCGCGGGCGTCGTGTGGATGGACCCGCACCTGCTCTCCTTCCGGCTCCACCCGGGCTACAGCGTGCCGGGGCCCGTACCGCACGTGGCCGACGCACTCACCGGGTCCGAGCGGGCCGCGGTCCTGGCCACCTTCAACTCCGGGTTCAAGATGGTCGACGCCCGCGGCGGGTACTGGCAGGCCGGGCACTCCATGGTCGGGCTGCGCACCGGCGCGGCGTCCATGGTGTTCACCAGGTCGGGGGGCCTGGACGTGCGGGCGTGGCCGGGTGGCTCGCCGGGACCGGACGTCGTCGCGGTGCGGCAGAACCTCGACCTCCTCGTGGACCACGGTCGGGTGACCCGGGAGGTGGCGAACCCGTCGTCCGCGGTCTGGGGCAAGACCGTCGGCAACGCGGCCTACGTGTGGCGGACCGCCCTCGGTGTCCGTGCCGACGGCTCGCTGGTCTTCGTCGTGGGCCCGGCGCTCAGCGTGCGCAGCCTCGCCACCCTCGTCCGCGCGGCGGGTGCGGTGCGGGCCATGGAGCTCGACATCAACAAGGACTGGACGAACTACCTCCTCTACGACCACGGCGCCGGCGGCTCGGTGACCCCGACCAAGCTGACCCGGGACGAGGTCCCCAACGCCTACCGCTACCTGCAGCCGAGCAGCCGTGACTTCGTCGCCGTCCTCCCGCGCTGAAGCCGCGCCCGGCGAACCGGGAAGGCCGGGCGGACCAGCCGGTCCGGACGCGCCGGCCCGACCGGCGGCGGCTGCCGGGTCGGTCGGCGCGGCACTGCTGCGGGCCTGCCGGCCGAAGCAGTGGGTGAAGAACACCCTCGTCCTCGTCGCGCCCGCCGTCGGCGGGGTCGTCGCGCGGCCCGGGGTGGTCCTCGCCGCCGGTCTCGCCGCGCTGGCGTTCGTCCTCGCGTCCTCGGGCATCTACCTCGTCAACGACGTCGCCGACGTCGAGCGCGACCGCGCCCACCCGGCGAAGCGCAACCGGCCGGTGGCCTCGGGCGCGGTGCCCGTGCCGCTGGCCCGGGTCGCCGCCGGGGTCCTCCTCGCTGCCGCGCTGGCCCTCGCGGCGGCGGTCCGACCCGAGCTCCTCCTCGTCGTGGCGGTCTACGAGGCGGCGATGGTCGCGTACTCGCTCCGGCTCAAGCACGAGCCGGTGATCGAGCTCGTGCTCCTCGCCTCCGGGTTCCTCCTCCGGGCGGTCGCCGGGGGCGCGGCCACCGGGGTCCCGCTCTCTCCGTGGTTCCTCATCGCCACCGGGTTCGGCTCCCTCTTCGTCGCCTCGGGGAAGCGCTACGCCGAGGCGAGACTGGCGGCCAGCGGGGCGGTCGCCACGATCCGGCCGGTGCTCGAGGGGTACACCCAGACCTACCTGCGGTTCGTGTGGACCCTCTCGGCGGCCGTCCTCGTCCTCACCTACGCGCTGTGGGCCTTCACGATCACCACGGACGCCGAGAGCACGTGGAGCATCGCCTCGACGGTGCCGTTCCTCGTCGCCATCCTCCGGTACGCCGTCGTCATCGACCGCGGCGACGCGGGCGAGCCGGAGGAGATCCTCGCCGAGGACCGGGTCCTCCTGGTCTCCGGAGTGGTCTGGGCGGCCCTCGTGCTCGGCGCGGTCTACCTCTGAGCGCCGCGAGGCCCTCAGTCCGTCCGGCGGGGCTCGAGCGCGCCGGGCAGCCGCGGCGGGGTGCGCAGCTCGTGGCGCGCCAGGGTGCGCAGGTGCACCTCGTCGGGGCCGTCGAAGATCCGCATCGCCCGGTGCCAGGCGTACATCTCGGCGAGCGGGGTGTCGTCGCTGACCCCGGCACCCCCGTGCACCTGGATGGCGCGGTCGATCACGGCACACGCGGCCTGCGGGACCGCGACCTTGGCCATCGACACGAGGTGGCGCGCCGCCTTGTTGCCGTGGGCGTCGATCGTCGCGGCGGCGAGGTGGCAGATGGCGCGGGCCTGGTCGATCTCCACGCGTGAGCGGGCGATCCGCTCCTGCACGCTCGACTGCTCGGCGAGCGGCCCCCCGAACGCCACCCGCTCCTTGGCCCGGGCGACCATGAGGGCGAGCGCCCGCTCTGCCGCACCGAGCGCCCGCATCGCGTGGTGGATCCGGCCGGGCCCGAGCCGCATCTGCGCCGCCGCGAACCCCCCTCCCAGCTCGCCGAGGACGTTCGACACCGGCACTCGCACCCCGTGGTACGCGATCTCGACGTGGCCCTGGTAGTGGTGCTGGCCGAGCACCGGCGTGGAGCGGACGAGCTCGACCCCGGGGGCGTCGACGGGCACGAGGACCATCGTCTGCTGGCGGTGCACCGGGGCGTGCGGGTCGGTCTTGCCCATGACCACGAGCAGGCGGCACCGCGGGTCAGCGGCACCGGTGCTCCACCACTTGCGGCCGGTGACGACGAGCTCGTCGCCGTCCCGTTCGATGCGGGTCTCGATGTTCGTCGCGTCGCTGCTCGCGACGGCCGGCTCGGTCATCGAGAAGGCCGAGCGGATCCGGCCGTCGAGCAGCGGCTCGAGCCAGCGCTCCTGCTGCTCCGGGGTGCCCAGGAGGTGGAGCAGCTCCATGTTCCCGGTGTCGGGCGCACTGCAGTTCATCGCCTCCGGGGCGAGGTCGGGGCTCCAGCCGGACAGCTCGGCGATCCGGGCGTACTCGAGCTGGGTGAGGCCGGACTCGGCGGGCAGGAAGAGGTTCCACAAGCCGCGCGAACGGGCCTCGGCCTTGAGCTCCTCGACCACCGGCGGCACCGAGCTGTCGTGGATGCCGTGGGCCTGCCGGTAGCGCCGGAACACCCGCTCGGAGGGGATGACCCGCTCGTGCATGAACTCCTCGAGCGTCGCCTCGAGCGCGAGCGCGCGGGCTGAGGGTGTCAGGTCCATCGGTCCTCCTCGTCGGCGCCCCCGGGTACCCCGAAACCTACTCGGCCGAGCGGCCAGGGCCGTCAGGGGCGTCAGGGGCGCAGCAGCACCTTGACGGCGCGGCGCTGGTCCATCGCTGCGTAGGCCTCGGGCGTCTCCGCCAGGGGCAGGGTCAGGTCGAAGACGCGGCCGGGGTCGATGGCCCCGGACCACACCCGCGCGAGGAGGTCGGGCAGGTAGCGGCGAACCGGGGCTGGGCCGCCGCGCAGGCCGACGTTGCGCCAGAACATGGCTCGCTGGTCGATCTCCGCGACGTGCGGGAGCCCCACCCATCCGACCATCGCCCCGGGCCCGGCCGAGCGCAGGGCCTGGTCGACGGAGTCCTCGGTGCCGACGCACTCGAGCACGGCGTCGGCGCCGATGCCCTCGGTGAGCTCGCGCACCGCCTCGACCCCCGCGTCGCCACGCTCGGCGACGACATGGGTCGCGCCGAACGCCCGGGCGATCGCCTGCCGGTCGGCGTGCCGGCTCATCGCGACGACCCGCTCGGCGCCGAGCTGGGACGCGGCCAGCACCCCGCAGAGGCCCACCGCCCCGTCGCCGACGACGACCACCGTGCTCCCCGGCCGGACGTCGGCGCAGACCGCGGCGTGCCAGCCGGTCCCCATGACGTCGGAGAGCGCGAGCAGGCTGGGCACCATGGCCTCGTCGGGGTGCTCGGGGGTGCCCACCAGGGTGCCGTCGGCGTTGGGGACCCGGACCGCCTCCGCCTGGCACCCGTCGTAGCCGCCGCCGTTGACGCAGTTGGCCTGCTCGCCGTGCCGGCAGGCGGGGCAGGTGCCGTCACTGTGCAGGAAGGGCCCGACGACGAACTGCCCGACCCGGACGTCGCGGACGTCGTCGCCGACGGCCTCGACGACCCCGACGAACTCGTGCCCGATCGGCGTCGGCCGTGGCACCGGCGCGACGCCCCGGTAGCGCCAGAGGTCGGACCCGCACACGCAGGCGGCGACGGTCCGCACGACCGCGTCGGTGGGTTCACGGACCACCGGGTCCTCGCGGTCCTGCATCCGGACGTCCTCGGCTCCGTGGATCACTGCTCCTCGCATGCCGCCAGTCTCCCCCGGCACGGGTACCGGCCCGCCCTCAGGTGCACGCGAAGCCGGCGTCGGCGGGGGCGCCGGCCGGCGGCCGCGCGGGGCGCTGCCGGGCGCTGACCGGTCCGGCTGTCCATTCGGCCCTTCCCAAGCACCGGTCCAGCATGTTTGCTGTGTCCATGGACAGCACGATGCAGCACACGCCCCTCCTCATCAGCCAGATCCTCCGGTTCGGGACCACGCTCCACGGCGACCAGGAGGTCGTGACGTGGACCGCCGACGGAGCGCGGCGGACCAGCTACGCCGAGGTGGGGCGGCAGTCGGCGCAGCTCGCCCACGCCCTGCGCGACCTCGGGGTCAGCGGCGACGACCGGGTCGGCACCTTCATGTGGAACAACGCCGAGCACCTGATCGCCTACCTCGCGGTCCCGTCGATGGGGGCGGTGCTCCACGCGCTGAACATCCGGCTCTTCCCCGAGCAGATCCTCTACGTCGCCGACCACGGCGGGTCGAGGGTCGTCATCGTCGACAACACCCTGGCCGCGCCGTTCGCCAAGCTGCTCGCGCACCTGCCCAAGATCCGGCACGTGGTCCTCAACGGGCCGGTCGACGACGAGACCCGCGCCGCGCTCTCGGCGCCCGAGCACGTCGAGGGAGTCCACGACTGGACCGAGCTGCTCGACGGCCGGCCCACGACGTACGACTGGCCGCAGGACCTCGACGAGAACTGCGCGTCGTCGATGTGCTACACCTCCGGCACCACCGGCAACCCCAAGGGCGTCTCGTACTCGCACCGCTCCAACTACCTGCACGCGGTGACCACGGGGATGACGACCGACACCCGCCAGGGAGACCGGCTGCTCGTCGTCGTCCCGCTCTTCCACGCCAACGCGTGGGGCTTCCCGTACCTGGCGATGGCGGCGGGGGCCTCCCTCGTCATGCCGGACCGGTTCCTCCAGGCGGCTCCGCTGGCGACGATGATCGAGACCGAGAAGGTCACCTACGGCGCGGGCGTCCCCACGATCTGGCTCGACCTGCTCCACCACCTGGAGAGCAACGAGGTCGACGTCTCGACCTGCCGCGGGCTGATCGTCGGTGGCTCCGCGGCACCGCCGGCCCTGATGAAGGCCTTCAAGGAGCAGCACGGCATCACGATCCTGCACGCCTGGGGGATGACGGAGATGTCACCGATCGGTACCGCCGCGGTCCCGCCGGCCTCGGTCGAGGAGGGGTCCGACGCCTACTGGGACTACGCCACCTCACAGGGGCGGCTCGTCCTCGGTGTCGAGGGGCGGCTGATCGGCCCGGGCGGCGAGGAGGTGCCGTGGGACGGCGAGAGCGTCGGCGAGCTCGAGGTGCGCGGCCCGTGGATCACCGGCAGCTACAACGCCTTCGGCGGCGAGTCCGAGTCCGAGCTCGCGGAGATGGCGGACAAGTTCGACGACGGGTGGCTGCGCACCGGTGACGTCGGCTCGCTGACCGCCGACGGCTTCCTCCGGCTCACCGACCGGGCCAAGGACGTCATCAAGTCCGGCGGCGAGTGGATCAGCTCGGTCGACCTCGAGAACGCGATCATGAGCCACCCCGACGTCCTCGAGGCCTCCGTCGTCGGTGTCCCGGACGAGCGGTGGGGGGAGCGGCCGCTGGCCACGGTGGTGCTCCGTGAGGGGGCGGGAGTCACGCCCGAGACGCTGCGTGACTTCCTCGGCGACAAGCTCGCGCACTGGCAGCTGCCCGAGCGCTGGGCGGTCATCGACGAGGTGCCCAAGACGAGCGTCGGCAAGTTCGACAAGAAGGTGCTGCGCAAGCGGTACGCCTCCGGGGAGCTCGAGGTGCAGAGCCTCGGCTGAGCGCGGCCGGCGACGGGCCCGGCCGCGCCTCGGCCGGGCCCGTCGTCAGGACCGCCCCTCCTCCTCCTCGGGGGAGGGCACCTCGGGGATGCGACCCGACGCGGCGAGGCCGAGCGGGGCGACCGCCCAGAGACCCACGAAGACGACGAGCGCACCGATCCCGGCGACCACCGACCAGGGCGAGCCGAGCACGACGTCGACGACGAGGAAGACCACCCCGCTGATCGTCAGCAGCAGCGCGGCCAGTCCGCCGAGGGCGAAGTTGTTGGCGGCCTCCACGAGGAGCAGCCGCCGGTGCTGGCGGAAGAGCAGCCGGTGCGCCGCGACCGGGGCGACGACGAGACACGTGGTGAGGACCGCGCCACCGAGGACGACCAGGTAGACCGTGTGCTGCAGCGAGGTCAGCTGGTCGAACCGGCTGGAGAAGGGCACGGTGAGCAGGAAGCCGGCGAGGATCTGGGCGCCGGTCTGGGTGACCCGGATCTCCTGCATCAGCTCGTCCCAGTTGCGGGTCAGGGTCCGCTGGGAGGGCACGCCCCGGCCCCGGGTGCGGTCCATCCGTCCTCCTCGTCGTCGGTGACCTCGCGTCCTCAGAACACCGGCTTGCCGCCGGAGACCCCGAGGACGGAACCGGAGACGTAGCTCGCCTCGTCGGAGGCGAGGAACACGAAGGCGGCCGCCACCTCGACCGGCTGGCCGACCCGGCCCAGGGGCGTCGTCGAGCCGAACCCCTCGACCTTCTCGGCGGACATCGTCGCGGGGATGAGGGGGGTCCAGACCGGGCCCGGCGCCACCGCGTTGACCCGCACGCCACGCGGACCCAGCTCCTGGGCGAGGTTGACGACGAGGTTGGTCAGCGCCGACTTCGTCGCGGCGTAGTCGAGGAGGTGGTCGGAGGGCTGGTAGGCCTGGATCGACGTCGTGACGACCACGGTGCCCCCGCTCTCCCCGAGGTCCCGGGCGAGCTCGCGGACCAGCCAGAAGGTCGAGAAGACGTTCGTCGCGAAGGTCCGCTCGAGCTGCTCGGGCGGGAAGTCCTCCAGCGCGTCGTGGGTCATCTGGTAGGCGGCGTTGCAGACGAGCACGTCGAGGCCGCCGAGCTCGGCGCGGGCGCGTTCGGCCAGCTGACGGACCGCGTCGTGGGTGCGCAGGTCGGCCGGCACGGCGACGACACGGGTCCCGGCCCCCGACGCGGCGGCCACGGCCTCGTCGGCGTCCTCGGCCTCCTCCGGCAGGTGGGTGAGCAGCACGTCGGCGCCCTCCTTGGCGAAGGTCACGGTCACCGCCCGACCGATGCCGGAGTCCCCACCGGTGACCAGGGCACGCTTGCCGACGAGCCGCTCCCGGCCCACCCACGAGCGCTCCCCGTGGTCGGGGAGGGGGTCGAGTGCGGCGGTGCGCCCCGGCCAGGGCTGGGTCTGGGCGGGGATGTCGGCGCTCATCGGTCCTCCGGGGGTCTGCGGTCGCTCGCCCGTCCCCTACCCCGACCCGGGCCCGCCTACGCGTCGGCGACCCGGCGCGGGCGCGCGGTCGGGCTACGAGCCGCCCTGGGTCCGGCGCTGCTCCTCGAGCTGCTCCTCGAGCTGGGCGAGCACCCGGTAGCACGGCATCACCTGTCGGACCGAGGCGTTGGGCTCCCGGCCCTCGCGGATGGCGGCGACGAACTCGCGGTCCTGGAGCTCGATGCCGTCCATCGACACGTCGACACCGCTGACGTCGATCGGCTCGTCCTTGCCGGTGAACAGGTCGTCGTACCGGGCGATGTACGTGCCGGTGTCGCCGATGTAGCGGAAGAACGTGCCGAGCGGTCCGTCGTTGTTGAACGAGAGCGAGAGCGTGCACACCGCGCCGTTCTCGGCGAGCAGCTGGACCGACATGTCCATCGCGATGCCGAGCTCGGGGTGCAGCGGGCCCTGGACCGCGTTGGCCCGCACGACGGGCGAGCCCGTCTGGTACTGGAACAGGTCGACCGTGTGCGCGGCGTGGTGCCACAGGAGGTGGTCGGTCCACGAGCGGGGCTGGCCGAGGGCGTTGAGGTTCGACCGGCGGAAGAAGTACGTCTGCACGTCCATCTGCTGGAGGTGCAGCTCGCCCGCCTCGATCCTCCGGTGCACCCACTGGTGGCTCGGGTTGAACCGGCGGGTGTGGCCCACCATGGCGACGAGCCCGGTGCGCTCCTGGGCGGCGAGGCACGCCTGGGCGTCGGCCAGGTTGTCGGCCAGCGGGATCTCGACCTGGACGTGCTTGCCGGCCTCGAGCGCCTGCTGGGTCTGGGCGGCGTGCATCGGGGTCGGGGTGGCGAGGATGACGGCGTCGACGTCGTCGGCGGCGAGGACCTCCTCGAGGCTGCCGACCCCGCGGCCGATCCCCTGCTCCTGCGGCGAACTGCTCCGCGCTCTCCAGCGTGCTGCTGACGACGGCCGTCACGTCGACGCCGTCGATGCGCTTCAGCGCCGCTGCGTGTTTTGCGCCGAAGGCGCCGCCGCCGGCGAGGGCGATCCGGACGGGGTGGTCCGAGGTCATGTCACTCCTTCCCCGCAGGCGCGTCGGCCTTCGGGTGGTTCTCGAGGATGAGGTGTCCGACAGCGGTGTTCGACGCCGGCACGTGGTAGAAGCGGTGCTTGACCTCGATCGTGCCCGATCCGTCGACGTCGGCGAGCGCTCCGCGCGCGATGAACCACATGACGAGCTCGATGCCCTCGGAGCCGGCCTCCTCGACGTACTCCAGGTGGGGCACCCGCGCGAGGTCGGCGGGGTCGGCGATCAGCGCGTCGAGCCAGCGGTTGTCCCACTCCTCGTTGATCAGGCCGGCGCGCGGGCCCTGGAGCTGGTGGCTCATGCCGCCGGTCCCCCAGACCTGCACCTTGAGCGGTGTGTCGTAGGACTCGATCGCCTTGCGCAGGGCCTGGCCGAGCCGGAAGCACCGTTCGCCCGACGGCACGGGGTACTGGACGACGTTGACGTGGAACGGGATGACCTTGCACGGCCACTTCTCGACGTCGCCGAACATCAGCGACAGCGGCACGGTCAGGCCGTGGTCGACGGACATCTCGTTGACCAGGGTCAGGTCGAAGTCGTCCCGGATCAGCGAGTGGGCGATGTGGGCGGCGAGGTCGGGGTCGCCCTCGATGCCGGGCACCGGGCGGGGGCCGTAGCCCTCGTCCGCGGCCGGGTAGGACGCCCCGGTGCCCAGGACGAAGGTCGGGATGACCTTGAGGTCGAAGGCCGTGGCGTGGTCGTTGTAGACGAGGACGATGACGTCGGGGGTGTTCTCCTTCTCCCACTGCTTGGAGAACTCGTACCCGTCGAACACCTTCTTCCAGTAGGGCTCCTCGGCCTTGTGCTGGTCCCAGGCCGCGCCGATCGCCGGCACGTGGGAGGTGAAGACGGCGCCGGTGATCGTCGCGTGCTCGGTCGGCCCGGCGTCGTCCTGGGCGGAGTAGTGCGCCTCGCGCACCTGGTCGGCGATCCGGTTGCCCTCGATGGAGCGGCCGCCGTGCAGCATCATGTCGCGGTACTCGGCCTCGGTCATGCCGGTCATCGAGCCGGCCATCTGCTGGAAGGACAGCCCGAGGGTGGCCCCCCACTTGGCGAGGAAGTAGATGTTCCCGCCCTCGGCCATCGCGGCGTTGAGGTCGCGGTCGAGCAGGGCCTGCTTCTGCGCCTCGGTGAGCGGCCACTCGTCGAGGTAGGCGCGCTCGTCGGCGAGGTACCGCTCGCGGTTCTCCGCCGACATCAGCGACATGCAGAACTGGTTGAGGTGGTACCCCCTGGCCGACTGCTCGGCGTCGAAGATCGTCGTTCCGGGGACCTTCTTGTAGGTCTTGTCGAGGGACATGGTGACTCCAATCGGGTGGCGGCTCAGGCGAGCTCGGGCCAGTACAGGCGCATGGGGTTGTCGACGAGGAGCTGCCGCTGCAGCTCGGCGGTGGGGGCGATGTGCGGGATGACGTCGACGAGGAGCCCGTCGTCGGGCATGTGGTCCTGAGGTTCGGGTGCGGCCAGTCGGTGCCCCAGAGGACGCGGTCGGGGAACTCCTCGACGACGCGCCGGGCGAAGGGCACGACGTCGCGGTAGGCGTGCGCTCCCCGCCCAGGGCCGGCGGGCCGGTCACCGACAGCCGTTCGGGGCAGGTGACCTTGCACCAGGTGTCCGGCTTGGCCCGCATGAGGTCGAGGAAGGCCTCGAACTCCGGTCCGTCCGGGTCCTTGGTGACGTCGGGACGGCCCATGTGGTCGACGACGAGCGGGACCGGGAGGGAGAGGAAGAAGTCGCGCAGGTCGGCGAGGTCCTCGGCCTCGAAGTAGATGACGACGTGCCAGCCGAGCGGGGCGATCCGCTGCACGACGTCGCGGAGGGCGTCGGTGGGCACGGCGTCCACGAGCCGCTTGACGAAGTTGAACCGCACGCCCCGGACGCCGGCCTCGTGGAGCTCGGCGAGCTCGGACTCCGCCGACGCCGGGCCGGACCGTGGCGACCCCGCGCGCCATGCCGGCCGAGGACCGCAGCGCGTCGACCATGGCCCGGTTGTCGGCGCCGTGGCAGGTGGCCTGGACGACGACGTTGCGGGCGAAACCGAGGTGGTCGCGCAGCGCGAACAGCTGGTCCTTCGAGGCGTCGCACGGGGTGTACTTGCGCTCGGGGGCGAAGGGGAACTCGGCCGCGGGACCGAAGACGTGGCAGTGGGCGTCGACCGCCCCCTCGGGCACCCGGAAGGCCGGGGCGCTCGGGTCCTGGTACCAGTCCAGCCAGCCCGGGGTCTTCTCGAAGGTCTGGCTCATGCTCAGTCCTCGTACCGCAGGCCGAGCTCGGCGAGCGGCTCGCGCATCCCGTACATGTCCAGGCCGAGCTCGCCGGCGCGGAACCGCTGCCGCTTGTCCTCCTCGGTGGCCTCCCGCCTCGCCGAGGCCTCGCGCCACCTCGGCGGCCCGTTCCCGCGGCACGACGACGACGCCGTCGACGTCGGCGAGCACGACGTCCCCGGGGCGGACCAGGGCGTTGGCGCAGACCACCGGGACGTTGACCGAGCCGAGCGTCGCCTTGACCGTGCCCTTGGCGTTGACCGCGCGGGAGAAGACCGGGAAGTCCATCTCCTCGAGGTCGGCGACGTCGCGCACGCCGCCGTCGATGACCAGCCCGACCGCCCCCCGGGCCCGGAACGAGGTGGCGAGCAGCTCGCCGAAGAAGCCGTCCTCGCTCTCGGTGGTGCACGCGGCGACGACGACGTCGCCGTCACGCACCTGCTCGGCGGCGACGTGCAGCATCCAGTTGTCGCCGGGCTGGAGCAGGACGGTGACCGCGGTGCCGCAGAGCCGGGCGCCGCGGTAGACCGGCCGGATGTACGGCCGCATCAGCCCGACCCGCCCCATCGCCTCGTGGACGGTGGCGACGCCGAAGCCCGACAGGGCCTCCACCGCGGCCGGCGTCGGCGCGGGTGACGTTCGTGTGGACGACACCGATCTCGTTGTGCTGCATCGGATTTCCTGTCAGTCGGCGGCCAGGCCGAGGCGCGCGGCCAGCCGGGGGTAGACGCGCAGCGCGTTGCCGGAGTAGACGGCCGCGCGCTGCTCGTCGCTGAGGTTGGGGGTGGCCTCGACGTAGCGCCGGGTGTCGTCGAAGTGGTGGCCGGTGTCGCGGGTCGACGTCGCGCACGGCGCCGATCATCTCGCTGGCGAAGAGGACCGCCCGGCTGGGGATGACCTTCGGTCAGCAGGTCGATCCCGCTGCTGGTGGTAGACGCAGGTGTCGAAGACGACGTTGTCGAGCAGGGCCTGCGGGTCCGGGCTGCTCCGAGCGCCATCGCGAGCCCGCGGAACCGGCCCCAGTGGTAGGGCACCGCGCCGCCGCCGTGCGGGATGACCAGTCGCAGCGTCGGGAAGTCGGCGAAGAGGTCGCCCTGGAGCAGCTGCATGAAGGCCGTCGTGTCGGCGTTGAGGTAGTGCGCACCGGTGGTGTGGAAGGCGGGGTTGCACGAGGTGCTGACGTGGACCATCGCCGGGACGTCGTACTCGCACCATCGCCTCGTAGAGCGGGTACCAGGACCGGTCGGTGAGCGGCGGCGCGGTCCACCTGCCGCCCGACGGGTCCGGGTTGAGGTTGACGGTCACGGCGCCGAGCTCCTCGACCGCCCGGCGCAGCTCGGGCAGGCAGGTCGCGGGGTCGACCCCGGGAGACTGGGGCAGCATCGCCCCCATCGCGAACCGGTCCGGGAACAGGGTGCTCACCCGGTGCACGAGGTCGTTGCAGATCCGGGCCCAGGTCGAGGAGACCTCGAAGTCGCCGATGTGGTGGGCCATGAAGCTGGCCCGCGGGCTGAGAAGATCGTGACGTCGCTGCCGCGCTCGTCCATCAGGCGCAGCTGGTTCGGCCTCGATGGCCTCGCGCAGGTCGTCGTCGGTGATGACGAGGTCGTCGGGGTCGGGCGCGTTCGCCGGGTCGTCCACGGCGGCGACCTGCCGGTCGCGCCACTGCGCCGAGCTGTGGCGGCGCGGTCGTGAAGTGCCCGTGGCAGTCGATGATCACCTGTGCGTCTCCTTCGAGGGGCGCGGCTCAGCGGTCCGCGCGGGTGGGCCAGCCGGTGTACTGCTCCGCGAGGTAGCTGCGCCCGGCGCGGGTGCTGACGACGTTGTCGAGCTCGCCGACCTGGCGCCAGTGGTCGAACCCCGTGCTCCCCGGTGCGGTGTGGAGCAGCTGGGTCATCCAGTAGGAGAAGTTCTCGGCGCGCCAGACCCGGCGCAGGGCGCGCGGCTGGTACTCCTCGAGCGCCGCGTCGTCGCCCCTGGCCAGCGCCCGGGCCAGGACGTCGGCCATGACCTTCACGTCGTGGAGGGCGAGGTTGAGCCCGCGCGCCCCCGTGGGCGGCACCGTGTGGGCGGCGTCCCCGGCGAGCAGCATCGAGCCCCACCGCATCGGGTCCTGGACGAAGGACCGGAAGCGCAGCACGGTCTTCTCGAAGATCGGCCCCTCCTTCAGCCGGAAGCCGTCCTCGCCCGCGACCCGCGCCTGGAGGGTCGCCCAGATGCGGTCCTCGGACCAGGCGTCGACGTCCTCGTCCGGGTCGCACTGGAAGTACATCCGCTGCACCGTCTCGGTGCGCTGGCTGATCAGGGCGAACCCGTGCTCGGACTGGGCATAGATCAGCTCGGGGGCGCTCATCGGCGCCTCGGCCATGATGCCGAACCACGCGAACGGGTACTCCTTGAAGTACTGCGTGCGACGATCCTGCGGGACGAGGTCGCGGCACATGCTGCGCGATCCGTCGGCGCCGACGACGTACCGGGCACGGACCTCGTGGCGGGTGCCGTCCGGGGCGGTGTACCTGACCCGCGGCGCGCCGGACTCGACGCCGAGCACCTCGGTCTCGGAGACGCCGAAGTGCACCGTGCCACCGTCCCGCTCCCGGGCGTCGGCGAGGTCGATGAAGACGTCGGTCTGCGGGTAGAGCCACACCGACTCCCCGACGAGCTCCTTGAAGTGGATCCGGTGCGCCCGGCCGTCGAACCGCAGCTCGATGCCCTCGTGCTCGGAGCCGTCGCGCAGGATCCGGTCCGAGACACCGGTCTCGACGAGGTCCCGTGCGGCGTCGGCCTCGAGGATGCCGGCGCGGTGCGTCGTCTCGATCTCGTGCCGGGTGCGGGTGTCGAGGGCGACCGTCTGGATGCCGGCCCGGCCCAGCAGGTGGGCGAGCATGAGCCCGGCGGGCCCGGCTCCGACGACGGCGACCGGGACGTCGGTCACGGTGTCGGCCTGCTGACCGGTCATGGTCACCTCCAGGTGGTGTGGTCGGTACCCCGAACCCGCACCGTCGCACCGTGCAGGGGTCGGCGTCAGCCATCCTTCCGCCTGACGGAAAGATTGGCCAGCGGCCCTCAGACGCCGGCCGCCCCCACCCGGCGTCCCAGCTCGGCCGAGACCCGCTGCGCCGCCCGCAGCACCATGGGCCGCAGCGCCCGGACCCCGTCGGCGCCGGGGTCGGCCGCGACGACGATGCCGAGCGCCGCGTGCACCGGGCCGGTCGGGCCGACCCGCACCGGCGCGGCGACGGCGAGCGTGCTCTCGGACAGCTGGCGGTCGCTGACCACCACCTGCTCGCGCCGGATGCCGTTGAGCTGGGTGCGCAGGACCGCCGGGTCGGTGATCGTGTGCCGGGTCCACGCGTGCAGCGGGGACTCCAGGACCGCCTCCTGGATCTCGGCCGGCGCATGGGCGAGGAGCACCCGGCCCATCCCGGTCGCGGTGAGCGGGAAGCGGGCCCCGACCATCGTCTGCAGCTCGACCGAGCGGTGCCCGGCGATCCGCTCGACGAAGACGAGCTCGGTGCCCTCGCGGACCGCGAGCTGGATGTTCTCGTGGGTGGCCTCGTAGAGGTCCTGCATGAACGGCAGGGCGACGTCGCGCAGGATCTGCCCCCGGGGACAGACGGAGGCGACCTCCCACAGCCGCAGGCCCACGTGCCAGGACCCGTCGGCCCCGCGCTCGAGGGCCCCCCACTCCGCGAGCTCGGCGACGACCCGGTGGGTCGTGCTCAGCGCCAGGCCGGTGTGGTGCGCGATCTGGGAGAGGGTCTGGTGCTGGCGGTCGCGGTCGAAGGTCGCGAGGACCGCGAGGGCCTTCCCCGCCGCCGACGTCCGCTCCCGGGCCATGCCCGCAGTGTGGCACCCGGCCGGCGTGGGGTCCGGACCACGAGAGGGCAACGATCGTCGGCAAGGTGGTTGACGAGATTGTCAACAATTCTGTTACCGTTCAGCGGTGCGCCCTCGACGGAGAGGGGCGCCGGTCTCGAGGAGGAGCCCACCCATGAAGATGACCCAGAGCCGACGGGGCCTGACCCGTCGCACGAGCATCGCCGCGGTCGGCGCCGCCGCCGCACTGCTGCTCGCCGCCTGCGGCTCGAGCGACAACACGAGCTCGGGCGGCACGTCGAGCGCGACCGGTTCGGCCGGAGGTGGGTCGATGACGACGGTCAGCGTCGGTGTCATCCCGATCCTCGACGTCGCCCCCATCTACCTCGGCATCGACAAGGGCTTCTTCAAGGACGCCGGCCTCGACGTCAAGACCGAGCTCGCCCAGGGCGGCGCGGCCATCGTCCCCGGCGTCGTGAGCGGCCAGTACCAGTTCGGCTTCAGCAACACGACCTCCCTGCTCCTGGCCACCGACAAGGGCCTGCCGATCAAGGTCATCGCCTCGGGCAACCAGGCGACCACCGACCCGGCCAACGACTTCGCGGGCATCCTCGTCAAGGCGGACAGCCCGATCAAGAGCCCGAAGGACCTCGCCGGCAAGAAGGTCGCGGTCAACACCCTGAACAACATCAACACGACGACGATCAACAAGCTCGTGCGTGACGACGGGGGCGACCCCTCGACGATCACCTACGTCGAGCTCGCCTTCCCGGACACCCCGGCCGCGGTCGCCAAGGGCGACGTCGACGCCGGCCAGGTCGTCGAGCCGTTCCTCACCGCGGGCACCGAGCAGGGGATGCGCAACCTGGGCTCCAACTACGCCGGGGTCCAGCCCAACCTGCAGGTGGCGATGTACTTCACCTCCCAGCAGTACATCCAGAGCAACCCCGACCAGGTCAAGGCGTTCACCGACGCGATGAACAAGTCGCTCACCTACGCCCAGGACCACCCGGACGAGGCCCGCGCCATCCTGCTCAAGTACACGAAGATCGACGAGGCGACGACCAAGAAGGTCCACCTGCCGCAGTGGAGCCAGCAGATCAACACCGACTCCGTGAAGCTGCTCGCCGACCTCGGCACCCAGGACAAGCTCTTCTCCAGCTCGCCCGACCTCACCAAGCTCCTTCCCTGAGCCACCTCGTCCCGCACCTCCGACGCCGGGGGTGCGGGACGGCCCGGCCGCCGCACGCGGTCCCACCCCCATCCACCGTGAGGAGCGGTCGACGATGACCACCCCCGCAACGCCCACGGTGACGGCCCCCCCGGCCCGGCGCGGGCTGCGCCTGCCCCTCGGGGACGCCGCCCTCGGCCTGCTCGGCCTGCTGACCGTCGTCCTGGCCTGGGAGCTGCTCTCCCGCAGCGGCCTGGTCAACCCCAACTACCTGCCCCCGGCGAGCACGGTCTTCCGCACGTTCGTCACCGAGCTCGGCGACCCCGCGTTCTGGTCCAACCTGGGGCTCACCCTGCGCGGCTGGGCGATCGGCCTCGCCGTCGCGATGGCCCTGGGCATCGGTGCCGGCCTGCTCATCGGCAGCTTCCGGTTCCTGCGCGAGCTGACCGCCTCGACGATCGAGTTCCTCCGCCCGATCCCCTCGGTCGCGCTGATCCCGCTCGTCGTCCTCATCTTCGGCAGCAAGCCCCAGTCGGCACTCGTCCTCGTCGTCTACGCCGCGGTCTGGCAGGTCCTGGTCCAGGTGCTCTACGGCGTCGCCGACATCGACCCGGTGGCCCGGGACACCGCCAAGTCGTACCGGTTCTCGTTCCTGTCCACCGGATGGAACGTCATCTGGCCGACCGCGCTGCCCTACGTCGTCACCGGCTTCCGGCTCGCGGCCGCGGTGGCCCTGATCCTCGAGGTCACCGCCGAGCTGATCATCGGCGTCCCCGGCCTCGGCCAGGTCATCGGCGTCGCGCAGTCCTCCGGCGCGGTCCCCGAGACCTACGCCCTGGTCATCGCCGTCGGCATCGTCGGGGTCGCCGTCAACGTGCTGGCCCGGGCCGTCGAGCGGCGGGTCCTGCGCTGGCACCCCTCGGTCAGGAGGGACGCCTGATGCGCGCCGGCTACCTCCTGCGCCGGGTCGGGTTCGCGCTCGCCCTGCCGGTCGTCCTGCTCGCGATCTGGTGGGCGGCGTCCGCCGGCAGCGAGAACTTCTTCTGGCCCCCGCTCAAGGACATCCTCGCGGTCTTCCCCAAGACCTGGTTCACCGGCCGGATGACCGCCGACGTCCTGCCGAGCCTGGTCCGGCTGCTCATCGGGTACCTGCTCGCCGTCGGCCTCGGGATGGCCCTCGGGGTCCCGATCGGCCTCTCGAAGCGGCTGCGGGCCTACGCCGAGCCCACCCTGGAGTTCTTCCGGGCCATCCCACCGCCGGTCCTCGTGCCGATCATCGCCCTCTTCTCCGGCTACACCGGTTCGCTCTCGAAGGTCATCACGATCATCCTGGGCTGCCTCTGGCCGGTGCTCCTCAACACCGTCGAGGGCGTCCGCGCGGTCGACGAGGTGCTCGTCGACACGGCGCGGGTCTACCACCTGAGCCGGCGCAGCCAGCTGGTCCACGTCATCCTCCGGGGCGCCAGCCCGCAGATCTCCGCGGGTGCCCGCCAGGCCCTGTCGATCGGCGTCATCCTCATGGTGATCTCCGAGCTGTTCGGCGCCAGCGGCGGCCTCGGCTACTCCATCGTGGAGTTCCAGCGCAGCTTCGCCATCCCCGAGATGTGGACCGGCATCATCATGCTGGGCCTGCTCGGCGTCCTGCTCTCCGTCATCTTCCGACTCGTCGAGCACCGCGCCCTCGCGTGGTACCGCGGACTGCGCGACGCCAACCGAGGAGCCTGATCCATGGCCACCACCGACCCCACCACCGCCGCGCCCGAGACCGGCGACGAGGCCGTCCTCGACGTCCGCGGCCTGCAGAAGACCTACGTCGGCCAGGGCCGCTCGGTCGAGGCGATCCGCGACCTGACCTTCTCGGTGCCCCGCGGCCAGCTCGTCTGCATCGTCGGCCCGTCCGGCGCCGGGAAGACCACCCTGCTGCGCTGCATCGCGGGCCTGCTCGACACCACCGCCGGCGAGATCGTCCTCGACGGCGAGCAGGTCACCGGGCCGCCGCGCGGGATGGCGGTCGTCTTCCAGGAGTACGGGCGCAGCCTCTTCCCGTGGATGACGGTCGAGCAGAACGTCGAACGCCCGCTCATCGAGCGCAAGGTCCCGAAGGCGGAGCGCAAGCGGATCGTCCACGAGGCGCTCGAGGCGGTCGGGCTCGCCGACTCCACGCACGCCCATCCCTGGCAGCTCTCCGGCGGCATGCAGCAGCGTGTCGCCATCGCCCGGGCGGTCGCCTACGAGCCCAAGGTGCTCATCATGGACGAGCCGTTCGCGGCAGTCGACGCGCAGACCCGCGCCGACCTCGAGGACCTGGTCCGGGCGCTGTGGAAGCGGCTCGGTGTCACCGTCCTCTTCGTCACCCACGACATCGACGAGTCGGTCTACCTCGGCCAGCGCGTCCTCGTCCTGTCCAACCGGCCGACCGTCATCCTCGAGGACGTGACCATCGACCTGCCCGACGAGCGCGACCAGCTCGAGACCCGCTCGGCGCAGCGCTTCGCCGAGCTCCGCCACCACGTGTACGAGCTGATCCAGAAGGCCAAGCAGGGCGACCGCCCCGCCGACGCCGCCGGTCCCCGGGCATGAGCGCGACCACCGGGGCACGGCGGGGGCGCAAGCGCCCCGTCGCCGGCCGTCCCGCCGACGACGCCGCCGAGGAGGACCAGCCCACCCCCGGGAGGGCGACGACCACGACGGCCCCCGAGCAGGCGGTCGCAGAGGGCATTCGCGCGGCGATCCTCCGCGGCGACCTCGCACCCAACCAGCGGCTCGTCGAGGCCGAGCTGTGCGAGCAGTTCGGCGCGAGCCGGTTCGCCGTCCGGGCCGCGCTGCGTGACCTCGCGAACCAGGGCCTCGTCGAGCTGCAGCGCAACCGGGGGGCCCGGATCCGCGAGATCACCCTCGAGGAGGCCATCGAGATCTCCCAGGTCCGGATGGTCGTCGAGGGCCTCGTCGCGTCACGGGCCGCCGCCCGGGCCACCGACGAGGACCTCGCCGAGCTCGAGGACATCGGCCGCGAGATGCGCGAGGCGGTGGCCGCGGGGGAGCCGCTGCGCTACAGCGAGCTCAACGCCCGGCTGCACCGCAAGGTCCGGGCCATCGCCGAGCACACGACCGCCGACCGGATCATCGAGGAGCTGCGCGGGCAGATGGTGCGTCACCAGTTCCAGCTCTCGCTGCGCCCGGGCCGCCCGTCGGTCTCGCTCGGCCAGCACGAGGCGATCATCGCCGCCGTCGTCAGCCGCAACCCCCAGGCGGCAGAGGCGGCGATGCGCGCCCACATCGCCAGCGTCATCGAGGCCCTGCGCGACGCCCACTGACCCACCCCGACCGGCCGCGGCACCGCCGCGCCGCCCCAGCGAGGAGCCATGGACCGCATCCGCGACACCACGCACCCGGCCGCCGTCGAGCTGCGGCCCCCTGACGTCTGCCTCGACGAGCGCGGCCGGCCCGTCGTGGGCCCCCTCCCGCAGGGCACGCCCACGGTCGGGGAGGGCTGAGCGGTGAAGCGGGCGCTCGCCGACCGGTGCGCCGCCGCGGGGGTCGACGTCGCCGACGTGGCGATCATGGCGCCGGTGCCCCCGAGCGGTCTCGGGACACCGATGCTCGCCTCCGGGCCGGGCGCCCACCGCTTCGCCGAGGTCGTCGCCGGGCTCGGCGGCTCGGTCACCGTCGTGCCGGTCGGCCCCGGGGAGGCGGCGCGGCGCAAGCTGCTGCGCAGCGTGGTCATCAAGGGGCTGGCCGCCGGCGGCGACGGGCAGGAACGCGGATGACGACGCCGTTGCGCGGGCTGTGCTCCAAGGCCACCGCCGCCGTGCTCGCCGAGCTCGCCGGCCTCGTCGGCGGCGACCCGGGGCTGCGCTTCGAGGCGGCCGGTGGGGCGGAGGTCGCCCGGCGGGTCAGGGCCCGGGAGGTCGCCGACCTGCTGGTGCTCGCCGACGACGTCGTGGACGCGCTGCGGGCCGACGGGCTCGTGGTGGGCGCCACGGTGCGACCGCTGCTCGTCTCCGAGGTGGTGCTCGGGGTCCGCGACGACCGGCCCACCCCGCCGCTGGAGACGGTCGCCGACCTCGCCGAGCTGCTGCGGGGCGCGATCGGTGTCGGGTACTCCACCGGGCCGAGCGGGCGGGCCCTCACCCGGTGGCTCACCGACGCCGGGCTCGAGCCGGAGGTCGGCCCGCGGCTCGTCGAGGCCGAGCCGGGGGTACCGGTCGCCCGCCTCCTCGCCGAGGGCCGGGCCGAGGTCGGCATCCAGCAGTACAGCGAGATGGCCGGGGTCCCCGGGATCCGGGTCGTCGGCCCGCTGCCCGGCGCGGCCGCCGCCACCTCGACGTTCACCGGCGCCGTGCTCACCTCCTCGGACCGGCCCCAGGAGGCAGCGCGCGTCCTCGCCCTGCTCGGCGGCTCGCCCGAGGCGCGCGGGGTGGTCGAGGCCGGTGGGCTCCGCCTGGCCGACGGGTCCTGAGCCGCCCGCGGCCCGGGGCCCGCGGCGGGCCCCGGCGTCAGTCGGCCGCGGCGGGGGTCCTGCGCGCCCGCGGGGCCGGGACCTCGTCGTCGGGGCGTCGCCCGTCGCCGAGGGAGAGGCTGGCGAGCAGGCCGAGGACGAGGAAGCCCGCGGCGGACGCCGCCGAGACCCGGGTCGCGTCGGTGAACGCCACCCGGGCGTCGTCGGCCACCGTCGCGGTACTCGGGTCACGGGCCAGCGACGGGATGACCGCGCCGGCGCTGCCCTTGACGGCCTCGACGAGGCGGGTCCGCACCTGGTCGGGCACGCCCTGCTGCTGCAGGCTGCCGTCGAGCCGGGCGCCGAGCACCGAGAACAGCACGGTGCCCAGGACCGCGATGCCGAACGCCGACCCGACCTGCCGGGCGGTGCTCTGGGTCCCCGAACCCTGCCCGCTGCGCTCCACCGGGACGTCGGCGAGGACCACCCCGGTGAGCTGGGCGGTGGCGAAGCCGACGCCGACGCCGTAGACGAAGAGCAGGGGGGCGGTGAGCAGCCAGCTCGAGTCGGGCCGGAGGAGCAGCGCGATGCCGGCGATGCCGGTGATCTCCAGCGCGATGCCGAGGCGCACGATGAAGACCGGGGAACGGGTGCGGCCGATGGCGGCGCCGAGGCCGCTGGCGACGAAGCTGCCGCCGGCGAGGGCGAGGAGGACCAGACCGGTCTGGAACGCGGTGTAGCCCAGGACGTTCTGGAACCACAGCGGCAGCGCGAAGAGCAGCCCGAACTCGCCGAGGCTGACGATGAGCGCGGCGATGTTGCCGTTGCGGAACGAGGTGATGGTGAACAGCTGGAGGTCCAGCATCGCGACCGAGCCGGAGCGGTTGCGGGAGCGCTCGACGAGGAGGAAGGCGGTCAGCGCGACGGCGCCGACGACGAAGGCCACGAACACCGGCGAGACCGTCCACGACCACGGGTGGCCGCCCACCGACAGCTCGGTGCCGGTGCCGGTCACCCAGCCGTAGGTCCGGCCCTCGATGAGGCCGAAGACGACCGCCCCGAAGCCGACCGTCGCCAGGACCGCGCCGAGCCAGTCGGCCCCGCGGGACCCGGGCTCGCGCGACTCGTCGACGAGGAGGAACAGCCCGACGATGACCACCGCCGCGAGGGGGATGTTGATGCCGAACGCCCACCGCCACGAGAAGCTCGTGGTGAGCCACCCGCCGAGGAGTGGGCCGAGCGCCGCGGTGCCGCCGATGGTCGCGCCCCAGATGCCGAAGGCGATGCCGCGGTCGCGCCCCCGGAAGGTCGCGTTGAGCAGGGAGAGCGAGGTGGGCAGCATGAGCGCCCCGCCGATCCCCTGCAGCGCTCGGGCCGAGATCAGCCAGGTGCCGCCGTCGGCCGTCGCGGCGAGGACGCTGGCCAGGCCGAAGACGAGGGCGCCCAGCGCGAAGAGCCGGCGCCGGCCCCAGCGGTCCGCGAGCCGGCCGAACACGAGCAGGAGGGCGGCGAAGACGAGGGTGTAGACCTCCTGGACCCACTGGGCCTGCGAGGAGCTGATGCCGAGGTCGTCGATGATCGAGGGGACGGCGACGTTGACGATGGTGCTGTCGACGATGATCAGCGAGACACCGAGGCTGATGACGACGAGGCCGAACCACCGCCGCCGGTCGCCCCCCGTCGCCCGGGACCCGGTCTGCGCGGGCGCTCCCGAAGAATCACTAAGCATGCTGAGCAAGTTACCGCACCATCGCGTCTCCGTGAGGATCTACCCTCGGACCCGTGACGGCGTCGACGGAGGACTGGCCCTCGGGGCGCCTGCTGTCCACGGCGGCCCGGCTCGTGGAGCACCGGTGGAACGCGTGGCTGGCGCAGCACGACCTGACCCACGCCGGGTTCCTCACCCTGCACGCCCTCGGCGCGGGGCCCCGGACCCAGCGCCAGCTGGCGGCGGCCAGCCAGGTCGAGGAGCAGACGATGGGACGGGTCGTCGACCGGCTCGTGCGCACCGGCCACGTCACCCGGCGGCGCGACGAGAGCGACCGGCGACGGGTCCTCGTCGAGCGCACCGAGCGCGGCGACCGGGCCTGGGCCGCGGTGCAGTCCTCGGACGTCGCCGACCGCCTCGTCGAGGACGCCCTCGAGGACCCCGTCCGGTTCCGGGCCGAGCTCGTCCGGCTCGTCGACGCCCTGGGCCGGGAGCACTGAGCCGGCCGTGGCCACCGACGTCGGGCGTCCGGCACGTCCGGGACCCACCGCACTGGCAGGGACCTGCGGCCACCTCCTGCGGCTGGCCCACCAGCGGCACGCGGCCATCTGGGCGCAGGAGGTGGGGAACGAGCCGACCGGTGCCCAGTACTCGCTCCTCGAGGCCCTCGACGCCGCGCCCGGCGCCGACCAGCGCACCGCGGGGGCCCTGGCCTCGCTCGACCGCTCGTCCACCACCGACGTCGTGGCCCGGCTGGAGGCCCGCGGCTGGGTACGGCGGGCCGCCGACCCCGGCGACGGACGGCGCGACGTCCTCTCCCTGAGCCCGGACGCCGTCGCGGCCCTGCCCGCGCTGCGCCGCCAGGTGGCCGAGGTCCAGGACCGCCTGATGCGCCCGGTTCCCGCACCCGACCGCGAACCGCTGCTCGCCGGGCTCGGTGCCGTGGCCGGGCTCGGCGCCGACACCGGGCGCCCCCCGGCGGCATTGCTCATCCCCGGCCACCTCGTCCGACGGGCCCAGCAGGCGCACACCACGCTCTTCGCCGAGGTCGTCGGTCGCGGACTGACCGGGGCGCAGTACGCGGTCCTCCACGTGCTGGGCGACCGCCCGGCCATCGACCAGCGCACTCTCGGCGCTGCGGCGGGGCTCGACCGCTCCACCACCACGGACCTCGTGCGCCGGCTCGAGCGCCGCGGGCTCGTGGCCCGCGGACGCGACCCCGGCGACGGGCGGCGCCGGGTCCTGTCGCTCACCGACGCCGGCGGCGAGCTGGCCCGGTGGGCCGGCCCTCGGGTCGAGGCCGTGCAGCAGCGGCTGCTCGCCCCGCTGGGGGGCTCGGCCGAGGACTTCGTCCGCCGCCTGTTGCGCCTGGCCGGCGTCTCACCGGCCGGTCACGAGCCTTGGCACGAGGACAACTAGTCAGTACACTGACGATCTTGCCCGGCCCGACCGCAAGGAGGCGGCAGATGCAGGCGTACCTCGACGGATACCACCCCGGCGACCCCCGGGTGGCCCCGACCGACCCCGCCCACAACAGCCCTCGGAGCTGCCCGAGGAGGTCGACGTCCTCATCGTCGGCACCGGCCCGGCCGGGCTCGTCCTCGCCGCCCAGCTGGCACGCTTCCCCGGCATCCGCACCCGGGTCGTCGAGCGGCGCCCCGGTCCGCTCCAGCTCGGCCAGGCCGACGGCGTCGCCTGCCGATCGATGGAGATGTTCGAGGCGTTCGGGTTCAGCGAGCGGGTGCTCCGCGAGGCGGCGAACGTCACCGAGGTCACCTTCTGGCGGCCCGACCCCGAGGACCCCACCCGGATCGTCCGCACCGGGCGCGTCCGGGACGTCGAGGAGGGCCTCTCCGAGTTCCCGCACACCATCCTCAACCAGGCCCGGGTCCAGGAGTTCCTCCTCGACACGATGCGCGCCGCGCCCACCCGGCTCGCCCCCGACTACGGCGTCGAGGTCGCCGGCCTCGACGTGCCCGCCGACCCCACGGCCCCGGTCGAGGTCACCCTCCGCCCCCTGACCGGCGAGCACGAGGGCGAGGAGCGGGTGGTGCGGGCCCGCTACGTCGTCGGCTGCGACGGCGCCCGCAGCATCGTGCGACGCGAGATCGGGCGCGAGCTGCGCGGCGACTCCGCGAACGTCGCGTGGGGCGTCATGGACGTCCTCGCGGTCACCGACTTCCCGGACGTCCGGTTCAAGGTGCTCGTCCAGTCCGCCGCGGACGGCAACCTCCTCCTCATCCCGCGCGAGGGTGGCTACCTGTTCCGGATGTACGTCGAGATGGCCCTCCTCGAGCCCGGGGAGCGGGTCGCGGGCCGCGGCATCACCGCCGAGGACGTGGTCGCCACGGCACGACGGGTGCTCCACCCGCACACGCTCGACGTCAAGGAGGTCGCCTGGTGGTCGGTCTACGAGATCGGCCAGCGGCTCACCGACGGCTTCGACGACGTCCGCGAGCCCGGGCCGGACTCGGCGCCGCCCCGGGTGTTCCTCGCCGGCGACGCCTGCCACACGCACAGCCCGAAGGCCGGCCAGGGGATGAACGTCTCCATGCAGGACGCGTTCAACCTCGGCTGGAAGCTTGCGGCGGTGCTCGACGGCCGGGCCGACCCGGCGCTGCTGCGCACCTACTCCGCCGAGCGCCAGGCCGTGGCCCAGCAGCTCATCGACTTCGACCGCGAGTGGGCCGGGATGCTGACCACGCGGGCCGCGGAGGGTGACCCGGGCGCGGTCCAGGACCACTTCGCCCGGCAGGGCCGGTACACCGCCGGCGTCGCGACCCGCTACGAGCCCGGCACGCTGACCGGGGAGGGCACGTGGCAGCACCTGGCGACCGGTTTCGGGATCGGCGAGCGGTTCCACTCCGCCCCCGTCATCCGGCTCTGCGACGCCAACCCGGTGCACCTCGGCCAGGTCCACGAGGCCGACGGGCGGTGGCGGCTCTACGCGTTCGCCGACCGCGCCGACGTGCGGGAGGAGGGCTCCCGGCTGCGCACCCTCTGCGCGGAGCTGGCGGCACCGGACGGCCCGCTCGCCCGGTTCACCCGTGACGGCGAGGACCCCGACGCCGTGGTCGACCTGCGCGCCGTCCTCCAGCAGGACCACCGGTCCCTCTCGACCACCGACCTGCCGCCGGTGCTGCGCCCGGCCAAGGGCCGGTTGGGCCTCATCGACCAGGAGAAGGCCTTCACCGCCGACCGGGACTCGGACGTCTACGACCTGCGCGGCGTCGACCGTGGGGCCGGGGCCCTGGTCCTCGTCCGCCCGGACCAGTACGTGGCCCACGTCCTGCCCCTCGACGCGACCGACGAGCTGGCCGCCTTCCTCGGCCGCACCCTCCGTCCGGTCCGGACCCCGGTGCGGACCGCCCGCCCCTAGCGCACCCGGACGGCCGCGTCCTCGCGCGGCACCAGCTCGCCGACGACCGGGTAGCCCGGCACCTCACCGGCCACGAGCAGGCCTCCGGAGGTCTGCGCGTCGGCGAGCAGGAGCAGCTCGTCCTCGTCGAGGTCGGAGGCGACGTGCGGGCGCACCCAGTCCAGGTTGCGCCGGCTGCCGCCGGGGACGAAGCCGCCGCGCAGCGACTCGCGGGCACGCTCGAGGTAGGGAACGGCGGAGGCGTCGAGCACCGCCGAGACCCCGCTCGCCCGGCAGAGCTTGTAGAGGTGGCCGAGGAGCCCGAAGCCGGTGACGTCGGTGGCGCACCGCGCCCCGGCGGCGAGCGCGGCCCGGGAGGCCTCGCCGTTCAGGGTCGTCATCACCTCGACCGCGTCCTCGAACACCTCGCCGGTGGCCTTGTGCCGGTTGTTGAGGATGCCGAGCCCGAGCGGCTTGGTGAGCGTCAGCGGCACCCCGGCCTCCCCGGCATCGTTGCGCAGCAGCCGCTCCGGGTGGGCCAGCCCGGTGACGGCGAGCCCGTACTTGGGCTCGACGTCGTCGACGCTGTGGCCGCCGGCGAGGTGGCAGCCGGCCGCCCGCGCGACGTCGGCGCCGCCCCGCAGCACGTCGGCGGCGACGTCGAAGGGCACCCGGTCGCGGGGCCAGGCCAGGAGGTTCACGGCGAGGAGCGGTTCGCCGCCCATGGCGTAGACGTCGGAGAGGGCGTTGGTGGCCGCGATCCGGCCCCAGTCGTACGGGTCGTCGACGACCGGGGTGAAGAAGTCGGTGGTCATCACGAGCGCACGGTCGCCGTCGAGTCGGACCACCGCGGCGTCGTCCCCGGTCTGCACCCCGACGAGCAGGTCGGGCCCGGTGTCCGGGACCAGCGCGCCGAGGACCCGCTCGAGCTCACCGGGCGGGACCTTGCACGCGCACCCGCCCCCGGCGGCGAGCTGGGTGAGCCGGAACGGGGTGGCCGGGGCGTCGGGGGTCGTCGTCACCCGGCCATTGTGGGCTGCGCCGCGGCCTCCTGGCGGGCTCGGAGCCGCTCGCGTTGTGGGACCACGGTGTACTTCGGGTCCGCGGCCGACGCGAGCCCGGCCTCGAAGATCCCGAACCGGGTCATCGCCGAGGCCGCGAGGCAGGTGGCTCCGGCGAGCACCGAGACGGCGCGCGACCGGCCGCCCGCGAGGAGCGCGGCGCCGCCGGCGACGGCGGTCATCGCCCGGGCCGCCTTCATCAGCCGCCCCGGCCGGCCCTGCTGGTAGGGCTCGGCGACGAGGCCGTGGCGCCGGGTGATCGCCTCGGCCGCGGCAACCTCCATGACCGCGCCGGCGGCGAGCAGCCGCCGGGCGGGGCCGGCCTGCGCGGTCGGGGTGAAGACGATCGCGAGGCCGCCGGCGGCCGTGGCGCCCGAGCCGGCGAAGACGAACGGCAGCTCGCGGTGGGCCTCGTGCCAGGCGGGGACGGCGGTGTCGGCGATCAGGGCCGCCGTGTAGGTGGCCAGCGGCGGCCCGAGCACGGCCGCCCCGGCCCCGGCCAGCGCCCCCAGCCGGGGCAGCAGGCCGGTGACGTTCGACGCGGCGGCGGCGGCGGAGAGCCCGCTGAAGGACGCAAGGACCCAGGACCCGACCGACAGCGGGGAGGTGGGCTTGAAGACCCGCAGCATGTGCAGGAACCGCTCGGGCCGGTGCAGGTCGTGGACCAGGGCCACCGTCCCGAGCCCCGCGCCGGCCGCGGCACCGAGCAGGGCGACCCGCTCGAGGTCGGGCCGGCCGGTCAGCCGGGCCCCCTCGGCGAGCACGGCGGAGGCGCCGGCGAGGCCGCCGAGGAAGAGGTAGCCGGGCACGTCGGGGCTCTTCCACACCGGCCGCTTGATGACCGGCCGTCCGTAGTAGGACTCGAACTCCGGTGCGGGGACCATGGGCTGCTCCCTCACCGTCGCCCCCCGAGGAACGAGGCGACGCCGAGGCCGACGAGCCCGACGGCGGCGGCGCCGACGTGCCGCCACATCGAGGGCAGGTCGCGGGTGGTGACGACCGGGTCGGGCGGCAGCCCGTAGACCTCGGGCTCGTCGAGGAGGAGGAAGAACGCGCCGTCGCCGCCCACCCCGTCCTCGGGGTCGGCGCCGTAGAGCCGTGCCCCATCGACGCCCTGGTCCTTGAGCTCGCCGAGGCGGTGCCGAGCCTTGAGCCGCAGCTCGGAGACCTCGCCGTACTGGATCGACTCGGTGGGGCACGCCTGGGCGCAGGCCGGCGTCATCCCGGCGCCGATCCGGTCGTAGCACAGGGTGCACTTGAACGCCCGGCCGTCGCCCTCGCGGATGTCGATGACGCCGTAGGGGCAGGCCGGGACGCAGTAGCCGCAGCCGTTGCAGATGTCCTCCTGGACGACGACGGTCCCGAACTCGGTGCGGAAGAGCGACCCGGTCGGGCAGACGTCGAGGCAGGCGGCGTGGGTGCAGTGCTTGCAGACGTCCGAGGACATCAGCCAGCGGACCCCGCCGTCGCCGGACTCCCCCGACTCGGATTCCTGCCCCGGCCCGGACGGCACACCGGCCCGGGGTGCGCCACCCGCGTCCGCAGGAGGGCCGGTCCCCGGCATCCCGAGGTCCGTGCGGCGGGAGGCACGGCCGGTGGGCTGCTCGACGAAGGCGACGTGCCGCCAGGTGCTGGCGCCGAGCGACCCGGTGTTGTCGTAGGACATCCCGGTGAGCGACAGCCCGTCCTCGGGGACGAGGTTCCACTCCTTGCAGGCCACCTCGCAGGCCTTGCAGCCGATGCACACCGAGGTGTCCGTGAAGAAGCCCATCCGCGGTGGGTGGCCCTCGTACCCGGCGTCTCCGGCGACGTCCTCGAGCGGGCCGGACAGGGAGTGGCTCACGAGGTCTCCTCCTCTGCGGGGTGGGCCCCGGAACGCTTCCGGTACTCCTCGACGAGGGCGACGAGGGCCGGGCCGCGGGGCCGGCGGCCGGGCCGGATGTCGCAGGTGCCCACCTTGTCCTGGATGTGGACGTTGGGGTCGAGGGCGATGCCGACGAGGTCGTTGACCGAGTCGCCGCGGGAGAGCCCGTTGGCGCCCCAGTGGTAGGGGAGGCCGACCTGCTCGAGCCACCGGTCGCCCAGCCGCAGCGAGCGCATCCGCGCGGTGACCAGGACCCTCGCCTCGATGGCCGAGCGGGAGGTGATGACCGTGGCCCACCCGCCGTGCTCGAGCCCGCGTTCCTCCGCGAGCCGGGGCGAGACCTCGCAGAACATCTCCGGCTGGAGCTCGCTGAGGTAGGGCAGCGTTCGCGACATGCCACCCGCGGTGTGGTGCTCGGTGAGCCGGTAGCTCGTGAACACGTAGGGGAAGACGCGGCTCTGGGGCGGGTTCAGCGGGTTGGCCGGCTCGGCGACGTTCTCCAGGGCCGGGTTGTGCTGCGGGCGGTAGACGGCGTTGGCGACCGGGGACTCGACCGGCTCGTAGAACGCCGGCAACGGCCCGTCGGCGAGCCCGGAGGGGACGTAGAGCCACGCCTTGCCGTCGGTCTGCATGATGAACGGGTCCCGGCCGCCGAGGGCGTCGGGCCCTCGCGCACCGTCGGGTGGGACGTGGTCCGGAGGGCGGTCGGCGACGAAGTCGGGGACGTCCTCACCGGTCCACTTCCCCTCCTGCGCGTCCCACCACACGTAGCGCTTGCGCTCGCTCCACGGGTTGCCGTCGGGGTCGGCGGAGGCGCGGTTGTAGAGGATCCGCCGGTTGGCCGGCCACGCCCAGCCCCACTGCGGGGCCACGAGGGACTGCTCCCAGTGCGGGGTGCGGCGGGCCGCCTGGTTCGTCTCGTCCGCGTAGACCCCGCAGTAGATCCAGCAGCCGCACGCGGTGGACCCGTCGGCCGCGAGCTGGGTGTACGAGGAGAGCGCGGAGCCGTCCTCGTCCCAGCCGTTGATCTCGCGCAGGACGGCCTCGGCGCTGGGCTCCTGGAGGGCGCCCTGTGTCGGGTAGTCCCAGGTCAGGTCCAGCAGGGGACGGTCCATCTCGTCGGTCGAGCCGGCGAGCTTGGCGCGGATCCTCGCCCCGAGCTCGTAGTAGAACTGCAGGTCGCTGCGGGCGTCACCCGGCGGCTCGACGGCCTTGTGCCGCCACTGGAGCATCCGCTGGGTGTTGGTGAAGCTGCCCTCCTTCTCGACGTGCGAGGCCGCCGGGAGGAAGAACACCTCGGTGCCGATGTCCTCGGTGACCAGCTCGCCGGTGGCGATCTCGGGGCCGTCCTGCCAGAACGTCGCCGTCTCGATCATCGCCATGTCCCGCACGACCAGCCAGTCCAGGTTCGCCAGCCCGAGCCGCTGCATCTTGCCGTTGGCCGACCCGACGGCGGGGTTCTCACCGACGACGAAGTAGCCGCGGCAGGTGCCCTCGATCTGGTTGACGACGGTGTCGTACGTGCCGTGGTGCCCGGTGAGCCGTGGGAGGTAGTCGAAGCAGTAGTCGTTCTCCTCCGTCGCCGTCTCGCCCCACCAGGCCTTGAGCAGGCTGACGGTGTAGGCGTCCATGTTCCCCCAGAACCCGGTCGCCCCGGCGTCCTCGGCGACGAAGTCGGCAAGGGTCTCGTGCTGGCGGGCATGCGGCATCGGGATGTACCCGGGCAGGATGTTGAACAGGGTCGGGATGTCGGTCGAGCCCTGGATGCTCGCGTGGCCGCGCAGCGCGAGGATGCCGCCGCCCGGCCGTCCGATGTTGCCCAGCAGGAGCTGGAGGATCGAGGCGGCGCGGATGATCTGCACACCGGTGGAGTGGTGGGTCCACCCGACGGCGTAGCAGAACGCGCTGGTGCGCTCGCGCCCGGAGTTCTCGGTGAGCGCGCGGGCGACCTGGTGGAACTGCTCGACCGAGATGCCGCAGACCTCCGCCACCATCTCGGGGGTGTAGCGCGCGAAGTGCCGCTTGAGGATCTGGTAGACGCAGCGAGGGTGCTGGAGGGTCTCGTCGCGTTCCGGCTTGGCGAACACCGTGGGGCCGCCCGAGCCGGCGGTCTCGGAGCGGCCGGCCTCGTGCTCCTCGGCGTCACTGGCGCCCTGGGGCTCCTCGGGCCCGGCGGGCTGGTCGGGGTCACGCTCGCCGGCCGCCGGTGACTGGGGGGCGTTCTCGTACTGCCAGGTCCGGGGGTCGTACTGGCCCGCGTCGGCGTCGTAGCCGGAGAAGAGCCCGTCGAGCTCCTCGGTGTCGCGGAACTCCTCCCCGATGATCGCCGCGGCGTTGGTGTAGTTGACCACGTACTCCCGGAAGTCGAGGTCGTTGGCGAGCACGTGGTTGACGAGGGCACCGAGGAGGACGATGTCGGTCCCGGCGCGGAGCGGGACGTGCAGGTCCGCGACGGCCGAGGTCCGGGTGAAGCGCGGGTCGATGTGGATGACGGTGGCGCCCTTGCGCTTGGCCTCCATCACCCACTGGAACCCGACCGGGTGGCACTCGGCCATGTTCGAGCCCTGGATGACGATGCAGTCCGCGTTCGACAGGTCCTGCTGGAAGGTGGTGGCCCCTCCCCGGCCGAAGCTCGTCCCCAGACCGGGGACGGTGGAGGAGTGTCAAATACGGGCCTGGTTCTCGATCTGGATCGCGCCCATCGCCGTGTAGAGCTTCTTCATGAGGTAGTTCTCCTCGTTGTCGAGGGTCGCTCCTCCGAGGCTGGCGATGCCGAGGGTGCGGCGGGTCCGCGCCGCCCGAGCCGTCCTCCCACTCCCAGTGCCGCCGGCGGGTCTCGACGACGCGGTCGGCGATCATGTCCATGGCGGTGTCGAGGTCGAGGTCCTCCCACTGCGTGCCGTGCGGGCGGCGGTAGCGGACCTTCGTCACGCGCGAGGCCGAGGTGACGAGCTGGGTGCTGGCGCTGCCCTTGGGGCACAGCCGGCCCCGGGACACCGGGCTCGCCGGGTCGCCCTCGATCTGGGTGACCCGGCCGTCCTTGACGTAGACCTTCTGCCCGCAGCCGACAGCGCAGAACGGGCACACCGAGTCGACGACCGAGTCGGCGTGGTCGGTGCGTGGGGAGAGGCTGGAGGTGGTGGGCGACATGACGGCGGACCCACGGCCCAGCGGGTCGCTCCCCCGGAGCTGACGCAGCAGGGGCCACTCGAGCGGAGTGCGCACTGGTCCACCATCCTCTCGCCCAACAGCCGGACCGGTTCGTCCAGCACGCTAGCGATACCCGGGGCGGTCCGGGGGAAACGGTGCATGCCTTCTCCGCCGCCGGGACGGCGGACCCCGCTAGGGTCGCTCCCGGAGGCGTACCTCGTCTGGTGACGGGCGCGGTCTTCAACACCGACGTGACCGAGGACCTCGGTCAGGCGGGTTCGATTCCCGTCCGCCTCCGCCATCCACACCTCGCCAGGGAGGACCCGCCGGTGGAGGACCCGCGCCGTCGCGTGCCGAGCGTCGACTCGGTGCTCACCCTTCCCGCCGTGGCCGAGGCGACCCACCGGCTGGGGCGCCCCCGGGTCAAGGCCGTGGTCACCGAGGTCCTCGCCGCGTGCCGGGCCGGTGCGCTCGACCGGGGCGCGGTCGCCGCGACCGTGCTCGAGCGCCTCCCCGCGTCGGCGACGTCGCTGCGACGGGTGGTCAACGCGACCGGTGTGGTGGTCCACACCAACCTCGGACGTGCCCCGCTGTCCGCGGCGGCGGTGGAGGCCCTGGTCACCGCGGCCGGCCCGACCGACGTCGAGATGGACCTGGCCACCGGCCGGCGGGGCCCGCGCGGGGTCGGCGCCCTGGACGCGCTGCGGGCCGCGGTGCCCGGCGCCGGCGACGTGCACGTGGTGACCAACGGCGCCGCCGCGCTCGCCCTCGCGGCCCGCGGGCTGGCCGCCGACCGGGAGGTCGTCGTCGCCCGGGGTGAGATGGTCGAGATCGGCGACGGCTTCCGGATCCCCGAGCTCGTCGAGTCGGTCGGGGTGCGGCTGCGCGAGGTCGGCACCACGAACCGGGTCCGCCTCGCCGACTACGCGGAGGCCGTCACCGGGGACACCGCGTTCGTCCTCAAGGTGCACCCCTCGAACTTCCGGGTCGAGGGCTTCACCTCGAGCGTGCCGGTCGAGCAGCTCGCCACCCTCGGGCCGCCGGTGGTCGCCGACATCGGCTCGGGGCTGCTGCGACCGCACCCCCGGCTCCCCGACGAGCCCGACGCCAGCACGACGCTGCGCGCCGGGGCCGCCCTCGTCACCGCGTCCGGCGACAAGCTGCTCGGCGGCCCGCAGTGCGGCCTCCTGCTCGGCGACGCCGACCTGGTCCGACGGTTGCGACGGCACCCGATGGCCCGGGCACTGCGGGTCGACAAGCTCACCCTCGCCGCCCTCGAGGCGACCCTCGTCGGACCGCTGCCCCCGGTCGCCCGGGCCCTGGCCGCCGACCCGGAGGCGCTGTGGCGCCGGGCGGTCAGTCTCGCCGCGTCGATCGGCCGTCCGGCCGAGCCGGTGCGCTCGCAGGGGCGGGTCGGCGGCGGGGGCGCCCCCGGTGTCCCGCTGCCCAGCGCGGCGGTCGCCCTCCCGCCGGCGCTCGCCGGGCCGCTCCGGCTCGCCCGGCCGGCCGTCGTCGGGCACGTCCACGACGGCCGGCTGCACCTCGACCTGCTCACCGTCGACGAGGCCGACGACGAGGCCCTCGCCACCGCGGTGCGCGACGTGCTGCGGCCCGGGCCGGAGACCTGACGTGCACGTCGTCGCGACCGCGGGCCACGTCGACCACGGCAAGTCCACCCTCGTCCACGCGCTCACCGGCCAGCGAGCCGGACCGGCTGGCCGAGGAGCGCCGCCGCGGGCTGTCCATCGAGCTCGGCTACTGCTGGACCGACCTGCCACCCGTCGGTGAGGTGGCCTTCGTCGACGTGCCGGGGCACGAGCGCTTCATCGCCACCACCCTGGCCGGCCTCGGCCCCGCCCCGGTCGCCCTGCTCGTCGTCGCCGCCGACGACCCGTGGATGCCGCAGGCCGCCGAGCACCTCGCCGCCCTCGACGCGCTCGGGGTCACCCACGGGGTGCTCGTCGTGACCCGCTCCGACCTCGCCGACCCCGGGCCCGCCCTGGCCCGGGCCCGGGCCGAGGTCGACCGGACCTCGCTCGCCGGCGCTCCCGACGTCGTCGTCTGCGGGCGGACCGGTTCGGGGGTCGACCGGCTGCGGACCGTGCTCGGCGAGGTCCTCGCCCGGGTGCCGGCACCGGACCCGGACGCCGACGTCCGGCTGTGGGTCGACCGGCGCTTCCACGTCCTGGGAACCGGCACGGTGGTCACCGGCACGCTCGTCTCTGGGTCGGTCGCGGCGGGGGACGTGCTCACCGCCGGGACCGAGGAGGTCCGGGTCCGTCGGGTCGAGGCCCTCGGCCGGACGCGGGAGAGGGTCGGCGCGGTCGCCCGGGTGGCGCTCGACCTCGGCGGCCGGGCCCCCGCGGCGGCGGCCCGCGGGCACGCCCTGCTGTCCCCGGACGCGTTCAACCACACCGGGGTCGTCGACGTGGCGCTCGCCGGTGGAGACACCGACGTGCCCGAGCGGCCCGTCCTGCACCTGGGCTCCGCCCTCGTCGGCACCCGCGCCCGGGAGCTCGGCAACGGCTTCTGGCGGCTGGACACGGAGCGCCCGCTCCCGCTGCGGGTCGGCGACCGGGGGGTCCTGCGCGACCCCGGCAGCCGGCACCTGTGGGGGCTCACCGTCCTGGACCCCGCACCCCCGGCACTGCGCCGTCGCGGAGCCGCGTCGGCCCGCGCCCGGGCGCTCGCCACCGCCGACCGGTCGCTGGCCGGCGACCTGGCCCGCCGCGGGGTGGCCAGCGCCGCCCTCGTGCACCGGATCGGGCTGCGTGGTGACCTCCCGCCCGGCACCGTCGCCGCCGGTGACTGGCTCGTCGGCCCCGAGGCGGCCGACCGGCTGCGGCACCGTCTCGCCCGGCTCGTCGAGGAGTCCTCCGCCACCGGCGGCGTCGCCCCGGCGGCGGCCGCCCGTGCGCTCGGCCTGCCCGACGTCGACCTCGTCGGCGCCCTCGCCGCCCCGCCGGTGCGGGTCGTCGACGGCCGGCTGCGCGTCGGCGACGACCCCGACGTCCCGTCGGCCGCGGCTCGAGCCCTGGAGGCCCTGGCCGCCGAGCTCGCGGACCGGCCCTTCGCGGCGCCCGAGGCGGCGCGGCTCGCCGCCCTCGGCCTCGACGACGCCACGGTGGCAGGCCTGCACCGCGCGCACCTCGTCCTGCGCCTGGCGCCCGCCGTCGTGCTGCTGCGGGGCGCCGACGACGCCGCCACCGAGCTGCTGCGCGGGCTCGAGCAGCCGTTCACGACGAGCGCGGCCCGGCAGGCCCTGGGCACCTCCCGGCGGGTGGCCCTGCCGCTCCTGGCCCACCTCGACGCGACCGGGCGGACCCTGCGGCTGCCCGACGACCGGCGCCGGGTGCGTGCCCCCCGGAACGGCCGGCCCACGGGCGGCCCGGGCAGCTAGCCCGGGTCGGTGGCCGCCAGGGCCGGCGGCCACCCACCCGGGTCGGCTCAGGACGCCAGCGGGGCGTCGAGAAGGGCCCGGACCCGTTCGGCCAGCGCCTCGCCGGAGTCCGGGGCGTGCGCGGCCCTCGGTCCGCGCACCACCCCGGTGACGTCGACGACGGGGACGCCGGGGGCGAGGGCCAGGACCCGCTCGGCCGCCTCCGGGTGCGGGCACTCGAGGACGACGACCCGCACGGCGGGGCCGAGGCAGTCACCGAGGGCGGCGGGGTCGTGGGCGCGGACGGCGCAGCACGGGACGCCGAGGCGGTCGTCGAGGAGCAGGGCCAGCCCGGCGCCGAGGAGGCCGTTGTCGTGGGCGATGACGACGACCGCGGCACCGCTCGGGTCCATGGCCACGCTCCGGGTCGTCGTTCCGTCGTCACCTCACGCTACGACCGCGAGGGTGCGGCCACCATGCATCGTTGGGCACACCCTCGGCACACGAGGGGCCACCCGGTGGGGTGCCGGCTCAGGAGCCCTTGGGACGGCCCCAGCCCTGGCGCACGACGTAGGCCGCCGCCTGCACCCGGTTCGACATGTGCAGCTTCTCGAGGGCGTTGTGGATGTGGTTCTTCACGGTGCCCTCGGTGATCGACAGCCGGCGCCCGATCTGCTTGTTGGACAACCCCTCGGAGACGAGGCGGAGGATCTCGAGCTCGCGGGCCGTGACCTGCGGCGTGGCCGGCGCCGGCCCCCCGGGGGTGGTGGCGCCGATCCCCTGGATCTCGCGCAGCAGCCGGCCGGCGACGACCGGTGAGACCGGGGACTCCCCGCGGACGACGGCGCGCAGCATCTCGTACAGCTGGTCCGGACGGAGGTCCTTGAGCAGGTACCCGTGGGCACCGTTGCGCAGGGCCCGCACGAGGTACTCCTCGTCCTCGGACACGGTGAGCATGACGACCTTGCAGCCGAGCAGCTGCTCGTCGATGTGGCCGACCGCCTCGATGCCGTCCATCACCGGCATCTCCACGTCCATGACGACGACGTCCGGGCGCAGCTCGGCTGCCTTCTCGACCCCGGCGAGCCCGTTCTCGGCCTCGCCCACGACCTCGAAGTCGGGCTGCGCGGCGAGCAGCGACGCGATGGCGCTGCGGAACAGCGGCTGATCGTCGACGAGCAGGACGCGGGTCGGCTGGGTCGGCTCGGTCACGGTCACCTCCCGGTGGGGGACGGCCTGGGTACCTCGGGGACCGTGGCCACCACCCGCGTACCGCGACCCGGGGCCGAGTCCACCGTGAGGGTACCCCCGAGCAGGCCGAGCCGGTCGTGCATCGCGACGAGGCCGAAGCCGCTGCCGGGCTCGGGTGAGCCGCCGCCGTGGAAGCCACGGCCGTCGTCGGCGATGGTGAGCAGCGTGGCCGGCAGGCCGTCGCTCGTGCGGCCGGCGCTGACCTCGACCCGGGCGCTGGACGCGGCGGCGTGCTTGCGCACGTTGGTCAGTGCCTCCTGGACCACCCGGAGCAGCTGGACCTCGCTGCGGGGCGTCAGCGCGAACGGCACCCCGAACCGGTTCTCGAAGGCGGCCTCGACACCGCACTGCTCCGACCAGCGCCGGACGTAGGTGCGCAGGCTGTCCTCGAACTCGCGGCGCCCGGCGTGCTCGCCGCGCAGGCCGAGGATGCCCTCGCGGACGTCCTTGTAGGCGTCGGCGCAGACGTCAGCCAGCGCGGTGACCTCGGCGCGCACCGGCCCGTCGAGGCCGGGCCGCTCCTGGAGGGCACGCAGCCGCAGGTGCGTGGCCCCGAGCACCTGGGCGAGGCTGTCGTGCATCTCCCGGGCGATCCGTTCCCGCTCGTCGACGACCGAGCGGGCCTGGGACAGCTCGCGCTCCTGGGCGCTCGAGATGGCGACGGCGGCGAGCTCGGCGAGGGTCATCAGGAAGCCGTGCCCGCGCCCGGAGAGCGGCTGGTCGGCGGCCTGGCCGACCCACAGCCGGCCGAGCTCGCAGACCGGGCCGTTGACCGGGACCGAGACGCTCGAGCCCCACCGCTCCTCGGCCATGAGGGCGTCGATCGCCGCACGGTCGGTGGGGTCCGAGGGCGGGTCGATGCTCGAGACGACGCCCGAGCTGACCCAGCTGCGCAGCGGGCCACCGACGCGGCCGGTGAGGGCGAGCGTGGCGGCGACGTCGTCGGTGACCGTGATGACGGCGGCGTCGGCGGCGAGCAGGTCGCGGGCGTACTGGCTGATCGAGGACAGGACGAGCAGCGGCGAGATCTGCTCGCCGATCTGGAGCAGCACGTCGTAGAACGCGTGGCCCTCGTCCTTGCGGCGGTGCAGGTCGGCGACGTGGTGGGAGAGCTCGACGGCCATCGCGACCTGGTGGCCGATGGAGCGCAGGGTGCCGAGCGCGAGGGCGTCCTGGGGTGGCAGGCCGGGGTCGACGAGGAGGCGCAGCCACCCGACGTCGCCGTCCGAGCCGCGCAGGGCCACCTCGACGACCTGCTCCTCCTCGGGGGCGGCGAGCGGATCGGCACGCCCGGTCGTCCCGGCGCGCAGGGTGCGGACGAGCTCCTGCCCCCCGGTCTCGGGGCCGGGCGCGAGCGTGATCGTGGCCTCCTGCGCCCCGGACGCCGCGAGGACGTGGGTGAGGGCGAGGTCGGCGATGGCCTCCGCCGAGAGGTTTCCCTGGACCGCCTGGGTCACCGCGTTGGTCGCCGCGAGCTGGTGGTTCTGGCGGATGACGTGCCGCTGGGCCCGCGCGATGACGCTGAGCATGACGAGGCCGTAGGCCGAGACCCCGAGGACGAGCAGGACGAGGAAGGCCAGTCGCTGGGGAGTCAGGAGATGGGCGGGGTCCCTGCCCTCGAGGAGGTGCCGGACGACCTCGAGCGCCACGATGAAGACCGCGGGGACGACCAGGGCCAGGACGACCATCCGACGGTCGAACCACGCGTAGGCCGCCCGGCCGTGCCGTTCGGCCACCTCGGCCACCTAGGCGCCCACCGGGGCGCCGACCGCGGAGGCGGCCAGCGCGGCGGGCTGGTAGCCGCACGCGGGGTCCTCGCCGAGGGGGTCACCCGATGCGGCGTAGGCGCGGGCCCGCGACCCACCGCAGAGGTCGGCGTACTCGCAGACCCCGCAGCGCCCGGAGAACCGGGCGGCCCGGATGTCCCGGAGCAGCGGGGTCTCCCGGTAGAGCTCCGCGAGCGGCCGCTCCCGGACCGAGCCGAGCGGCAGCGGCAGGAACCCGGCGGGGGTGACCTCGCCGTCGTGGGCCACGAAGACGATGCCCTTGCCGTCCCGGGTCCGGGCGGTCTGGGCGCGCACCCGCGCCGCGGGCTCCCCCATGAGCTCGGTGAGCCGTGCCGAGAGCCGCAGGTAGGTGGGGGTCTGTGGGGCCGGCCGGCCCTCCTGGCGCCAGGCGACGACCCGGCGGAAGAACGGCGCCTCGACGGTCCGGACGATGAAGCCGTGCTGGCTGGCGTCGTAGAGGAAGTGGCAGACCTCCTCGTGCTCCTCGGGGGTGATCGCGCCCTCGGCGACCCCGCGCCCGACGTGGACGAGGAAGAACACCTCCCAGATGTGGGCGCCGGCGTCCTTGATCAGCCGGGCGACGTCGGCGAGCTCCTCGACGTTGGAGGACATCACGGTCGTGTTGATCTGGACGGTCAGCCCGGCGTCGGACAGCGCCCGGATCGCGGGGATGGTCTCGGCGAAGTGGCCGGGGATGCCGCGCACCCCGTCGTGGGTCTCGGGCCGGCACCCGTCGAGGCTGATCGACACGGCGCTGACGCCCGAGTCGACCATCCGGGCGATCGTCTCCGGGGTCAGCTGGGGGGTGACCGAGGGCGAGAGGGCGGTCGGGATGCCGCGGGCCCGAGATGCCGCCACGAGCTCCCAGATGTCGGGCCGCAGCAGGCAGTCGCCACCGGTGAGCACGAGGATCGGGTAGGGGCGGCCGAAGCCGGCGACCTGCTCGATGAGGTCGAGCCCCTGCTCGTGGGTGAGCTCGCCGGGAAGCGCGCCGGCCATCGCGTTGGCGCGGCAGTGCTTGCACGCCAGCTGGCAGGCCCGGGTCACCTCCCAGAAGACGAGCATCGGGCGCTGGTCGAAGTTGACCTTGCTGGGCTCGGTGGCGCTGTGGCGTGGCATCGGGTGGCCGTCCTGGTGGTCGTCGGTCGGCACCGGGGCTGGGTGTCAGCCGAAATCTACTCCGGCGCGAGGACCCCTCCGGACCGCTCCGGGCGAGACGTGCCCCACGTCGCCGCTGCCCGCAGCAGCGGCTGGGCCGGCATGTATCGCAAATGTGCCCTGCGGTGGATGGTCCGCGCGGGGCCGCCCCCGGAGAGTGGGGTCCGGTGACAGCAGTCGCCCGCGACGAGGCGCCCCCGCGACCGGACCGGGGGACGGAGAGAGGGACGATGTTCCAGGTACGGGCCGCCAGCACCCCCGCCCGTGGCTCCGCCGACCGCCGGTGGACCCTCCTGTTGCGGGGAGGCGCCGCCCTCCTCGCCGTCCTCGTCGTCGCCTTCGGCGTCCTCTACTGGACCGACCAGCGCACGCCCTCCTCGCCGTCGATGAACCAGCGCGCCATCGGCATCGCCGAGGCCGCGGTGCGCAAGGCCCCGAACGACGTCCCGGCCCGCCTCGCCCTCGCCGGGGCCTACACCACCGACCGCCGGTACGACGACGCGGTGTCCCAGGCCGACCAGGTGCTCAAGGTCGACGCGATGAACGTGTCGGCGTTCCTGTCCAAGGGCTACGCGCTCTACCTCAAGGGAGACCTCCCCGGCGCCTCCGCGGCCTACCAGAAGGTCGTCGACAACGGCCCCAAGGGCGAGTTCTCCCAGGTCGACGGCCTCGTCCAGGAGGCGCACTACTACCTCGGCGCCATCCTCGTGAAGCAGCACGAGCCGGCCGACGCGATCGCCGAGCTGGACCTCGCGCTGCGGATGAACCCGACCGACGCCGACGCCCTCTACCAGCGCGGGCTCGCCGACGCCGCCACCGGGAAGACCCGGGATGCGGTCACCGACTACTCCAAGGCGCTCGCCTTCGTCCCCACCGGCTGGCCCGAGCCGTGGGTCGGCCTCGCCGCCGCCTACACGACGCTGAAGGACCAGCCGCGGGCCGCGTACGCCACGGCGATGTCGCACCTGGCCACCTCCAAGGTGGAGCAGGCCCGCACCGAGCTGGGCGCCCTGCTCGACGGCCCGGTCGCGGTCCAGGCGATGGTCGGCCTCGGCACCCTGGCGCAGACCCAGGGCGACGACGGGCAGGCCCTGGACTGGTACGAGAAGGCGCTGAAGGCCGACCCCGGCAACGCGGCGGCCACCGCTGCGGTCGCCGACCTCAAGAGCACCGGGATGCCGAGCTCGGCACCCAGCAGCAAGTGACGAGGTGAGCCAGGAATGAGCACGACCTCCCCCTCCGGCACCGACGTCATCGAGGACCTCCTCGAGGCCCCCGAGGCGCCCGGCACCGAGCAGGCGGGCGGCGGCGGGGACGCCGCGTCGCCGGCCCCGACCGACGACGACGACCGGCGGCGGCGACGCCGCCTCATCGCCCTCCTCGTCGTCGTCGCCCTCGTCCTCGTCGGCGGCCTCTTCGCCTGGTACCTGCTGAACCGCAAGCCGATCACCGCACTCCCGGGCGTGACCGACACCCGCGCGCCGAGCTACCAGTTCAGCATCTACGACCTCGTGCAGCCGCTCGGGGTCGCCGTGAGCCCGAGCGGTGACCGGATCTACGTCACCGAGGGCGGCGGTGCCCGCGACGTCAAGGTCCTCGACCACGACGGCACCGTGCTGCGGACCGTGGCGCTGCCGAAGACCGAGCTCGCGCACATGCCGGTGTACCTCGCCGTCGACCCCGACAGCGGCACCGTCTACGTCACCGACCGGCTGACCAAGTCGATCTACGCCTTCGACCGCGACGGCGGCAACGTCCGCACGGTCACCCCGAAGGGTGACCTCGGCGAGCCGCTGTACACCCCGCTCGGCATCGCCGTCGGCCCGGACCACCGCCTCTACACCACCGACGTCCGGGGTGAGGACGCCTCCCAGCACCGGGTCGTCGTCCTCGAGGCCGACGGCCGGGTGGTGACGACGATGGGGACCCCCGGCGAGCTCAACTATCCGAGCGGGGTCGTCGTCGACGGCCAGGGCACCATCCGGGTCACCGACAGCAACAACGGCCGGCTCGTCACCTTCGACGGCCGGGGGACGATGCTCGTCTCCCTCTCGCGCGGGATCGGCGAGGGCGACCTCGGCCTCCCCCGCGGCGTCGGGATGGACGACGCGGGCCACCTGTTCGTCGTCGACACGACCGACCACATGGTCCGCACCTACGCGGTCGGCGACGACCCCACCACACCCCCACCTTCCTCGCCAACTTCGGCGACGAGGGGCAGGGCGACGGCCAGTTCGAGTTCCCCAACGGACTGGCCACCGACACCCGTGCCCGCGTCTACGTCACGGACCGGGAGAACGCGCGTCTCCAGGTCTGGGGCTTCTGAGGCGGGACGCCATGACCGGAGCCGCTCCGCGCACCACGGGCCCGCCCGTGGTGCCGGTCCAGCGTCGGTCGGTCGTGGAGCCCACCACCGGAACAACCGACAAAGGAGAGAGAGAAGAGAGGCACACCATGAGGAGACTGATCTACCTCACGTTCGGTAGTGCCCTGTTGTTCGGTCTGGGGGCCACACCGGCCTTCGCGGACAACGGACCCCACCACAGCACGGCGGCGGCCAACGGGTCGACGAACGTGACCGTCGCCAGCGCGGGCACGCGCTGCGCGTCGTGCCACCGTGCGCACACCGCACAGGGGAGCTACCTGCTTCGGCAGGACGGCGTCGCCCTGTGCACCACATGTCACGGCGGCGGCGCTGGTGCGACGACCGACGTGATGGACGGCATTTCCACGAACGGCTCCGGTGCGCTCCGGGGTGGTGGCTTCGAGTACGCCGCCATCGGGACGCACACTGCCACGAAGAGCGTGTCGGACGGCACGGCGGTCGACCCCTACAACGGGGGCACCGTCTCTGCCGGACGCGCGTACGGACAGGTCATCCCCGTCCTGACGCTCAACGAGCTGACCACGTCGAAGCACAGTGTCGGCGAGGTCGGGACGATCTGGGCCAACGGAGCCCTCAACTCCGGCGCCGGGAAGACCGGCGTCACGCTCGAGTGCACGTCGTGCCACGACCCGCACGGCAACGGGAACTACCGCATCCTCAAGGCCATCCCCAGCGATTCCGGGGCGGCCACGGGAGTGGACATCCCCGACGTCACGGGCCAGTACGTCTACACGACGGCGAACTACTGGCTGACCGGCGACAGCAACGCGCCGCAGGTCAACGTGTCCACCGGCGCCACTCCGGTCATGGTGGATGCCTTCACGGCCAACGTCGCCCAGTGGTGCTCCCAGTGCCACACCCGTGACCTGGCCTCGAGTGGGTCCTACAAGACCCCGTCCGGTGACGAGATCTACATGTACCGCCACCGGAGCGACCGCAACACCAAGCTGGCCGGCAACGCCAACTGCATCACCTGTCACGTCGCGCACGGCACCAACGCCGTCGAGACGAACTACGCCGGGCAGCACGTGGCCCTTCCGGACGGGACCGTTGGTTCCGGACGGACGGACTCGCGCCTGCTCCGCGTCGACGACCGTGGCACCTGCTTCATGTGCCACAACGTCTGACCGGGATGCCACACCCCGGAGGTGCTCGCACCTCCGGCCGGCGACGGGTGGCCCGAGAACCTCGGGCCACCCCGAGCCGGGGCGGGGAGCCCACCCCGCCCGACCACCGACCCGAGGAGGGGGCGGCGTGAACCGCCCGAGCACCCACCGGCTCCGCTCACTGGCTCGTACCGGCCGCCTGACCGCGGCCTACGCGGCCGCGAGCGTCCTCGTCGCGACCCCGCTCGCGCTCGCCTCCACCGGCTCGAGCAGCGCCGCCGTCCGTTCGGGGGACCCCGCACCCACGGCGTCGCCGGCACCCACCGACCCGGGCACCTCGACCGCGGCGCCCACGGCCACCCCGGAACCGGCCCCGGTCGACCCGACCACGGCGGCCCCCTCCCCGACCGACCCCGCCCTCACACCGTCCCCGACCGACCCCGTCGTCACCCCGTCCCCGACCGGCACCTCCACCGCCCCACCGGCCCCCGCCACCGCCGCGGCGGACACCCTCAGCGGCGCGACCGCCGCGGTCGCCGCGAGCCCGCTCACCGTCCCGCACGTCGTCCTCGCCACCGTCCCCGGCGCCGCGGACACCGCCGCCTACCTCGCCCCCGACGAGCCGCTGAGCGGAGCCGGGCCGTTCGAGCGGGTCCGGGTGCGGTTCTCGGTGGCGAACACCGGGACCGACCCGGTCGACCTCGTACCCCTGCTCGAGGCGTCGACCTCCGGCGGCACGTGGCTGCCGGTGCCGGCCGAGGAGGACCCGGCCGCGCCGCTGCACCTGGCGACCGAGTGGGTGGCCGTCGACGGCGGCACCCGACCCGGGCCGCCCGAGGCCGGCATCGCGCCGGCGGAGTTCCGGGCCGGGACCGCGGCCGGCGGCGGCGCCGTCGACGGCCGCCGCTGGTCGGCGGCAAACCCCGGCACGGCCCTGGCCCTCGGGCCCGGCCAGCGCACCGAGGTCGAGTTCTCCGTCCAGGTCGGCCGTGCCCCCGCACCGGGCGGCACCGACCTGCTCCGCCTCACCGACGACGGCACGGCGCTGGACGGGGCGGCCGTCGCGGCGCTCGTCGTCGCCCCCGAGGAGCGGGTGCTGAGCCCCGGCCAGGTCGGTGGGCTCACCGACCCGGCCGCGACCACCCCCTCCTCGGCGGTCCGCTACTCGCTGCTGTGGACCCCGGCACCGCCGACCACGACGAGCACCGCGGCCGCGAGCACGACGACGGCCGCGATCGCCGACACCGGCTCGGTCACGGCCAACACGCCCGTCCCGGTCCTGCTCAGCGGGGCCGGCCACGGCAGCGGAACCCCCTCGGCCGGCGAGTGCACGACCTGCCACTCCACCCACCGGGCCGGGGGCAGCGCACTCCTCTCGCCCGCCGCCCAGCCGCAGACCTGCTACGTGTGCCACTCCGGGACCGGCTCCGCCACCGACGTCGAGGCCGAGCTCGCGCTCGGACAGCCGGCGAACGACCCGTCGACCGCGTCCTACTGGTCGCACGACCCGCAGACCGGCTCCTCCGGGCACACGCTCGCCGCGGACGACGAGCTGGCCGGAGTGGCGAACCGGCACGCGGTGTGCTCCGACTGCCACAACGCCCACCGGGCCCGCAGCGACACCCCGAGCAGCCAGGTGACCGACAACGGCGCGGCCGTCGGCTGGTCGGTCCCCGGGGCGCTGAGCGGCGCCCCCGGGGTGGCCGTCACGAACGGCCCCGCCGGCTCGGCGCCGACGTACACCTTCCTCGACGGCCTGCTCCGCACCCCCACCCTGGAGTACCAGGTGTGCCTGACCTGCCACAGCGGCCGCACGGTGCTGCCGAGCGGCCTGCCGGGCAAGCCGTCGACCGACAGCCTCGACAAGGGTGTCGAGCTCAACCCGGCCAACGCCTCGTTCCACCCGGTCGAGGCCGCCGGCACCAACCAGACCGCGGCGATGGCCGCCAGCCTGGCCGGCAGCTCGCCGTACAAGCAGTGGTCGTTCGCGACGACCGACACCGTCCGGTGCACCAGCTGCCACGCCGGGACCCCGGACCCACCGGCCGACCCGGGCGGAACCCTGAGCCCGCACGCCTCGACCAACCGCGGCATCCTGCTGCGGCCCTACACCGACCGCGCCCTGAAGCCGAGCGGTGCCGCCTACTCGGCCGCCGACTTCGCCCTGTGCCTGACCTGCCACGCCGAGGAGCCCTACGCCAACGCCGGCGGCGCCTCGAGCTCGACCGCGACGAGCTTCCCGCTCCACGGCATGCACCTCACCGGTATCGCCGGCATGGGCTCCGGCGGGACCGACATCGACGCCCCCGGTGCCGGACAGGGCAACGCGACGTGCGCCGAGTGCCACTTCCGGCTGCACGGCACCACCTACCAGGTGCCCGGCGAGGTGACCGACGGCTCCCGGCTCGTCGGCTTTGCCCCCGACGTCCAGCCCAACGCTCCCGGCGAGCAGGTCGTCTGGACCCGGGACCCGGCCGGTGGCGGCAGCTGCACCCTGACCTGCCACGGCCAGAAGCACGTCGGCGCCCGGTACTGAGGCGCTCCACCCGGGCGCGCGTCGCCCGCCGCGGCGGAGGTACACCACCCCTCTATCGGATATGTGCCCTCCGGCGGATGGTCCGCGAACCGGCCGGCTCGCAGACTTGAGGCAGCCAGAGAACGACCAGCCCACCCGCCGGGTGACCTGCGGGAGTCGATCAAGGAGCCCCAGCCCAGATGTCCACCGCGACAGCGTCACAGGGCCGCTCGTCGGCCGCCGACCTCCGCGCCGAGATGCTCGACCGCCTCGGCCTCGGACCCGATGCCAACGACCAGGAGGTCGAGAGCGCGCACCGGGACCTCACCGCATTCCTCGAGGGAGCGCCCGAGGGCCTGTCCGGCTGGGCCGCCCTCGAGGCCGGCCAGGCCGACGAGGCCTTCGCCCTGCTCACCGGCCCCGAGTCCGCCCTGCGCGAGGTCGCCCGGGAGCGCTACGCCGCGTCCGTCCGGGCGCGGGTCCCCGCCGGGGACGCCGAGGTACCGGCGCCCGGCCGTCCGAGCCGCCTCCCCTGGTACCTCCTCGGCGTCCTCGCCCTCGTGGCCGTCGTCGTCGGGGTCTGGTACGTCGGACGACCGAGCGTGCCGGACATGTCCTCGGCGTCCTCGGCGTCCGCCTCGGCGTCGCCGACCATGGACAGCGCCCGGCTCGCGGCGCTGACCCAGAAGGTCAAGGAGAACCCGAAGGACGCCACGTCGCTCCAGGGCATCGCGGACCTCTACTTCCAGGTCGGCGACTACAGCACCGCGGCGAGCTTCTCGCAGAAGGCCCTCGACAGTGACCCGAAGAACGAGGCCGCGCTGCTCTCCCTCGGCGCCGCCCAGTTCAACCAGGGCGACACCGCCTCGGCCGAGAAGACCTGGACCGGCGCCGCGAAGCTCTACCCGAAGAACCAGGAGGTCCACTACGACCTCGGCTTCCTCTACATGACCCTGAGCAAGACCGAGCAGATGAACGAGCAGTGGCAGCAGGTCCTGGCCATCGACCCGGCCTCCGACCTCGCCAAGACCGTCTCCAGCCACCTGGGCTCGACCCCGAGCCCCAGCACGGGCAGCTGACCCCCGTGGAGGTCAGCCTGGCCGTCGCCTTCCTCGCCGGTGTCGTGTCCTTCGCCTCGCCGTGCTGCCTCCCGCTGGTCCCCGCCTACGTCGGGTACCTCGTGGGCGGCACGGCACCGGACGCGCCCCGGCCCCGGAGGGTGGTGCTCGAGCAGGCCCTGATGTTCGTGCTCGGCTTCACGATCGTCTTCGTCGCCCTCTGGGCCTCGGTCGGCCTCGTCGGCTACCTGCTGCGCGACCAGGCCGGGCTGCTGCGTCAGGTAGGCGGCGTCGTCCTCGTCGTCATGGGGCTGCACGTCGCCCGGGTCATCGACATCCCGCTCCTCATGCGCCAGGCGAAGCTGCCGGTCGGGCGCCTGTTGCCCCGCGACCCCCGCGGGATGGTGCTCGAGCGCCCGCCGAGCCGGCTCCGCTCGCTCGTCTTCGGCATCGTCTTCGCCGCCGGCTGGACCCCGTGCGTCGGCCCGATCCTCGGGGCGGTCATCGGGATGGCCTCGCTGCGCGCCACGGTGGGCCAGGGCACCGTCCTGCTCCTCGTCTACGCCGCCGGGCACGCGGTCCCGTTCATCCTCATCGCGCTGGGCGCGACGGCCGTGGCGACTCGCCTCGCCTGGTTCCGCCGCCACGAGCTCCTCGTCTCGGTCGGCACGGGCGGCCTGCTCGTCGTCGTCGGGTTCCTCATGATCACCAACCTCCTCGTCCGGACCTCCGGCTGGTTCCCCCAGCTCGGACTGTGAGAAAGCCACCACGATGAGCATCGACGTTCGCCCCCGCACCGGACACGGCCCCGACGGCGAGCCGGTCGACGCCCTGGACCTGCCCGACCTGCGCGGGCCCCGCGCGGGCCGCCCGCGCACCGGTGGCCGCCACCCCCTCGGCGGCGCCTTCGACGCCCTCTGGCGGTTCTTCATCTCGATGCGGACCGGCCTCTGGCTCATCCTCGGCCTCGGCATCGCGACGCTGGCCGGGACGCTCGTCGAGCAGGCCGACCCGGCCGTCGCGGCCGACCCGGCGAGCTACGACGCCTTCCTCGAGGCGATGCGCGGCCGGTACGGCGGGTGGACCGACGTCCTGTCGACGCTCGGGATGTTCCACGTGTTCTCGTCGTGGTGGTTCCGCGGCCTCACCCTGCTGCTCTGCACGAGCATCCTGGCCTGCTCGGTCAACCGGGCCCCGCGGCTGTGGAAGGTCGCGATGCACCCGCGACTGCACATGGGCGAGACGTTCTTCACGCACGCTCCGCTGCACGACGCCCTCGTCGTCCAGGCCGAGCCCGAGACGGCGACCGCCGAGATCCACGACGTCCTGCGCCGGCACCACTTCCGCGTCGTGCACGACGACACCCAGGGCGGGCCGGACCTCTACGCCGACCGGTTCCGGTTCGGGCCGTTCGGTACGGTCATTGCCCACGTCAGCTTCGTCGTCCTCGTCCTCGGGTTCGTCACGAGCGCGTCGACCGGCTTCCGCGAGGACGCCTTCGTCGTCCCGGTCGGCACCACCGTCGCCGTCGGGCACGGCACCGGGCTCGCGGTCGAGGCCCGCTCCTTCACCGACACCTACTACCCGAGCGGGGAGCCGAAGGACTACGCCTCCGACCTCGTCCTCCACCAGGGCGACTCGGCGGTCGCCCGGCAGACCGTGCGGGTCAACAACCCGCTGCGCTACGACGGGATCTGGTTCCACCAGGCCTCGTTCGGGGTGGCCGTCGCGCTCAAGGTGGCCGACGCCTCCGGCGCGGTGGTCTACGACGGGGCCGTGCCGCTGAACTTCCAGTCCACCGACGGCCAGCACAGCATCGGCAGCGTCGACCTGCCCACCCGGGGCCTCACGGTGTTCACCGTGACCGCGGCCTCCGGCCAGGTCGACCCGGACATCAAGGCCGGCCAGGTCCAGCTCGAGATCCACCGGACCGGGGTCGACGCCCCGGTCGGGATCGAGGTCCTCTCCCAGGGGAAGTCGGCCACGGTCGACGGCCTGACCTACACCTTCGACCGCACCCGCGCCTACACCCAGCTCATCGTGCGGCGGGACCCGGGCGCCGCCCTCGTGTGGCTCGGCGCTGGCCTGCTCGTCGCCGGCCTCTTCCTCGTCTTCTTCTTCCCGCACCGCCGGATCTGGCTGCGGATCCGCCCCGCCGGGGACGGCACGAGCCGCGTCACCTGCGCCTCGACGATGAAGCGGGACACCGCCTTCGAGCCCCAGTTCCACCAGATCATGACCGACATCCAGCTGGCCGGCACCCCGGCCACCAGCACCACCTAACCGGAGGAGACAGCCATGCTGCAGTTCTCGCAGTACTCCCTCATCGCCGGCCTGGCGTTCACGGTCCTCGCGATGACCGCCTACATCGTCGCCTTCGCCCGCGGCCGCACGGCCGTCACGGCGCAGGCCGCCCAGCCGAGGGCCGGGGCTCGCAGCCGGGGCGGGATCGCCACCCTGGAGCGGCCGACCGCGACCGCCGGCCGTGGCGCGGGCGCCGCGTCGGTCGCGACGTGGGGGACGCACAGCTCCCGCCTCGCCCTCGTCTTCCTCACCCTGTGCCTGGTCACCCGGGCGCTGGCCACCGGCCACGGCCCCTTCACGAACCAGTACGAGTTCTCGGTGTCGTTCGCCTTCGGCATCGTCGCGGCCTACTGCTTCTTCGAGTGGCGCTACCGGGTGCGGACCATCGCCCTGCTCATCCTGCCGATCGCCGCGGCGCTCCAGCTCTACGCGGTGACCCAGAGCGCGACGGCCAACCCGCTCGTCCCCGCCCTCCAGAACGGCTTCCTCCTCGCGGTCCACGTCGTCGTCGCGATCTTCGCCTACGGCGCGTTCGCGGTCTCGTTCGGCGCGGCCGGCCTCTACCTCATCTCGCCGCCCGAGGGCCGGCCCGGCCTGCCCCGGCCCGAGGTGCTCGACAAGCTCGGGTACAAGGCCGTCATCATCGGCTTCCCGCTGCTGACGATGGTCATCGTCCTCGGTGCCGTCTGGGCCGAGATCGCGTGGGGCAGCTACTGGAGCTGGGACCCCAAGGAGACCGCGTCCCTGGTCACCTGGCTCATCTACGGCGGCTACCTCCACGCCCGCGTCGCGCGCGGCTGGGTGGGCCGGGGAGCGGCCTGGCTGCTCGTCGCCGGCTTCGCCTCCGTCCTGCTCACCTTCTTCGGAAACCTCTTCTTCGGCGGCCTGCACTCGTACGGGCAGATGTAGCCCGTCCGACCGTCCGCCTCGCCACAGGAGCTCTGACATGAACCGCACCGATCGCGACCAGGGCATCGACCCGCGGTACCTCGACGCCGAGGACTACGTCGACGACACCGACGCCGCCGGCGACGACCCAGAGCTCACCGACGAGGCGGACGTCGGCCGACCGCCGACCGTGGCTCCCGGGCCGCCGGTCGTCTCCCCCGACACAGTCGGAACGGACTGCTCCCTCGACGACCCGGCCGCAGGGCTGGCGGCAGGCGTCGGGAGTGGCCGTGGCAGTGGGGACGACTGGCGGTCGCGGGTTCGCGGCAGCACGTCGGGCACCTTCCTCGTCCTCCTGCTCACCGCCGCCCTCGTGCTCGGTGGGGTCTGGTACGTCAACCGTCCGGCCGCCGCGAGCGGCGCCGACGGTGGCACGACCGGCATCACCCTCTCCCAGGAGGGCACCGGCCCGGCACCCGCGGTCGGTGCCGCGGCGCCGGACTTCACGGCGACCACGGTCGACGGCACGAGCATCTCCCTCGCCGGGCTCCGGGGGCACCCGGTGTGGCTGACCTTCGGGGCCAGCTGGTGCCAGGCCTGCCAGGCCGAGATGCCCGACATCGAGGCCGCCTACGAGAAGGCCGCCCCCAGCGGTGCCGTCGTCGTCCAGGTGTTCATCTCCGAGGACGCCGCGACGGTCAAGGAGTACGGCGAGCGGATCGGCCTGACCTACCCGAAGGTCGCCGACCCCGACACGACGATCGCCGCGGCCTACCGGGTCAATGCGATCCCGGCGCAGTTCTTCATCGACAGCCAGGGTGTCATCCGCCAGATGCGTCCCGGCGCGATGTCCCCCGACACCATGGACGCGGCATTGGCGGCGATCGGACGATGACCGAGGAGCCCCGCGTCCCGGGGCCCGAGAGCGACGACGGAACCGACATGGCCGGGGAGCCCGGCGCCGGCACGGTGATCTCCGGGGCCGGGTCGGATGCCGGTGAGCCACCGGCCACCGGGCGCCGTCGGCACCGCCACCACCCGCTGACGTGGGCCTACAACCTGCTCCGGCACCTGCCGCACCTGCCGCTGACGACCCGCCGGGGCGTCGTGCTCTTCGCCTTCCTCGTCACCGGGACCGCGGTCGCCGCCGGCGCGGGGGTCATGCATGCGGTCGAGTACTCGGAGTCGATCGGCTTCTGCGGCCTGTGCCACACGATGGACCCCGAGCAGAAGGGCCTGGCGGCGTCCGCCCACGCGAACGTCACCTGCGCCGAGTGCCACGTCGAGCCCGGGGTCGCCGGCTTCGTCAAGGCGAAGATCAACGGCACCCGGCAGCTGGCCGAGGTGGTGACCGGCACCTTCCCCAAGCCGATCCCGCCGGCCGACCACGCGGCCCTCCCCTCGACGAAGGACACCTGCCTGTCCTGCCACACCCTGCGCTCGATCACCGCGGGCGGCGGCCCGACCCAGCTCATCCTGCGGCCCAGCTACGCCGACGACGAGAAGAACACGAGGACCACGGTGGCGGTCCTGCTCCGTCCGGCCGCGGTCGGCAGCAGCGACGCGGTCAGCGTCCACTGGCACGTCGAGAAGGACGTCACCTACACCTCCCCCGACGAGCACCGCCAGACGATCGACCTCGTCGAGTTCACCGACGACAAGGGCCAGAAGGAGACCTACATCGCCGGGTCGAAGATCACCGACTCGCTCAACACCCGGGCCGACGTCGCCACCCTGCGCAAGGCCGAGGACACCCACACGATGGACTGCCTCGACTGCCACAACCGGGTGGGACACCCGCTGGCCTCACCGTCGAAGGCGGTCGACGAGGCACTGGCCTCAGGGGCGCTGGACGCGAGCGTCCCGTGGATCAAGCGGGACACCCTCGCCCTGCTCACCAAGCACTACCCGAGCGAGGCCGACGCCACGGCCGCGATCAGCGAGTTCGCCGGCTCCTACGAGCAACGCTACCCGCTCGAGGGCGACTCGGGCGGCGCGCCGGACCTCGGCACGACGCTGAGGACGATCTACGACCAGAGCGCGACCCCGGAGATGAAGGTGGTCGCCGCGACCTACCCGGACAACCTGGGCCACCAGAGCGCACCGGGCTGCTTCCGCTGCCACGACGGCGCGCACTACCGGGTCGTCGAGGGCAAGGTCACCACCGAGAAGATCCCCTCGACGTGTCAGACCTGCCACACCTTCCCGCAGTCGGGTCTGGACGCGAGCAACGTCCCGGTGGGCGCCGCGCCGGAGAGCCACACCGACGACCTCTGGGTGTTCAACCACAAGACGGCGACGACCTCGACCTCACCGTCGGGCACCTCGTGCGGGACCTGCCACGCGCCGACCTACTGCCTGAACTGCCACGAGACCGGAGCCATCAAGGTCGACCACGACACCATGCTCTACAACCACGCGGAGTCGGCCCGGCTCGCCGGTGGCACCAACACCTGCTCGTACTGCCACCAGCCGGCGTACTGCGCGCAGTGCCACAAGTCCCTGGTCATGAAGGAGAACCCGCTCTCGGTGCTCGCCCGGTCCGGGGGGTGACGTGACCTGCCCCTGCGTCCCCTCCGGACCGGGCGCCCGCGGGCCGGCGACGACGCCGGCCCGCGGTGCCGTCGCTGCGAGCCCGGCGGCTCAGGCCCGCGTCGGTGCGGCGTGCTCCGGCGCGGCCCGCTCCGGCCGGAAGACCGACTGGAGCACCGGGAGCCCACGCAGGGCATCGGTGGCGCGGACGAGCACCCCGCGGAGCACGAGCCAGCCGAGGGATGCCACCAGCGCGCCGAGCACGAGCCCGGCGAGGACGTCCTGCGGGTAGTGCGCCCCCACGTAGACCCGGGCGAAGGCCATGACGGCGGCGGCGCCGACGGCCCACCAGCCGATCCGGCGGGAGGCGATGAGCAGTCCCGCCGCCGCGGCTCCGGCCATGACGGCGTGGTCGGAGGGGAAGGAGTAGTCGCTCGTGCGGGAGACGAGGAGCAGCGCGCCCGGGTGCGTCGCGTACGGACGCGCCTCGGCGACGAGGGACCCGACGGGCTGGTTCACCGCCACCGCGAGCACGGTGGCGACGCCGGCCCAGCCGGCGGCGGCGAGGTCACGGTCCGACCCGCGCCGGGCGGCGACCAGGGCCACCAGCAGCAGGGCCCCGACGAGGAGCACCCCCAGCTCGGCGTAGGCGACCACCGCGCCGTGCAGCCACGGGGTGGCGCGGGCCAGGTGCTGGACCGCCGCGAAGGCGCTCTCGTCGGCGGGTGGGGTGGGGGTCACGCGGTCTCCTCGGGCGGTGGGCGGGACGCCCAGCCTCGCCCACCCACCTGAGGCCCACCTGTGCGCCACCTGTCACCGGGCGGCCCGGCCGGCACCCGTTCGACGCCCCGCCCCGGTCGCCCGACCAGGCGAGGAGCTCCCGGTCAGCCGCCCCGCAGGAGGTCCCGGCGACGCCGGTACTCCTCCTCGTCGATCTCACCACGGGCGAACCGCTCGTCGAGGATGCGGTGCGCCTCCGGCGGTGGCCCGCCCACCATCGGTGGCCCCTGGCCGTGACCCACGGCCGGCGGCGAGTCGTGCGTGCGCCGGTTCCCGGTCGCCCAGCGGACCAGGAGGACGATCACCGCGATGACGACCGCCCAGAAGAGCAGCATCGCGATCCCGATCCCCCACCAGCCGGCGAAGCCCATTCCGTGCCCGTACATGTGGCCTCCTTCCGTGGCGCTCGACCACGACTCCAGCATCCTCCTCGCACCTGTGAAGCCCGGTGGTCCCGGGTGAGGAGCCCATGAAGTCCGTCCCGGCCTCGACCGGCGCCCGCCGCGCCGGCCGCGGTTCAGGCGGGTGTCGAGGGTTGGCCGCCGAAGTACATCGCCGCCAGGGCGGGGTCGTCGAGCAGCTCGGCGGCCGCCCGTTCGGTGACGACGGTCCCGCTCTCCATGACGACCCCTCGGGTGGCCAGGCGCATCCCGAACCGGACGTTCTGCTCGACCATGAGGATCGTCTTGCCGTTCTCGCAGAGCAGCCGCACCGAGTCGTACAACGTCTGGAGGGCCTTGGGGTCCAGGCCGAGCGACGGCTCGTCGAGGAGCAGGAGCACGGGGTCGAGCATCAGCGAGCGGGCGAACTCCACCATCCGGCGCTGGCCACCCGAGAGGTTCCCGGCGTGCTGGTTGCTCCGGTCGGCCACGACCGGAAACAGCTCGGCGACCATGTCGTAGCGCTCGCGGACCAGGGCCCGTTGCCGGCGGATGATGTAGGCCCCGAGCAGGACGTTCTCGCGCACGGTCATCGTGGGGAAGAGCGCGTCCGACTGCGGGACCTGGGAGACGCCCCGCCGGAGGATGTCCGCCGCCGAGCGCCGGTCGATCCGCTCCCCGTCGAGGTGCACCTCCCCCTTGCGGGGGGTCAGCAGGCCGCTCACCGTGCGCAGCACGGTGGACTTTCCGGCCCCGTTCGGGCCGACGATGCAGGTGACCGAGCCGGTGGGGACGGTGATGTCGACACCCTGGAGGACGTCCCCACCGCCGTAGCCGGCGACCACCCCCTCGAGCCTCAGCAGGTCGCTCACGGGCTCACCCTCCGGTTGTCGGGGGCGCTCTCTCCCGGCGCCTCGCTGCCCTCGGTGGGTACGAAGGCGCCCGGTCGGCGCTCCTCGAGGCTGAAGTCCTCGCCGAGGTAGGCGTCGATGACCGCGGGGTCGTCCTGGATCTCCGCGGGGGTGCCCGACGCCATGGTGCGGCCGCGGCCGAGCACGTGGACGGGGTCGCAGAGCCCGAGGACGAACGGCATGTTGTGCTCGACGATGAGGAAGGTCTTCCCGTAGGAGTTCAGCTCACGGATCATCTCGCTCATCCGGTCGATGAGGACGGGGTTGATCCCGCCGGCCGGTTCGTCGAGGAGGACCAGCCGCGGGTCGAGCATGAGGACCTGCGCCAGCTCGACGAGCTTCTGCTGACCGTACGAGAGCGCCTTGGCCTTCTGGTCCCGGAAGGCCCGCATGCCGACGTAGTCGAGCAGCTCCTCGGCCGCCCGGGCCTCGGCGCCGCTCACGGCCACCCGGGCCAGCTGGCCCCACGAGAAGGACCGCTGGGCGGCGACGACGTTCTCCAGAACCGTCATCTCCCCGAAGAGGCGGGTGATCTGGAAGGTGCGGCCCAGCCCGCGGTGCGCCCGCGACCAGGACGGCAGCCGGTCGATGCGGCGGCCGGCGAGCCACACCTCGCCGTCGTCGGCGCGGATCGTGTCGTCGATCAGGTTGAACAGCGTCGTCTTGCCCGAGCCGTTCGGCCCGATGAGGCCGGTGATCGAGCCCTCGGGCACGACGAGCGAGGCGCCGTCCACCGCCTGGAGCCCGCCGAAGGCCTTGCGCATCCCCTTGACCTCGAGCAGCGGGGGCGGGTCGGCATGCGCGGTCCGCTCCACCAGCTTCAGGTGGGAGGTGAGCGACTGCATGCTGCCGCCCTCCCCGATCCGGGCACCGACCAGGCCGGCCCGGCCCCGGGTCCGCAGCCGGTTCAGACCCGACTCGACGGCGGGGAGGACCCCTTGCGGGAGGAAGAGCACGACGAGGACGAGGAGGCCGCCGAAGAGGAGGAGACGGCTGTTCCCGCCGCCGAGGTCGTTGTTCGCGACCTCGTTGAGCGGCTCGATGATGAAGGCCCCGAGCACCGGTCCCCACAGGGTCGCCTTGCCTCCGATGAGGAGCGAGAGCATCGCCTGGACGCTGATGAGGATGTTGAACATGCCCCGCGGGTCGATGAAGGTGAGGTAGTAGCCGTAGACGGCACCAGCCATCCCGACGAAGAAGGCGCTCGCGGCGAAGGCGAGGATCTTCTCGACCGGCAGGTCGATGCCCACCGTCGCGGCCTTGGTCTCGTCCTCGCGGATCGCGACCAGCCCGGTGCCGAACTTGGTGCGCCGGATCCACCAGGTGAGCAGGACCTGGAGGGCGAGGATGCCGAGCAGGGCGTAGTGGAACGGCCAGTTGGTGTGGTCACGGTCCCAGGTGGGCAGTGGCAGGGTCAGCCCGTCGGTGCCCTTGGTCAGCGAGGACCAGTTGATCGCGATGACCTGGACGAGGAAGAGGAACGCGACGGTGATGATGACGAACGACGAGCCGCGCGAGCGCAGGGACACCAGGCCGAGCAGGAGCGCGACGAGCACGGCCACCAGTCCGGCCAGCGGGATCCAGAGCCACGGGCTGACGTCGGGGTTGCGGTTGGCGAGGATGCCCATCGTGTAGCCGCCGAGCCCGATGAACGCCCCCTGCCCGAGCGAGACGTAGCCGGTGAGCCCGGTGATGATGCTCAGCCCGCTCGCGGCGATCGCGAACACCATCGAGAGGATGACCATGTTCTGGTAGTACTGGTCGCCCTGGATGACCGGGAAGACGAGCAGGAGGAGCCCGGCGAGGGCCGCGAGGCCGCGGCCGGTCCACCGCACGGCCGAGCGGCCTCGGGCGGACCGGTCGGCGAGGGCGGGGGTGTCGCCGGCCATCACTCCGCCACCGCGTCCTCGCGAAGCCGGGTGCCGAGCAGACCTTGCGGGCGCACGAGCAGCACCGCGAAGACGATCGCGAACGGGACCGCGGTGGCCCACGCCGGCGAGACGTAGACGGCCGTCACAGTCTCGGCGATGCCGAAGACGAGCGCCGCGAGCACGGCCCCCTCGATGCTGCCGAGGCCACCGAGCACGACGATCGCGAGCAGCCGCGCGATCCATACGTAGTGCGAGCCGGGGAGGAACGGGTAGAGCACGCCGACGATCGCGCCGCCGGCCCCGGCCGCGGAGATGCCCAGGCCGAACACGAGGGCGGCGACCGCGCTGACCCGGATGCCGACGAGCTCGGCCGAGCCCGGGTTGCTGGCGGCGGCCCGGATCGCGCGACCCAGCCACGTCTTGGTGAGGACGAGCCACAGCGAGACCAGCACGAGGACGGCGAGCACGCCCCCGTAGACCTGGGCCCGGGGCAGGAAGATCTCACCGACCGTGAAGGAGCTGTCGACGTAGGAGGGGCGGATCGCGGTGGAGTTGTTGCCCCAGACCACGCCCATCGTGCCCTCGATGACGAGGGCCAGGCCGAAGGTCAGCAGCACCGTCGAGGACATCGGGGCCCCCCGGATGGGCCGTACCAGGAGCTGGTAGACGGCCCATCCGATGGCGAAGGTGACCGGGATGACCACGAGCACCGAGACGAGGGGGTCCAGCCCCGTGACCGACCACACCGTGTAGGTGAGGAAGGCCGCGAGGATGAGGAAGGCCCCGTGGGCGATGTTGATCACCTTCATCACCCCGAAGATCAGGGTGAGGCCGCTGGCGACGAGGGCGTAGACGCCGCCGACGAGGAGCCCGAGGGCGAGCGTCTGGAGGGCCTCCGTCACGACGCTCCGCCCGGCTTCCACGCCGGCTCGATCTTCGCGGTCGCGACGTCGGCCGGCAGGACGATCTCCGGCTTGCCGTTCTGCCACTGCCCGATGAGGAACTGGCCCTTGGGGCTGCCGTCGGCGTTCCAGGAGAGCGGGCCGAGGATGGTCTGGACCTCGTTGCTGCGCAGCCAGTCGGCGAGCTTGAGCTGGTCGTCGATGCTGCCCACGCCCTCGACGGCGGCCTGGAGCGTGGTCGCCGCGGCGTACGCGTCGGCGGCGTCCTCGGGCGGCTCGACCCCGCCGAACATCTTCTGGTACTGGGCGACGAACTCCTTGTTGCCCGGGGTCGACGCGTCCTTGGCGTAGCTGACGGCGTAGAGCACGCCCTCGGTGTTGTTCGCGCCGAGGGACTTCGCGTACTGGTCACCGAAGGACGGGGCGCTGGTCTCGTAGAAGATCTTCGGCGTGAAGCTCGCCTTGAGCATGCCGCGGGTCAGCCCGATGCCGTCCTCGAAGGTCGCGCCGTGGACGACGACGTCCGGGTTGGCGTTCTTCATCGCGGTGACGATGCTGTCGAAGTTCTTCGTGTCGATGGCGTAGGTGGTCTGGTAGACGGTCTTGATCCCCGCCTTCTCGAGCACCTGGCGGATCCCGTCGACGTTCGGCGCCGCGAAGGGGTCGTCCAGGGTCGGGTAGGCCGCGGTCTTCGGCCGCTGGTCGGCCGGGAGGTTGGCGACCCAGTCGGCGAAGAGCAGGCCCTGCTTGTCCGCGGTCGCCTGCTGGGTGAAGAAGAGGTACTTGAACCCGCGGTTGAACATCTTCGGCGAGCCACCGGCCGGCTCGACGTAGAGCATCTGGTTCTTCTCGGCCACGGCCGAGGCGGGCAGGTTGAGCAGGGAGGAGAACGTGCCGAGGAGGAGGTCGACCTTGTCCTGGCTGATCAGGGCGTTGTAGTCGGCGACGATGGTGTTCTGGTTGGAGGCGTCGTCCTTGATGACCAGCTCGACCTTCTTGCCGAGCAGGCCGCCCTTGGCGTTGACCATCTCCTGCCAGAGCTCGTACCCCTCCTTCGCGGCCTTCCCCGGCTCCGAGAAGTCACCGGTCAGAGGCAGTGAGGCCCCGATCTTGATGGTGCCCCCCGACGTACCGCTGCTGCCGGCTCCGGAGCCGCTTCCGGAGCCGCCACCACACGCGGCCAGCCCGAGGGCCAGCACACTGGCCATGGCCGCGACGCTGAGGCCGCGGCGGATCGAGACGTGGGACATGCTTCCTCCTCATTGAGACCCGCAATCGATTGCGGTCCGGTCAGTCTCGTGATCGCCGGGCCGAGTGTCAAGCATTCTGGCGTGCTCGTGTTGCGGCGGGCCGACAGGCACCCTCAGCCGCCCGGTGGAGCGCGCGACATCTTGCAAACGGTTGTGGAGTTCTGCCACCCTGCACCGATGGAACCCCAACCGGTCGGACCGCCGGACCGGGCCGAGGTCGTCGTCGTGGGGGCCGGGCACAACTCCCTCGTCTGCGCGGCCTACCTGGCCCGGGCCGGCCTCGAGGTCCTCGTCCTCGAGGCGAACGACACCGTGGGCGGCAACACCCGCACCGAGGAGCTCACCCTCCCCGGCATCGCGCACGACAGCTGCAGCAGCGCGCACGTCCTCATCCAGGGCAACCCGGTGATCCGCGACGACGAGCTCGGCCTGCTGGCCCGGTACGGCCTGCGCTACCTCACCACCGACCCCGCCGTCGTCTTCCCGCGACCGGACGGCGAGGTCCTCGTCGTCCACCCCGACCTCGAGGCCACCTGCGCCGAGCTGGCCCGCTGGTCCGCCCACGACGCCCGGGCGTTCGCCACCCTCATCGAGGACTGGCGCGGCGGGCTGGCCGCCGCACACGGTCGGTGGAGCTCGCACCTGCCCCAGCCGGAGGACGAGGCGACCCGGCGCTACCTGGCGCTGCGCCGGCGGAGCGCCTGGGAGGTCGTCCAAGAGACCTTCGAGCACCCGGTGAGCCGGGACTTCGTGCTGTGGATGGCGATGGCGACGATCCAGGACCCGCGCCGCCCGGGCACCGGCTTCCTTCCGTCCTCGCTCGCCGCCGGCCGGATCGCGTCGGGCTGGGCGACCCCGGTCGGCGGCAGCCAGGCGCTTCCGGACGCGCTCGTCCGCTCCATCACCGACGACGGCGGCACCGTGGTGTGCGCCAGCCCGGTCACCGCGGTGGAGGCGGACGGCAGCGGGGTGCGCCGGGTGCTGACGGCCGACGGGCATGCGGTGGAGGCGACCCGGGCGGTCGTCTTCGGCGGCCACGTCGCGCGCCTGGCCGGCATGCTGGCCGGCACCGACCCCCGCCGGACCTGCTCAGGGCCCAGGACAGCTGGCGACCGGGGTTGAGTGTCCTCGCCGTGCACGCCGCCCTGCGAGCCGACCTGGGGTTCGGCCGGCAGGGCGTCGCGAGCGCCGCGGCCGGCCTGGGCACCAGCGCCGGCATGCTGCGCCACGTGGCCCGGCACCAGGCGGGCCTGGTGGAGTGGGACGACCCCTGGCTCCTCGTCGTCGACCAGACCGTCGTGGACCCCGACCGTGCTCCGGGTGCGGCGACGTTCAAGATCCTCACCATCGCCCCGCACGACCTGGCCGACGGCCGGGCCTGGACCGAGGTGCGCGACGACTACGGCGAGCGCCTCCTGGAGATGGTGCGACGCCGGTGCACCGGCCTCGACCCCGCCGACGTCCTCGCCGTGCGGGTCGAGTCGCCGGTCGACGTCGCGGCGCACAACCCGCACAACGTCGGCGGCTCGTGCCACGGCGGCGAGTTCGTCCTCGGAGGCGAGGTGGTGCCCGGCTGGCCGCGGTACGACACCGACGTCCCGGGCCTCTTCCTCACCGGGGCCACGACCCACCCCGGCGGTTCGGTGTCGGGCCGGCCCGGCCGCAACGCCGCCCGCACCGTGCTGACCAGCCTCGGGCTCGACCCCGCAGCGGTCATGGGCGCCGGCTGAGCCGGAGCCCGGGCCGGCGCGCCCCGCTCAGCGCTCGAGGAGGGCGGCGAGCGCCGCCTCGGCCGCGTGCACGACCTCGGCGGCGTCGAGGTCGACGAGGACCCCGCCCCGCACCCGCACCCTGCCGTCGACGAGCACGGTGTCGACGGTGGCGGGCCCGGTGGCGAGCGCGAGGGTGTTCGTCACGTCCGTGACCGGCGCCGTCCCGACGTCGTGGGCGCGGACCAGGACGACGTCGGCCCGCTTCCCCGGCGTCAGCGACCCGACGAGGTGCTCCAGGCCCAGGCTGCGGGCGGCGTCGACGGTGACGAGCTCGAGCGCCCGGCGGGTGCTGAGCGAGAGCTCGTCGAGCGCCTCGGCCCGGTGCAGGGCGGTGGCCAGCCGGACCGCGGACCACAGGTCGCCCGCGGCGGTCAGCGACGTCGTGTCGACCGACAGCGAGACGAGGAGGCCCTCCTCGAGCATCGTCCGCAGCGGCGGCAGGCCGTAGCCGATGAGCATCTCGGACCACGGGCTGAGGCTGACCGACGCCCCCGCGGACCGGATCGCGGCCCGCTCGGCAACGGTGGTGTGGAGGGCGTGGACGAGCTGGACGTCGGGGCCGAGCATGTCCCGGTCCGCCAGCCGCTGCACCATGGCGAGTGCGCCGTGCTCGCGGGTCGCGTTGACGTGGTAGCTGACCGGCAGGCGCAGCTCCCGGGACGCCTCGCGCTCCGTGGCGGCGACCTCGTCCGGCACCAGGCCCGGCGGCCGCCCGGCGAGCCCGAGGTGCATGAGCGGGAGCCGGCCGCCGTCGAACCACTCGCGCCGGACCCGGGCGAGGTCCTCGAGGTCGGCGAGCCGCTGCGGCGGGTGGCCCTGCCCGGTGCCGTACGACACCCGCCCGCGCAGCCCGACCTCCTCGTGGGCCCGCAGGTCGGCGTCCGCGTGGTCGGGCGAGCGCAGGTTGTGCGCCCAGTCGTGCACCGTGGTCACCCCGCCGGCCAGCGCCTCGAGCAGCGAGAGGCTGACCCCCGCGTGGACGTCCTCCGGGCGGCACCGGGCCCCGAGATCCCGGTTGAGGGCGAAGTACGCCGTGGCCGGCGACCCGCTGGCACGGCCCCGGAAGAGGGAGGTCCACAGATGCCAGTGGGTGTCGACGAGGCCGGGCAGGGCGATCATGCCGCGGGCGTCGAGCCGCGGCGCGGAGACGTCGAGGCGACGCCCAACCGCCACGATCTCGCCGTCCCGGACGTGGATGTCCCCGTCGAGCAGGTCGCCGACCCGTGGGTCCATCGACACCACGTGGGCACCGCTGACGACGAGCTCGTCGGGACGGCCCGGCCGCGAGGTCGACGGCACGCTCACCCCTGGCCCACCCCGCTCACACCAGGGCCCGCACGGGGTGCTCGAGCAGGCCGACGAGGGTGTCGAGCCAGCGGGCGGCGAGGACCCCGTCGAGCGGGCGGTGGTCGACCGCGAGGGTCAGCCGCAGCACCCGGCCGGCCACCACGACGCCGTGCTCGACCACCGGCTCCTCGCGGACCGCGCCCACCGCGAGGATGGCCGACTGCGGCGGGTTGATGATCGCCGCGAACTCCTCGACCCCGTGCATTCCGAGGTTGGTGACCGTGATGCTGCCGCCCTCGAGCTCCTCCGGACGCAGCCGCCCCGCGTGGGCCCGGGAGGCGAGGTCGCGGACCTGCGCCACCAGCCCCCCGAGGGTCAGCCCCGGCACGTCGCGCACCACCGGGGTGACCAGGCCCCGCTCGGTGGCGACGGCGACGGCGACGTCGACGCGGGTGAACTGGCGGACGGCATCCGGGGTCCAGACGACGTTCATCTCTGGCACCGCCCGGTGCGCCGCGCCGACCGCCTTGACGACGAGGTCGTTGACCGACACCCTGGGGCCGCCACCCGCGGTGGACTCGGCGTTCAGCTCGGCGCGCAGGTCGAGCAGCCGCTCGGCCCGCACCGTGGCCCGCAGGTAGAAGTGCGGCGCCTCGCGCTTGCTCTCGGCCAGCCGCGCGGCCGTGGCTCGGCGGATGCGCGAGTGCGGCACGTCCTCGTACCCCACCTGGCCCGACGGTGGCGGGGTGGCCCCCGGCGACGGTGCCCCGGGGGCGCGGCCGGGCGCTCCGTCGGTGCCGGCGCCCCGGGCGGCGATCGCCCGCTCGACGTCGCGGCGCAGCACGCGCTGTCGGGGTCCGGTCCCGGGCACCTCCTCGACCGAGAGCCCGGCGCCCGCGGCGACCGCGCGAGCGAGGGGGCTGGAGTACACCCGGCCGTCCGGGCGGCGCGGGCGGCCGCCCTCCCGGCGCTCGCCGCTGGGGGCCCCGCCGTCGGCACGGCCGTCGGCGCGCGCGCCGGGCGCGCCGGGCTCACGGTGGCCGGTGACGCCCAGCTCGGCGAGGAGGGCGTCGAGGTCGGGCACCTCCTCCCCCGGCTCGGCGAGCACGGCGATCGGCGCACCGACCTCGACCTCGGCGCCCTCGGGCACGAGCCGGGCGAGGACGGTGCCGGCTCCCGGCGCCTCGACCTCGACGGCGGCCTTGTCGGTCTCCACGGTGGCGAGCACGTCGCCGTCCGCGACCACGGCGTCCACCCCGGCCACCCAGGCGGCGAGGACGGCGCTCGTGTCGTTGGCGGCCAGGCCCGGCATCCGGATCACCCGCGCCATGTCAGTACCTCGCCACCTCGGCCAGGGCGGCCGCGACCTCGTCCTGCTGGGCGATCGCGGCGCGCTCGAGGACCTTGCTGATGCTCGGCGAGGCCTCCCCGCCGGTGACCCGCCACACCGGCGCGTCGAGGAGGTCGAAGTACCGCCGGTGGATCTCGTCGGCGAGCCAGCCCCCGTAGGACGTGCCGATCGCGCCCTGCTCCGCGATGAGGACCTGGCCGGTGCGTCCGAGGCTCTCCTCGATGGTGTCCCAGTCGATGCTCGCCCGGTCCAGCCAGCGCAGGTCGACGACCTCGGCGTCCACCTCGTCCTGGGCGTCGACGGCGGCGAGCACGTACGGGGTCATGCCGAGGTAGGTCAGCACCGTCAGGTCCGACCCGTGGCGGCGCACCGCGGCCCGGCCGACCGGGAGGCAGTAGTCCCAGTCCTGCACCGGGCCCGGGCCGCTCGAGGTGTAGAGGTCGACATGCTCGAGGACGACCACCGGGTCCTCGAGCGCGAGCGCGGTGTTCATCAGGCCGACGTAGTCGAACGGGGTCGTCGGGGCCACCACCCGCCAGCCGAGCGAGGTCGCGAAGACCCCGGCGGGGTCCATCGAGTGCTGGGACCCGTAGCCGGTGCCCATCGCCACCTTGCTGCGCAGGACCAGTGGCATCCCCCCGGAGCCGCCGTACATGTGGCGCGCCTTGGCGATCTGGTTGAAGAGCTGGTCGGCGGCCACCCACATGAAGTCGGCGTACATGAACTCGACGACCGGCCGGTACCGGCCGTCGAGGGCGATCCCGCCGGCGAGCCCCGCGAACGCGTTCTCGCTGATCGGGGTCCCCAGGACCCGGTCCGGGAAGCGCTCGACCAGGCCGCGGGTCGCGCCGTTCGTGCCGCCGTTGAGCCGGTGGACGTCCTCGCCCAGGACCACCACCGGGCCGCTCTCCATCCGGCGACCCAGGACGTGGGCCACCGCCTCGACGAACGGGGTGTCCCGCGTCTCGACCGCGGACTCGTCGCCGAGCACGGGGTGCCCGTCGAGCTCGGAGAGGTCACCACGGACCCCGACGTCGACCCAGTCGGTGTCCGGCCACTCCGCGGGGCGGATCCGCTGGGCTCCCGGCCGGCCGTCCGGGTCGTCCTCGAGGAGCACCGCACCGACCTCCTCCATCACCGCCGCGGCCTGCTGCCGGGCCTGCTCGTCCTGCTCGGCGGTGAGGAGGCCGAGGCGGGCCAGCTGCCTCGCGCTCGTGGCGAGGGGGTCGCGAGCGCGCCAGCGGCCCTCCTCCTCCTTGGTGCGGTACCCGAACGCGCTGCCGGCGAAGCCGCCGTTCTGGTGGAAGAAGCGGTAGGTGTCGGCCTCCACGAGGGCGGGCCCGTCCCCGCGTCGCATGTGCGCGACGGCCTCCGTCGTCGCCAGGTGCACCGCGAGCGGGTCCATGCCGTCGACCCGCCACGAGGTGATGCCGAAGCCCGGCCCGCGGGCCGACAGGCGGGGCTCGCCGGTGGCCTCCTGCACCGACGTGGAGACCGCGTAGTGGTTGTTCTCGACGAAGAAGCACACCGGGAGCGACCAGGCCGCGGCGATGTTCATCGTCTCCAGGGTGGAGCCGATGTTCGCGGCGCCGTCCCCGAAGTAGGTGACCGACACCGCCTCCGTCCCGGACTGCCGGTGCGACCAGGCGAACCCGGCGGCCTGCGGCACCCCGCCGCCGACGATCGCGTTGGTGCCCATCGCTCCGGCCTCGGTCCACTGCAGGTGCATCGAGCCGCCGCGGCCGTGCGACCAGCCGCGGTCGAGCCCGCAGATCTCGGCGAGGGTGCGCAGCAGCACGGTGCGCACCTCCTCGCCCGGCGCGGCGCACGGGTCCAGGCCCTCGGGGGCGACGTGCTGGAGGGCCTTGGCGAGGAACTGGTGGTGGCCCCGGTGCGACCCGTTGACGGTGTCGCCGGCGGCCAGGGCGAGGACGGAGCCGACCGCCCCACCCTCCTGGCCGATGCTGGAGTGCGCCGGCCCGTGGACCAGGCCGGCCCCGGCGAGCCGGAGCACGTACTCCTCGAAGGCCCGGATCCAGACGAGCTGGGCGTGCATGGTCCGCAGCAGCGCGGGGTCGGCGGCCTCCCAGTCGGCGTCGGTGGCGCGGACCTCCACCCACGGTGCCGTCGTGGCCAGCGGCTGGTGCTCGGGCATCGGCCCTCCCTTCCTCGGGAACCACCATCGCAGAACATTGGATCCAAAATCCAGCCCCTTCCCCCTCTGGACACGGAAAGGCCTGCATGGTTGAGTGAGTTGGGATCCAAACTGGCCGAACGGAGAGGGGCGACGGGCGATGCCGATGCCGGGTCTGAGCCGTCTGGACCACGTCGGGTTCACCGTCCCGGACCTCGACGCCGCCCACGCCTTCCTCGTCGACGTGCTCGGCTGCGAGTACCTCTACTCCCTCGGCCCGTTCCGTGCCGACGACGACTGGATGACCCGCCACCTCAACGTCCACCCCCGGGCCGAGATGGTGGAGAACCGGTGGTTCCGGTGCGGGGAGCAGGCGGTCTTCGAGGTGTTCCACTACACCTCCCCCGACCAGCAGCAGGCCCTCCCCCGCAACAGCGACATCGGCGGGCACCACGTCGCGCTCTACGTCGAGGACCTCGACGCCGCCGTGGCCCACCTCCGTTCGTGCGGGGTCGAGGTGCTCGACGGGCCCACGGCCAGCCGCGGCCCCGCGGAGGGCAACCGGTGGATCTACTTCCTCAGCCCCTGGGGGATGCAGTTCGAGCTCGTCTCCGCCCCCGGCGGCAAGGCCTGGGACCGGGACCACCCACGGCGCGGGGCGCCGGGTGGGGCCGGCGCGTGACGGCCCTGGACGGCGTCGGCGTCGCCGGCACGCCGGCCCCGGAGGTCGGCGCGGCCTCGGTGCGGGTCGCGAACTACCTGCGCGACCTCATCCTGCGCGACGAGCTCAAGCCGGGCGACCGGATCCGCCAGGAGGACATCGCCGCCCGCCTGGGGGCGAGCCGCCTCCCGGTGCGCGAGGCGCTGCGGATGCTCGAGGCCGAGGGGCTCACCGAGCACGAGGCGAACCGCGGCGCCCGGGTCCCGCGGCTGACCCGTCACGAGGTCGAGGTCGTCTACCGGATGCGCGAGCGGCTGGAGCCGCTCGCGCTGGCGGAGAGCCTGCCGGTCCTCTCCGGCGAGGACCACGCCCGGCTCGACGCGGTGCAGCGGCAGATCGAGGAGGGCACCGACCTCGACCGGTTCCTCGAGCTCGACCGGGAGTTCCACCTGGGCACCTACGCCGGATGCCGCATCGACCCGCTCACCTCGATCGTGACCCGGTTGTGGAACTCGACCCAGCACTACCGTCGGGCCTTCGTCGCGCTCGGCGGCCCGGAGCGGATGTGGGTGGTCAACTCCGAGCACCGGCTCATCCTCGACGCCCTCGTCCGGCGCGACGAGGAGGACGGCCAGCGCTTCCTCGAGGGCCACATCCGCCGCACCCGCGTCGAGCTCGGCCAGCACCCCAGTCTGTTCGGGGAGGCGTGATGGGGACGCGGCTCACGGTCAACGGCGAGGCCGTCGAGGTGGAGCGGCCCGAGGACACCCCCCTGCTCACGGTGCTGCGCGACGGGCTGGGGCTCGTCGGCTCGCGGTTCGGGTGCGGCCAGGGCCTGTGCGGGGCCTGCACGGTGCTGCTGGACGGGGCCCCGGTGCCGGCCTGCGACACCCCGCTGTGGCAGGCAGCGGGCGGGTCGGTGGTGACCGTCGAGGGGCTCGCCGCCGAGGGGCCCAACCCGGTCCAGCAGGCGTTCATCGAGCACCAGGCCGCGCAGTGCGGCTTCTGCACGGCGGGCATCGTCGTGCGCGCCACCGCGCTGCTCGCCGAGCACCCGGACGTGGACGCGGAGGGGGTGGCCGAGGCGCTGGAGCGCCACCTGTGCCGGTGCGGGACCCACCAGCGCATCGTCGAGGCGGTGCTGGCCGCCCGCCCCGCACGTGGGCCCGGGCCCGGGGGTCGGCCGTGACGGCCGGCGCGACGGTGCCCGTCCCGGCCCACGTCGCGGACAACCCGCGCCTGGGCACCTGGGTCGGGGCCGGGGACGGCGTGGTCCGGGTACGCGTCGGCAAGGCGGAGCTGGGCCAGGGCATCCTCACCGCGCTCGGCCAGCTCGCCGCCGACGCCCTCGGGCTGCCCCTGCACCTCGTGCGGGTCCTGCCCGCGACCACCGAGGGGCCCGACCAGGGCGTCACCGCGGGAAGCCTGTCGGTCCAGCAGTCCGCCCCCGCGCTGGGCTACCTCGGGGCGGTGGTGCGCACGCTCGCCGAGGCCCCGGAGGCGCCCCACGGAGCCGGTGGGCGGGTCGACGACGAGGAGCTCCTCGCCTACGTCGGGCGGATCGCGGCGCTCGACCCGGACACCGACGTCACCGGGGTCTCGCTCGCCCACCGCCCGGCGGCCGGCCCGGTCGCCCTGGGCACCGACGCCCCCCGCGTCGACCTCCCCGACAAGGTGCTGGGCCGGCCCCGCTTCCTCACCGACCTGCGACCTGCCGGCCTCCTCCACGCCCGGGTGCTGCGCCCCCCGTCGCCGGCCGCCACGCTGCGCTCCCTCGACGAGGCCTGGACGGCGCCGGGCGCGGACCTCGTGCGGGACGGCTCGTTCCTCGGCGTCGTCGGCGAGCGCGAGGACGACGTCGACCGTGCGCTCGCCGCCCTGGAGCGGGCCACCACGTGGGACGAGCGCGACTCCCTGCCCGACGAGGACGACCTGCCCGGCTTCCTGCGCCGGGCGCCCGCGCAGGACGTGGTCCTGCTCGACGAGGGCCCGGGCCCGCGCACCCACCGCGCCTCGTACTCGCGCCCCTACCTCGCCCACGCGTCGATCGCCCCGAGCTGCGCGATGGCCCGGTGGGCGCAGGACGGGCGGTCCGTGCACGTGTGGAGCCACAGCCAGGGGATCCACCGCCTGCGGGACTCGGTCACGGACGCCCTCGGCGCCGACCGGGGCTCGGTGACCGTCGAGCACGCGGAGAACGCGGGCTGCTACGGGCACAACGGTGCCGACGACGCCGCGTACGACGCGGTGCTGCTCGCCCGGGCCGTGCCCGGTCGCCCGGTGCTGCTGCGGTGGACCCGTCGCGACGAGCTCACCTGGTCGCCGTTCTCGCCGGCGATGAGCGCCAGCTCTCGGCCCGGCTCGTCGACGGCCGCATCGACGGGTGGAGCCACGAGGTCTGGAGCCAGGGGCACACGGCCCGGCCCGGGTACGCCGGCCACCCGGGGCTGCTCGCCACCGCGTACACCGCCGGCGGGACCCCGCTGCCCGCCCCCACCGACCCGCCGCCGCAGGGCGGTCACGGCGGCCTGCGCAACGCCGTCCCCGGGTACGCCGTCGGTCCGCGCCGGGTCATCGGCCACCGGGTCATCGATGCGCCGCTGCGGACCTCGGCGATGCGCTCGCTCGGCGCACACCTCAACGTCTTCGCGATCGAGTCGTTGGTCGACGAGCTGGCCCACGAGGCCGGGCGCGACCCGGTCGAGTTCCGGCTGGACCACCTCGAGGACGACCGGGCGGCCGGGCGGTGTCGGGCGGGTGGCGGCAGAGTCCGGGTGGGGCACCGCCCTCCCGGCGGGGTCGGCCGCGGGGTCTGGCCCTGGCCCGCTACAAGGGCAGCGGGGCCTGGTGCGCCGTCGTCGCGGAGGTCGCGATGGAGCAGGCGGTCGAGGTCCGCCGGCTCGTCCTCGCCGCCGACGTCGGCACCGTGGTCAACCCGGACGGCACCCGCAACCAGCTCTCCGGGGGGGCCGTGCAGGCGACGAGCTGGTCGACGGTCGAACGGGTGCGCTTCGACCGCTGCCGGGTCACCAGCGCCGACTGGGAGACCTACCCCGTGCTGCGCTTCCCGGACGCGCCGCGGGTCGAGGTGCACCTCGTGCCGAGCAGCGAGCCGCCGCTCGGGAGCCGGGGAGGCGGCCCAGGGCCCCACCGCCGCCGCCATCGCCAACGCCGTGCACGCCGCCCTCGGGGTGCGCGTGCGCGACCTGCCGATCGACGCGGCGGCCGTCGTCGCCGCCATCGAGCACGAGCAGTGACCCCGACCCGAAGAGGAGAGAGAGCATGACCAGCGAGCCCCAGGCCCCACGCATCAGCTACGTGCCGATGAGCGCGATGGACGAGGAGATGCGCCGCGAGATGGAGCGCTCCGCCCGGGAGGGGACCCCGCGGCCGGAGAGCTCGGCCGTGCGGGCGCACGTCCCCGCCGTCTTCAAGTCCTTCACCGCCTACTGGGACGCCACCTTCCGGGGGGACGCCTGCGACCACGCGACCAAGGAGCTGTGCCGGCTCTACATCACCCGGACGACCAACTGCCGGTTCTGCGGGAACCAGCGGTCGACCGCGGCCGCGCTGCCCGAGTACGCCGACGACGAGCTGCTCAACTTCGAGACCAGCGACTGGTACGACGACCGGCAGAAGGCCGCGCTCGCCTACGCGCAGGCCATCGCCTGGGACGAACCCGACCGCGACGGCCTCTGGCGACGGCTCGACGCGCACTTCTCACCCGAGGAGCTGGTCGAGCTCGGCTGCTTCATCGCCCTCACCTTCGGCCAGCAGAGCTGGATCCGGCTGCTCGACATCGGCCACCGGCAGTACGAGGTCGACGGGGTCGACTCCGATGCCGGGATCGTGGTCGAGGCCCGATGACGACGATCGAGCCGGGCTCGCTCGGGACCCCGGGCGACGAGGTGCTGCTCGAGGCCGTCGAGGGATCGCAGAGCCCGATCCACTACGTCCTGGCCGAGACCCTCGACGGCCTGTACGTCCCCTACGCGCTCCGGCTGCCCGCCGGGGCCGGCCCGCACCCCTTCGTCCTCGTCGCCTACGGGAACGGTGGCGGCGGCATGAGCTGGCTGCAGGACCGCGCGCACCGCTTCCGCCACGTCACCGACGTCCTCCTCGAGGCCGGCTACGCCTGCGCCTGGACCCGGTACCGCACCGAGGTCGAGCTCGGCTACCAGTCCGGCGGCCCGCTGCGGACCCAGACCCGCCAGGGCATGGACCTGATGAACCGCGCCCCGCTCGAGTACGAGGACGAGGTCGCCGTGCTGCGCCACGTCGCGCGGAACCCGGCCGTCGACCCGGACAACCTCTTCCACCTCGGGGTGAGCCACGCCGGGGAGATGCTCTTCAAGCTCTGCTCCCAGTACCCGGGCCTGCTCCGCGCCGGGGTCGCCGCCGAACCGGCCGCGCACGAGCTGCTCACCCTCGCCCTCGACGACGAGCCGACGGTCGAGACCTCGCAGGGCCTGCGCGACATCGAGAGCCTGCAGATGCGCAGCACCGAGCTGGCCCGCTCCCGGGTGAGCGACCCCGCCGAGGTCTCCGCCCGCCTGGAGCGGGTCGACATCCCGGTCCTCGTCCTGGGCCGGGAGCAGGACGAACTGCAGGGCATCTTCCGGCTCACCTACGAGCTGCTCGAGGAGAAGCGGCCGGACGCGCAGTGGCGGTCCTGGGCGCACGAGGTCCACGGCTACATCTACCCGGAGAGCGATGCGCAGGGGCAGGTCAACGTCGACGACGTGCAGCGCGAGGCGCTCGCCGTCATCGTGGACTTCCTCGACCGTCACCGCGGCCGGCCGGCGGACCCCGCCGACACCGGCGCGGTGGCGGGCGGGCCGGCGGGTGGCGTCACCAGCTGACGGCGACGTACTTGCTCTCGAGGTAGTCGAGCATGCCCTCGTGGCCGCCCTCGCGGCCGATGCCGCTCTGCTTGGTGCCGCCGAAGGGCGCCGCGGGGTCGGAGACGAGCCCGCGGTTCAGCCCGACCATGCCGGACTCCATCGCCTCGCTGACCCGCAGGCCGCGGGCCAGGTCGCCGGTGTAGACGTAGGAGACCAGTCCGTACTCGGTGTCGTTGGCCATCCGGATGGCCTCCGCCTCGTCGCGGAAGGTGACGACCGGCGCGACCGGGCCGAAGATCTCCTCGCGCAGGATCGGCGCCAGGCGGGGACGCCGGTGAGCACGGTCGGCTCGTAGTAGTAGCCCGGCCCGGTCCGGCCGGCCGCCGCCGACGACGACCCGAGCACCCGCGTCGACCGCGCCGGCGACGAGCTCCTCGACCTTCGCCACCGCGGCCCGGTTGACCAGCGGCCCCACCTGGGTGTCGTCGTCGGTGCCCGGTCCGACGACGAGCGCGGCCATCCGCTCGGCGAGCCGCCGGGAGAACTCCTCGGCGACGTCGGCCTGGACGAAGAAGCGGTTGGCCGCGGTGCACGCCTCGCCGGCGTTGCGCATCTTGGCGACCATGGCGCCCTCGATCGCGGCGTCGAGGTCGGCGTCCTCGAAGACGAGGAACGGTGCGTTGCCGCCGAGCTCCATCGAGCAGTTGACGACCTGGTCGGCCGCCTCCTTGAGCAGCAGCCGGCCCGACCTCGGTCGACCCGGTGAACGACAGCTTGCGCACCCGGGGGTCGTGGAGCATCGCCGAGACCACCGCTGCGGACCGCCGCGCCGGCAGCACGTTGACCACCCCGTCCGGGACCCCGGCGTCGCGCAGCAGCGACGCCGAGCAGGAGCGCGGTGAGCGGGGTGTCGCTCGCCGGCTTGAGGACCACCGTGCAGCCCGCGGCCAGGGCGGGACCGATCTTGCGGGTCGCCATGGCGGCGGGGAAGTTCCACGGCGTCACGAGTACGCGATCCCGACCGGCTGGCGCACGACGAGGATCCGGTTGGCGCCCGAGGGTGCGGTGGGCAGCTCGCCTCGGCCCGGACCGCCTCCTCGGCGTACCAGCGGAAGAACTCGGCGGCGTAGGCCACCTCGCCCCGGGCGTCGGCCAGCGCCTTGCCGTTCTCCAGCGAGATGAGGTGGGCCAGCTCCTCGGCCCGCGCGGTCATCTCCTCGAAGGCGCGCCGCAGCACCTCGGCCCGCTCCCGCGGCGGCGTCGCCGCCCAGCCCGCGGCGGCCGCGTCGGCCGCGTCGACAGCGGCCGGCCGCGTCGTCGACGGTGCCGTCCGCGACCGAGGTGACGACCTCGCCGGTCGCGGGGTCGAGCACGTCGAAGCGGCCGCCGTCCACGCCGCGGCGGTGCGGCCGCCGACGAACAGGTCAGCGGGACAGGTCGGAGATCTGCGTCGAGCGGCGGAGTCACCCATGGAGGGCCGTTCCGGAGGGGGGCTCAGTACGGGTTGGCGACGAACAGCTCCTGGGCGGGGAAGAGGGTGAGCACCTCGGGGCCGTGCTCGGTGATGACGATCTCCTCCTCGATCCGCGCTGCGGAGTAGCCGTCGGAGGCCGGGCAGTAGGTCTCCAGCGCGAACACCATGCCGACCTCGAGCTCGATCGGCTCCTTCATCGAGTTCAGCCGGGAGATGATCGGCCGTTCGTGCAGGCCCAGGCCGAGGCCGTGGGCGAACTGGAGCCCGAACGCCTCCATCTCGCTGCCGAAGCCGAAGTCCTCGGCCTTGGGCAGCAGGGCCGCGACCTCGTCGGTGCCGACCCCGGCCCGGATGCCGTCGATGCCGCGGTCCATCCACTCGCGCGCCTGGCGGTAGGCGTCCCGCTGCGGCGGCGGTGGCGCTGCCCACCGAGAAGGTCCGGTAGTAGCAGGTCCGGTAGCCGTTGTAGGAGTGGATGATGTCGAAGAAGGCCTGGTCGCCCGGGCCGGATCAGTCGGTCGGTGAAGTTGTGCGGGTGCGGGTTGCACCGCTCGCCGGCGATGGCGTTGACCGCCTCGACCTGGTCGGAGCCCATCTCGTAGAGCCGCTTGTTGGCGAGCGCCACGATCTCGTTCTCCCGGACGCCCGGCTTGAGCCGCTCGACGATGTCCTGGTAGACGCCGTCGACCATCGCCGCCGCCTGGGTGAGCAGCATGATCTCGTCGGCCGACTTGATGACGCGGGCGTCGAGCATCGTGCTGCTGGGCGTCGACGACGGTCAGGCCCTGCCGCTGCATCTCGAAGAGGAACGGGGGCTCGACGATGTCGACGCCGACCGGCAGGTCCGCGACGCCGGCGTCGGTCGAGCAGTCGCCTTGATCTCGGCGACCGCCGACTCCATGAGCCCGACGGTCGGGGCGACCGCCCCGCGGAAGCCGAGGAAGCCGGCCCGGTAGTTCTCCTCCGGCACCCAGCGGCGAGTACAGCCGGTGGTGCTTGACCGCGGAGCCGAAGTCCCAGAGCACCGGGTCGCCGCTCGCGGGTCAGCAGGGCGTAGCGGATCATCTTGTCGCCGAGCGCGCCACCGATCCACGTGTGGGTGGTGTACCGGATGTTGTAGAAGTCGAAGAGCAGGAAGGCGCCGCACTCGCTGGCCTCCAGGGCCGCGCGGGCCCGGGCCAGCCGGTAGTCGCGCAGCCGGGCGAAGTCGACCCGCTCCTCGTAGTCGACGCCCATGTGGCCGGGCGCGGGCAGCGGGCGGGTCATGACGCGCCCCCCGGGCCGGTGGCGAGCCCGTCGTCGACCTCGACGCCCTCCGGCTCGAGGGTGATGCCCGAGCTGTGCGCCTGCAGGTCGAGCAGGATCGCGAAGTCCTCGGCGACCCGGCCGCTGCTGACGCTCGCCTGCACCGCGGCGGCCGCGGCCGCCGCGACCGGCATCGGCACGTCGAGGTCGTGGGCGGCGGCGAAGCCCGAGGTCGAAGTCCTTGCGCAGCAGCAGCGGGGTGAACGTCGGGGTGTAGTCGAGGTGGACGAGCGCCGGTGTCTTGTACCGGGTGAAGACCGAGCCCATCACCGAGGAGTTGAGGAAGTCGAGGAACGCGGCGCGCGGCATCCCGCCCTTCTCGGCGAGCACGGTGATCTCGGCGAGGCACTGGGTGACCACCCCGAGCATGACGTTGTGGCAGATCTTGGCGAGGCGGGCGACATCGCCCTCGCCGACGTAGGTCGCGCCCTGGCCGAGATGCTCGAGCAGGGGCTCCACCGTCCGCTAGGTGTCCTCCGGGCCCGGAGACGACGAGGGTGAGCATGCCGGCCGCCACGACCTTGCCGTTGCCGCTGACCGGGGCGGACAGGAAGTCGACACCGTGCTTCTCGCAGGCGGCGCGCATCGCGGCCGAGGTCTGGTCGTCGACGGTCGAGCAGTCGACGACCGCACCGGGGAGGTGGTCGGGGTCCTCGAGCAGCCCGCCCCGCCGGTGAGCACCTCGGCGAGGTCGGCGGGCCCGGACACCATCGTGAAGACGACGTCCCGGTCGCGCAGGTCGGCGATCGCGTCGACGACGGTGCAGCCGACCCCGGCGAGCGCCTCGGCCTTGGAACGGGTGCGGTTCCAGACGGTGACGTCCTCACCGGCGCGGGCCAGCCGGGACGCCATCGCGGCACCCATCCGGCCAGCGCCGATCCACCCGACCCGCACCTGCTCTCGGACCTCGCGGCCTGCGGCCTCTGGCGTCATCGGGTACCTCCCTGGGTGGCGGCGGACGGGGCCGGTCGCGGGTCGCCGACGTCCCCGCCGAGGCGGGTGGCGAGCCAGTCGGCGGTGCGTGGCCGGTGCCACGGGGCGTAGTCGGCGCACCCGTGGTTGGCCTCGTCGAGCATGAGCAGCTCGCTGCCCGGTACGGCGGCGTGGACCTTCTCCGCCTGCTGCGGCGGGATGAGCCGGTCACGCCGGCCGAAGACGATGAGCATCGGGGGCACGACGTCGCCGGCGACCGGGGCGAGGTCCAGGGTGTCGGCCACCGCCCGCGCCTCCTCCTCGTTCGCGCTGCCCGAGCGGACGCGGAAGGTGTCCCGGGTCAGGGCGGGCAGCCCGTCCCAGCACTCCCCGAAGCAGAACGGCCCGGCCAGGGCCACGGCGGCCCGGACCCGGTCGCCCAGGGCAGCCGCCACGCGCGACGCAGTAGTAGCCGCCCAGGCTGACGCCCCACACCCCGAGCCGGCCCTCGTCGAGGTCGGGCTGCTCGGTGACCGCGGCGTGCACCGCCTCGGCCACCGGCGCCCAGTCGCCGCGGATCGGCAGGTCGTACTCCGACTCCCCCTGACCGGGGCCGTCGACTGCTGAAGGTCGCCAGGCCGCGCGCGAGGAAGGTCTGCTCGGTCGAGCGCAGCTCCTCCTTGGTGGAGTCCAGGCCCGGGATCATGCACGACGACGGGGAGGGGCCCCTCGCCGGCGGGCGTGCGGACGATGCCGACCAGCCGGGAGCCCTCGAAGGGCACCTCGACGCGGCGGCCCGGCGGGTCGAGGTGGGGCAGCGCGTCGGTGTACGCAGGCGACCGCCGCGTGCGTGCGCGCTGCGCATCTGCTCGTAGGTCCTCGACGAAGACGAACTTGGCGAAGTGGTAGTACGCCGCGGCCTGGGCCAGGTGCTCCCCGGCGGAGCGCAGCCGGCCCTGCGCCTGCGCCTGCACGGCCGAGCTGCTCGTGCTCGCTCGGCGACCTCGACCCACGCCGCGCACCACTGCGGCCAGCGCTGGACGGCGGCGGTGACCCGGGCGAAGTCGGCCGCCGTGACCCCGTTGGCGGTGAACCGCGGCGCCCAGTGGGCGATGGCGGAGGCGACCCGTCGTCCATGCCCTCCCCTTCCACGTACGCTGCGGATGTTCTGCAAACGAGTGCAGCCTGACTGAGTAACCATACCTCGTTCAAGGCCTGCCGCAGCGGTGCGGCAGCAGCTGCAATCGACTGCACTCCGGCTAGGTCCTCGGCACCACCGCGAACCGAGGAGGACGACCGTGGACCCCGTCATCGTCGGTTCCTTCACCCCCTCGGTCGTCCTCGAGGTGGCGCGCACCACCGGACGGCTGGGCCGCCCAGGGCCTGACGGTCACCGAGACCCGTCGCCTCCTCGCCGGGCCAGTTCCGCGCGCTCGCCGACGGTGCCCTCGACGTCGCCCTGACCAGCCCGGACAACGTCCTCGCCTACCGGTTCAGCCCCCGCAACCCGCTCGGGCGGCTCCTCGACGCCCGGATCGTCGCGGCGCGTCGACCGGGGCATGGGCCTGGGCCTCTACGGCCGTCCCGGGCTGACGCCGCAGCGACCTGCGCGGAGCCCGGGTGGGGGTCGACGTCCCGACGTCCGGCTTCGCCCTCGCGCTCTACGCGCTGGCCGACACGCTCGGCGTCGCCCGCGACCGACTACGAGCTCGTCGCCCTCGGCTCGACCCCGCGGCGGCTCGAGGCGCTGCTCGCAGGGGAGCTGCGACGCGACGATGCTGAACGCCGGCAACGAGCTCGTCGCCGAGGCGGCCGGGTGCTGCCCGGCTCGCCGCTGCGGCGCGACGCTGCGCGCCCGTACCTCGGCACGGTCGTTGCCGTCGTCGGCGACCGGCGCCTCGACGCGGCGCGCCGGCTCGTCCGCGGCACTGACGCGACCGCCGACGAGGTGCTCGCGGGGGGGCTCGACGACAGGCGCCGAGGCCGCGGCGCGGCGGCTCGGGCTCGAGCCGACCTGGCGCGGCGGTACGTCGCGCGGCTGCGCAGCCCGCACCGACGGCGTGGTGCCCGGCGGCGCCGTCGACCCGAGGCCCTGGCCACCCTGGTCGCGCCTGCGGCCGACGTACCTGCCCGAAATCGTCGACGGGCGCGACGTCCTCGCCGCGCGCTGCGAGACCGGCTCCGGGCTTGTCGACGGGGCTGACCGCGGTGAGCGCGCAGCCGCGCCCCGCCGATCCGGCTGCTCCAGGCGGCCGCGTTCGTCGCCACCTTCGACCGGTTCGCGATGCCGCCGATGCTCGTGGCCATCGCCCTCGACCTCGGCGTCCCGCTGGCGAGCGTCGTCCACGCCGCCGGGGCGTACTTCCTCGTCTACGGGCTCAGCCAGCCGCTGTGGGGGATGGTCTCGGACCGGCTCGGACGGGTCGCGCACGATGCGGCTCACCCTCGCCCTCGCCGGGCTCTTCGCGGTCGCGCTCGGCCGCGACCGGGTCCCCGCCTCCCTCGCGGATCGCCCGGGGGGTCGCCGGCGGCTTCTTCGGCGCGGCCTACCCGGCCAGCCTGATCTACCTCGGAGACACCGTGCCCGCCGTCGGTCCGCCAGCGCGACATCGCCCGGCTGATGGTCGGGGTGGCCCTCGGCACGGCCCTGGCGTCGGTCGGCGCCGGGATCGTCGCCGACCTGGCGTCGTGGCGGCTGGACGTTCGTCGTCACCGGAGTGGCGGCCATCCTCCTCGCCGTGCGGCGCTGGCGCGCTCCGCGAGCCGACCGCGCCGAGCCGCCCGCGGCTCGCTGCTCGCCCCGATCGGCGCGGTCGGCGCGCTCGCCGATGGCGCGCTTCGTGCTGCTGTGCGCGCTTCGCCGAGGGCGCGGTGCTCCTCGGGACGATGACCCTGCTCCCGCCGGCGGTGGAGGAGCGCCGGCGCGACGCACGCGGTGGCCGGACTGGTGACCGGCGTCTACGGCGTCTCGGTGTTCCTCGCCTCTCCGGCTCGTCGGCCGGCTCTCGCAGCGCTGGCACCGCCGCCCGGCTGATCCGGCTGGGCGCGGTGCTCGGCGGTCCTCGCCTGCCTGCTGCTCGCCGTCTCCCAGGGCGTCGGCGCCGGCGGTCGGTGGCGGCGCGTCCTCCTCGGCCTGGCCTGGACGGCGATGCACTCCACCCTGCAGACCTGGGCGACGGAGGTGCTGCCCGGCGGCCCGGGCCACGGTCGTCTCGTTCTTCGCCGGCTCCCTGTTCGTGGGCAGCGCGCTGGCGGCGGTCCTGGCTCGCCGGCCTGGCGCGACAGCGGCCGGTACGAGTCCTCTTCGCCGCCGGGGCGGTGCTCGCCGTCCCGCTGGGCCTCGGCGCGCGGCTCGGCCCGGCGCCGTTGGCAGCCCCCCGGACGCGCCCACGGCGCGGCCCTAGACTCGTGCTCGTGCAGACTCCGACGCTCCGTGACGTCGCCGAGGACGCGGGCGTCCACGCGGCCACGGCGTCGCGGGCGCTGAACCCCGCGACCCGGGGGCTGGTGAACGCCGAGACCGCCCGCCGGGTCATCAGGGTGGCCGAGACCCTCGGCTACCGCCCGAACCCGATCGCCCGTGGGCCTGAAGACCGCGAAGTCCGGCACCGTCGGACTGGTCATCCCCGACCTGACCAACCCGCTGTTCCCACCGATCGTGCGCGGCATCGAGGACGTGCTCGAGCCGGCCGGCTACAGCGGGCTGATCGTGAACACCGACAACGACCCCGGGCGCGAGAGCGCCCAGATCGAGCTGCTGCGCGCGCGTCAGGTCGAGGGCCTCATCGTGGCCACCGCCCGGTCGACCACCCGCTCCTGGACCAGCTGCGCCGCGAGGGCGTCCGCATGGTCATGGTCAACCGGCGCCCCGACGGGGTCGACGTCCCCTCGATCACCGCCCGACGACGCCGCCGGGGTGAGCTCGCGGTGCAGCCACCTCGCCGACCTCGGACACCCGGATCGCCCACCTCGCCGGGCCGGCCAACACCTCCACCGGGTCGTGCGTGCCCGCTCCTTCCGCGGCAGCCGTGCGCGACCTCGGCCTGGACGAGGACCCCGCCCGTCACCACCGTCTGACCACTGGAGCGAGGAGGCGGGGGCCGACGGTGCTGCGCCGGCTGCTCGACGACGGGCCGGAGTTCACCGCCGTCGTCGCCGGCAACGACCTCATCGCCCTGGGCTGCTACGACGTGTTCGCCGAGCGCGGCATCGACTGCCCGCGGCGACGATCAGCGTGGTCGGCTTCAACGACATGCCGTTCCTGGACAAGCTGCGCCCGCCGCTCACCACCGTCGCCATCCCGCACCAGCAGATCGGGGCGGAGGCTGCGCGCCTGCTCCTCGACTCGATCGCCGACCCGAGCCGCGCCTCGCGGTCGGTCCTGCTGCCGCTCTCGCTCGTCGTGCGGGAGTCGACGGCCCCTCCTCGCTGAACCTGTCCGGCGGTGGCCGGCCGCGGCGAGACTCCGACACCGGGGGTCAGGTTCCCAGCGGTGGCTCCCAGATGATCTCGAGCTCGTCGCGGGCACCGAAGCGCTGGAGGTGCTCGGCCACCACCCGGGCGAAGCGGTCCGGGTCGCCGTCCTGCGGGACCGAGGACTCGATCCGCAGCAGCGTCTCCTCGGGCCGCAGCACGACCACCTGCCCGGTCTCGAAGTGGATCACGATCGCCCCGTCCTCCTCGCTGGTGCTGGCCTTGCGGGCCCAGTGCCCCGCGAGCTGCTTGGCGTAGCGGGCCGGGCGGTCGGTGGACATGGTGCCATGGCGGGTGAGCATGTCCAGCAGTCTCCCTCGCCCGCCGCCGGTCGTGGGCTCTGCGGCCCGCCGGGCCGCGATGCCGCACCGATGCCCCGGGGTGGGCGAGCGACCTGCGCCCGGGCAGGATGGCCTGATGAGCACCACACCCGACCAGACACCCGACGACCTCCCGGCCCGCGTCCTCGTCACCGGGGCCCGGGGCAAGCTGGGCCGGGCCGTCGTCCGGCACCTGCGCGGCATCGGCCTCGACGTGCTGGCCGCCGACCGCGCGCCCGGCGGCGACCCCCGCGACGTCGAGGGGGAGTTCCTCACCGTCGACCTCACCGACTACGGCCAGGTCGTCGAGGCCGTCACCGGGGGGGCCGACGAGCACGTCGCCGTCGACGCCGTCGTCCACCTCGCCGCCGTCCCGGCACCGGGCCTGACGACGAACGCCTCGACCTTCGCCAACAACTCCGCCGCCACCTACAACGTCTTCGCCGCCTGCCGCGCCGCCGGCATCCGGCGGGTCGTCTGGGCCTCGAGCGAGACCGTCCTCGGCCTCCCCTTCGACACCCCGCCCCCGTACGCGCCGGTCGACGAGGACTACCCGCCGCGGCCCGAGTCGACGTACTCGCTCAACAAGGTGCTCGAGGAGGAGATGGCCCGCCAGTTCTGCCGGTGGGACCCCGAGCTCGTCATGGTCGGCCTGCGCTTCTCGAACGTCATGGACGTCGAGGACTACGCGCAGTTCCCGTCCTTCGACGCGGACCCGATGCTGCGCCGCTGGAACCTCTGGGGGTACATCGACGCCCGGGACGGCGCCCAGGCCGTCGAGCGGGGCCTCGCCCACGGCCAGCCGGGGGCCGACGTGTTCGTCATCGCCAACGCCGACACCGTGATGAGCCGTTCGAGTGCCGAGCTCATGGCGGAGGTGTACCCCGGCGTGCGGGTCACCAGGGAGCTCGGCGAACACGAGACCCTGCTGTCGATCGACCGTGCGCGGCGGGTGCTCGGCTACGAGCCGCGCCACACCTGGCGCGACCACGTCTGAGCGGCTGCCGTCGCGCGGGCGAGCGGCGCCTCACCCCGAGGCGGCGCCGAGGCCCGGGCCGCGGTCGTGACCGAGCCCAGCGGCGGCCCGGGCCCGTGACAGCACCGCGGCGGCCGCCGTCCGGTTCTCGACCTCGAGCTTGAGGTACGCGTGCTCGAGGTGCTTCTCGACCGTGCGGGTGCTGATCCCCAGGCGTCGCGCGGCCGCCCGGTTCGAGGTGCCCGCGGCCACGAGGCTCAGCACCTCGCGCTCGCGGGGGGTGAGGCCGGCGGTCAGCGGTTGCTCGGCGGTCTGGACGAGGACGGTTCGCCGGTCCCCGATGCGCGGGCCGCGGCGGACGCGCACGGAGCAGTCGGGTGCGCCGAAGGTCAGAGCCGGCGCGTCGCCGCCGAGCCAGGCCCGCACGGCGGCCGGGGCCAGCTCCCCGGCTCCGGGGACGGAGCCGAACGCCGCGGTGAGCGCACGGGCGGAGACCTCGTCCACCGACTCGATGTGGCCCAACGGGCCCAGCACGGCGACCCCCTGCCCCGGGTGGTCCAGTGCGAGCCTCGCCGCCGCGGCCAGGCGCCGCTCGGCGCCCAGGCGGTGCAGCAGCTGGAACAGCGGTCGGACGGCGCGGAAGACGGCCATGTCCCGGTCGTCGAAGTCATGCACCGCGCGGTTGAACACCACGGCCGCCGCCGTGCTGGCGGTGGCGTCCCCGGTCGTGAACGCGGCCTGGTGCTCCACGTGCATCGAGCGGAAGAACTCGCCGTAGAGGCCCAGCCGGTGCCACCGCACCGGGCTGAGCATGTCCGACAGGCGTCGCGGTGCCCCCTCGTTGGTGGCCCGGAGCTCCCGCAGCATCGGGTGCTCGTGGACGTGCCACTCGAAGGCCCGGTAGTCGGCGTGGTCGATGGCGTCCCGCGGGAGGTAGCGGCTGACGGCCGCGCCGTGCACCTCGTCGATCTCGTTGACGCTCGCGTAGTCACACGGGACGATCTCGGTCACCCGGGCGAGCAGGTCGGTGGGGGTGAAGAGGTCCGGACGCTCACCGACGTCCCGCCACAGCGCCTGCACGCGGCTGTGGTCCTGCCGGCTCGAGCGGGTGGTCATGCCCTCCGTCCACGGATACGTGGATCCACGCATTGACGCTACGCAGGGGCCGGAGTTGAGTCAACGGACAAGGAGAACCTCACCCGGACACGTGTGAAGGAGAACGGGTCATGGCGCACGGCGGTGCTGGCAGGCAGTCCACCCCGACGGCCGTCGGGTCCATCGCGTTCGGGGGACTCGTCTACGGCGTCTTCCTCCTGGTCCTGCTCTACTTCATCGGCTTCGTGGCCGACCTCGTGGTGCCGGTGTCCGTGGACGCCGGCGGCACGACGTCGCCCTGGCCGGAGGCGGTGGCCGTCGACACCGTCCTCGTCCTGCTCTTCGCGGTTCCGCACAGCGTCCTGGCGCGCCGGCCGGTGAAGGCGGCCCTGGCGCGCGTGGTCCCCGCCCACCTGGAGAGGTCCCTCTACGTGCTCGTCGCGACGGGGTGCCTGGTCCTGCTGTTCTGGCAGTGGCGGCCCGTCCCGCAGGTGCTGTGGGAGACGGAGGGGTTCGGCGCGGCGGCGCTCTGGGCGGCCTACACCGTCGGGTGGGTCGTGGTCGTGCTCTCCACCTTCCTCATCGACCACTTCGACCTGTTCGGGCTACGGCAGGTGTACCTGCGCGCCCGCGGTCTCGAGTACCACCCGGTGAGCTTCCGGACCCCGCTGCTGTACCGGGTCGTGCGTCACCCGATGATGCTCGGGTTCTTCCTCGTCCTCTGGGGGACACCACGGATGACCGTGGGCCACCTGCTGTTCGCCCTCGGGCTCAGCGCCTACATCCTCGTCGGCATCCGGCTCGAGGAACGAGACCTCCGCTCCTGCCTGCCCGGCTACCGGGAGTACGCGCAGCGGGTGCCCCGGCTGCTGCCGGGGGTGGCGCCGACGCGGTCCCCCCGGGTTCTCGGCCGGCATCCGTGAGGCTCCTGCGCGTGCCGGGCTGCCGTTGCGCAGGCTTCCTACCGCCACGAGCGGGAGCATGCAGGCGTGCGGTGGCCGGCAGCGACCTCGACGCGGTGGCCGGCCACGGTGGTCACACCACGTGGAACTCGACCCGGTGGACGAGGGTGTCGTCGTCGATCGGCCCGGAGTGGGCAGCGCGTGCCCGGATTGCCTCGCGGTCGGTCTCCCCGGATGCGGCGACGTCCTCGTCGGTCACGGCCGAGAACGGCAGCACCTCGAGGGAGTCGATCTCGATGGTGACGCCGGCGGTCCGGTAGCGGCCACCCGCCCTCACCTGCGGGCGGCTCCACAACCGGATGGAGACGGTGACCTCCCCGCGTCCCACGGCGTCCCGGAGGTCTCGGCTGAACATCATCCCGTCACGCTAGGTCTGCACCCGACCGCTCGTCCATGAGCCCGGGGGTGGCGGGACGACAGCCGACGCTGCCTCCGCCGACGCCGCGTCCCTTCTCGGTGTCCTCCGGGGGCCGCTGCGAACCACGGGTCAGGTGGAGGACCTCGTGAGGAACCACGAGTAGATGTCGTGCGGCCCAGCGGGGCTGTAGGTGATGTCCCCTGCGTCGTGGTCGAGGTCCGGGTACACCGTCAGCCCGGCATCGGCCTCCGGCTACGCACAGGTGCCCCGCAGACCGGTCCCCGGGACGATGCTGCCCTCGGGGTCGATCTCGACGTCGCGTGCGCCGTGGAAAGCCCAGAGGGGAACCGACGCGAGGCCGCATCCGCCGTTGTCCCACCCGGGACGGCCCTCGCCGGCGATCGGCACGGCCGCTGCCACCGGGGCCCGGCCGTTCTCGGCGAGGTACTCCCACTGCCGTAGCCCCCGCAGCTGAGCCCGGTGAGGTACACCCGGGCCGGGTCGACGTCGTAGGACGCCACCGCGTAGTCGATGAAAGTCCGGACCTCGTGGGGGGTGAAGCACAGCGACCCGGGTGTCGGGTTTCCCAGCCGGTGCTGCAAGCGCCCTCTACGTAGCCGCGGGTCGTGCACGTTGCTCGTGGATGCATTACCGCCGCGGCCCGCTGAGACGCTGGGTTCGGTAGGTGCGCATCAACCTCCATACCGACAGGACCATGGCGGCCAGGCCGAGAAGGAGCAAGCCGCCGGAGCCACCACTTGTGCAGTATGAGGCGGCGGCATCGGCAGAGTCGACGCACGTGCCGGACTGGCTGGCAAGGGCCACAACGACCAGAACAACCGAGGCGGCCAAGCCGATCCACCACAGCACGAGCCTGTTCATGGGGACATTCTCTCCTGGCGCGGGCGCTCGGTGGCGACCATGACACCGGTGGGCGGCCAAGGGCGTCGTCCATCAGCAGGGGCTGCAGTAGCCAGCCGTTGCGTTTGACGTCTGGCCGACGGCAGCAACACTGGCAATCTCGACGTCCGTCGGGGCTAGGGCGCACGCGAAGGGAATCCTCTCGATGGCATACCGGGTCTTGACTGAGGCCGAACTCCTCAACGAGAAGTCGATGGGTCCAGGTGTGAAGGGGGTTCGCTTGGCTCTGTCTCTCGAGGTGCTGGAGAAGGACGGCTGGGTTCTTCTCGCAACGACTACCGAGGGCCTCTACGTCTTCCGGCGGACGGAGTAGTTAGGGACGTTGGGTGACGTAATCGGCTGCGGATGGCGCCTGGCGGCACCCGTCCAAGGCCGCCGTGAGAGCGTCGACTCGCCTACTTGCTGAGGTCGATGACACAGAAGAGCGTGCCGCTTGGGTCGGCGAGGACCACGAAATCCGCATCCTCGGGGTACTCCCATTCGACGCGGCTGGCTCCCAAGGAGATGAGGCGTTCCACCTCCGCCAACTGTTCCTTTTCGGTGTCAACCCATAGGTCGAGGTGTGTGCGGTCGTCCTGGTCGAGATGGATGCGCGGTCCCTGTTCCTCTCGAGGAACCAGGAACGCGGGGTTGTGCGTGTCTTGGCCATATTCGAGCGCATCAGCCCAGAAGGGACCGGACTCCTCGACGTCCTTGACGTTGATGACCACTGCTCCAATGCGCAACATGCGTTCAGGTTGGCACGGCGGAAGTCCCTGGGGTCACGCCCGCGCCCTCCGGATCGTCCGGAAATGCCGCGGGGCGTGCGTTCCCATCCCCCGGTCTGCGCCGTTCAGTTGATTCTGCAAGCCAGCCTGTCGAATTCCTCGCGGCTGACGATGGTTGTTCGCCCACGACCGTCCGTGGACTCAATCAGCACGTCGCCCTCGGCGAGCTTGGTGAGGTCGGTGACGGTGAAGTCGACAGGTACGGCGTTGGTCTCGTTGAGGCTCTTCCAAGCGATCAACGTGTAGTCGTGGCCAGGTAGGAGTTCCCTCGGGCCTGGCTGCCAGGTCGTCCAGCCCTGAGGTGCAGGTGAAGTCTCCAGCGAGAACGAACCGTTGGGTGACGGCTTGGCTGCCACCCACTCGCCAATGCGTATCGAGTTGGACGTGTTGGAGTCCTGAATGAGAGTTGCCCCGACGGGTTCCCCCTCGCATCCGCGCCACAATCCAACCAAGCGGCCCTGATCATCGCGAGCGATGCCGGTCATGCCGTCGTAGACCGGCGAGCACCCGCTGAGAGCCAAGGCGGCCGCTGCCAGCGCAGGGACGATCAGTCGTCCACTCCTCAGCGGAACGCGAAAGCCGGCCGTGATCACGCCCCCAATGCTGACGGCAACACGGCGCCAAGGCGGTCCACCCGAAGCGGCCGTGACCGAACCGGTATCCCATCCTTCGTTGAACGATGGCGAACGCGGGCCGTCAGGGTGCGGAGCAGGCTCTCGGGCGAATGTCGTGCTCCTTCATCGCCAGCGATAGCACTCACAAACGCATGCTCATAGCCGCGGATCGCGCGGGTGTTCTCAGCGCTGATCTCCGCTCGCGCAGGGTTGACCCGGTGCTAGGCGGGAGTTGCCTTGGACGGCTGAACGTAGGTGCGCTTCGGCGTGCCGAACCTGAGGGGTGGCGGCCCGCGCGACTGCCGACCTCGGTCCTCGCCGGGGATGTTCGGCCTCGCGGGGTGCCGACCTGGACGGCGCGGCGGCCTCCATTCGCACCGTGCCGGAGTCCCCGACGTGGGAGGGTCTGCTCGTACCGAGGAGGAGCAGATGTCCCAGTTCGGCTTGGTGGTCCGGTTCGCGCTCAGGCCCGGGCGAGCCGAGGCGTTCGACGCGTTGATGCGCGACACGGTGGCGGGAATCGCCGCCCACGAGCCCCGCACGTTGGCCTACGCAGTGCACGCGCCCGCTGGTGAGCCCGACGTCCGCATCTTCTACGAGCTCTACACGAGCGAAGATGCCCTGGCCGAGCACGAGTCGCAGACCACGACCCGGTACTTCCTCGACCGCGTTGAGGACTACGTCGCGAGCGTCGACGTCCAGCGACTGCGCCTGGTGACCGCAACCGGCATCGCGGACCTCCCGGCCGACGCCGAGCGCCCGGCGCCCAGCTGAGCGCGACCGCATCCGATCTTCCACCCGACCGCAGCGACGAGGACGTCTTCCTATGCCGCGGAGGGTTAGGTGCCGAACCGCTGCTGCGCCGCCTGCCGGGTGGTGTCGAGAGCGGCGCCGATGACGGTCCAGGAGTCGCCCGCCTCCCGCGCCGCTTCCACGGCGGCGTGCAGTTCCTGCTCGGCGGCGGCCAGGTTCTGCCGGGCAGCGATGATGCGCCGGAAGTTCGCCGCGTCACGGGCCGGGTGCGTGGCCGGGTCGAGCTGGTCCAGCCCGGTGCGGTCGTGGTCTGCCTTGAGCTTCGTCATGGTCATCACCTCATCTCAGGTAGTCGTAGAACACCGGACGGAGCCGGTCCGCGTGGATGATCCGGGTCGGCTCAGCGGCTGGCACGGCCACTAGCTCGAGCATCCGGCCATGCCGGTCAGGCCCGATTGCCAGCAGCCGGTCCTCGCCCTCGTAGTCGTACTCAACGAGGCGAATCGCGTTGGCCCAAGCGTGCTCGATGTCGGCGTCATCGATGCCGTGTTTGCGTGCCGAGGCCCGAACCTCCACACGTCAAGCATGTCTTGGCACCACATGAATGTCAAGGCAATGTTGACGCTCGCTATGCCGCGGACCGGGCGATGTTCCCGGCTGGGTCAGGCGTTTGCCGCGCCTATTTCGAAGCGCGCGCGGAGTGTGCGTCGAACGCCCACGACATGGCGGTGATCTCCTGTGAGGACAAGCCGTACTGTCGGGCGACCGGCGCCCAGTGTGAGACGGCCGTCTGAACCTGCGCGATGACCTCGTTGGCCTCCTCGGCGCTGAGGCGGAAATAGTCCGCGACCGAGAGCGCGAGCGCGACGCTTGCCGTGTCATCAGCGAGGTCGATGGCCGTGCTCAGGTGCTTGGGACCTGGTTCGGGGTTCGGGTTGATGTCGAACGCCGGAGACAGCCGCCAGGTGTCTCCGTCCTCGTGGAGGAATCCGTGGTTGCGCAGGTGGTCGTCGGTGTTGGAGATGAGAATGGCGAAGACGATCCGGCGCCAGAGCTGGTGCAGGTCCGCAGTTGCGCGGGACGAGCGCGTTTCGATGGCCTCCGCTATCTCCAGGTAGCTGCCCTGTTCGCCGTCGGTGGACTGGAGCATCGTCATCGCGCTGACGTAGCCGACCCGGCCAGCGGGTCCACCGTCGGCGTCTTGGGTCCGGTCGAACCGGTCCACGACTAGGACGCTGCGGTCGGCGAGGTTCAGCAGGGTGCTATCTGGAACGGTGATCCCGGCCCGGGCGGCGAGTTCGAGTGCGACCTTCTCCCACGCCATAACGTTCCACGTGTCATGTGCGGCACTGGGGAACTTGGCAATCGCGAGGTTGCCGTCGGCGTCGCGAACGTGCGCTTTGGGCCGCGCCCCACCGAGGGAGCTGCCGACGCGGATGAGGCGCTGAAGGTCCGGCAGGTCGGCTGAGTCCGCCTCGGCTCGCGCAGCGAGAGTCAGCAGTTCGGGCAGGTCAGTCAGGGCAGGGACGCCGCGGTCCTCCACTGCCTCGAAGGGGCCGTCGCCGTGGCGAAAACGCAGCGCGCCCTGTCGCAGGTCGTCGCGAACCCCCAAGAGGTAGTCGACCTCGCCGAGGCTGCGCGGTTCGCGGCCTTCGGCACGGGCCTGGGCGGCCTCGCGCCGCTTAACCAGAGTCCGGCCCCATCGGTCCGGGGCGCAGTCACCGAACGCGCCGAACATCGAATGCCCAATGGTGCTCTGGTGAGCGCCGGCCTCGAGGGGGAGCCCCGGCTCCAGTGAGTAGGCGTGCGGGTTCGCGATGTACTCGTCCAAGTAGGTGAAGCTGGCGCTCTCGGCGCTCCCACCGCGGCGGCGGTGCGGGTACAGGGTCCCGGCACGCACGTCGACGCCCCCGATAGATACCCAGACCTCGACGGCGTTCACCCGTCGGCTCCACGTGCGCGCACCCTGGTCGGCAGTTCCTCGTCGGCGCGGAGGCGACCCACGTCGGTCGCGTACGGGTCGAGCGCCTTGGTTAGCAGGTCCAGCACACCCAGCGCCCGAGCGACCCGCAGCAGGTTTTCCAAGGAAGCTCCCTGCCCGGCTTCAAGTCGCAGGACGGTGCTGCGGCTAAGGCCGGCACGGTCGGCGACCTGCTCGACCGTCAGGTGACGTAGTTTGCGCCATGTGGTCACGTCTCTGCCCAGTCCGTCGAGAGCGCGCGCTACCGCGACCGGGGTTCGCCCACTGATCGTGCCAGCCATCATGTGCTCCTGAAGTACCAAACCTGACGCTTTAACGTGCTTATGGTATCAAATCTGAAACCTTACGTGTCACCGGGAGATCATCGGAGAACGGCGCTCGAAGCCCGCGCCAGAGGGCTGACCGCGTCCCCGCCTCTCTCAGCACGCGCCTCCCCGTCCTCGTCCTCGTCCTCGTCCCCGCCTCTCTCAGCACGCGCCTGCCCGTCCCCGTCCCCGTCCTCGTCCTCGTCTTGGTCTTCGTCCTCGTCTTCCTCCTGGTCTTTGTGCACTGCCCTATATCCGCCGGCCGCGACAGCTGGTCGCCGCTGCGGCATCAACCGTCCGGAACTGCCGCGGATAGTGCACTTGGCTTGTTGCGCCGCCGGGCGGCTCTAGCCGTAGTGGTATCGGCAGGCGGCGATCCGGATCTCTTGGTCGGCCACCTTGTATACGAGGCGGTGCTCATCAGTGATGCGCCGGGACCAGTAGCCGGCGAAGTCGTGCTTGAGTGCCTCCGGTTTGCCGATGCCCTCGTTGCCGTCGCGCTGGATGTCGGTCAGCAGCAGGTTGATCCGCTTGAGGACTCGGCGGTCCTGGGCCTGCCACCAGAGGTAGTCCTGCCAGGCGTTCTCGTCCCAGACGAGGAGCACGTCAGTCGGCGTCGATCATGTCGTGGGGCTCGCCGTGGCCGGCCTCGAGGCGCTCCATGGCGTCCAGCAGGCGACGCGCGTTGGCCGGCGAGCGCATGAGGTACGCCGTCTCGCGCAGTGACTCGTAGTCCTCGAGGGAGACGATGACCACCGGGTCGTGCCCGGCGCGGGTGATGATGACTTCTTCGCGGTCGTTGGCGACGCTGTCGAGCACTTCGGCGTAGCGGGCGCGGGACTCGGTGTAGCTCATCGTCTTCATGGTGACCTCCTGTACGGAAAACTGTACGTCAGGTGTCGATCGGACGCAATGCTCGGGCTATTGGCGAGAGGGCGCCCCCCACCCGCGCCGGGTACTTTCGGATGGTGTCCAGCAAGTCAGAGCGACAGGCCGCCCGCGCCCGGGTCGCCGCGTGCCACGAGGCTCAGCAGGCCGAGCTCGTGGCTCGCGTCGGTGAGGCCATCGACCGGTACCGGGCCGGCGAGCTGAACGCGTTCGACGTCGACCAGGTCTTGTTCCAGTACTCGCGGGCGGCCAAGGAACTGTGGAAGTTCTGCAACCTGGCGTCGGTAGAGCTCGCGGCGGCGATGATCCACGATGACCCGCCCATCAACTGGTGGGAGGTCGGCGCACCGAGGAGGCGATGACCTCGGTCCGGGCGAAGCGGTCGCGTGCCAGAACTCTCCGAGGCGTCGTCTGCTTGCACACTGCTAGCATGATTCCCATGGCGACGATGTACATCCGGGACGTTCCCGACGAGGTCGCCGCCACGCTCAAGGAGCGCGCCGCGGCGGAGGGCAAGTCGCTGTCGGCGTACGTCGCGGCGGAGCTGGCCAGGATCGCGGCCCGACCGACCAACGCGCAGATCGTCGACCAGCTCAGGGCGCGTGATCGGAGCACCGGGCCGTCGTCGGCTGACATCGTTGCGGCGGTCCAGGCCGGTCGCCGGTGATCGTGGTCGACGCCTCGGCGATGGTCGAGGCTCTGGTCGGGCGCGACGCCGATCCCGACCTTCTCGACGCCCTGGCCGGCGATGTGGACGCCCCACACCTCCTCGACGTCGAGGTGTTCTCGGTGCTGCGTGGTCTCGCCCTGGGCGGCAAGCTCGACCCGGCGGTCGCCGAGGAAGCCCGACGCGACCACCTGGCCCTGACCATCACCCGCCACGGGCTGGCGCCCTTTGCGGACCGTGTCTGGGCGCTGCGCCACCAGTTCACCAGCTACGACGCCTGCTACCTGGCACTGGCCGAAGCTCTCGAGGCGCCTCTGTACACCTGCGACGCCAAGCTCGCCGGCCATGGGCACGGCGCCGAGGTTCGGGTCCTTCCGCTGAGCCACTGACCCGGCCAGCCCGCCTGAAGCCACCACCGCGGTCGAGGTGGTCGACCGTCCGGTCGAGGTCGTGCGCACCGTCACCAAGGTCAAGCGAGTCCTCGTGGAGGCTCCGCGGCCGACGGCAGCTGGGACGAACCGCGACTGGGCCCAGCAGCTCGCGAACCTCGCCCACGACCTCGACCGGGGCCGCATCTACGACCGTGAGGTCGAGGCGATGATGCCGGCGATGACGGCCCTGGTCGCCGCATTCAACCGCCGGTACCGCTGACCACTCCTGTGCCCCAGTGGAAACGTCCCCGGTTTCGTCCCTCCCCCACTGACCACGCCCGGAAGACCTCGCCAGACACCTCGATCAGGTCCGGCGCTGAGCCCCGGGGAGAGTGCCGGGCGACTCACCCCAGAGTGTGGTGCCCATCCGCCGCGCTGCCTCGTGGCGCCGCTCGTCGACGGCGTGGACGTAGCGCTGGGCGGTGGCCAGCTCGGTCCAGCCCATGATCGCCATGACGGTGCGGATGTCGACACCTTGCAGCAGCAGGAGGGTGGCCGCGGTGTGCCGGGCATCGTGCAGGCGCACCTCGCGCACACCGGCGTCGCGCAGGATCTGCTTCCAGTCGCGGTAGTCGGCGTGCGGGTCGATGAGCGCACCCCAGTCGGTGCAGAAGACGAGGTCGTGGGTGTGGTCCCAGACGTTGACCCGCTCCAGCTTCAGCCGCAGCTGAGCGGCCCGGTGGGCGCGCAGCTCGGCGACCAGCGGCGGCGGCAGCGCCACCGAGCGCCGCGACGATCGCGTCTTGGGCTCAACCAGCACCAGCCCGCCGTCGCGGCGTTGCGGGCACTCCGCCCCGCGCAGCCGCCCGCACGCGGCTTCCTTGCGACGCCGCGGGCTGCAGCCGTGCGCCCAGGTCCGGCGCTGCACAGCCCGCCGCACCCGCAGCACCCCGGCGTCGAGGTCGACGTCGTCCCACATCAGCCCGAGCGCCTCGCCCTGGCGCAACCCCAGCGCCAGCGCGACCGACCACCGGGCAGCGTTCAGCCGCCCGCGTGACGCCGCCAGGACCGCCCGGCACTCGTCGGCGGTGAGCGGCTCAATCTCGCTGCGCTCCACCCGCGGCGGCCGGGCCAGGGCGGCCGGGTTGGTCAGCAGCCGTTGACGCCGCACGGCCTCGTTGAGGCTGGAGCGCAGCACGCGGTGCACCCCGTGGACCACGTGCGTGAAGCGGCCGTCCTCGATCAGCTGCCGGTAGAGCCGCTCGAGGGTCTCGGGCCGCAGCCCGCTCAGCCGCGCGGCACCGATGGTCGGGATGACGTGCACGCGCAGGTGGCTGGCGTACCCGGAGCGGGTCTTCCAGCGCACCGACAGCGGCAGGATCTCCTCGAGCCAGTGCTCGAGCCACTCCTCGACGGTGACGTTGTCGAGCAGCCAGGGCTGCTGACCGCTGTCGCGCGCGTTCTCCAGGTCGCGCACGGCGGCGTCGAGCTCGCGCTTGGTGGCCCGGGTGAGGTGCCGGCGGTCGCGCTCCCCGTCCAGCCGCCGCCCGACGGTGACCCGGGCGTGCCAGCGCCCGTCGGCGCCGCGGTACCTGGTCGTGGCGCTGTCGGCGGCGGCAGCCCGTGGCCTACCGCGCATCTTCGCTATCCGGCATCGGGGTCCCGCCGGGCCGCGACGAACCGGTCGAGCTCGGTGCGCTCGACCCGCACGGAGCGGCCCAGGTGCACGGTGCGCAGCCGGCGCTCGGCGATCTGCCGCTCGACGCTGCGCCGGGTCCAGCGCAGCTGGGCGGCGACCTCGTTCAGGTTGAGCAGGAGGGTGGGCTGGGGGCTGGGTGTGGTGTTCATGCCTCCAGAAGCCCCCTGGCGGCTGCTTCCCGGCCAGCCGCGACCCCACCGATCCTGTTCACGACCCCAGTGTCAGCCCAGCCGACTTCAGGGGCCGGCGGCGAATTTTGCGGCCCATTTTGGGGCCCACGCCCGCATCGGGCACCATCCGGATGCCGGACACGAGTAAGCCCCCGGCAGCGTTCCGCTGGCCGGGGGCCCGTCGTCTGTCTCAACACAGAGCGCGCCCGAAGGGATTCGAACCCCCAACCTTCTGATCCGTAGTCAGATGCTCTATCCGTTGAGCTACGGGCGCCCGCTGCGCTCGCGCGCAACGACTGTGCAGACTACCGGAGCGCCGCCCGGGCGGAGAAATCGCGCACCACCCGCGCCGTCCCGACCCACCGGTAATCCGCTCGGCGCCCAGGACCACCGCTGGGCGCTTGTGAAGGACTTCACTACCTCACGGGGCCCTTGGCGGTCATCGGTGTCCAGCCCCGGACCTACCGTGGAGAGCGAGGCTCCCCGCGGTGGGCCCACCAAGCCTCCGCGAGACCCTCCGAGGCCACCGGAGGCCGCTGCGGAACGTCGCGGGCCCCGCCCCGGGGAGCTGCGAACCACGCCGCCGCGGAGGAAGGACCCGCACGATGACCGCCACCCACACCACCGCCAGCCCCGGCACGAGGCACGCCGCACTCCAGTCCTGGGTCGACGAGGTCGCCGCCGTCACCCAGCCCGACGAGGTGGTGTGGTGCGACGGGTCCCAGGCCGAGTGGGAGCGCCTCACGAGCGAGCTCGTCGAGTCCGGGACGTTCATCCGCCTCGCCGAGGACAAGAAGCCCAACTCCTTCCTCTGCCTGTCCGACCCCACCGACGTCGCCCGGGTCGAGGACCGGACCTTCATCGCCTCGGTCCGCGAGGAGGACGCCGGCCCCACGAACAACTGGGTCGACCCCACCGCCCTCAAGGCGACGATGATCGAGCTCTACCGCGGCTCGATGCGCGGCCGCACGATGTACGTCATCCCGTTCGTCATGGGACACCTCGACGCCACCGTGCCGATGTTCGGTGTCGAGGTCACCGACTCTGCCTACGTCGTGACGAACATGCGGATCATGGCCCGGATCGGCGCCCCGGTCCTGGAGCGGATGGAGGAGCTCGACGCCGACTTCGTCAAGGGCCTGCACTCGGTCGGCGCCCCGCTCGCCGACGGCGAGGCCGACGTCCCGTGGCCGTGCAACGACACCAAGTACATCGCCCACTTCCCGGAGACCCGGGAGATCTGGTCCTACGGCTCGGGCTACGGCGGCAACGCGCTCCTCGGCAAGAAGTGCTACGCCCTGCGCATCGCCTCGGCGATGGCCCGCGACGAGGGGTGGATGGCCGAGCACATGCTCATCCTCAAGCTCACCTCCCCGCAGGGGCGCACACACTTCGTGGCCGGTGCCTTCCCCAGCCAGTGCGGCAAGACCAACCTCGCGATGATCGAGCCGACGATGCCCGGCTGGACCGCCGAGATGGTCGGCGACGACATCGCCTGGATGCGGTTCGGGCCCGACGGCCGCCTCTACGCCGTCAACCCCGAGTTCGGCCTCTTCGGTGTCGCCCCGGGTACCGGGATGCAGACCAACCCCCAGGCGGTCCGCACCATCGATCAGGGCAACTCGATCTTCACCAACGTCGCCCTCACCGACGACGGCGACGTCTGGTGGGAGGGCCTGACCGAGGCGCCACCGTCGCACCTCACCGACTGGAAGGGCCGGGACTGGACGCCGGGGAACGGCGAGGTGAGCAGCCACCCGAACAGCCGGTTCACGACCCCGGCGAAGCAGACCCCGATGATCGCGCCCGAGTACGACAACCCCGACGGCGTCCCGATCGACGCCATCCTCTTCGGCGGCCGCCGGAAGACGACCGTGCCGCTGGTCTACGAGTCGCGCGACTGGAAGCACGGGGTCTTCGTCGGCGCGACCCTCTCCTCGGAGACCACCGCCGCCGCCACCGGCGCCGTCGGCGTGGTCCGCCGCGACCCGATGGCGATGCTCCCCTTCATCGGCTACCACGCCGGGGACTACATGCGTCACTGGCTCGCCCTCGGGGCCCGCGCCGATGCCTCGAAGCTGCCGCGCATCTTCCAGGTCAACTGGTTCCGCCGGGACGACGACGGCTCCTTCCTCTGGCCCGGCTACAGCGACAACGCGCGGGTCCTGAAGTGGGTCGTCGAGCGGCTCGAGGGCACGGCGGAGGCCGTAGAGACGCCCGTGGGCCTCGTCCCGGCCCCCGGCGCCCTCGACACCGACGGGCTCGACCTGAGCGACGAACAGGTGGCCACGGCCCTGCGGGTCGACCCCGAGGAGTGGCGCGCCGAGCTCCCGCTCATCGAGGAGTGGTTCGCGCGGATCGGTGACCGACTGCCGACGCAGCTGGCCGACGAGCTCGACGCGCTGAAGGCGCGGGTCGAGCAGGCCTGACCCAGAACGCGACTGACCCCGCCGGAGCGTGTCCGGCGGGGTCAGTCGTCGGCCGGGGGCGGCCCGCAATGCCGGCGCCCCGGTCGGTACGGCCGGCTCAGGCGTCGAGGGTCGCGGTGCCGTTGGCGTCCCCGGGGTCGGTCGATCCGCCGGGGCCGCCGGGGAAGGAGCCACCGGCGCCGGGCCGCGGTGACCGGCCCGGCCTCGACCCCGCGGCCGGCACTCACCCAGGCGGGCGAGCCCTCGGGCGGACCATCGGGCAGGGACACTCCGGCCCCGGCCCGGACCAGCGGCTGCGGCTCGTTCGGGCCGTCCGCGGGGGGGTGGCGGGCGGATCTCGTCGCCGGACTCGGTCATGTCAGCTCCTCCGCTTCACCCGAGCGTCTCCGGTGCACCGTGTGGTGCCCCTGTGGCCGTCCCAGCCAGAGGCTGGCAGCCGCCACCGCCGTCCACAGGATCCACACAGGGAACCCATGGACTCGGCCCAGCGGCCCCACACACACTGGACCCATGACGACGACCCGCCCGCAGTCCGCCCCCACGCTCCACCGCCCTGACGGCAGTGCCGTGCGGGTGCTCGTCGTCGACGACGAGCCCAACCTCACCGAGCTGCTCTCGATGGCGTTGCGGTACGAGGGCTGGGAGGTCCGCACGGCGGCGAGCGGACTCGCGGCGGTCCGCGCGGCGAAGGAGTTCGCCCCCGACGCCGTCGTCCTCGACATGATGCTCCCCGACTTCGACGGCCTGGAGGTCATGCGGCGGATGCGCGGCGACGACCCCAACGTCCCGGTCCTCTTCCTCACCGCCAAGGACGCCGTCGAGGACCGGGTCGCCGGCCTCACGGCCGGGGGCGACGACTATGTCACCAAGCCGTTCAGCCTCGAGGAGGTCGTGGCCCGGCTCCGGGCCCTGATGCGGCGCACCGCGATCGCCACCGACGACGGCGGGTCGCTCCTCGTCGTCGGTGACCTGACCATGGACGAGGACAGCCACGAGGTCACCCGGGGCGGCACCGAGATCCAGCTGACGGCCACCGAGTTCGAGCTGCTCCGGTACCTCATGCGCAACCCCAAGCGCGTCCTGTCCAAGGCCCAGATCCTCGACCGGGTGTGGAACTACGACTTCGGCGGCCAGGCCAACGTCGTCGAGCTCTACATCTCCTACCTGCGCAAGAAGATCGACGCGGGCCGCTCCCCCATGATCCACACGATGCGTGGCGTCGGGTACGTGCTCAAGCCGGGCGAGTGACCCGGATGGAGCGGATGCCGCATCCCTCCCGGTGGACGCTACGCACCAAGCTGCTGGCCAGTGTCCTGGCGCTCTTCACCGTCGTCATGCTGGGAACGAGCGCCCTGACCGTCCTCGAGACCCGCCGCTACCTCACCGGCCAGCTGGCCCAGGACCTCGACAGCGCGGTGAGCCGGGTCGGCGACCGGCGCCTCGGCTTCGACCCCGACCGCGACGGTGACCACTCCGCCCCGCCACCCGGCGCGCCGGGCGGCGACCAGGTGCTCCAGCTGACGCTCACCCCGGCCGGCACGGTCGCGAACGACCCGTCGGGGTCGCCGGTCAACAGCGTGCGGACCACCTCGGGCGCGGACGTCGCGCTCACCCAGGACCAGATCGCCCACCTGACCCACGAGCTCCAGGGCCAGCGGCCGGTGCGGGTCGACCTCGGTGGGTCGATCGGCAGCTACCTCGTCGGCGTCCGCCAGCTCCCCGGCGGGAACATCTTCATCGTCGGCGTCTCCACCGCCCCCATCGACGACCTGTTGGCCAAGCTGCTCGCCCTCGTCGTCGGCGGCACCGCCGTGGGCCTCGTCCTCGTCGGTGCCGGGGGCGCGGTCCTCATCCGCCGCAACCTCGCCCCGCTCGACCGCGTCGCGACCACGGCGAAGCAGGTGTCCCGCCTCAAGCTCGACTCCGGCGACGTCGCCCTCGCCATGCGGGTCCCCGAGAGCGACGTCGACGAGCGCACCGAGGTCGGGCAGGTCGGCCTGGCCCTCAACACGATGCTCGACAACGTCGAGTCCGCCCTCACCGCGCGCCAGGAGAGCGAGATGCGGGTGCGGCAGTTCGTCGCCGACGCCTCGCACGAGCTTCGCACGCCGCTGGCCAGCATCCGCGGGTACGCCGAGCTGACCCGCCGCGAGCACGACTCGGTGCCGCCCACGGTCACCCACGCCATCAGCAGGGTCGAGTCCGAGGCGCTGCGGATGCAGGAGCTCGTCGAGGACCTCCTCCTCCTCGCCCGCCTCGACTCCGGCCGACCCCTCGACCGCCAGCCGGTCGACCTGTCGCTCCTGGCGATGAACGCGGTCAGTGACGCGCACGCGGCGTCGCCGGACCACGCGTGGGAGCTCGACATCCCCGACGAGCCGGTCGAGGTGCCCGGCGACCGGGCCCGGCTGCACCAGATCCTCGCCAACCTCCTGGCCAACGCCCGCACCCACACCCCGGCCGGCACCCGGGTCGTCACCCGGCTCCGCCCGGAGGGGAAGCTCATCCGGATCTCGGTCTCGGACAACGGTCCTGGCATCCCCGCCGGCCTCCAGCCGACGGTGTTCGAGCGGTTCACCCGCGGCGAGGAGTCGCGCAGCCGGGAGAGGGGATCGACCGGCCTCGGGCTCTCCATCGTCGCCGCGGTCGGCCAGGCCCACGGTGGCAGGGTCGAGGTCGACAGCCGGCCGGGCGACACGACGTTCTCGGTGCTGCTCCCGGCCCTCTGACGCCCGCGTCAGCGCATCGGCAGCTCGTAGCCGAGGAGGAGCACGCCCTCGCGCGGGCTCCAGTCGCGCTCGGGCGCCCGGACGAAGCCGAGCCGGCCGTAGAGCCGGTGCGCGGTCGCCATCCACGTGCCGCTGGAGAGGACGAGCCGGTCGCACCCGCGCTCGCCGGCGAGGTCGACGGAGGCCCGGACCAGCTGCTCACCCACGCCCCGACCGCGCGCGAGCGGGTCCACGGCGAGCATCCGGAGCTCCACCTCGCCCGGCCGGCACATCTCGGCGAGCGGGCTGCCCGGGGGCACGACGGTGGCCGTGCCGAGCAGGTGCCCGTCGCCGTCCTCGGCGACGAGGAGCACCGCCTCGCGCCGGCGCACCGTGGTGTCGGCGAGGTCCTCGGCGTACGGGTCGTCCGCGGTGATGTGGCCGTCCGCCGCATAGGCCTCCACGGTCAGCCGGCCGAGCTGCGCCAGCTCGTCCTCCCGCGCCGCGCGGACCCTCACCTGCACCCGGCCATCCTCGCAGGCGGGGCCGGTCGACGTGACGGTGCCACCGCGGGGACGGCGCGCCTTCGTGCGCCCGGGACAGTGCCGCCACAGTGGCGGCACAGCGGCCCTCGCCATCGTTCTCGGCATGGACACGGCCACGATCCCCTCCGCCACCGCCACCCGGGCCGGGTGGCCCGAGCCCGCCCCGTCCGGGACCGGACACCCCGGCCGCCCGGAGCACTCGCCCCACGGCACCGGGAGCTCGCGCGTCCGCCGCTTGCTGCGAGGCCCGGAGGGCGACCCGTGGTGGGGGCGGCCGGCCCTGCTGGCCCTCCTCCTCGCCACGGCACTGGCCTACCTCTACGACCTCACGGCGAGCGGGTGGGCCAACTCCTTCTACTCGGCCGCCGCCCAGGCCGGCAGCGTGTCGTGGAAGGCCTTCTTCTTCGGCAGCCTCGACGCGAGCAACGCCATCACCGTCGACAAGCCCCCGGCGTCACTGTGGGTCATGGCGCTCTCGGTGCGGCTGCTCGGGCTCAGCTCGTTCGCGATCCTGCTGCCCCAGGTCCTCATGGGGGTCGGGACGGTCGCCGTCGTCCACGCCACCGTGCGCCGCTGGTTCGGGCACGGGCCGGCCCTGCTCGCCGGTGCCTCGCTCGCGCTGACGCCGGTCGCGGTCCTGATGTTCCGCTTCAACAACCCGGACGCCCTGCTCACCCTGCTCATGGCGCTCGCGGTGTGGGCGACGCTGCGCGCGGTGGAGGCCGGCTCGGTCCGCTGGATCGCCCTCGCCGGGGTCTTCGTCGGGCTCGGGTTCCTCACCAAGTCCCTGCAGGTCCTGCTGGTCGTCCCGGCGGTGGCGGTCGTCTGGGTGCTGTTCGCCCGCACCTCGGTCAGCCGCCGGCTCCTCGGGGGCCTGGCGTCCGCCGGGGCCTTCCTCCTCTCGGCAGGCTGGTGGGTCGCGGTCGTCGAGCTGCTCCCGGCCTCGGCGCGGCCGTACATCGGTGGGAGCCAGACCAACTCGTTCCTCGAGCTGACCTTCGGCTACAACGGGTTCGGGCGGATCGACGGCTCGGAGACCGGCCGGGTGGGCGGCGGCAGCCCGTTCTCCGGGGGCACCGGGATCCTGCGGATGTTCGACGCCTCCAACGGTGGCCAGGTCTCCTGGCTGCTCCCCGCGGCGCTGCTCCTCCTCGTCGCCGGGCTGGCCTTCCCTCGGCGCACACCCGGCACCGACGGCCGCAGGGCCGCCTACGTCGCGATGGGGCTGTGGATGCTCGTCACCGCGCTGACCTTCTCGCTGATGGCCGGGATCTTCCACGAGTACTACACGGTGGCCCTGGCCCCGGCGATCGCTGCGCTCGTCGGAATGGGCGCCGGCGAGGCGTGGCAGCGGAGGCACACGGTCGCCGGGTCCGCGGTGCTGTCCCTGGCGACGGCCGGCACGGCGGTCTGGGCCTTCCTCCTGCTCTCCCGCACCACGGCCTTCGGAGTCGGGCTCCGCTTCACCGCTCTCGCCCTCGGGCTCGCCGCCACGGTCCTCCTCCTCGTCCTCGGCCGGCTGCACCGGCGGGTCGTGCCGGCCGTGGCCGCCCTCGCCGTCGTCGCCGGACTCGCCGGTCCGGCCGCCTACGCCGCCGACACCCTCTCCACCGGCCACTCCGGCTCCATCGTCACCGCAGGCCCGTCGACCGGCGGCGGCCCGGGGGCGCGGGCGGCCCCGGTGGGGCGCGCGGTCCAGGCGGGGCGGGGGGCCCCGGACGCGGCTTCGCCGGTGCAGCGCCCGGTAGCGCGGGCGGCGGCACGGCGCCGACGAACCCGAACGGTGGGACCGGGACGTTGCCGAACGGCGGCGCCACCCGGGGCGGCCAGGGAGGCCGGGGCGGCCACGGCCTGGGTGGCCTGCTCGACGCCACGACCCCGGACGCCGCGGTCGTCCAGGCCCTGCAGGACGGTGCCGACCAGTACACCTGGGTCGCCGCGGCCGTCGGCTCGAACACCGCGGCCGGGCTGCAGCTGGCCTCGCAGCTGCCGGTCATGGCCATCGGAGGGTTCAACGGGTCCGACCCGTCCCCCACGCTGGAGCAGTTCCAGCAGCACGTCACCGACGGGAAGATCCACTACTTCCTCGCCGGAGGCGGGTTCCGCGGGCAGCAGGGCGGCTCCGACGTCGCCGACCGGATCGACACCTGGGTCTCGGAGCACTACACGCAGGTGACGATCGGCGGGATGACGTTCTACGACCTGACCCAGCCGACCGGGTCCACGCCGTGACGCCGGCCCCCGGTCGGGTGGGAGTCGCCCGCCTACACTCGGGCCCGTGGAGACGGTCGCGGTCATCGGGACGGGAGCGATGGGGGCCGGCATCGGCCGCCGGTTGCACGAGCGCGGTGCCGTCGTCCTCACCCTGCTCGAGGGACGGAGCGCCGCCAGCCGCGAGCGCGCCGCCGCGGCCGGGATGCGCGCGGCCACCCTCGAGGAGGTCGGCCGGGCGGACCTGGTCCTGTCGGTGGTCCCACCCGCCCAGGCGGACGCCGTGGTCGAGGCGCTGGCCCCGGTCCTCGCCGGCGGGCCGCTCCTCTGCGACGCCAACGCCGTCGCGCCGGAGACGGTCCGCCGCCTGGCCGAGCGCGTCCGGTCCCTCGGGGGCCGCCTCGTCGACGGCGCGGTCATCGGCGCTCCTCCCGGAAACGGCGAGGAGGGCCCCAGGGTCTACGTCTGCGGCGATGGGGCAGACGAGGTCGCCGGCCTGCGCCGGTTCGGCATCGACACGCGGGTCCTGGCTGGGCCGCTCGGGGCGGCCTCGGCCCTGAAGATGTGCTACGGCGGCCTCAACAAGGGGGTGGTCGGTCTGGCCACGGCCGTGCTGCTCGCGGCACGCCGTCACGGTGCCGCCGACGACCTGCTCGACGAGATGGGCGAGAGCATGAGCTGGCTGCTCGAGCGCCTCCCGAGCGCCGTCCCCGCGATGTACCCCAAGGCCTACCGGTGGGACACCGAGATGCACGAGGTGTCGGCGTTCCTCGCCCCGGACGACGCGGCCGCGGCGGAGGTCTGGCGCGGGCTGGGGCACTTCTACACCGAGCGGGCCGGCGCCGCGCAGGAGGGGGACGAGCTCGCCACCCTCCGGCGGCTGCTCGACCGTGACTGACCCCACCCGCCGGGTCACGGTCCGCCTCCGGCCCGCTTTGCCCGGCGGGTCGGGCGCCGGTTACCCTGTGCGACGTTGGAGGCGTCGCCTAGTCCGGTCTATGGCGCCGCACTGCTAATGCGGTTTGGGCTAACCGCCCATCGAGGGTTCAAATCCCTCCGCCTCCGCCGACGCAGACCCCCGGGAGCGTGCTCCCGGGGGTCTCCGGCGTCCGGCCCGGGGACGGGACGGCTCAGTGGTTCTCGCTGAGGCTCCACATCGTCCACAGCTCGGTGCGCATCCGGCGCGGCTGGCGGAGGGTGTAGACGATCGCCTCGGCGATGTCGGTGGGCTCCATGAAGTCGCCCTCGGACGGGTCCTTGTCACCGAAGCGGCCGTCGGCCGCCGCGAAGGCGGTGTTGACGCCGGCCGGTGCGATGACGGTGGTGCGGATGCCCTCGGTCCGCAGCTCCCGGTCGAGAGCCGTGCCGAGGTTGACCTGGGCCCCCTTCGTCGCGGCGTAGACGGCCTCCTTCCCGCCGCCGATCATCAGCCCGGCGACCGAGCCGACGATGACGAGGTCGCCGCCATCGCCCTGGGCACGGAACTGCCGCACCGCCGCCCGGGCCAGCCAGATCGTGCCCTTGACGTTGAGGTCGACCATGAGCTCGAGCTGCTCGGGGGTGTGGTCGAGCACCCCCCCGTAGAACCCGACAGCCGCGTTGGCGACGACCGAGTCGACCCGGCCGAACGCCGCCACTGCGGCCGCGACGAGCGCGTCGGCGGTCGTCTCGAGCCGGGAGTCGCCGGTGACCGTGACGAGCCGGTCCTCCCCCCACTCCTCGCGGAGCAGGGTGAGGGACTCGGGTCGCAGGTCGCCGGCGACGACCCGGCCGCCGGCCTCGAGGACCAGCCGGGCGGTCGCCCCACCGATCCCGCCGCCGGCACCGGTGACGACGACGACGGTGTCCTGGAGGCTGCGCCAGTGACCGTCACCGGGCCACCCCCGCGCCGTGTCGTGCCGCGGTGCAGGACGGTCTCGTGCTCCCGTCGCTGCTCACTTGATCGCCCCCATCGACAGGCCACGGACGAGCTGCTTCTGCGCGACCCAGCCGGCGATGATCACCGGCAGCGCAGCGATCGTCGCCGCCGCCGACAGCACCGCGAGGAACTGGCCGCGGCCGTCGACGAAGCTGCCGAGGAACGGTGGCGTCGTGCGAGCCGCCGAGCTCGTCAGGATCAGCGCGAGGAAGTACTCGTTCCATGCGAAGATGAAGCTGATCAGCGCGGCCGCCGCGACACCCGGCAGCACCAGCGGCAGCACGATCCGGAAGATCTCCCGGCCCGAGGCCGACGCCGTCGACCCGGGCCGCCTCGATGATCTCGTAGGGCACCTCGAGGAAGAACGAGCGCATCATCCACACGGCCACCGGCAGGTTCATCGCCGCGTAGACGATCGCCAGCATGTAGATGTTGTCGAGCAGGTCGATCGTCTTGAGGATCATGAACAGCGGCAGGACGATCGCCGCGAGCGGCATGAACCGGGTCGAGATGAAGAACGACAGCGAGTTCTGCGGGTTCTTCACCGTGCCGGATCGACAGCGCGTACGCCGCCGGGATGGCCAGGGCGACCGCGATGATCGTCGAGGTCACCGCGGCGGTCAGCGAGTTCTGCAGGTAGCCGGCCATGCCGCGGTCCATCGCGAGCTGGTAGCCCTCGGTGACCGGGGTGAAGAACAACCTGCGGGTTGACCGAGGAGGCGATCGACTCCGGCTTGAAGCCGTTGAGGACCATCCAGAAGACGGGGAAGAAGAAGAGCAGCACGAGGACCCAGGTGCCGGCCGTGGCGAGCGACCCCTTGAGACGGCTGTTCATCGACTTCCTCCTGCCATGAAGACCTTGAAGACGGACTTGAGCGCGATCGTCGCGACGATGATCGTGAGGATCACGGTGACGACGCCGTAGGCGGCCGCCTGGCCGATGTCGAGGCCGATGAAGGCCCGCTCGTAGAGCAGGTAGGCGAGGGTCTTCGTGCCGCCGGTGCCCTTGGTGAGGATCGCGATCGGGTCGAACACCTGGATGATGATGACCGACCCGAGGAGCACGCCGATCTCGATGTACATCCGCAGGTGCGGCAGCGTGATCCAGGTGAAGGTCCGCCACGGTCCGGCGCCGTCGACCTGGGCCGCCTCGAGGATGCCCTTGTCCTGGCCCTGCAGCCCGGCAAGCAGGATCAGCATCATGAACGGGGTGAACTGCCAGGTGAGCACGATGACGACGGTCGCCATCGGGTGCTCGGTGCTCCACGACACGACGGGCAGGTGCAGGGTCCGGAAGAGCCAGTTGACCATGCCGATGTTGGTGTCGAACATCGAGTACTTCCAGATGAGCGACGCCGCCGCCGGCATGATGAGGAAGGGGGTGATCATCAGCGTCCGGGCGATCGCCCGGCCGCGGAACTGCCGGTCGAGCAGGACCGCGAAGAGCAGACCGAAGAGGACCGCCAGGGTCACGGAGAAGGCCGTGATCAGCACGGTCGCGACGATCGAGGGCCACAGGTCGCCCGAGGTCAGCGCGCTCGTGTAGTTGTCGAACCCGGCGAAGGCCCGGTCGTTGGGGTAGAGCAGGTTCCACTTCATCAGCGAGTAGCCGATGGTCGTGATGAACGGGATCTGCGTCAGCAGGATGAGGAAGATGACCGCAGGCAGGAGCAGCCGGCGGTTGGTCCAGAGTTCCTTGCGCTTCAGCCGCTGCCTTGTCGGTCGCGGCCTCGGCCTCGACCTCGTCGAGCTCGGTCGGTTTGGTGGTGGTCGTCATGTCGGCACTCCCTTGTGCGACTGCGGGGGACGGAGTGGGGTCGGGTGCCGGGTCCGGCTCTGAGGCCGGACCCGGCACCCGCTCACTGTCGAGGCGTCACTTCTTGTGCTTGTCGCCGGCTTCCTGGGCGATCGATCTGGCACTTGGCCAGCGCGTCGTCGATGGACGAGCGGCCCGCGATGTAGTCGGCGACGAGCTGGGCGCACTGGTTGCCGACGTCCTGGAACTCCGGGATCGAGACGTACTGGATGCCGACCCACGGCTGCGGGTTGACCCCGGGCTGCTTCGGGTTGACCGAGCTCATGACCTCGAGGGTGAGCGGGGCGTAGGCCGCCGCGGCCTGCTTGTACTCGGGGATCTCGTAGGTCGAGGTGCGCGATCCCGGCGGGACGTTGGACCAGCCGATCTTCTTGCCGACGAGCTTGATGTAGTCCTTGCTCGTCGCCCACTTGACGAACTTGATCGCCGCGTCCTTCTGCTTGGTCGAGGACGGGATCGCGAGGTTCCAGCTCCACAGCCAGCCCGACTGGTCGGTCTTGACGACTGGCATCGGGACGTAGCCCATCTTGCCCTTGACCGGGGAGTCGTCGGCCTCGAGCATCGACGCGGCGACGGTGGCGTCGGCCCACATCGCGGCCTTGCCCTCCTTCAGCGCGGTGAGGCACTCGTTGAAGCTGTAGGAGACCGGGTCCTTCTCACCGGACTCGTCGAGCATCTTCTTGTAGAAGCTGACGGCGTCCTTCCACTCCGGGGTGTCGACGGTGGCGTTCCAGTTCATGTCGTACCAGCTGCCGCCGAAGGTCTGGACCACGGTGGTGAGCGGCCCGAAGAGGTCGCCCCAGCCCGGCTTGCCGCGCATGCAGATGCCGGCCATGTCGGAGGTGTTGACCTTCTTCGCCGCGGCCGCGACCTCCTGCCAGGTCGGCGTTCCCGAGAAGGTGATGCCGGCCTTGTCGAGGACGTCCTTGCGGTACATGAGGAAGGAGGACTCGCCGTAGAAGGGGACGGCGAAGAGCTTGCCGTCGTAGGTGTTGACGTCGCGCACCGGCGGGAGCAGGTCGTTGACGTCGTAGGACGAGTCCGACTGCAGGTCGGGGGTGAGGTCGACGAGCCAGCCGTTGGCGCCCCACTGCGGGGTCTCGTAGGCGCCGATGGTGACGATGTCGTACTGGCCGGCGCCGCTCGCGACGTCCGCGGTGACGGCGGCCCGCAGGTCGCCCTCCTCCATGACCTGGAAGTTGACCGTCGTGCCGGGGTTGGCCGCCTCGTACTCGGTCTTGAGCTTCTCCATGTCCTTCATCTGGCCGTTGTTCACGGTGGCCAGGTTCAGGGTGACGTTGCCGCCGCCGCGCCGGCCGACCCGTTGTCGGACGAGACGGCGCCCGACGAACAGGCGGCCAGCGCCAGCGCGGACGCCAGGGCGCCCGCTCCGAGCGTCAGCATGCGCTTCTTCGCAACCATTCCTAACTCCTTTGGTAGGTACTCACGGTCGCTCCGGTCCTTCCGACCTGCGCGCGGCGCCGGTCCGGGCCTGCGTCGACCCGTCGGTGCCCGAACCGCCGTCGTGACGTCCTGACTGGAACTCCTGCGACAATCTAGGGAGCCCCCGGGCGGGCGGACAAGCACCACCAGCCGCCCCTTTCGATACTATTTTTCGGACGAGCGCAGAACCGGAGTTCTCACCCGGCGCCGGGCCCGGCGCCCCAGCGAAGGCGTCCCCACGACGGCGTGGCGCGCGTCACACAGGGAGATGACGATTTCGTATCGACCCGGTCCCGACCTCGCCGAGGGTCCCGTGCTCCGGGGCGCGCCGCCTCCCCGGGACGCCCTCATCCACAGCCCACTGCCCCCACCGCCCCGCCGGGAGATCATCCCTCCGCACCCTCAGCAGTCGATCCGGACCCTCACCCACGACTTCCCCAGCGAGATCTGCGGCTGGGGCTCCCACCCCGAGTACGAGATCCACCTCATCACCCGGTCGCACGGCAGCTACATCGCCGGCGACCACATCGGCACGTTCGGCCCGGGTCAGGTGAGCATCATGGGCCCGAACCTGCCGCACGACTGGGTCAGCGACCTGCCGGAGGGCGAGGTGGCGCGTCGACCGCGACGCCGTCATCCAGTTCACCGACGAGTGGGTCCGCGGCTGCATGGAGCACATCCCGGAGCTCGGGGAGGTCTCGGAGATGCTGCACCGCTCGAGCCGCGGCATCGTCTTCTCCGGGGCGACCGCCTGGCGCGCCGCGGAGGAGATCCTCGCCGTGCGTGCAGAGCCACGGGGTGGAGCAGATGGCGCATCTCTTCCAGGTCCTGGCGCTCTTCGCCCAGGCGCCGCCGGACGAGTACGAGGTCGTGGCCAGCGAGTGGATGGGCCGGCCCACCGACGCCGACGTCCCGTGAGGCGGTGGAGGCCGGGACTCGTCCTACATCTTCGACAACCTCACCGGCGACATCCGCCTCGCCACCGCGGCGCGGCTCGCGTACATGTCCGAGCCGACGCTTCTCGAAGTACTTCAAGGCGTCGACCGGCATGACCTTCTCGGCCATGGTCAAGAAGCTGCGCATCGCGCACGCGCGCCGGCTGCTCGACACCACCGAGGACGCGGTCGCCCAGGTGGCGGTGCGCAGCGGCTACCGCAACATGGCGAACTTCAACCGGCAGTTCCTCGCCGAGGTCGGCACGACCCCGACGATGTACCGGCGGCTCGAGTCCACCCAGAAGCCGCCGGTGGAGGTGTTCAGCCTCGGCCTCAAGGCCTCCGCGGAGCGCCCGGAGGGCTGAGCCGGAACGGCCCGGACCTGTCCGGCGGCCGCGGTTCGGGCTGCTCGGTCAGTGCCCGAGCAGGGTGTCCAACGTCGCGTGGACGCCGTTCTCGGCGAACGAGCGCGCTGGCCTGCAGGAAGGCGGTGCGGAACCGCTCGTCCTCGGCGACCTGGCCGAACAGCGCCCGCTGCCCGATGAACGCGGCCGGGTCCGGCTCGAGGGCCGCGGCGGTCATCTGGTCGGCCTTGACGTCCTCGGGCACGTGCGCGCCCGAGAGCTCGCCGATGCCGATGAGCCGCCAGTACTCGGCCCACGCGGCGCACATGGCCGCGCCCAGCGTCACCGGTCGCCCGGCCTGCAGGTTGGCCCTGACCGCGGGAAGGGTGAACGTCGGCATCCGGTTCGAGCCGTCGGTGGCGAGCCGGACGAGGGTGTCCCGGATGCCGGGGTTGGAGTACCGCTCGATGAGGGTCGCCATGTAGGCATCGAGGTCGATGCCCGGCAGGTCGCCGAGGGTCGGCGCGGCCTCGTCGGCCATGTAGCGCTGGAGGTACTCACGCAGCCGCTCGTCGCGCATCGCCTCGTGGACGAGCACGTAGCCGAGCGGGGCACCGAGGTAGGCGATCGCCTGGTGGGTGGCGTTGAGCAGCCGCAGCTTCATCAGCTCGTAGGGCCCGACGTCCTCGACGAACTGGACACCGACGGCCTCCAGGGCCGGCCGGCCGAGCGGGAATGTGTCCTCGACGATCCACTGGGTGAACGGTTCCGCGGGAACGGGCCAGCGGTCCTCGACCCCGAAGTCCCTGCTCAGGGCCTCGCGGTCGGCATCGGTCGTCGCCGGGGTGATGCGGTCGACCATGCTGTTGGGGAAGACGACGGTGGCGGCGATCCAGTCGGCGAGCTCGGCGTCGACGAGCCGGGCGAACTCGGTGACGGTCTGCCGGGCGACGTCGCCGTTGCCCTGGAGGTTGTCGCACGAGAGCACGGTGAACGGCTCCAGCCCGGCCTCGCGGCGGCGACGCAGGCCCTCGACGATGTAGGCGAACACGGTGCGCGGGTCCTCGGGGTGCTCGAGGTCGTGGACCACGGCCGCGTCGGTGGGGTCGAACTCGCCGGTCGCGGGGTCCTTGAGGTAGCCGCCCTCGGTGACGGTGAGGCTGACGATCCGCACGGCCGGGTCGGTGAGCCGGGCGTACACCTGCTCGGGGTCGTCCGGGCCGTAGAGGTACTCGAGTGCCGCGCCGATGACCCGCGGTTCGAGGGAGCCGTCGGGGTGGCGCACGAGGAGGGTGTAAAGGGTGTCCTGGGCGGCCATCGCGTCGCGCATCACGGCGTCCTGCGGCATCACCCCGACCCCGCAGATCCCCCAGTCGAGGCCGTCTCCGGTCTCCATCAGCGCGTCGAGGTACATCGCCTGGTGCGAGCGGTGGAAGTTGCCGAAGCCGAAGTGGACGATGCCCACCCGCGCCGAGGCGCGCTCGTACCGGGGCGTCGGCACCTGCAGCCGTGGCAGGGCGGCGCTGGACAGTGCGGTCACCGTGCGGTCCTTTCAGGAGGGGGCTCACCCGGATGAAACCAAGCCGAGGGCCGGCTGGCGAGACCCGGCCGCGACCCGCACGCAATTGCATCACTTGTCGACGGGATTGCATGGCCGGGCGTCGCCGCGCCCCGCCCAGGGGCCGCGCCGCCCCGCGCGCCGCTCAGGAGCAGATGTCCTGGTCGGCGGACCGGGTCTGGATCGAGGGGGTGGCGGACGGCGTCGCCGACGTGGTGGGGGCGGTGACGGTGGGGGTCGGGAGCGGGTCGGTGCCCAGTCGGTTCGGCACGGCGCGCACCGGCGGGGCGCCGGCCCCGAGGACGACCCGGACCGTGCCGCTGCTCAGCTGCGGGTCCTGCTCGAGCGTGGCGCCCTCGAACGCGGCGGCCGCGGTGCGCGCCCGCCCCTCGTCTCCGGCCGCGTACCGGACGACGACACCGGTGGGCCGGTCGGTGGACGAGGAGATCCGGGGGGACGGGAAGCCCTGGACCGCCAGGGCCGCCGCCGCCTGCGCGGCCAACCCGGCGACACCGGTGGCGTTGACGACGTCGACCTGGACGTCGGCCGGGCTGACGGTGACCGGGCCGGAGGCCGACGGGGTCGGGGACGCGCTCGCGCCGACGACGCCGTCCGACCTCAGGGTCTGCCACAGGGTGTCGGCGGCGGCGCTCCACTGCACCCGGTTCGGGTCGGCCGGGTAGTCCTCCACCGGGACGGTGACGAACTGCACGTGCGAGATGCCGATGTCCTTGACGCTCGAGGCGAGCTCCTGCATCGTCCCGATCCCGAAGTCGACATCGGTGGTCAGCGACTTCGTCGCGGCGTCGAGGAAGCCGAAGAGCTTGTCGGGCCGCAGCAGCAGCGAGGTGCGGGTGGCCTCCTGGACCACCGAGGAGAGGAAGGCCTGCTGGCGCTTGATCCGGCCCAGGTCCGAGCCGTCACCCTCGGCGTGGCGGCTGCGGACGTAGCCCAGGGCTTGTGTTCCGTCCAGGACGTGCCGGCCCGCGGCGAGCTTCAGGTGCGCCTTGGGGTCGTCGATGGCGACCGGGGTGCAGACGGGCACCCCGCCGAGGGCGTCGACCATCCCCGTGAAGCCGTTGAAGTCGACGACCGCGAAGTGGTTGACGAACAGTCCGGTGTTCTGCTCGACGGTGTTGATCGTGCAGGCGGGGCCGCCCATCGAGAAGGCCGAGTTGAACTGCTGGACCGGCCACTGGTCCTTCGGCACCGTCGCGTCACAGCCCGGCGGGATGGGCAGCATCGTGTCCCGGGGGATCGAGACGACGGTGACGTGCCGGCGGTCGGCCGACAGGTGCGCGACGAGCGTGGTGTCGGACCTGGCCCCGGTGACCTGTCCGGAGTCGGGCTGGTCCTGGCCGGCCCGGGTGTCGGAACCGATGAGGAGGATGTTGAGCGGCCCGGCGGGCAGGCTCGGGCGGTCGCTGGCGAGTGCACCGCTGACGTCGAGCCGGTTGATGTTGCCGTTGAGCCGCCACCACACGTACCCGGCGCCGGCCGCGATCACGACCGCGACGACGACGAGGGCGGCGACGCCCCGCCGCCGGCGGGTCGGGCGGCGGCGCCTCGGCCGGCGCTCGTGCTCACCGGTGGGGGTGGCCTCGGCCACGGGTGCTCCTCGGGTCGCTCGTCCGGCAGGTCATGACTCGCCGGCGCCCCGGTGGCCGCGCGTCCGCCTCAGTGTAGGCAGGGGTGCTGTGAACAGGCTGGGCGCGGCCGGCCGGTTCAGCCGCGCTCAGCCGCATCCTCCTCGGCGGCCTCCGGCCGCCGACGTGCGCGCGCGCCGGGGAGGAGGGCCATCAGCCGGCGACGGAGCTGGGGGCGGGGCGCGAGGACCAGCCCGACCGCGATGGCCAGGGGGAGGCCGACGAGGACGACGAGGTCGACCCAGGTGAGGACCGGCATGACGACGACCTGGTCGCGGGAGAGGACGAGGCTGCGGTCGATCCGCAGGCCCGGCGCGTGGGCGACGACGCTGTAGCTGCCGCGCGGCACCTCGGCGAAGGTCGCCACCCCGTCCGTCAGCGGCTGCTGGACGTCGATCGTCCCCGGGCGGGTCAGCCGCACCGAGTCGCCCACCGGCCACCGGAAGAGCCGGTCCACCACCTCGACGCGGACCGTGTAGGCGAGGAGGGGCACCCGGATGACCAGCCGGTCGGAGGGGAAGAACTTCACCTGGGACCGGTTGACGACGCTCGAACCGGCCACGTACACCGAGTCCACCGAGTAGTAGATCCGTCGCTCCTCGAGGCCGTTGGGCCCGCGGAGCACCCGCGCGCTGGGCAGCCAGACCGGCTGCAGGTCGTGTCGGGTGACGACCTCGCCGGTGCTGGAGCGCAACGTGAAGGAGGTGATCTCCCGGGTCGGCAGACCGCTGAAGGCGAAGGAGACCTCGGTCTCCATCCCGAATGCGGCCTGGACGCTCGCGCCCCGCTCGGTGACGAAGACGCGGTCGTAGACCGCCCTGCGGTGCCCCGGCAGCAGGATCGGCTCGGTCGGGCCGGTGATGTCCCGGGCGGAGACGATCCGGCAGACCGTGGTCGTTGCGTGGCCGGCACCGTCGGTGACGACCTTGGTCCCCTCGAGGTCGATCTGCGCACCGGGGACGACGGGGACGGTGCTCACCTGCACCGTGGTCGGCGGTCGGTCCGCCGGGCAGCTCGGCGCGGCGGTCGCGGACGGAGCGAGGAACACCCCGGTCAGCAGGACGAGGCAGCAGGCCAAGCCCGCGAGGAGCGCGGCGCGGGTCGGGGACTCAGGCACGGCGCCTCCTCAGCCGGCGCCCGACGAGGCCGACGAGGGCCAATGGGAGGAGCGTGCCCACCCCGTAGCTGAGGTAGATGACGCGTTGCGGGGAGGGGTAGGTCGCCGGCGTCACCCGACGATCGGGCAGGAGCACCGGGGCGCGCGGGGGAGCGGCGAAGTCGAAGGCGCCGAGGAGGCTGTTGGCCTTGCGGTCGCGGTCGGCCAGCGGCGCGACGTCCCAGTTCTCCTCGATGAACTTCAGGCCCGAGGTGAAGTCCAGGGTCGTGTTGTCGATGTACCCCTTCTTCGCGTAGGGGCTGACGAGCAGGGCCGGCGCACGGTACCCATAGCCGAAGTCGTCGACCGTGGGCGGCACGACGTGGTCGTACCACCCGCCCCAGTCGTCGTAGGACCACAGGAAGGCCGAGGAGTCCCAGGCCGAGCTGCGCATCAGCGCGGTGTGCAGCGTCCGGATGAAGCGCTCCCCCGCCTGGATGCTGCCGGGTGGGTGCTCGCTCGCCCCGGAGGGGACGATGTAGGCGACCGACGGCAGCGTCCCGTTCGCGAGGTCGTCGTAGTACTGCTCCAACGGGACGATCTTGGCGAAGAGGGTGGGGTCGTCGAGGTAGCGCGCGTAGGCCAGCAGCGGCGCCCACACGACCTGCGCCCCCTTGTTGGCGTCGTCGACGGTCCGGTACGTCCGGTAGGTGATCGAAGGGTCGTAGTTCTGGACGTAGAACTTCCAGGAGACGCCCTCGGCCTGGAGCCGGTCGAAGATCGTCGGCAGGTCGCCGAACCCGTTCGCCGGGATGCTGTCCCCGCCAGGGTTGCCCGCGGTGCCGGTGACCCAGTAGAGGTGGTTCCACACGCTGCCGCCGCCGGCCGAGGTGAAGAAGCGGTCGAAGAGCACGTAGTTGTCGGCGACGTTCCAGTAGTAGGGGATGTCCCGGTCGTCGTAGTAGCCCATCGCCTGCTTCGTGGGGTCGCCCTCGTCGGCGAAGGCCTCGATGAACCCGTCGTTGGCGCCACCGTTGAGCTGTGCCCGGAAGACGTTCGCGGTGTGGCCGAGGTCCCCGATCTGGCTGCCGTCGATCCAGTACGGCTTGACGCAGGCACCGTCCGGCTTGTCGACCCGCACCGGGACGCAGGTGTCCGGGGCCAGCCCGTCCGCCCCGGGGTAGGTCCCGAAGTAGTTGTCGAAGCTGTGGTTCTCCTGCATGAGGAAGAGGAAGTGCTTGATCGGCGTCATCGTCGGCGTCCCCGCGGCGAGGTCCCGCGATGAAGGCGAGTCCTTGGCCCCGCTGGCCGGCGGGGTGGGAGCCGTGGGGACCGGCGGCGAGTAGGCCGCCGGTGCGGCGGCCGTGCCGGGGTCACCAGTGCGCGCGGGCGAGGTCGCCGGGACGGCGTCGGCGAACGCCGGCGCCACCGAACCTGCCTGCGAGGTCGGCGCCACCCCCAGCGCGGTGACCAGGGTGAGCAGGCCGAGGGCACCCAGGGCGGCGAGCACGGTCCGGGGTCGGGACGTGGTTCGGTTCTCGCTCACGGGCGTACCTCGTAGACGATGATGATCGGCACCTGGGTCGGCCGGCCCCGGGCGTCCGTGCCGGGCACCGCGTCCCGGTACACCTCGCGCCCGTTGTACCGGTCGACATACCGCTCGACGGCGTCGGAGAAGAAGGAGGACCGGGCCGCGGAGAAGCTGTCCCACACCACGTACTGGATCTCGTTGCGGCGGATGGCGAGGTCCGGGTTGGGGATCGGGTCGTAGACCGGGTTGCGGTACAGCGGGTTCGGGCTGACCGACAGGCCGAGGGCGTTGCGGTGGCCGTACCAGCGGATGACGTTGGACATCGACGGGCCGATCGTCATCATCGTCACCCCGACCGGCACGTGCTCCCGGATCCAGGCACCGAGCTCTCGCCCACCGGGCAGGCCGCCCGTACCGGCGAGCGCGGTGTCCCGGTCGGTCGAGGTGACCTGCTGGAGCGTGGGCACCACCGCACTGGCAAGCACGAGGACGGCGACGAGCACGGGCACGGCACGGCACCAGCCGACGCCCGCGACGTTCCATCCACACCGGCCACTCGAGCAGGCTGCGGGCGGCGAGCACCGCGAACGGGGTCGCCGCAGGGAGCAGGTACTGGTAGCCCTTGACGGGGAACAGCTCGAAGAAGAGGACCGGGACGACGATCCACGTCCACAGCAACGTCTCGCGCCAGGTGAACCTGCGCCAGGCCAGGACCAGCCCGAAGAGCGCGGCGGCGACCACCCCCCAGCCGAGGGCCGGGGGGACGACGGTGGGATAGAACGCCAGGTCGTGGTTGGGTCGGCGGAAGAGCTGGTAGGTGAGGAAGGCCCCTCCCGTGCTCGCCGCGCCCGCCAGGCGCAGGGCCACGGGGTAGGTCGCGACGACCGCACCGAAGGAGACGACCGCCCCGACGGCGCGGCGCCACCCGAGCGGCACCCCGGGGGAGAGGGCGAGGAAGGCGAACGCCGACGCGGCGAGGATGACCGAAGTCTCCTTGGCGAGCACGGACAGGCCGAGGAGCACCGAAGAGGCGTAGAGCCAGCGGTCACCCCGCCGGTTGACGTAGCGGGCCATGGCCCAGATCGACATCGCGACGAAGAAGGCCTGCGGACCGTCGAGGAGGACCTGCCGGCTGACGATGACGTGGTAGGGCATGACGGCCACGACGAGGGCCGCCAGGAGCCCGCATGCTCGCCCGAAGAGCTCTCGTGCGAGCAGGTAGGCCGCGACCAGGTTGAGCATCCCGAAGGCGACCGCGGTGAGCCGCGCCGCCAGGTCGGTGACCCCGAAGACCTCGAAGACGACCGAGACCACGGTGTGGAAGAGGAGCGGGTGAGCACGGAAGACCGGGAAGAAGGGCAGGCTCGTGGGGTCGCCGGAGATGCTCGCCGCCTGTCCCGCGTAGACCGCCTCGTCGCTGTTGAACCCGACGGCGTCGAGCTGCCAGCCCCGCAGGAACCCGCCCACCGCGAGCAGGCCGGCGAGCGCGAGCCAGTGGCCGCCGCGGACTCTGGTCAGCCGGTTCAGAGCCGGTCGCCTTCCGCGCGGTCCCGGGGCGAGCCCGGTGCCGCGTCGGCGTCCCCGTGCCGGGCCGCACGGTCCTCGTGACCGGCCGGGCGCGGGCCGTGGGCGTCCGGCTGGGCCGGGTCCCGGCGCCAGCGCGACCACACGAGGAGGGCCCCCACGATCGCGGCCATGATGAGCAGCGCGACGACCCCGTTGAAGCCGGAGGCCGCCGGGACGTCCGTGGCCGGTGCGCTGGAGTCCAGCGGCGGAAGCGCAGCAGTGCTGCCGGTGTACGCCCTCAGGGTCTTCAGCGCGGTTGTGCCGTACTTCGCGCTCGGCTCGACCTGGGAGTTCTCCGAGTACTCGTTCCACGAGATGAGCCCGATGGCGTCGGGCGCGGTGGACAGCGCCGCGTCCAGCTCGCGGATCAGAGTCTGGCCGCCGTCGCGGGGCACCACCGTCTGGCCGCCGACGAGCCGGGCGTCGAAGCCGGGGGCCGCCGGTGCGACCCACAGGCCACCGCTCGCGTGGACGGCGTCGCCCATCTCGGCCAGCTGGCGCGGGTACCAGCTCTTGGTCGGGTTGACCGAGGACCAGTAGTAGGCGCTGCCCGCGAAGACCGGCGAGGCGCGCTGCCACTCCTCCACCGAGCGGGAGGAGGCGAGGACGGTCAGGCGGTCACGCACGGGGTCCACGCACCGGCGCTGGTCGGCGCTGGAGAACTGGTCGGTCCCCGTCCAGACCACGATCGGCTTGGCCCCCCTGAGGTGGAACACGGGGTCGGTCGCCGTACTTCGTCGCCAGGGTCTGCAGGTCGGCGCAGACCTGCCGGGTCTCGATGCGGGCGCCGCGCGAAGTCGAGCCCCTGGTAGACGATGCCGAGGTGGAAGCCCTTCTCTCGCGCGATCTCGACGAGGCGTGCGAGGCGGTCGCTCAGCTTCGGGGTGTCCTTCCACGAGACGAGGAACCCGTCGATGCCCGCGGACTTCGCGAGCTCGACCTGCTGGCGCATGACCGCCCGCTCGTCCGAGCTGTAGGTGCCGAGGACGGGGGTGTCCGACTTGGCCCGCTCCCAGCTCGACGGGTCGTACCAGATGTAGAAGTACGCCCAGACCGGCACGGCGCTCGCCGCCCCAGCGGCCGGCGTCATGGTCGCGGCCGCGGAACCGCCGCTCCCCGATGGCGACGGCGTGCCGGCGGCCAGGGCGACCGGGGGAACCCCGGCCGCGAGGAGGGCGACGAGGAGCGCCGCCGCGGTGGCGAGGAGTCGGCTCGCGCAAGGCGTCGTCACGGCCATCCCTTCTCGCCGACCCAGGGCACTGCGGCGCAGCATAGCCACGCCGCCTTGGAGGGCGGTCACGATTCGAGGACGAAGCAGACGACGAGCACCCGTGGCCCGGTGCCGGGTCCACCCAGCTCGACGTGGGCCACCCGACCGCCGCGAGCCCGCACCTGCGCGAGCATCCGGGCGGTCCCGGCCCGGTCGTTCGCCGCCGACCACACGTCCCAGACCACGACGGCCGGCCCGGCGGGAACATCTGGCGTCGTCGCTCCCCGGTAGGCCGGGTTGAGCCGCGAGACGTCCGCCGTGCCCGGGGTCAGCGACACGACGTCTGCCCCTGGCCGGTAGTAGCGCACGACATTGGCCACCCATGGCGCGCCGACGACCACGGGCAGGGCAGGCCGTCCCGCGGTCCACCGCGCCGCCTCGCGGACCCCGGGAACCCCCGAGGCGCCGGCCACCACCGGCGGCCGTGCGGTCGCGGTGGTGGCGCCCACCGCGACGAGGGCTCCGGCCAGCACGGCGGCGGCGAGGAGGCGCCCCAGGCGCATGGCGGCCCGGGCCACGGTCGTCGCTGCCGCAGCCGCGAGGACCGCGATGGGGGCGGTCGCGGCGAGGAGGTAGGGGTAGCCCGTCACCGGCCAGAGGGCGTAGAAGACGGCGGGCAGGAGGGCCCCGAGGACGAGGGGGGCGGCGCCGGGGCGACGTGACCGCAGCACCACGACCGCCCCTGCGACGGCGAGGGCGAGGACCACCGGGCCGACCCGGGGAAGCACCTGCTCCAGGTACACGCCAGGCGCCGCTGCCGCCGGCCGCTCCAGCTGCCAGGCCAGGTAGGCGGACCCGATGCCGGCACTCCCCGTGGCGAGGAGGAACGCGGGGTAGGCCGCGACGACGGCCAGGTACCAGCCGGCAGCCCGCAGCACGGCGCGCCGGTCGGCCGACGGGTCCCGCGACAGCACCCCGAGCGCCACGGCGAGGGCCGCGAGCAGCGCCGTCTCCTTGAAGAGCGTCGCCACGCCGAGACAGGCCCCGGCGCCCTCGAGCAGGCGTTGCCGCCCGGTCCGTGCCGCGCGCACGGTGAGCAGGAGGGCCACCGACACGGTGGTCGCCATCGGTACCTCGACGAGGGCGAGCCGGGTGACGTCGGCGTGGTAGGGCATCGAGGCGAGAACGCCGGCAGCGATGACCCCGGCCGTGGCGCCCGTCAGCTCCCGCCCGAGGAGCCCGGCGACGACGACCGCGAGCACCCCGAGGGCGACCGACACCAGACGCGGGCCGAGCTCCCCCGTGGTCGCCCCGGGTACGAGGTCGAGGAGGAGGCCGAACAGCGGCGGGTGGGCCCGGACCGAGGCCCACCCGGGGTCGCCGACGAGCGCGCGCCCCTGCCCGACGTAGACCGCCTCGTCGCTGGAGAGCCCGACGGCTTCCAGTCCCGGGAGCCGTCGCCACAGTGCCCACCCCGCGACGAGGGCGAGCGCCGCGGGAAACAGCCACGGCGCTCCGGCCCACCGGCCGGGCCCGGTGGCCCCGGGCCCGGTCGAGCGGGCCGGGCCACCGTGGGCCTCAGGCTGAGCGGCCACCGGCGAAGGCCGCGCTCCCCACCGCGGGACGCCGCAGCAGCAGGCGGCGGCGCCGCCGGGTCCTGAGCTCGCCGGCCGCGACCACCTCGTGGTCCCGCAGCCTCCGGCGGCTCGCCAGGGCCGCGCTGATCTCCGCCGGCCAGCCGAAGTCGTCGCGGACGAGCCGGCGAACCGTGATCCGATCCAATGCCTGGTCGAGCAGCTCGCGCTCGCGGCGACGGAGCTCCTCGTAGGGCAACCCGGCCACCCGCAGCGTCGGCGCCAGCGTCGAGAACGGCGGGAAACCGTACGCGTCGTCGGTGTTCTCGATGAGCTCGCGGAGGGCCCGCTCCCGGGGCACGTCGCGCATCCCGTTCGAGCCGCGCTCGATGATGAACAGGTCCGAGACGTCGACCTCCTTGATGACGTCGCACGGCACCAGCCGGTCGACGTCGTACTTCGGTGGCGGCACGATCGCCTGGGTCATCGCGTTGAACGCCATGATCGGCAGGTTCATCTGGGCCAGCCGCATCCCGAGGAGACGACCCTCCTTGGAGTGCAGCCGACTCTGGATCCGCAGCCGTCGCCACTCCGCGGGTGAGAGGCCCTGGGAGTCGACGGCGAGCAGGGTGTGGTGGCTGATCGTCAGGGGCTTGGGGAAGCAGTGCGCCCGACCGGTCGGCTCGATGATCGTCATGTCGTCGGAGAGGAAGGTCGCGCCCTGCTCGCGGATCAGCCGCAGGACCGTCCCCGTCTTGCCCGTGTCGGTGCGGGCCGAGAGCATGACACCGGAGCCGCCGAGCTGGACGCACGCGGAGTGGAGGAGCACCCGGCCCTTGGAGACCGCCAGGAAGCGCAGCAGCGCCTCGACGATGTTGGTGTACAGCACGTGCGGTGAGTGCTCGAGCAGCGGCCCGGCCGTGATCCTGAGCGTCTCCCCCATCTCCAGGTGGAAGTTCGCACCGAGGCCCCCGAGGTGCTCTTCGTAGAGGCGCACGGTGTCGCCCTCGGCGGTGAGCTGGACGTGCCCGCGCATCCGGCCCACGCGGGCGACCCGGATCTCGATGTCGAACGGTCCGCGCGTCACGAAGGGGGTGAGGAACCACTCGAGCTCGGGGAGCCGGACCTCCGAGCCGATGGTGGCGACGCCCGGAACGAGGTACCGATAGTGGAACCAGTGCGCGCGGGCGGGGCGGATGTCCGCCTCACCGGTACGCGCGGTCGCGGATGCCGGGCCGCGGCCCGGCAGGACGGCCCCGGCGGCGGGCTGCTCGCCCGGGACACGGGGGCGGAGGGGCAGCTCCGCGGACGGAGCGGGAGGGGTTCCGGCCCGACGGCCAGTGGTGATGGTCATGGTGCTTCTCCCGAAGATGAGGAGGTCGCTGACGGCGAAGCGCAGCGCGAAGAAGAGGATGAGTGACGCGATGTTCGCGACGAGGTAGTTGACGCCGAGACGCTCGATGAGCAGCGCCATGAACGGGACGCGGAGGACGAGCGCGGCCACGTTGACCGCGCCGAAGGCGCCGAGACGTCGTGCGGCCGAGTGCCGGGGCCCTCCGGGGTAGACGAGGAGCTCCAGGAGCCCCCAGTTCCACGTCGTCGACAGCAGCGTCGCGGCGAGGACGCCCCAGACGTAGTGAACCCCGGCCAGCCCGGCGACGAGCCACAGCACGAGGGTGTTGACCACCAGCCCGCTGGCACCGATGAGTCCGAACGCGAGCAACCGTCTCAGCCGGGAGGAGGTCGCCGCGTCGAACCACAGCCGGGCGAGGAGCGTCACGAGCCGACGGCACTCGGCGAGGCCGGCCTTGCTCTCGCCGGCGAACCGCTCGCCGAAGTGGAACGGGATCTCGGTGGTCCGCAGCGGCCCGCCCCGGACGGCGATCTCCAGGAGGATCTTGAACCCGTTGGGGCGCAGCTCCTCGAGGTCGATCGCGGACCGCCTCACCGCGAAGAAACCCGACATCGGGTCCGAGACGCCGGTGAGCCTGCGCGGGAAGAACGCCTTGGTCAGGCGGGTCGCCCAGGTCGACATCGCCGCGCGGCCCCTGCTGAAGCTCTCGGCGTCGCCTTCGCCGCAGTAGCGGCTCGCGACCACGAGCTGGCTGTCGGTCTCCTCACCGGCGCGGACCAACCGCGGGACCAGCTCCGGCGGGTGCTGGAGGTCGGCGTCCATGACGACGCACCAGTCGTTGCGGGCCCGACCGAGCCCGGCCGCGACGGCGCCACCGAGCCCGTCCCCGCGGTCCGCAGGCCCCCGATGGTGGACCCGGACCTCGACGGGGACCGCTGCCGCGGCCACACCGATGACGGCGACGGTGTCGTCGTCGCTGTCGTCGACGAAGAGCACCTCGCTGCCCGGCGGCAGTGCCGGGACGAGCCGTCTGAGCAGTTCGCGGACGTTCCCGCTCTCGTTGCGTGTCGGCACGATGACCGACACGGCCGCGAGAGGCGGCGCGTTCTCCCTCCCGGCGGCACGGCGTGCGCGTCTGATGTCGATGATCGTCATCCGCGGCTCCCTCCCTGCGACGGGAAGGAGTTGGGCACACGGCGTCGTGATGCCCACCCCCGGACCTCAGTAGCTATCGCTCCCTGCATAGCGATCCCTCTGGTCACCGTCCACCGCCGTCCCGGAGCCCCTACTGCACCTGGTCGTTCCGGTGAACGAGAGGTGAACTTACTCACAACGGCACCGAAATGAACAGGGTCCTTTCGAACTATTTTCTTCGGCGCGACTGGGGACTAGCGTCGTTCCGGAGGTCGGCAGGGGATCTCCCTCCGCTGCCGCACACCCCAACAACCAGCAACGGCCTCGGGGGCCCGCGTCGGATTCCGAAACCCGTTGTGAGAGAGCAGATCACGGGCGAGGTCGGGCGTGTCGGGAAGGTGCCACCATGGGGTCGAGCCAGGGGCGGCGTGCTAGCGGGTGGGACGGGCGTCGCTCCGTCGGCCCGGAGGTCGGCGGCGAAGCGCGCCGCGGGCCGGCTCGGCGCCTGGCTCTGGCTCTGGCCGGCGTCGTGGCCGTCGTCCTGGGGCTGGTCGGCACGGCTCCGCTGAGCGAGGCCGCGACGTCGACGTGCAGCACGACGATGGCCTCCGGGTGGAGCGCGACGGTGTGCCTCGACGTCTCCGGGACGGGCACCCTCACCGGGCCGGTCACCGTCGGGTCGACCGTCGACGTCAGCTCCACCGGCCCGCGCGTGGCCAAGCTCGAGTTCTCGCTGCGCGGCAACTACCTGCTCACCGACTACCAGGTGCCGTACTCGTTCACCCTCGACACCGCCGACTTCGTCGACGGCGCAGCCGCGTTGTCCGTCGTCGCGATCTTCCGCGACGGCAGCACGTCGTCCCCGACGTCCGTGAACCTCACCTTCGGCAACGGCGTGACGAAGACCCCCGGGCCCACCGGCTCGTTCACGCCACCGACCGCACCGGTCGCGACGAAGACCTCGCCGCTGCTGCTCGCAGCGGTCGGTGACGGGGCCGGCGGTGAGCAGGCCGCCACGGACGTCACCGCGATGATCGACTCCTGGAACCCGGGCCTGTTCACCTACCTCGGCGACGTCTACGACAACGGAACGATCACCGAGTTCCGCAACTGGTACGGGGACTCCTCCTCCTGGTACGGCCAGCTGCGGCCGATCACCGCCCCCGTCGTCGGCAACCACGAGTACAACAAGGACTTCACCGGCTCGTACGTCGCGGACGGCTACTTCCGCTACTGGAACGACATCCCGCACTACTACAGCTTCGACGCCGGCGGCTGGCACTTCGTCGCGCTGGACTCCACCTCCCAGTTCGGCGAGACCGACCCCGGGACCCCGCAGTACCAGTGGCTTTCGAACGACCTGACAACCCACGCCGGACAGTGCACCATCGCCCTGTGGCACCACCCGCTCAACAGCGTGGGCAGCGAGGCGCCGGCCCAACGGATGTCCGCGATCTGGTCGCTGCTCGCCCAGCACAAGGTCTCCCTGGTGCTCAACGGGCACGACCACCAGTACCAGCGGTGGGCGGCCCTGGACGGCAACCAACAGCCGAGCGCAGGCGGGGTCACCGAGATCGTCGCCGGGGCCGGCGGTCACTCCAGCCAGGGGATCCAGAGCAGCGACGCCCGGGTCGTCACGACCGCCCAGGCGTACGGCGCCCTGCGCATGCAGGTGTACCCCGATCGGGTGGACTACACCTACCGGACCCCCGACGGGTCGACCGGAAGAATCCTCGACACCGGGTTCGTCGGGTGCCAGAGCCTGCCGGCGGACACGACGAAACCGACGCCGCCGGCATCGGTCACGGCGACCCTGCGCGCGCAGAGCAGCTCGACGTACTCGGCCGACCTCGCCTGGCCCGCCGGCGACGACGACCGAGGTGTCGCCCAGTACCGCATCCGCTCCAACGGCGCGGTCGTGGCCACCGTCCCCTCGTCCAGCCTCGATTACGTGGTCAAGGGCCTGAAGGCCAGCACGACGTACTCGTTCACTGTCTCCTCCCTGGACGCGGCGGGCAACGAGTCGAGCCAGTCGCCGCCGGACACCCTGACGACGCCGGCGCCGCAACCCGTGACCCTGCAGCTCACCGCCTCGGCGGACAGCTACACCTCCGACCAGCAGCCGACCCGTAACTACGGCCGGAGCAGCTCCCTGCGCCTCGACTTCGACCCACTGACCCAGACCTACCTCCGTTTCGACGTCGCAGGCTCGTGGTCGAACGTCACGAAGGCGACGCTGCGGGTCTACGGCAACCAGAAGTCGACCACCGGGTTCACCGTGCGGACCGTGCCTCCGACGTGGGACGAGTACGCCATCACCGCGGCAAACGCCCCGACCGCCGGAGCGGTCGTCGGGTCGAGCGGCGGCTACTCCGGGGGGTGGGTCGACGTCGACGTGACCTCCGCCGTCGCAGGCAACGGCGCGTACTCCTTCGTCCTCTCCACCGGGCAGACGACCGCCTTCACGCTGGGCAGCCGCGAGTCCTCACAGGCTCCGCTGCTCGTCGTGGAGAGCGAGCCGCCGCCGGACACCACCCCGCCCTCGACGCCGACGGGCCTCACGGCGACCGCGCCCGCCGAGGACCACGTGGACCTGGCGTGGAACGCCTCGACCGACAACGACTCCGTCGACTCCTACACCGTGTACCGCGACGGGGTCGCGGTCGACTCGGTCCCGGGCGGCACGACGACCTACGTCGACACCAACGTCCAGGCGGCCACGACCTACACCTACGCCGTCGCCGCGGTCGACCCCACCGGCAACAGCTCGGGGATGTCGGCGACCGCGTCCGCGACCCCACCGGACGAGACGCCCCCCGAGCTCGTCGACGGCATCGACGTCGTCCTCACCGGTCCAGGTACGGTCGGGGTCCGCTGGGGCGCGGCGAGCGACAACGTGGGCGTCACCGGCTACCGCCTGCAGCGCAACGGCACGACGATCGCCAGCCTGCCCTCCTCGGCGACCTCGTTCGACGACACGACCGTCGTGCCCGGCCAGTCGTACACGTACGCACTCACCGCGACCGACGCCGCGGGCAACCGCTCCACGCCGATCACCGGCTCCGTGACGGTTCCCGGCGGCGGCGGGTCCGACAGCCCGCCGACGACCCCGACGAACGTCACCGCGACGGCCACGGGTGAGACCGCGGTCAGCGTCGAGTGGACCCAGTCGACCGATGACACCGGCATCAGCGGCTACGAGATCTTCCGCGGCACCGAGTCGATCGGCCTGGTCGGGGCATCCGGCGACGCCTGGCTGGACACCGGCCTGACGCCCGACACCTCGTACTCGTACTCGGTGCGGGCCATCGACCTCAGCGGGCAGTACTCGGCGCTGTCGAGCCCGCCGGCGACGGCGACGACCTGGGCGCCCGACACGACGGCACCGACGGTGCCCGGCGGGGTCACCGCGACCGGGGCGAGCACGACGTCGATCGCCGTGGCGTGGATCGCCTCCACCGACGACCGGGGGGTCGCCGGCTACCGGGTCTACCGCGACGGCTCAGCGGTGGCCGACCTCGGCGCCTCGGCCACATCGTGGACCGACACCGGCCTCGTCACGGGCTCGACGCACGGCTACCAGGTCGACGCCATGGACGAGGCCGGCAACCGCTCGGCGCAGTCCCCCACGGTGACGGCCCGCACCCAGGTGCCCGCTCCGACGACGACGACGTTCGCGGTGGACGCCGACGCCTACGTCAACGCGGGGTCGCCGAACTCCAGGTACGGCACCGCGACCTCGCTGCGGCTGGACGGCAGCCCGGAGGTCGACACGTGGCTCCACTTCAGCGTCAGCGGTCTCCAGCCGACCATCACCTCGGCCGTGCTCCGCATCTACGCCAACGGCAAGAACACCTCGGGCTTCGACGTCCACACCGCGGCGACCCCGTGGGACGAGTCGACCCTGACCTTCGCCACCGCACCCGCCTTCGGCGCCGTCAGCGCGTCATCCGCCCCGACGACATCCGCCGGGTGGGTGGAGGTCCCGGTCACCGCCGCAGTGACCGGTGACGGCGGCGTCACCCTCGTCCTCACCCAGAGCGGCTCGACCGCGGTCTCCTACAAGAGCCGTGAGGCCGGCGGCGCCACGGCCGCACAGCTCGTCATCACCTCCGGCTACTGACGGGTCGGCCCGCAGCGGGCAGGAACCGTCGCGCGGAGCGGCACCTCGTCCGACGGGACCCTGCCCCTCGGGCGAGGTGTCTCCGCGCGCACCCGGGTGAACACCCGCCACGGCTCCCAGCCGGATCGGTTTGGATGGGGGGATGAGAGCCCGCGTCGCCTGGTCCGTGGCCGCCGTTCTCGTCCTCGCCCTCGGGGTGGGGGGCGGGGTGTGGTGGTGGCACCAACGCCAGGCCGCGCGGGATGCCGCCGCCCGGGCGGCCGCGACCGCCTACGCGAGCGCGTGGAGCGGGAAGGACCTGTCCGCCGTCCCGTTCACCGCCGACGGCGCCGCCGCCGACTTCGCCGCCGCCGTCAAGGGGCTCGGCGACGCCCCGGTCTCCGCCTCGGTGCGGGACGTGAGCCGCACCGACACGGCGGCCACCGGGCACCTCGCCGTCCGGTGGACCCTGCCCGGGGACGTCGAGTGGGCCTACACCGTGCCGTTCCGCCTCGTCGACTCCGGCGCGCAGTGGCGCGTCACCGGCCCGTCCGAGGGCACACCGTGGGCACCGGGGCTCGCCGCCGGCCAGACGATGTCGGTGCAGCGCACCACCGGCGCCCGGGGGGACCTGCTCGACCGGAGCGGGGCGCCCCTGATGCCGCAGGGCACCGTCCAGGTGATCGCACTCGACCCGGTCAAGGCCACCCCCGCGTCGGCGGCCGAGCTCGAGCAGGTCACCGGGGTCGGGGGTCTGGCCAAGGCCCTCGAGCAGCGGACCACCGCGGCGTCGCAGGCACCGATCCCGGTCATCACCTACCGCCAGGACGACTACGCGGCCCGCAAGTCCCGGTTGGACGGCATCGCCGGGGTCATCACCACCGAGGCCACCCAGCCCCTGGCCCGGACCCGCAACTTCGGCCAGCCCTTGCTCGGCAGCTACGGCGAGGTGACCAAGGAGGTCGTCGACGCCAGCGGCGGCCGGTACGCCGCTGGCGACCGGGCGGGCCTCAGCGGGCTGCAGCGCCAGTACGACGCGACGCTCGCCGGCACGACGGGGATCTCGGTGGTCTCCAGTGCGGGCCAGACCCTGTTCGAGCACCCCCCGGCCGACGGCAGGGACGTCGAGACGACGCTGGCGCCGAGGGTGCAGGAGGCGGCCGAGAAGGCCCTCGCCGGCGCCACGACGACCAGCCCGGCGGCGCTCGTCGCGATCGACGTCCCGAGCGGGCAGGTGCTCGCCGTCGCGAACTCGCCGACCACCGGCTTCGACCGGGCCGTCACCGGCCGCTATCCCGCCGGGTCGACGTTCAAGGTGGCGACGAGCTACGCCTACCTCACCGGGGGCATCACGACACCGTCGACGGTCGTCCCGTGCCCCGCGACGGTGACGATCGACGGCCGCGACTTCCGCAACTACGCCGGCGAGTCGATCACGGGCAAGCCGACCTTCGCCGACGACTTCACGCACTCGTGCAACACCGCCTTCGTCAGCCTGACCCCCCGGCTGGGCGCCGGGGACCTCCAGGCCGCGGCGCGGGCGCTCGGGGTCGGCGCCGACTGGGCTCACACCGTCGGCGTCGAGGGCGCGTTCCAGGGCAGCATCCCGACGAACACCGGAGGCACCGACACCGCCGCGGCCGCGATCGGCCAGGGCCGCGACGAGGTCTCGCCGCTCTCGCTCGCGGTGATGGCCGGCAGCATCGGCCGCGGCACCTACATCCCCCCGGTGCTGGTCAAGACCGCCGACACCCCCCACCCGCAGCCGGCCGCGCTCGACGGCCGGGTGGTCGGCCAGATCCGCTCGATGATGGCCTCGGTCGTGGCCTCGGGCACCGCGACGGTGATGCGGGGCACCCCGGGCGGGCCGGTGCGCGGCAAGACCGGGACGGCCGAGCACGGAACGGACCCAGCGCAGACCCCTATGTCTGGTTCATCGGCTACCAGGGCGACGTCGCCTTCGCCGTGCTCGTCGAGGGAGGGACGAGCGGCGGCACCGACGCCGCGCCGATCGCCAAGGCCTTCCTCACCACCCTGGCCAGGTCCTGACCCACGCGGACGGCCCCCTCCCGGTGGACCGGGAGGAGGCCGTCGATGAGTCGGGTGGTTGCCTCAGATGGGGCGGACCTGGTCGGCCTGGGGGCCCTTGGGACCCTGGGTGACCTCGAACTCGACCCGCTGCGCCTCGTCCAGGGAACGGTAGCCCTGGACGTCGATGGCGCTGTAGTGAACGAACACGTCGGGGCCGCCGCCATCCTGGGCGATGAAACCGAAGCCCTTCTCGGCGTTGAACCACTTCACGGTGCCCTGTGCCATATGGGGAGAACTTTCTTTCTCTGTGGATCGCGGTCGGCACACCTCGCACCGACCGTGGATGCGACTCCAGCCCCCTTGTGGCGCGTTGGTGTTCGACCTGCGAGGTACTGCGTGTTGCAACCGCAGCGAACCTAGCAGAGAGCGGCCCGCCGCGCTGCCCCAGCGAGCATCGTCCCGGGCGACGGCCAGTGACCGGGTCACGAGGGGCCCCCGTCGCCCCAGCAGGAGCCGAGGGCGGTGCCGGGGTCGATGCTCGCCACCCCGGGCACCGGACGGCTGGTGACGAGCCGGACGCCGGTGTCGTGGAAGGACTTTCCCGGCGTCGTCGAGGGCTTGACCCCGCCGCGCGCGATCTTGGCGATCGCCCCCACCCCGAGCTCGGCCATCCGCACCGGGTCCTGGAGCACGGTGGCTCCGAGGGTTCCGTCGCGCACCGCGGCGACACCGGCGCAGCCCCCGTCGGCGGTGACGACGACGGCGTCGGTGACCCCGGCCGCACGCAGCGCCGCGGCCGCGCCGAGCGCCGTCGGCACGTCTGCGGCGTAGACGACGCCGACCGGCGCCTTCGCCCCCAGGCACGTCTCCATCGCGCGCCGCCCACCGTCCTCGGTCCCACCGCTCGGCTGTCGGCAGGCGATGCGGTAGCCATCCCCGCGGCCGTTCCCCAGCCCGTCGAGGAACCCCCGGTCGCGCTCACGGTCGGTCGGGACGGCCCGGTCCTCGTCGAGGTCGAGCAGGGCGACGTCGGCGGCACGCCCGCCGAGTTGGCCCGCGACCCAGGCCCCGAGCAGCCGGCCCGCCTCATGGTCGTCGGAGGCGAAGGTGATGTCGACGACGTCCCGGCGGTCCGGTGGGGTGTCGAGGGCGATGACGTAGAGACCGGCGAGCCGGGCCGTGGTCAGCGCGCCGTCGACCTCGTCGGAGGCCGGGGTGATGAGGATCCCCCGGTCACCCCGCCCGATCGCCGCCTGCACCGCGCCGACCTGTCCGGCGGCGTCATCCCGGCCCGAGGTGACCGTCAGCCGGACCCCGGCCGTGGCCGCTGCCGTGCGGGCGCCCTTCTGCATCGCGACGAAGTAGGGGTTGGTCGAGTCCTTCGTGACGAGGGTGACCCCGATCCGGCGGTCGGTCGACGGCGCGTCGTCGGCCGGCCCACTGCCGCACGCGGTGACCCCGGCGATGACCAGGAGAGCGAGCGCCATGACGGCGCCGCGTCCCCGTGGCGGGCCACCGGACCGCGGCCGGGTCGAGGGCGAGGAGGCCCGGGACGACCCGGTCCGAGCAGAGTGCACCGGGTCGTCCTCCAGGGTCGGTCCGTCGCGGGGTGGCCACCCTGCGACGTCTCAGTGGTAGCCGGTCGCTTGCGCCGGTGTCAACAACTCGGTACACCTCACCCGTGGAGCGGACAGCAGCGGGCGGAGGACGCCCGCGGGCGACGATGCGGGAGGTCGCGGCGCTCGCGGGGGTCAGCCTCAAGACCGTCTCGCGGGTGGTCAACGACGAGCCGGGGGTCTCCGCCGCGGTGCACGAACGGGTGACCCTGGCGATCCGGCACCTGGACTTCCGGCCGAACCTCGCGGCGAGCAGCCTGCGCCGCACCGGGGGGCGCACCGGGCTCGTCGGCGCGCTGGTGGAGGACCTGTCGAGCAGCTTCTCGACCGGGCTGCTCCGGGCCCTCGAGGACGCCGCCCGGCTCCGCGGCACCGCGGTGCTCGCGGCCTCCCTCGACGAGGCGGCCGACCGGGAGCGCGAGCTCGTCCACGACCTCGTGACCCGACGGGTCGACGGGCTCGTCATCATGCCCGCCACCGACCGGCAGGACTACCTGGCGAGCGAGCTGCACACCGGCACGCCGGCGGTGTTCGTCGGCCGCGAGCCGCGGGGCGTCGCCGCCGACTCGGTCACCGTCGACGACGAGCGGGGCGCGCGCCAGGCGGGCGAGCACCTCCTCGCCCGGGGTCACCGCCGGGTCGCCGGGTTCTTCCACCGTCCCGCCATCCCCTCCGTCCGTGGGCGGATCAGCGGCTTCGAGGCCGCGCACGCCGAACGCGGCCTCCCACTGGACCCCGCGCTCGTCGTCACCGACCTCGCGGGCACCCAGGACGCCGCCGAGGCGGCGCACCTGCTGCTGGGGCTGGCCGACCCCCCAACCGCCGTCCTCGCCGGTCGCGACGTCCTCGCGGCAGGCGTCCTCCGGGCTCTCGCCGAGCGCGGCCTGCGCCGCTCGGTGGCCGTCGTAGGCCTCGACGACCTGCCCATGGCCGACCTGCTCGACCCGCCGCTCACCGTCGTCCGCCAGGACGTCGCGAGCATCGGCGAGACGGCCGCGGCCCTCCTCTTCCACCGGATCGACGGCGACACCTCGCCGCCGCGGCACGTGGTGCTCGGCACCACCCTGGTCCCGCGGGGGTCCGGGGAGATCCCCCCACCGGCCGGGTGAGCACGGCGCCGGTCAGCGCCGCAGGTGCCGGGCGCGGAGCATCAGGTACCCGCCGAAGAAGACGAGCCCGAGCGAGATGACGGCCAGCGCGTACTGCCCCGCCGGTTGGTGCTGGAGCCACCGCAGCGCCCCGTCGATGCCGGTCGACTCGGTGGAGCGGTGGGCCCACGCGGCGAGGACGAAGAGGACGCCGACCAGCGCGAAGGCGACGCCGCGGGCGACGAACCCGAAGATCCCGATGGAGGTCAGGGCCCGCCCCGGACGGCGGGCGAGGTCGAGGAGGAAGTCCCGGGAGAGGCCGGACCAGATGCTGAAGGCCCCCACGCCGGCCACCGCGACGCCGGTGAGCACGACGAGGACGGTGCCGCCGGGCAGGGCGAGGAGGGTGCTCGTGACCTGGATCGTGGACTGCCGGCTCGTCTGACCGGTGCCGACGGCGAACGCCACCGCGCTCCACGCGACGGTCGCGTAGGCGACCCCGTCGGCGAGGTGCTCCAGGCGCTTCAGGCGCGTCTCACAGTGCCGGCCGGTGAGGGCCCGGGCGAGGTTCCACACCGTGACGACCATGAAGCCGACGAAGCCCACCCAGAGCACCGCCCGACCGCCGAGGGTGCTCGAGATGCCGGTGAGCGCCCCGGACTCGTCCGCGGTGCTCGTGCTGCGCCCGAGCCAGACGATCTGCAGCCCGGCCCACCCCATCGCGACGTGGAGGAGGCCGTCGAGGAAGAAGCCGAGGCGCGCTCCTGCGCTGACGGCGGCATGGGTCTCGGCAACCTCGGCAGCGTGCGTCGTCGCCTCGATGACGGGTGCGGCGGCGTCCGAGACCGCGTGCGCCCGCTCCGTCGCGGACGCCAGCACCTCCTGCGCGCGCTCGGCGGCCTCCTCGACGACGGTGGCGGCACCCTCCCGCAGGGACTCGACCACCCCCTCGGCCGAGCCGGCGAGGTCGGGTACCGCGGACTCGTCGGGGACCCCGGCCGAGGCTCCGTCACGCGTGCCGTTCACGCGGAGACGATAGTCCCGGCGCCCCGGGCGGGCGATGACGGCAGGTGGGCGGAGGGCGTGGGATTCGAACCCACGAGAGGCTTGCGCCCCTAGCGGTTTTCAAGACCGCCGCACTAGGCCACTATGCGAGCCCTCCTCGCCCGGACGTGCCCGGGCACGGAACCAGCGTAGGGGGGCCGGTGGGCGTGGTACCGGTCGGCCGGGAAGTCGGCGGGTGCGGCCGGACCGGACCGCGGCCGCTGTGGGTAGGGTCGGAGACCGACGAAAGGAGCCCCCCATGGGCAAGCTGTCCTTCTTCGCCGGGCTGGCCACCGGCTACGTCCTCGGGGCGAAGGCCGGGCGCCAGCGCTACGAGCAGATCCGGCGCACCTCCGAGAAGGTGTGGAGCTCGGGGCCGGTCCAGAAGCAGGTGGAGAACGCCAAGGACGTCGCCAGGACCAAGGCGGCCCCGGTGGTCGCCGACCTGGTCGCCGACGCGGCCCGGGCGACGGGCGAGAAGCTCCGCCAGGGCCGGACGATCGCCTCCGAGGCCGTGTCCGGCAACGGCGACGGGTCCCGCGGCGCAGAGCGGAGCGAGGGGCACGAGCAGGCCTGGTCGGCGACGACCCGCCCCACCGGCAGCGGCGACTGACCCTGGCCCCGACGACGGCGCCCGCCCCCTCAGGTCGGGCGCCGTCGTCGTGACCCGCACGCACCGGGCCGGTCACGACGGCCGAGGGTGCCCCCTGCGACACCCCGGGCGCCCCCTGCTGACGCCCGGCCGACGTGACCGGCTCCTCCCGTGCGCGGGAGCGGCTCCGTCACGCGGGACGAACCCGTGCGACGGCCACCCCACCGGGCCCCGGCTTCTCGGATCGACCCGCCCCTGAACCGGGTCGTCCGCAACCGGGGTTCCCGGTGAGGTCCACGTGGGTGAGGAGGGGACCGGCGTCCCCGCTGATACATCCCGGCGGACTAATCCTCCGGGGCATCGCGGAGCCGCGGAGGTATCACCGTGCCGCCCCGGATCTCCTGTGCAGTGACGACGATCATCACTACGCTGGCCGGGCGGGGACACCACGCTCGGCTCAGTCGCACAGGAGCAGCTCATGGACGGAAAGGACCCGGGTCCCGGCGGTGGCGCTCCCGGGGGGGAGGGCGTCGACGGGGGATTCGACGGCCGGCGACCTCCGCTGCCGCCGGTGTTCGGCGTCCCGGAGACGGCGTTGCGGCGGTTCCGGGCCAAGGTCCTGGACCCGAACACGGCGACCCTCGTCGGGGACCAGCCGCGCCCCCGGTCGGTGGCCTACGTGCCGCACCGCCTCGTCGTCCCGGGCCTCACCGCCGCCCAGCTGGAGGCGCCGATCGCGATCCTCGACCGGATCGGCGAGCAGATGGGCTTCCGCGCCGAGCCGCTGCCGAGCCCGGTCGCCGACCTCGCCGGGCGCCTCGGCTTCGAGGACCGGCTCGGCGCGGTCACCCACTCGGTCGTCGAGCTGGTCCCGACCCAGGACCGCGTCGGGCCGCCGCTCGACGCCTGGGACGTCCTCCAGAGGGCCCGCACCATCGACGGCGCGGCCACTCGCGGGTGGGGGCTCAACCACGTCCTCATGAGCTCCGGCTCCTACTCGGGCGTCGGCTACTACGCCGGGGTCGGCTACTACGCGGGCGTCGGCTACTACGCCGGGGTGGGTTACTACGCGGGCGTCGGCTCCTCCCCGGGGGTCGGGGAGCCGGGGGTCGCCACCGGTCGCTCGCCGGTCTGCCTGCACCTGCCCGCGCCCCGGCCCACCGGCGGTCGCAACCCGGTGGTGGCCATCCTCGACACCGGCCTGGGCTCGCACCCGTGGTTCGACGGCTCCCCGCTGGTCGACCGCGACCCGAGGGTCGACGGCGTCCCCATCGGGCTGCGCTTCGCCCCGTCGGACGACCCCGAGGGCAGCGGCGCCACCGTCGACGACGTCAACCGCTGCCTCGACCCGCTCGCGGGGCACGGCACCTTCGTGGCAGGCCTCGTCCGCCAGCACTGCCCCGACGCCCGGCTGGTCATCGTGCCGGTGATGTACGGCGACGGCGCAGCCGACGAGAAGGACGTCCTCGACGCCCTGAACGCGCTCGCGCTCTACCAGTGGGGGGCCCGGGAGGGCCTGGTCGAGGGCGACCCGGTGGAGGTCCTGAACCTCTCGTTCGGCTACTACCCCGAGACACCCGGCGCCGTCACCGACCAGTCGTCGATGCTCACCGTGCTCCGCGAGCTCGCCGACTCCGGCGTCGCCGTCATGGCCGCTGCCGGCAACGGTGCCACGACAGAGCGCTTCTACCCCGCCGCGATGGCCGCCGACGGTCCCATCCCGGCGGTGCCGGTCACCAGCGTCGGGGCGCTCAACCCCGGAGGTGCGACGGTGGCGATCTTCTCGAACACCGGCGAGTGGGTGACGACCTACGAGGAGGGCGTCGCGGTCGTCAGCACGATCCCGGTGACCTTCGACGCCTCGCAGCGCAGCAGCATCGAGGTCACCGCCGGCCCGGGACAGCCGGAACGTGGCGGTCCCGACCCGGACGGCTACCGGACCGGCTTCGGCATCTGGAGCGGCACGTCCTTCTCCTGCCCGGTGTGCGTGGGCCACGTCGCGACGGCGCTGTGCGCCGGGTCCACCGTCGCCGACGCCGTGCAGACCCTGCTCCAGCGGAGCTCGTGATGCACACCGATGCCGGCGCCGACAGCCTCGCCACCCGCGCGGCGGCCGCCTTCCGTGCCTTCCGCGACGGCGACGGCGCCGGGATGCCGACCCTCGTCGACGAGGTGACCCCGCTGCTCTGGGCCGTGGCCCGCCAGCAGGGGCTGGGGCACCAGGCGGCCGAGGACACCGTCCAGAACACCTGGCTCAAGCTCGTCGAGCACGCCACGTCCATCGCCGACCCCCAGTCGGTCCTCAAGTGGCTGATCACGACGACCAAGCGGGACGCCTGGCACCTCAGCGCGCGCAGCCGCCGCGAGGAGCCCGCCAGCGGGGAGGACCTCGCGGCCGACGAGCCCGACGAGCGCGCGCCCTCACCGGAGACCACGGTGCTCGCCGAGGCCGACCACCGGCTCGTCTGGGACCACTTCACCCGCCTGCCGGAACGCTGCCGCACCCTGCTGCGCCTGGTCGCCTTCGCCGACCGGCCCGACTACGCGGGCGTCGCGGAGGCCCTCGGCATGCCGGTCGGCTCGATCGGCCCCACCCGGGGACGCTGCCTCGCCAAGCTGCGGGCCTCCCTCACCTCCGACCCCCGCTGGGAGACGACATGACACCCACGCCCGAGCACGAGATGCGCCTGTCCACGGAGCCGATCGACAGCGTCGACGTCACGATCATCGAGGCCGTGCGCGAGGCGCACGAGACCCTCGACCCGATGCCCGCCGACCTCCTCGGACCGGATCAAGTTCGCGATGAGCGTGGCCGCGCTCGAGGCCCAGGTCGCCGAGATCGTCTCGGAGTCGGCCCTCACCCCGGTCCGCGGCACCGACTACGACCGCGCCGACACCGTCACCTTCGCCAGCGACGGGCTGAGCGTCATGGTGAGCATCGAGCACACCGGGGCGGCCCGCGCCGACATCGCCGGCTGGGCGAGCGAGGGCGACCTCGAGGTCGAGCTGCGCGAACGCAGCCGCACCAGGACGACGACGACCGACGAGGACGGCCGGTTCACCTTTGCCGGGATCGAGCGTGGTCTGGTGAACTTCGTCCTGCGGCGCCGCACCGGTGACGACTCCGCCCCGATCATCACGCCGGCCATCGAGATCTAGGAGCAGCCATCGCGCAGGATCCGCTGGAGCTGGCGCGGGAGCTGCTCGACGCGGCGCGGGCCGCCAACCAGGTGGGTGACCACGCCTCCGCCGCCGACACCCTGGAGCGCGCCAGGCGTGCTGCTCGACGCGCGACCCCGGCGGCGAGGCCCGCGGCTCCGGACGCGGGTCCTCATCACCCAGGCGTGGGGTGAGCTCGAGCTGCGCGGGCGCTCGCGCGGCGCTCGCGCTGCTGCGTGGAGGCGAGGCAGAGCGCGACCGAGCTCGGTGACGCCTGCTGCATGGCCCTGACCCACATCCAGGAGGGGCTGGTCCTCGGTACGGGTCGGCGACTCGGGGCCTCGGCCCGCGCGCTGGAACGGGTCGGTGAGGCCGAGCACGCGCTCGAGCCCGCCCAGCGGGCGGCCCTGCACATCAACCTCGGCCAGACCCGCGCGGCGCTCGGGGAGTCCGCCGGGGCCGCGACGGCGCTGCGGGCCGCCGCGGAGATCGCCGCCGCCGAGCGCCTCGTCGACCTCGAGTTCAAGGCCCGCCACAACCTCGCCTGCCTCGCCTTCGACGACGGGGACCTGCCGCGGTGCGCTCTCCCTGATGCGGCAGGCGGACGCCATGGAGACGACCGTCGCCCGCGACCGTGCCCGGCTGGACCACGCCGAGGTGCTCCTCGCCGCCGGGCTCGTCGACGACGCCCGCTCCGCCCTCGAGGACGCCCTGACCACGGCCCGCTCGTCGGGCCACCGCCTCGAGGAGGGCGAGATCAGCGTCCGCCTCGCCCGCTGCGACCTGCTCGTCACCGACCTCGCCGGGGCGAGGCGGCACGTCCGGGAGGCCATCGCCGCGTACCGCACCCGCCAGGCGGCCGACCTGGTCACCGAGGCGACGCTGATCCGGGCCACGGTCGACGTCGCCGAGGGACGCGACCTGCCGAGCGTCGTCGCAGGGCTCTCCCGCCGCGCCGGCGCACGGCGCCCCACCCCGGTCCTCGGACCGGGCGGCAGCCCGGCTCGAGGCCGAGGCCCGCCTGCTCCTCGGCGACGTCGAGGGCGCGGAGCGACGCCTCGCCGACCTCGACACCGGCACGGACCGCTCGCTCGCCGGCGCCCTGCACGAGGTGCTCGTCCGTGCCCGCCTCGACCTGGCCCGGGGCCGTGGCGGTGAGGCCGCCGAGCGCCTCGAGGCCGGCAACCGCATCCTCGCCGCGCACCAGTTCCAGTCGGCAAGCCTCGACGTACGCGCCGGGATGGCCCTGCACGGGCTACGGGTGGCGGACCTCGACACCGAACGCGCCCTGGCCGCCGGCGACGCCGACGGCATCCTCACCACGATCGAGCGCTGGCGCGCCATCTCGCATCGCATCACTCCCGCCACCGCGCCCGCGGACCCCGAGCTCGCCCAGGCCACCCGCGAGCTGCGCAGGCTGCGCCGCCTGCTCACCGACGGCGACCAGGACCCCGACCTCGCCGCCCGCGTCGAGGACCTCGAGGGCGAGGTCGCCCACCGCGAGTGGAGCCTGGCCGCCGCCGGCACGGCAGCCGGCCGGATCCAGCCGCTCTCCGCCGAGGAGGCGCACGCGGCCGCCGCGGCCTCCGGCAGCACGGTGGTCGAGTTCTTCGAGTCCGGCGGCGACCTCTTCCAGGTGGTGGCCGACGCGACAGGCACGCAGGTGGCCCGGCTCGGCGCCGTCGCGGACGCGGTGGGGCTGCTCACCCGACTGCGCCGCGACCTGCGGGCCCGCGCCGGCCTGGCTCCCGGCTCGCCGATGGCCGCGGTGCTCGAGCGGGCCACGGTGTCCTCGCTCGCCGCGGTCGACGCGAGCCCTCAACCCGTCGGGTGCGGCCGCCGGCCGGGTGGTCCTCGTCCCGTCCGGCAGTCCTGGCCGGGATGCCGTGGAGCCTGATGCCGAGCCTGCGCGGCCGGCCGGTCACCGTGTCACCGTCCCTGACCCGGTGGGTGCGCGGCCCGGCGGACGCCCCCGCACAGCCCGGCCCGCAGCCGGTCGCTGCGCTCCACGGGCCGGGCCTGGCGCGCACCGCACCGGAGATCCGCGCCGTCCTCGAGGCGTGGGGCGCCCCGGTCCCCGACCGGCTCACGACCTCACCCAGCGAGGCCGTCGCCGAGGCCCTGCGCCGACGCCCGTGTCGTCCACCTCGCCGCGCACGGCACCCACCAGGGCCAGAGCCCGCTCTTCTCCTCGGTGCGGATGGCCGACGGCCCGGTGTTCGCCCACGAGCTGCCCCGGCCGGTTCGGGCCGAGCACGTCGTGCTCTCGGCGTGCGACGTCGGGCAGTTCTCGACCCGGCCGGGCGACGAGCCCCTCGGGCTGGCGATCGCGCTGCTCTCCCTGGGTGCGACGTCGCGTGCTGGCCGCCGTGGCGCCGGTGGCCGACGAGGTGGCCCACGACGCGATGGTCTTCTACCACCGGGCGCTCGCCGAGGGCACCGACTCGGCTCAGGCGTGGGCCGCCGTCGTCGACGCCGAGCCGGCGGCCGGGGTGTTCTGCCTGTACGGCTCGGACTGGAGCGCCGGGGCGGCGCCGCGCGACGGCGTCAGATGAAGAGGGCGGGCTCGGCGAAGAGGGCGTCGTAGGGGTCCTCGCCGGGGTGGTGCGGGAAGCGCACCTGTGCCGGGATCCCGGTCGCCACCGCCCCGGAGGGCACGTCCTTGACGACCACCGAGTTCGCCCCGATCTGGACGTCGTCGCCCACCTCGATGTCGCCGAGCACCCGCGCCCCGGTGCCGATGGTCACCCGGTCGCCGACCGTCGGGTGCCGCTTGACGCCGCGCTGGAGGGTGCGGCCGCCGAGGGTGACCCCGTGGTAGAGCATGACGTCGTCGCCGACCACGGCGGTGGCGCCGATGACGACCCCCATCCCGTGGTCGATGAAGAACCGCCGTCCGATCCGGGCACCGGGGTGGATCTCCACCCCGGTGACCGCGCGGGTGGCGGTCGAGACGAGGCGGGCCGCCGGTCGCCATCCGGGCCCCTTCTCCCACAGCCGGTGTGCGAACCGGTAGGACCAGATCGCGTGCAACCCCGGGCTGTTGAACGCGACGTCGGCGCGGGTCTGCGCCGCCGGGTCGCGGCGCATCGCGGCGTCGATGTCCTCCCGGACCACCGCGCGCGCCCTCTGCACGAACGAGCCCATGGTCAGTCGACGAGCCCTTCGAAGAGGATCGTCGAGAGGTAGCGCTCGCCGAAGCTCGGGATGATGACGACGATGGTCTTGCCGGCCATCTCCGGGCGGGCGGCGACCTGCGCCGCCGCGGCGAGGGCGGCACCGGAGGAGAGGCCGACGAGCAGGCCCTCCTCGGTGGCGGCCTTGCGCGCCCACTCGACGGAGGTCTGGGCGTTGACGTCGATGACCTCGTCGTAGACCTCGGTGTTGAGGACCTCGGGGACGAAGTTGGCACCGATGCCCTGGATCTTGTGCGGCCCGGGCTGGCCGCCGTTGAGGATCGGGGACTCCGCGGGCTCGACGGCGACGATCCGCACGGCGGGCTTGCGCGACTTCAGCACCTCGCCGACGCCGGTGATCGTGCCCCCGGTGCCGATGCCGGCGACGACGACGTCGACCTGGCCGTCGGTGTCCTTCCAGATCTCCTCGGCCGTGGTGCGGCGGTGGATCTCGGGGTTCGCGGCGTTGGCGAACTGACGGGCGAGGACGGCTCCGTCGCGCTCGGCGACGATCTCCTCGGCCCGGGTGACGGCCCCCTTCATCCCCTCCGACCCCGGGGTCAGGACGAGCTCGGCGCCGTAGGCGCGCAGCAGGGCCCGGCGCTCCTTGGACATCGTCTCGGGCATCGCGAGGACCACGCCGTAGCCGCGGGCGGCACCGACCATGGCCAGGGCGATGCCGGTGTTGCCCGACGTCGCCTCGACGATCGTGCCACCGGGCTTGAGCTCGCCGGAGGCCTCGGCCGCGTCGACGATGGCGACGCCGATGCGGTCCTTGACCGAGCTGGCGGGGTTGTAGAACTCGAGCTTGGCCGCGACGATGGCGTCCCCGTCGATGATCCGGTTGAGCCTCACGAGGGGGGTGTTGCCGACGGCCTGGGTCACGTCGTCGAGGATGGGCATCGCGCTCGCCTTTCGGTGGTCGGGGCAGCGGCGCCGACGGCCCGGGTGGGCGGCGGCGCGCAGCATCGGTCGTGCACTCGGGGCCAACCCCCGGCGCGTTATGCCTATTCCAACAGCCCGTTATCGGTCCGCTTCGGGGGTCGGGTGCCCGGGCGGCGGCCGGAGCGACCGGCTCGGCACCCGAGGGCGATCTTGACGGGCATCACAGAGCGGTGAGCGCTCGCTTACCCGCAGGTAGGCTGCACCGCATGCCTGCCGCCGCCGCGCCCGCGCTCGTGCCGATGCTCGCCGGGGCCGTCCTGCCCGTGCCGGACGACCGCTTCGGCGGGCTCACCCCGCTGCAGGTGGTCGCGATCGTCCTCTGCGTCACGATCCCGACGGTCGGCTGGGCCCTGCTCGCCCGCCAGGTGGCCCGCTTCGTCCGGCTCTACCGGCTCGGGCAGCCCGACGGCACCCGCACCGGGAGCCCCGGTGCCCGGACCTGGACCCTCGCCAAGGAGTTCCTCGGCCACACCCGGATGAGCCGGCTCAAGGTCGTCGCGGCGGCGCACTGGTTCACCGCGCTGGCCTTCATCATCCTCTTCACCACCCTGGTCAACGCCTTCTTCCAGCTCGTCCAGCCGGACTACCGCCTGCCCCTGATCGGGCACTTCCCGCCGTTCGAGTGGGTCATCGAGGTGTTCGCCTGGGCCGGGCTCGCCGGCATCCTCGTGCTCATGGCGATCCGCCAGCTGCAGCACCCGCGGCGGGCGCCCGGCGGGCACGGGCGACGTTCCCGATTCTTCGGCTCGACGTTCTGGCAGGCGTACTACGTCGAGCTGACCATCCTCGTCGTCACGATCTGCATCCTCCTGCTACGCGGGCTCGAGGCGGAGATGGTCACCCGGCTCGAGCCGGGCACCTCGCTGGCGCTGCACTTCCCGCTCACCGGCTGGATGGCCGGGTGGTGGGACGGCGTGTCCCTGGCGGCGGTCGCCGGGTGGGTCTACGTCGTCGCGACGGTCAAGATCCTGGTCTCCTTCGCGTGGATGATCACCATCGCGCTCCAGCCGACGATGGGCGTGGCCTGGCACCGCTTCCTCGCCTTCCCCAACATCTGGTTCAAGCGCGAACCGTCCGGCCGGACCGCCCTCGGTGCGGCGCGTCCGATGACCGTCGGCGGGCGCCCCTTCGACCTCGCGGCCATGGAGGAGATGGAGGAGGGGGACGTCCTCGGCGTCGGGAGGGTCGAGGACTTCACGTGGAAGGGCCTGCTCGACTTCTCCACGTGCACCGAGTGCGGCCGCTGCCAGAGCCAGTGCCCGGCGTGGAACACCGACAAGCCCCTGTCGCCCAAGCTGCTCATGATGACCCTTCGGGACCACGCCGACGCCAAGGCCCCCTACCTCACCGCGCTCGCCGACGCGCACGGCGACCACGAGCGCGCGATGGCCACGCTCGCCACGGCATCGGCGACGGTGCCGACCGACGGGGTGGAGCCCTCCGGCCCGGCCCTCGTCGACTGGTCGCAGACGGCTCTGGTCGGGCGCACGGGCTACGACCCCGCCGCGCCGCTGACCGCCTACACCCCGCACGGCCCGGACGCCGTCATCGACGAGGACGTCCTGTGGTCGTGCACGACCTGCGGTGCCTGCGTCGAGCAGTGCCCGGTCGACATCGAGCACGTCGACCACATCATCGACATGCGCCGGTACTCCACGCTCATCGAGTCGGCCTTCCCGAGCGAGCTGGGCGGCCTGTTCAAGAACCTCGAGGGCAAGGGCAACCCGTGGGGGATGGGCGCCCGGGCCCGGCTCGACTGGGCCAAGGACCTGCCCTTCCCGGTCAAGGTGCTCGGTCAGGACGTCGAGAAGGCCTCGGACGTCGAGTGGCTCTTCTGGGTCGGCTGCGCCGGGGCCTACGAGGACCGCGCGAAGAAGACGACCCGTGCCGTCGCCGAGCTGCTCGACACTGCGGGGGTGTCGTTCGCGGTGCTCGGCGACGGAGAGACGTGCACCGGCGACTCCGCGCGGCGGGCCGGCAACGAGCTGCTGTTCCAGACGCTCGCCCAGCAGAACGTCGACACCTTCGGGGAGTTCGGCGTGACCAAGGTCGTCGTCACCTGCGCGCACTGCTTCAACACGATCAAGAACGAGTACCCCCAGCTCGGCGGGAGCTACGAGGTCGTCCACCACACCCAGCTGCTCAACCGGCTGGTCCGGGAGCGGAAGCTCGTGCCGGTCGCCCGCCCCGACGAGGCACCGGGGATGTCGACGGCGAAGAACGCCGCGTCGACGGCTCCGTCGGTCACCTACCACGACCCGTGCTACCTCGGCCGCCACAACCACGTCTACGCGCCACCGCGCGAGCTGATCGGGGCGCTGCCGGGGGTCGAGCTGCGCGAGATGCCGCGGTCGGGCGAGAACTCGTTCTGCTGCGGCGCCGGCGGGGCCCGGATGTGGATGGAGGAGAAGCTCGGCACCCGGATCAACACCAACCGCACCGACGAGGCCCTGGCCACCGGGGCGGAGCGGATCGCCATCGGGTGCCCGTTCTGCCGCGTCATGATCTCGGACGGACTGACGTCCAAGCAGTCCGAGGGTGTCGGCGAGGACGTCGAGGTCGTCGACGTCGCCCAGATGCTGCTCGCGGCGGTGCGACGTGGGCAGGAGGGGCCCAGCGCCGGGTCCGGTGCGGTTGCCGGTGCGGATGCCGGTGTCGTGCCGGCAGCCGCCGTCGCCGCCGGGGAGGCGGCTGTCGCCGACGACGAGATGCGCACCGACGAGGAGGCGACCGAGCCGCAGGCCGATGCGGCACCCGCCCAGGCCGCCGACGCCGCGCCGGACCCGTGGGACGAGCCCGCCGTCGACTCCGCCCCCGCCCCGAGCACCGCCACCCCCGAGGCGGCCGACGCCGCGCCGGACCCGTGGGACGAGCCGCCGGCCACGCAGGACCCGGCGGCCGGGCGGTCCGAGGGGGAACCCGACGCGCAGAAGGCGAGAACGGCCGCGGCAGCCTCCACCGACGACGTCGACCCGTGGGACGAGCCCGCCGCGACCCCGGCAACCGAGCCGGCCGGCACGACCGACGCTCCCGAGGCAGAGACCGAGCCGGCTGCGGGCGGAGGCGGCGACGCCGACCCCTGGGACCAGCCGGACCCGTGGGACGAGCCCTCCGACTCGGCGCCCGCGGCCCCGGAGCCCGAGGAACCCGCAGGCGACTCGACCGTCGCCGGCGACGCGGCCCTCCTGGACGAGCCCGACCCCTGGGACTGACGACCGCCGGACCCACCACACGACACGAGGGCCGCACCCGTGCGGGGTGCGGCCCTCGTCATCGGCCCGGGTGGTCGCCGGCGACCACCCGTGGCGAGGTGTCAGCCGAGTCCGTTGTCGGAGAGGAACTGCTGCGCCACGACCTTCGGGTCCTTCTTGTCGATGTCGGTCTGCTTGAGCATGTCCGCGATCGCCTTGGTCGTCAGCTTGGCCGAGACCGCGTTGAGCGCGTCCTTGACCTCGTCGGCTCGGTCAGCCCGGACGAGCGGGACGATGTTCTGGGAGCCGAACAGCTTCTCGGTGTCCTCGAGGGTGACGAAGCCGTTCTCGGCGATGGCCGGGTCGGTGGAGAAGATGTTCGCCGCCTGGGCCTGGCCGTTCTTCAGGGCCTGGACGATCGCCTGGCCGGTCAGCGGCCGGAAGCTGCCGAACGTGACGCCGTAGGTCTTCTCCAGACCGGGGACGCCCTGCGGACGCTCCTTGAACTCCGGGGGCGCCGCGAGGGTCATGTCGCCGGCCACCGGCTTGAGGTCGCCGATCGAGGTCAGCGAGTACTTGTCGGCCGTCTCCTTGGTGACGTTGATCGAGTCGTTGTCCTCGGCCGCGGACTTGTCCAGCACCGTGAGGTCCTTGGGGATGACCTCCTGGACGTGCTGGTAGACCTCGTCGGCGTTGGTGCCCGTGTAGCTCTTGTCGTAGTAGAGGGCGAGGGCTCCGGTGTACTCGGGGAAGACCTGGACCGAGTCGTCCTGCAGGGCTCGCAGGTAGACCTCGCGGGAGCCGATGTTCAGCTTCGTCGAGGCGTTGATGCCCTTGGCCTGGAGTGCGCCCGCGTAGATCTCGGCGAGCAGCGTGGACTCGGAGAAGTTGGCACCGCCCACCACGATCGGCGCGCCGGAACCACCACTGGCGGTGGACGACGCGGACGAGGTGCCGGAGGAGAGCGGGTCGCTGCCCCCGCCGCAGGCGGTGAGCCCGAGGAGCGAGGCCGCGACGAGCGCGACGGCGGACGTGGTGCGCTTCATGAGGGGTCCCTTCGTGGGTGGGCCGGGGCCCGGGGAGGTGAGTGGTGGACGGGTCATGCGGGCGTGCGGAGGTCAACCGCGGCGTCGTCGGAATCTTCCCGGGGGACGTGTTCGTCATCGTTTCGTGACCTACCGAGCGAGCGCCCGGTCAGGCCGGGGGAGACCACCCGGCGCTGCACGAGGGCGAGCAGTCCTTCGAGCACGACCGCGAGTACGGCGACGAGCAGCGCGCCGCCACCGGTCCGCGGGTAGTCCGACAGGGCGATGCCGTCGATGATGTACCGGCCCAGCCCGCCGATGCCGAGGTAGGCCGCGATGGTCGCGGTGGCGACCACCTGCAGCACGGCCGAGCGCACCCCGGAGAGGACCAGCGGCAGGGCGTTGGGGACCTCCACCTGCCAGAGCACCTGGCGGCCCCGCATCCCCACTCCGCGGGCGGCGTCCCGGGCCGCGGGGTCGACCGCCTCGAGCCCGGCGTAGGTGCCGGCGAGCAGCGGCGGGATGGCGAGCAGGACGAGCACCCCGATGGTCGGGCCGAGGAAGGCGAGGTTGCCCGACAGGCGCGGGCCCAGCCAGAGCGAGGCCGCGAAGAGCAGCCCGAGCGTGGGGACCGCCCGCAGCGAGTTGGCGACCGTGACGAGCCAGCGGGCCCGGCCGGTGTGCCCCACCCAGACCCCGATGGGCACGGCGATCGCGGCCGCGATCCCGACCGTGACGAAGGTGTAGAGGAGGTGCTGGAGGAGCCGGTGCGGGATGCCGTCGTCGCCCGCCCAGCTGGCCGGGTCGGTGAACCACGAGAGCAGCGAGGCGATCATGCGTGCCCTCCCGAGAGCCGCAGCCAGGGCGTCAGCATCTTCGAGCCGGCGACGATCACCGCGTCGAGCCCGAGGGCGAGGACGACGCAGGCGAGGATGCCGGTGAGCAGCTCGCCGGCGATGACCCGGTTGTAGCCGTCGATGAGGAGGTCGCCGAGCTGTGCGGCCCCCACGAGGGAGCCGACCGAGACGATCGACACGTTGCTCACGGCGGCCACCCTCAGGCCCGAGGCGATGACCGGCACGGCGAGCGGCAGCTCGACCCCGAACAGCCTCCGCAGCCCGGAGTAGCCCATCGCCGTGGCCGCCTGCTCGACGTGGTCGGGGACCGCCTTGAGCCCGTCGGCGACCGTGCGCACGAGCAGGGCGACGGTGTAGATCGTCATCGCGACGACGACGTTGATCGGGTCGAGGATCTTGGTCCCCAGGAGCAGCGGCATGATGACGAAGAGGGCGAGCGAGGGGATCGTGTAGAGCAGCCCGGTCGTCGTGATGATCGCGGGGTACGCCGGCGCCCACCGTTTCGCGGCCCAGCCCAGCGGCACCGACACGAGGAGCCCGACGACGAGCGGGACCCCGGCGAGGTAGAGGTGCGCGAGCGCGAGATGGAGCACGGTGCCCCAGTTCGAGGAGAGCCAGTCCATGCTCAGGCCCCGTCCTCCACGAGGCTGACCGCTCCACCGCGAACCGGGTCGTCCTCGTCGCGCTCGGGCCGCTCGGTGTCCTCGATGGCGCGGAGGACCTCGTGCGCGAGGACGGTGCCGACGAGGGCACCGCTGTCGTCGACGACGACCCCGCGGCGAGACGGCGAGGACAGGGCCGCGTCGAGCGCCCCGCGCAGCGACCCACTGGAGCGGGCCACGGTGCCACCGCGGTGGAGGTCGGCGTCCTCGACGGGGCGGGAGCCGATCCGGGCCGGCTCCACCCACCCCAGCGGGCGGCGGTCCTCGTCGACGACGAGCAGCCACGCGGGACCCGCCGAGGGCGGCTCGCCGAGGACGACGGTGCGCTCCGAGCGCAGCGGCAGCCGGGGCGTCTCCTGGAACTGCAGCGCCCGGTAGCCACGGTCACGGCCGACGAAGTCGGCGACGAAGTCGTCGGCCGGGTGGGCCAGGAGGTAGGCCGGCTCGGCCACCTGGGCCAGCCGGCCACCGACCCGCAGAACCGCCACCTGGTCGCCGAGCTTGATCGCCTCGTCGATGTCGTGGGTGACGAAGACGATCGTCTTGCCGAGCTCGTCCTGGAGCCGGAGGAACTCGTCCTGCAGCTGCTCGCGGACGATCGGGTCCACCGCCGAGAAGGGCTCGTCCATGAGCATCACCGGCGGGTCGGCGGCCAGCGCTCGGGCCACGCCCACGCGCTGCTGCTGCCCGCCGGAGAGCTGGGAGGGGTAACGGTCACCGAGGTGGGCCTCGAGCCCGACCCGCTCGAGCAGCTCGCGGGAGCGCTCACGGGTCCGGCGCCGGTCCCAGCCGAGGAGCCGGGGCACGGTGCCGATGTTGTCCAGGACGGTCCGGTGCGGGAAGAGGCCGGCGTGCTGGATGACGTAGCCCATTCCGCGCCGCAGCTCGGCCTCGTCCATCCGCATCGTGTCCCGGCCGTCGAGCGAGATCGACCCCCGGGTCGGCTCGATCATCCGGTTGACCATCCGCAGGCTCGTCGTCTTGCCGCACCCCGAGGGCCCGACGAGGACGGTGATCTTCCCCGTGGGCGCGGTGAGGGAGAGGTCGTCGACGGCCACGGTGCCGTCGGGGTACTCCTTGGTGACGGCCTCGAACCGGATCATCCAACGACCCTAACGGGCTCCGTGCGGGCAGTGGGCCTTGGCGAGCGCCCGTCACCAGTCGGTCAGGCCGCCCTCACCGGGCGCCGGCTCGTCGGCCGCCTCGGAGAAGGCGGTGAGCGCGGCGACCAGGCCCCGGCGCCGGCCTGCCGGGATCGCCTCGACGATCTCGGCGATGGCGGCGCGACGCCGGGCCGTCACGGCGTCGACGAGGCGGCGACCGCGCGAGGTCAGCTCGAGGTCGACCGCACGACGGTCGTTCTCGACCTCCTCCCGGCTCACCATCCCCGCGGCGACCAGCCGGTCGACGAGCCGCAGGGCGCTGGAGGCGTTGACCTCCAGCCGCTCCGCCAACGCGCCCAGGCGGGTCCGGCCCCGGCTGCGGAGGACGACGAGCGCCCGGAACTGGGTGAGGGTGACCGTCTCCTCGACGTCGGCCAGGGAGCGCGCCGAGACCCCGACCAGGGCCCGGGACGCGGTGAGCAGGGCGGTGACGAGGGCGTCCGCCTCGTCAGCTCGATTTCCGTTCACGGGTGCAACTATTGCATACTGCAACTCATGCCGACCGCCGCTGCACCTGCCCCCTCCCCCACCGGGCCGGCGCCGTGGCGCCTCCCGGCCCGCCACGCCGGCGACTGGCTGCGGGGGTCGCGCGGGGGGCTGCTCGTCCTCGCCCTCCTCGTCGGCGCGGGGGCGGCGGGGGCGGCCGTCGTCTTCCGCTGGCTCATCGCGACCTTCACCCAGGCGTTCACCGGCTACGCCGACTACGCCGCGGTACCCGGCGCCGCGAACCCCCACCTGCCCGGACTCGGCCGCTGGTTCGTCATCCTCACCCCGGTTCTCGCCGGGCTGCTCTACGGGCCACTCGTGCACCTCTTCGCCCGCGAGGCGCGCGGCCACGGCGTCCCCGAGGTCATGTACGCCGTGGCCCGCAAGGGCGGACGCATCAAGCCCCAGGTCGCCGGGGTCAAGGCGCTGGCCTCCGCACTGTGCATCGGCGGCGGCGGCTCGGTCGGCCGCGAGGGCCCGATCGTGCAGATCGGCTCGGCCCTCGGCTCGACCCTCGGCCGGGTCACCCGGGTCGCCGAGCCGCGGATGCGGGTCCTCGTCGCCTGCGGAGCGGCGGGCGGCATCGCGGCCACCTTCAACGCTCCGCTCGCCGGTGTCTTCTTCGCGATGGAGCTGATCCTCGCCGACTTCACGGCGCAGTCCTTCGGGCTCGTCGTCATCTCCTCGGTCACCGCCTCGGCCATCGGCCGGTCGATCCTCGGGGACCAGGTGTTCCTCTCGCTGCCGGCCTTCACGGTCGACCACGCGCAGGAGTACCTGCTCTTCGCGGCCCTCGGGGTCGTCGCGGGTGCCGTGGGGGTGGGCTTCACCAAGGTGCTCTACGCCATCGAGGACGGCTGCGACGCCGTGTGGCGTGGCCCGGAGTGGCTGCGGCCCGCCGTCGGCGGCATCCTCCTCGGGCTGCTGCTCCTCGTCCTGCCGCAGATGTACGGCGTCGGCTACCCCGTGCTCGGCGACGCGATCGGCGGCTCGTACGCCATCGGGTTCCTCCTCGTGCTCCTCGTCGGGAAGATGGTCGCGACGTCGCTGACCATCGGCATCGGCGGCTCCGGTGGCGTCTTCGCCCCGAGCCTGTTCATCGGCGCGATGCTCGGCGCAGCCTTCGGTGCGGTGGCGCACAGCACGCTGCCGGGGATCGCCGGGCCGGTCGGCGCCTACGGCCTCATCGGGATGGGTGCGGTGTTCGCCGGTGCGGCCCGGGCCCCCATTACCGCGGTCATCATCATGTTCGAGCTCACGAGCGAGTACTCGATCATCCTGCCGCTGATGACGGCCATCGTCATCGCCACCCTCGTCAGCCACCGGCTCTCGCACGACTCGATCTACACCCTCAAGCTGCGCCGGCGCGGCATCGACCTCGACAAGCCCGCCCCCACCTCGACCGCCTCGCGCACGCCGGTCCGTGACGTCATGCGCCCACTGCCGGTCCCGGTCCAGGGTGGCACCCCGCTGCGCGACGTCGCCGCCCGTCTCTCCGGCGTCAGCTACGGCGTGCTGCCCCTGGCCGGCGCCGACGGCCGCTACCACGGGATCGTCACCGCCCGAGCGGTGTCCGAGGCCCTCGCCGACGGGCGCCACGACGTGGTCCCCGCGGAGATCGTCTTCGAGCTGCCGGAGCGGGTCCGGGTCGACGACACCCTGGACAAGGTGATCGATGCCCTGAACCGCAGCGGGGTCGGCGGGATGCCGGTCCTCGACGAGAACGGCGAGCCCGTCGGCTGGATCGACTACCGCGACGCCCTGACGAGCATGCGACGCACCGCCACCGGCTGAGCGCCCCGGGCGGGCCCTACCGTTGCCCCGTGGCAACCGGGGAGGCACCGCACCCCGAGGAGGTCCCGGCTGTCGCCGAGGCGCCGGTCCTCCTCGAGCGCCGGTCCACCCGGGGCCGGCTCGCGCTGGCCGGCCTGACCATCGGAAGCGGCGTCGCCATCCTCGACGGCAGCGTCGTCAACGTCGCGCTGCGCACGGTCGGCCGGGACCTCGGCGCCACCCTCCCCCAGCTCCAGTGGGTGGTCAACGCCTACCTCCTGGCCCTGGCCTCGCTCGTCCTCGTCGCCGGGTCGCTCGGCGACCGGTTCGGCCGGCGCCGCACCTACGTCATCGGCGTCGTGTGGTTCGCCGTCGCCTCGGCCCTGTGCGCGCTCGCGCAGACGCCGGGCCAGCTCATCGGGCTCCGGGCGCTGCAGGGGGTGGGGGCCGCCCTGCTCACCCCGGGGGCCCTGGCCATCATCCAGTCATCGTTCCGTCGGGAGGACCGGGCGCCGGCGATCGGTACCTGGGCCGGGCTGGCCGGCGTCGCGGCCGCAATCGGGCCGATCGTCGGCGGCTGGGTCGTCGACCACACGACGTGGCGGTGGGTGTTCGGCATCAACGTCCCGCTGTGCGTGGCCGTCGTCGCGCTCACCCTGCTCGCGGCGCCGGAGAGCCACGATCCCGGTGCGGCGGGCCGGCGGTTCGACGTCGGCGGCGCGGCCCTGGCCGTGGTCGCGCTCGGGGCGACGACGTACGCCCTGACCGCGTCCGCCACCGAGCCGGCCTGGGTCGTCGCCGGCCTCGCCGGAGTGTCGGTGGGCGCCGGGCTGGGGTTCGTCCTCGTCGAACGGGCGGTCCGGGCGCCGCTGGTCCCCCTCCCCTTGTTCGCGTCCCGCATCTTCTCGGCCGCCAACGCGATGACGCTCCTGGTCTACGGCGCGCTCGGCGCGGTGACCCTGTTCGTCGTCCTCGAGCTCCAGGCGGCGGGATGGAGCGCGCTGGCTGCCGGACTGGCCGGGCTGCCGATCACGCTCGCCCTCATGGCCCTGTCCTCGCGGGCCGCCGCGCTCGCCGACCGGATCGGGCCCCGGTTGCCGATGACGTTCGGCCCGCTCGCCTGCGCGGCGGGCACCCTCCTGCTGCTGCGCGTCGGCCGGGCCCCGACGTGGTGGGACGTGCTGCCCGGGATGGTCGTCTTCGCCTTCGGCCTCGCACTGCTCGTCTCACCCCTCACCGCGGCCGTGCTCGCGGCCGCCCCGGACCGCTACGCCGGGGTGGCGAGCGGGGTCAACAACGCGGTGGCGCGCGCGGGCTCGCTGCTCGCCGTGGCGGTGCTCCCGCCGCTCGTCGGGCTCACCGGCGACGACTACCTCGACCCCACGGCGATGACCTCCGGCTACCGGGCCGCGATGCTCTGGTGCGCCGGTCTGCTCGCCGCCGGTGGAGTGGTCAGCTGGCTCGGCGTCGGCCCAGGAGGGAGCCGACGAGGAAGTGCGCGACCATCTCGTGCCACTCCCGCGAGTGGCGCATCATCGCGTGGGTCTCCCCCTCAACCCTGATGTGCCGCACGGGGACCCCTGCCTCGGCGAACCACCGGGCGATGACCTGGGTGCGACGGGGGTCGGTGGTGCGGTCCCGGGTGCCGTGCATGAGGAGGACCGGGGTCCCCGGCCGCGGCTGCCGCACGTCGTTCTCCACCCACGGGGCGAGGGCGACGACAGCCGCGACGTCCGGGTCCGCGGCGAGGTGGAGGGCGACCCGGCCGCCCATCGAGTGACCGACGAGGGCGATAGGGACCCCGGGCAGCGCGCGGCGGACCCGGTCCAGGGCCCAGCGTGCGTCGACCACGGCATCCTTGACCGGCTCGTTCCACCCCTGGACCCGGTTCTTCAGCCGCAACACCGCGACCCGGTCCCCCGCACGGCGCTCGATCGCGGTGGCGAAGGGAACCATCCGCAGCACGGTCATCCGCCACCACGCGACCGGGACCCGGCTGCGCTCGGTGCCGCCGTGGAGGATGACGACGACGGCCTCGGGGTCAGCCGGCACGCTGCCGCGCAGCTCGGCCCCGTCCCCGTCGTCCGTGTGCAGGAGGACCTCCTCGGGTGACCCGCGCACCACGTCGGCACGGGTGAGGACCGGTGCGGCCGATGCCAGGTGTCGCGGGCTGGTCACGGTGCGTCCTCGTCGTCGTCGGGTCCGTCGCGGTCCGGGGCGTGGACGGACTCCCTCAGCCAAGAGAAGTACCGGTTGTCGACCTCCACCGCGGGGACCGCCAGCACCTCGGGCGTGTCGTAGGGGTGTTCGGCGAGGACCCGGTCGCGGACGGCGGCGAAGAGCGGTGCGGTGGTCTTCACGAGGAGCAGGTGCTCGTCGTCGGCCGTGACCTCGCCCTGCCACCGGTAGAACGAGCGGACCCCGGGCACGACCTGGACGCAGGCGGCGAGCCGGTCCTCGACGAGCATCCGGGCGAGGCGTTCGGCGCCGAGGGCGTCGGGGGCGGTCAGGTGGATCTCGACGGCCGTGGGCTCGGTGGGCGGGGAGGGCTGCTGCCGGCCGGTCCGCTCCACGGCGGCTCAGACGTCCGCGCGGTGGAAGTTCTGGAAGCTGCGGCTCGCCGTGGGGCCGCGCTGACCCTGGTAGTGCGAGCCGTAGCGCTCGGAGCCGTAGGGGTTCTCGGCGGAGGAGCTGAGCCGGAAGAACGCCAGCTGGCCGATCTTCATACCGGGCCACAGCATGATCGGAAGCGTCGCGACGTTGCTCAGCTCGAGGGTGACGTGGCCGGTGAACCCGGGGTCGACGAAGCCGGCGGTGGCGTGGGTGAGCAGCCCCAGCCGGCCGAGGCTCGACTTGCCCTCGACCCGGGCCGCGAGGTCGTCGGGAAGGCTGACCGTCTCCAGCGTCGAGCCCAGGACGAACTCGCCGGGGTGGAGGACGAACCCCTCGGCCGGGTCGACCTCGACCAGGCGGGTGAGGTCGGCCTGGTCCTGGGCGGGGTCGATGACCGGGTACTTGTGGTTGTCGAAGAGCCTGAAGAACTTGTCGAGGCGGACGTCGACGCTGCTCGGCTGGATCATCGCCGGGTCCCACGGGTCGAGCCGGACCCGTCCGGCGTCGACCTCGGCGCGGATGTCGCGGTCGGAGAGGAGCACGCCGTCAGGCTACCCGCGGGGTGCTGCAGGGTCGGGGAGGTGGGTTCGGGCCGGGCTCGCGCCGTGGGCTAGACTTCCCGGCGCCGGGGGAGGCCTCACACAGGTCTCTCACCGGCGCGCCGGTGTAGCTCAATGGTAGAGCGCCAGCTTCCCAAGCTGGACACGCGGGTTCGATTCCCGTCACCGGCTCCACCGCATCACCGCAGGTCAGGCCACTCATGGCCGACACTCGCCGCGCTCCCCGTCGGAGCCCCAGCATCTCTCGTGCCCAATGCGTGCCCAATCACCGCACGACGTCCCCGCCGTAGACCCGGTTGAGAGCGTCTGCGATGCGTGCGTCCCGCTCTGCCGTGGCGTGCTGGTAGATCAACGCCGCGCGCATGCTCGCGTGCCCCATCCGGTGCATGAGCTCGCGGGTGCTGGCGCCCGATGCGGCCGCGAAGTGGTTGCCCGTGTGCCGCAGGTCATGGAGATGAACTCCTGGGTGCAGCCCGGCCGCAGAGCGGGCGGCAGCCCACACCGGAGCCCAGTTCGACCGGTGCAGGGTGTCGCCTCGTTTGCCGACGAACAGCCGGCCCTCGGGCCCCTCCTCGGCGTAGACGTCGAGGTGCTGCTGGATGTCCTCTCGCAGGCCGCTGGGCAGGGCGATGGTGCGCAGACCCGCCCGTGACTTCGGCGCCTTGACCACCAGCCGGCCACCCACCTCCGAGACCGACCGGTACACCGTCAACGTCATCGCCTCCAGGTCGATGTCGCTGCGCCGCAACCCCATCAGTTCACCCCACCGGAGCGAGGCGTACACCGCGAGGAGCACCACCAGCCGGTACCGAGGCTCGATCACCTCGGCGAGCCGAGCCACCTCGGCCGGGGTGAGGATCGGCCGCTCGGAGCTGACCTCGGTCCCCGCGCCCTTGATGCGGCACGGGTTCCGGAGGATCACCTCGTCGTCGACAGCGGTCGCCAGGATCGAGCGAAGCAGCCGGTACGCCTTCGCGATGGTCGACGGCCCGATACCCGCATCCTGCCGCCCCTGGCGCCACCGCCGCACCATCGCGGGAGTGAGGTGCCGCAGCTGCACCTGACCCAGGTAGGGCACGAGGTGCAACCGCAGGAGGGTCGCGTAGAGCTCACGAGTGCGGCCGGTGATCGTCGCCCGCTCGGCGACCCATTGCGTCGCGTACTTCGCCAAGGTCACTCCGGCCAGCGACGGGTCCACCCATCGGCCGGTCGCCATGTCCGCCGCGACCACGGAGTACGCCGCCTCGGCCTCGGCCTTCGTCCGGTGCGTCTGCTCCAACGTACGGCGGATCCCGTCCAAGCCGGTGTACCGCACCTGCCATCGCCCGGAGGGCAACCGGCGGATCGACCCGCGAACCCGTTTGCCCATCACGCGCTCCGACCGCGATGCGGCATCGGCTCCACGGTGGCCACGCCGATGTACTCCGTCACCGCGGAGGTCGGGAACCGCAGATGCTTCCCGACCCTGACGAACCGGATCCGCCGTGCCGCGACCAGTCGCCGCACGAAGCCGTCCGCGGTCCCCAGAACTTCAGCCACCTCGTGCACCGACAGGAGCCGTTCCATGTCCGTTGTGTCCTCCACCGCCATCACCCCTTGTTCATCGTGCCGTCACTGATGCCGTCCCCCGACGTCGTCCCCAGGCCGCTCTCCACTGGTCGTACTCACGGGCCCGGGCGGCGGCTGCGAGGGCGAGGGCTTGCTCGGCGGGGTCACGCCATCCCGAGCTCAGGTAGGCCCAGGTGCCGACGACGAGCGTCGTCGCGTCCTCGTCGTCGGTCAGGAGTCGTCGCTCGAGGTCGCGGGTGTCGATGGGTTCTCCGGTGCGGTGGGACTCGGCGGCCAGGGCCTGCCATCGGGTGCGGGCTCGTCGGAGTGCTCCGAGGGTGACGGAGTAGCGGCGTGACTTGGTCCCGAAGTGGCCGCGGAAGCCGAGCATGTGCACCCAGCGGCGCATCCGCTGGTAGTCGTGCTCGAGCGGGTGGTACCGGGCGGCGCGGTCCGCCAGGTCCGCGCAGACGGCGCGGAAGGCGGCGATGTGCGGGCGGTGCTGGCCTTCGCCGTGCAGCCCGGAGACGTCCTTGGTGGCGTACTTGGCGAGGTAGCCGGCGACCTGACCGGGTGTGAGCGCCCCCTCCGGGTCGTCGCCGCGAATGCCCGCGGTGACCACGCGCACGTCGAGCTGGGCCCCCCACCTCAGGACGCGCGGGGTGTCGTCGGCGTCGACGGGCTCGGCGTGGACAGTGACGCTCGGGGCGACCTGGCGGACCAGCCGGGCGAGGGCCGGGCCGTCGAGGACCCCTGGCGCCGGGGCGCCGATCCCGGCCGCGGCGGGCCCGTCGAGGCGGATCAGCGCGTGGAAGTGGACCAGCCCCCTGTCCTGGTACTCGGCGACCTTGGCGTACTGGATCGACGCGTGCTCCCCCAGCCGGGGCTCCGGCACGCGCAGGTGCGCGGCGACCGCGCGGCGCAGCGCGATGGTGGTGCGCCGCCACAGCTCCGGGGCGTGCCACTGCCAGATCACCGCGGAGGCCGCGTCGTGGCACTGCGGGCACAAGGGCGCCCCGCAGCGTGGGTCGCCGGACTCGTGGACCGTCCCGCACCACCGCGGCCGGCCGTGGGCGCAGCGGCTGCGGTCATCTCGGCGACGGGGTCGACACGGCCGCCCGCCGCGGTGGCCGTGCACCGGCCCGAACGACGGCGCGGTGAACGTCACGAACAGCAGCGGGTTACGGGCGACCTGCTCGGGGATGGTCTTGCCGCCCGCGACGCCGGCGCGGATCAGCGCGAACGTGTCCCGGGCGTAGGTGCGTGAACAGGCCGGGCAGACCTGCGCTCGGCGGTTCCCGCACGGCCGGTACAGCACACCCAGCGGCGCGTCCGCCGAGTGGAACGTCGACAGCACCTCCCCGGTCCCGACGTCGATCGTCGTCGAGGAGCCGGCGAGCCGAACCGGACGGGCGCAGTAGTGCACCGCGGCGAGGGTCTCGGAGAGCGCCTCGGCGGTGCCGTCGCGCAGCCGAGCCAGGAGACCGGTCAGGTCGAGCGCATCATCCAGCTCCAGCGGCGCGTCCTCCCCGAAGCCGCTGAAGCCGGAGCGCGCCGACGCGCAGGCGGAATGCGGGGCCACTCGCAGCCCACCCCTTCCGGAGGGTGCGCCGGGTGAACAGTGCGACCCCGTCACCCGGCACACCCGGTCCGGGACGGCCAGGTCGCCGATACGTCTCGAAGCCCCTGGGGGTCGCTCAGGAGACGAAGCAGCCGGCGCGGGAGGAGTTGTGTACGGCGCTCGTTGACGGGCCACTGGCCAAGGTGGGGAGCCGACCCCCAGGCGATGCCATCGCATTGGTGTGCACCTGCTCGCTCCACCCAATGTGGCCCGCAGCCACCCCTCCGTTCAAGGTGAAGCCGATATCGGCCGACCTGCGATCGCTAGCGCTGTGAGGATTCGTCGCCTCAGGGGGAGAGCGCGCTGACGAACACGGTGGCATGGTGGCCGGGGGTGGCGAGCTTGGCGTCACAGGTGACCAAGGTGACGTCGAGCGCCTCGGCGAGGGCAAGGTAGGTCGCGTCATAGCTCGTGAACTGGTGGCGGAGGGCCCAGATCCGTTCTGAGAGCGGTGGCGTCTCGTGCCGGGCGATCACGAAGGAGAAGTAGTCGCCGCGGGCCAGGTCCGCGACTTCGCGTGACAGCTTGCCGCTGCGCTCGAGCCCCCGCAGGACCGAGAGGACCTCGACATCGAGCAGGTGGGGCGCCGCGAGCTCGCCGCCGAGGAGATCCAAGAGCTGGGGGTCCGCGTCCGCGCCGACCAGCGCCTCGACCATGGCCGAGGCGTCGACGACGATCACCGGCGGTCGGCCACAAGGGCCTCGACAACGTCCCGCGCGGTCGGCCCTCCAGTGCGGTCTCGCTGACGCAGCCGGTCGGCGATCTCGTCATTCGTCGGACGGGAGGCGAGTTTGGTCAGCTCGCCCGCGACGTACGCAGACAGCGACTTGCCCTCAGCGGCGGCACGTTCCTTGAGCGTGCGGGCCACCTCGGCGGAGACGTCCCGGATGTAGAGCGTGGTCATGACATCGATGCTAGCAACCTGCAAGCATCTGTCCACTCCCGCTCGAGGCCGGCGCCCACCTCGGCAACGCAGCTCTATGACCAACTGGTCGGGTCGAGCCGAGTCCCGACTTGGTCCTGGTGTGCAGCACTGGCGGCGGATAGGGCTACGTCGGAGAGCCTGCCCTCTGATGGCATCCGATCGACATGGCATAACGCGACGCGTTATGCTCGGAGGGTGATCAGGTCGTTCGGCAACGCCATGACCGAACGGCTCTGGTCACGAGAACGCACCAAGAAGCTCGACCCACGGATCGAACGGACCGCCCTACGAAAGCTCACCATCCTGGACGCTGCCGAGACCCTCGAGGACCTACGAGTCCCACCCGGCAACCGGCTCGAAGCCCTGCGCGGTGACCGCGCCGGACAGCACAGCATCCGGATCAACCAGCAGTGGCGGATCTGCTTCACCTGGACACCCGCCGGCCCCGAGAACGTCGAGATCGTCGACTACCACTAGCCCGAAGGAGGAACACCGATGGCGACCATCACACCCATCCACCCCGGGGAGGTCCTCCTCGAGGACTTCCTGACCCCGCTGGACGTCACGCAGCACCATCTCGCCGTGTCGATCGGGGTCCCGCCGCGTCGCATCAACGAGATCGTCCACGGCAAGCGCCGGATCAGCGCCGACACCGCGCTGCGCCTGGCCCGCTACTTCGGCACCACCGACCGGTTCTGGCTCAACCTGCAGACCCGCTACGACCTCGAGATCGAGAAGGACCACCTCGGCGCCACCCTTGAGCAGATCCACCCCCTGCAGAGCGCCTGATCCACCGCGCGCTACGCGGCGGAGTGGGTCAGCATCGACGCGATCGAAGTGATGTCGGTAGTCCTTCGTAACCTCATGACGCATGACGACTGCAGTTTGGGGATTCTCAGGAACGGTGACTGCGGCGCTGCTTGCTCTCCTCGCCGCCGTTTGGATCGAGCTGCGTCGCGCTCGGCGTGAGGCGACGACCAGTCGAGAAGCCGAGCTGCGGGGGGCGGTGGTCGAGCTGTTGACCAGGTCCGTGCAGCTTCATTCGCGCGTCACGCAGGTGCGTGGTCACTCAAACGCGCACGCCTCGATCGGTGGGTTGGCGGATCACATCCTTCGAGCCAAGGTGCCCATGGACTGGGCAAGACTCTTTGAGCCGCTGAATACCGAAATGGAGCACATGATGCGAGCCAATGCTCGCCTATGGGTGGGCCACAACGAGGAGACAGCACGACTCGCGGATGACGTGGTTGCGGCGGCAGGGCGTGTGATCGGTGCAGTCACAGCATCGTCAAAGAGCGCGCAACCACGCCGAATGCTGCAGTCTCGTCGGTCGCTGGGGCGAAAGGCAGAGGAGGACGTGGGTACTTGCGTGCAGGAGCTTACGGCCGCACGGAACGCCCTCGCCTCGCACGCGAGGAAGAGTCTGGGGCTGCCGACGGCCATCGCGCTGCATATGAGCTCCCCCGGACCCGTGAGAGCCGAGTCGAGTGATGGTGGCCTCCAAGCCACAGGAGCGGCCCGCAGCGCATACACATTCTCGCCCTCACCAGCACCGCGAAGGCGGAGGCGCTGGACGCCGCGCCCGCCCAGACCGGTGGGGTCTCTTGCCCCTCTGCGCAGATCAGGGCGTTGACCATCGGGACCTTCGGGATCACACTCTAGGCATGGTTGGAAAGGCCGTTCCCGGCGACGGGAGGGAGGGCGCAGGAGTCGAGCACACCTATAGGTGCGCCGGCGACAAGAACTGCACCGTCACCGTAAGGTCGAAAACCCGACCCATCCACCACAAGAAGTTGATGAAGCGAGTCAGTTGACCGCAGCACCCTCGAGGTTCTTGTTGATTGCGATGAGAACCGGGCCGTAGTCCAGAGCGACGGCCACCGCTCCTCGGTAGCTCAGGTACGCGAGAGCTAACAGCCCGCTGCAGGTCCAAAGCACGTACGGCTCCGGCAGCAGGGCCGGCAACAACGCAGCGTCAAGGCCGGCCAGCAAGACGCACAGCACGGTCATGACCGAGCACATGTCGAGACGGTTTCGCAACTGGTTGTGCTCCGACATGAGTTCGGGGCCGATGCTGTCGAGGTGGCGGTAGAGATATGAGCGCATCTTGCTTCCGAGGATGTCACCGGTCAGCGCGTCCTCGTGAGCGCGCAGCGCGCACCCCAGCCGGGTTGGCAGAAGCCGCGAGTCCTCCTCAGGAAACGCCTCAGCCTTGACGTCCAGAGACAGCGCCCGGTGACGTAAGTCGGGGGGCGCCACCGGTCGCCAAGTCTCCTTGTTGTAAAAGAAGTCATTCGCGCGTTCTCGGTCCTCGTCGGACAGCGAGGGGGCGAACATGTCCGGGACGTTCTCCTCAAGACCTGCTGCGATCGCGAGGTCGACGAAATCGCTGGACTCGCCCAAGGCTTGGAGTTGGAGCCGGATGTCGTCCACGGCCAGTCGGAACGCTCGTCGGTCCAGCTTCTCGACACGTCTGGCGATGAAGTACTGCCTTCGCCGCTGGAGCCAAACCCCCGCAGCTGTAGCCCCAGCAACGAAGACGGATCCTCCCCAGTAGCCCTCAAGGAAGCGGATGGCCGCGTACTCCAGCGACTGTGTGAACAGCGTTGCGAGGACAATGCCGATGAGGACGGCAATGATGACACCGAGGGCCTTGGAGTTTATCGCTGCAACCACCTCTTCGAGATTCCTAGCTGTGGGATCCGCATTTGGGTCTCTGACCAAGTACATGCCCACGACCAGGTACGTGTTGGTCATCAACAGTGTGAATCGCCCCGGGTCTGGTGGAGGCTCTCAATCCATGGAGGATGAGAGTCATGGCAGCACCGAAGAAGTACGGCGACGAGCTGCGTGAGCGCGCGACCCGGATGGCCGTTGAGCTGAGGCAGGACCCGGCGACCAGGTCGGGTGCGATCGCTCGAGTGGCCGGCCAGCTCGGCATGCACCCCGAGACCTTGCGCAGCTGGGTCCGGCAGGCCGAGGTCGACGGCGGCACCCGGGCGGGCACCACGACCAGCGACGCGGAGCGGCTGGCGCAGCTGGAGCGGGAGAACCGCGAGCTGCGTCGTGCCAACCACATCTTGAGGACGGCTTCGGCTTTCTTCGCGGCGGAGCTCGACCGCCCCACCACCAAGTAGTTGCCTACATCGACGCCCATCGCCACGACGTGGTCGATGAGCGCGAGGTCGGGGTCGAGCCGATCTGCGCCGTGCTGAACAAGGCCGGCGTCAAGATCGCCCCGAGCGGCTACTACGCGTCCAAGACCCGCCCGCCGTCGGCGCGAGCCATCCGCGACGCCGGACTGGTCGTCGACATCAGGACCGCCCACCAGGCGAACCTTGGGGTCTACGGCGCCAGGAAGGTCCACGCCGAGCTCAACCGCCAGGACGTGAAGGTCGCCCGCTGCACCGTGGAACGGCTGATGCGCGCCCAGGGCCTGCGCGGCATTCCGCGGGAGAAGACCCGCAAGACCACCATCGGTGACGGCGCTGAGAGTGAGCGTCCCGAGGATCTGGTCAAGCGCGAGTTCGTCGCGACCGGCCCGAACCAGCTGTGGGTGGCCGACCTGACCTACGTGCGCACGCACGCCGGCTGGACCTACGTCGCGTTCGTCCTGGACGTCTTCAGCCGGATGATCGTGGGCTGGCAGGTGTCCACCTCGTTGCGCACCGACCTGGCCCTGGACGCCCTCGACATGGGCCTGTGGGCGCGGCAGCGGTCCGGGCAGGACGTCACCGGTCTGGTCCATCACAGCGACCGCGGAGTTCAATATCGAGCGATTCGCTACACCGAGCGGCTCGCCGAAGCAGAGGCGGTCGCATCCGTTGGCAGCAAGGGCGATTCGTACGACAACGCCATGGCCGAGGCGCTCAACTCGCTGTTCAAGTCCGAGTGCATCCGCAACCCGGCCATGCGCCCCAAGGGTGGCTGGAAGTCAGTGCGCGACGTCGAGATCGCCGTCGCCGAGTATGTCGACTGGTTCAACCACCGACGCCTTCACGGCGAGATCGGCCTCGTCCCGCCAGCCGAGTTCGAGACCAACCACCGGGCCAGCATCACCCCCGAGCACTACCCTGAAACACCCGTCCCAGCAGGGGCAGGTTCCAAGTAACCGAGCCTCCACGGAACCCGGGGCGATTCACCTTCCGTCTTCGGAGGGCCCACGGACGTCCAGCCGCGGTGCTGATCCGGGCTGTCCCTGTCGGCTACGACGATCGCCTCCGAACGCGGAGCCTACCCGGACCAGATCGTGGCGGACCTGCCCAGCTCATGGAACTCGGCGGCACGCACAGTTCTCGCACCACATGACGGCGTTTTCGTCCGCTCCATGTTTGGGTCCGGAGGCGCTCCTTCCCCCACAGGGTGTCGACGATCCTAGGGTCGAGAGAGACGGCGTTGACCTTCACATGGGAGCACTCCTCGTTGGCGTGCAGCAGGAGGTGCCCGTTCTTCCGATGAGCGGCGTAGTGAACCTGCCCCATGTTCGCGCAGTTCCCACTGAACGCCCTCGCGCGTGATCGTGGTCATCGTCGCCTCCTCTGTGGGTCGTGGAGGGCCGCCTCCGTTCTGCGTGAGATCGGCCTAACCTCACAGAGCTCCTGCTGATGTGACAACTAGGCAACACCACCGTCAGGTGACAACCGAACCTTGAGAGTTCTGATCGCCAGCTGGGCGGCGAGAACTGACGATCTAGGCAGCGCCCATCTGGCGGGTCCCCAGAGTCGCCCCGCCGGGCCCCTGCGCCGCTGGACAGGACCAAGTCGCCGGAGTAGTTCTCGACGTATGGCCAGCGAATACGACACCACCATCGCCGAGCTCTAACAGATGCGGGAGCGAGTACGCACCATCCGCACCCTCCACTGCGATCCCAGGACAAAGGAGAACCCGAGGTACCACTCACTGTCGATGGTGGTCAGCAACCTGACCAAGGCCATCGACGATATGAAGTGCGAGGCATAACCGGCGTTGCCCGGTGGCTGCCAACCGCCGACTCAGGTTGCAACTCATCTGAGTATGGTTCTGGCCCATGGGGGCTGAGGAGACGGCAGACCGGCCGCCCGCCGAGCAGCGGGCCCGGGTGCTGATCGACCGGCAACTGGCCGATGCGGGCTGGCTGGTTCAGGACCGGAAGGACTCAACCTCTTCGCCGGACCGGGTGTCGCGGTCCGCGAGGTCGTCATGAAGCCCGGTCACGGTGAGGGCGGACTACCTGCTCTACGTCGACCGCCGGGCCGTCGGGGTGATCGAGGCCAAGCCGCAGGGGACCACGCTGAGCGGGGTGGAGTGGCAGTCGGCGATGTACGCCGATGGGCTTCCGGACGCGATCGCCGAAGCGGGCCGTGACCATCGCAGGGCGGCTGCCGTTCGTGGTCGAGGCCAACGGGTCCGAGACGCACTTCACCAACGGCTTCGACCCGGATGCCCGTGCTCGTCGGTTGTTCTGCATCCCGCGCCCGGAGACCTTGGCCAAGGTCATCCGCGACGCTGAGACCGACCCTGAGCGCCCGACCTGGCGGGCCAAGGTCCGAGCCCTTCCCGACCTGGAGACCGCTGCTCTGCGCCCCGCCCAGATCACCGCGATCGAGGGCATCGAGCAGTCCCTCGCCGAGCAGCGTCACGACCGGTCGCTGGTGCAGATGGCCACCGGTGCGGGGAAGACCTACACGGCGGTCACGACGGCGTACCGGCTGCTGACCTACGGCGGGTTCCAGCGGGTGCTGTTCCTGGTCGACCGCAACAACCTGGCCGACCAGACCTTGGCGGAGTTCCAGAACTACCGGACCCCCGGGGACGGGCGTCGGTTCACCGAGCTGTACCCGGTGAACAAGCTGACCTCGGCCGGGATGCTCGGCTCGAGCAGCGTGGTCATCTCGACGATCCAGCGGGTCTACAAGGTGCTGCAGGGCGAGCAGGTCGCCGATGTCGACGACCCGGGCCTGGACGACTTCGTCCCCGACGCCCCGGTGACCGTCTCCTACGCCCAGGAGCTACCGCCGGAGTCGTTCGACCTGGTCATCGTCGACGAGGCCCACCGGTCCATCTACGGGGTGTGGCGGGGCGTTCTGGAGTACTTCGACGCTCACGTGGTGGGCTTGACGGCGACTCCCGGCAAGCAGACCTTCGCGTTCTTCCGGCAGAACCTGGTCTCGGAGTACACCTACCCGCAGTCCGTCGCCGACCGGGTCAACGTCGACTTCGACATCTACCGGATCCGCACCGAGATCTCCGAGCAGGGCGGTCAGCATCGAGGCCAAGACCGTCGTCCCCAAGGTGGACCGCCGGACCCGGGTGCAGCGGCTCGAGGCCCTCGAGGAGGACTTCGAGTACACCCACAAGCAGCTCGACCGCGCCGTCACCGCGAAGAACCAGATCCGCCTCGTCCTGGAGACCTTCCGTGACCGGCTTCCCACCGAGATCTTCCCCGGGCGGACCACCGTGCCCAAGACGCTGATCTTCGCCAAGGACGACGCCCACGCCGAGGAGATCGTCGGCACCGTGCGCGAGGTCTTCGGCAAGGGCAACGACTTCGCCGCGAAGATCACCTACGCCGCCAACGACGCCAAGGGCCAGCTCCAGGCCTTCCGCACCAGCCCCACCCTGCGCATCGCGGTCACCGTCGACATGATCGCCACCGGCACCGACGTCAAACCGCTGGAGTGCGTGTTCTTCATGCGCGACGTCCGCTCAGCGCAGTACTTCGAGCAGATGAAGGGCCGCGGTGCCCGAACCATCGCCCCCGCCGACTTCCAGGCCGTCACCCCCGACGCCCCGACCAAGACCCGGTTCGTCATCGTGGACGCCGTCGGGGTCACCGAGCACGACTTCGTCGACCCACCGCTGAACCGGGTCAAGAGCGTCTCCCTCAAGCGGCTCCTCGACAAGGCCGCCGCCCTCGAGCTCACCGAGGACGAGACCGCGACGCTTGGCCTCCCGGCTAGCCAAGCTCGAGCTCGACCTCACCCCCGCCGAGAGGGAAGAGCTCGACGTCGTCGCCGGTGGCCCAGTCCGGGACATCGTCCGGGCCCTCGTGGACGCCGTTGACCCCGACACCCAGGCCAAGGTCGTCGGTGACGCCGCAGACCGGGAGAAGGCCGTCCAGGACCTCCTCGACCGGGCTGTGGAGCCGATCGCCGCCAACCCAGCCCTGCGGCAGCGGATCGTGGAACTGCGGGCCGCGCACGACCGGGTCATCGATGACGTCAACCGGGACACCCTGATCGACGCCTACGGCGTCGTCGACCCCGACCGGGCCCGCTCCGTCGTCGAGTCCTGGGAGGCCTATCTGGTCGAGCACCGCGACGAGATCACCGCCATCCAGCTCCTTCAGGAGGCCAAGGAGCGGCGCATCGCCTTCGCCGACATCAAGCAGCTCGCCGACCGGATCAGCAGGCCACCGCACAACTGGACCCCCGACCTGCTGTGGAGCGCGTACGAGGCCGTGGACGTCGGGAAGGTCCGGCACAGCGACCGGCACACCCTGACCGACCTGGTGTCGCTGCTCCGATATACCGTCGGGGTCGACACGAGCTGGTGCCCTACGCCGACCGCGTGCACGAACGGTACGCCGGGTGGCTGGCGCAGCAAGAGCAGACCGGGACGACGTTCTCGGCACTTGAGAGGTGGTGGCTGGACCGCATGGTCGATGTCATCGCAGCCTCGGCAGGTATCCATCCCGCCGACCTCGATCAAGCCCCCTTCACCGAAAAGGGCGGCATCGACGGGGCCATTCGCGACCTCGGGCCCGACCGCGCAGCTGCCCTGCTCGGCTCGCTTAACACGGAGCTCACAGCGTGAAGAGATGGCAATCCGTCACCCTTGACGACCTAACCGCCCGGACCCGACCCATCTGCTACGGGGTGTTGAAGCCCGGCCCGCACGATCCTTCAGGAAGGCCCCTGGTCCGTATCGTCGATCTCGCTGGCGACGTCGTCGCCACCGAGGGCTTCCACTACATCAGCGAGTCGCTGGATGCCGAGTACTCCAGAAGTCGGCTGCGCGGCGGCGAAGTGCTGCTCTCGATCCAGGGGACGGTCGGCCGTGCGGCCGTCGTTCCGGCTCGGATGGCCGGAGCTAACATCTCACGAACGCTCGCGGTCATCGAGCCCGACCAACGAATGGATCCTCGCTTCCTCCGTCTGCACCTGATGTGGCGCACCGCAGGTATTGGGTTCGAGACTTCGGGCTCTACTCGAGCCAGCCTAAATATCGGGACCATCCGTCAGATGACGGTTCCCGTACCCCCCTTGGGCGAGCAACAGAGCATCGTCGAGAT